>CAVZXI010000023.1:0-205155 GCA_963779235.1 Pyrinomonadaceae bacterium
TCAGGCACAATCGAAGTGGTTTTTCTCCCGCCGATTGAAACCGAAGATTTGACAGTTGAAGATGATATGACTGATTTAATGAAAAAAATTCGCGGAATGATGGTGGAAGAGTTGAAGTAATTGAGAATGGATAATGGATAATTGATAATGCCGAATTTTTAAAATAATTATCAATTATCCATTATCCATTCTCAATTGGCTAAGGTTTTTTCGGCGTTGGTGTCGGTTTTGGAGTCGGCTTTGGAGTTTCTTCCACATCGTCCAAAATTATGACCTCTGAACGTCCTTGCCGGTAATTGGTGTATTTGACGCGCATTTTTAGTCTCGCCACCGATCCATCATCAAAAACAAGTTCGGCATCAGGACCGGTTGAGGATGAATAAGCCGGAAACCAGTATTTACCGTCAATATTTTCTCTCCAAGTTTCGACAATCGGAAAGCGTTGTTTTCCTTCGGGAATTGCCTTACCTTTTGATTTCACGATTTGCAAATCACGGTCATCTATCCAAATTCTACCTAAAAAGAAACGCAATTTGGATTTTTTCCAATCAGGGATTATTTTGGGCGAAACATCAAAAACATAAAGGTCTAACTCATCAATTCGCTCTTTTCCTAAAAAGGTAAAATTATATTGATTAACTAAATTAGGCTCAATGGCAAAAGGATCAATTCCGCCTAAATTTTCAATGTCCTCGGCAGTAATTTCTACATCTCGAATCGTTGGAGTCGGGGCAAAGAGAATTTTCTCATTACGCTCGCCCGTTTGATTAAAAGTCATAAACGAATCGCGCCGATATTCGCCGGTGATTTGTCCGCCCATCCCAACGGTTTGAATGACTGCATAGCGATTAAAAATGTAATTTTTCAACGCATCCCGAAACTCAGCCTCTTTATCAACTGCGTTTTTGATGATTTTATCAATCTCGGCTTGGCTCAAATTTGTTCTGACAATTGAACTTGGAGTTGATTGGGCAAACGCATTTCCAACTCCTAAACACAAAACAAACAAAAAAATCTTTAGCAATTTATTCATTCTTTTTCCCCTCAAACTTGAAAACTAAGAAATAGATGCACGAAATGAACGGAAAGTTTGTAATTTATATTGTGAAAAAAGAATTTCACTTTCCGAGTGAGGTTAAAATTTAAGAAGATTTGTTACTTCCCAATCTTTGCCCAAGTGGGATTGAAGCCGAAAAGAGTCTTTCATCCATTTGGTCAAGTTCTTCAAAAGAAACTCCGACTAATTTTGTAATGTAATCAAGTTGCTTTTGAGTTTGCTCCCAACGCTTTTGACTCTCAATCTGATGTTTCTTATGTAGAAACTCTGCTTTAGCTTGAGCTTCAGCAATATATTTCAAGGTCTGTTCTATGCTTTCAAATCGTTCATTAAATTCTTCAAATTCTTCGTTTTTTTCGCCCATTGATTTCTCCTTGTCTCAATTACCCCACAAAATCGACCTCAACTTTATGCGGAATAATTCCTTTTTCGTAGCCTTCTTGCAAAAGCCTTCGCACGCCTTCGCGTCCGCGTTCGCCGTAATCCAGCGTCAAATCATTAACCCACATTGCCACGAAACTGTCGGCCAATTCGGGCGGCATTTCGCGGGCAAATTGCATCGCATAAGCAAGCGCATCTTCGCGATTTTCCATCGAATATACGATGCTTTGGTGCAGATATTTGGAAACTTGTCTCATCAAATCTTCGCCCAAATCGCGCCGAATCGACGTTTCCGCCCATCGGGAGTGGCAAACCTGTTCGTTCAAACCACCATTCGCCCAAATCGAGAACTTTGCTCAAGTCCCATCTGTTTGTAAAAAAGTTGTCCTTCGTGAATCAAAAGTCCGGCGTCAACCTTTCCTTTTTGAACTTCGTCAATGATTTCGTCAAACGGCAAAACTTCATATTCAAAATCGGGATTATAAATGCGTCAAAGCCAAAAACGCGCTCGTCAGTTCGCCCGGAATGGCGATTTTCAACTTGCCAATATCTTCGGGTTTGTATTGTTCTTTTGAGACAACAATCGGACCATATTTATCGCCGATGCTTGCGCCGTGCGGCAACAAGCGCGTATTTGTCCGAAATGTAGGCGTAAGCGTGAAAACTAATCGCCGTAACATCAAAAACGCCGTTTTTCGCGTCTTCATTCAGCGATTGAATGTCTTTGAGAGTGTGTTCAAATTTCAAACTTTCGGTATTCGAGTTTATTGGTTGCCAAACCGTAAAACATAAAAGCGTCATCAGAATCAGGCGAATGTGCGACGGTGATTATGCGTATTTCCGGTTTCGTTTCGTATTTTCTGTCATAAAATTAAAACTGAGTGTAAAATAATGTTCGTGTTATACAAAATTTGTATTTTACCGTTTTCCGCGTGACTTTCAAAAGCGATTTCAAGCATTTACCATTTCGGCGAAAACGTCGGAATAGATTTCCGAAGGCATATACGAAGCCGATAGCATCCTGCCTTTTAACCCTTCAAAATCAAGCGTTTGCGTATTGAGAAAAGTCTTTGCTTGAAACTCGGATTTGGAAAAAATCACTCGAAAATTTATTCATTAATTTTATCGTGTCGAATTTCTTCGATAATCAGTTCCGAACTCTATTAGAAAGACTTTCATAATCTCTCAAAAACTCGTTCGAGTCGAGTTGACGTTCATTCCAAATCAGAGCAACAAAACCATTTTCGCGCAAAATGCGCTTAAATTCGGCTCGTGTTTTTTCCTTGCTCAAACCAATGAAATGCTTGTGCGGCGATGATAAAATCAACGCTGATTTATCAGTCAAATGTCGTATTTTCCGAAGTTCCGTTGAATGTTTGAAATTTTGAAAAATCTTGCAAAAAAACTTTCGACGGCTTCGCGCATCAATTTATTTGGCTCAACTCCATAAACTACGTTGCCGTTTTCGAGAAAAAGTTTGGCGGAAATGCCCGTCCCCGAACCGATGTCGGCAATTATCGAAGAGGTTTGCAAATTCATTTCATCTCGAAATAATTGCAAAACTTCTTTCGGATAGCTCGGACGATATTTGACGTAATTTTCTACTCGATTTGAAAATCTTTCGGTTGGACTCGACATTATTTTTTGAGATTGGCTTGCGCCCATTCCCGAATTTCTTTGCGCCATTTGAGCCGGCTTTACCCGTACTGCCGGCAATAAAATTGATTCAGAACCGAAACTGTCAAATTTGGGAAAAAGCTGACTAAATTCGCTTTCAACATATTCATTTTCTTTAAGTTGCAAAATTTTCAAATGCTTCTTTTCATATCTCCAAATTTCTTTCACCCCAAATGTCTGCCATTAACGGAAATTTATCAAGTGAAGAATGTGTCACATCAACTTCAAAAACAAGATCCGGTGGCGGATCGGTTTCCAAAAATCGGTCTCGATAGCGCATTAGTTCAGCATTTTCGCCAATGTAGAAACTTGAATCAGGCTCAAATCCGCGCTCAAGTTTGAGACGATTTTGGGTTGAAGAACCGTAATTGACATAATCAATTTCATACCACAGAAAACACCAAAAGCACGAAAAAGTTTTGGTGAATAGCTGGGTTGAAAGAATATTTTGCCCAATTTTCGTATTCATTCGTGTTTTTCGCGGGCAAATATTTCTTGTTTTCCAAGAACTACCGCAATTTCTATGCCGCTCAGTAATGAATCAATTTCTAATTCGATAGCAAGTTCGATAAAAATTTCGTCAATTAAACGCTCAGAAATATCGTGTTCGGGTAAAGGCATAACTTCTAAAACTCCTCGGTCAAAGGTCAAACGCGGATTACGTCTTTCCGGGAATTTTTCAATCAAATCGGCGTAGGTTTGATAATCCACCTCGAAAAAAATCGCACGAAAACGATTCTTGATAGCTTGCACGATGGCTTTTTCAAGATTGGCTTGGCGATTTTCAATTTTTGGAAGGTCTAAATTGTCTGGAATCATAACGTCTGTTTCTCCTTTTCAGTAGTAGATTTTTATGAAGCCGACACCACACCGGACAAGCGACTTTCACCGCATCCGGCGTTCCAGTTTGGTATCCTATGTTTGAAAGAACCTTGATGTGCTTGTAAATGGCATTCTTTGCAAAGGGCAACTGCCGTTTCTTTTTGGTCACGGTCTGATTGCACTCTGGCTAAAAAGCCTTTGCCGCGCATCGGGCGAGTGTGGTGAACTTGGAAAACAGGATTTTCTTTGCACCTTTCACATCTTCCATTTGCTCTTTCTCTTGCTTCTAATGAAGTTCTCAAACTTCTACCGCTTGCCCAATTCATTGGTTGAAGTGGCTTGATGTCAATCTCCCAATTTTGCCGATTTCCGATGCTTCGGATTTGTTCGCTTCGAGGTGGGAAAATATCAAGAACTATTGTTCTTTTTCCGACCTTTTGGGAAAATGTTGTCCGCTTTCTTCCTTTGAGTTCAACGACTCCGTATCTTTTTGCTTTGGTTTCACGTTCAAGCATCTGTTTAATACTTAATTTGTGTTTGCGGGCGTTGTAATGAGCATATGCCCACCACGTTTTACTCCCTACCTTGTTGAAAATACGTTGTGGTTGATTGACATATTTGTAGTAATTACTCCATCCCCGAAACATTGCTCCGACTTGTGCCATTACATCTATTTCAGGAATGTGAAAGTAACCACAAACTTTTTCTATCCGTTCAATAATTTGCTTTTGTTTCTCTTGGGGATACTAAGAATTACCTTGATTCCTACGCCTCTGGCTTCTCTGTTTTCCTTGCATTTGGTAGCCAAGAAAGTTTAAAGATTTACTCCAATGTGTAATTCGAGTTTTCTCATCACTTAAAGTTAATCCTGTTTCGGAGAGCTTTTCTTTTGACTTTCTGTTTGATTATTTCGCCTTCTTCTTTGTTTCCAGCAACCAAAATCAAAAAGTCATCGGCATAGCGGATATACCATATCTTTCCAGAATGTCTTTTATCCTTTCTGTAATATGGAATTTTCCATCTTTGTCGTTCCAATTCTTTGAGCTTTTGAATAATTTCCTGTCTGTCTTTTTCGCCTTCGGTTTGTAATTCTTTCCTGCATTTCGTTATCTTGTTTTCAAGTTGCCGATATTCAGGATTACGTCGTGCATATTGATTCCTTCTTGGTTTGAAGGATGTTGGCAGACATCTCTTTTTCCATAAATTCATCAAGTTGGTGGAGAAAGATATTGGCAAAAAGCGGTGAAATAATCCCGCCTTGTGGAGTTCCACTATAAGTGCGGTGATAACTCCAATTCTCCATATATCCCGCTTCAAGAAACTTTTTACAAATCATCAAAATCTTCTCATCCGCCACTCGGCGACTGATTTGTTTTAGTAACTTTCCGTGTGGAATATTATCAAAACAACCTTTTATATCGCCTTCGATTATCCAACTTGTATTTGAGTAATGTCTGGCAACATCTCGCAATGCCGTCATACAACTCATTCCTTGTCGGAAACCGTGTGAACACCTGAGAAAATCCGCTTCAAAGATAGGCTCTAACAACATCCTAACGGCTTGCTGCACGATTCTATCTTCCAGTGTCGGAATACCTAACGGTCTGGTTTTTCCATTCGCTTTTGGAATTAAAACGCGGCGCACAGGTTTTGGTCTGTAAGTGCCTTGTTTCAACTTCTTCGCTAACTTATGGATGAATTCAAGGTCAATCTGTTCATCAGTCATTTTATCAACTCCCGATGTCTGACTGCCTTTGTTTCGTCTGATTTGTTCCCAAGCCTGCGCTAACCATTCAACGGAAGTTAAGTTATTCCATAATTTAGTAAAACGCTTGCTTGAATCTTCATTGGCAAGTTTATGTAAGTGCTTTATTTCTGCGGTGACGTTTATCATAATGATTTCAACCTATTGTTGACCGTTTCCGTGTCCATATTGCGACCAAACCTGAAATCCTTCGCCCTGTGAACGGCTTTCCCGCTCTCTGACTACTACGATTTCGCTGCCCTGTTTTGAACATTAGCTATCAGTCCGCCTACCCCAAGAGGGAGTTCAAACCAGTTCCGGCGTTGCCACATAACAATTTATCCGCTAATTTAGATGTCTTTCCGATTCCTTAACGTAGCGAACTACGCTCGAAGATACTTCAATCAATTGCCTAGATTGATTGAAAGCCAATATTTAATGGCAGTTTTTCATAAATATTGGACGAATTTTGACGCAAAGTTTTCATCTTTCGTATATCTTTCAACTACCTCATTAACAGCCGTAGGTATAATTATGTTTATAGGAAATTCTCAGATTTAACAATTACCGTTTCATCATCTTAGCTTCGCCGGTTGCTCTCATCTTGGACGTGCTGTTCATCCGCAAGACTCGCCTGTTTCCCCTCCAAGCTTTTCTCGTGCCGGTTATAAATGACTATCTTTATAACTTCGGGAAGGTTAGGACAAAAATGCTAGTGCCATTTTCGGTTGAGTTACTCAACTTTATTATGTGACCTTGCGCCGCGCCCAACTGCTGACATATTTTCTATAAAACTCCTTTTCCAATAATTTTATCACGATTGGAAAACCTTTTGGCGTAAAATTTAATCTCCCGCCAAAAAGAAAGTCATCATCCATTTACCTTTTTTCTTTTCAAATCCGGCGCGATAATCTATCGAACTACGAACAAATTCGGGCTTTACAAAGCCTTTCTTTCCGCCCAAAGTCTCAATTTTTAACCACAGAAATTCGTTCTCATCCTTTGGAAATTTGATAGAATTTTCATAATCAACTTTGACGACATTATAAGAAAGATTAGCGACAATTGACGCATTCAAATCAGGTTTGGAGCGTAAATTGACGTTGTTGCCAAAAATTGCCTGATATTCAAAAGCGTCTAGGTCTTCAGGAAAAGTGGTAAAAAGATACGGCGCGTAGAAAGAATTTCTCAGTCTTTTATCAAAAGTTCCGCCGTGGGTTAAAACCGTTAATAATTCTTTCCAAAGTTCGGAATTTGAACTGTTAATTTTCCATTGCTTTTTGAATTCGGTAATTCCGTCATTTCCGCCAAAACCATTTTTAATATTTTTATCCACAATGCTTAAAACAAAATTAGCATCACGTTTTTTAACGGCACTAATCAGTTTTTCTCTGAAAGCAAAAAAAGACGCATCCTTTTTTGCCTCATCAACGGGTAAAACTTGGCGTTCCTGTGCAAAAGCAGAATGAAAGCACAGGCTCAACAAACACAAAATTATGATAAATTTCATTTTTCAATCTCCTTGCGGAACTTCCGTTCCAGTCCACTGCGTTTTCTTATCGTGTGGAATATCGAATTGATCTAAAATCCGATAACACAAATGATTAACCAGTTCATCAATCGTTTTCGGGCGATGATAAAAGCCCGGACTAGCGGGCAAAATCCTTGCACCGGCGTGTGAAAGTTTGAGCATATTTTCCAGATGAATTGCATTATAAGGCGTTTCGCGGGGAACAAGGACGAGTTTGCGACCTTCTTTTAAGGTGACATCAGCCGCCCGATGAATCAAATTTGTTCCCGCCCCTGACGCGATTGAACCGAGCGTTCCCATCGAACAGGGGACGATTATCATCCCTGCCTGTTTATATGAACCAGAAGAAGGTTTAGCTGCAAAATTATCCAATTGCCAAAAACGGATAATCTTTGAATCCGGCGGCAAACCGAGCCATTCGTTGATTTTTTCAGCAGTTGGCGATTTTAGATTTGCGCCCATTTCAACTTGGGCAACGATGGCGGCAGTCCCCGACATTATCAAATTTAATTTGTGAAACGACACCACTTTCCGCCAGTAGTTGCAAGGTTCGATGGGCGTAGATGATGCCGGATGCGCCTGTGATAGCAAGTGTTAATTCCATACAAAATTTGTCACCTAATTCTAACATTTTCGGTAATTGAGGTGCTAGTAATCGTTTAACAAATTCAAAATCGGTCAATCTGATTGAAATAAAATCGGTCAAATTGAAATAAAATGCACGAGTTTCACGCTTAAACAAGTACGAAGGGCTTTAATTATGAGGTTTTTAAGTGTGGCACAGGGGTTGCGTAAAGAAATAGCGAGGCTTACTGAAGGAATAAGCACGATGAAAATATTACTGCAAAGCGAAATCTTATTAAATCTGGTCAGCCATCAGGCGGTTGGTTGGACATTGGTTAAAATAAGTTCGCTTTGCGGTTATATGAAAATGCTTATTTGATTGGAACGACATCCGTCTTCTTGTCTTTTTTTTTAATCACGGCGAAATTTCAAGTTCGCCGTTTTTTTTGTCTAAACTTGAAATGTTCGCGCCCTGCGCTCAATGCCACCAAGATGGATGGCGTTCCAAACTCTGACCTAATCAAAAAAGCGAAAAATTAAAAGGATTTTGAAAAAATAATTTCATAAAAGTTGCAAGAAACTTCTTTTAATCGCGTTCAAAAATACAGAAGGCAAATTAGCCCAATATTTACAGCAACTAAAAGGAGTTTTTTATGAGAGAATTTTCGACCAAATTCAGCACTTTATTTTTGGCGTTTGCCATCGGCACGGCTTCAGCCAGCGCAATTATTTACAAAGCGCAAGCAAATTCCATTGAACCAATTCCGATTATCCAAACTGAAACGATTCACGATAGTCAAAAGACGCTTGAAATGGTGTTTGTAGTTGATACTACCGGCTCAATGGGCGGTTTGATTGATGGCGCGAAACAAAAAATTTGGAGCATTGTCAATGATGTGATGCAACGAAAAGATCGTCCGCGGGTCAAAATCGGACTGGTTGCTTATCGAGATAATGGAGATGCTTACGTTACCCAAGTGACAGCCTTAACCGATGATTTGGACAAAATTTATTCGACCTTGATGGATTTTCGGGCGGAAGGCGGTGGTGATACTCCCGAAAATGTCCGTCGCGGATTGGCGGATGGGGTTGAAAAAGCCGGTTGGAGCAAGAAAAATCCGAATACTGCTCAAATTCTATTTCTAGTTGGCGATGCTCCGCCTCACAATGATTACGTTCAAGAACCTGATGTTTTGGTGACAACTGCAAAAGCCGTCAGCCAAGATATGATTGTCAATACGATTCAATGCGGCGGTGCGACTGACACCAAAGAAATTTGGCAAACAATTGCCCAACGTGGTGAAGGAAAATATTTTGCGATTGCCCAAGATGGCGGAGTTCAAGCGATTTCAACGCCTTACGATTCGCGTTTGGCTGAATTAGCAACCAAAATTGGCGGCACTTATTTAGCTTACGGTGGTGGCGATGGTGTGGCGGGCGAAAAGTTTCGGAAAGATAACGAAGCCCGACAAGCCTCGACCGAATCAAAGGTTGCGGCAGATGCTCCGATGGGAGCGCAAGCTGACCGGGCAATGAATAAAGCTATCAATTCCAGCGGCTTATTCAAATGATTTGATTCAGGAAATTGAAAATGAAAAAACCAAACTTGAAGATGTTAAAGAAGCAGGATTTGCCAGAAAATCTGAAAAAAATGACGGTTGCCGAGCGGAAAAAAGAAGTTGATAAACGTCTCGCAGAACGCAAAGCAATTCGAGCGGAAATTCTCGAATTATCGAAAAAGCGTGACGCATTTATCAAAGACCGAACGAGCTAAAATGGGCAAACAAGACGGTTTTGACGCGGCAGTTTCCAATGCCCTGAGCGAACAAATGCTCCGCAAGGGAATCAAGTGATTTTCGATATTCGATATTCGAAATTCGATTGGATAATTTGAAGCGCGAACAGTTTAGAAAAATTGTTCGCGCTTTTTTGTCTAAAACAGCACTTAAAACTTGTAATTATTTCAATCAGACACCATAATTTTGTTGCAAAATCTTTATTAAACAAGGTGACAAAGTGAAACACGGAATCAAATTTCTTTTCGCAATAATTTTAGTTTGGGCGATTTCGCTCATAAATCTATCTTGTTCAAATACGTCTGCTTCGGATGAAAAGTCAGGAAAAATCAAGGTTGGCATTGTTTTCGACATCGGCGGGAAAAATGATCGTTCATTCAATGCGGCGGCGTGGGAAGGCGTAAAACGTGCGGCTAAAGATTTCGACATTGTTCTGCGCGATGTCGAACCGGGCAATCCAACCTCGATCGAACCGGCGATGCGGGCATTTGCCGAAAAAGGATATCGATTTGATTATCGGAGTTGGTTTTGCCCAAGGTCCGATTATGCAAAAAGTGGCGACTGATTATCCGAATATTAAATTTGCCATTATTGACGGCGTGATTTTTGAAGCAGACGGTATAACGCCGAAACAAAATGTTGCATCATTAGTTTTCCGTGAACACGAAGGTTCATATTTAGTCGGGATGATTGCCGCGCAAAATCAAAAACCGGAGTTTTAGGTTTTGTCGGCGGGATGGATATTCCTCTAATTCATCGTTTTGCAACGGGTTACGAAGAAGGCGCACGTTCCGTCAATCCAAATATTAAAGTTTATAAAAATTATTGCGGGGTGACGGATGGGGCTTGGAATAATCCGGGCAAAGGTAAGGAACTTGCGCTTTCTCAAATTGAAAAAGGCGCAGACGTGATTTTTACCGCCGCCGGAAATTCGGGTCTTGGCGCGTTTGATGCGGTTGAGCAATATGGCAAAAATGCCGATGGCGAAGCGAATAAATTTGTCATTGGAGTTGATTCAAATCAAAATTGGGTCAAGCCGGGGTTTGTTTTAACTTCGATGGAAAAAAGAGTTGACAATGCTGTCTATGATACGGTGAAAGAGGTTTTAGAAGGTAAATTCAAGGGCGATGTTTACGTTTTCGGCTTGGATAAAGGCGGGGTCGGTTACGCGATGGACAAGCATAATAAGTCTTTGATTTCGGAAGAAAATATTAAAAAAGTAGAAGAAGCCAAAGAGAAAATCAAAGCAGGTGAAATCAAAGTGACGGACGCAATGAAAAAATAAAAAGGGGTTTAGAGATGTTTCGTAATTTAACCTTTAATTCGATAATTTGGATTTTGATGGGCTTGATTTGTTTTGGCGCGGGCGCATATTTCGGTTGGGAATACCGACAGAGCCATTACCAGAATGTTTCCTTTGCCCGGCGGTCTGGCTTTTACCGGATTGGCAATGATTTTATGCGGTTTTACCAATGGTTTTACCGATCAAACTCCGCTTGGGAGAAAATTCAGAAAGTTGGGAGCAATGCTTTTTATCGGTGGACTTCCGCTCTTAATTTACGGCTTTTGGAGATTTATTTAATTCATAATGCTAGAACTTAAAAATATCACGAAAACATTCGGCAATGTCGTGGCTAATAACGATGTTTCCATCAAAATTGAAAAAGGCACAATTCACGCGATTGTCGGCGAAAACGGCGCGGGCAAATCAACCATTATGCGAATCGCTTATGGCTTTTACAACGCCGATTCGGGCGAGATTTTGGTTGATGGAAAACCCGTTTCGATTAAAAATCCGCACGATGCGATTGCGCTCGGAATCGGGATGGTGCATCAGCATTTTATGTTGGTGGATACGATGACAGTGGCGGAAAATATCATCTTGGGCGCGGAAACGGGAAGTGCCGTCAATCTTGACCTCGACAAAGCCAGCGAAGCGATATTTGCGCTTTCCGAAGAACTAAAATTGGGGTCAAACCTCGCGCAATGATCGAAGATTTATCGGTCGGGCAACAGCAACGGGTCGAGCTTTTGAAAGCTCTTTATCGCAACGCTAAGTTGTTGATTTTAGACGAGCCAACCGCCGTTCTAACTCCGCAAGAAGTCGAAGAATTTTTCAAGATTTTGCGAAAAATGCGCGAACAAGGTAAAACAATTGTCATTATCACTCACAAACTCGAAGAAGTTTTGGCAATCTCCGACAATGTGACCGTGATGCGCGACGGCAAAGTCGGTCGGGAATGTCAAAACGGCTGAAACGAATGCGAAAGATTTGCCAGAATGATTGTCGGGCGCGATGTTTTGTTGAGAGTTGAAAAAACAAATGCCAAGCCGAAAGAAACCGTTTTGGATATTAAAAATTTGGTCGGTCAAAGGCAAACACGGCGTGGCGGTTGAACAATATTTCGTTTGCCGTTCACGCGGGCGAAATCGTCGGAATTGCCGGAATCGAGGGCAATGGACAAACCGAATTGATTGAAGCAGTTGCCGGATTAGAGAAGCCAAATAATGGGGAAGTTGTGTTTGAAAATCGGCGGATGGATTATTTCAAGTCCTCAACTGCCCCTGCCTTACAAAGACTTTTAGCTACAATGGCATTATTATTTTTAGCGATTGATTTAGGAACTGTTATTTTAACTACCGTCAATCCATTGCATTTTGCCACAATGCTCATAAAACCTTTTATTTATCTAGCCTTGATTATTGGTTTGCAAAGACGAAATAAACTTGCCTGTTATGGTGTGATAGCTTTGTCAGTTATTTCTTTGTTCAGCCTAATAATTCCTTTAATTTTAAGCATATTTTCATTTGGCTTAGGGGAATCAGTATTAATGATAATAAAAGCTGTTTTAGGCATATTTTCTTATGGCTTATGGGAGTCATTATTACTTGCCATAAAAGTTGTTTTATTTGCGTATGCTATGATCTTGGCGATGCGTTCAATCAAAGCGTTTAGTTCGGCAGAGAAAAATGAATACTACGGGTTAACTGCCCGTCAACGCAAAGAATTAGGCATTGCACACATTCCCGAAGACCGCCATAAACGCGGACTCCTGCTCAATTCCGATTTAGCCGAAAATTCGATTTTCGGCGTTCATTATCGTCCGCCCGTTGCCGATGGAGCGGGTTTGATAAACAGTGCAGCAGTTGAAAAAAGAGTGACCGAAATCATCCGAAATTTTGATGTCCGTCCGCCGAATCCCGGACTTTCCGCCAAATCACTTTCAGGCGGAAATCAACAAAAACTCATCATTGGACGCGAATTTGAGTTGAACCCGAAACTGCTTTTGGTATCGCAACCGACTCGCGGCGTGGACATCGGCGCAATCGAATTTATCCATCGAAAACTGATTGGTCTGCGTGATGCGGGAACGGCTGTTTTGCTCGTTTCGGCTGAATTAGAAGAAGTTACGGCGTTAGCAGACAGACTTCTAGTAATTCGTGAAGGCAAAATTGTCGGCGAAGTTAATCCGAAAGAAACGAGTATCGAAGAAATTGGGTTGATGATGACGGGTGGAAATTAAATCAGTGGCAGAAGCAGCGGCAGAAGCAGTTTTGTTTTTTTAGAAATTGACAATTTGAATTTTTAATTTACGATTACTCGCTACTGCTACTGCTACTGCTACTGCTATGCCGTTATGCTGTAATCGCTTTTCCTTCCAAAACTTTCTTCATTCGTTCCACCGCATTTTGCAGATTTTCCAACGAAGTTGCATACGAAAGTCGCAAAAATCCATCTGCCCCAAAACCTTTTCCATCGGTCAAAACGGTATGCGCTTCGGTCAATAAAGTATCCGCCACATCTGCCGAAGTTTTGAATTTGTCGCCTAACAAATCTCTGACATCAATAAACGCATAAAATGCACCTTCGGGTTCGGCAACCTTAAATCCTTCAACAGTTTGCAACGCGGGAATGAGCCAATTTTTGCGCTTTTCGTATTCAGCCAACATTCCCGAAACTGCCGCCATTGATTCTTCGCGGCGTTCCATCGCCCGGGCGCAAGCGTATTGCACAAACGAAGTCGGATGCGTGGCGGAATGACTTTGCAATTTGACCAATTGTTTTGTCCAATCTTCATTTGCAATGGTGTAACCGATGCGCCACCCCGTCATTGCGTAAGTCTTTGAAAATGAACCGGCTACGCAGACAAAATCGCGTAATTCATTGGGTAAAACGGATGCGCTAAAAACCTCCGATGGCGGATAGACAAAAAATAAATAACATTCGTCCGTAATCACATAAACGCCTTTTTCCGCACAAACTTCAATAATTTTTCGCATCTCGCTGGCGGGAATCACACGCCCCGACGGATTGCTTGGCGAATTGACGATTAGAAGTTTAGTTTTATCGGTGATTTTTTCTTTAACTTGTTCGGCGGTTAGGACAAAATCGGTTTCTTCCGTGTCAATAAAAACATTGGTTGCACCCGCGAAAGTCACCATTTCAGGGAACGAAACCCAATATGGTTTGGGAATCAAAACCTCATCGCCCGTGCCAACGAGTGTGCAAACTGCGTTAAAAATCGCTTGTTTTCCGCCACACGCCGCGACAACTTCTTTCGACGAAAAATTTGCGCCAAATTGTTCTTGAGTAAAAATGCGAAACGGCTTCGGTAAAAGATTTCAAACCCGCGCTGGGCGTGTATTTGGTAATGTTTTTTTCCAAACCTTCCCACGCTAAATCTTTGATAAATTGCGGGGTCGGAAAATCAGGTTCGCCAACGGTCAAATCAATGACATCAAACCCTTGTTCGCGCAAATTGGCGGCAGCCATCATCGCTTTAAAGGTTGATGAAGTCTGCATTTTTTGGACATTTTCGGATGGTATAAAACTCATAGATTAGTGGATAATTGATAGTGGATAATTGATAATTATGAATGATTTGAAATCCAATTATCAATTATCAATTATCAATTACTTTTTCATTTTTTCAGCTATCAATTTTGGCACAAGACCGTCAATATTTCCACCTAGCTTATAAATTTGTTTTATTAAACTCGAAGAAATATAAGAAACATTTGGGTTGGCGACTAAGAAAATTGTTTCAAGGCGCGGTTCAAGATGACGATTCATCAGAGCCATTTGCAATTCGTATTCGTAATCGGAAACAGCCCGAATTCCGCGCAAAACTGCAAAAGTTTCGCGTTTTCGCGCATAATCAACCAATAAACCGCTAAAATCCTCGACAATTAAATTGCAATTTTCGGTTTTTGGCAAAACTTCGGCAATCATTGCCTTTCGTTCTTCCACCGAAAACATCGAAACTTTGTCAGGATTACTCAAAACTGCAATGATAATTTCATCAAAAAGTTGTGAACCCCTTTCAATAATATCAAGATGCCCGTTAGTCATTGGGTCAAACGAACCGGGATAAAGTGCGCGACGAATCATTGGTAAATGTTAGAACGGAATTTTAGATTGGTCAAAATGATCTTTGATTTTTGACCTTTGATCTTTGAAAGATTTTGTCTCAAGTTGAATGTTTCAAAAAATTGTTAAGTTCGTTACAACCCAAGAAAGAGAAGTTAAGACCTTTGACTCCAAAAAATCAAAGGTCAAAAATCAATTCCCAATAGTTTTTTTCTTTCAGATTTAGTATGATTTGCGATATGAAAACTCTGTATCCTGAAATTAAGCCGTTTGATTCGGGGATGTTAAAAGTTTCCGACATTCACAATATTTTTTACGAAAGATGCGGTAATCCCAATGGCGTTCCCGTAGTTTTTTTGCACGGTGGACCGGGTGGCGGGATTATGCCGATGTATCGCCAATTCTTTGACCCGAAATATTATCAAGTCATTTTGTTTGACCAACGCGGTTCGGGAAGTTCAACTCCGCCGTATGAATTACGCGAGAATACGACTTGGGATTTGATCAGTGATATTGAGGCTTTGCGCGAAAAATTTGGCATCGAAAAATGGTTTGTGTTCGGCGGTTCGTGGGGAAGCACGCTTGCGCTTGGCATACGCGGAAACTCATCCTGACCGATGTTTAGGTTTGATTTTACGGGGGATTTTCTTAACCCGTCCCTCCGAATTGAAATGGTTTTATCAACACGGTGCGTCTGAAATTTTCCCCGATTTTTGGGAGCGTTACCGCGATGAAATCCCCGAAGCCGAGCGCGGAGATTTTATCACCGCCTATCACAAACGACTGACCAGCGATGACGAAAAGGTAAGGGTTTCAGCGGCGCGGGCGTGGAGCGTCTGGGAAGGTTCGACTTCAAAACTTTATCCGAGCGAAGACCTGATGAATCATTGGGAAGGCGAACAGGAAGCCTTGTCTTTAGCGCGAATCGAATGTCATTATTTTATGAATAATTCGTTTTTCCCAACTGAAAATTATTTACTCGAAAATATTGATAAGATTAGACATATCCCGACCGTTATTGTGCAAGGACGCTACGATGTGGTGTGTCCGATTACCTCGGCTTGGGATTTGCACCAAGCCTTTCCCGAAGCTGAATTTATAGTAGTGCCGGATGCCGGACATTCCGTCAGCGAACCCGGGATTACTTCGGCTTTGGTTAATGCAATGGAGAAATTTAAGAGAAAATAATCATCTTTGATGGAAACTTTAGCCAAATCGCTGTATGATGAAAATGTTTGACGTGCAAACTTTTATTGAAATTCAAACGTCAAAATAATTGGGTGGAATTATGAATTTTGGAACAACAGAAATTATTTTAATCGTGGCAGTTTTATTTTTATTATTTGGCGCAACCCGTTTGCCGCAACTGGCAAAATCCCTTGGGACAATCGCGCAAAGCCTTTAAAGATGGAATGCGAGAGGCTGAAGAAGAAGAACGCGCCGAGCAAGAAAAGAAACTTGGCACGGTCAATGCGCCGCAAATAAATGCTGTAACAGATGAAGAATTATTGACTGAATTACGCAAGCGAGCCGAAGCAAAACAATAATCGGTTGGCAAATTGAGGATTTAAAAGGAGTGAAAAGTCACGGCTTTTCGCTCTTTGTTTTTGGCTGAAATTTGACGGACACCTTTTGGCAAGCTAATCTCCCGAAATAATCCGGCAAAAACCACTACGCAAAGTCCCTCATTTTCCCGACCTTTTCCATATCCAATGCCAACCTGTCTAAAAGCGCGGTTAAATATATTTTTCCGATGCCCGCGACTGGCAATACCGTCATCAATAATCATCATCAACACAATTTCTCTTGGAAGATCAACATAATAGACAATATTTTCGGCATAACCAAAACTGACCGAACCAAATTTGGCAATTCGTTGGGGCAATTGACTTCCATCTTTGCCAAAATGTCCAAGCAAATTATTTTCCATCAAATCTTTGAGTTGCAGATTGGCGGGTTTGGCAAGTCCAGGCTGAGAACTTGAAAGCATCAAGTTTGGGCGTTGTTTTCAGAAAGTTAATAGCCTCGTCAACGGCAACTACGCCTTCAATAGTTTGTATCCTCACCCCGTTTGGATATTGAACTATTTTTCCCTTAAAAAGTTTTTTATATTCTTCCAAATATCCGATGTAAATTTGGGGATTTCTGCGAGCCACATTCATTTCGTTTAAAATGGCTTGTTCAACACTATTTTGAGAAATGGTTTGAGCCAAAGCTAAAATCGGAAACAAACAAACAGCTAGAATTAAACTCAATAAAACCTTTTTCATTTTTATCACTCCTCAGAACCCAAATTATGTTGGAGTCTATTTTAGACTTTATCGAAAATCGTTGGAATTGTAAAAAAATGGAATTGTAAAAAATAAAATCATTGAAACTCAATCTTATTTTAGGTATCCTCTATCTAAACAAAATTTGGGAGGTAAATCTTGATGGGACTCGACCTTGATTTATTAAAAAAGCACTTACAGGCATTTGCAGATAAATGCAATTTAACGATTGAAGATATTGGAAGTTTGGCAGATGAATCTTCCTCAGTTGATGTCTTCAAAAGTAAATTGGACGAGTTATGCTTTAACAGTAGCGGCAAAAAGCTATTAGAGGTGTTGGCGGAATTTAGCATGAAATTGCCTAGCTCAAATCCTCCAATCAATGAAACTCCAACAGAAAATTCTCCTTTGCAAAATGAACTTGTTGAGGTTAATAAGAAAATTGACGAACTTCGTGAAAAAGATAAAACTCCGAAGGCTGAATCTAATTCATAAATTTTCGTTGCTTTGGCGGTATAAGTAGTCTGTAAAGTTAATTTACTGCTAAAAACTTTGATAAAAAAGGCAGAAACCCGCACGTTAATAAGGGTGAATAAGTTTAATTACTGCAATAGTTTGGCACACTTGCTAACGCGCGTGTTTCTGCCTTCGTTGTTAAACTTGAATATTAAAAAACTTAATTTACAGACTAATAAGTGGGTGAGTATAAATTTCGAGGTGTTTTGAAAAGTTCAGAGTCCAAACTTTAGTTTGCTCAACCGCCGCGCTTCGTTGGCGGTTGCACGCTGAAGCGTGGACTCTGAACGAAAAGCAAAATGTTGTAGAACTTTTGCTTACCTGCTTAAGATAATAATTTGGAGGAGACAAATAGATGAAATTAAACGACTTGCAGTTGAGTCGCTATCGCTTTTGTGCGGAGAAAACTCGCAACGATGACGAAGATTTTCTTTGGAAAAGTTTGAGCCAAAACTTAAAATGGCAGTCGCGGAAATCGGCGGGTTTAGATAATACTTCGCAAAAATCACAAAAAAAATCGAACGCAAGAAAGCCAAAGCCGGTTATTTTGTCCCGATTATTACCTCGATAGACAGTTCAACTCCAAATAATCAATCCAACATCGTTTTCTACCAAGATTTTCATCGAACCTTGATTTCCGGCATCTTTCTTGATGTTTATGTGCTTCAACAATGGGTTGGGCTGGTCAAAAAAATCACAAAAGTTTCCGACCTCGCCGCAATAGCCGAAAAGTTAAAAGAACAAATTTACGATTACACAAAAATCGAAACCGAATTGCCTGCCAAATGTTTTTGCTATTTTACCGAGTTTCAAACATCTGAGACCGACACGAAAGAAATTTTTTCGACATTGTTGAAAACCGAAAACTTTTCGGCGGTTGAATTGGATTTCGCGCATTTTGCCATTGATTTTGGCGAAGAAAAAGCAGTCGCGGCAATTATTTCAAAGAATTTTGCCGATGCGAAAGCCTTAGATAACGCGACGAAATTGTTTGATGTCTTGCTCCGAGAATATTTTTTGTCGTTTGCGAAAGTTGATTTTGAAACGGAAAACATAAATGCCTTAGATGCCAAATCAGCCCGACAAAATTTGTTGGTTATCTTGCTTGGTTTGAAAAAAATCAACCGAAAACCTTGAGCGAGATTGAGAATGCAAACCGTGATTTAACCAAATACAGAGTTGATTTAGCCGAAAAGATAAAGATAACCGAGAATCATCTGCACACGATTGAAATAAACATCGGAAATGCCGAAAGGATTTTGGACAATCCGCTTCTGCAACCAAAGAAAGACGATTTGCGGAAAATGTTGATAAAACCTCTCGCCTCGCAAGCCGAACAAATCAAAGCCGACATAACCTATCTCAAAATTGACGAAGAAAAAGCCAAAATCATCGGCGAAGAAATCGCCAATCTCTCAAATCTGCAAGCAGGAATTTACGGCAGAAAATTAGCATGGCTGTTCGGTTTGCTGACGCTTATCGGAGCGTTTCAACTGTTTCCCGAGTTTCAAAATTGGGGAAACTCATTGGGCAAAAATAGCGATTCTGGCGACAATTATTCTCACCCCGATTTTGATTCTGTTCGGACGTGATATAAAAGACGGAATCTTTAATACTTCAAAAGATAAGTTTCAACCGATTGAAAACAAACAAATTACCGAGCAAAAGACAAAAGGCAAACTTCCCCGATGTCGGCTGAAGATGAAATAGCACAAAAGACAGGAAAGGTAATGGGGGTTAAAAATAGATGAATTTCACAGAGTTAATATTGGCGATAGAAGAAGTTTCGTCGGCACAATCTGAACAAGAATTGGCATCAATTTTGGCAGAACATCCTGCCTTGTTAGAACAAGAGACTTTAAAACTCTGATGGCAATGGCACAACAAGCCAAACAAGACGGAAAAGGATGATGTTAGCGAAGATGGGGGCGGTTGAGAGAATTGTCGAATTTTGAAATGAGCCAAATTGAATCTGCTCAAAGTCAATCTTCGCAACCGATATCCAAATATTGAGCCAAAGGTTGCGTGGGCAATCAAAGCGAGAAGATATCTTGCTCTCAGAAAAAGAAGAACTTTTGATTGAAGCAATTGCCGAAGCACAGGGGTAAACTGAAATCGTTGCTTTCTTCAAGCCTTTGCCTAAGGAAACATTCCCGAAGTTGAACAGATTAGCCGAACAATTGATTCCGAAGTTGCAACAAACCGAACGCCACGAAGAAGCCTTAACGTTAAATCTGCTTTACCTTGACAAAGAGCAGTTTTGGCAGAAAGTTATATCGAATTATCCATTTGAACAACAAAAACAAATGAGAGAATTTGGAATCCAAGCCTGCCAAGAAGCAATCGAAATAGCCCAAATTCTCGATGACAAACCTTGCCAAGCATTTTATTTAGAAACTTTGGAAGCGGATTTGCTGAAATCTCGCCAACTCCGCGAAGCCGCACATTTTTATATCCAAGCGTTGCAACTTTATCGAGAATTTAGCTAGCCAAGAGCCACATATTTTCAATCAATATGTGGCTGACTAACACTGAACATTTAGGCAATGTGCAAAGCGAACTGCAAAAGTTAGTGGATGCAGAAAAATCTACTTGCCGAAGTGTTACAACTTTATCAAGACTTAGCCTTAGCAAGAGCCCATATTTTCAATCAACATTTGTTGCAGGAGCGCTGGAATAATTTAGGCATTGTGCAGAGCAAATTTGCAAAAGTTGGCTGAAGCGGAAAATTCTTATTCCAGAAGCATTTGCTAACTTTATACAAGGATTTAGCTTTGCAAGAGCCGATATTTTCAATAAAGATATGGCGATGACGTTGCACAATTTAGGTAATGTGCAAACTTCATTTGCAAAAGATTGGCAGGATGCGGAAAAGCACTATCACCGAAGCCGTTGCAAATCAATCAGGAATTAGCCATTACAAGAACCGCATATTTTCAATCAAGATGTGGCGATGACACTGAACAATTTAGGTACTGTGCAAAGACATATTCGAAAGTTGACGGATGCAGAAAACTCTTATATCGAAGCGTTGCAACTTATATCGAAACTTAGCTTTGCAAGAGCCGCATATTTTCAATCAATATGTGGCAATGACGCTGAACAATTTAGGTTATTTGCAACTTGAGCAGGATAAACTTGATGATGCCAAAGAGAATTTTGAATCTGCCAGAGGTTTGATAGAAGATTTACGGGCAAAGGCAATTACGATTGATGACCGCAACCGTATTTTGCAAGAAAATGTCAATATTTATAATAATTTATTGGCTTGTTATATCAGAATGAAGGATTGGGAAAAGGCTTTGGAAATTGCCGAACTTGGTAAAAGTCGTTCATTGTCGGATTTGCTCAATCTAAAATCCGAAGACTTACAGCCGAAAGCGTCAACGTCCGATACTTTGGCAATTGTCAAAGATTTAGGAAACAAATATTCCGATGCAATCAAGGAATTACAGCAGATTGAAAGCTATGAAAGATACTTGAGCGAACAATTAAACCGATTTAAATATGACATCAAACAAATCAAAGATGATGACGAGAATGACGACGACACGCGACAAGCATTTTTACGGCAAATAGCCGAACAAAAACAACCTTTGGAACAGGAAAAACAAAAAGCCCAAAATCAAAGATTTGCGAAACAAGATGAATTGAAAAGCGTTTTGGAAGAGATTGGCAAATACGACAAAGATTTTCCGCCAAAAGCAAAAGACATTGATGTCGAAAGTATCTTTGCCATCAGCGAGAAGCAAAATCGGACAATCGTGATGTTTCGTATCTTGCGCGAATCAACCGCCATCATCTTTGTTTTCCCGACAGGCGAACTTCACATCGAGGAAATAAAAGGCTTTGGTCAAAATGAGATGTTTGAATTGTTTCGTGATAAATGGCTGATTCCGTATTTGCAATGGAAAAATAAAGAAATAGAGATTGGGAATGGAAAGCCGCGATTGAGCAAACATTGGACACGATTTATGAAGAACTGTTGATTCACGTTCATCAAGTCTTGAAAGAAAAATCCGACAGCAAAGAAGTTCTGTTTGTGCCAAATCAAAGTCTGGCACTTTTGCCTTTGCACGCGGCGAGTTGGAAAGATGAAGCGGGCAAAAAACATTATTTGCTCGAAGAATATTCAATCTCTTACGCTCCGAGTGTTTCGGTTTTCAAACGCTGTCAGGAAAACGAAAAGCTACGCTCAAACAAAACGCTTTTTGTAACAAATCCAAAGGAAGATTTGGATGCTTCGGAGAAAGAAGTTTCATTTATCGAAAGGCTTCATCAACCAAGCAAGAATTTATTGAGAAAAGACGCGACAAAATCCGCCGTCATTGAAGCCTTGCGCGAAGATTACGGCTTTACGCATTTCTCTTGTCACGGTTTTTACAATCAAGCAAGTCCGTTTGATTCGGGACTCGTCATGGCTGATGAAGTGATAAAGTTGAGCGAAATAATCAGCACCAACTTGCAAAGCAATTGGCTGACAACGCTTTCGGCGTGCGAAACAGGAATGGTTGATTTTGCCTCGCCAACTGATGAACATTTCGGCTTACCGCTCGGATTTATCTTTGCCGGAAGTCCAAGCGTCTGGGCTTCGCTGTGGTCGGTCAGCGATATGGCAACTTCCGAATTGATGCAAATGGCTTACGAAAATCTCAGCCAAGAAGATTACAAAGACAACAAACCCGAAGCCTTGCGACAAGCACAATTGTCAATGCTCAATGAAAGAATATCCGCATCCGTTTTTCTGGGCAGGTTTTCAGCATTTCGGAGTTTAGTTGGAGTTGGAAAATTTTGGAAAATATTTGTCCCGTTGCAAGCCCCGAAAGTTAGCGATTCGACGAAAGTTTATGGGAAACAAGTTTTGTTGGGTTTGAGAGTAAGGAAGTTAAAAACAGATGAATTTCTCAGATGTAATGCTGGTTGTCGAAAAAATTCTGGCGGCACAGTCAGACGAGGAATTGGCATTGCTTCTGGCAGAATATCCGGCTCTTTTGCAACCTGAGACTTTGGCAGCGATGACGGAAGCATCGGAAAAAGCCTATCAGGAAGGCAAAAATAAGGTCGGCGAATCCCTGCAAACGGCAGCGGAGAAAGTTTCGGCATTTGCCCGACAATCAGCGACAAAAATTTTATGGGCAATCAAGGCGAGAAGAGGTCTGGCTTTGCTCCAGCCCGAATTGCTCAACGAAGCCATTACCAACGCGCACCATCAGCCGGAAATTGTCGCTTTTCTCCAAGCCTTTGTTTCGCTTTTAGCCGTTGCCGACGGAGATTTTTCCGAAGTTGACCGATTAACCGACCAACTGATTCCGCAATTAAAACAGGAAAATCGCCGCGAAGAAGCCGCGACCATCAATCTGCTTTATCTCGATACGAGAGTAAGTTTAATCGAATCTTATCGTCAATTTCCCGTTGCCGAACAGGATGAGATGAAAGAACTGGGCATCAAAGCCTGTCGGCTAGCGATTCGGATTGCCGAAAATCTCGCCGACCAACCGTGCGAAGCCCATTATTCAGTGCGTTTAGCCGACTGTTTCCGTTATTCCCGCCAACCTCTCGAAGCCGAACAATTTTATCAACGGGCTTTACCAATTTACCGCGATTTAGCCGCGCAAGAACCGCATCTTTTCAACTCAAAACTGGCACTGACCTTGAGTTGTTTAGGCGTGGTGCAAATTTATCTGGAAAGGCTGATTAGTGCCGAAATCTCGATTGCCGAAGCAGTGCAGCTTTATCGAAATCTAGCCGGACAAGAGCCGAAACTTTTTAAGGAAAAGCTGGAGATTGCCGAGAATAATTTGAATGCCGTGCAAATTTTGCAACAAGAGTCTATGGATGAGGAGGTCGAAAATAAATGAATACATCAGATTTACTTTTGGCAATAAAAAGTGTCTTGTGGGCGGACTCGTATCAGGAATTAGCGGGAATTATTGATGCTAACCCTGAATTACTTACACAAAAAACTTTTGAAACTCTGATGGAAATGGCGCGGCAAGCCAGAGAGGAAGGACGAAATGAATTTAACGAATACATAATGTCGGCAATGGAGAGAATTGCGCCATTCGCCGTCAGTAAAAATGAAGCCGAACGAAATCAGTCTTCCCAATCAATACCGTCAAACTCTGCGTGGATGTTCAAAGTAAGGAAATGTCTGGCTTTACGGGAATCGGGGCTTTTGCACGAAGCCATTATCGAAGCACAAGGTCAGACGGAGATTGTCGCTTTTATCCAAGCCTTTGTTAATCAAAACCTTTCAGAAGTTGACCGAATAGCTGACAGATTAATTCCGAAATTATATCAAACCAACAAACGCGAAGAAGCCTTGACGATAAATCTGCTTTACCTTGATGCAAGAGCAGGTTTGGCGGAAGGTCAACACCTCAATTTTCCGCTTGAGCAGCAAAAGGAAATGCGGGAATTGGGGATTAAATCGTGCCAAGAAGCGACTCAGCTTGCCCAAACTCTTAACGATAAGCCTTGTGAAGCAATCTACTTGCTTCGTCTGGCGGGCGGGTTTAACAAAGCCTGTCAATATCGTGAGGCAGAACAATTTTATTCCCAAGCCTTGCCAATTTACCAAAACTTAGCCGTGCAAGAACCGCATACCTTTAAAAAATTTGTCGCAATGTCGCTGGATGGTTTAGGCGCAGTGCAAAGTGATTTGCATAAATTGGCGGATTCCGAAAGGTCACACCTTGAGGCAGTTCAAATTTATCAGAGATTAAATCAACAAGAATCAAATTCTTTTATGCCTGAATTAGCGATGGCAATGACCAATCTGGGAACTGTTCAAAGAGATTTACGAAAATTAACAGATGCTGAAAAAACTCTTACCGAAGCCTTACAAATCAAACGAATTTTAGCTGTCCGCGAACGTTATTTTATTCAGAGTGCGGCAATTACTTTAACTAATCTGGCGGCTGTGCAGCTTGATTTGCGAAAGCTGGCAGAGGCAGAAAGTTCATATTCGGAAGCACTGGATATTTATCAAAAACTAGCAGACCACGAACCGCAAATTTTTAATCGAAGCCTTGCGATGGCATTGCATAACTTGGGCGTGGTGCAGAGGGATTTACATAGATTGACCGATGCGGAAAATTCTCTGCTTGAGGCATTAAAAATCAGACGCTCCTTAGCTTTACACGAACCGCGCATTTTCAATCAGGATGTAGCAACGACTCTCAACGAACTCGGCAATGTTCAAATTGATTTGCGAAAACTGGCGGAGGCGGAAAACTCTTTTAACGAAGCCTTACAAATCAGACGAAGTTTGGCTTTCCAGGAGCCGCATATTTTTAATCAAAGTTTAGCCACGACACTAAGCAATTTAGGCGTTTTGCAATATAAATTGTTTAAGCTGGATGATGCCGAAAATTCTCTGAACGAAGCCTTGCAAATCAGACGCACTTTAGCTTTAAGAGAACCTAATCTTTTTAAAGGTGAAGTGGCAACAACATTAACCAATTTAGGCTTAGTGCAAAGTTCTCTGCAAAAGCGGGCGGATGCGGAAAATTCATATACCGAAGCATTGCGGATTTATCAAACACTTACCGAAAAAGAGCCGCATCTTTACAACCAAAGCATTGTTAGAACACTAAATAATCTGGGCTTTTTAAAGTTTAAGCAAAACAACCTCGATGAAGCCAAAGACTTTTGGGAATCCGCCGCCAGATTGATTGAAGATTTACGGGCAAAGGCAATTACGATTGATGACCGCCACCGGATTTTGCAGGAAAATATTCCGATTTATGACAACTTATTGGCTTGTTATATCAAGATGAAAAATTGGGAAAAGGCTTTAGAATTTGCCGAACTTAGCAAAAGCCGTTCACTCTCGGATTTGCTCAATCTAAAATCCGAAGATTTACAGCCGAAATCTCCCAATGCCGATACTTTGGCGGTTGTCAAAGATTTAGGAAACAAATACTCCGATTCAATCAAGGAATTACAGCAGCTTGAAAGCTATGAAAGATACTTGAGCGAGCAATTAAGCCGTTTTGAAAATGACATCAAACGAATCAATGATGATAAGGACGATGATGACGACACGCGACAAGGCTTTTTACGACAAATAGCCGAACAAAAACAACCGCTTGAACAGGAAAAACGAAAAGTTCAAGACATAAGATTTGCCACACAATCTCATTTGAAAGCTGTCCTCCAAGAAATTAACAAATACGACCAAGATTTTCCGCCGAAAGCTAAAACTATCAACCCCGAAAGTATCTTTGAAGTCAGTAAAAACCTCAATCGAACTATCGTTATTTTTCGCCTTCTCGAAAAATCAACCGCCGTCATTTTTGTTTTCCCAAACGGCGAACTTCACATTGAAGAAATAGAAGATTTTAGCGAAAGGGAAATGTTTTATTTGTTTCGTGATAAATGGTTTACGCCCTATCAGCAATGGAAATTTGAAGGAACGGATATTGATAACTGGAAAAGGGCGATTGAGCAAACTTTGGATGCGATTTATGAAAAACTGCTAATCCACGTTCATCATATTTTACGGGAAAAATCAGACAGTAAAGAAATTCTGTTTGTGCCGAATCGGAGTTTGGCACTTTTGCCTTTGCACGCGGCGAGTTGGAAAGATGAAACGGGCAAAAAACATTATTTGCTCGAAGAATATTCAATCTCTTACGCCCCAAGCGTTTCGGTTTTCAAACGCTGTCAGGAAAACGAAAAGCTACGCTCAAACAAAACGCTTTTTGTAACAAATCCAACCGAAGATTTAGATTCTTCGGAGCAAGAAGTTTTATTTATCGAAGGTCTTCATCAACCAAGCAAGAATTTATTGAGAAAAGACGCGACAAAATTTGCCGTCATTGAAGCCTTGAGAGAAGATTACGGCTTTACGCATTTCTCTTGTCACGGTTTTTACAATCAAGCAAGTCCTTTTGATTCGGGACTCGTCATGTCTGATGAAGTGATAAAGTTGAGCGAGATAATCAACAGCAATTTGCAAAACAATTGGCTGACCACGCTTTCGGCTTGCGAAACGGGAATGGTTGATTTTGCCTCGCCAACCGATGAACATTTCGGCTTACCGCTCGGATTTATCTTTGCCGGAAGTCCAAGCGTGTGGGCTTCGCTGTGGTCGGTCAGCGATTTGGCAACTTCCGAACTGATGCAAATGGCTTACGAAAATCTCAAGGAAGAATACAAAGACAACAAGCCCGAAGCCCTCAGACAAGCCCAATTGGATATGATTAAAGATTATCCGCATCCATTTTTCTGGGCAGGTTTTCAGCATTTCGGAGTGTAGGAAAATATAAAATGCAACTTTGGGCTGGGAGCGCACGCATCCTTGCGTGCTGTCTAATAACTCACTTTACGCAGCATTTGTGATTTGAAAGGGCTTTACCCGCTGATGAGCGGAATGGCTCTGCCTTTCCGTTCAATTTTCAACTCCAGCCAAGTTTTCATCAAAGGAGTGAAAAGCGTATTTTGTTTTTCGCTCCTTTCCCTTTGGTGACATTGGAAAGGAAGCAACAAGTGAAACAAAAATCGCTTCACTTTTTGCTTCTGAAAGCTAAATTGAGTTGAACAAAACGGAAAGTCTGAGACTTTCCGCGCATCAGACGGCAGAGCCGAAGAATTTTACTTCTGTGTAAGGTGAGTAATAATTTATCTAATCGCCTCGTTCACCAATTTGCCATTGATAATTGTGCCAACGCAATGCGTGGTAAATTCAAACGGATCGCCGTCATACAGCGCAATATCGCCGTCTTTGCCGACTGCGATTGAACCGACTCCGATTATCAATTCCCAAGATTTTAGCCGCGTCAATCGTGATTGAGGCTAAGGTGTCGCGTTGACGAAAGACCGTTTGCAGCTGCCATTGCCGCTTCAAAAAGTACAACACGAGTTTTTGGGACATAACCTTCGTAACCGCTCTGCAATGCAATCAGAATTCCGGCGGCTTTTAGTTTGGAAGCGGTTTCAATTGAGAGACTTTCAGCATCGCCGCCCGCTCTTGCCATAGTCGCGTGGACGATGACCGGGAAGCCGGAAGCCTTGATTTCATTGATAACCAAAGGGGCTTCCGCCGCTCCATCAAAAACCAATTTGATATTGAATTCTTTGGCAATTCGCAGAGCCGTGATGATGTCTTGCGCCTTATTTGCCGTGACTAAGAAGCGGAATCTCGCGTTTGATGACCTTTGACATTGCTTCCGACTTCAAATCACGCGGTTCGCCTTTGTAATTTCGTGGCTTTGATCAGCATTTCAGCGCGAACATCGCCACTTGTTTGGCACGAGTTCCGGGCGGCTTTGCCGGTTGCCAGACCATCATTGCCCAAGCGTCACGCCAATCATCGCAAAAGGCGTAACCGTCACAGCATCAATCTCTTTTCCAAAGGTTTTGGCAATAAAAGTTTGTCCGGTAATCAATGCCGAAGGCTGATGTCCGGTATGAATGGTGGTGACACCAAAACTGCGAATCCATTCAATCAGACGTTCATCGGGATTGTATGCGTCAAAGGCGCGAAGTTCGGGTTGCATCGGGCTTGAATTATCCAACGCCATTTGGTCGTGCGGTTGATTCAAATAGCCGTTTAAACCAATTACGGTATGAGCATCAATCAAACCGGGGGTGACAACTTTTGCCGTAATTACTTTGTAATTTGTTGGAATATTTACAGTTGCAGAAGCGCCGACTGCTTCAATTTTTCCGTTGTTGATTAAAACTACACCATCTTTAATTGGTTCACCCGCCATCGTCCAAACCGTTTCGCCTTTGACGGCAATCTGAGCGGAAACATTGATGGAAAGAGTTAGCCACAGAAAACACAGAACGCACAGAGAGAGAAATAAATTTGAAATTTGAAATTTGAAATTT
Organism: Pyrinomonadaceae bacterium; assembly: GCA_963779235.1. Lineage (GTDB taxonomy): Bacteria > Acidobacteriota > Blastocatellia > Pyrinomonadales > Pyrinomonadaceae > JAIBCC01. The sequence goes on from CAVZXI010000023.1 coordinate 28,572, forward strand.
TGAATCATCATTTTTCGCCTCCTAAATCGTCAAAACAATCAAGATGAATGCTTCGATCATTTCCTGCCCCATAACCGCCGGTTTGCACCAAATAATCCGCCGGATTACTTCGGTCAAAAACCTTTTTGCCTTCTACCCAAGTTTCTAAAATATGGGTATAAACGCTCAACGGATCGCCCGAAAGGACAATAAAATCAGCATCTTTGCCGGATTCAAGCGAGCCGATACGTTTATCAAGGTCGAGCATTACTGCGCCAGCCATGGTCATCCCGAAAAGTGCTTTTTCACGCGACATTCCAAAGCGAACCGCCATTCCAGCCGAGCGTAGAAACCAACGTGAATCCGTAATTTGGTCATCGGTATGAAATCCGACAAATGCTCCCGCTTTTTCGAGTGCCGCGCCATTTGTCATCGAAACATCAACCGTTTCGAGCTTTCCGCCCGGACTGTCAATCATAATTATCGAAGAGGGAACTTTTGCTTTGGCAATTTCGTCCGCCACTTTCCAAGCCTCCGAAACGTGTTGTAAAACTACCTTAAAACCAAATTCTTTTTGGAGTCGCAAAACTGTAAATAATGTCATCGTGGCGATGCGTGTGAAAATGCACGACTTGTTTTCCTTCCAATACTTCAACAAAGTGCTTCCATCGCTAAATCTCTCGTTGGCATTTTGCTTGCGTCTCCCGCGGCTTTGGTGATTTTTGCTTTATATTCTTGGGCTTTAATAAGTTGTTCGCGCATCAGCGAAACCGATTTTGCACGAGTCCCCGGGAAATTTCCGCCACCCGGACGAATCGAATTTGTGCCATTGGCAAACTTCATTCCGCCGGCATATGCGTCCATCGTCATATTTAATCAAAATATCATCAATTATATTTCCATCGCGGAGTTTGATATAAAGCGTTTGTCCGCTATTCAAATGACCGGAGCCGGGCATCACATTGGCAGTTGTAATGCCGCCCGATTGGGCTCTTTGAATTGAGGCTGCGCGAGCATTCATCCAATCCAAAACGCGAACTTCGGGGTGAATCGGGCTTGAACTATCCGCGCTCCGGCAGGCTTCGCCAATATGACTATGCGTATCAACCAAACCCGGCATAATTACTTTGCCGTTCAGGTCAATTTTCTGTACATCGGCAGTCAGATCGAACAGTTCGAGCATCGCCGACTGCCATGATTTTACCGTTTTGGACAATCAAAATGCCTTGTTCAATCGGCGCACCGACAATCGGAATTATCTTGGCATTGATAAACGCAATAGGTTTTTCTTGTGCGGAAGTATAGGCACAAAGAAAAATCGAAGCTAAAAAGACGTAGAAATATTTTTTCATTTTTCCTCTTGAATTAGGTTGAAATTTAAGACTATGTTTAGTTTCTACGAAATTGGATTGATGTCAACCATTGAAGTGATTTGTGTTAAAATTCTCACGCCGTTAAAAGATATTTGAAAAGCAGAATTTCAATTTTGTTCTAAAAGTGTTTTTTAATGAGCAAATTGAAAGGAGGACAAACTAATGGAATATATCGTTCTATTAGTGGAGGTTCTCAGGATTTTATGTTCGTTGACGGAAATTTATTTCTATCGGCAAGCGCATAAAAATAAGGCATTGCTTTCGTCTGACCAAGATAGTAAGCAACACCTTATTATTTCTGAGAATAAATCCAATGATGAAAATCATAGGATTTAACTCCACCGCTGTGAGCCTAAAAAACTCACAGCACCTTCTTTCAAGCAGTATAATCCCTAAACATCATTTTTTTCAAGAGAAATTGGTAATTGAATAATAAATCTTGTTCCGCTTCCATCATTTTCTGCAACCTCAATTTTCCCGCCGTGAGCCGTGATAATCCCGTAACAAACTGCCAAGCCTAACCCTGTTCCTTTGCCCGTTGGTTTGGTGGTAAAAAAAGGATCGAAAATTTTTTGAACATCCTTTTCGTCAATGCCACTTCCGCTATCGGTAATTTCAACTCAGCGAATCAGCATTTTGCAAAGTTTGGATCAAAAGTTCGCCGCCTTTGGGCATTGCGTCGCGGGCATTGAGCAAAAGATTGAGAAAAACTTGTTGAAGTTGGTCAGCATCAGCGAATATTTCGGGCAAATTGTCGGTAAAATATTTTTCAATTTTAAGTTTCTGAAAAGATTTGTCGAAACTTGCCAGACGCAGAGCAGTTTCTAAAATTTCGTTGATATTGATTCAGACTTTTTGCCGCTGGGCGAACTCTGGCAAAGTCCATCATATCTTTTGTAACTTGTGTGATACGGTGGATTTGAGTTTGAATTAGTCGGAGGTTTTCGGTAGTTTTTTCGTCTAAATTTTGCTTGGCTTGCATCATTTGAATCAAGCGAAGAAATTGAGGCAAGCGGATTATTTACTTCGTGCGCGACACCTGCCGCCAGAGTTCCCATTGCCGCCAGTTTTTCGGTGCGGATAAGTTGTTCGTTAAGATTTTTTAATTGCTTAATGTCGTCTGCCATTTTGCGACTCATTTCGTTGAAAGAATGTTGCCAGAAGTCCAATTTCATCATTACTTTGTCGCCTTCAACCTCAGTTCCGTATTTTCCTTCAGTGACTTTGACTGCTGCCAGAGTGATGCGTTGAAGCGGGCGCGAAATTGTTCTGACAACTAAAAGAACCAGCAAAAGATTTGGCACAAGAGCAGAAATCACGCTGAAAACCAGATATTTTCTCCACGCTTCAAAGGTTGTTCCATCTTGAAACGCAAAATAAACAATCGGAATTTGAAACAATGCAAAACTGAAAATTGCCACCGATGCAATACTCAAGGCAATTTTGTAAGTGATTGGAAATAAACGAAATTGGTCAAGCGCATTTTCAAGCGAAAAGAGTTTGAAATTTGAAATCGCGTAAGCGTAAATCAAAACGCCGGGCAACACAAAAATCGACCGAGTAAGGAAGCAAATCGTAAATGCCGAAAAAGGGAAAGGCGATATTGGCGAGAGTTTTCAACAATGCCCGTAATTCCCAAAGCCCAGAGAATTGCGCCGACTTGTTGAGATTCTTGCGTGCCGCGATATTTGCGATATTTCTTGAATAAAACAAATGCTCCGATAGCCAAAAACCGCATAAACATAAATCACAAAAACATACGCCAACGGTGCAAGGTCAATCATAAAACTGTCCATCTTTGAAACCGACTTTGTTCCACAGCAGACCAAACAAAGCAGCTGGAATCAAAACCAAACTTGGGGCAAAAATGACAGCGGCTTTTTTTCGCGGAGTGCGTAAATTTTCGGGAAAAACCCAAGCAAAAACCACCAAACTGCACTGCATCAGCAAGCGCAATGATAAAACTTGCCGAACCCCACCACGAAGCCGAAATCATTTTCGCCGTGAAAATTCCAAAGGATAATATCTTTGATTGTCCATAGAGCGAGAAAAGCGATAAATGCGGCAAAAGTTTGATTTGCCCGACGTGCGTGGGTTTGCCACGAAAACATAAAATCCAAGCAAAACCAGCAAAAAAAGGGCAAAAAGATGGAGCAGGACGAGCATAAACACAGATTAACACAGAAAAAATCTGTGTTCATCTCAGTCAATATATGATTTGAAATTTAGTCAATTTTAAATTTGAGAGCAATTCCAATGACGTTTAATGATTTTGGAATTCCGCTTCGATTATCCCGTCGCAGATAATAGAAATCGGCTGAAAAATTATTGGTAAATTTCCTTGAAATTCCTACCGAAAATTCATTTCGCGTCCATTGTCTGACTTTGAAATCATAAAAAACCTCGTCTGCTACAAAAGGCGCGAAAAGTTCTTTTTTATCCTTTAAAATTGGAATAGTTAAAGTGATTCTATTTCGATAACGAACCGCATCAGCCTTTGAATTTTTCAACTGATATTCAATCAGGTTTCTATCCTTGATTGAAAATTTAGTCCATTTTTTTTCCAAAGTGGCGGAAAAACGAAAACGGCTTTCATATTCACGACTATTCAACTTTGGTTTGTTATGGCGATAAAAATAGCTTGGAGTAAGTGTCAGGAATTTGTTGATTTTAAAGTCAAAACCAAACCCAATACGTTCATCAATCAAAGTTTTGACATTGTTTCCAAAGCGCAAAGTTCCATTAAAAAAGACTGAAACCTTGTCGAACTCTTTACCTTTTTTATCTTTAGCTTTGACGATTGGTTTTGTGATGGTGACATCATTCCACCATTGAGTATCGGTTTGTGGTAAATTTTGGGCAAAAATCGAAAACGAGAAAACAATAATTAAGGGAAATATCAAAAGTTTCATTTGTCTTGTCTGTTACAAAAGTGTTAATAAAATGTTATAAGACAAGATAAATGATTTTTAGGAAACATTCAAACCGAGAATAAGCGCGCAAATAATAAATGTGATTCCCATAGCAATCGGTAAAAATTGATTACGTTCAATCACTTCGCCTTTTTTAAGCCAGCGATGAAAGATAGTGAAAATCGGTAAAGCTAAACCGCCGACTGCGCCTGCAATCATTGCTCCGAAAATTGCACCAATCAGAAAGATAAAAATTCCGCCGGCACCACCTGCCATTATTCCCCACAAAATTCCGATGAATGGCGCAATCAAAATCATCGCCGCCCAACTCCATTTTTCAGTTTCTGCCACCATTTTACCGATCAGTTTGCCTGAAAAATATCCGGAAATAGCCACATACGAAATTGACAAAAATAAGTAAGAGGATGATCCAATAATCTTCCGAGCGATTTGAGGAATTAGCAATAAACTTACCAAAAATAGCCATTGGCGGAAATGCCCCAAGCATCAGTCCGAATTGGGCAAAGGCTTTTTCCGTAGTTATTGGGTTTTTTACCAAACCCGCTTCAAAACGCTCTTGTTCCGAGCGAAAGATCTCTTTTTCTCGCGCAGTTTCACGATTTAGGGCAAGCAGAGCGTTTAATCTGGTTTGGACATCAGGGTCGTCCGCTGTATTGTTTGCAAATTCAAAACTGTTTGCTGGGTAGGTAACGGTTTGTGTTCTTTGGATTTCCATACTTCATTCTCCATTTGCTTGACGTTATCACCGTTTTCGGTTTGCGTAGTTGATTGAAAAATTTCATCAAGTTTTGCTTGGGCTTCTAAATCCTCAAAAATTCCGAAAAATTCAAAAACCTGAAATCTGAATTTTTTGGCTTCTAATATGTTTAAATTGATAATTGCAAAGAATTTCAATAAATCTTTGCGTGCTTGGGTTTGATGAGATTCAAGGCGCAAACGGTTGCGTCTTTGTAAGCAAATTTCACCAAGTTTTGAATTTTTGTGATTTGTGATGCGGAAAAACTCAGAATCTGTTACAATGGTTTCACTATCTTTTGGAAGTGAGAGCGTCAACCCAATATAACGCTCAAAAGTTTCACGAAACTCAAAGAGAGAAAGATCACAGTCATTTTTGAATAAATAGTTGGAGAAAATCTTTTCAAATCCATCAATTTTCAGTCTTATTACTGAATCCGTTTGATTTGTTACAACGAATTGAGTGTTGTGTAACTTATTTGTAACAAAGCGATGAAATAATTTGAGAGCAAAGGGAATCCATAAAAGACCGTTTAAAAAAGACTTTAGCCAAAGTTGGGTGGAAATAAGATTTTCCCGATTTTGAAAAAAGAAATAAACGCCAAAGGGTGCGCCGCAAGCCAGATAAATGATTATTAAGTCAACGAGTTTCATCATTGATGAAAAAATGGCAAAATTTATGCCAAACTTTGCAAGTCAGGAAATTTTTGGCGTTCTTTAGTTTGAGTCTTAAAACAAAGGGGTTTGAGGAATTTATTTGAACTAATTGAAACAAAAAAACGTAATGACTTTTTAGCAAAGCGCAAAAATAATTACATTTCTTTGCAAAATGCAAAAGCAACCTTTGAGCGGAAAAAACATTCAAAAAAAATGTAAGCAAAAAGAAATTTCTCAAACGTCTAAAGATTGGCACTGAAATTGCAGTGATAAAAATTAAAGGGAATAAAAAAGTTCTCTTTCGCAATTATAAAAATAATACATACAGTTAGAATTTATACAAAAAAGGAAAGGCATCATGAATACAAAAGGTAAAATCAAGGTTATCAAAAAAGGAACGCAAATAGCGGTTCAACCAAAAGTTGAAAATAAAGCTACTCAAAATTCGGCGCGTGAAATGGTATCCAATGTGACAAATTGGGTTACTGATTTTCAACAACGCAAACGCGATGAAACCAAACAAGCGATTGAGAAACTATTTACCCAACAACCTCAACCAAGCCGTGTTTAGTTAAGTTTTTTTCATTAAATATTGTGTCTCCGATGGATTTTTTGGACAGTCAAAATGCTGACTGTCCTTTTTTTTTGCTTTTCATTTTGTGATAAACTGCAAAAAAAGTAATCTTTTACGTCTCAAATTATGCTAGATAAAGTTGTTATTGTGACAGGTGCGAGTTCAGGAATCGGAAGGGCAACCGCCCTGATTTTTGCCGAAAGAGGGGCAAAAGTTATTGCCGTTGGCAGAAACGAAAAGGAATTGAACGTCTTACGGGATGAAGCACACGAAAAAAATGTAGTTATCAAAACGCATCTGGCAGATGTTTGCGAAATCAGACAAGTTGACCAATTAGTGACAGATACGGCTGACAATTTTGGTCAGATTGATGTTTTAATAAATGCGGCAGGTATCATTGCCAACGGCTCAATTGAAAATACAGAATTGGACGATTGGGACAAAATGATGAACATCAATCTCCGCGCCGTGTTTTATGTGATGAATCGTTGTGTTCCCCACCTTGAGAAAAGTAAAGGGAACATCGTGAATGTTTCGAGTGTGACTGGTCCGAGAGCTTTTCCGAATGTTTTGGCGTATTGTGTATCAAAGGCGGGAGTTGATCAATTAACGCGTTGCGCGGCACTTGAACTTGCTCCGAAAGGCGTACGCGTGAACGCGGTAAATCCGGGCGTAGTGGTCACAAATTTACACAAACGGAGCGGGATGGAGGCGGAAAAATATGAGAAATTTTTGGAACATTCCAAAACCACTCATCCGCTTGGACGAGCCGGAGAGCCAACGGAAGTGGCGGAATTGATTTATTTTTTAGCTTCGGAAAAAGCTGCTTGGATCACAGGCGCAACTTACGAAATTGATGGGGGACGCGCCCAAACTTGTGCGAGGTGAGGCGAAGGGCGAAAGGCGAATTTAAAACTTAAATTTTGGAATTTGGAATCTGAAATTTGGAATTTTCAATGAAACTTCAACTACTACCAACAACATTTGACGAAAAAGGCTGTGCCACGGCGCAGCAGCATTTATGTTGTTTGGTGGTGGATGATTGCGTTGCCATTGATGCGGGAAGTCTGGCAATGTCAACCAATAAAGTGCAGAAAGAGAGAATCCGCGATGTGGTTTTGACTCACGCTCATCTTGATCATATTGCCGGATTGCCGCTTTTCATTGATGATTTATTTGCCACGCTGGAAACTCCCGTTAGGATTCACGCCACGCACGAAGTTATCCAAGCCTTAGAGGATTTTGTTTTCAACTGGACGATTTATCCGCGTTTTGCTGAATTGAATAATAAAAACGGTGAGGTCATCCGATACGAGCCTTTTGAAGTTGAAAAAAAGTTAAAAATAGCGCATTTGAATTTCAAGGCAATCGAAGTTAATCATAAAGTTCCGGCGGTTGGTTTCGTGTTTGGCGATTCAAAAAGTAAGGTTGCGATCACGGGCGATACTTCGCAGATGGAAAGATTTTGGAAGGTTGTGAACGCCGAAAAAAATCTTAATGCGCTTTTGATTGAATGCTCTTTTCCTAATGAATTAAAGGATTTGGCTTCCGCTTCTCATCATCTTACGCCAAATGAACTGAAAAAAGAAATTGAAAAATTTACTAACCAAGATTGTCCGATTTTTGTGATAAACATCAAGCCAACCTATCGTGAGCAAATCATTTGCCAACTCAAATCTTTAAAAATTCGGAATCTCGAAATTTTTGAAGTGGGAAAAGTGTACAAATTCTAATCGGGGAATTTCAGGTTTCAGACTAAAAAGCTATTTTAGAAGTTTTAGAACGCTATATTTAGGGTTTTGTCGCCAAAGGTGACGAATATTATAGCGTAGCGAGAATCGCTACGTTGATTGTCAAAAGTTGTCCCGTCTCTGAAGGAGACGAACATAAATCATTGATTGTTCGACACTTTCAGCGTCGGAATGATTTCTTTATCAAACGTAGGGTGTCGCTCACGATGTTCGCTTTACCCTACGCTATGTTATTTGTCTCCTTCGGAGACTTTAAGGAATTTTAGTTTTAAAGCCACGTCTAACTGCAATTGCAACTGCTTCAAATTATTTCTTTCCAAAATACGGATGTGTCAAAATCAAAGGTTTTGATTTGGTTGAGCCGTCTTTTCGCAAAACAATTTCGTCCATCAAAACCGAAGGGGCAGTAACGCTGTAAGGCGTTCCCATTCCGCGCTGACCATTGCCATTGAGATGATTTAACGTGAATTGGTCATTTCCAACCGCGAGAAATTGTCGCAGTTCGCGGATGGGAAATTCATCAATCGAAAGATTTCTGACCAGTTCTTCACGTCCGTCTTCAACATAAACTTTGTATGCCAATATCGGCGGAGTCAATGAACGCCCAACCGAGAAAAAAGAAGTGTCAATCTCCCTAAATATAATTCCAAAAGGCAAACTCTGGGCGCGACAGGAATTTATCAATTCTTGTTTTAATTCGGCAAAATTTTTGCCATCTTTGGCGGTCACCAGCAAATTGCTGATAAAGGGTCTGCCCGTATTTGAACGCGCCCGCCCGTTTGAAGCGGCGAATTTTTTAGTTGGAGCGCGATTGGTCAAAAGAGTTTTCAAAATACCGTTTTCAACCAAACTGAGCGGCTTGGCAGGAACGCCTTGAAAGTCAAATTGATAACCTCCCATCAGCGGATAACCTTTTATTTCGGTGAGAGTTGGGTCATCTGTCACAGAAATATTTGGAGGAAGAATCCGACGATTGATTCTCTCGGCAAAAACTCCGCTATCGGTGGCTTGCGAAGCCAAAGAATTGCGGACAATTGCCAAATTTGGCGCAAGCAGTTGAGAAAATAACTGAACGGCGGCACGGTCGGTAAATAAAACGGGACCGATGTAAGTTTCCTCAAAAATCGGTGCTTGACGAACTTTGGTTAAATCGTTTGCCAAAGTTTCTGCCGTCTTTGTAATTTCTTCAAAACTCGGTAATTGGTCAAAACTTCGGGCGTAAATATGGCGGGAAGGAGTTAGTTTTAAATTGTCGGAAGTAATAGTTTCCGCATAAATGTTGATGGCAATCAGCAAATTCGGCTCTCGCAAACGAGTTCCTTCGTTATTGACTAAATAACGATTATCGAGGCGGACAGACATCGAAACGCTGGAATCGGTAATTTGGGGGGATTTGCGAAAAAGTGCGGATAATTCACGAATAAATTTCACCCATTTTGCCGAATCAAACTGCAATTTTTGTTTTTCTTTGATTGAAACAGTCGGGGTTTCTTTTGATAAATCCGGCAATTTTTCGTCAACTACATTGTTTTGCAAATAAGCCTTTTTGCTCGAAAATTGTTCGATAGCGGATTTATAAATCGCGTCTGTGCCAAGCCAAAGGTCGTGTCGAAAAGAATCGTAATCGTCATCCAGTGCCAGCGGAATAAATCCCGAAAGCGTTCCGCTGGTGAAAAGATTTGTGTTGTCAAAATCGTAATTTCCGATACGAACTTGAATTGCAGCATTGCGCGAATGATCAAAACCCGAATTTTGAAGTGCGCCAAATTTAGCGGAAACTGCGAAATTTTCCTCATCACTCGCCGCATATTCAACAAAATATGGCTTGCCGAAATCCTTCAATTGCAACTGACTGATGGTTCGAGCCATTTCGTCTTCGAGGGCTTTCATCAAAATATCCGAATCATCCGCCTTGACCTGAGCCACAGCGGAAATTGAAAGTGAAACTAAAATTAGAAAGATTAAAAAATATTTATGATGTTGCATAATTTCTATTTTATTTAATTGAAGTCTGTGCGTAATTCAACGGACTGGAGCGTAAGCGTCCTCGCTTGCAATGAGTGCGGAGCGCGAACATGCACGTTGACCATTAAGTTGCTGAAAATTAAACTCAGCTACGTTGCTTCCGCAACGTTTGCAATTGAGCCGATTGCGCCCCAGTCAATCGAAGAACCTATCCTTTATTTACCTGTCGGCGGTGGCAAAATCGGTAATAAATCATTTGATTTAGCACGTTTTTGGACTTCAATCTGACCAATTAAAATTGATGGCGAAATTGCCGAAACAGGGATAAAACCCGATTCTGCGCCACAAAAACCATTGAAAATTTCAGGCTTATCGTCAGCCGCAATAATTTTGCTAAACGAAGTCAAAGGTGTTCCGATTAAGTCAACTCCGCGCACGAGTTCGTCGGGGCGACCATCGGCATAAACTCGATAAACCATAATCGGCGTGACCTGAAATGCTTGGGGCGAATAGCGGGTAGTATTAGTAAAACCGCCCGAAATATCTTCAAAAAAGAGTCCGTAAGTTTTGCCCTGTTTTTTTACTTCGGCAATCAACATTTGTCTCAGTTGGGCTTTGGGAACGGTTTTTGTCACCTGCACGATTAAATTTCCTTGTCGGCTGACAGGAGCGTAACCCGGGGCGGCGCGTCCGTGACCGTTGGAACTGGGAAAGCCGACGATTGGTGAACGGGACATCAAAAAATTTCGCAAAATGCCGTTTTCGACCAACGCTACTTTTTGAGATTTAACGCCTTCTTCATCAAATTGATAGAAACCATTGAGGTCAATTGCGGCGTGTTTATTGAGAGTTGGATCGTCAATCACCGAGATAAAATCAGGCAACACATTTTGATTGACACGAGTAGTAAAAGTATTCCCCTCAAAATTGTCTTTTTGGCGATGACCTTCAATCCGATGTCCGAAAATTTCGTGAAAGAAAACTCCGCTGGCGCGACCGGAAAGTATCGCGGGACCGGCGTAAGGCTCAATGACAGGTGCTTTTCGTAATGCAATCACGTCTTTTGCTACTTTTTCAACCGCTTGTTGCAGCCGCAAATCATTCGGCAACCCTTCGGGCGTAATTGCGTCAAACGATTCAAATCGAAAGAGTTCCATCCCGTCTTCAGCTTTGGTGGCGGCAAAAATACTGATTCTGACCAATGCTTTGCCGTGTTGAACCGAAGTCCCTTCGCTAGTCACCAAATATTTATTAACCGCGTCTGCCGTAAAAGAAATGGTGGCATTATAAATTTCAGGATATTTTTTGAAAAGGGCTGAAAGTTGTCGCAAACGGCGTTCCCAATCCGCTTTATTTACTGTAATTTGGGCGGGCGAGCCGTAACTTGTATTTGGGATCGAAGGAGAAAAATTATCCGCCGGATACTCATCGGCAACGCTCGTATCTTTTTGCGTTTTTAAACGAATAAAAACATCAACCGCATTTTTATAAGCATCGTCCGTAATCATCCAAATCGAACTTTTTATGGCATCCAGATCGTCTTCTATTGGAAGCCGTTGCGACCCCGTAGAGCCGCCGCGACCATTAGTGTTATCCAATTTGAAGTCTCCGACCCGAACATTGACATCCAGATTTCTGAAGTGATTGGTGTCACTGTTTCTAATTGCGCCAAAAGAAGCCGAAACCGCGGTTGAATTAATATCGGCAACCTGATAACTCAAAAAATATGGCGGCGGATTCCCGTTTTTCTTGAGAATCTCAAAAGCTCGTTTTTGTTCTTCTTCGAGGGCTTGTAGGAGGATGCTTTTTGAAGACGATTGAGAGAAAGTAACTGAGTGAAACAAAAAAATTAAAAAACTAAACCCAAGCAAAGAAAAACGAATTGGAAATTTCATAATTGATGATACGCGAAATTTACGGTTCTGGTTACAAATCTTATGGCGGAATTATGCCACACAAATCATATCTGTCAATTTATTTCGAGGGATTTACCGATTCAAATTCACTTTCCCGATGTTCTCCGGCGAAATCTTCCAAAATTACCCGCCCGTTGGTCATCACTTTTTCAATTCTAAAGGTTCGCTCTTCACGACTTTTGCCGGGCATCAACTCGGCGCGAAAGGTGACATTCATATTCGGTCGCGCCCAAACATTGGGTTTGATAATCTTTTGATAATATTTTCGGAAGAAATTCATAATTATTCGTCTGTGGAGTCAGGTTTCTTGTGTTTTACTTTTCTGAGAGCCGGACGCGCCTTTTCATCCGGTTTGTTTTTGCCGATTTTTTGAGTCGGAGGCGCAATCGGTTTGCGAATCGAATCAAAAATCGGACGATCTACTTTTTTAGACTTTTTCTTCATAAATCTGAGTTAGTATAACAAAAAGTCTTCAATAGTTTGAAAATTTTCATTTATCATTGACATCTGAGCGGAAAATAAAGACTATATGGGTTGTTTGGTTAATGTGGAATTAACCTTAGAATTTTAAGACTTGGAGGATTGGATTGGCTGGAAAATTAGTGAAAAAAAATCTGGTCAGCGGAATTCCACCCAAAAGGGGTTTTACGGCGAGTAATATTCGCAAACCTTTTTGGCTATCTACTTCCAATTATTATATCTTAGCGGTTGCCATTACGATTGCTTTGTTTTTTGTAGTGTGGGGTTGGCTGCATAGCATCGAAGAAGAAACTCCTTGGATACCGGCAGGCATAACCGCCAGTTTTGCGTTAATTTTTGCCGTCATCTTGCGCGAATTGATTTTGCAGAGAAAGTTGAACAAAACTCTCTTAGCTCAAAAACGACTGGATTACAATTTGAAGTCTGCTTTTCGTCAAAATCAAACCCAAGAAAGTCCTGAAAAATTAACTTTAGAAAAAAATGCTTTGATTATTAAAGAAATCGAGGCTAAATCTAAAGCCGCGCAGGTTTTAGGCAGACTTTCGGAAGCACATTATGAGGTTTTTGAAATGTGCAATGCCTATCTTGAGAAAAACGAGCAGGAATTAGAGACTGCCAATATTGGGTCTCCACGAATTGCCGCTTTACGGCGTGGACGCGAAAAAGTTCAGAAATTACATAAATATCATTTGTTAAATTGGACTTCGATTGAATCCCAAAATCGAGTTAAAGAAGCAAAAATCAGTTCCTCGGTCGCTGAAAAATTAGAAAACGCGCAAAGGGCATTATACATTTTAGAGTCTGCACTTGAGTTTTATGCGGGTGAAAATCAATTGTGGGAATCACGCGAGGCGGTCAAGGAATTTATTATTTCGATTAAGGTTTCGCATTGGATTGAACAAGCAGAAAGAGCCGCATTTAAAGAAAATTATAAACGTGCCATCAATCATTATCGAGATGCTTTGTTTTTCTTAGCGCGTGAAAATGAACGAACTCCCAAACACGAGGCAGTGGCGGAAAAAATAAATTTGGAAATAGAAAAATTACGCGATGTTTCACGAAAAAAATTGAAAAAGGATAATTAGTTTTCTTATACCCCAAAAGTGAGAAAAAAAAATGGCAACTCAGAAATGTCCAAAATGTGGCAGTAGCAATGTCAGGCGCGGTTATCGTCCAACTCATCTTTTGCTAAAAGCAGTATTTCGTTATCATTTGTTATGTGATGATTGTAATTGGGAATTTAGCGGGTTTGCGATTCCCGGCACAGTTCCTAAAAAGATCAAGAAAAAGCGGAACTCGACTGAAATTCAGGGACTGGCAGAATCAAAGGGTACTGAAAATAATGAAATTGAGCCAACGATTACTACCAATGAGTCATCCGAGAAACAAACATCATTGACTGAAGGCTACCAAAATAATGGAAAAAACAAAGTCAAAAAAAGAGTTAAGGTCAAACTTCACTAGAGTTTGAGTAGTTAGTTTGAGGTTAATAAAAGTGCGGTATTTTTGTTCAATTTGGTTGCTTAGTTTGATTTTTTTGCAAAGTCATATTTTCACCCAAACTCCAATCGGTCAACCCGAAATTATAAATTCTCAAGCCGAATTAAACCCTTCTCAAGAGTCAAAATTTATTCCGCAAAACCTTATTCATTTTGGAGACTTAATTGATGTTGATGTGATTGGCAGCACCGAATTTGATTGGCGCGGCACGCTGACCCCCGAAGGATTTTTAAACGGGGTTGATTTTGTCGAAGAACCCATTTTGGGGCTTTGTCGAAGCGAAGAAGAAGTTGCCTTGGATATTGTGAAGGGCTATCAGAGGCTTTTGCGAAATCCGCAGGTTGTGGTCAAAATTCTTGATCGCTCAGGACGACCTATTTCTTATCTTTATGGAGCAGTTAAAATTCCCCAGCGTTTCAAAATCCAAAGGGAAATTAGATTAAATGAGCTAATTATTTTATCCGGCGGGATTACCGAAAAAGCCAGCGGCGAAGTGCAAATTATTCGCTCAAGTCGTTTAAACTGCGAAGATTTACAAAATGAAAGAGATGCAACTAATTCTAATATTATCGTCAAGCAAGAAATTGACTCAAGAACCATAAATATTAGAATCTCAGAACTTTTAAAAGGCGACAAAAATGCAAACCCCTTGATTTTAAGCGGAGACATCATCACGATTTTAGAAGCCGACCCAATTTATGTGATTGGAGGCGTTTCTAACCCCAGACAAATCAATTCGCGTTCCCAAATGACGATTTCCAGAGCGATTGATAGTGCCGGCGGATTTGCCAAAGGCGCGGATCAAAAAAATATTACCGTATTTCGGCGTGAAAAAAAGGAAACAAAACTCATCGAAGTAAATTTTGAACAAATAAAAGCTAATTTGGCGGAAGACGTTATCTTGCAAAAATTTGATATTGTTAAGGTTAGGCAGATTGGAAGCGCAAAAAGAAAGTTTCCTCCGATAGTTAAAAACGCGGATTCTTTGGAAAAAACTCTATTGGAAATGCCCCTCAGAGTGATTGATTAACTCACCTTACGCAGAGAGGATTTTTTCGGCTCTGCCGTCTGATGAGCGGAAAGTCTCGGACTTTCCGTGTTGACTCAACTCAATTTAGCTGTTTGAAGCAAAATGTGAAGCGTTTTTTGTTTCACTTGATGAGCGGAAAGGCAGAGCCATTTTCGCTCAGCAGCGGGCAAAGCCCTTAAATATCACAAATACTGCGTAAGGTGATTGAATAAAACTTTTTGAGGATGACAATCAAGGTAGGATTCGCTAGAATATCTAATTTCGTAACTTGATTGAGAGGAATTACAAATGTCTGGATTGAATAAAAAATATAGTCGGCGCACAGTTGCCCTCTTCTGGTTAGTTTTAGTGGCAATTGTCATCGGGACGTTACTTTATTTAGAGCAAATTGAGGTGCTTTATATTTTAGCTACGCTCAGTTTGGTCGTTTTACTTTTAATTGTTGGCTTCGCCGATTTGGAAAAAGTGGGACGGGAAAATGTTGAAGGATTCGCTTCAAAGGAATAAAAGGCAAATTATCTCTTTGGTAATAAAAGACTTTGGTGAAAATGTTCAAAAAAAGTCAAAAAAAGTTTAGTTTGAATAATTTATTAGTTGCAAAATTTTTTTAATTATGGATAATCTAAATTGTTCACCTCCCCGGTGAACATTCTGGTCACGAGGGGTGAGGACTTGTGACCTCAGGGGCAACGGTGTGGGAGACGTTGCCCTTTTAATTTTGTCTCCAAATTTCTTTTTTTACCAAACTTGACCATAATCGAAATTAGCGTAGAATTTACTTCGTTCTATTATTTTATTGAAACCGCCTCCTGATTGATTTTGGGAAACTTGCAATAATAAAATTTTTTAGTGATTGACCGCAGACATTTAGCCTGTCGGTCTTTTTTTCTTTATGGGTAATTATGAGCAAAAATCAAAAAATAGCTGGTTTAGAAGTTGGTTACTTCAAGGTGTCAAGGAAATTGAAGGTCCGCACGAACTCGAAGGACAACATCACACACACGCTTGGTGGAAAGTAATGTGTTTAACCGGGGTTGATTATTTTTCAACCCTTGGTTATCAACCCGGGATTGCCTTTTTAGCGGCAGGTGTTTTGTCACCGGTGGCGACCTTTGTTTTAGTGTTATTGACTCTTTTTGGAGCTTTACCGATTTATAATCGGGTAGCGACGGAAAGCCCGCACGGAGAAGGCTCTATTTCGATGTTGGAACAATTGCTTTCACGTTGGAAAGGAAAACTTTTCGTGCTTATTCTGCTCGGCTTCGTGGCAACTGATTTTGTGATAACTATTACGCTTTCAGCGGCTGATGCCACTGCCCACATTCTCGAAAATCCTTTTGTTCGCAGTAATTTACATTTTTTAGAGCATCCTGTTATCCTAACGCTCCTTTTAATTTCAATTTTGGGTGCGGTTTTTCTCAAAGGATTTAAAGAAGCAATCGGAATCGCGGTAATTCTGGTTGCCATTTATTTATTGTTAAATGTGATAGTGATATTTGTCGGGTTAAGAGAAGTTTTCACCCATCCCGAACTTTTGGCAAATTGGAAAGAAAGTTTGTTTGCATACAAGGGAGCAAACGGAAATATTTTCTTGCTGATTGGATTTGCTCTACTAACCTTTCCTAAACTTGCGCTCGGACTTTCAGGCTTTGAAACAGGGGTCGCGGTAATGCCTTTGGTCAATAATCCGGGACGCATTGGAAACACTAAAAAACTTCTCATGACGGCAGCATTGATTATGAGTTTTATGTTGATTGCCAGTAGTTTGGCAACCAGCGTGTTGATTCCGGCGCACGAATTTGAACAAGGTGGGGGAAAGGCTTACGGACGCGCTTTAGCCTTTATCGCACACGATAAATTGGGCGATGTTTTCGGCACAATTTACGATTTATCAACCGTTTTAATATTGTGGTTTGCAGGTGCCAGCGCGATGGCAGGGTTATTGAATATCGTGCCAAGATATTTGCCGCGCTACGGAATGGCTCCCAATTGGGCAAAAGCCAGTCGTCCGTTGGTATTGGTTTTTACCGGCATCTGTTTTTTAGTTACTTGGGTGTTTGAGGCAAATGTCGAAGCCCAAGGTGGCGCATACGCAACCGGAGTTTTGGTTTTGATGTCTTCGGCGGCAATTGCCGTCACCCTTTCGGCTTGGCGGAGAAACAATAAATGGTGGTGGTCTTACTTAATAATTGCGGTAGTCTTCATTTATACTACCTTGACTAATATTGTTGAGCGTCCTGACGGAATTAAAATTGCATCACTATTTATTTTCGGAATCGTGGCGGCTTCATTTTTATCGAGGGCTTTGCGTTCGACTGAAATCAGAATTGACAAAATTGAGTTTGATGAGCAAGCACAGAAATTTATTGACGAAATGTGCGAAGGCGAGATTCGGATTGTGACAAATCGGCGCGAGGTTGGCGACGTGGCGGAATATCGTTTCAAAGAACACGAAAAACGAGTTGATAATCATATTCCGTCGGGCGATCCAATTGTTTTTTACGAAATAAATTTAGGCGATGCTTCAGAATTCAAAGGCAAGTTAAAAATTAACGGATTCGATATTGATGGTTATCGGGTGTTGCGAACCGAAGCCCCCGCAGTTCCCAACGCAATTGCCGGACTTCTGATGTATTTACGAGACAAGACAGGGAAGATTCCGCACGTCTATTTTGGTTGGAGTGAAGGAAATCCAATTAATTATTTGATTCGATATATCATTTTTGGAGAAGGCGATACAGCCCCCGTCACGCGCGAAATTCTACGACAAGCAGAAGATGATCCCGAACGCCGTCCGAATGTTCACGTTGGCGGTTAATCATTCTGATTTTCAGCGGTTAACCCGGGATTCATAGCTAAATAGCAGGAGCGACAATAGACCGGGCGACCTTGCGAAGGATAAAAAGGAACGGTTGTTTGTGCTTCACATTTGGCACAATTGACGATGACTTCGATTCTTTGTTTGATCCCGGAGGCTTGGGCGGCGGCAATGGCAGATAATCGCTCATTTTTGGCGTGTTTGCAGGGCTTACAGCGTTTAGGCGGATTTTTCAAACCTTTATCGTGGAAAAATTGTTGTTCGCCACCTGTCCAAACGAATTTGCCCCTGCAATCAACACAATGGAGTGAAGTATCTACAAATTCAGTTTGAACCGATAACTGGGGGCTACCTGACTCGAATTGTGACATCGCTTGTTCCTTCCCTTGCTAAACACTAATAAAACCTAACAAAACTGAGTGCAGGGGTTGTCCAACTTGTTAAAACTGAGATGATTTGACATTATAAGAAACTGATTGAATACTCTGTTTTTGTCGCCAAAGGCGACTAACAATATAGCGTAGGGTGAAACCCTACGAACCAGAAAATAAATCATTTCGTCGCTGTAAGTGACGAATATTCAACGATTTATGTTCGTCTCCGTTGGAGACGGCTCGACTTTTTATCATTAACGTAGCGATTCTCGCTACGCTATATTGTTGGTCTCCTTCGGAGACAAAACCCAATAAAATTAGAGTTTTCAAACAGCTTCTAAGCAAAGCAATTTTGAAAGAGTTTTACGAGAGATAAAATTATAACTATCTGAACTTAGTGTCAAGAAGAAAACTTTATGAAACTATTAGTTGTCGGCTCAGGCGGACGCGAACACGCAATTTGTTGGGCGTTTGCCAAAAGTGCAAAGGTTACAAAAATTTATTGTGCCAATGGAAACGCGGGAATTAACGAAATTGCGGAATGTGTTTCGATAAGTCCTACTGAAACAGAAAAACTTGCTGATTTTGCCGAAGCCGAAAAAATTGATTTAACCTTTGTCGGAGGCGAAACTTCGCTCGCACTCGGAATCGTTGACGAATTTGAAAAGCGAAATTTGAAAATCATCGGAGTCTCGCAAAAAGCCGCTCAACTCGAAGCCTCAAAAGCCTTTGCCAAAGATTTTATGGCGCGTCACAGGATTCCGACTGCGAAATACAAAGTTGCCGATTCAATTGAGCAAGCTAAACAATTCCTCTCCGAATTTGATGAAACTCTGGTCGTCAAGGCTGATGGATTAGCCGCTGGAAAGGGCGTGGTAGTTTGCGAAACCAAAGCCGAAGCCATCAATGCCATCAATGAATTAGAAACGATTGTCGGAGAAGCTGCAATGTCACAAATCGTTTTGGAAGAAAGACTTATCGGTAAAGAAGTGTCACTCTTGATGTTTGCAGATGGTAAGAATTTTGCACTGATGCCGCCTGTCCGCGATCATAAACGCATTGGCGAAGGCGATAACGGCGCAAACACGGGCGGGATGGGAACATTTTCGGACGATAATTTGTTGAGCGAGTCACAACTTGAAAAAATCATCGCAGAAATCATCAAACCAACTCTCGAAGGTTGCGAAAAAGAGGGTTTTCCGTTTCGCGGAATTTTGTTTTTGGGTTTGATGATGACCGAATCTGGAGCAAAAGTTTTAGAATACAATGTCCGTTTTGGCGACCCCGAAACGCAATCAATTTTGGTCAGATTAGAAACCGATTTAGTTGAAATTTGCGAAGCGATGTTGAGTCAAACGCTTGATAAAGTTGAAATTAAATGGCGAAAGGGAAGTTCGGCTTGCGTGGTTTTGGCATCGGCAAATTATCCAAATAAACCAAAAGTCGGCGATGTGATTCACGGTTTGGAAAAGGTTAAAGATGCCGTAGTTTTTCACGCCGGAACAAGCCAGAGACGAGCAAGGAAATTTCATCACTTCGGGCGGACGAGTTTTAGGAATTACGGCAACGGGTGAAAATTTGGACGATGCCTTAAAAAAATCATACGAAGCCGTTGGCGAAATTTCTTGGGACGGAATGCAGTTCCGCGACGAGACATCGGAAAAACAAAAGGAAGTTATGTATCAACTCAATCTCAAACTTACGCATAAACCGATTGTTGAATTTTACGAGGCAATCAATAATTTCACTTCATTAGGCGTAAAACACGAGGGCGCAGTCAGTCCGCCATTTGCCGGTTTTGCTCGAACATTGCGGGAAACAATTCGGCTGGACGCTGATTCAGCAATTTCAGAAGAAATTAAAAGATAAATCAATTCGGTTGGATGGCGGAGTGGTTGACCAATGGAGTTTGACGCACGGTTATTGGGAAGCGAAAGACTCGCAAGACGATTTACGCAAAGAGATAAAGAAAAAATTTGCGGTTGGTTATCCGAAAGACAATATTTTGTTTCAATCGCCAACACAGGCAATTCTTTTTCAAAATAACCGAGAAGTTTTTGAAGCTGATTTGACGGATGTTTCGCAACTGATTCGCGTTTTGCAGTTGTTTTTCGATTATCAACCACCTGCTTTTGAAGAATGGGAGCAAGCCGAAAAGCGTTTTCGTGAACAATTGCCGGAACTGAGCGAAGCGTTGTTGAAAGTGTTGGATTCTGCCAAGCTAAACAACAAAAATTTCCAAGCAGCCTTTGCCAATTTTTACGAACTCTGCCGAACTTCGATTAACCCGAATCTTTCGGAAAAAGCCGTCGAAGAAATGTTGATTCAGCATCTTTTGACCGAAAGAATTTTCCGCACCGTTTTTCATAATTCCGAATTTACCAAACGAAACGTCATTGCCAGAGAGATTGAAAATGTGATTTTGGCTCTCACTTCGCAATCGTTCAGCCGCGAAGAATTTTTGAAACGCTTTGACCATTTTTACAAAGCTATCGAAGTGACGGCTTCGACCATTGACAGTTTTGCCGAAAAACAAGCCTTTCTAACAACATTTACGAAAGATTTTTTCAAGGTTTTTCGGTCAAAGTTGCCGATACGCACGGGATTGTTTATACCCCGCAACCGATTGTTAATTTTATGGTGAGGTCGGTTGAGGATATTTTGCAAAAAGAATTCGGGAAATCGCTTTCATCGGAAGGCGTTCATATTTTAGACCCGTTTGTGGGGACGGGAAATTTTCTGGTGCGTGTGTTGGAAGAGATAAAACGGAGCGCATTGGAAGATAAATATAAAAACGAACTGCATTGCAACGAAGTAATGTTGTTGCCGTATTACATTGCTTCGATGAATATCGAACACGAATACTTTGAGAAAATCGGACGCTACGAACCGTTTGAAGGAATCTGTCTGGTTGATACCTTTGATATGGCAGAACGCAAGCAGACGGCGTTTTCTTTTATGACCGAAGAAAACAGTGAACGCATCGAACGCCAAAAGAAATCGCCAATCACAGTTGTCATTGGCAATCCGCCGTATAATGTCGGGCAATTAAACGAAAACGACAACAACAAAAACCGTAAATACAAAGAAATAGACGCTCGTGTTGCCGAAACTTACGCCAAAGATTCAAAAGCAACCAATAAAAACGCGCTTTCAGACCCTTACGTTAAAGCAATTCGTTGGGCGACGGACAAGTTAAAGTCAGACGGCATTGTCGCCTTAGTGACAAATAACAGTTTTATCGAAAGCATCGCCTTTGATGGTTTAAGAAAAGATGTCGAAAAAGATTTTGACGCGATTTATGTTTTAGATTTAGGCGGCAATGTCCGTAAAAATCCAAAATTATCGGGAACGACGCACAATGTTTTCGGTATTCAAGTCGGCGTAAGCATAAATATTTTCGTGAAAAAGGGAAAAAATTAAACACGCCCTAATGTATTTTGAAAAATAATTGTCGTAAAAAAGTCAATTTTAGCTGGGAGCGCACGCATCCTTGCGTGCTACGTTGCGCTTCGCGGCGTAAAAATGTTGACATTGAATAAAGTTGAATTCCGATTGAGGCTTTTTGAACGCTCTCGCGTTCAGCACGCAAGGATGCGTGCGCTCCCAGCACAAAACGTATTTTTTATTTTATGGCATTTATTTTGAACAGAACATAAAGACGTGGCTATAAAAGAATTTTCTGCAAATTAAAAGTTATGGCAAAAATTTATTACTACGCAACGGACGAATATTGGCGCAAGGAACAAAAATATAAATTCCTCGATGAGCGCGAAACTATTTACAAAATTGATTGGCAGGAAATCGCGCCCGACAAAAATCATAATTGGCTGAACGAAGGCATCAGCGCGGATTTTGAAGGATTTATTTCGATTGGGAATAAGGAAGCGAAGCAAGCGAAAGGTTTGGATGATTCGACTATCTTTAAAACATTCAGCAATGGCGTTAAGACAAATCGTGATATTTGGGCATATAACTTTAATAAAGATGATTTAGCAAAAAATATTAACAATACGATTGATTTTTATAATGAACAGGTTTTCAAATGGACTCGAACTGAAAATAAATTAAAAATTAAAAAACTACTTGAGGAAAAAGTATCGTTATCCAAAATACTTGATGATTTTGTTGCAAATGATGATTCAAAAATAGCTTGGAGTGAAACATTAAAATCGAATGTAGGAAGAGAAAATGAAATTGAGTTTGATAATCAGAAAGATACGTGTTCTCAATTTATTGCCCATTTCAAATTGTATATACCTATTTTGATAGAACACTAAATGAAAGAGTTTATGGATTTCCTGCAATTTATCCAATATCAAAAACCGAGGTTGAAAATGTCGTAATATGCTCACCTACGATTGGATTTAGAACAGACTATTGGTGCTTTATTACAGATAAAATTCCAAATTTAACTTTAACATCTGTTGATGGTAATCAATGTTTTCCTTTCTACATCTACAACGAAGACGGAAGCAATCGGCGCGAAGAATATTACCGATTGGGCGTTGAATGAGTTTCGGGAGCATTTATGGCAAAAATGCAGAAGCCCGCACGATAGAAAGGGCGAATGATACAGAAGAAAGCACCCTTACTGACGTGCGGGTTTCTGCCTCGAATGAAATCTCGAAATGGGACATCTTTTATTACGCTTACGCCATTTTGCATCATCCTGAATATCGTCAAAAATACGCCGCCAATCTCAAACGCGAACTGCCGCGCCTTCCGTTTGCGCCCGATTTCTTGCCGTTTGCGAATGCGGGACGAAAACTCGCCGAACTTCACGTTAATTATGAAAATCAAGTCGAATATCCACTCGAAATGATTGAAAATAATGCGGAGCAAGTTGATTGGACGGTCGAAAAGATGCGTTATAACAAGGACAAAACGCAGATTATCTATAACGATTTCCTCACGCTTGGCAATATTCCGCCCGAAGCGCATTCGTATCGTCTCGGCAATCGTTCCGCGCTCGATTGGATTGTTGACCAATACAAAGTTTCAGTTGACAAGCGTTCGGGAATTACGAATAATCCAAACCGCGAAGATGATAAACAATACATCGTCCGGCTTATCAAAAAAATTGTGACGATTAGTTTGGAAACAACGAAGATTGTCAATTCTTTGCTGAAAATTAGTTGCACCGCCACCGGCGAAAATCTGGACGAGGCATTAACCAAAGCGTATCAAGCAGTTAGCCGAATCAGTTGGGACGGAATGCAATTTAGACGGGACATCGGCTCTATCATAATTCCAAATTCCAGATTTCATATTCCAAATTGAGATTGAATTCCAGATTTCAAATTCCAAATTTCAAATTGGACTCGAATTTAATCTGGAATGTGGAATCTGAAATCTGGAATCAAAAAAAATTATGAACGAACAACCACCACGAAATTATAAATATTACGATTTGATAATGGCGGCGTTTGTCGCGGTTTTGCTTTGCTCGAATCTGATTGGGGTGCATAAAGTTACATCGGTTAATTTACCATTCTACGGCGAATATATTTACGGGGCGGGTGTTCTCTTTTTTCCGATTAGTTATTTGTTTGGTGATATTTTGACCGAAGTTTATGGCTACGCACGTTCGCGGAAAGTAATTTGGGCAGGGTTTGGAGCGTTAATTTTTGCTTCGCTAATGTCGCTGGTAGTTACGAATTTGCCCTCTGCGCCAACTATGGATGCGGAAAAACAAAGAGCCATTGAAATGATTTTCGGGCAAACTCCCCGCATCGTTTTAGCTTCTTTGACGGCATTTTGGCTTGGCGAATTTGTCAACTCGTTTGTCTTGGCAAAAATTAAACTCTGGATGAGCGGAAAATTACTTTTTGTCCGCACCATTACTTCTACGATTTTTGGCGAAGTTGCAGATTCACTCATCTTTTACCCAATCGCCTTTTACGGAATTTGGTCAAACGAACAGCTTATCAGCGTGATGATTGGCAATTATTTTATCAAAGTTTTGTGGGAAGTTTTTGCCACGCCGTTCACCTATTTGATTGTTGGATTTTTGAAAAAAGCCGAACACGAAGATTACTATGATAAAGATACCGACTTTAATCCGTTTAGTTTGGAAACATAAAAAGTGAAAAAGGATAAAAGTGAAAAAGTCTAACTCTGAATTACTTTTCAACTTTTCACTCTTCCATTTTCTCCCTGATAATTCTTTTAATATTAGACATCTTTCCTAAATAAACGCTTGTCTGTCAAGTAGTTAGAGAATTTGAGCTAAATAAATAAATCGCAATAACTCGAAAGCCAGTCCGTTTGCGGACGGGAGAGTCAAGCTACACGCGAGAGCGTGTAGAAATATCACCACGCCGCCACCAGCCTGTTGGCAGGCGGCAGAAGTTGCTGTCGTCCGCAAACCAACTATAAATGTTTATTTATCAACCACTACACGCTCACGCGAGTAGCTGTAAATTCTATCGTCCGCAAACGGACTTATTTTGGAAAAATGTCTATTGAATTTTCAAACGCTCAATTAAATTGGGTTTCAATTTTTGCAAGGTCTTTCGGCGTTTTTCAGCTTCGGCATCTAATATTTGTTCTGATGTTTGCAGATAGTTTTCGACTTTCGCTTGATTCGCCAAATAATAGGTCAATGAGCCATAAATTTCTTCGAGCGTCAGTAGTGGGAAAGAGCGTTTAATAGTTTCGAGGGGAAGTGCCTCGTTTGAAAGTGGTAACGATTGAATCTAGTGAAATTCTAGTTCCTTTAACCCAATAACCACCATCTCTTTCTTCGACATAATTTTTACTCATAGTCGAAACAGAATAACATAATTTTGTGCTAAAATCTTCAAAATGTTGACGCTTCAAACTCCAATCATTAGTATTCACGAACACGAAGATTATTACGACAAGGATACCGATTTCAATCCGTTTAGTTTGGAAACATAATTAAAGGCTATAAATTAGTTTGCCTTTTTTATGACCTTTTTTGCTGAAAAAACCAATTAAAACACCGATTCCAGCCCCATAAATTGCAAAAACAGGTACGGCAACTCCGGTTTGTCCATCGCCGCTTTTGCGGTTTGCAATTACATATCCAAAACCTGCTAAAGCACCTGCCCCGCCACCAATCAAAGCTCCTTTGGCTGTATTTCTTTCCCCAAAACGCAAAGTCGCCTGCCAGAGTTTTTTAACCTCATTTTTGCTAATCGTTTCATTGGAATTAGTAATGTCGTTTTTGGTAACAATTTGAACCACGATTTCGCTGTCATTGACCGAATTCAATCGTCCAAAAACGATTTCACCGCTAGTTTTTTGAATAGCAATTTCTTGGCTGACAAGATTTTTACCGAATCCCAGTTGCCTGTTTGGGCGAAGGCGGTTTGAAAATTCAAGGTGACAAAGGCGAAAATTATTAAAATGGACAAAATTTATTTGACATATTTTCCTCTCAAAAGTTGAAATCCTTTTAACGACATAGTTTAGCCAAATAGTATCAATTTGAGTTTTGCATTGTGACGCTTTTTCAACTGTCACAATTGATGTGATAAAATTTGCCTCATGAAACTTTTGCTCAATACTCCAATTATCAGTTTTCACGAATACGAAATTGCCAAACTCTCATGGCAATGTCTCGCAAATTGGCGATTGCCGTGGCAGGTTTTGCCAATAAAACTGACGCTTCGGAAGCAACCGTTGAAGACCTTCTCAATTATTTCCCCATGCGTTACGAAGACCGTTCAAACTTTATTCAAATTGACGAATTAACGCAAGATACGGAAGCCTCAGTTGACTTTGTATGTGCGAGTTTCGGGCGGTTTCAGGGTTGGTAAAAACCGATGTCCGAAAGCTCCACCGCTTTATATTTTTGAAATCACTGCGGGCGATGCTGAACGAACTCGCAAGCCCGTCGTTGTTTGGTGGTTTGTTTCGGGGAAAGGGGCGAAATCACGTCATTAATATTATCAAAAAGCGTTTTGAGCGCGGAACTCGATTCGTTGCTTACGGCAAATGGGAATGGGACGGACGGCGAAATACTTTTTCGCTTCGACTTGGAAAACCTGACGAACTCGAAATTTTGCCACTCTGAAGTCGATAATGAGATTCGTTTGCTAAAAGATCTGATTCCGAAGAGCAACTAACAACGAACAACTGACCATGAAAACTCTGAAGACGATTTGCTCGAAGACGATTATAATCCCGAATTTCCGATAATTCACGTTGGGCGGCACGTCCCGATTTATCGAAAACTTGGTCAATTTCAAACCAAACGTTTGCGTGAAATGATTTTTGATGTCTTGCAAAATCTCGATAAATGAATCGTTTAATGAAAATTTGCCAACCGAATTTGATTACAGCGGCAAAAACTGATTTCGCGTTTCAGGCAATCAAAGAAATTCATTTTCCGCCTGAAAATGCGAGTCTGATTTCGAATATGCAATGGCTCGAAGTCAAGGCCCAGTTGCGTTTGATATTTGAGGAGTTTTTCTGGGTTTCATTTGCGCTTGCAATTTAAACGAGGCGAACGCACCAAAGAACCGAAAGGCACGATAATCGAAATTTCGCCGACAACATGCGTTCGACGAATCGAACGACTTTTGCCGTTTATGTTGACCAGGCGCACAAAAGCGAGTAATCAACCGAATTTTTGACGATATGCAGATCAAATTCGCCGATGAATCGGCTGGTGCAAGGCGATGTCGGAAGCGGCAAAACGATTGTCGCTTTTTTGGCGATGTTTGCGGCGATGGAAAACGGTTATCAAACCGCGCTGATGGCTCCGACCGAAATTCTCGCCGAACAACACGCCCGCAATGCCAAAAAAATTTTTGAAGGAACGAATTATCAATGTTGATTTGCTCATCGGAAGTCTTCAAAGCCGCGGACAAACGCAAAGTTCAAAACGATATTGCCGAAGGCGAAATTCACGCCGATAATCGGAACTCACGCGATAATTCAAGATGCCGTTGAGTTTGAAAAATTGGGTTTGGCAGTCGTTGACGAGCAACATCGTTTCGGCGTTTTGCAACGCGCCGAAATTCGCGCGCGCGGCTTACAATCCTGATATTTTGGTGATGACTGCGACACCGATTCCGCGCAGTTTGGCGATGACGGTTTATGGCGATTTGGATGTTTCGGTGATTGACGAACTTCCGCCGGGACGAACTCCGATTAAAACTGTGGTGGTCGGCGAAGATCAGCGCGCCGGAGTTTATAAAGGAATTGACCGCGAAATAAATCTCGGCCGACAGGTTTATATCGTTTATCCGCTGATTGAAGAATCGGAAAAGATGGATTTGAAAGCGGCGACCGCGATGTTTGAAGAATTACGCGACAAAGTTTTTCCAGACTATAAAATTGGTCTGTTGCACGGCAAAATGAAGGGAAACGAAAAGGAGGAGGTGATGGGAAAATTTGTTGCGCAATGAAACACAAATCCTTGTTTCGACAACGGTTATCGAAGTCGGGGTTGATGTTCCAAATGCCAGTTTGATGATTATCGAACACGCTGAACGTTTTGGTTTGTCGCAACTTGCATCAGCTTCGCGGACGAGTCGGGCGTGGCGCAGAACAGTCATTTTGCGTTTTGCTGACGGGTGATAAAAAAACTGCGGTGGCAAAAGAGCGTTTGGGGATTATGGAAGAAACGACAGATGGCTTTCGGATTGCCGAAAAAGATTTAGAAATTCGTGGGCAAGGCGAAATTCTCGGCACTCGTCAATCAGGCGTGCAAACTTTTAAACTAGCCAATATTATCCGTGACCTTGAAATCCTCGAAAAAGCCCGCGAAGAGGCTGAATTTTATCTTTCAAAAAAACGCTTAAACAGAGATACTGCCGAATTGATTAACCACATTAAAGCCGATTCCCGCTTTAAATTAGCCGGAATTGGATAAAAACTAGCAAAATTTACTCTTAAACAAGTTTTTAATTGAAATTTTAGTCAAAATTTAGGTATAGTTCTAAAACAAACCTTTTGGCAGCGGATAATTTTTTGAATCCAGCCAAGCTACATTTCTTGAACAAAAAATCTCAAACAAACATTTGTTTATCGGTGTAGCCAGTAGGAGAGCATTAAATTTATAATCTGTATCAGGAAGTATATCCCCATAATGAGTAATTTATTTAAAGGTGAAAAAAATGGAAAACCGACGACAACACAACCCAAATTCAACCGACAAACCTTTCAATCGTAATAAATTTCAGCAACGACCGAATGAAAGATACAGCAACGACCGACCTTCTCAATCAAGAGAGGGCGGATTTCCAAAAAAAGAAGGGTCATTTCAACCGAGAGGCGGCGATAAATTTCAACCGCGCGAAGGGGGCTATCCGAAACGCGAGGGGGGATTTCAGAGTCGTGAGGGCGGCTATCAAAAACGTGAAGGAGGATTTCAGAAACGCGAAGGCGGCTATCAAGGTCGTGACAACCGTTTTCAAAATCGTCCACCAAATCGCTTTGACCCTAAAAAGCGGTTTGACCCAAAAGCCAAACCCAACCCCGTAAATCTTTCGAAGGTATATTCTGAAATGCAAGTTACGGATGGCAAGCATCGAGGTAAGTTTTTTCAAAGTACAACATCCCCCAAAGTGCGTCCGACTACTCGAAGAATCCGCGAAACATTATTCAAAATAATTTCGCGGCGGGTCAGAGGAAGAAGGTTTTTAGACCTTTGCGCCGGCTCGGGGGCAGTTGGATTAGAAGCGGTTTCTCGCGGCTCATTGCTCTCGAACTTTTGTTGACCGCTCCGCCAAAATGTGTAGTTTCATCAGAAAGAATATGGCTTCGATGGAAATCAAAGAAGGTCACGGAGAGATTTTCGAGATTGAAGTAATCCCATTTCTAAAACGGATGGCAAAACGCCGACGTTTTTGGGATGTGGTTTTTTTAGATCCGCCATACGATGCAAATTATGATGAAATTTTAGAATACTTGAGTCGCGGAGTTTGTCTCAAACCGCGTGGAATGCTGGTTATCGAGCATCACGCAGAAATGTTTTTCCCCGAAAAACTCGGTGTTCTAAAACGCTGGCGAGTCGTAGTAGAAGGCGAATCTGCATTGAGTTTTTACGAAAGAATTTAATGCGAGTAATTGCCGGTATTTATCGAGGACGTGTTTTGAAAAGTCCACTTAATTTCAAAACTCGCCCCACCTCTGACCGTTTGCGCGAAACTCTCTTCAATATTATCAGTCCTAGAATTACTGAAGAAACTCGGTTCCTCGACCTTTGCGCGGGAACTGGGGCAATCGGAATTGAGGCGCTTTCACGCGGAGTTAAAAGTGTTACTTTTGTTGACCTTGCCCGCAAAAACTGCGGTCTAATTGAGGAAAATCTCGACAATCTCAAAATACCTGAAAGCCAAACTGAAATTATTTGTGAAAAAGCAGATAAGTTTCTTGCCAAAACCACTAAAACCTTTGACATCGTTTATTTCGATCCGCCTTATCAAGATGATTATTTTCAAGTATTGCAACATTTTGGAGATGAAAACTCAAAACTTCTGAATGATGAAGGAATTTTTATTGCCGAACATTCCGTCAAAACTAATCTGCCTGATTTAGTTGATGAATTAAGACGCTGGCGTTTATTAAAACAGGGCGATTCCGCCTTGAGTTTTTACGAAAAAAAATGATTTGAAAATTCCAACTGAGCAATAAATGTAGTTGACTACCTTTTATTTTTGAAATATTATGTAGTGGACTACCTAAAGAGGTGCGAAATGGAAAATGATTTTGTTAAAGACTTAGGGTTATTAAGCGTGGTGACGCGTCTTAAACGAGTGAGCGATGCGATGATTCACGATGGCAGAAGGCTTTACAAAGAACTCGGAATGGATATTGAACCGAATTGGTATGTGATTTTCAAACTCTTGGAAACAAATGGAGAAATGACTGTCACCGAAATTGCGGAAAAAATCGGATTTGCCCACCCATCGGTTATCTCAATCGTCAATAAGATGATTAAAGCCAACTATTTGGAAGAAAAAAAATGCGGCTTGGATGGTCGGCGGCGGCTTTTAAAATTAACCCCAAAAGCAGAAGAAAAATTGCCGGAATTTGAAAAAGTTTGGAATGCCGGAGTGTCAGGAGTAAAACGAATGTTGTCAGATTTAGACGTTTTAACATTTTTGGATACCATCGAACAAAGGGTAGCTGAAAAGGGTTTTAAACAACGGGCTTTGACCGAATTGGCGCGACAAAAAGAAGTCGAAGTAATTGAATTTGAGGAAAAATATGCGGATGATTTTGCCCGTTTAAATTACGAATGGATTGAAGAATTTTTTGCGATCGAAGACCACGACCGCGAAATGTTGGATAATCCAAACGAATATATTATCAATGATGGCGGGCAAATTTTTATTGCGTTGTTTGAAGGAGAAATAGTCGGAACTGTCGCTTTGCTGAGAGTTGGCGAAGACAGTTTTGAATTAGCAAAAATGGCGGTTTCGAGTAAATATCGCGGTTTAAAAATTGGCGATAAATTGATGTCAGCTTGTTTGGAATATGCAAAAAAGGTTGATAAAACGAATGTTTTTACTCTCAAATCACAAAACTTGATTCCGGCAATAACGCTTTATAAAAAGTTTGGTTTTCGCGAAATTCCGCTAGACCCAAGGACTCTATATCAAGAACCGATATTCAAATGGAATGATTAATAACTAAAATGAAACCTCTATTGTTTGGTTATTATTGTGCCTAATTTGGGGAACGACTTGGATTTTTATCAAACTAGGCTGGATGATTTGCCGCCTGTTTCCTTTGCCGCCTTGAGATTTGCGGTTGCGTGTCTGATACTTTTTCCGATAATTATTTGGCAAAAAATTGAAATTCCAAAAGGGCGAAAGATTTGGAAATTTATTTTCATCACCGGAATTTTGCAATTTTTCTTCAACTACGGCTTACTCTTTTGGGGCGGACAATATATCACTTCAGGATTGGCCGCAGTTTTACAGGCGACAATTCCGGCATTTGGTTTGGTTTTAGCGCGAATTTACGTTGGCGAAGAAATTACGGGGTTGAAGATGATTTCAATTTTGCTCGGTTTGCTCGGCATAACGATTATTTTCCATGAGCAATTGAGTTTGAAAGGACACGATGGCATTTTTCGGTTGTTTAGCAGTCGTCATCGGGGCATTTGGCGCGGCATTATGCCAGCGTTTTGACCAAAGCAAAAGTGCAAGGATTTAATCCGGCGAGCATTATTTTTTGGCAAATGTTAATCGGACAAATTCCGCTTTGGTTGATTGGATTGTCGGTTGAAGGAAATCCGCTGAAATTTTATTGGACGTGGCAAGCCGTAATTTGCATTTTTTATTTCGCAATTATTGGTTCAATCGTCGCGTTTTGGCTTTATTATTGGCTTTTGAGCAAAATTGATGTCACCAAAGCGATGATGATTGCTTTTGTCACGCCGTTGATTGCAGTTTTTGTCGGTAGTTTTTCGGCGAAAAACTTGAAATTCAAACAATTTTAGGCGGAATATTGATTTTGGCTAGCGTGGGATTGATTGTTTGGAAAAGAAAATAGTCCGACCGAAGTTGGAAGGCAAAAGTAAAAAGATAAAAAGGTAAAAGTGCAAAATTATCATAAAACCTCACGCTAATTCTTTTGAAATTTCGTGTGTTTCGTGGGCAACAAATCTTTCTTTTGGCTTGGCAACCTCACTATTTTTATTTTAGATAATTTACTTCTTTCGCGAAATTCGAGGTTTAAGTTAAACTTACAATCTAATTAAAAAAAATATGAATTTTACGATTTACAACCGCAGGAGAATCGCACGGCAAGGCCTTGTCGCAATTATCGAAGGCTTGCCCGCAGGCGTAAAGATTGATTTAGAAAAAATTAACCACGAACTTTGGCGCAGACAACAAGGCTACGGACGCGGCGGACGAATGAAAATCGAATCGGATAAAGCCGAAATTTTATCGGGCATTCGACACGGAAAAACGCTCGGCT
This sequence comes from Pyrinomonadaceae bacterium, assembly GCA_963779235.1. Taxonomy (GTDB): domain Bacteria; phylum Acidobacteriota; class Blastocatellia; order Pyrinomonadales; family Pyrinomonadaceae; genus JAIBCC01. Next base: position 60,571 of record CAVZXI010000023.1, read on the forward strand.
CGCCCGTTACGTTGATGATTGAAAACCGTGATTTTGTGCATTGGACGGAAATAATGTCGGCGGAAACAATTCCGAAACTGAGCCGAAAAATCCGCGCATCGTCAAACGTCCACGTCCCGGACACGCCGATCTTGCGGGCGGACAAAAGTTTCGACACAGAGATTTACGCGACATTTTCGAACGCGCTTCGGCACGCGAAACTGCCGCGCGGGTTGCTTGCGGCGCGATTGCAAAACAATTACTCGAAAATTTCGGCACTGAAATTCGATCAGCCACGTCATAAAACTCGGTAAATTCCCCGAAATTCCATTGGCAAAAACTTGGGAAGAAATCTGCTACACATCGAAAACAGATTCGCTGTTAAATTGCGCCGATAAAACGATTCGAATCAAATGATTCAACTAATTGACGAAGCAAAAGCTAACGGCGATACGCTCGGCGGAATTTTTGAAGTAGTCGCGAAAAATGTGCCAGTCGGACTCGGTTCGCATACTTCTTGGCGCGAAAAACTGGATGGGCGGATTGCTCAGGCGATTATGTCTATCCAAGCTGTGAAAGCCGTTGAAATCGGCGAGGGCGTTGCAAATGCCGGAAGATTTGGCTCGGAAGTTCACGATGAAATTGTTTATAATGAAGATTTTAAACGCAACTACAAATCGGGCAGGCGGACTTGAAGGCGGAATCACAAATGGCGAAGAATTGCGGGTGCGAGGTTATTTGAAACCGATTTCAACTTTGAAAAAAGCCGCTTCAATCGGTTGATATTGACACCAAAAAAGAAGACTTGCGGCATTTGAACGCTCGGACGTAACGGCAGTTCCGGCGGCGGGCGTGATTGGCGAGGCGATGTTGGCAATCGTTTTAGCAAATTCGATGCGCGAAAAATTCGGTGGCGACAGTTTAGAGGAAATGAAACGAAATTTTGAAGGTTATTTGCAACAATTAAAAGAATATTGAGTGAATGATTTTGGTAATTTTTGAAAACCATATTTGTTAAATGAGGTATTTGTTATGTTAAGAGAATAAAATCGGATGGGTTTTTATACCACTAGGCTTTTTACTTTTGTTAAATGTTCCTTGTCTATCACAAAACAAAAAACACTTTCATGGATATAAAGTCATTGATTTTTACGCTAGAACTACTGAAAAAGGTGATAATGAGCTTGTGACAGATTATGAATTCAAAGGAATTTCGGTAACTACTATTGAGCAATATTACAGAAACTCAGACGACCAAGAGGTTGGACTAAAGGAAATGATGTTAATAATGGGGCGGATGCACAAAAAAACCGATTAGTAAACAGGAAAGGAGAAATCGTTGGCAGAAAATACCTTTGTGAGTACCAAAATTCCGGGGAAAATTCAGATTCTATTTCGAATTTGGAATTTAAAGTTTGAAATTTTTACCCAATCTGGAATTTGAAATCTTATTAAGCTAATATTGCATCAATACTTTTTATCACCGTTCTAAACAGATGAGAGAATGTTCCAAATGTGAGACTTGTTACCCTGACGGGATAGAAGTTTGTCCAACTGACCAAAATCCGACTCGGTTTGCCTTGCCCGGCACACTGCTTTTGGCGGGGCGATATTATTTGGAAAAAAGGCTCGGACGCGGGGCAATGGGGATGGTTTATCTTGCCCGTGACGAAAATTTGGGGACTCGAAAAGTTGCGGTCAAAACTGTCCGTCCTGATTTATTGAATAGCGAGGATTTGCAGGACGGCGAAGCGATTGCCCGTTTTGAACGCGAAGCACGGGCGGCGGCTTCCATCCGATCATCCGCATGTGTTGATGTGACGGATTTTGGCAAAACAACCGAGGGCGTATTTTATTTGGTGATGGAATATGTCGAGGGTGATACTCTCCACCGTCTTTTGCGCCGTGAAGGAACTTTGCCCGTCAAACGCGCCATTCATCTTTTGAAACAAATTGCCGAAGGCGTAGAAGCCGCTCACGATGCCGGAATTTTGCACCGTGATTTGAAACCCGCCAATATTTTTATGATGAAAAAGCGGGCGAGCGGCGGAGATGGTTTCGTCAAAGTCGGCGATTTCGGTTTGGCAAAAATCGTCAGCCAAACTGTCACCGATGCTTCTTCAAATGCTACTCCATCTTCACGCGGAATCATCGGCACGCCCGAATTTATGTCGCCCGAACAGATGCAACCCGAATTGGGAGTTGACGTTCGCGCCGATATTTACGCGCTTGGAACGATTGCTTATTTGATGTTGGGCGGAAAAACGCCTTTCACGGGCGATATGATGCAACTGGTGATGCAAAAAATTATGCACACACCACCACCGCTTTCAACCATCCGCACTGATATTCCCAAAAGCGTTGAAACGGCGATTATGCGTGCGCTTGATAAAGATGCGATAAATCGCCCGGCCACCGTTGCCGATTGGATCGAAGAACTGGATAAAGCCAGCGATAATCTAACAGAAGGCAATTTGCAAGGAACTTCGCGATTGATAATTATGGCGGTGGCTGGGGCGGAAGTTTATATCAATGATGAACGCAAGGGAAGTATCGGCAGTTCGGGAAAACTCATTTTAGGCTCAATCCCCGCCGGACAACACGTTCTCCGAGTTTCCAAAGCGGGTGAAAAAGATGATGAACGGGTGATTGAAATTCGAGAAGGGGCAAATGAACAGGTCATCCAAGCCCAACTGAAACCAATCGTTGGCGGCAGTCAGCCTTCGCCCTCGCAAGAGGGAAGCAGCAGTGCCGGACAATCGAGCGTGATGCCCGGAATTGTAGCTTGCACCCGTTGCGGGGCGCGTTTTGCCGAAGGCGTAAAATACTGCGGACGTTGCGGTAATTCACAATTTGCAATGATTAGCCCGCCGGTCACTACGCAAGGTTTCCCTTGTCCGCGATGCTCGACCCTGTTGCCAAATGGAAGTAAATTCTGCGGACGTTGCGGTTTAAATATGGGAGCTACGCAAAACCTACAGTTAAGCCAACCGCCAAATACTCAGCCTCAAATTAGTACCAATATTCCACGTTCAGTAGAGCGGGTCTGTCAGCGGTGTGGACTTTCTTTTCCGCCAAACATCAAATATTGCGGCAAATGTGGTTTGAATCTTTCTGCTTAAATGATTTTTGGGCTTTTCAATAAAAAAAAGCAACCCTAAAACTCGTCTTAATCCCTTATAAAATAAATGGTGATCCGAGAAGGACTCGAACCTTCGACCCAATGGTTAAAAGTGACGGTAAGTAATTTTATTTACTTCATTTAACTTCATTTTAGTTAGTTTTATTCGGCAATTTATTACATTTCGGTTTATAATAGTTCTATTGAGTTTCATTGAGTTTGGCGCACTTGGCACTCAAGAGGCACTCAAATTTATGAATCATAAAGAAACAAAAATCCGACCAACCGAAGGCGAATTTGATAACGAAGAAGCACGAAGTATTTTCGCCAAAAAATACTTTTGGCGACAACTTTTAAAGCATAAACAGTTTTTAGATTTTATTGCAAAATTAGTTCCAAAGTTTGAAATAGATTCGTCTTTTCCTCAAAACCAACGGAACTTATATTCTGAAATTCGAGATTGGCAAAAAGAAAACAATATATTTAATAATCAGCACACACATTGGCTTGAATTTTGGATTATTCATTTTATTCAATTTAAGGCTAGATTTCCTGAATTGAAAGACGAAAAATTTCAAAATCTTGCAGTAAGAGATGTTGTGCCATATTACAAACCCAAAATAGAAGGACTATATGTTTTCTTATATGGTGATGTTAAGGCTGATGAATATATCGAAATGGAGCGTGAACACGCAAAAGATGAGTTAAACAAAACAATGTTTGCATCATTGCCACCGAAAGTTAAAAATGATATTGCAAATGAATGGGCAAAGTTAGCCGAATCTTACACAAAAGAAGTTAAAGTTAATCGCAAAAATGAAAATCCAAACCTAAAAAGCACAAAAGTCAATCCAAGATATGAGCAGCATTTCCGATGGTTAATTCAGGTTTATTTTGATAGAAAGCAATTTTCCGAAGTCGAAACGGCGAAGGTTACAGATGTTGCAAATATTTCGACGTGAAGTAAATAAACTTGCTGATTTGCTTGGATTTTCAAAGCCTTCTCACATTAAACAAGGAAGAAAACAGGGAGACAAAAATAATAAAATTACTTCAAACTTAGGGAAAAATTAAACTTGTTTTTTTCGTTCTGATTTTTTTTCACAAAATACAAGTTTGATTTGTTTTTCGTCTGATAACATTGTCGCTATTCATTTGAGTTTATCTCATTTGAATAGCGATTTTTTTTAGGAGAATTTTTCAGATGACACAAAAATTATTGATTGAAAACAACGGGAATTGTCATAATTGCAAATGCACAAAATTCCGATTTTTATTAGACATAGCGTTAAAGCTTTTAACTCAAACTGCTTTCCTACTTTTTATTAAGTTTTTTGAATGGCTTTTCAAAAACTGAATGAAAGTTGAAAGTGATTTTTTGAACATGACACTCACTAGGCACTCAAACAAGAAAAGGGCATTCTGAAAGGTGCCCTAAACTATTACAGTTAAATACGTTGACGGTTTTGGGAAAACGCGGTCTATCGAAAGAAAAACTAAAAATTGAACTGATGCAAACCTGTTTTTATAAATCTTCTTGTAAATTATCTTTATAACCTGCGCTTTTCCAAGCCCATCTCTCCGCTACTTTTGTGAAATCTAACTCTCTTATCGGATTAGAAATAAGTTTGATTTGAAAAGGCTCTATAATTACAAGTGCAAGGATGTAATCATCTCCATAATGATTAGCATCTGAAAATTCGTTGTTAGTCAGCTTAAATGACTCATTGAGATGATTCACTTTTTTTACTTCGACGTATTTTTCTTTGTTATTTTTGTATGTAACTTTCAAGTCATATCCTAAGTTGCTTTCGCTTACATCTTCAACTTTCAAGACATCTTCACGCGATTCAAGATATTCTTTAGCTAACAATTCAACACTTCGCCATGCTGAGGTAATATTTTTTTCTTTTTCAACGGATATATTGTCGAGGGCTTACGTTCATAATTGGCTTTAAGATTAATGACTTCTGAGTCTTCCAAAATTTGTTCGGCTATCTGTGAGATTATTTCTTCACGCGAAGAATCATTTAGCAGATTTTTTTCCTTAGCCTCAACAATTGTTATTGATTCTCCTTCAATCTTAACAATTCTTTCTTGTATAAAATCATTTAAGGCTTTATAGAACTTTTCTACATTTTGCGGGACTAAATTAGGTGAAATGCCATCTTTAGCTCTTGGTGCTGATTCAAAAATAGTTTTAATTGAATTGTTTATTATTGGTTTTAAGTCATTGAACTTAGAACTTCCTAAACCTAGATATTTACCTAAACGGTTTATTCCTATAATCATCTCTTTAATTGTATTAATTGAAGGATTTATTCTAGGATTATTTTCGCCAGTCGTTAATTTTAGGGCTTCACTTGCAACATTAACAAAATCACCTATCTGTGCTAATTTTTGACCATACTTTTCGTGAAAACCGAAACGGTCTTTAATATATTCCTTGAAAAATTTGTGAGTTTCTCGATAAAGTTTTTTTTCTCTGATTTTTGATAACTCTTGAGCTATTATGAACCTAGCATTTTCGATTACTATTTCGATTACTATTTCGATTCATTACTGAGCGGTCTGAAAATTGCAAGGCATCAAACCCAAGCAAAGATTGCCCGCGAAAGACGCTAAAAACGCTAAAATAAAACCATCTATTTTTCAAACTCTTTCTTTTTTCGTGTCTTTCGCGTCATTTCGCGGGCAATCTTCTTAAAAAACACCTCAATTTTCGAGTATGCAAAGACTATGCCGCTCAGTAATGATTTCGATTACTTTTTCGGCTAGGTCTTTTGCCTCTTGAATTCGATATTCACACTCTTGTAACTCCAGCTTTTCCTCTACTGTCAAAGGTAATTCGATTTCAGTTTTAAGCAGTTCATTTTGTTTGGCTAACGCTTGTGTATTTTCACTTTTCATCTTTTTCTCCTTTTCATTAGAATATTGAGGTTAAAAACTAACTCCAAATCTCTTTCAAATTGAGCGTAAACCTTTCAAAGCCGGCTCGCCTGAAATTTTGGCTGGATTATCTAAAACTTGAACTTGCATATTTGGGTTGCATCGTAACTGCTCAAAATTATTCTAAATCAATTCTAAAAACTATCAGGAATAATCAGCGGAATTTCCTTTTTCCCGTGTTTTCGATAAATCCAAAAATCGCTGTCAATCGTAAAAACCACCGCGTTATCGTTTAATTCGCTCATTCGGACAAGACACGCATCAGCCAACGACATCGGCACGTCTTCGTATTTTTTCATCAAGGCTTTGATGTTTTCCGCTTCTGCCGACAAAGAAAAATCAATTTGCAAATGTCCGGCGGCAACCATCCCTAAAACTTTTTGTTCACCGTCCGGGACGCTGTGAAGTAAAAAACACGCTTCGGTTATGACAGCTTCGCAAACATAAAACGGCGGTAAAAGCTGTTTGGCTTGCTCAAATGCCCATTCGTGCCATTGGTCTTTTTCGTGAATCAAACCGACGATAACGCCTGTGTCGGCAATTATCGGGGAATTATTCATCATTCAATATTTGCTTTCTTTTCTTCAAGGCTTCTTTTTCAGCACTCTTTTTGCCTAAATCCTTCAAATAATCTTTGTTGCTCGAAAGGTCTGTCGGCAATCCGCTTTTGATGCTTCCGATAAATTCACCCGCGACATCAGCAAAAGACATCGGCTTTTGATTACCGTTGGTTTCGCCGTTCTTGTTTTCCGCTTTCTTAGGTCTGCCTGTTTTGCGATTTCTGACAGCTTTGATGTCTGCTTCACTAATCATCAATTCACGCCCGAATTTTTCCGCGTGAAGTTGTCCGGCAATAACCATCTGACGAATTCTGCCCGCCGAAACTCCAAGTTTTTCTGCCGTTTCTTTTGTGGTTAAGTAGTTCATAACAATCAAAATATAACTTAAAAAAAAGTATAGCGCAAGTGTTAATTTTGTTTGACAAAAGACTAGCGCAGACGTTATAATTTAAGAGTAGTCAGAAATGACAAATCTTAAATTTACGGAGAAACCAAAATGATTAAATTAACCAATGAAAACACGCAAAGAGCAATCGCAAGATGCAAGCAATTAAAACCGCGTGTCAAGTTTATCAAAGACAGATTGTTTGTCGTTTATTCGGCAAATAATTCTAATGTTTATCACGTCCGCTTTAATGTTCAAAATGGCGAAAAGTTTGGTGAATGCGAATGCAAGGCTTCGGAAAAAGGCTTGATTTGTTATCACCTTATCGCCGGAGCAACCGCCAACATTTATCGGCAAAGTTTGAAACGTCAGACTGCCTAAAACCGAAAGGCTTTCCTAAACCGCAAAGCTAGGAAAGCCTCTCTTTTAATCCCTATGGAAAGGAACTAATTATGATGAAAAATATAGCACAAACGCCACCAGACGCGAAACAAACGTATCTGAGCCGACAAGCAAAACAAATGCTTGTTCGTTACCAACAAGCCGATTCAACCGAACAAAAGGCAATTATCAGACAGATAGATTCATTTCTGCCTGTCATCACCAAAGATGAAAAAGACTTTTGGTTAAGGTTTCGGCAAAAACTCGAAAGGTTGTAATAAACAATCAAGGAAAATTGAATAATTTTGAAATTTTAGGTGGGAATTTAGGTGGGAAACAAAAAAAGCAAGCCGTTTGAGCTTGCTTTTTACTTATGTAACTTATTGAAAATAGACTACATATTTTAATACACCCGGCAGGATTCGAACCTGCGACCCTCTGGTTCGAAGCCAGATACTCTATCCAGCTGAGCTACAGGTGCATCCAAGTTTTAGATTGTAAGTTTTAGTTGGGGCTTTTGCAAATCAGACAAACAAAAATAGTTATTTGCCTTGAAAATCTTTGCGGATATATTTTATCAAATCAGCAATTTCTTCAGGCTTGAGTTTTTTCTTGAAGGCAGGCATTTTATCATCACCTTCTTCTATCACCCGGGTATATTTTTTATCGTCCTGAGCCTTTACTTTTTCGTCCTTGTAGCTCGGAACTTTGAATTTATCACCCTCAATATCAACCGCTCCGCCTTCGCCGGTTTCTTTATGGCAAAGGACGCATTTTTCTGCAAAAATCTTTTTGGCTGAAGCTAATTCATCAACTGCGGGGGTGGATGAATTGGTTGAGGCATTTGTATTGCCGGCATTTGTATTTTTAGTGGCAACAGTATTTGAATTGGTCGCATTCTGATTACAAGCGGTGGCAAAAATAACGAAGGCGGTTAAGACTAAACCAAGTTTGAAAAATTTCATAGATTCTCCTCAAAAATTTGATACTTATGAGACGAAAGTTTAACTTAGGTAATTAACTTTAGGCAAACAAACAATTTGAATAAGCCAAATTGTTTCAATTGTGGTAAATTCAAATCAACCAAAATCAACCATAAAACCCAAATTATGAAAAAGATAAAAATTTTATTGAGTTTAATTGTAGTTTTATTACTTTCGACAATAGTTTCCTTTGGACAAGTTTCCGCGACACAATTAAAGGTTGAGGGGCTAAAACAAGAAGTTATTGTTCGGCGTGACGGGCGCGGCATCCCATACATTGAGGCAAAAAATGACGATGATTTGTATTTTGCCCAAGGTTTTGTCACCGCCCAAGATCGTTTGTGGCAAATGAATTTGCTCCGTCGAGTGGCGCGTGGCGAAACCGCTGAAATTTTTGGCAGTCGCGCTCTGGAAGAAGATAAACGATGGCGCAAATACGGATTTTCGCAACTTGCGGAAGCAGGATTACAACAAATTTCGTTGCAATTGCGAACTGCTTTAGAGAGTTATACCAAAGGTGTAAACGCATACATTGCCACGCTTGACGATAAAACTTTGCCACCGGAATTCAAAATTTTAGGATTCAAACTAGCCCAATGGCAGGCAACAGATACAATTGTAGTAGGTAAAGTTTTAGCGGATGGTTTGAGTTCAACTTGGCGCAATGATTTGCTTCGCGCCGCAATGCAAAAAGCTCTTTCGCCCGAAAAATTTGCCGATGTGACCCAAACCGTCACGCCATTTGATGTGATTCTTTTTGGCAAAGATACGGCGCAAATCAAAAATCAAAAATCAAAAATCAAAGATCAAAAATCAAAGATCACTGTCTCAGAAATTGATTTGCGAATGGCGGAAAATGATGCAAAAGTGCGGCAAAGTTCGTTGGAAAAAGTTGGTCTTTATGCCGAAGAATTAGCTGCCAGTAACAATTGGGTAATTTCGGGCAAGCGCACCGCTGATGGCAAACCAATTTTGGCAAATGACCCGCATCTCCAAGCCTCTGCTCCAAACATTTGGTATTTAGTTCATCTATCTGCGCCAAATATTCGAGTTTCGGGCGTAACAATGCCGGGTTCGCCGGGTGTTGTTATTGGACATAACGAATCAATCGCGTGGGGCTTAACCAATGTTGGTCCTGATGTCCAAGACCTTTATCTGGAAACATTTAACGCCGAAGGAAAATATAAAACTCCGACAGGTTGGGAAACTCCAAAAATTCGCAAAGAAGAAATAAAAGTGCGTAAGGGTTTGACTTCAACGGAAACGGAAACAGTTACGCTTGAGGTTATCGAAACCCGCCACGGTCCGATTTTTACCGAAGACGGCGGACAAAAATTCGCTTTAAAATGGACGGCACTTGATGCAAAAAATCAAGAGTTTGAAGCATTTTACGGATTAAATCGGGCAAAAAATTGGGTGGATTTTCAAAATGCGCTGAAATTATACGGTGGAGCAACTCAAAATTTTGTTTATACCGACACCAAAGGAAATATCGGCTGGATTCCGGGTGGACGTATCCCGATTCGCAAAACAAGCGATGGTGCATTTCCCTATGATGGCGCAACCGATAATGGCGAATGGACGGGCTATATTCCATTTGACGAATTGCCTAAACTTTACAATCCTGCAAATGGTTTTATCGTCACGGCAAATCAACGAATCGTGGGCAAAGATTACAAATATCAACAAATTGCGAGAGATATTGCAGCTCCTTGGCGTGCGCGAAGGATTTTTGAATTAGTTAGTGCCAATGCCAAAATCAATGTCAACGATGTAACCGCAATTCAGAGAGATGTTTATAGTATCCCGCATACAATGTTGGCGAAAGAAATTATTAAACTTGAAGCCGCATCGCCCGAAACTTTAGCCGTTCTGAAAAATTGGGATGGAAAGATGTCCGCAGATTCTCAGGGCGCGTTGTTGATAAACCAAATTCGCATTACCATCGGCGACAAAATTGCGGAGGAAAATAAGCCTCTGCCTGGGTTTTTGGCGCGAGAAAAGTTGTTGCACGTTATTTTAAGCGATAAACCTGTGCGGTGGCTGCCAAAAGGTCTTGCAAATTACACCGAAGTTTTTAAGGCTTGTGACAAAGCGGCGCGAGAATCTTTGCAAAAACAATTTGGCAATGATGTATCAAAATGGGTTTGGGGGGCAACTTATAAATCAAATTTCCCACATATTTTAGCCAGCGCACCTTTGATTGGACAACAATTTGCAACTCCAAATGTTCCCATTAACGGAAGCGATGTGACTCCAAATGTCGGCTCGCGTGTTTCGATGCGGTTTATTACGAGTCCTTTTAATTGGGACAACACCCGCCACGTTATTCCGTTGGGCGAAAGCGGAATTCCTACCAGTCCGCACTTCAAAGATCAATTTGACGGCTGGAATAAGGACGAAATTCCAATTTTCCCGTTTAGCAAAATGGCGGTTGAAATGGCGGCTAAGGAGACTTGGGTTTTACAGCCGAAATAAATTAAATGCAAAATTAAAAGTTAAAAATGCAAAAAGTTTAAGACTTGAACAAGATTGTAAATCAGTATAGCGAACGATAGTGAGCAAGTTTATTTTTTTAGTTTTCTGATGATAACGATGTTCGCTATTGCACACAACACCGATTATTTTACCTGTGGTTAATTCTTCCTTCAATGCCGGAAAATCGCTCAAAATAACTGTGGCTGCTTCGCTGTTAATTATTTTGTAGATTTCCCCCATCGAAAAGCCTCGGTGGTAGAGGTTTTGTTGAGCAAATTTTGAACAAAATAAAGTAAAATTCGGCTGATGAATAAAGAACTCGAACTTTTACGATTTATCGAAACACATCTCCAACAAAATCAAAGAGTTGTGCTGATGGTTGTCGTGCAAAGTTCAGGGAGTTCGCCCGGCAGACAAGGTTTCAAAATGGCAGTTGCCGAAGATGGAACATTATTTGGAAGCATCGGTGGCGGCATTATGGAAGTCTCGTTCGTAGAATTGGCTAAGTCTCAAGTCTCAAGTCTCAAGTCTCAAGTCGTAGAGCAAATTCATCAGAAAAATATTCCAAATTCAAGCGGAATGATTTGTTCGGGAAAACAAACTGTTATTTATTACCAACTAACCTTCAAAGATTTGAAAACTATCCGAAAAATTATTCAAAGGACGAAAAATAATCCACTGGATAGGTATTTAACAATCACATCAAATAGTTTTGAATTAAGTTGGAAAAAAAGATTTGATGTGGAATCATAAATTTACTCAATCAGAAACCAATTTTCGCTACGAAGAAAAACTCGGTTTCCAAAATCAACTTTTCATCATCGGCGGCGGGACATTGTGCATTGGCATTGTCGGAATTGATGTCGAAGATGGATTTTCAGATTACGGTTTTTGATGATCGTCCGAATTTGAACACTTTGGAGAAAAATAAATTTGCTCATGGGGTTGAAATCATCGAATCTTATGAGCAAATTGGCGAGTTAATTCATTCAAATAAAAATACTTACGTTGTTGTAATGACGCTCGGTTATAAGTTTGATGAAATTGTAATTCGTCAATTATTTGATAAAAAGTTCAAATATTTTGGTGCTCTCGGAAGCAAAGCGAAGATGAAAACTTTGATTAGAAAATTAGAAAAAGAGGGTTTTGACAAAACAAGATTAGCCAAAATTCACACGCCAATCGGTTTGCCGATAAATTCGCATACGCCCGAAGAAATTGCGGTTTCGATTGCGGCGGAGATTATTGCCGTAAAAAATGCAAAGTGAAATATATCTCTAAAAGGATTACAATCAAACTTTGGAAATGTCCGTTAATAAACAACTCTTGGAGAAACCCGAAAATGAAAAAACATCTAATTTTAATCGCCTTGTTTTTATCGGCAATTATTAGCCTATCGGCACAAAGCAAACAATTTACCGAAGACTTGATTCAAAACGACTGCACTTTTGAAACGTCTGGACGCAATCGTTATTTTATCCTCGAACCCGGTTATCAATTGGTTTTGGAAAACAAAGACGGGGCGCGGCTAGTCATCACTGTTTTGAATGAAACTAGAAAAATCGGTAACATCGAGACTCGTATCGTCGAAGAAAACGAATCGGAAAACGGAAAAACCATTGAGATTTCGAGAAATTTCTTTGCTATTTGCAAACAAAATAACAGTGTTTATTATTTTGGCGAAGAAGTTGACATTTATAAAAACGGCGAAATAGCAAGTCACGAAGGGGCGTGGACGGCGGAAGGGAAAAATAAAGCGGGCGTGGCAATGCCCGGACTCATTTTGCTTGGCGCAAGATATTATCAAGAAATTGCGCCGGACGTGGCAATGGATAGAGCGGAAATCATCAGCACCGGTGAAACAAAAAAAACGCCTGCCGGAACTTTTACAAATTGTCTTAAAACGGAAGAAACAACGCCTCTCAAACCAAAGGAAAAAGAACATAAATTCTATGCGTCCGGTATCGGCTTGATTCAAGATGAAGATTTATTGCTGACAAAATACGGGTTTGTTAAATAGAAACTATCGAAAATAAAAAAGCGGTTTCCGTGAAAAATTCTTGAAATTGAATTAAAATGTTTCAATATGAAAATTGGAGAAGCAGCACCGCATTTTGCGTTGAAAGATGGCGATGGCAAAACTTGGGACTTAGCTGAACAAAAAGGCAAGACCATAGTTTTACTTTTTTACCCGGGGGACGATACTCCGGTTTGCACTAAACAACTCTGCTCGGTCCGCGATAATTGGTCGGATTATCAGGCGACAGGCGCGGAAGTGGTTGGAATTTCAACCGATTCGGAAAAATCGCACAAAAGTTTTGCCGATAAATATAGTTTGACTTTACGGCTTTTATCGGATGAAAAAGGCAAAGTTGCCACGCTTTACGAAGCAAAATCTTGGTTGCCCGGACGCTCGGCGCGGGCGGTGGTAGTGATTGATAAAGAGGGCGTAGTTCGCTATCACAAAGTTGAATCTTTGAGCATTTTTCGCCCGAAAGATGAAGAGGTTTTAGCCGCGATTAAGTCGGCAAATGTAGCTATTGAGGGATTGAATCATTGATTCATTGAATCATTTTAAGATTGTACGAAGCGTTCCATTCAAAAATAATGAATCAATCAATCAATCAATGAATAAATGAATCAATAACCAAAGCAAGGAGAATTTATGGCATTATTTGGTGGTTTTAAGTGTGGGAGATGCGGAAATAAAGGCGAGCAGATGGCTTTTGCCCCGTTTCCAAATGATTTAGGGCAAAGGGTTTATAACGAAATTTGTCAAAACTGTTGGAAAGAATGGTTGCAAAAGCAAAATCAATTGATCAATCATTTCGGTTTGGACGTTTCCAGCCCCGATTCGCACGATTTTTTGTTTGATAATCTGAAAATCTTTCTTTTTAACGAAGGCGTAGAATTGACTCAAATTGATACGAGCAAAGAAGGCTCGGTAAATTGGTAGCTTTCGCAAAAATTTAGCCCGAAGAGCGTTCTCATTTTGACAAATTCGGAGGACGAATGTTTCAACAAAACTCATTTAGTTTGATAAAAATCGGTAGGCTTCTTTGGCTTGCCTTTTTTTTATGCGTTTCTGCAAATGCCCAACAGCTTCAGCTAAATCAACCTGTTACCGGCGAAATAAAAAAAGATGAGTCGCAGATTTTTAAGATTTCGGTTAAAAAAGATGAATTCGTTCGCCTTGTTGTTTGGCAAAAAACTGCTGATGTCGGTTTGAAATTTTTCTCCGCCAAAAACGAGGTTTTAATTGAAACCGACAATTCAAACAGCACCGAAGAACCTGAAAGACTTTCGTTTATTGCCAACGAAACGGGCGAATATCGGATTGAAATAAAGGCGGTCGGAATTTGGAAAACACCGGGTACTTTTGAGATAAAACTCGAAGCCTTGCGCCCCTTGATTGCCAAAGACAAAAACCAAGTTGAAGCCGAAAAACTCTATAATCAAGCTATTTTTTACGCTTGGTTTTCCAAAGAATTAAATGCTAAACAATTAGCGGTTGAAACCTTTAATAAATCGCTTCCAATCTTTCAAAATGCCCAAGACCGTTTCGGCGAAGCCTGTGTTTATTATTATTTGGGCATTCTTTATTACCGGCTTGCTAATATTCAAAAATCAACCGAAAGTTCGGCAAAATCGGCGCAAATTTTCCGCGAAATTAAAGCGTTGCCGATTCTGGCGATGGTTTTATCAAATGAAGCGGCGGTGCAGGCAAGACTTGAAAATTTGGAAAGAGCCGAAAAACTTTGGCAAGAAGCGCTCGAAATTTATCGTCAACTCGATGACAAAAAAGGAATTGCGAAAATCGGGGGAAACCTGGCTTTGATTGTCTCAGGGCGGGGGCAAGCAAGCGAAGCCTTGAAAATATTTGAGGAAATTTTGCCGATTTTTCAAGCGGAAAATGATCGTAGTCAGGAAGCGTGGGCTTTGCATAGTATCGGTTCGATTTATGATGATTTGGGCAACTCGACCAAGGCGGTTGAATTTCTCGAAAAGGCTTTGAACATTCGTCGGGAACTTGGCGATACTGAGAATCAAGCAAATACTTTGGTCAATTTAGCCTCAGCCTTGAAGAGCCTCAGCGAACATCTAAAGGCAATCGAAAATCTAAAAAAAGCACTCGAAATTTATCTTAAACTGGGCAATGAAATCAATCAAACCTTTTGTTTGAACAATTTAGGCGCAAATTATGATGATTTAGGCGATTATCTCCAAGCGATTGACTATTACGAAAAATCCTTGCAAATCAATCGAAAATACAAACTTCGTGAGAATGAAGCGGGAAATTTGAATAATTTGGCAATTGTGAGCATCAAACTCGGTGATTTTGACAAGGCTTTAGAGTTTCAAACAAAGGCTTTGGAGATTTTCCGCGAAACAAAAAACAGGGCAAATGAGATGATTGCCATGGTTAATTTGGGTGTAATTTTGCAGCGCAAAGGCAACCATGCAAAGGCTTTGGAGTTTTTCCAAGCTACTCTTTCGATTTTTCGGGAAGCCAAATTGCCGGATTGGGAAGCCCAAGTGCTTTTTCATATTGGCGAAGTCCAATTGTATTCGGGAGAGTTTCAGAAATCTTACGAAAATTGTTCAAATTCGCTTGAAATCAATCAACAAATAAAAAATCGTAACGGCGAAATGGTTGCTTTGCTGTGCGCCGCCAAAGCCGAAAATAAAATTGGGCGACTTGCCGAAGCACAAACAAAAATCGAGAAGGCTTTGATGCTGATTGAAGATTTGAGGACGAGAATTGTTCGACAGGACTTGCAAGCAAACTATTTTTCGAGCCGTCAAGATTTTTATGAATTTTATCTCGACCTGTTAATGCAGCGTCATAAATTAGAGCCGACCAAAGGTTTTGATGCGTTGGCTTTGCAAACGGTTGAGCGAGCGCGAGCGCGAAATCTGCTTGAATCAATCGGGCAGACAGAATTGCGCGAGGGCGTGTCGCCCGAATTACTTGCCCAAGAAAAAGGTTTGCGACAGAAAATCAATCGGCTGGAAACTTCACGTCAACAGTTGATTTCAAGCAAAGCCTCCAAAGAAAAACTGGCTGAAATTGAAAAGGCAATTGACGAAAGTTTGCGTGAACTCCGCGACATTTGGGCAAAAATTCGCGTTTCAAATCCAAAACTTGCCGATTTTTCTCAAGCTACGCCTTTAAATTTGAGCGAAATTCAAAAGCAGGTTTTGGACGATGAATCAGTTTTGGTGGAATATTCGCTCGGCGCAGAACGCAGTTTTTTGTTTGTGGTGACAAAAAAATCTCTCAAATCGGTTGAATTGCCAAAACGCGCTGAAATCGAAATTTTGGCAAGGAATTTCTACGATAATTTGAAATCACGGGCGAAAAAAATACCGAATGAAACTGACGCACAGAGACAAACTCGTTTGCAAAAATCTGATGCCGAAAGACAAAAAAACGCTCGTGCTTTAAGCAAAATTTTGCTTGCGCCGATTGCGAAAGAGATTGAAAATAAACGACTTCTGATAGTTGCTTCGGAAGTTTTGCAGTTCATTCCGTTTGCCGCTTTGCAGATTCCAAATTCTGATGCCAAACAATCTGAAGTGAGGTATTTAATCGAAGCCAACGAAGTAGTTAATTTACCATCGGCTTCGGCTTTGGCAACCTTGAGAAAAACTCAACTCCAATCTTCAACCAAAGACATCGCAATTTTCGCCGATCCGGTTTTCAGCGGTGATGATGCGCGGTTGCCTTTAGGTGTATCGGCTTTTCGGAGCGATTACATAAGATTGGATTTTAGTCGGGATGAAGCTGAAAAAATTGCTTCATTTGCGCCGAACGAAAAACGTCTTTTAGCTCTCGATTACCAAGCAAGTTTGCAAAATTTGCGTTCGCAAGATTTGCAACAATTTCGTTATTTGCATTTTGCAACCCACGGAATACTCGACAGTCGTTTCCCTGAACTTTCAGGCTTAGTCCTTTCTTTAGTTGACGAAAAAGGGAATCCGCAGGAAGGTTTTCTACGGCTCAGCGAAATTTATAATCTAAAATTAAATGCCAAAATGGCGGTTTTGAGTGCTTGCGAAACCGGATTGGGAAACTATTTTAAAGGCGAAGGTTTGGTCGGATTCACCCACGCTTTTATGTATGCCGGTGCTCAAAGCGTAGTCGCCAGTCTGTGGCGAGTGGATGATTACGCCACTTCCGAATTGATGCAAAGATTTTATCAAGCAAGGTTAAAAGAAGGTTTGCCACCCGCCAAAGCCTTGCAAAAAGCACAAATTTCGATGATAAAAGAAAAAGCTTTAAATAATCCGTTTCATTGGTCGGCTTTTACTTTGCAAGGGGAGTGGAGATAATAATTTTAGATTTTAGATTTGCAATTTGCGATTGGAATTAAAAATTAAGTGAAGTTTCTTAATCAATCAAAAATCAAAAATCAAAAATCAAAAATCTCTAATGTCTGATTCTGCAACCAAAACAAAATGGCAATTGACGCAAGAAGCCTTCGACAGATTGCTTTCGGCGTTGGGCGAAGACCGCGATGCGGCGGGCGAAAAATATCTTTTGATTCGCCGAAATCTGGTTCGTTTTTTTGAAGGTCGCGGATTCTACGAAGCCGAAACTCACACCGACGAAGTTCTCAATCGCGTTGCCAAAAAATTAACCGAAGGCGAAATCGAAGATGTCAGTCAATATGTTTATGGCGTGGCGCGGATGTTAATTTTGGAACTTTACAAAGTGCGCGAAAAGGAAAACCGGATTGCGAATCAACAACCGACCGAAAGTTTTCCTCAAGCCGAGTCGGACGAGCGTGCGGAAACCGAACAAAAACTTCGGTGTTTGAATAAATGTTTGCTCGAATTACCTGCCGAAAATCGTGAAATAATTGTCCAATATTATCAAGGTGAAAAGCGCGACAAAATCGAAAATCGTCAACGATTGGCTGAGAGTTTGGGGATTCCGCAAAATGCTCTCAGAAGTCGGGCAGTGCGTCTGCGGGAGAAATTGGAAGATTGTATTTTGGGCTGTCTGAAAAAAAAGTAAAAAAAAACCTTAGAATAAAAAAACAAGTTTTCCAATTAACACAAACAATAACTTTTTTATTTTTGCGACACATTTTTGCAAATTCTGCCAGTTTTAGTTAGGAGGGCAAACATTTTTGGACACAATCCAATTTCAAAGACGATTACAAAAAAAGTTTTTGCGAAAATGTTTGAATAAAAAATGAATCAAGATTTTCAAGAACAAGATGCCATCCGATATTTTTTCGGCGAACTTTCCGAAGCGGAACTGACTGCGTTTGAAGATAAATTTTTTGCAGATGCGGAATTTAGCGACCGGCTCGAAGAATCTGAAACGGATTTGATTGACGATTATCTGCGGGGCGAACTTTCGGCAACCGAGCAGATGAAATTTGAAGAAAAATATCTGGTTTCGGAGCATCGCCGTGAAAGAGTGCAAGCGGCGACTGCGATTTGGGAAAATGAAAAGGCACAAGCAACGGTGGCAGTTGTCGAAACTTCAAAAGTTACTTTTTGGGAAAGTATCAAATCATTTTTTACCGTTCCGCAATTAACTTTTGTAGCACCAATAATTTTACTTTTAGTTTTATTGGGCGGACTTTTCTTTTTCCTGCGTCAACCTTCAAGCGACATGGTTGAGAAAGGAAACGAAAATATCAATATTTTGCCGACTCCAACGCTTTTTCCGAGCATTTCACCCGACATTTCTCCAACCCCAACCATTTCTCCGACGGCTGATAAAATTCCTGCCAAGACGGCGACCCCAAAGGTAAATCCAACGCCTTCTCCAACTGCCAAAGAAACGCCGAAACCGATTGAACCGCCTCAACCCGTGACCGCCTCGATTACATTATTTCCGACCAATCGGAGCGATGGGATAACCAACATTATTTTGAAAAAAGGAACAAAAACGCTTTTTTTGAGCCTGAATCGGGATATTAAAGACGAAGTTGAAAAATATCAGATTGAGGTCAGCAATCCCGCGGTAATTTGTTTTTGAGTCAAAGTTTTTCGGGCAAAAAATCTCCAAGCGTTTCAATTCCTGCCCAAAAACTCCAAAATGGAAAGTATAAAATTACGCTCAAAGGGGCTAAATCAAACGAAGATTTTAAAACAGTTGGTTATTACAATTTTTCGATTGAGAAAAAATAAATAGTTGAATTATTTTAAGATTGGGTGAAGTGTTCGATTCAAAAATAGCGAATCAATGAATCAATGACCTCATCAGTTAGCTTGCCGTAGTTATCAAAACTACGGCATTTTTTGTGTTTATAAATATTGTATTTTCAACAGTTTGAAACTTTCAGCGATTACTTTTTGATACAACTTGAAATTTTTTGCGACACATTTTTTCGTTTCTTGCCAGTTACCAAGTGAAAGCAAGAGTTGAGCGATTAAGTTTTACGCTCATCCGGCTTAGAATAAAAAGGAGAAAATAACAAAATGAAAAACTTAAAATCTATATTTATCATCGGTCTTATATTTTTTTAACATCCATTCTGCAAGCATTTGCGTCGGAAACCCGCAATATGGTTTTGCAAGGTGGATTTACCGCAAATACGCAATCCGGCGTATTGATTCATAATGCGCTTCCAATAACGGTTCGCTTCAAAATGCACCGTGACGGTTCAAACAACAATTTTGCTCAACGGCAAATTCGGTTTCGATTAATTTCGCCAAATGGTGCAACTGACGAGATCATTCGCTCAATCGGTGGAACAGAAGAAACTTTTGAACTAAATCTTCCGGCCGCCGGTGGCTCAAACAGCGTTCGCAATTGGAGAGCGGAAATGAGAAATCTCGAAGCCGCTCGCCAATGAAGAAGTTAATCAAGCTAGTTCGCGGCACAGTCGAATTTTTTACGACAGGATCGCAAACTTCGACCATTTCCGCTCCGACCAAATTTGGATTAGTTCAATCAGGCTCAGCAACTAAAACAATCAGGATGCCGTTTACAGGCAATTTAACCATTCAAGCAAATTGGGATACGGACGAATTTACTTTCGAAAATTACCAATTGAAATTTGAACTTTACAAAGGCAATACGCTTTTGGCTTCGGATACAGGCTATTCACGCGATTCCGTGATATTCGGCATCACCGACAGCCAAAGAATGAAAATTTCGTATCAAGTAAAAGCAACGGATTTTCAAATTCCGGGTGATTGGAAAGTCAAAGTTTATGGCTCAAGCAAAGGAAAAGTCAAAAACATTGCCCTGAAAATGAAAATCGGCGATGGACTTTTTGAATAACTAAACAACAGAAAAAGAAAAAAAGCAGAGTTTCGGCTCTGCTTTTTTTATTGGGAATATTCAGCCTTAAAACTGATTTATCTATTTTAACGAATACAATTTCAGACAACAGTTTGGTTTTAGAGTCTAATTTGTCAGAATAGTTTTTAAGGGGATAAAGATCAAAATAATTGGTTGATTTTTAGTTTTTTAGTCGTAATTTTGTTCGGAAACATAGTTTTATCGGCACAGAGTGAAAATGAAATGAATGAACCGAGAGTGCGTGCGCCGGAATTGAACGGCGGAAAAAGTTGGCTCAACACGGAAAAACCGTTATCTTTACAGGCTTTAAGAGGCAAAGTTGTCTTGCTCGATTTTTGGACTTACGGTTGTATAAATTGCATTCATATCATTCCCGATCTCAAAAAACTTGAAGCGAAATATCCAAATCAATTGGTTGTCATCGGCGTTCATTCCGCCAAATTTGAAAATGAAGGCGAGACGGAAAATATCCGCAAAATCATTTTGCGTTATGAAATTGGAGCATCCGGTCGTGAATGATGCCGATTTCAAAATTTGGAATCAATACGCCGTTCGTGCTTATCCAACGCTGGTTTTGATTGATCCAAACGGTTATATCATCGGAAATTATATTGGCGAAGGACACGCTGAAGCAATTGAGGGAAAGGTTGCCAAAACGGTGACGGAGTTTCGCAAAAAAGGACAATTGGACGAAAAACCGCTTGAATTTGCACTCGAACGCGCCAAAGTCGGCAATCTTCCGCTTGCTTTTCCCGGCAAAGTTTTGGCAGACGAAAAATCGAATCGTCTTTTTATTTCCGATTCAAATCATAACCGGATTGTGGTCACAGATTTACAAGGCAAATTGCTCGAAACAATCGGCAATGGTATCGCCGCTTTGACCGATGGGAATTTTGCAAATTCGCCACCTTCAATCGTCCGCAAGGTTTGGCATTGGACGGTGAAAATTTATATGTTGCCGATACCGAAAATCACGCGATTCGTCTGGTAAATTTACAGACTAAAGAAGTTAAAACAATTACCGGGAACGGCAAACAAGCGGAATGGCGTTCGGTTGGCGGAAATGCACAAACTTGCGGAACTCAGTTCGCCGTGGGATTTGGTCAAGGTTGGCAATGCGCTTTATATTGCGATGGCTGGCACGCATCAGATTTGGAAGCTGGATTTTGACAAACAGACGGTCGCGCCTTACGCTGGAACAGTGCGCGAAGCGCGTTTGGACGGACACAATTGATGAAGTCCGCTTTTGCCCAACCTTCGGGCTTGGTTTCGGATGGCAAAAAACTTTGGATTGCCGATAGCGAATCAAATATTATCCGCGAAATTGATTTCCAAAAAGAGACGGTTGAAACTCTGGTCGGCGGCGATTTGTATGAATTTGGCGATAAAGATGGGAGGGGCGATAATGTCCGTTTGCAACATCCGCTGGGAGTCGTCTTGTATGACGGAAAAGTTTTAATTGCAGATACTTACAATCATAAAATTAAACAACTTGATACTGAAAATCGAACCGTTAAAACCTTTCTCGGCAATGGCAAAGCGGGACAAATGGACGGAGCTAAACCGCAGTTTTATGAACCTGCCGGATTGAGCATTGCCAATGGAAAACTTTTTGTTGCAGATACCAATAATCACGCCGTTCGGGTAGTGGATTTGCAAACTCAACAAACTTCAACTCTCAAAATTCAAGGCTTGAGTTCGCCTAAAAAAGACGAGACGACAGGCAGTTCGCCAAATTTGAAAGAGTTGAAAATAGCAGTGCAAGAAGTTGCCGCCAATTCAGCAAACTCAATCGTTTTCAATATCAATTTGCCGAGCGGCTATCATCTGAATACCGATGCCCCGAATCGTTTTGAAATTACCAATGAAGGCGGAAAGGCGATTAAAATCGAAACTGCAAAAGGGAAATTTGATAAATTACCGATTACAATTCCGTTTCAGTCGTTACCAGCAGGGGAAACAACTCTCAAAGCAAAATTCACCGTCTATTATTGTCGAGAGGATAATACGGGAGAATGTCGGATAAAAACTCTGGCGTGGACTGTGCCGATAAAGATTTCAGAGAAGGGGAAAAATAATATTTCAATTACGTGCGGAGATTGAATAACGAATATTCATTACTTGGTTTATGCCATTCATTTGCTAAAAACGTCAATTCAATCGGAAAAATTTGTCGTCTTGTTCAATCGTGGTTAAACTAAAAACTTACGATGAATACTTTGAATTCCGCATCACTAATCAATCTTTTAGGTTTTACAGTTGGAATTGCGCTTTACGCCCTGTTGCTGGTGATGGTAGTGCGTCCGCGTAAAAAGGTTGATTGGCTACTTTTAACGACTGGAATTCTTGGTATTTTATGGAATTTTGGCGAATTTATGACGTTTATTTGGCGCGATTTTCGGCAAACTGAAATTCCTTCAATAGTGACGGCGATTTCGTTTTCAGCACTCGGATTTTTGCCATCAGTTGTGACACAAAATGCTAAACGCAACTGGCTCACATATTTAGCTTACGCATTGAGTATTTTTGCGACACTCTTACATTTTCAAACAAACCTTCCACCTTCGGAACTAGCTTTACAAATTCTCACCATCGGCTCAGTTTTGTTGATTGTTGCCTCATTCATTTTAAAACCTGAAAACAAACTTGTTTTGGCGACTGCGCTCATAATTTTTGCGGTTTCGGCTTTGCATTTGAGTGTTCATAAAACAGAAGATAAATCGTGGCTCATCGAACTCATCGCCCATCAATCTTCATTGCCTTTGGTTTTAGCCATTTTGTTGCAAGATTACAGATTTGCTTTTGCCGATTTGTTTCTGAAACGCGCTTTATCTTTGATTTTATTGGCTTTGACTGCTTTTGGACTCTACGCATTTGTGGCAGTTCCTTTGTTAGAGTGGCACGAAACTCACGACAGAAATGACGTTCAAGCCGCCGTTTTGGTGATTACTTTGTGGATGGCAACGGCGTTGATTTATCCAAAATTGCACGAATTTGCGATTTGGCTAGTGGATAAAATTTTATTGCAACGAGTGGACTATGAAAATCTGCGCGGTAAAATTGCCCAAATCATTGAAAAATTAGACCTCAGCGAAAATATTTTAGATCGAGTTTGCGACGAATTAAAACCTGCCTTGACAGTTCAAAAAGTAATCTGGAACGAGGTTTATACCAAAGAAAATCAGTCAAGTTTTTCAGCCGAACAAGCTGATGTTTTTGTTCCAACGACGGAAACTCCTTTTTACAAAATTAGTCTGAGCGAATTTTCAGGCGGTCGTTATCTGCTTTCTGATGAAGCTGAAATGCTTGAAAACATTGCGTTTATTACCGCAAGGCGAATTGATGCTTTGCGCGTCACACACGAGCGTTGCGAACAAGAACTACGCGAACAGGAGTTTTCAAAATTAGCAACAGAAGCACAATTAACTGCGCTCCGTTCGCAAATGAACCCACATTTTTTGTTTAATTCGCTGACTACAATCGGCTATTTGATTCAAACTGCGCCCGACAAAGCCTTTGAAACTCTGATGCGTTTGACCAAATTGCTCCGCTCGGTTTTAGGCAAAACTGGTGAATTTTCCACGCTTGGCGGAGAAATTAAATTGATTGAATCATATTTGGAAATTGAACACGCCCGTTTTGAAGAGCGTCTGCAAGTTAAAATATCTATTCCAAAGGATTTAGAGAATATTCGTGTCCCAACTTTAATTTTGCAGCCATTGGTTGAAAACGCTATCAAACACGGCATTTCTAAAAGTAAAATCGGCGGCGAAGTGAGAATTTCAGCCAAATTAGAAACGAAAAAAAGTAAGCTTTTTCTCAAACTTTGCGTGACAGATACAGGCGAGGGATTGGATACGCGAAACTTTGCCTACGGAATTGGTTTGACGAATATTAAGCAACGGCTGAGTAATTATTATGAAAATTTGGCGAGTTTGAAAATTGAGAGAACCGAAAAAAACGAAACGATTGCGGAAATTATTTTGCCTGTTAATATAGTTTTATGAACAAATTACGAGTTGTCATTGCCGATGATGAACGTCCGGCGCGGCTTTTTTTGAAAGCGATTTTGCAAAGTTTTGCCGAAGTAGAAATCGTTGGCGAAGCCGAAAACGGGATCGAAGCGGTAGAAATTATCAAAGAAACCAAGCCCGATTTAGCCTTGCTTGATTTGCAAATGCCCGAAGCCAGCGGACTTGAAGTCGTCAAATTATTGCGAAAAAATCAGATGCCGTTAGTTGCTTTTGTGACGGCTTACGATGAATATGCGGTGCAGGCTTTTGAGGTGAACGCGATTGATTATTTGCTCAAACCCATTGAAAAAATAAGACTTGGCGAAACTCTACAACGTGCTTCAGAGCGGCTTGAGCAAAAAGATTTTCGAGATAATGAAACTGAAAAGCTCAAGAATGCGGTGAAGATTTACGATGAAATCGCCAAACCCAATTTTATCGAAAGAATTCCCGTCAAAAATCGAGAGCAAATAACGCTAGTTCCGGTGCGCGAGGTGGCTTCGATTATTGCTGACGGCGAACTTTTGCATATTACAACCTTAAATAATAAAAAATTTGTCATCAATTTTCGCCTCAAAGATTTAGAAGCACGAATTGAACCTCATAAATTTATCCGGCTTTCGCGTGGCGCATTGGCAAATTTGGAGATGATTTCCAAAATAAGTCCGATGATTGGCGGAACATATCAAGTTTCGTTAAAAAATGGTCAGGAACTTTCGGTCAGTCGTTTGCAATCAAAACTTCTCCGCGAAAGATTTCTCAAAATGTAACCATTCATTGCCCAAAAAGCACCATTCATTGAAAAGTTGTGTCTATTCTATTGTGAAAATGTAAGAATTGTTTTTTGTATTCATCAAAATTTTCTACCAGAGTATTATGAAACAATTCAAACAGCTATCAATTTTTAGCTTTTTTCTATTTATTTTTTCGTCCACTTTATTTGCCCAATCCGGCGCGACTATCAACGGAAAAATTACCTACACGGCTGACCAAACTCCTCTGCACGGTGCAACTATTCAGATTGTTCAATTGAAACAAACCGCGCAGGCGGATGAAAACGGCGTTTATAAATTTACCAATATTCCCGCCGGACGCTACACTGATTTTAGTCAAATTGGAAGGGTTTTCAGACTCAATTAAATCAATCACCGTGACGGCAAGCGAAAACCAAACGCTTGATTTCCAGCTGCAAATTGCAGGTTTCAGCGAGCAAGTAACGGTAACGGCTTCCGGCGCGGAACAATCCTCGCTTGAATCTTTTCAATCGGTCAACGCAATTTCTTCAAATACAATTGCGACCAGAGCCAGCACTTCGCTGGGCGAGGTTCTGGAAGGTGAATCGGGCGTGGCGAAACGCAGTTTTGGCGCAGGTTCATCGCGTCCCGTCATTCGCGGATTTGACGGCGACCGGGTTTTAGTCGCGCAAGATGGCGTGCGTTCAGGTTCGCTCGGTTCGCAATCGGGCGACCACGGCGAGCCGGTAGATACGCTCAGTGCCGACCACATCGAAGTCGTCAAAGGTCCTGCCACATTGCTTTATGGAAGCAACGCGATCGGCGGAGTGGTCAATGCTATCAGCAGCCACGAAGACACGGCGCACGAAGGCTTTCGCGGATTTTTTACCGGAGTTGGCGGAACGAATAATAATCAACTAGGCGGGAGCGGCGGACTCGAATACGGGTACAAAAAGTTTATGGTTTTTGGCAATGGAAGTCTGCAAAGAGCCGCAAACTTTCACACTCCGTTCGGCGAAGTTCCAAATTCATCTTCGCGTTCGGGGAGCGGTTCAATCGGTGCGGGTTATTACGATAAAAAAGGATATTTCACGGGTAATTTTGATTACGATAAACGCCGGTATGGAATTCCTTACGCCGGATTTATTGAATCGGGCGGCGTTTCAAATGACGAAATTGATGTCAATATGCGTTCTTACAATTTTCGTCTGAATGGTGGATTTCGGGATGTAAATGCTTTTGTGACAAGCGGCAAATTTACCTTTAATTTCAACAAATATCGTCACCAAGAATTAGAAGATGAGACGGCAAATACGACTTTTAATAATCAAACTTTTTCCTATCGGGCGATGTTTGAACAAAAGCAGATTGGAAAATTGACGGGGCGTTTTGGCTTTGACGGATTTACCAGAGATTATTTGATTAACGGCGCGGAGAAACTGATTGACGGCGAGGTCAAGCAAAACTCATTTTCGGTCTATGGATTGGAAGAATTGAATTTAGGACGGGTCAGTTTTCAGTTTGGCGGACGGGTCGAACACAACGGTTATAATCCTGAAAACACAGCTTATTTAAACCGTAGTTTTACCGGATTTTCGGGCGCGGCAGGAATTCGGGTCGGGCTTTGGGATGGTGGTGCATTTGTCGCAAATTATTCAAATTCGTATCGTGCGCCTGCCCTCGAAGAACTTTACAACAACGGAGCGCACGTTGGGACGGTTTCTTTTGAAATCGGTAACGAAAATTTACAACGTGAACGCTCAAACGGGTTGGATTTCAGTTTGCGGCATCAATCAAATCGCTTTCGGTTTGAAACTAACTTTTACTATTATCGCATCAATAATTTTGTTTATCTTGGCTATATTGACGAAGACAACAATGGGCAGATTGACATCACTGATAATTTGCCGACAGCCCGATATTTACAAGGCAGCAGTCAATACACAGGCGCGGAGATCAGTTTTGATACAGATGTCAATAAATATCTAAACGTCTTTTTCAACGGAGATTATGTGCGGGCAAATTTAACCGATTCTAATTTGAATTTGCCCCGCATCCCGCCGGCACACGCACGAATCGGCATAGAACTAAAATACAAAGGTTTAAGCGTCAAGCCTGAAGGTGTTTTTGCCAGCCCGCAGGAAAAACTTTATCCGCTCGAAACTCGTTCACCGGGTTATGGATTATTTAATGTTTCGGCAAATTACATCATTGGCAAACAGCACTACGCCCATATTTTCGGTGTCAATGCCTACAATCTTTTTGACAAAGAATATCGAAACCATCTTTCTTTTATCAAAGATTTAGCACCCGAAATCGGACGAGGTGTAAGATTTACGTACACGGTTCGATTTTTTTAGTGAAATTAAGAGCAAAGGGTAGAGAGGCAGTCAAAATTATCAGACTGCCTCTTTTCATTTGGGGGCGTAGGGGTAGGATTCGGAGATAAGCAGGTGATAATAAGTTTTGTTAGATAATAAAATCTTGCCAATCAGTATAGTGAGCGGTAGCGAACACCGTTATTTTCAATCTTGACTGAGTTTAGGCGGACTCGCTACCGCTCGCTATACTGATTTTGTGGTCAACTTTTGCCCACCTGCTTAAATTTACAAACAATCTTTAGCTATCAGCAATGAAGGCAAACAAACCAGCATTTCGTTTGCCGCACTCAATTTAAGATGAATCAATCTTTCGAGTGCTAATTGAGCCAGATTCGCTTCATTCATTTCAAAAATCTGCGAAGCATTGGAAAGAGTAATAAATTCGGTTTCGGCGGCGCAATTTTCACAGTTGCCTTTAGACTTTTTGAGATTTGAAACCACCCGAACTCTTTCAACTTCAATTTTTATTTGTCTGATTCTTTTGGACGACATAAATTATTTACTTTTTCTTTCCGCCAAATTACTCTAAAATGCACTTTTACAGATATTTCCCTGTTGCAAGTTTATTAAAACCTAGTTTAGATTGATTATCTTTAGAAAATTCTGAAAGTTTTCTGAAAAAAATCTGAGTTTGCAGATGAACGCTTTCCCCAATAAAATTTACAGCTTTGGGAAATTCCGCCTCGATGCCGCAGAACGTCTGCTTTTTGACGGCACAGATACCATTTCGCTCACGCCTAAAGCCTTTGATACTTTGCTTTTATTGGTCGAAAACGGCGGTCACGTTTTGAGCAAAGAAAAGATTATGGAGATTGTCTGGGAAGATAGTTTTGTCGAAGAAAACAATCTGGCTCAAAATATTTCGCATCTTCGCAAAGTTTTGGGCGATGGAAAAGACGGCGCAAGATTCATCGAAACCGTTTCCAAACGCGGGTATCGTTTTATCGCATCGGTGGAAATTGTCGGCGAAGAAACGTCCGATTTAGTTATTTTTGAGCGAACCCGCGCCAAAATTTCAGTCGTTGAAGAAATTGTTGAAGATTCCGGTCAATCAATTCATTTCAGTCAATCACCGCAACTAAACAGCGTTTCAACGGCTTTGCCCGAACACGTTCCC
This sequence comes from Pyrinomonadaceae bacterium, assembly GCA_963779235.1. Lineage (GTDB taxonomy): Bacteria > Acidobacteriota > Blastocatellia > Pyrinomonadales > Pyrinomonadaceae > JAIBCC01. The sequence continues at coordinate 88,926 of CAVZXI010000023.1, forward strand.
GAAACTCGATATGCCCAAAGCGGTGAGGTAAATATTGCCTATCAGGTGGTTGGCAGTGGCGATTTGGACATCGTTTTTGTGATGGGCTGGATTTCGCATCTCGAATATTTTTGGAAAGATCCGCATTTTGCCTACTTTTTGAATCGCCTCGCTTCATTTTCGCGGCTCATTCTTTTTGACAAACGCGGGACGGGATTGTCTGACCGCGTAGCTCTTCACGAATTGCCAACTCTTGAGCAAAGAATGGACGATGTGCGAGCGGTGATGGAAGCAGTTGGCTCGGAACGTGCAGTTTTGGTCGGAGTCTCCGAAGGCGGACCGATGTGCAGTTTGTTTGCCGCCACCTATCCCGAAAAAACGTCGGCTCTGGTAATGATTGGGACTTACGCCAAACGCATCAAAGACGATGATTATCCGTGGGGAGTTTCGCTCGAAGATCGTGAAAGTTTTTTTGAGATGATGCGCGAAGAATGGGGCAAAGCCCGTCGGAATCGAAGAACGCGCGCCAACGATGGCAAATGATGATGAGTTTCGGAATTGGTGGGCGACTTATTTGCGGATGGGCGCGAGTCCGGGGGCGGCGGTGGCATTGACTAAAATGAACGCTGAAATTGATGTCCGAAGCATTTTGCCGACTATCCGAGTCCCGACTTTGGTGATTCATCGAAGTGGCGATATGTGTCTCAAAGTTGAAGAAGGTCGTTATGTTGCCTCACTGATTCCGGCGTGTAAATATTTGGAACTGGGCGGAATTGACCATTTGCCTTTTGTCGGTGAACAAGAAGAGATTTTAGACGAGATTGAAGAATTTTTGACCGGAGTTCGTCACGCCGATGAACACGACCGCGTTTTGGCAACGGTGATGAATGTCAAAATTGTTGATCCACAGGCTCACGCGCAGGAGATTTCCAATTGGGAACGGCTGATTGAGCGTTCGGGCGTTTATGTCCGCCGCCAAATTGAACTTTTTAAAGGGAATGAAGTCTCTTTTGATGAAGACGGAATTTTAGCCACTTTTGATGGACCGGCTCGCGCCATTCGTTGCGCGGTTGCAATTACAGATTCGGCGCATCGTTTGGGATTGCGGGTAAAGACGGGTGTTCATACCGGCGAGTGCGATGTCATCGGCAATAAATACAGCGGTTTTGCGGTTAATCTCGCTGAAGAGATTGCCAACGAAGCGGCACTCGGAGAGGTTTTAGTTTCGCGGACGGTCAAAGATTTGGTAGCTGGTTCAGGTTTAACTTTTGCCGAGCATAGTTTGAAAACTTTCCCTGATGTTCAAGGCGAGTGGCGTTTGTTTAGCGTGAAAAAGAGTTGAAAAAATATGGAAACAATCCAACCCACAGACGGACGGGTTGTCATCGAGAATGGCGAATATCTGGAAGCAAAAGGTAGCGAGGAATTCTTGAAACGTGACAAATGCCTGAAGATTTAGGAAAAAATGTTTTATAATTTGAACTATGCCAAGACTTGATGAATATCACGAAGCAGTCAAAAACGCCTTGATTAAAGACGGCTGGACGATTACGGATGACCCGTTCACGATAAAGTTTGCAGATGCTCGCTTGTTTGCCGATATTGGTGCGGAGAAATTATTTGCGGCGGAAAAAGATTCTCGAAAAGTAGCGGTTGAAGTCAAAGTTTTCGGCAGTCTTTCTTCGTATGATGATTTGGAAAAAGCCGTTGGGTAATATCAGATTTACCGCGCATTTCTCAGGAAAATTCAACCTGAAAGGGAAGTTTATTTGGCAGTCGCTGAGAAAGTTTATAATAAATTCTTTCAACGCGAATCGGTTAAATTCTTGGTTGCCGAATTTAGCATTAAACTGTTGATTTTTGACGAGATAAAGGAGGAAGTTGTGCAATGGATAAGTTGAAAAAGTATCAGGAAATTTTGCAGTCAATCATACTTCAATATGCAAAATACAATCCGAGTTATTCAAAAACGGAGTGGTTGCCGATTTGCGATGATGAACGCGGCGAGTATTTGCTAATTGATGTCGGTTGGGAAGAAAACGAGGATCGAACCTACCTGACAGTCTTTTATTTCCGCATCAAAAACGACAAAATCTACGTCGAACAAGACAACACCGATGCCAATCCCGTCCAACAAATGCTTGACGCAGGGATTCCGAAAGAAGACATCGTGCTTGCCTTTTATTCGCCTTCACATCGCAAACTAACCGATTTCGCATTGGCTTAAAATGACGAATGTTTGGTTGAAAATGGAAATTAGTCCAAAAACTTGTTTTTGTGATTTGGTTTTACTTCGTGAAAACTTCGTGATTGAGAAAAAATTATGAGTGAAACAATCCAACACGCAGACGGACGAGTTGAATTGCAAGACGAGGCGTTGCAATCAATCAAGACGAGTCCGCTTTATAATGAAGATTTAGCACCTGTTCCGATTGGCGAGCGCAATTGGACAACTTATAACTACGCCGCACTTTGGATTTCGATGGCGCATTGCATTCCGACTTATATGCTTGCGTCGGGCTTGATTTCAGCGGGAATGAATTGGTGGCAAGCGTTATTCACGATTTTGCTTGGAAATGTGATTGTGCTTGCGCCGATTTTGCTAAATTCACACGCCGGAACAAAATACGGCATTCCGTTTCCCGTCTTTGCGCGGGCGAGTTATGGCACGATTGGCTCAAATCTTCCGGCGATTATGCGGGCGATTGTGGCTTGTGGTTGGTTTGGGATTCAAGCGTGGATCGGCGGGCAGGCTTTGCAAACATTTTTTGGCGCAATTATTCCAAATTGGCAAACGCTTCTCGGCGATAAAATCGGCGGGCATTATCCAACCGAATGGCTTTCATTTTTGCTCTTTTGGGCGTTGAATATTGCGATTATTTATCGCGGAATGAATCTTTTGAGGCACGTTGAAAACTGGGCGGCACCGTTTGTTTTGGTGATGACCGCCATTTTGCTCGTCTGGATAGTTTGGATGGCGGGCGGTTTCGGCAAACTGCTCGAAGACCACGGAAAGTTTCATACTTTCGGCGAATTTTTCCCTGTTTTTATTCCGAGTTTGACGGCGATGATTGGTTTTTGGGCAACGCTAAGTCTAAATATGCCTGACTTTACGCGATTCGGAAAAAGCCAACGTGAACAAACGGTTGGGCAAGTCGTGGCGTTGCCAACTACGATGGTAATTTTTGCCGCAATGGGAATTTTGATAACTTCCGCCGCTTTGGTTGTTTTTCCGAATCTGAAACCCGAAGAATCTTGGGACCCGGTGAAATTAGTCGGACAATTTTCACAACCCGTTGTCGTTGCGATTTCGATGTTCACCATTGTTGTTGCTACACTTTCGGTCAATATCGCCGCCAATGTTGTTTCGCCCGCCAACGATTTTGCCAACGCTTTTCCGAAATGGATTTCGTTCAGAACAGGCGGTTTGATTACGGGAATCATCGGAATTTTGATGCAACCGTGGAAACTATTGGCAGACCCAAGCGGTTATATTTTCAGTTGGCTGCTCGGATATTCGGGCGGTTTGGGTTCGATTGCGGGAGTGATGATTGCGGATTATTGGCTGGTTCGCCACAAAAACTTGAATTTGGCTGATTTGTATCGGAAGAAAGGAATTTATGGCGGTTGGAATTGGCGGGCGATTATTGCGATGCTTTTGGGTTGTTTCTTTGCTTGGATTGGTCTTTTAGTTCCGAGCCTGCATATTATGTATGATTATGCTTGGTTTGTTGGTTTTAGTGTTGCCTCGGGTTATTATTTGGTGCTGATGATGCCAACCTCATCTGGTGTAAAATTATGGAAGAAAGATTTTTTGGAAGTTGGTCTTTCAAAACTTATCTTACCCGCTCTTTTAGGATTGCCAAGCGGGGTTGGATTGAGCATACCTTTTGCAGTTTTATTTTACTATGCATGGTCGGCAAGTTTTAAGTTTGAACCGCCGCACATCATTTTATATATGTTTCTTTTACTGGGCGCGACTGGAGGTTTAATAATTACGCCTCTAACTTGGGTTAGACAACATAAGCAAGAACTTGACGGGATTTTTGAAAATGAAATACAAAAAAGTTAAAAATTATTACAACGGCGCATTTGTCGAAAGTGTTTTCGCCGACTTTAGCCGCAAAATTTGCTGAATAGGAGAATAAAATGAAACAAAAAATCGGACAAATTTTGCTTTGGATTTCAGTCGTTGCTTGGAGTTTGTGGTTTGGCGGTTTAATGTATGAATTGGTTGTGATTACGCCGCTTTGGAGTTTTAATTTGCCCGAATCGGCGATTGAATGGAATTCGAGATCACAATATGCCATTATACCGACTAAATTTTACGCGCCTGTTGCCATTGTAACGATTTCAGCTTCATTGTTGGGAATGATTTTGTCGTGGAAATCAAATAGCCGCTGGTGGCTGATAATTTCAACCGTTTGTGCGATTGTAACTTTAGTTTTTACTCTGATTTATTTCTTTCCGAAAAATGAAGTTTTGTTTCATAATCATACCGCGGGTTTAAGCGGTGAAGAAATTACGGCAATTGGAAACGCTTGGGTTCGGGGAAATTGGGTTCGGATTGGCATTATGGCACTCGGATTTTTCTCGGCTTTGAAAGCATTTGAAGGGAGTTCAAAAAATAAACAATAATGAAAAATAAACTAAAAATATTAGCGATTTTAACAATTTTGCCGATGGTGGTTTTGACGTTAAAAACATCAATGGTGAATAGCCAAACGCAGGTAGAAACTGCCGGACAAAAGTTCAAAAGTATCAAAGTTTTGAACGATATGCCCGCCGACCAGATGGGCAAAGTGATGAATATGATGTCCGCGAGTTTGGGCGTGGATTGCAAATTCTGCCACGCTTCAAACGACGGTGATTATGAAAAAGAAGGCTTTGAACATAAAGATATGGCTCGGACAATGCTCAAAATGACCTTCGATTTGAACAAAAACGTTTTCAATGGTCGTCCTGAAATCAACTGTAATACTTGTCATAAAGGCATTTCACATCCGCAACCTAGTTTTCCGCTTGCCCCTGCGAAACCTGCCGAGGAACGCCCGAAACAGCCCGAAAAGAAACCAACCATTGACGAACTTTTAGCCAAATATGAAACGTCTTTAGGCGGAAAATCGCCATTGATGAAAGTCAATTCCCGACATATCAAAGCCCAACGCATTGAACCCGGTGGCAAAACAATTGAACCCGAAGAAATTTGGCAAAAAGGTAATAAACTTTCTATCAACACAACTTACGGCAATTTTGTGGTAAGCGAAATTTTTGATGGGACAAATGCTTGGAAACTTGGAAATAAAGATAAAATTGATTTGAAAGTTGACGAAAACGAGCAAATCAAACGTGAAGCCCAACTTTTTGCCAACCCGAATCTGAAGCCGATTTATCCAACCATGGACGTTAGATTTTTGGAAAGAATTGACGGTAAAGAGGTTTGGATGGTTTTAGCAACAACTGTGGATAAAAAACGTGAACGACTCTATTTTGAAGCCGAAACAGGTTTGCTCGTGCGTCGTGCGGCTTCTACACAAACGATTTTAGGCAATCACACTTTGCAAGTTGATTATGCAGATTACAAAGATTTTGGCGGAGTAAAATTGCCGACAATGATTAAATTTGCAATGCCACAAATCTATTGGACGCGCAAAGTTTTGGAAGTTAAGAACAACGTAAATGTTGATGATGCGAAGTTTATGAAATAATAGTTAGGAATGAAAGTAGTTGAAATTCTTGAAAATCTCACAATTCTATCCGAATTGAAACGGGCTTGGTTCGATTCAGAACCAAACATTTCAGGCGGACACGAAGAGGGCGGTTTTATTGTGGTAGATGACTTCGGTTTTTTGAGCGTTATTCGTTGGGAAAAAGGCTCAAACAACGAAATAATTTTGCCCCGACACAAGAATTGTTTTTTTGATGGAAAAGATATTGTTGCAACTTTCCATACGCATCCGAACACGGGCGATGACTTTCAGCAAGAGCCAAGTTTGACCGATATTCGAGCCGTCCGCGATGATTTTGATTTGAAAGGCGAATTTTATCTTGGCGAATTTGTTATTTCAGAGGAAAATGTTTATCTGATTGAGCCTTCGGGACAAGTCAGTGTCATCGGTCAAACTAAAGATATTTTTAAGAGGTAAAAGTTATGGCAATTGTTCTAAGCAAAGAAACTTTACAAGACGAAATCGCGGTTTCGGTCGCACAAATTTTGGCATCAGCAAATCGTAAAGCGAAAGAATTGGGCGTTGATGTCAAAGAAAGTTTAATTACGGTGACACAACATCTTGCCAAAGGCGTTTGGTTGTGGCGGGTTCATTACGGCGCGAAAGATTATGTCGGACGGCGCGGCGGAGATTTGATGATTGACGTTGACCCGACAAACGCTGATATTAAACAAATTTTACAAGGTCAATAATTTTTGAGAGGAAAACTATGTCAAGAATAATTAAATGCGGACTTATCCAAGCGCACAATCACGCCCCAACTGATGCGCCGATTGATGAAATTAAGAAAATTAACAACGAAATTCAGCTAAAAATGGTTGACGATGCGGCGAAAAAAGGTGTGCAAATGCTTTGCTTTCAAGAGATTTTCAACACGCCGTATTTTTGTGCGGAGCAAACGACTCGTTGGTATGATGCAGTTGAAAAAGTTCCTGATGGTCCAACGGTTCAAATGATGCAATCGGTGGCAAAAGAATATGGAATGGTTTTGATTGTGCCGGTCTATGAAGAAGAAATGTCCGGCGTTTATTACAACACCGCCGCCGTGATTGATGCTGACGGAAAATATTTGGGGAAATATCGCAAAACTCATATTCCGCACGTTGCGCCCGGGTTTTGGGAAAAATTCTATTTTCGCCCCGGCAATCTCGGCTATCCGTGTTTCGATACGGCATTTGCGCGAATCGGCGTTTATATTTGCTACGACCGACATTTTCCCGAAGGCGCACGATGTCTTGGGTTTAAACGGTGCAGAAATTATCTTTAACCCGTCTGCAACAGTCGCAGGATTGTCGGAATATCTTTGGAAATTGGAACAGCCCGCCCACGCCGTTGCGAACGGATATTTTGTCGGCGCAATCAACCGAGTCGGCACGGAAGCACCTTGGAACATCGGCGAATTCTACGGTCAAAGCTATTTTTGCGACCCACGCGGGCAAATGTTGGCAGTTGGCACACGCGACCAAGATGAGCTAATTATTGCTGATTTGAATATGGATATGATTAAAGAAGTTCGCAACACTTGGCAGTTTTTTAGGGATAGACGACCTGATGCTTACGGAAGTTTGGTAGCGGATTAGGAGTAATTTATGAACACAATTGAAATCGAAATAGAACTAAAAAAAATGTCGAATAGCGAAAGGCTGATTGTGATTGAAATAGCAACAAAACTTGTTCGCGGAACATTTAGCGAAAAACCTAAATTTTCGTTAGAAGAAAAGCGCAAAAGGTTAAAATCTTCCGCCGAAGCAATGCTTTCTGAGTATTCAAATAACATAGAACTAACGGCTTTAAGCGTTTTGGATAGCGAGGATTTTGTTGATGTTTAGAGGCGAAATTTGGAGAATAAATCTTGATCCGACCATTGGCGCAGAAATTCGGAAAACTCGTCCTGTCATAATTGTTAGTGATGATGAGATTGGAATATTGCCATTAAAAGTAATTGTTCCAATACCTGATTGGAAAGACCGTTACAATGAAACGGTTTGGATGACTAAGGTTGAACCAAATTCGGAAAATGGCTTATCGAAAACTTCTGCCGCCGATGCGTTTCAAGTTCGCTCTGTTTCGCAAGAAAGATTTGTCGAAAAACTTGGGAGAGTTTCAGTTGAAGAATTAACTGAAATAACCGAGTCATTAGCCTTAGTGTTAAAAATATAAAACTATGAAGCAACTTTTCAAAATTCCGTTTTTTACGCTATTTGTATTAGCGTTTTCCATTTCCATTTTCGCCCAAACTCCAAACAAGATTGAGCAAGAATTAGTCCGTAACATCAAAGAATTACAAAAATATTCAAATTACGGAAGCAATTACGATGAGGAAAAACTATTAAAAGCAAATAATGTTTTTGAGAAAAATCTGCTCAAATATACAAAAATTGCCTCAACGCTGAGTTATAAATTTTCCGTGTTGAGCAAGCTGATGCTCAATGCCACTTCCGTTGATGGAAAGTTTCGCATCTATTCGTGGGACACCGAAACAGGCGGAACAATGCACGAATATTCCCGCGTGTATCAGTATTTGGGGGCGGACGGTAAGGTTTATTCCAAAGCCCCAGATACGACGGCAGAAGAGGGTGGCGTGGGAAGTTTTGTTTATGCAATTTACACCGTTGATTCAACAAATGGAAAGATTTACATAGTTTGTTCAACTTTTATCGGCTCAACCCAAGACCATTATCAATCAGCGGATTTATACAAAATTGATGGGAATTCGCTCAAAGACAAAGTTAAATTGATAAAAACAGCATCAGGTTTGACCGACACGCTCAATTTTGAATATAACTTTTTCTCAGTAGTTGACCGCAAAGAAAGACCAATTAAATTGATTTTATTCGATAAAAAAACGAACATCCTAAAAATTCCGGTAGTCATTGAAAACGAAAAATTTCCTAACGGTCAAGTTACCAATAAATTTATTTCGTATAAATTCAACGGCACAAATTTTGTGAAAGTAAATTAGGTGAATGATAAACCGAAAATTATTGTCATCGCGGGTTGTAACGGCGCAGGAAAATCAACCATTGCGCCACATCTTTTGCGAGATGCTTTTGGTTTGAAGGATTTTGTTAATGCCAACACAATTGCCCAAGGTTTATCAGCTTTTGCGCCCGAATCTGTTTCGATGGAAGCGGGCAGGATGATGTTAAAACGATTGAAAGACTTGGCAAATGAGCGAAAGAGTTTTTCGTTTGAAACAACTTTGGCGACTCGGTTTTATGCAAATTGGATTGCTGATTTGCAACAAAATAATTATGAATTTCATCTTGTTTTTCTGTGGCTGAACAGACCCGAATTAGCTTGTGAAAGAGTGAGTGGGCGTGTCAATTCGGGCGGACATAACATCCCTGAAGATTTGATTTATCGCAGATATTTCAAAGGCTTACGGAACTTTTTCAAACTTTACAAGCCGATTGCGGATAGTTGGGTGATTTACGATAATAGCCAAAGTGTTGAAATAATTGCTAAAGGCTTTCAAGGAAAAGATGAGGTTTTTAATCAAGAAAATTAGAGTGAAATATGCAAACAAGTGGAATAAAAATTGACATAAACAGTTCAAAAAGATTGCTTTACGACAACAGCGAAAAGATTCAAAAGGTCATTAAATTCGCCGTCAAACAAGCTGTTTCCAAAATTGAAAAAAAGTCAAAACCTGCCCCCAAATCAGCCAAATAAAATTTATGTCTGAAATTTCAACTGAACAAATCGAACAAAACTTTGCGGAAATCCATCCGTTAATGTCCCAAAGCGAAGCACTTCTCGAAGCAAATCGTTGTCTGTATTGCTACGATGCGCCTTGCACACACGCTTGTCCGACGCATATTGACGTGCCATCGTTTATCAAAAAAATCGCTTCGGGCAACTTACACGGCTCGGCAAAAGTGATTTTCGATGCAAATCCGATTGGCTCAAGTTGTGCCAAAGTTTGCCCCGTCGAAGTCCTCTGCGAAGGTGCTTGCGTGGAAAAAACGCTCGTCAAAAAGCCGATTGAAATTGGTCGTCTGCAACGCTATGCCACCGAACACGCTTTGCAATCGGGCAAAACTTTGTTTGAAACAGGGGAGGCAAATGGTAAATCAGTCGGAATAATCGGCTCCGGTCCGGCGGGTTTGAGTTGTGCAACTTATTTAACCCGTTTGGGTTACGCTGTTACGATTTACGAAAAACGAAGTTTGGCGGGTGGACTCGACACCTACGGAATGGCTGAATATAAAATGACAACAGCGCAGAGTTTGGCGGAAGTTAAACAGGTTGAAAAATTGGGCGTAGAGTTCAAACTAAATGCAGAAATCACAAATCTTGACTCGCTTTTGAATAAACACGATGCTGTTTTTCTCGCAGTTGGATTAGGTAAAACCAATCAACTCAACATTTCGGGCGAAGATAAAGACGGTGTAATGGATGCTTTGCATTTCATCGAAAAAATTAAAACTCGTGATTGGAGTGAAGTTCCGCTTGGGCAAACAGTTGCGGTAATCGGTGCAGGAAATACAGCGATTGATGCGGTGACACAAGCCAAAAGATTGGGTGCGGAAAAAGCAATTCTGGTTTATCGCCGCACCGAAAAAGATGCTCCGGCTTACGATTACGAAATCGAATTGGCTAAAAGTGATGCGATTGAATTTCTTTGGCAAACCACTCCGATTGAGATTTTGGGCAATGGAAAAGTAACGAGCTTGAAATGCAAAAAAGCAGATGGAACAGAATTTGAAATCGCGTGTGATATGGTGATCCTTGCAATCGGTCAACAAAAACAAGTCGAATTTCTGCAACAGCTTGGCTTAACTTTAGACGAAAAAGGTCGCGTTGCCGTCAGCGAAAATATGCAAACCTCTAACTCAAAAGTTTTTGCCGGAGGCGATTGCGTCAATGGTGGGGCAGAAGCGGTTGACGCGGCGCAAATGGGCAAATGGGCGGCGCAGGGAATTCACGAAAGTTTGTTTGGTGAAAAGGTGAGTTTTGCGGGAAGTTGGTGAGTTTTAAATTTGTCGAACTTGGAGTTCAATTTGATAAAACTCATTTGGCAAGAGGGTTGCCCATTCGCCTCAGTAAATTTTGGTAACGCTCATCATTCCGAATACTTTCCAACATCGGTTCTGTCCCAAACCACAACATCCACGGATCATTTTCGGCAAATGATTTTTCAAAGTTTGCAAAGGCTTCGTCGCGTTCATCGAGAGCCGCGTGCGCCATCGCTAAAAAGAAAGGTTTGACGTAAGTTTGAGTTGCCAAAGTTTTAATTTCTTCCAAGACTTTTCGTGCTTCTTCACGTTTATTTACTTTGACCAACGCAAAACAGAGTTGATATTTCACTAAAGCCGAGTTTGGAATCATTTCGTTAAACCTTTCAAAATTTGGCAAGGCTTCCTCAAAAAGCCCCATTCCCCACAAACCAAGCCCGATTTGCGAATAACCTTGCGGATAATTTTTGTCTAAATCAATAATCTGCTTTCCTCTTTTCAGTGATTCATCAAAACGGTGTGCCTGATAAAGAGTCCACGCTGCCAGAGTCTTGGTGCGGCGTGAAAGCGGGTCGAGTTGTTCAGCGATTAAAATTTCGCGGATTCCTTCATCGGTTCTGCCCAACCCCGTGAGTTGCGCCGCATACCATTCGTGGGCGTGATGATAGTTTGGAGTGAGTTCAATCGCTTTGCGTTTAAGTTTCTCGGCTTCCGCCCAATTTTTGCGGTTCTGGGTAACCAATCCAAGCGTGGCGTAGGCTTCGCCCAAAGTTTCGTCAAGTTCGATTGCTTTTCGCGCATTTTTTTCGGCTTCGGCAAGAGCTTGTCGGGAAGGAATCAGCCCGTAAATATTTGCCCAAATGTAGAAATCCGCCAAACCGACGTAAGCCAAAGCATAATTCGGGTCAAGTTCGACCGCTTTTTCAAACGCGCTTAACGCCTTTGGCAAAGATTCGGGCGTGAACTGATTCCAATGATAACGCCCGCGCAAATGAGATTCGTAAGCCTGTGGATTATTCGTTTCGCGGCGTGAAAGTTTTTGCTTTTCAGTGGTTGTCAGTTGCGGAATCAGGGCAGTTGTAACTTGTTCGGAAATCGAATCTTCCAGTTCCAAAACATCGGTAAATTGCTCATCGAAACTTTCCGACCAATGCGTTGAATTATCTTTGACATTGAGCAGTTGCGCCGTGACGCGGATTCTATCGCCGACAAAACGAATATTTCCGTCAACAATAAATTCAACGCCAAGTTCTTTGCCGACCTCAAAAGCGTCTTCCGTGTCGCTAAAACGCAAGATTGAACTCGTCGGACGCACGACCAGTCTGCCAACCCGACTGAGGCGCGTAATGAGCGCATCCGCCAAACCGATGCTCAAATATTGGTCACTCGTGTCTTTGCTCAAAGTTCTGCCGATGATTTTCAACGGCAAAACGGCAAGAGAAGATTTTTCTGCTTCGGATTTTGTCTCTTTGGTTGAAGGCGTGAATCGTTTTTTAATTGGCTTTCCGTTTAAGTAAAGTCCAATATCTTCAGCAAGTTCGAGCGCGGTTTGGTAGCGGTCACCCGGCTTTTTGTGGAGCGCGTTGAGGGCGATTTGTTCTAACTCACCCGAAAGTTCCCGGCGTAATTCTTCCAAATTTGAGCCACGCGATTCCAAAACTTTTTCCAGCGTTTGGACCTCGCTTTTTTCCACAAAATTTTCTCCGCTGTCCAGACTTCGGCTCAAACTTTCAGGCGATTCTTGACAAATGACGCGGGCAATTTCAAACAGCGCGCGATTTTTCAAACGATACGGGCGATGTCCCGAAAGCAGTTCGTAAAGCAAAACGCCAAGCGAGTAAATATCTGATGCCGTTGTGATTTCGCCGCCGATGACCTGTTCGGGCGAAGCATATTCCGGTGTCATCATCCTCATCTGCGTTGCAGTTGGTTCAATCGTTGCATCGGCAATTTCTGGGTCTAAGAGTTTAGCAATCCCGAAATCAAGCAATTTTGGAGTTCCATTAGCTTTAACCAAAATGTTTGAAGGCTTTAAATCTCGATGGACAACTTTTATTTGATGCGCCGCGTGGACAGCTTCGCAGACTTGAACGAAGATTTTCAGACGTTCTTTTAGCTTAAGTTTTCGGCTGTCGCAATACTTGTAAAGCGGTTCGCCCGCCACAAATTCCATCACGAAATACGGCAATCCGTTCGGAGTTGTCCCGCCGTCGTAAAGCAAAGCAACATTCGGATGACTGAGCGTCGCAAGAATCTGACGTTCATTGCGAAAGCGTTTGAGAACCGAATCGGTATCCATTCCGCGTTTGACAAATTTGATGGCAACATCTTGCCTAAATGCTCCGTCAACCCGCTCGCCCAAATAAACCACGCCCATTCCACCGCGCCCGATTTCCCGTGTGATTTGATAAACGCCGAAAGTTTGCCCAATCAGTTGGTCTGAAAACTCAGGGTTTTCTGCGTCAGAAATTGTAATTTCTTGGTGATTCATTTGTTCAGAAAACTTTTACAAATGATTTTAGCAGTCATTGAGAAAAAATTGCCACATTGTTGAGGCAATTTTCAATATTACTTCGCGTTATCCCCGATAGAATTTATTTGAAACCAAAGGCGTAACCAAACGAAATGACCAAGTTACCCGTTTTACTATCGCCATTTCTGACAGTATCTTTTTGCAGACTCAATAAACCGTAGGAAACGCGAGCATCAAGCAAAAAATAGTTTTTGCCGTGCGGAAATTCCAATCCACCGCCACCGGTCAGACCAAAATTATTGCTGTTAAGGTCGTTTTTAATATCGGTTTCGGCATCGAAGGGAATTGGCGGTAAAGGAGTTCCGTTTGGAGGTAAAAGTAGCGGAACTTTTCCGTCACGGTCAAAATAAATTGTGCTGCTTCCGCTCGTTACTTGGGTCGCATTCAAGAGTCTGCCGTAATACACTCCGCCGTTGAGATAGACTCTCGGTTTTCCTTTTGAACCGAATTTATATTTGAGCATTGCGGGAATTTCCAAATAATTTAACTTGGCTACATTCTTGAAATCGGCATAATAATAAACCCCGTTTGGCAGTGGCGGTAAATTTGGAGGAGGTTGCGAAATCGGCTGAATCCCGATACGTTTTCCGCCCTGTCCGGCATAATTTACTTCGGCTTGGAACGAGAATTTTTTAGACAAACCAATTTCGACAAAACCGCCAAAATTTGGCGCAACGCGGGATTTATAGTCTCGACTCAATTCATTATCTTGGCTACTGCTGAGTTGGGGAATACTCACGCCACCTTTAAAACCGACAAACAAATCCTTCTCCTCCTGGGCGTAGAGAGAAAGACAATTCATTACGATTAGCAATAACGCTGTCAACAATTTACGCATAACAATTTCCTCTCAATAAATATAAGTTAAGTAACAGGAAAAAATAAAACATAAAATGATTGAAAGAATGGAACGCCAGCATTTTGCTGGCAATGAGCGTGAAGCGCGAAAATTTCAAGTTTAATCTGAAATGAATTCAGGCAAAATCGGAGCTACGCCGCTCACGCGATGTTTGCCAGCAAGATGCTGGCGTTCCATTTTCAAAATATTTCTGTCCGCTTACTTAAAACCAATTTATCTGGTTATAGATTACAATTTTATCCATTACTGAGCGGGTTATTGCCGACAGGAAAAAAAAGATTATTTTAAGAGTTTCTGCCCGCAAATAAACGCCAATAAACGCGAATAAAAAACCAATTTGGCAAATTATCCTGTGGCAACTGAAGTCAGGATACTTTCTTGTAAAAGATTGCATCTGTTGAGCTTAGTAAACAGATTCAAGCAATTTATGCAAATTCTCGGCTCGTTTTAACCAGATAATCCGGCAAACAAGTAAAGATATGCAGAATTAGGGCTTTCTCATAAAAACGATAATCATTCACTAAACCGATAATTCACAGGGATAGAGGGGATGATGGGGATAATTTAGCTTTTGCGGTGGGACATTTTATCTCCTCTATCCCCTGAATCCCTGTGAATTCCCTTGCTTTTCTTAATGATTTTCAATCTTTCAAGCTAAATTTATTTTTATGAGAAAGCCCTGTATGCAGAATCGCCTAATCAACTAATTGCAAACAGGTTCTATAACGCGGTTCGGCGTGTTTGGCAACTGCGTAGCCGCCGATTATCAGATATTTAACCTTCCTTTCGGCAAAGATTTTCAACAGTTCTTTGAAGTCGGAGTTCATTTAGGCTTTTTCCTTTCAATTCATAATCAAAAACAACCAAATCCCACACCGCTTGCATTCTTTGTTCATCGGTCAGACGTTGCCAAAATTCAATATCGAAAGCGCGATTTTCTTGTTCTTCGACAGTTGTTAATTGCGACATTACGAGACGATTGTTTTTGTCTATATATTTCGCTTCTTTAATTAGCATAATTAAAAAGAATCCTTAAAATCTTCGAGGAGGGCATCAAAATCATCAGCAATATGCACAACTAAACCTTTCATACTGCCGAATTGACGGTTTTTCTTCTGAGGCTTTTCGGTTTCTTGAACTTTAATTAAATTTAAATTCGCTAAATCATCAAGTAATTTCTTGGCTTTCGGCTCTAAAATTGTAATGGTTAAAGTTTCCATAAACGCAGTTTAGCACAAAAAAGCGAGGAAACGAAGATTTTAAATCTCCGCCTCCCCGCGTCTCCCCATCTCCGCATCGTAACTATTTCCCGCGCATAATTAACTTCGCAATCTTCTGCAATTGCATATTGCTTGTGCCTTCATAAATCGCGCCGATTTTTGAATCACGCCAGAATTTTTGATACTTCAGCGTCCAACTTATCCTAATCTATGCAGATAATTAGAAAAGTCAGTCACCATCTGAAATTATACTAAACTCGGTTTCCTTTGAAACTTTAGTAGAATCAACATCCTCACATTTCTTTATTAACTTCCCGCCCAATTCAATTACTTTCTTTTCATCGGCTTTGGCGAGGCTTTTCTCGCCGGATTCGCAATAAACTGATGCTCTAACTGAGTAAGCATTAGCATCACGAGGGTTAAGTTGAATAACTTTGGTATAATCAGCAATCGCTAAGTTGTAGTTAGCTTGTTCACGATAAGTCATTCCCCGATTTTTGTAAGCGTCGTTATACTGAGGATTGATCTCAATCGCCTTGGTATAGTCAGCTATCGCTAATCCGTAGTTGCCTTGTTTACTGTAAGCAACCCCCCGATTATTGTAAGCGTTGGCATACTGAGGGTTAATCTGAATCGCCTTGGTATAGTCGGCGATTGCGAAGTTATAGTTCCCTTGGTCATCGTAAGAAAACCCGCGATTATAGTAAGCGTTGGCATACTGAGGGTCAATCTGAATAGCTTTGGTGTAGTCAGCAATGGCTAAGTTATAGTTCGCTTGCTTACGGTAAGCAAGCCCCCGGTTATTGTAAGCGTTGGCATGCTGAGGATTGATCTCAATCGCCTTGGTATAGTCAGCAATGGCTAAGCTATAGTTCTCTTGCTCATCGTAAATAAGCCCCCGATTATTGTAAGCCCCCGCAAGCTGAGGATTTATTTGAATAGCTTTGGTATAGTCGGCGATTTGTAAATCTAAGTTTCCTTGGATACCGTAAGTAAGCCCCCGGTTATAGTAAGCACTAGCATCCTGAGGGTTAATCTGAATAGCCTTGGTATAGTCAGCAATGGCTTCAGTAAAACGCCCGTTCTCTAAATGTTCCGCTCCTCGGTTTAAATAGTCTTGTGCTGTCATATTTTCTCCAAATCATCATTATTTACACTTTTGTAGTAACTGCCCGCCCAATTCAATC
The DNA here is from genome assembly GCA_963779235.1 of Pyrinomonadaceae bacterium. Classification (GTDB taxonomy): domain Bacteria; phylum Acidobacteriota; class Blastocatellia; order Pyrinomonadales; family Pyrinomonadaceae; genus JAIBCC01. The sequence goes on from CAVZXI010000023.1 coordinate 105,394, forward strand.
ACCTTCTTTTCATTTTTCTATCAGAAGTGAAAATAAAATGCAATTTTTTAAGTCAACTTTCAAAAAAGCAAAGCAAATTTTTGGCAATTTCTTTAATTTACATATCTCCATATTCCTTCATTTCACAAAGTTTATTTCAACCATTTTGCAACACCGCCCTTCCAACTACAACTTCCACGTCTTGAATTACTATAACTCATTGAACCATCACGACATTGGGCAGTAGGCTTAGGGCTTTTTTCTCTTGTGATTTTGTTATTATTATTAGTTCTTAATTTTTCTTTAATTTTAGAATCAATGGGTTTTGAAACTATTATCTCAGATTTTTTGTTTTGGCTATCAACAATAAAACAAGAAAGTAGAAGCGTGATAAAAAGTGAAATAATAAATAATTCATTAGTCAATTTTCTCATAGATGTATTTCTCCTCGTTTGAATTTGGTAAATACATCAGGAATAAAAAAAGACCAATAACCCACATTAGGAGTCATTGGTCTTCACAAACTTTCGAGATTTTCCGAAGTTAATATAACTCCGACACATCCGAGGTTTTTACCCTCAAAAGCACCGTTTTTCTCTCGGTTGCCGAGTCCCTATATTTAAGGACTTCTCCTGATGTCAGAAACATTGTTGCACAGATGAAACGAGTTGTCAACACTTATGATTTTCGCATTGTAATGCCTCAGTAAAAGGTTTTGGCTAAGGGAATAAGGATGCGTTCTATTTGTAACTTTTAACTGAAGCATTACTTCACATCGTAGTCTTTATCAAGCGAATTTATTTTTACACAAATAAAAAAAACAAAATCTAGCCCTTTCCTAATAATTTTTTGTAAAGCTCAAATGTTACTATTCCGGGTAATAAAAAAATAAGTAAAACTATTAAATTAATGGTGCTAAACCACTCTTCCAAAACTTTTGTTACTGTGTAATATATTCCTACTTCGTTATTATAGGTTTCGATACAGTAAAGGATAAATATAAGACCAGCAAATGAATACCATATAATTGTAAAAATCAGACAAATAATCGCTAAAACTTTTTTCATATCAGTTAGTAAAATTTTGAACAAGTTTTTTTACACTTTCGGCATTTTGTTCAAATATAGGATTAGAATCTGCGAATAATTGAATAAACTTTTCAATTGGTATTTCCTCATCAGGAAGGTTTATATTTTTATGTTCAGCAGCATTTTTAATTAAATATACTATTCCATCACTGTCATTTTTCTCATTTATTCCCATTCCTGATAATTTGTCTAAAAGATTGTTTAAAGAATCGTCATAAACAATTTTATTTTGATTGTATGATTGTAGGGCAAATTTAACCGCTTTTTTCCGCAATTCAGTTCGTAATGTTAAACTTTCAATTAAAGGATTTGTTTCCTCTTTTGTGAATTTTCGTCCAATCTGTTTTGTTGTATTGGCAAAAAAATTATTAAGACTTTTTAAGTTGGTTTCAGCAAATTCTTTGCTCTCCATCTTCTTTAGTAGTTCAGAGAATTGGTTAAATTCATCTTCGCTTAAATTCATTGATGTGCGAACTACTGATACAGTTTTTTGTTGGCATACCAATTCGATTACTTTACCGTAAGGTTGTTCAAGAGTATAGGACTTCCAATCTAATTTGGTTATATCATCTCCTTGCTTAAAAGATTCTGGTAAAGATACTAATTGTTTTTTTGAACAATCAACAACAATTTCCCGTTCATCTTTTCTAGTTGCTCCATCGTTATAATTAATTTTTAATAATTTAGTTCCGAAGAATCCTGAAATATCTTGAGTAATTGATTTAGTATTAACAAATACTAAACCGCTAACTGGAGTGTAGAAAATAGTCCAAGGTTCACTTAAAGTTATTAATTTGTCATATTTTTCAATAACTATCCAACCATCTTTACTTTTCTGTTGTATAACAATATCTGCCCAAACATAACGAGACCTAGCCCCCCACGTCCACCAAGTTAATAAAAGAATTAAGAATAAAATCGCCCCTAATGATCCTTTAATTTTATCCATTATACCTCCTAATATTCAGATAAAGTGCGGTTTTTCTTCTTTAGCTTATTGATCTTCAATCTGAGACCTTCTAACCTTTCAAGTAACTTTTTAGCTTTCGGATTTAAGATTGTAAATTCAATAGTTTCCATAGGTGAATTTTAACACAAAACGCGAAGAACCTGAGCATTAAATCTCTGTCTCTCCGCGTTCTCAAATCTTTGTCTGACAATCTATTTTCCGCTCATAATCAATTTTGCAATCGTCTGTAATTGCATATTGCTATGTGCCTTCATAAATCGCGCCAATTTTTGAATCACGCCAGATATTTTTCGACCGGATAATCTTTGACGTAGCCGTAACCGCCATATAATTCAATGGCTTTCGAGGAAACTTTTTCCGCCACCCGCGAGGTGTAAAGTTTGGCGATGGCGGCTTCTTTCAGGAAAGATTTTCCGGCATCTTTCAGACGGGCGGCGTTGTAGGTCATCAAGCGGGCGGCTTCGATTTCGACTGCCATTTCCGCCAGTTGAAATTGCACGGCTTGAAAACTGTTGATGGTTTGTCCGAATTGTTCGCGTTCATTTGTATAATTTAAGGCGCATTCAAAAGCCCCTTGCGCGATGCCGAGCATTTGCGCGGCGATGCCGATTCTGCCTTCGTTCAAGGTTTCAATCGAAACTTTGTAACCTTTGCCGACTTCGCCTAAGACATTTGCTTTCGGCACTTTGCAGTTATCGAAAATCAATTCGGTGGTCGAACTTGCGCGGATTCCGAGTTTGTCTTCTTTTTTGCCAACCGTGAAACCTTCAAAGCCTTTTTCGACAATAAATGCGGTGATTCCTTTGTAACCCGCTTCGGGATTGATAGTCGCAAAAACGATGAAAATTTCGGCTTCGTTGCCGTTGGTAATCCATAGTTTTTGTCCCGTCAATTCGTAAAAATCTCCGTTTTCAACGGCACGAGTTTTCAGCGCAAACGCATCCGAACCCGAACTCTGCTTCGCTCAAAGCATACGCACCGACTCTGTCCGGTTCGCCATCTGCGGCAAATATTTTTTCTTGAATTCGTCCGATACCCCATTTCAAAAAAGCGTTGGTGACGAGCGTGTTATGCACATCCACAAAGACCGAAACGCTGGCATCCACGCGGGCAAGTTCTTCGATTGCCAAAATTGCATTGAAAATGGTCGAACCCGCTCCGCCGTATTCTTCGGGCGATTCGATTGACATCAAACCGAGTTCAAAACATTGTTTGATTAAATTCGCCGTCGAGTTTGGAATCGTGTTCCATTTTCTCAACTCGCGGGCGAACTTCGCCTTCGGCAAACTCACGCACACTGGCGCGAAAAAGTTCTTCTTCTTCGGATAAAGTGGTTAAAGCATTGGGTAAATTTTCTTTTTCGACTGCAGTTGTCGCACTCATATTTGTTTCCTTGATAAAAATTTAAGATGATGAAATTAAATCATATTAACAGCATCTTCGCCAAATTTAAAAGAATATAAAATCTGTTTGCCATCTCCATTCCTAACCGCAAGGTTTGATTAGAGAGTGTTAATTTTGCTGGTTCATTCAATAATCTTCCGCCAAATTTTCATAAAACTTGTAAGGTTAAACGCCTCAACAATTGAGTTTTTCCGAATATCATTTGGTAAATCGGTTTGAAAACGTCCTAAATCAAAAGCACTTTCAAAACTTTTCCAACGATGACCAAGTAAGCGGCGTGTTTCTTCTTCCGTGAATTGCCAATCAATTTCAGTAGGTTCGCCTGAAATTTCGACAAAAAACTCATTGGCTTCAACAATATTTAGTTTTTTTTCCACCTCTAACAATTCGCCAAGTGCTTTGCCATAAACTTCGCCCGAATTGTGAAAGAGCAAAATTCTTTTTTCGGCTTCGGCTTCGGTTTGAATATTGACCAGAGGGATTTCGCCTGTTTCAACGGCGACCGGAAAGCCGAGTTCGATGGCTAAGGCTTTGGTTAAAGCCGCAGATTTTACTTTCCAATTCCATTTTTGCGGTGCTTTGCGGACATTTTTAGTGTTTTTTTCAGCACGAGTAATAACTTTTCGACCTTGAAACGAAGTTATCCGGCGAGCGTGTCCGCCCATCAGAAAAGTGTTGCCGACTGGCATTCGAGCATCCAGATAACCGACCAATCGCCCCGTCATATCGTCAATTACCGCCGGGCTTTCGTTTGTTCCGGTCATATTGCTGTAAAGCGTTCGTTCTTCGTAAAGTTTTTCCCACATTTCGCCCGCTTGCAATTGTTTTCCGCCGTGAATGGCGGGCTTGAAAAAATCTTTTTCAAGCAAATGTCCGACAATTTTGTCGTATTGATTTTTGTCAATTAACGACTCGCCTGTCGGAGTGGTAAAAAGGCTGTAAGCGTGTTCGGGATCGAGTTCGCTGTGCGTGGTTTGCTTCAAATATGAGCATAATTGTTGGACAATAACCGATGGACGAAACTTTAATCCGCTATCATTTCCCAATAATTTCATCGTTTCTTCGTTGGGATTTTGGGCGGCTCGAAGAAAGATTCGGAAAATTGTTTCTTCGGTGTTTGTGCGATAAAAACAAGCAACATTGGTGCGTTTAGTGCGCCGATTTCCACGTCCGATTCTCTGCAAAAAAGAACCTAAATTGTCCGGCGCACCAATCAGCAAAATCAAATCAACATCGCCAATATCTATTCCAAGTTCAAGCGTCGAAGTCGCAAAACACAACGCCGCCCCCGTCCGTGTAAATTTTTCCTCGGTTTGATGACGAACTTGTTTGCTTAGATTCGCGTGATGCACCAAAACCTCTTCGCCAAACGGCAAACTACCGCGCAACAGATTTACCCACTCTTCGCATTCCACACGTTTTTGGCAAAATGCCAAAACTTTTTTGATATTTCGCTCTTTAAATGTCGCAAACAATTCAAGCAAAGACGGCGCACCATACATTTCAAAAAGTTCGGCATCAATCGCTCTTTGTCCGCCTGTTTGGAGTAAAATTGGATCGGTAAAATATTGTTCTGCAACAGTTATAGGGTTTTGCAAAGTTGCCGAGAGAGCGCAAAATTGAATTTGATTTGTAGCGGAATCGCCTTTTTCAAAAGCGTAATTTCGCAATCTTCGCAGACGATTGAGTAAAATTCGCAGTTGGTCGCCGCGGGGTGAATTATAAAAAAGATGAAGTTCGTCCAAAATGACAGCACGCACATCGCGCAAAATCTTCGGTCGATTTGCTAACATCGAATCAAGCGATTCGGGCGTAGTAATCAAAAATTCGGGCGGACGATTTGGTTTAAGCGCAGGCTCATCGCCCGTTTTAATTGCCAAACCGATTGCCAATTTTGCAAGTGGCTGTTCGACTCGTCGCGCAATATCCCGCGCTAAAGCCTTGGTCGGCACAAGATACAAAAATTTAACAGTCGAAGTTTGTTTGGTTTGATTAAATTTGAAGCGTTGTTTTTGATGGCGTTCAAGAATCGGAGCTAAAGCGGCTTCAGTTTTGCCGCTGGCAGTCGCCGCCGCTAAAACACAATTTTTCCCGTCTAACAAAGGTTCAAGCGCAAGTTCCTGAATCTCCGTCAATCGTCCGAAACGCGATAAAAAGGCATCAAAAGTATGCGGTAACAGTTCGATTTGGGATTTAGGATTGGGGATTGCAGAATTTTCCATTATCTTTTGACTTTGCAATATGACTGGAACGCAATCGGCTCGATTGCCTGAGCGCACCGTGCGAACGAACTGCACTCATCTCAAAACTTGAGCAATGACTACGGTGATTACGTCCTCGCGGACGTGGCAATCGAGCCGATTGCGTTCCAGTCTCTCATTTCAATCTAGTTTAATCTAAATATTGCAAACAACTATAATAGTGCTTTTCGCAATTCCGCAACGGCTTGGTTGGAATTGTAATCTTGATGAGCATAACAAAGGTCAAAAATTTCTACCGAAAGACGAATAACTTGGCGGAGATTTATCAGATTGTTGTCCAAACATTCCAATAAACCTTGCGAAATGTCTAAAAATTCAGCGTGATTTTCGTAATTATATGATTGACGATGAAGCAAATAGAGACGGGTTAAAAGTTCGTCCAAAGCGTCAGGATGCAGATATTTTTTCAACTGCAAAATCTGTTGTTCATCCAAAAAGTGCTTGTAATCAAAGGTGTTAGCAGTTGGTGTGACGGCGAATAACAATAACAAATGGCTATTATCTTTGAGCCGAAACGGGTGCGAATGATGTTGATGCTGTAAATCGTCTTCTGTAATCCGCCCACGCTCGCCAAGTGCGGTGTAAATCAAGGCTTTGAAGAAGTTATCGGCTTTTTCCTTTCCGCGTTGGGTGAGCAAACTGTAATGCTCGGATTCATCAATAAAAACTGCCAGCCCATTGTAACCCGCCTGTGAAGCGAGCCAGCCCCAACCATTGAGCAAATAACTATATTGATCCGCCGCCGTAGTCAATTGCGACAACGATTTTATCTTAAACTCTTTGCTTTTGAACTGTGCATTTTTGCGAACATCGGCGATAAAAACTTTTTCGCCCGACATCCAATCAATCAACGAATCAAGCGCATCATTTGGAGTATTTCGCATCAAGGCGTAATTATGCAGAGCCGTTGCAAAAAATGTTTCTTTGATGCTGTCTTGAGTTTCGGAATAATTTGGGAGCGCAATAATTTTTTCTAACAATGGCACAAGTCCAACTTCGTCCGAATCGGGAAAACGCAAGGAACGCATCAACGAAAGATAAATCCGTTGCGGACGATTGGGCGGAACTTCGCGCAAATCAAGGCTCGTGGTAGCCACAATAAAATTATTTGCCAAAGCCTCTTGTGCCGCCAATTCAAAAAAATGACTTTTGCCTGCGCCATATTCGCCGACCACAACTCGAACATCGCCGCCAATCTCTTTAGCATTTGAAAAAGCATGCCACAAACTGGCTTTTTCGTCTTCTAATCCAACGCTTAATTCGCGGATTCGTTTGGCAGGAACAAGTCCGTAACGCAAGGCTTCAATCGTCCGCCGCGCTTCTTGTTTTTGAATTTCTTCGGGCGTAAAAACTTTTTCAACTTGCTGAGGAATAAAAGGTTTTGGCGTTTCTTCGACTTCAACTGCTTGCAAAACAGTCAACATACTGCTCGGCACAGTCGCCCGAATGCCGTTGTCGAAGCGCACCACGGAATCGCGTCCGGCATTGCGTAATTCCAACACCTGCCCGCGTCCGAAAAGTGGGTGATTGATGATTGCTCCTTTCATAAGTTTTAATATTCGCCTGTTTCAGTTCGCCCTAATTGCTCCGTAACATCACGCAAAACGCCATTCAAATTATCTTCTTCGTAAATATGTTCGCCTGAAACGCGTTGTTCGGTGAGCATTGTCACCAAAGATTTAACGAAATGACGGCGATGGCTGGTCGAGAGTAAAGAAGCGCAACTGGCGGCGAGTTTGGCGATGTTTTCACGTTGCAATTCGTGGTTGAAACTTATTTGATACGCCGTTTCGTAAACGCCCAAAAGTTTATCCCCAATCAAGCGCAAAAGTTCTTCACCAGGATAATCGAGATGGTCAAGGCTGATTTGGACACTAAACGGATTTTGGCGCGAAAATTTGACTTTGGAACTGATGCGTTGGCTCAAGGCTTCGTAATTCGGCGCGATATTCGTGACAAAATAAGGAGGGACGGCATAGACAAAAAGTGCTGATGGCAGACTCTCGCCCGCACAACGGTCAATCACTTCGCGCAGATTGTCGCAAGCAACTTTTTCGGTGCGCGATGAACCGATGCTGACCATTCTATCACCTTCATCAAATAGCAAAACCAAACCCGTGTAACCAAGTTCGTGAACCAATTGCGCCAATGAACGCATCATTTTAAAGGCAACGGTTTTATCAAGTTTTTCAGTAATGCTAAACTGTCTAACATCTTTTAGGGCAATATTTTCGCCGCGTAGCCAAGCCGAAATCAGGCGTTGATTTGCTTCGTTTTCCTCGGCTACGGCTTTGAAATAATAATAAACCGCGTGGCGAAACGATGGACTTTCGATGTTGTAGCGCAAAACCGTATCGAGCCATAATGTTACCCGCACATCCAATCCAACACTCGTTTTGGCATTTTCAACTCCGAGCGTTTTCAAAGTTTGGAAAAAATGATTTTCCAAAAAGGATTCAAACCCGTTTGTTTCGGTGCTGTCGCCGTTTGGAGAATGATAAATGAGGTTGCCCGTCACGGCTTGATAAACCTTGAGTTGATTGTCATAAGGACATTCTTTCGGGCTTAATTCGGTGCGGCTGACAACATAGCCGAATTCCCAGCCTAAATCGCGCAAACGATAGAGAAAATGCGATTTACCGCTTCCGTATTCACCCACTACCAACTTAAAACTCGAACCACCATCGCGCAAATAACCGTTCAAATATTCATCTTTGAGCGTTCCTAAAATTGAATCAATTCCAACGGTATAGGCTTCTAAATTTCTGGTCGGCGGGATGCCTGATTCACCGAGTTTGCGGATAATATGTTGCGCTTCGGTCTGCGTTAAAGTCATCTTTTACTTCTCCTTGGTGAAATATAAATGTTGAATAAATTGCCCTTCATTGGCATCAGTAGCTAAAAACATCGCCTTGGCTGAATCGCTTCCGACATCAATCGTGGCTGTTCCTAAATTCAAGTGATGTCCGTCAAAAATCATTGCTTGATTTTTCCGTAACTGCATCACATCAAAGGCAAAATGCGTTTTGGGATAATCAACGAATTTTGCTTTTGACGGCGTTTTGCGAAATGAAGCGGGTTGGCGAACCATAATCAATTCACGGTAGCAATCAACAATTATCGTTCGCGTGCCAATCTGTTTTTCCGTTAATTTTAAAACACGAGTGTAAGCCTCAAACAACTCGCCTAATAATCCATACAAATCAACATTTCGCTCACAAATATCTTTTCTCGCCCGCTCGTAAGTTGCCACGACTTGTTCGACATTTAACTTAATTTTTTTGTCCGTTACAGGTTGCCGCGAAAAGGTCATATCAACTTGTTTGCGCCGCATATCTACTTTGATGACAAACAGTTCCGCAATCAGTTCTGAAGCCGAATTGCCACCTAAAGTAATGCCTTTTTCGCTAAATGCTTCACGCAAATCTCTGGCAAAAGTAAATTCCAATTCTGCCAAATTTTCATCGGCAATTGCTTTCAGATTTTCAACACTTTTTTGATAGTCATCCGGCAGTTCCAATTCTATCGGCGGTATCTCCAAAGCCACGCAAGCCTCTGCCAAAGCAACCGCATTTTTGTGCGGGTCTTTTAAGGCTCGAACAGCATTTTCCAAAGGCTTGATGATATTACTTCGGAGCTTGACTTCGCTGGCTAAAATTTTGCGAATTTCAATCAAATCCGCAGATAAAACTTCTATGTTTTCACTCATTAAATTAAAATTTCCTCAATTGATAATTGCTTTTTGAGGTTACAATAATTTTTGCTCAATTTCAATTTCATCATTTCCTTTAAAATCTTTGGTAAATCGAAAAACTGTTCAGGTAAAATTTGCCGATTCTATTGCTTTCCACAAAATTGTTTTGGCGAGCCAAGATTTTAAATCAGTATGGAATAATCTCAAACTGAGAAAATCACTCCAGAAATCAATGTAAATCTTCGTTCAATTGTGGTTACATCAATATATGCAAATCGAAACAATCAACCTTCAGACCGTTCCAACTTTCTCGCGCGAAATCGGTCTGTTTTTGGCAAGTTTAGAAAAGATTCGCAAAAAATGGCGCGAAGCCGTCAAAGATTTATCAAAGTCCGAACTTGCAACCCGAATTTTGCCCGAAATTCAGCCGATTGGGACAATCATCATCCACATCGCCGAAGCCGAATGTTTTTGGATGCAAGAGATTGTCGAGGGCAAGCCAATGACTGACGAAATTAAAGATTTATTTCATCACGACCTTTGGTTCAAAGATTTTGCGACGGAAGATTTGGACATTGAATATTGTTTGGAAGTAGTTGAAAAGATTCACTTTATGACGCGAAAAACTCTTTCGGAATTTACCGATGATGACCTCGAAAAAACTTTTGCCCGAAGGCGCGAAGACCGTGAAACTCATTATTCGTTGCGCTGGATTTTTGTGCATCTGCTCGAACACGATGCAGAGCATAAAGGGCAGATTATGATGATTAAGAGGCTACTTCGGAGTGGCAGTAGGCAGAAGCAGTAACACGCCCAAATGCAAGGTTTAGAGTTAATCAAAAGTCAAAACTGGTACTGCCATTGACCTACGCCGAATTTCTCCCCGCATTGATGATTCCAAATGAACATCGCATCGCTAATTTTTCGTAATTTGCAATCTTTTCCGTTTCTTTGGTGGTTGCTTCAATGTTGTTAATTTGGTGAATGGCGTATTGTTGAATCGTGGTCAGCGGAAACATAATGCGCTCACGGGTTTGGACGGATTGTTGTTCGATTGGATAGTCCGACATTAATCCATCTTTGCCCGAAAGGGAAGCGATATATTTTTTGGTTAATTCGTATTCGTTGTAGATTTTGCGCCAGATTTCGCCAAAAGTTGCATCTTTTCTGAGCCACGCGGTCAGCGGAAAAAACGATTTTTGCATTGCCATTTCGCAGTTATCAATCAGTGCTTTGAAAAATCCGTTAGTTTGATACATTGTTCTGACTTCGCTCAATTTTCCCGCTTCGTCAATTTTCTCTAACGCCGTCCCGACTCCGTAAAAACCCGGCACATTTTGCTTTAATTGACTCCACGCACCGACAAACGGGATTGCCCGTAAATCCTTCAATGTCAATTTGTTAGAGCCACCACGTTTAACCGGACGAGAGCCGATATTGGTGGCGGAATAGAATCGAAGCGGGCTAACTTCAGAAAGATATTCCAAAAATTGCGGATGATTTTTGAGGCTTTCATATTCGACAAAACTTGCGTCTGCGATTGATTGCATTAGAGATTCTTCCGCCTCGTCAAAAGTCCGATTTTTTACCGAAAAAAGTTTGTTGTAAATTCCGGCGTTGAGCAGTTGTTCAAGGTTAAATTGAGCCGCGTCAATTGTTCCAAAGTTTGAGCTAACTGTTTGACCTTGCACAGTTAATTGGATTGCATCGTTGGCAATGTTTTTGCCCATTGACGAGAAAAATTTGTGAGTTTTTCCTCCTCCACGAGCGGGCGGACCGCCGCGACCATCAAAGAAAATGACGTTCACTCCGAATTCACGCGAAAGGGAAGTCAGTTCATCTTTGGCTTTGTAAATGCTCCAATTTGCCATCAGATAACCGCCGTCTTTTGTGCCATCGCTAAAGCCGAGCATAATCGTTTGCATGTCGTTTCGCCTTGCTAAATGTTGACGATAAACGGGATGTGTGTAAAGCTCGCGCATAATGTCTGCGGCGTGTTTGAGGTCGGCAATCGTTTCAAAAAGTGGAACAATGTCAATTTTCAAATCCTCAGTTTTCCAACCGCCAAGCAAAAATAGCCCGAAAACTTCAATCGCATTCAATGCGCTTTGACATTGCGAAATAATGTAGCGTTCACAAGCCTTTTCGCCGTTATCCTGCTGGATTTTTTTGATAGATTCGACTGTTTTGATAATGTCTTTGGCAAATTCATCGGTCAATAAATCGGCTGAAATTGGTGCAGTTACATTCAAAAGTGCTTCGATTTTTTCATTATCGGAAAAAGTTTCGTAGTCTTTCGGCAAACTATCTGTGTTTTCAACGATATGCGCCAAAATATCGCTGTGTTGCGTTGATTCTTGGCGAATATCGAGCGAGGCAAAATAGAGTCCGAAAATCTCAACTTTGTCGAGCAAATCTTCAACCAAATGAACAAATAGACCATCGTGTTTTTGCAAAAGTGTTTCTCGAATTTGCTTGAGAGCATCCAATATCTCATTATGTGTCAATGGTTTATCGCTTTCAGAAAGCAAAATATTTTCGTAAAGTTTTGTTTCTAGTTCTGCTAGGACGCTTTCAACACCAACAAACGTCAAACGACGTTTTAGTTTGCGAACATCTTGGTAATAACATTTCAAAATCGAACTTCGCAGAGCATTCGCCACCGCCAGCGTCGTTTCAACCGTCACAAACGGATTTCCGTCACGGTCTCCGCCCGACCAAAAGCCCATTTTTATTAGGTTTGCGGTGTTTATTTGCTCATTCGGAAATGACCTTTTAATCTCTGAAACGATGTTGCCGATTGAATGATAAAAAATATTTTCGAGATACCAAATCAGACTTACCGCTTCATCAAACGGAGTCGGTTTTTGCTTTTTGAAAAACGGAGTGCGCCCAAGTTGTTGCAAAAAAGTATTGATATTTGAAACCTCATTTTTCTCAATCGCCTCAGCTAAATCGTTGATAATTCCCAGCACCGAACCCGGATAAAATTGTGTCGGATGAGCCGTTAAAACAGGTCGAACACTAAAGTTATCAATGATTTGCGCTAACTCCGCCGACTTATTATTTTGCAAAACGGCGGACGTAATTTGCTTGAGCGTTCCCGCGCCCTGCATATCGTTCATTTCCCGAAAAGCCGCATCCTCAAGCGCATCGAACAGCACAATTTGACGCTCGGCATATTGGACAAAACGAAAAAGTAAATCAAGTTGTTTATCTTCGTCATCAATCGAAGTGTGGTTTTTGAAAAAATCCTCAATAATTTCAGTCGGACTTTGCTTGTTGCCGTAACCATCCTCGCAATTACTCAAAAATAGCGAAAGCAAAATTCCCGTTTTATCAATTCCGTAAAATGGCAACGACAAAAAAAGGCTGTTGTAAAGTTGAAAACGGATTCCAACCGTATCTTGAAATTTCTGCAAAGCACTTGAAACAGTTTGGTTCATAATAAGTTAGAACTTTGATTTTTGATCTTTGATCTTTGAGGCTTTTTTCAGAACAATTTAGTTAATCTTTGACTATTAGAATCGAAAAAGGGAATTAAAAACCTCATTAAACAGAAAAATCAAAGATCAAAGATCAAAGTTCAAAAATCATTTGCAAACAATTCTAATACAAAGTTGCACTTGCACAAATATTTTTAATGATGAAAATTTCTGTTGACACTTATGAATAGCTGTAATAGCCTTAGATTAGGTAATATCTACCGAATGCAAAACCAAGTCGTCACAATTACTAACATTATTATCGTCAACCTGACGAAAAGATGACGCTTGGATAAAAAGTTTAGCTAAAGTCGTCATCTTAAAAAGGATGGCGATTTTTTTTTGCACAAATTGCAATTTAGAGATTGAAATAAAAGTTATGAAATGCTACGATACATAACTTTCATTTATAGAAATTAAAGATAATCAACGAAAATAAAAATTCTAAAATATGAAAACAGTTGCCGAAGCCTACTCCAACGTAATTATTCCTAAAAGTCCGATTACCGAGCCGAAAATTGCCCCGCGTGGCGCAGAAGTGCTGGTGCGAGCCTTGATTAAAAATGGTGTGGACACAATTTGGGGTTATCCGGGCGGCGCGGTTTTGCATATTTATGATGAACTTTGGCGTTTTCGCAACGAAATTTCGCACTATCTAGTGCGACACGAACAGGGCGCAACTCACGCGGCGGAAGGTTACGCAAAATCTACTGGAAAAGTTGGAGTTGTGTTGGTTACATCAGGTCCCGGCGCGACCAATGCTGTGACGGGAATTGCCGATGCTTTTTTGGATTCTGTGCCGCTCGTTGTAATCACCGGACAAGTTCCATCTCCTTTGATTGGAACAGATGCGTTCCAAGAAGTTGACACTTTCGGCATCACTTTGCCAATCGTCAAACACAGTTATTTAGTCAAAGATGTCAATTATTTAGAAGCGATTGTGGACGAGGCGTTTGTCTTGGCAAGTTCAGGCAAACCGGGTCCGATCGTGATTGATATTCCAAAAGATGTGACGGCGCATTTGTGCGAAAATCCAAAGAAATTACACGAAAATTTGTTGTTTGAAGAGAAAGAAAAACCAATTGACACGGCAACGATTGAAAAGATTTGCGAAAGATTATTATCAGCCAAACAACCTGTTTTATATGTTGGTGGTGGAATCGTCACGGGAGATGCTTCGGACGAACTTTTGCAACTAGCAGAAAAATTGCAACTGCCTGTGACTCCAACACTTATGGGTTTAGGTGGATTTCCGTCGGCGCACGATTTATGTTTGGGAATGCTCGGAATGCACGGCACTTACGCCTCGAATATGGCGGTTGCTGAAAGTGATTTGCTGATTGCGATTGGCGTTCGGTTTGATGATCGTGTCACAGGAAAATTAGCCACATTTGCGCCGAATGCAGAGGTCATTCACATTGACATTGCCGCCTCGAACATTGGTAAAATCCGCAAACCGCAAATTCCGTTGCAAGCAGATGCAAAAACGGCTTTAACCGCAATTTTAGCAAAATTAGAAACTGTTGAAATCGGTTCAATCGCAACCAAACGCGGTGAATGGTGGAATCAACTTAATAATTGGCGAAATTCTGTTCCTTTAGTTTGCGAAACTTCTGCAACCGAAATCAAACCACAACAAGTTATTGAAGAATTGCATCGCGTGACAAATGGTGATGCTGTTATCGTGACCGATGTTGGACAACATCAAATGTGGGCGGCGCAATTTTATCCATTCAAACGCTCGCGCCAATGGTTGACGAGTGGCGGGCTTGGGACAATGGGTTTTGGACTTCCGGCGGCAATGGGCGCGGCGTTGGCTTGCCCCGAACATCTAGTCGTGGCGGTTGTTGGCGATGGCGGTTTTCAGATGACAAATCAAGAAATTATTACCGCCATTCAATACAAAATTCCGCTCAAAGTTATCATTATGAACAACGGCTACCTCGGAATGGTGCGCCAATGGCAAGAGATGTTTTACGACCGCGCCTATTCCGAAGTTGACCTGTCAATTTCGCCCGATTTCGTCAAATTGGCGGAGGCTTACGGAGCTTTGGGATTACGCGCCACCAAACCCGAGCGAACTACGCAAAATTTTAGAAGCCGGATTAAACAACGACCGCGTGGCAATCATTGATGTCGTTGTATCTAAAGAAGAAAACGTTTTTCCAATCGTCCCGGCGGGCGGAAATTCGAGAGATATGATATTGAAGGGATGAAGGATGAGGGATAGGGATGAAAAATCCTGCTTAAACTTGATTCCTTAAAGTTCGATAAGTGAAAAGATGAGAGCAAAGTGGATTGATTGGGGAGAATTATTCATCCCTCATCCCTCCGCCCTCATCCCTTAAAATAATGCGTCATACAATTTCAATTTTATTAGCAAACGAAGCGGGCGAATTGTCGCGGATAGTCGGACTTTTTTCGGCTCGGGGCTACAATATCGAAACAATTTCGGTTGGCAAAACTATTTTGCCTGATTTTTCGCGTTGCACGATTGTAACCGAAGGTGATGAGAAAACGATTGACCAAATTATCAAACAATGTTCGCGTCTGGCGCGAGTGCGCGAGGTCAAAGCGGTGACGACTCTGCCGCACATTGAACGCGAAATGGGTTTGGTTGATGTCAATGCCAAAACCTCAGCGGAAAGACAAGATATTTTGAACATTGCGGAGATTTTTCGGGCTAAAGTGGTTGATATGTCGCACGATAGAATGATTCTGGAAATTTCGGGCAACAAAGACAAAGTTGATACGATGATCGAATTGCTCAAACCATTCGGCGTGAATGAAACCGCGCGAACAGGTTGTGTGGCAATCAATCGCTTGTCACCTTTTGAAGCTATTGAAAATAATAGGGATTAAGTTCTGAGTTCAAACTTCAGTTTGCAAATGAGTAGCGAGCGAAGCAAAGCGGGTGAACTCAAAACTTTGAAAAAAAAGACAAACCACTTCGCTTCGCTGGTGGTTTGGCAAACTGAAGTTTGGACTCTGAACGGGAGAAAACAATGCAAGTATTTTACGAAAAAGATGCAAATTTGAATTTGCTGAAAGATAAACGAATTGCCGTGATTGGTTATGGTTCGCAAGGACACGCCCACGCCAACAATTTGAAAGATTCGGGTTTTGAGGTCGTCGTCGGATTGCCCGAAGGCAGTAAATCACGAGCCAAAGCCGAAGCCGCAGGGTTAGAAGTTTTATACACCCGTGACGCGGTTGATTGGGCAGATTTGGTAATGGTTTTAGTGCCGGATGAACTTGCGCCAACTGTGTATCACAACGAAATTGAGCCTGTTTTGAAACCTGGCAAATATTTGCTTTTTGCTCACGGTTTTGGCGTGCATTTCAAGAAAATCGAACCGCCGAAAGATGTTAATGTTTTTCTGGTTGCTCCAAAAGGTCCCGGTCATTTGGTTCGTAGTGAATACGCTCGTGGGCGCGGAGTTCCGTGTTTACTCGCTGTTCACCAAGACGTTACTGGTGACTCGCGCGAAGTTGGAATGGCTTACGCCTCAGCTATTGGCGGTGGCAAAGCGGGCATCATCGAAACTACTTTCAAAGAAGAAACTGAAACTGATCTTTTCGGTGAACAAGCTGTCCTTTGCGGTGGCTTAACTGCTTTAATAAAGGCGGGATACGAAACTTTGACCGAAGCCGGTTACGCACCCGAAATGGCTTATTTTGAATGCTTGCACGAAATGAAACTGATCGTTGATTTGCTTTATGAAGGCGGCATTTCCAATATGCGTTACAGCGTTTCAAACACGGCTGAATATGGCGATTTGACTCGCGGAAGTCGAGTTGTGACGGCAGAAACCAAGGCTGAGATGAAGAAAATTTTGACTGAAATCCAAAGCGGACAATTCGCCGATGAATGGATGGCGGAATGTGATAACGGCAAAGAAAATTTCAAACGAATGGAAGCTGACGGCGAAGCAACACAACATCGAAATAGTCGGTAAAGAACTCCGCGCAATGATGCCGTGGTTGCAAGAAAAAACTTTGGTCAACAAACAAAGTAATTGAAAATGTTAGAGTTACGCCTTGAGGCGTGAAATACGTTGCAGGATTTCAACAACAAGCGTAGCATTTTATCTTGAATCACGCATAAATGCGTAACTCTAACAAATTAAATTATGAAATACGATTGGAATCAAAACGAAGGGCGCACATTGGTTGATGGTTACAGCCGTGGCGTAGCGATTGGCGAAAAAATTATGATGGCGCATGTCAAACTTGAAGCAGGCGCAATCACCAAACCGCACACGCACGATTATGAAGAAATAATTTATGTCGTTTCGGGCAAATGGCGAATCGAATTTGGTGAACGAGTGTTCATACTCGAAGCCAACGAAAGTGTCGTAATTCCGCCATTTGTTGAGCATTCTTCGGTTGCCGAATCTGATGTTTTAGCGGTTGTTGCTACGAATTATCGCCCCGAATGGGTTGATAACCAAGACTTTTGGCTTCATTACAATCAAGAAAATCATCTTTGGGCAGTTTAGTCAGGCGGCAGTTGGCATCGGGAGGCGGCAGTTTTCTTTGTAGCTACGTCTGTAATTTGTTCTAAAGCTAGCAATTAATAAGACTTTACTGCTACTGCTACTGGAATTTATGAATCGTAGAAGTTGTCAAATTACACAAGGTTTTGAGCGTTCGCCGAATCGGGCGATGCTCCGCGCCGTTGGTTTTTCGGATGAGGATTTTGTCAAACCGATTATCGGTGTGGCGAATGGTTATAGCACGATTACGCCTTGCAATTCGGGAATCCAACCTTTGGCAGAACGCGCTATTTCTGCTTTGAGCGAATGCGGGACGATGCCGCAAGTCTTTGGGACAATTACAATTAGCGACGGGATTTCGATGGGGACGGAAGGGATGAAATATTCTCTTGTCTCGCGTGAAGTAATTGCGGATTCGATTGAAACTGTCTGCAACGGGCAATCTTTAGATGGCGTTTTAGCGATTGGCGGATGTGATAAAAATATGCCGGGCGCGATGATTGCGCTGGCTCGGCTCGATATTCCTTCGATTTTTGTTTATGGCGGAACGATTAAGGCGGGACATCTGGACGGAGAAGATTTGACCGTTGTTTCTTCGTTTGAAGCAGTTGGACAGTATTCAGCGGGAAAAATTGACGAAAAAAGACTAACCGAAGTTGAAAAACACGCTTGCCCCGGCGCGGGTTCGTGTGGGGGAATGTTCACCGCCAACACGATGTCATCGGCGATTGAAGCGATGGGAATGAGCTTGCCCTATTCATCCACAATGGCGGCAGAAGATGATGAAAAAGCCGAAAGCACCGCCGAATCTGCACGAGTTTTAGCCGAAGCCGTCAAAAATAATCTGACTTCGGGCAAGATTTTGACGCGAAAAGCCTTTGAAAACGCGATTGCCGTTATTATGGCAGTTGGCGGCTCGACCAATGCCGTTTTGCATCTGCTGGCGATTGCACATTCGGCAAACGTGGATTTGAAACTTGACGATTTTGAAGAAATTCGCGCCAAAGTGCCTGTTTTCTGCGATTTAAAACCTTCGGGAAAATATGTTGCCACCGATTTGCACAAAGCTGGCGGAATTCCGCAAGTTATGAAAATGTTGCTCAAAGCGGGGTTGCTTCACGGCGATTGTTTGACGATTACGGGCAAAACCGTGGCAGAAAATTTGGCGGAAATACCCGATGAACCGACCACAAATCAAGACGTAATTCGCCCATTTAATCAACCTCTTTACGAACAAGGTCACTTGGCAATTTTGAAAGGAAATCTTGCCGAAGAAGGCGCAGTTGCCAAAATCACGGGTGTCAAAAATCCTTCAATCACAGGCAATGCAAAAGTATTTGAATCCGAAGAAGAATGCCTGAAAGCTATTCTTTCCAAACAGATACAAGCGGGTGATGTGATTGTCATTCGCTACGAAGGACCAAAAGGCGGACCTGGAATGCGTGAAATGCTTGCCCCAACTTCGGCAATTATCGGCGCGGGTTTGGGCGATTCAGTTGGCTTGATTACAGACGGTAGATTTTCCGGTGGAACTTACGGAATGGTCGTTGGTCACGTTGCACCCGAAGCCTTTGTCGGGGGAAATATTGCCCTCATCGAAGAAGGCGATTCAATTACGATTGATGCGCCAACTCGGACTTTGCAACTGAATATTTCCGATGAAGAATTGGCAATGCGGCGAAGACTTTGGAAAGCACCTGCGCCAAAATATAAAACGGGCGTTTTATCCAAATATGCCAAACTTGTTTCATCGGCTGAATTTGGAGCGGTGACGGATTAGAAACAAAATTAAATTTGGAATAAGGAAGGATGAAGTTTCGGCTTTGTCTTTTTTTTTCAAGATAAATAATTTATATTAGTTTCACACATCAAAAAAGTTTGTATTAACGAATTATCAGTAACTTGAGAATACTCCAAACAAAATGAGCAACCTTTCAAAGACAGAACTTATTCAACACACAACTGTTAGGCTTGAGTGTTTACTTAATGACAATACTGTAAGTGTAGGGACAGGGTTTTATTTTGCTTTTCAGAAAAATGAAAACAGTTGGGACAGATTAGTAATTATAACTAACAAACACGTTGTCGAGAATAGTGTTGGATTAACTATTTATTTAACACCTTATGACGATGACAAAAATCCAAACTATTCTGCTAATTTTCCAGCCTCACTAAAAATAAGTGAAAAAGATTGGATTTTTCATCCTGATGAAAGTATTGATTTGTGTATTTTACCGTTTGACAAGTTTTATGACGATTTAATTTTAAGTTTAGGGGACTTTTTTATTTTCGCTTATAACAAAGAGTATTTAGCTGACAATGAAAAACTCGAAAGTTTAAGTGCAATTGAAACAGTTACAATGATAGGGTATCCAAACGGAATTTGGGATAAAACAAACAACATTCCTGTAATCAGACAAGGAATAACAGCAAGTCACCCGAAATTAAATTACAATGGAAAGCCAGAAATTTTGATAGATTGTTCTTGTTTCCCAGGGTCAAGTGGCTCGCCCGTGTTGGTTTTTAACCCTGGCGGACATACAACAAAAGAGGGCAATTTTGATATGCAAGGAAGATTAATATTATTAGGCGTTTTATATGCAGGTCCACAATACGAAGCCAACGGAAAAATAATTATAAAGCCAATATCAACGATACCAAATTTAATATCACTTACAAACATAATGCTTAATCTAGGTTTCGTAATAAAAGCTGAAAAGCTTTTAGACTTTGACAATTTGTTCTAAAAGATACCAATGAAGTATCGGAAAATGAGAGCAGACTTAATCTTTTCGCTGATATTGTTTAAATTCAAGCAGAGACACGCTTGCTAACGTGCGTGTTTCTGCTTTTTATATGAACGCAGTTTTCTATTCGAGAGAACTGCGTTATTTTATTTATATGAGCAAAGCAAAAACATTGGGAGAATTACGAGCAAGCGGGTATCAATCACGTTCCGTCAAAGACGAAATGCGGGCAAATTTGATAAAGAAATTACGAAGCGGTGAAAAACTTTTTCGTGGCATTATTGGCTTTGATGAAACGGTTATTCCGCAAATTGTCAACGCCGTTTTATCCAAACACAACATCATTTTACTCGGCACACGCGGACAGGCTAAAAGCCGTATCATCAGACAATTAACTGAACTTTTAGACGATGAAATTCCAATCATTGCGGGTTCGGAAATCAATGATAGTCCGTTCCAACCGCTTTCTGCTTTTGGACGACAACAGGTCGAAATTCACGGCGATGAGACCAAAATTGATTGGGTCACCCGCGATAATCGTTTTGTCGAAAAACTCGCCACGCCCGATGTGACAATTGCGGATATTATCGGCGACATTGACCCGATTAAAGCGGCGAAAGGTGGACATCTTTTGTCGGATGAGCTAACGATTCATTTTGGCTTGCTCCCGCGTGCGAATCGTGGAATTTTTGCCATCAACGAACTGCCCGACCTCGCCGGAAAAATCCAAGTTGGATTGTTCAACATTATGCAAGAGGGCGATGTGCAAATTAAAGGTTATCCCGTCCGTTTGCCTTTGGATGTGATGTTAGTTTTTAGCGCAAACCCCGAAGATTACACGGCTCGCGGGAAAATCATCACACCTTTGAAAGATAGAATTGGCTCGGAAATTTCTACACATTACCCAAAAGATTTATCGCTTGGCGTAGAAATTACCAAACAAGAGGCGTGGACGAATCGTGAAGATTTTGATGGATTTACAGTTGAAATTCCAGAATTTATCGGGGAGATGATTGAGCAAATTGCTTTTGAGGCACGAGACGACCAACGCATTGATAAAAGAAGCGGAGTTTCGCAAAGATTTCCGATAAGTGTCACGGAAGCAATGGTTTCCAACGCTGAACGTCGAGCAATTTTGACTGATGAAGCTGAAATTGTGCCGCGAATTTCGGACATTTACGCCGCCTTACCCGCGATGACGGGCAAAATGGAACTCGAATATGAAGGCGAACAACTTGGCGCAAATCGGCTGGCGCGAGACTTAATCAAAAAGGCAGGTGGAGTCGTTTTTGAAGGCTTTTTTTTAGGCATTGATTTTGCGCCGACAATACGCTGGTTTGATGAAGGCAACAAACTTTTGCTTTCCGACACGGCGGCGGCAGATGAATGTGTGATGCTTTTGGAAAGCGTTCCCGATTTGATTGAATCAACGCTCGTTCCGCTCGAATTTACCAAAAATGAGAAAGCCAAACTTGTTTCAGCTTGCGAATTTGTTCTCGAAGGTTTATATGCCCAAAACAAAATTTCGCGCAACGAAGAAGGCGGTTATGAAGCAATGACGCGCACTAAACGTGATAGACGCGGGTTGATTTACGATGATTTAACTGATTTAGAAGGTTATAATTAAGATAAAGTATCCAAGAAGATTTGCGAAGAAAACACGAAGGCTTTGCCTTTGGATTAGCGAATACAGTTTGCTTTTAAAATTTTGAACTTTTTGTTCTACCTTAAAACCTCAGAATATTTTTGTTGACTACGTTCGGAGATTAAGATATAAAGATTTCAAAGGTTGTTTAGGCGTTTCTTTTGTGGTCAGACACGGCATTTTACAGGTTACAGAGCCAGCCGTGAAAGTCAGCGGATTTTAAAACTAAAATGCTCCAAATAGCCTGATGTCCGAAGTTTTGCATACTTCTCCCGATGTTGAATAAATTGACGGACCAGAAACAGTCTGAGATGGCAAAGTCTTTCAAATCCATCCCGGCTGGGCATCATGGTCCGATTGGAGGTATAGACTATGAAAGCACTTTCTTTGAGATTATGGATGCCTGCTGCCATCCTTTGGATAATCTTTTTCTTTATCGCTCCTACTGAACTAATTGCCCAACCCGCCGCCGGTCCTTGCAAATGTGAGGACAAAGCTGATTTGATTAATCAGCTTAACATGGCAAATGCCGCATTAAACACAATCCAACAGTATCTAATGACGACAAAGAAAACTGACCTAGTCAACGAAATTGCCCCGGCACCAAACTCGACCGGGGTGACAAAGGGGGCGAATGTTATCAATGCCATCAACCAGGCAATAAGTTCAGTCCACCAAACTGGTGCCCATGCCGGTTCCGTGACAACCAGCACCATAACCTGTGAGTCAAAGGCTGAAGCAGACACGTCGTGCCTAAAATCGCTTTATGAACTATATGGAGCCGACCGGCGGGACTTTTGCCAACGAGAAAAGGTAAAACAGAAACTAGGCGAAAATGACGACATCATGAATTTTTTGCCATTAAATGATTATCTATTTTCATTGAGGGATGCCTATAGTCACCTCATCAAGGAGATCCTCAATCGCTTGAATGCAATGCCGAAGTCCTGCCGTTTTAATTCATGGTTCGGCACTATCAGGTATTCTTATACCCGCAAAGACCATAAAGATCAAGACAGACCTCAGTATAATGAGACGCATTCATTTGACGATACACTCACGCTTGACGGAATCATCAGGTTAGATGGTGATTACTCTTTTGAATATCCGTCTTCATGGCAGGTTGGCGGTAAAAATGAAGAAAAAAAACACAGTAGCGGAATGCTTTCGTGCAAAGGTGGGCTGAAACAAGAAGGGGATAAGCATAAATATGAGACGGACTTTATCTTCACCTGGGACAAAAGCGGGTCCAAAGTCGGAAATACAGAGGTTAATATTGGTGAACTATTCGAAACAGGCAAAATTCCAATACAATTCAAGATCCCGGAAATTACAATGACGACCAACGGTTACTCAAAAAGCTCGTCAAAGAGTGATTGCCCCAAGCCCAATGGCGATTTCGACGGACCACCGGAGCCTTGGAACATAACTATCCCTCTTGGCTCTCAAAAGATTCCTTTCAATGGTTCTTATCTTCCCGGGAATCCCGAAAAAATTAGCGGATCGGACACCATTGAATCGGGAAAAACCGATACGGCGGTGGTTATTTACAACTTATACAAGTTCAAACGGTAATCTGTTTTTTAGTTTGAATATGCGGATTGATTTACAATGATTTAACTGATTTGGAAGGTTATAATTAAAAGGAACGCCGTCATCTTGACGGCATACATCGTGCAAACGATGTCAAAACCTAATTAGATTGAGTCTTAATTTTGAACGCTCTCGCGTTCATTGCCAGCAAGATGCTGGCGTTCCTTTTTTTAACGATAACCACGTCTTTTCGGTTTCAAAACGTAGGTGTAAAGCGCACCGCTACCTGCGCCAATCAACGCCCCAATGCCCATACTTTTTCGATTTCCGCCAATCAATCCGCCAATTAAAGCCCCGCCGCCGGTTGCGGCAGCGATATTGATTATATTTCGGTGACGACGGTAAAAACTAGGTCGTTGAGCTGTGTAGCCTCGAACCGCATATCGTTTTTGGGCGACTGCCTTACGTTTGCGCGGGTGACACGTTTGAGCATTAGCCGCTAACGGGATGGTCACCGCAAATACAAATAAAATAACTAATCCTATAATAAACTTTTTCATTTTTTTCACTCCTTGTTCTAAAAAAGTTCTCTGGGGAGAGCGAAATATGTTAAGTTTTGGGAAGAGCAAATTTTTCTGACGAGAGATAATTTATAAAATAGCGAACATTGGTTGTGATGGCAAGTTTGCTGGTGAGGTTGTTATGAAATTTATCCGTTATTCAAAGTTCAAAGGGTTCAATGTTTTCGACCTGAATCTGGGCGATTTGATGCAGTCGCTTTCGGATATGATGCTTGATTCGGGCTATAATGAGGATTATTGGTGGACTCGTCAGCGCAATCAAATGGATGATTCGCTCGATGCGCTTCGTCAAGCAATTTTGAAAGCCCTGCTCGAACAAGAAATTATTTCGCCACAGCAGGTTGAACAAATGTTGGCGGAAAATGACGGCAAATTCAAAGGCTCGCTTTTGGAAGAATTGATCAACCAATTGATTGAGCGATTGGTTGAAGAAGGTTATTTGGATTTGAAAGAAGTCGAAGCAACAGCAACGCGAAATGCAAAATGGCGGTGGACAAGGCGAAGTCGGCGAAGCAATGCCGCGCGATGTTAAATTTAAGTTACTGAAAAAGGATTGGATTTTCTTGGCTACAAACAATTGCAGAAACTGTTGGGAAGAGTCGGAAAATCTTCAATCGGCAGACACGATACGCAGTATTTGGCGACTGGAGTCGAGGCCGCTTTGAGTTCAAAACAATACGAATTTGGCGATACGATAAATTTGGATGTCAATGCCACTTTGCTTTCGGCAATTACCCGCGAAGGTTTGGACGTTCCGCTAAATCTTGAATACAAAGACCTTTACGTTCATCAGCAAGATTATCAATCGTCGTGTGCAACGGTCG
Organism: Pyrinomonadaceae bacterium; assembly: GCA_963779235.1. Taxonomy (GTDB): domain Bacteria; phylum Acidobacteriota; class Blastocatellia; order Pyrinomonadales; family Pyrinomonadaceae; genus JAIBCC01. Next base: position 130,104 of record CAVZXI010000023.1, read on the forward strand.
TAATGCTCGATTGTTCGCATTCGATGATTTTGTATGGCGAAGATAGATTTACTCCGGCGAAAAAAGTTGCGCTGGCACTCGCACATCTCATCCGCACGCAATACGCCGGAGATTCGCTCAAGATTGTTCTGTTTCACGATGGCGCGGAGGAATTGCCGATTAGTAAGTTGGCAACGACCCAAGTTGGACCATATCACACTAACACCGCCGAAGGTTTGAAACTTGCGCGACGAATTTTAGCCTCCCAAAGCAAAGAAATGAAGCAAATTGTGATGATTACGGACGGCAAACCAACTGCCGCTTTTATTGATTCGGGCAACCCGGCGTATCTCAATTATCGCCGATATTCCCAAGTCCAAACCGATAAACGCTTGCTCTACAAAAACTCGATGGGCAACGACCCGTTTGTGATGGCTGAGACTTTCAAAGAAGTCCAAGCCTGTCGCAAAAGTGGAGTTATGATCAATACTTTTATGCTCGCCAGCGATTATTATTTGGTTGATTTCGTCAAAAAAATGTCCGCAATGACCAACGGCAAAGCCTATTTTGCGAATCCAAATAACTTGAGCGAATTCGTTTTAATGGATTTTTTGAAACGGCGAACGAGTCGGGTGAAGTAAGTAAAAAGTAAAAAGGCAAAAGGCAAAAACTGAAGAAGTAGATAGATATGCAAATAAGCAAAGTTGTTCCATTTTTTATAATTTTATTCTTTTCGATCTCCGCCCACGCCCAAGAAATAAATCTCGATGCGCTCATCAAAAAGGCTGAAAAAGCCACTATTGAATACACAAAAACATTCAAAAACCTTTCCGCTGACGAGCTAAAAATGCTGATTTATTACCGAACTGATGGAAGTATAGACAGCACTCGTATCATCAAATCGAATTTTATTGTCTATCAATCACCGCGAAATAATCAGATTGATGAATATCGAAATCCGCTTGAATATAACGGGAAACGGGTTGCGCTGAGTGACGAAAAAATAGCTGATTTCTTTGAAAAATTGGCAAAATCCAATTCCGATGTGAAAGAGAGGGAAAAACTAAAGTCGGAGGGAAACCGTTATGACGGACAATTTCGTTCGTGGGGGATGACTCTTTCCCAAATTACTCCCTTTTTCAAACTCCGCCCGTTTTTTGATTTCAAATTTATCGGTCAGGAAATAATTGAAGGACGTAAAGTTATCAAAGTTGAATACTTACAAAATAAACCGACTCTTTTATACAAAGTATCTCCGACCAAAGAAGAGTTAAAAGTAGAACCTGAGGGCTGGCGTTTTGATACAATTATTTCCGGTGATTTTCATCCGACTAACCCAAATATGACAGGAGAAATCTGGCTTGATGCCGAAACCGGACAGATTTGGAAAAACTCCTTCAAAATTGAAATAAGACCTGCCAAATTGGGTAAATCCATTTTGTCGTCCGAATATAATTACGAATATCAGTCGAGCAGATTTGGCATCTTAATTCCGAAAGTATTTCATACTGTCAGCTATCGGATTCAGGGAAAAAGTGATAAAGATTTGAAGGTGACAAAAATTACAGATAGAAAATTTGAATATTCAAATTTTTTGCAGATAGATTCCGAAATTAAAAAATACGAGGTTGGGAAATGAGTAAAATATTGATTATAGCTGGTTTATTATTGCTTTTTACTTTTGCTAGTTCAGCCCAAACACCCGATTTAGTTTTAGAAAACGGTGTCAAACCACATAAAGAAATTGATGCAATTTACGCGACTTTTACCAAAGCATATCGGGATTTGCAGGTTGATTTGGTCGCCAATCTTTACACCGAAGATGCAAATTATCTGGCTTCGGGAAACGTGATGACGGATGGTCGGGCAAAGATTCGTGAAAATTTTGCAGGCTTTTTTGATTACGTCAAAAAAAACGGCAACACGATGGAAATAAAATTCCGTATTTTACAACGCGAAGTTGATAAAAAACTTGGTTACGAAGTTGGAATTTACACGATTAACACCTTCAAAGATGGCAAACAAGTTCAAACAGGACAAGGCAAATTCTTCGTTGTTACCAAAAAAACTGGCAAAACTTGGTATTTTAGATTTGATGGTTACAGTAATTTGAAGCCTGAAAAGAATGGTCAATAAACGGGGTTGCAATAGTTTTATCGGGAAGACTTTTTAATAGATCAAGCAATTGCTAAGAGCCCTCCCTCGCAAATGCAATCAATTCCCGTCAACAATAAATACCGATTTGATATAGGGACATTTATCTTTCTTGTAACCAAACGAGATTTTTTGCAGAAACAAAGTATTGTGCAACAGACCTTGAATATCGTAAGTGCAAATCCCCTTTTTACAACTAATTAGCGGTTGAATTGAACGACCCGGAAGTTCATCAGTTTCATTACTTTTCAACCATTTTTCAAACGCCGTAAAACTTTTAACTCGTTTGTATTCATATTGACCAGGTTCACCATCGCTGGAAAGCGAATTTTCAATTCTAATCGTAATTTGAGTGACAAAAGGTTTGGTTGCATCAATCTGTGGCAAAGTTTTTGCCTGAAATGCCTCAGCAAAACTATTGGCTAATTGTTCGATAGATTGATTTTTGCACGAATTTTGGGCGTTTAGCCGCCATTGCAAAAATGGCGAGAACTAAACATAAAACTGACTAAATATTTTTTCATTGTTGTTTCCTTAAGTTGTTACTATTTTCTCATTTCATCCAACATATTACTACAAAAAAAACAATTCTTAATTTTGTGAAGTTTTTGTAAAATGATAAATGGTTAGATTTTTGCCAATTAGTTGAAAACTATATGAGAAAAAAATGTTCCTCATGCGGTTTAATTTGTTTTGATTCAGATGAAATTTGCAAAAGATGTGGCTCGAAACAACTTTTTAATAACAAACTCTCAGAAGTTGAAGCAGTCGAATTATCGCCAAAAAGCTCAAAAAAACTGCCATTTTGGAGTTACATAATTTTCTTTGTGATAGCTGTAATTATTGAATTCGTTTCTTTGCTTCCGGGGCTAGCTAATATGGGAATGCGACATTCAGCAAATGCTCCTTTAAGTGATTCAGAACGAACGGCTCAATTATGGTTTTTTATTCTCAATTTGCCTTTTGCCTTGCTACCATGGCTTTTGACACAGATCAGCCAAATTTTTGATATTTTCTACCTTTTTGTGCCATTTGCTCAAATTATTTTTTGGACAATCTTTTTAGCTTATCTTTGGAAAAGGCTCAAAACATTTATGGAATCATAATCAATTTCGCATCTCATCCGGCAATTTTCTTTAGAAAATATTCAATTTTTAATTTGCTTTTTGAAATGATATTCTTCCACGTCAAAGAAATTATAATCCAAATAATTCTCTTTAGCCTCAGCCTCATATTCAAAGATTGTTTCGGTTTCAGATGGCGTTATTTTGATTTTGCTCATCCGACAAACTTCCTTACCATAACAAAAGCTGTTAATGGAACTGTTATTTTTACTTTATATTTGCCCATTTGAGTTGGAGAAAATTCAAAGAAACCTGAATCGTTAAGTGTTGTAGTTAAATTTACTCCATTTCCTTCGAGAGTTACTTTTACATGCTTTATATTTTCATCGCCACTATATTTATGAACTCGTCCTACAATTTGGGTGGGGGTTAAACCTTTGGCTAGGTTTTCAAGTTCTTTTTCTAACTCTGAACTTCTTTCAATTTCGTCACTTCCACCACAAACCCCAAACCCCCAAAATCCTGTTTTCTGTGATTTACCTGCATAAACAACCCACCGTTTTCCTTCCTTAACACTCAATTGACAAGACGTTCCGCGATGGGTTAAGACTTTGATGGTTTTCCCATCAACTCCTTTAAATGACTTTTCCAATTTGAAATGAACTACTACCCATCCGCTTTTATTCCATAAATTAGTATCTACTTCTTGAAGTGCCAATTGAGCCTCAGCGTCCGCTATTGCTGAGGATATTCTTTCGATTTTGCCAATAAAAACTGCATCAGAATTTTGGTAAAACTCACGAATAGGAGCACGAGAATCCACACAAGAACAACCAAGAATGGTTTGAACAAAAAGTGGAATTAGAAGAAGGATAAAAAACTTTTTCATAAAATTTACCTCGTTATTTTTGAAAAACATTTCAATTCATTTTCGCATTTCATCCAACATTTCTTTAATTGTATCCTTCAAATGTTGCGTGATTTTCTCGTATTTTTCTTCGCCTTGAAGACGTCTTAAATTGTTCTAAATCCAATGGCTTACCAAAATGAATTTTAACTTTTGCAAATCTGATTCGATTTGAACCTCGCGCCCAGACTTTCCAAAGACCATCCAAAGCAACAGGGACGATTTGGAAATCAAGTTCGCTGGCTAAAATTGCCGCACCTTTTTTGAACGGGTGCAGTTCACCGTCAAAGGCGCGTTCGCCTTCGGGATAAATGTTGAGAATTTTGCCGTGTCGTAAGCCGATTGCGCCGGCTTTCATCGCTTTAATCAGTTGGGTGTCGGGGTCAATCGGGACAATTCTGGTCAATTTGGCAAAGAATTGCATCATCCGACTTTGGAAAAATTCGCTCGCGCCAACGTGGAAAATATCTTTCAAAATTGAATATGGATAAGTTGCGGGAACGATAAATCCATCGAGAAAACTCTGATGATTCGGGCAGACGATAAAAGGCTTTTCGATTTTTTTGAGTTCGTCTAAACCTGTAACTTCAAGCCGTAGAAAGATTTTGAAAACAAAATATGAAAAACGCAAAACCAAATAGGCGACGAAGGCGAAAAATGAACCTTGTTTCAAAATGGGTTGAATTTCCGGCAAATCGTCATTGGCTTCGGTCAAAATTTGTTTCCAATTAAAGCCTGTTTCGAGTTCACCTTTGAAGTTTTCGAGGTTGGCGGTTTTTTCAACCAATTTCACAACTTCGCCAACGGTTAACGCTTTGGTTGCTTCATCTGAATCAAATTCAACTTTGAAAGTTTGTTCGAGAGAGGCAAAAGTTTCGGCTCGTGCGAGTGAATCCAAGCCTAAATCAAGTTCCAAATTCATTTCGGGATGAATAGTTTCAGGTCTGCTTTTTGTTGTTTAATTGTTGCAATCACTGCTTTTCCGGCAATTGAATTAAAGTAGATTTTTATCCTCATCCGTAAGAGTCCAAGTTTTTTCGGTGCGCGGTTGGGTATGTTGCAAAGTTCCGCTTTCGATTTCTTTTTGCAGTTCAAAACGCTTAATTTTTCGCGTTGCAGTTCGCGGCAAAGGCTCGGCACGGACGATGTATTCGCGGACTCGCTGATATTCGGGCAGTTCGCGTCCCAAGTCCGTCCAAAGTCCAACGAATTGCTTCGTAAGAGTTGGCAATTTTCGCTTGTTTAAGATAATCAAAATCAGGAACGACTACTGCCACAAGTTTTTCTGCGCCGACTACACCGATAGATTCATCTTTCACGCCAAGCACTGCAAGTTCTGCAACTAAAGGAGTTTTGAGATAATTGACTTCCAAATCTTCGGGGTGAACATTTTTTCCATTTGGCAGAACGATGACATCTTTTTTGCGCCCAACAATATACAAATGTCCGTCTTTATCGAGTTTTCCCAAATCGCCTGAGCGAAACCAACCGTCTTCGGTAAAGGCTTCGGCGTTGGCAGTTGGATTTTTGTAATAACCTGCAAAAACCATATCGCCCCTAATCAAGACTTCGCCAACCCCTTCGTGGTCGGCGAATCAATCTTAATTTCGGAATTAAACATCGGCTTTCCGACTGAGCCAACTCGATTATCGTCTTCGTAGGTGGCAGTTGCCGCGCCCGAAGTTTCGGTCAAACCGTAACCTTGTAAAATCGTAAAACCAAGTTTGTGAAAATCAATCGCCACATCTGCATCAAAACGCGAACCCGCCGAAATTGCAATCCGCAAATTTCCGCCAAAACCATCGTGAACTTTGCCGAAAAAATTTTTACCAAGATTGATTTTAAACGAATCGCGCAGGAAACCATTTGTCGCCAACATTGTGTGAAAAATCCTTTGCACCACGCCGGATTGTGCGCCAACTGCATCAAAAATTTTCTTATGAAAGAGATACCAAAGTCGCGGAACAGTCGTCAAAATCGTCGGCTTAAATTCCTTCATTGCCTTGGATAATTCATCGGGCGTAAGTTCCTTTAAATAACCGACTTTACAACCGTAAGTTGATGCAACCCAAAGATTTACAATCTGCAAATAAGCGTGAAAAAGTGGTAGAAGCGATAAAATACTGTCCGTCGCTTGAAAGGTTGATAACTTTATTGATTCCGTCCAATTCCGCCACAATATTTCCGTGTGTCAGCGGAACTCCTTTCGGTGTTCCTGTCGTGCCGGATGTATAAATCATCAAGGCAGTATCATCACCTTTGGCGGTCGGAGTTTGTTTGGCAAATGCTTCGGGAAAATCCGTGTTTGCCCAATCTTCAAACTTTTGAAAACCATTAGTTGATTGCTCCAAGTTCCAAACCACGGACGGAATATGACGACCAAGTTTTTCTTCGATTTGCTGAAATTTGCTCGTAATATCGGGCGACAGAAAGGCAACTTTGGCTTCGGAATTTTCGAGAAAATTTGTAATCGTTTCAATCTCGCCGTGCGGGTCAAGCGGGACAATAACCGCGCCGTGATAGATTGTGCCAAGATACGCAATCGCCCAACACGGATGATTTTCGCCAATCAACGCCACCCTGTCGCCAAACTCAACTCCTTCGGTTTCAAGCCGATACGCAATCGAGCGAATTTTCTTCAGCATCTCTCCAAAGGTATAAATTTCATTATCATCGCCCACAATTCGCATTCCAATCATTTGCGGAATGTGTTTCGCAGGATTCGATTAAGCGTTGGCAGAAAGATTTTGTTTGATTCATAAAATTACCAAATGTCTAACGTAATATAAAAGTTATTTCAAATTTCTTTATAACCAAAAACTTCAGAATTTTGTGAGTATAATTCGTCCAGTGAATCAACTAATTTATCGGGTTTTGATTTACTATGATGGTAAGATTTATAAACCCCACCCATCATAAAACCTGGATTTTCATAAACAAGAAAATAGATTTCATTTGAATAACTTTTATCATTTTTATTTACAAAGAATTGTCTAACATTAATGGCTCCAATTTGTTTTAATAAGGATTTGTATTCTTGATAACGGTCAAAGGGAAGCTTTATGTTATATTCGGTGTCACTAATGAGAATATATTCACAATCTTTATTCATTTTGCAAACTTTAGAATCTTCTTGAATCATTGCAACCAATTTTTCAAAAATGGGTTCGTTATTATTGAAATTCTCAACTAAATATTTATCAGAGGGATAGCTTGAACAACCAAATGAACTAAGCAAAAGTAGAAACAAAACTAAAATATTGAAAATAAATAACTTTCTCATATTCTCTATGTGAACCCTCTGTGTCTCTGTGGTGAATTATTCTTTTGGCACTCTTACGCGCAAAGCACTTGGCAAAATCTCAAAAACTGCTGGTAATTTTCCGGGTAATTCGCCATCAGTTTCGAGATTTATTTCTTCATTATTAAACGCTGAAACCTCGATTCGTTTGGCGGTTGTATGCCTTACTTCATCCAAAGAATAGTGCGTTCCGGCGTAAAGTTTTGGGGCTTTGCGAATAATTTTCGATGTTCCTAAATCGCCGATGTTGACTACATTAAGTAATCCATCATCAATCACCGCATCAGGTGCAATTTTCATTCCGCCACCGAAATAACGGGCATTGGCGACACAGAACACTATTGTTTGCAGAGATTTAACTTCATTATCATCAAATCGAACCCGCACGGTTTTGACATCCAAATTTAGAACCTCTTGCAAAGCTGAATACGCAAAACTCGCTTTTCCGCGAAGAGAGCCAAAGGTTATCCAATTTAGATTGCCTGTTGTTTTTACTCTATCAATAATCGTAGCCGATAATCCAATGCTGGCAATGTTCAAGAAAAAACGCTCTTCCGTTTGGTCTTGGTGATTGATATAAGTTACTTTTCCGACATCAATTAGTTTTGTGACACCATTTTTCAAGGCTTCGGAAGCACGTCGAATGGTCGAAGGCATTCCGATTGTGCGCCGAAAATCTCCGCCTGTGCCTTGTGGCAAAACGCCGAGTTCAGCCTCTTTTCCCGACAGCATAATTCCATTAGCTACTTCATTTATCGTTCCATCGCCACCGCAAGCAACGATAAATTTACGTCCCGATTCGGCGGCTTTTTTTGCCAATTCAATTCCGTGTCCCCGATATTCGGTAAAATCAACATTAAACGCGCCGTAGTGCGAAGCCCAATCCGAAGCGATTCGCGCCCAACGAGTTTGGGTTGAACCGCTCGCCGATTTTGGATTAACAATAATCAACGGAATATCAATATTTTGTAAGCCTTTACTCATTGGATAGGATTGCAATTTTGAACGAGTTTAGGTAGAAATGCAAATTTTAACGTAAAGGCGCAAAGTGTCAATTGAAAAGTGAAATTATATTTTTAAAAAATCTTTGCGTCTTTACGTTAAAGAAATTATTTTGCAAACATCTTCGGATTTTTCTTCACAAAATCACTAATTTGACTGATTTTGCTGAAATCCATCGTCTCGGCAGTTCGATTTAACATCAGTTACAAATTCAGTTCCGGTATTCAAATAGACCATATTTTCGTTGTAAGCACCTGCTTTTGCGCCGCATTTGCCGACCACAATGACATCTTTCAATTGGTCATTATTTAAGTCTTCAAAAGCCACTGCATCCACCCAACAAGTCGTGTTTCCTCCGCCAAATTGGTGGGGGAAGTTGAAAACTTCTTTGCCGTTTTGGTATAGATAAAATTGTCCTCGCAAGTGGGGGATTATCAAATTCGGGGTCGTGAAAAGTTACAAAACAAGATTTTTCAAACGGCTCCAAAATCAATGGCAAAAGTTTGCTTTTTATCAAGCAATAAATCATCTCGCTTGAGGTTGTAACAAGTTGAATTATCAGTAGTTTTAGTCTGTTTCGGTTCAGAATTTTTCGCTTTATTTTCAGCCGATTTATTTGCCGTTGGCTCAATTTTGGGGACATTTCCATTTTCGGGTTTAGCCGAATTTGTATTTGAATTCGACTGATTAAATTGAACGGAACAGCCAAAAATTGAAAATAAAAATGCGGATAAAATAAAGAATCGAAACACTTTCATAGAAATTTTTCTCAATAAAAGGGTAGAATTGAGTTGAAATTATGACACAAAAAACAAACGAAAGCACGAAACTTTTAGAAAATACCAAACTTGCCTTTATCGGTTGCGGCGTGATGGCGGAATCAATTATTGCCGGATTTTTGCGAAAAGATTTAGTCAAACACGAACAAATTTCCGCTTCGCATCCACGGCTGCATAGACGCGAAGAACTTGCCGAAAAATCACAAAATCGAAGTTTTTGAACATAACTCCGATGCGGTTAAATCTTTGCCTGACAATAATTCGATGGTCGTTTTATGCGTCAAACCGCAACGATCTGAAAGGGATTTTGGACGAATTAAAAGGTGTCGTTAAACCAAATCAACTAGTCATTTCAATCGTGGCAGGCGCAACTATCGAAACAATTTCCGAATCGTTAGAAAATAATTTGGTTGTCCGTGCAATGCCAAATACTCCATCGCAAATCGGGCAAGGAATGACGGCTTGGACTTGTGCAGAAGATGTTTCAAACAAACAAAAAGCGCAAGTTAAAGTTTTGCTAACTGCTTTGGGCAAAGAGCTTTACGTTGAAACTGAAAATCAAATTGATATGGCAACCTCTTTATCTGCGACAGGTCCGACCTATATTTTTATGGTGATGGAAGCCTTGACCGATGCCGGAGTTCATCTCGGATTTTCGCGCGAAGTTTCCAGAGAATTAGTCCAACAAACGATGCTCGGCTCAACTCTTTTTGCGATGGAATCTCATAAACATCCGGCGGAATTGCGAAATATGGTGACATCGCCGGGCGGAACTTCTGCCGCCGCAATTTACGAAATGGAGAAGGGAAGTATGCGAACTGTTTTATCCAAAGCGGTTTATGCGGCTTACAAACGGGCAGTTGAATTAGGGAAGAAAAAGTAATGAGGTGAAGAAAAGGTTATTTATTGGATGACCTACTGATTTCGGAAAGGATTTGTTTGTAGGATTCGCCAACTTCATCGGCTTTTTTTTTATTAGTTAGACTCAAAGAATTTTGGAGAGTCGAGAAAATTTCAATGCTCTCTTGATATAGAGTTTCCGCTTGTCGCAAATGTTTTAATTTCTTGATGTTAGAAAACTTTGACATTGTGAAATAAACCTCGCCCAAGTTGGCTGAGGTCAAAGCAAAATAAGTTTTTTTACTTACGTTAGTCGGGTCAGATTGCGCTTGTCCTTTGAAAATTTCCAGAGCTTTTTGAAGATTACTTTCTGCTTCCAGATATTTTTTTTGAACCAAATAAATTTCGCCAATCGTTTTATAAGTTCGTGCAACTGCACTTCGAGTAAAATCATCATTTGGGTCTTCACTTAATCATTTGGGTCTTCACTTAATAAAGTTTCCCTTATCCTTAAAGCATTCTGATAATTTTCCAAGGCATTTTGATAATCACCTTTTTTCTCGAGAGCCGAGCCGAGGGCGCGGTAGCTGAAGGATAAATCAATTTTTGCGCCGGAAGAATTAGGTTGAGCCTTGATGGTTTCTAAATCATATTCAAAGGCACGTTGATAAAAGCCAATTGCCTCGTCCAGATTGCCTTTTAATTGCCAAGCAGAGCCAAGATTTTTTTCTGTTATTGCCTTTAACCGCGAATATTTTTGCGGTTGAAGAATTGCGAGCTTTTCATAAATGGAAAGCGCTTTTTGAAAATTTTCGACTGCTTCGGGATAAGTTCCATTACCGTGCGAAGCCATATTTCCAATACTTCGATAACCTTTTGCTAAATCATCTTGTGTTTCCAAATTGTCCGGCTCAAGCGAAGCAAAAGCTTCAAGAATCGGCAAATTTTCCAAGTTAAGCCGCCTTTGTTCTTCCCAATCACCCAAAACTCCAAGTTGAAAGGCAAGATAAAGATTCAATCGCGCCAATATTTGACGGTCTCTTGGTGTCACCAAATTACTATTGGCGACTTTTTCCTGAATCGAAACTGCCTTACGGAAACTTTCCAAAGCGTCTTTGTTTTTACCTAAATTACTCAAATAATCGCTGTCCCCTTGGATACTTCCAACTTTTTGATATGCCAATGCCAGTTGACGTTGTAAATCAGGCAAGCCTGCGCTGTCATTTGCCAAACGATCAAGATATTCAAGCGTGTCTTGAACAATTTTTTCACGCACTTGGATTGTGCCGGAAAGCGATTTGATGCGTTCGTCATAGTCGAAAATTACCAGATTGGCGAGTTCGCGGGCTTGATTAAATCTTTGCTCGGCTTTGGCACGTTCACGTCTGGCTTCAATCGCTTGCCAAGTAGCAATTGAAATTCCACTAATCAAAGAAAACAAAACCAGAGTTGCCGCTAAAACTCCTATTTTGTGACGTTTAACATATTTTCCAAAACGATATTTGACAGTTTGCGGACGCGCTAAAACAGGCAGTCCATTGAGATGGCGACGAATATCTTCAGAAAACTCTTGGACCGAACCGTATCGTTCCGCAGGTTCTTTTCTCAGAGATTTCAGAATTATATTGTCCAAATCACCTCGAAGCGATTGCGGATTGCGGAGTTTGGATTGCGGATTTTTTGTGCCATTTTGAGTTACAACATCTTTGAGATTTGTAAGTGCTTCGCTTGGTTTTATTGGCGAAGTTTCGTAGATGTTCTTGACGATTTCCTCAAAAGTTTTTCCTTTGGTTTCAATAGGACGATGACTGCTTAAAAGTTCATACAAAATTACTCCGAGTGAATAAACATCAGTTGCGGTGGTTACGGATTTGCCCAAAACTTGTTCGGGGGAAGCATATTCGGGCGTAAAAACTCGTCCTTGAGTGGCAGTTAAAGTTGCTTCGTCGCCGTCATTTGATAAAAGTTTGCCGATTCCAAAGTCAAGTAGTTTTGGGATTCCGTCACTTGTCACTAAAACATTTGAAGGCTTCAAATCGCGGTGGATAATTAAATGTTTATGTGCATTTTCGACCGCTGAACAAATTTGTCGGAAAATTTGCAGTCGTTCATTCAAAGCTAATTCGTTTTCGTCACAAAATTGATTAAGTGGTTTGCCATCAACGTATTCCATCACAAAAAACGGCAAGCCTTCGGACGAAATTCCGCCGTCAAGCAATTGGGCAGTATTTGGATGTTTCAAGGTCGAAAGAATCCGGCGTTCCGTAGCAAAGCGTGTGAGAATCACTTCGGAATCCATGCCGCGTTTGATGATTTTGAGCGCGACTTTTTGTTTGAAATCCGAATTGAGCCGTTCTGCCAGATAAACTGCACCCATCCCGCCCGTGCCGATTCGTTCCAGAATCAAATAATTTTCGACTTGTTTGCCGATTAAAGCGTCTTTTGTTTCATCTTCAGCTACACCTTGTTCAATCAGAAACGGATTCTCAATAAAATCATCAGCCTGTTCGTGTGCAATTAGCAATTTTTCAACTTCGGCGCGAATCTCTTCGTTTGAATTTGACAAGAAAACATCGCGCTCCGACAATGGCAATTCAACAACTGTCGAAAAAATTTCCTTGATGGTTTTCCACTTCAACGAATCCATAGAATCTTATTCTCAAAACACTACGCGAGATTTACGAGAAAATCGGCTCAAGAGATTTTAGTTAAGGAAGTTTAGGAGGTTGAGGAAGTTTAGGAAGGAAAATCATTTCTTCCCGAACTTCCCAAACTTCCTAAACTCCCACCTTCATCCTTCCATAGAGCCAAGCCCGCGCAATCGTCCATTCGCGCTTGACGGTGGCGGGAGAAATTTTCAAAACTTCGGCGGTTTCTTCAATCGTCAAACCCGCAAAATAACGGAGTTCGACAATTTGACATTGTTTTTCGTCAAACGCTTCCAATTCTTCAAGGGCTTTATCAAGTTCCAGTAAATTCTGATTCTGTTCAACCGAAATCGTTGGCGCATCATCCAGCGAAACCTTTTCCACACCGTGTTTTAATGATTTTCTTTGACGGGCGGCATCAATCAAAATTCGGCGCATCGCTTGGGCGGCGATGGCAAAAAATTGTCCGCGATTTTCCCAATCAATTTTTTTTTGGTCGGTTAATTTGAAATAGGCTTCGTGAACGAGTTCGGTTGTTTGCAGAGAAACGGCGTGTTCGCGGTTCAGAAAACTGGCGGCTAATCGGCGTAACTCGTTATAAACAATCGGCAAAAGTTTATCTAAAGCCTCACGGTTTGCACCATCGCTGTTCTTCTTGATTTCTTGCAGGAGTATCGTAACTTCACTTGCCATAAAAAAGTTTGAGCCAATTTTACCACAACTTTCGCGTAGTGTAGTGAACGAAAAAATCGTTTAAGAAATTATTTATTTGAGGAGAAAAAAAAATGGCAAATCCAGCATTAGATACAGCGCAAAAGGTGGTAGGTGATAAGTTGAAATCAGAATTAAAAGATCAAATTATTAAACAAGTAATGACTGATGCAGTCGGAGGTGAGGCAAATAAAATATTTAAACAGGCATTAGGTTGGACGACTCTGTTTATTGCCTTTATTGAGGCATATTCCAAAACTATCAAAGCAATAAATTTGGAAATGGTCAAACAATTTTATGAAACTTGCCCTCATATTGGGCAATGCGAAAATTTTGGTCATGCGATTTCTATTGCTAACAAAACTACAGCCACGGTTTGGTTGATAGAGGGATTCTATTATTTTCATCCACAGTTAAATTACAAAGTTCGTCGTTCCGCGCAAATAATGCGAACTACATCAAATGGTGGATGGAGAATTGAAAACCCAAATAGACCGGAGTTTGTGACCGAAGATTGTTATGCTTGCGTAGAAGCACACGCGCCCCGCATAAATTAAACGAAATTGATAAAAGAGCGAGGTGAAGAAGTGGGAGGCTGGAGTAGACCAGTATCGTCTCAGACTAGAAAATCTGTCTTTTTCAATTTTATGTTTATCAATGGCTTTGTTACATAAATATAAAATTTAAGGTTTTGCGGTCAAAAAATTTAGTAAAAGACGCAAAATAAACTTACTCGACAAGTCAGAACGGGGAGCGGTAGCGACTCGGTAACGGCTTATCCTGAAACCCGCGCACTAGAAGGTTTTGCGGTTCTGACTTGTTGAAAATGGTAATGTTATTTTGCATCTCTTTTAAATTTTCAAGCAAAATTTGCGATTGACTTAACAATCTATTATTTATGCAACAACACCCAAATAATGGTGAAAATATCCAAATTGGGAACTTCTTGAAAACAAAGAAAATAGGACACTTAATAAAATAAATCAAGTGTCCTATTTTTTGTCTTTGGGCTATAAATCTCCAAAAAAAAACTTATTGATAAAAAATCTTCCGTGAATTTGAGCCGATTCATATCTGTTTCTCGCGTAGTCTGACAGAAGGGGAAATTAACCCTTCAAAAGGAGAAGATGAGATGAGAAAAAATATTTTGGTGATTCTAACAATTACGGTTTCCATTAGTTCAGCAATCAATGTGTTTGCCGGTTTCAATAGCAAGTATCAGCCCAAAGCAAAAGATAAGGTAAAAATCGGAATATTGGAGTTTAGCGGTGATACCTCGAAGGTTAATCAGAAGTCAATCCGCAGTTCAATGGCAGAACATTTGAATTCAAAGGGATTCTCGGCAACTACAGTTTCTTCATCGGAGGTTGAAAAAGGAAAATTCCAATACTATTTCGGCGTAGAAATCAAAAGTTCTGGTAAATCAGGATTGACCGTCATTATTACGCTTTACGGTCAAGACCGAAAGATTATCAAACAAATTACAAAATCAAAGAGTGGAACTGATGATGATAGTCTCAGAACCGTTGGCGGAGGCTCAGACGATAGCATTAGACCGATGGTTTTAAATGGAGTGGAAGAATTAGGGTCGAGAATCAAATAAGGAATTATGGAGGAGAAAAAACGGGTGAAAGACTTAAGAAGGTATGTATAAAAATATATGCTGACCTGCTTATGTGATTTTCGGAACAAGTCAAAGGCTCGATGGGAGGTTTCAGTCTTCGGGGATTTTTGTGCAGTCTGTAGCTGCAAATCCTTGATTTTATGAAATTTACTCCATTTTCATAAACTCCTTATCTTTTTCGCCAAGCTCGCCGATTTTCAACATCAGAAAGTCGGCGATTTCTTTTTTTGGAAAAAATCTGCAAAAAATCCGCGTTTATAATAAAGGAGAAATTCTTTAATTTGAAAAGTGAGGATAAGCAAAATGTTATATGGCGAAGAACAAATAAACCCGGTTGAAAAGTTTAAGAATAAAGCACTTTTGGAACTAATGAAGCGAAGCAAGGAAATCCAGCAGGCAATAAATAAATATTTGGCATCGCTAATGTTTACCGATTGGACATTTGAGACCTCGGCTGGAGGTGATTTTAGCGTTTCAACGCCTGTGGCAAAATTAGGCGTAGTTGCTTCAGGAGGGGCAATTTATTTAAAAAATAATAAAGAATCAAAAACTCATACATACCGTTTTGCGGGTGCTGGGGCAACTATTGGCGTTGGGTTAATCCCTTTCCCTGCCAATTTTTCTATTTCTATGCCTGAATTTTTCAGCACAGGTTGGGTGTATAAAACCCCATTTAAAAAAGGAAATTTAACGGAGAGTGATTTTCGAGGCTCTTGTCTGTTATTCCAAGGCGGGGCGCAACATTTTTTTGGATTAAGTTGCAGCGGAATGCTGATGGGAGGCGATTATTCGGCACTTTTACCATTACCCGGACGATTATTGGCAGACCAAATATTCCAAATTATTCGAAGTTCAAAGGCTTTCGTCCCCTTTATTGGTTTAAATCTTAATGTAATACCTGCGACGGCAGGAGGTTCATTCGAGATATGCGGCGTAATTTGATTAGTTGATTAGTTTGACGGATAAATCATTTTGAGAACTAAAAGGAGAAATATTTATGCCTATTGAATTTGAAAAAGCATCGGCGTGTTGTAAAAAATCAATGGAAGATATTTATGAAAAGTTAAAAACAGCCGAGGTGTTGGAAGAATTTCTCGCAGCAGCTCCAAGTATTGTTAAACCTAAAGTTAGCGTAAGTAAAACTATGTTTGGCATTATAATGCTTTTGTGGGATTTAGGAACAAGAGTTTGGAGTTGGCGAAAAACAGACCCGCAGCCAATAATCTTATCACCCCAATTGTTCAGAACCGGATAAAAACAATAATTGATTTGGAGCTTGTTGAGCATATTAAAAATAATCAAAATGAACTCGCAAATCAGTGGAAACAAATTAGGGCGGAATTGGTAGATTAGTAGGAATCAGAAAAGATAAAAGTAATCCCGGGAGCGCAAGACCGTTAAGTTATACCCGAATTCCAAATATTTAGCTGCTAAATTCCCATAAACTCTTTATCACTACCCCCAAGTTCGCCGATTTTCTCCATTAGGAAGTCGGCGATTTCTTTGTGAGTCCGCAATCTGTCGCCTTTTTCATAAAATTGTGATAAATCAATCGGCTCGCCAAACCAAACCCGAACTTTTTCGCCGCCGGTCCAATTTCCCAAAATTTGTTTCGGCAAATCATTCCCCAATCCGGCGATAAAAACAGGGATTACTTGCGGTTGAGCTTTCATAATCACCGCGCCTACACCGGTTTGAGCAGGTAAAAATTCATACGGATTATCATTCAAATTTCGTTTGCCTTCAGGATGAAAACCGATAACGTGTCCGCACCCTTCCGTGGAAATTTGCACCAATCTTCGCAAAGAATATTTGTCAAATTCGCGTTTTTTAACTTCTTTTTCTTCCCGAAAAAATGGCGGATACATTGAAAACCAACCCATCACCAAATTGACGAACCAACCAATCGGCGAATCGTAAAAAAACTTGGCACGGACAGGGAAATAAAGCACCATCGGATGGCTCGTTTGGCGAAACATCACGCTCGAAACAACATACATATCAAAAAATGAACGATGATTGGCAACGAGCAGCAGAGGACGATTAACATCAATCTTTTCAATGTTTTCCAGTCCGAAAACATTCATAATATTGTAAGTTGCAATCTTTATCCAAAGTGAGCCGATGTGACGCTGGCAAAACGTCCAAAACTTTTTCCAAACACCTTGATTCATTCGATGCGTGAGCCGAAAGCCAACCCGTTCAGTTGTGGAAAGAACTGAAATTTCGTCATCGGTTGGAGTTAAATATTTTTCAGTCGTAATTTGAAGTTTATCTGTCATTTCGTTTGTTACTTTTATAGCATTATACTAACCAATTATGGATTATTTTACCAAAAGCCGGGTCGAAACTTTTAGCGATGGGATTTTTGCCATTATCGTAACGTTGTTAGTTTTAGAAATTAAAGTTCCGCATATCGAAAATCACGATTCAATCAAAGATTTAATGGAGGCATTATTAAAACTCGCCCCCAAAATTATTGCGTGGGTGATTAGTTTTGTAACAGTCTGTGTGATTTGGGTAAATCATCATCGAATTTTTGAATCGCTCAGACATATTGACCAAAAATTCTTTTGGCTCAATGCAAATCTGCTTTTATGGACTTCGTTTCTACCATTTCCAACGGCTTTGATGGGCGACTATCCGCATAATAGTTTGGCAGTCAGTTTCTTTGGAATCATTTCGTTTATGATGGGAATTGCGTTTTTGTTGATCCGAATTTATATGTGGAAATATCCTGAAATTACTAAAGATTTGACCAAAGACGAACTTTGGATTGGTGTCAGAAACGTCATTTTTTTCGGTCCAACTCCTTATTTGATTGGCATTGCAACGGCTTGGATTCATCCTTATTTAGCCTTTGTTTTCTATGCTTTCGTCTCGAGTTATTATGTTTTTCCAAAATCTGCGGCTTTGCAAAAATCAGAAGAAAATTAAACTTAATTTAACTGAAGTATGGACACTTTCTTGTAAGCTACTACATACATTAGGCTTATACAAAGTGCGATTTCAAACGTCGGAAGACTCGGTTTGTCAAATTAGCGCAATCAACAGGTTAAATTGTCAGTTTGACCTAAAATCTTTACTTGATAAAACAGATTATCCTGTTAAAACAAACCAAGAATTTGCATAAATTGCTTGAGTCTGTTTACTAAACTCACGCAATACAATATTTTACAAGAAAGTGTCCTCACTTCAGCTTAATTTATTTTGAATCAAATGAATTGATTTACCCGAGTCTCACAAACGTCATCAATAACCTTCAACCCTCAAGAATTTTTACCATAATTATTCCGTATCGTAAGTTGCTACCCAATTGGGTGGTGACTCTGAGGTTTTTATACTATATTTTGAAATTGGATAGACCGTTTTTATTATTTTTATTGGTCTTTCTTGATTTTATTAAAATTATTCTAAGAGGTTATAAAACTATGAGTGAGCCGACAATTGTTCGAATTGGTGATCAAAGTACAATGCAAGGAGATACAAAAACGGATTTTAAGAGTCCCAAACGTATTCGTTTAACGATTGCTTGTGTTTATCTAGCTTCATACGGTCCGGGTAATGACCAGGGCGTAATTGCAAAGGCAAAATCTGAGCTGGAAAAACATAATATTGATCTTGATGTATTTCCGTCTATTACGACCAGAAATGAGACGAACACTATTCCCTATAGTGAATATATTAAGGATAATACCGAAGAATATACCGCACTTTACAAATTAGCAAAAGAAAAAATAAAACAGATGGGGTGCAATTTTGTAATTCCGCAACCTGTCGTTTTTGGAAACAAACATTGTGGCGGTTATGGGATTGCTCCAAAAGTTACCAATCAAATAACGCCTCGTTTAATTATGATTTCGCCTGTCGTCAACAATGACAAAATGACTTTGTTGCACGAATTAGGGCACGCTGCCGGACTTTTACACGATTTAACAATTGGCGAGCCGCGTAATTTTATGCACGAGGCTGATGGAGATATTAGTCGGACAGTGATGTATCAATATCAGGTTAAGTATTTAGCCAAAGCAATGTTTTCAGTTGGGTAAAGGGATTATTAAAAAGAGGGTGAAGGTTTTGGGTAGTTGGTAACTACAACTGTTGCCCAAACCTCATCCATTTTTCGTTCCATCAAAATTAGTCCGACACTTTTTTCTTTTTGCGAAATACAACCGATTCTCAAACCAATGGCATCCTACCTTTGCTTTTAAAATTCATCACCCAATGTTCGCAAATTATTATGAGAATTAAATTTCCTGTTTGCTCGCTACTGATTTTCTCAATTTGGAACAGCCTTTTTGCTCCGTTTGTTTCTGCTCAAAATCCTGTTCCGACACCGCAACCACAAAAAATCGGCTTACAATTTCGTCTCAGCGAAGCACCAAAAATTGCTCACCCAACCGCCACGCCCACGCCCGCACCGTTGCAAGTTGAGAATTTGAGCCAAGCAGAATCCAACGCGATTCTGCAACGACTTCCGCAAATGCCGCCTGAATCTGCCGAAAATTCTGATTTCAAAATGCGCTCCGACAGTCTCAAACCACCCAAAACAGGAAACATTATTCCGTTAAGATTCCCCGCAAATGAAAAACGAAACGCGCCGAAATTACCCACGACTACGACCAACAAACCGCTCCAAATTGAACGATTTTCGCCAGATGGAAATGCTTCATTAGTTGCGGATTTGAGCGTTACTTTTTCGCAACCGATGATTGCCGTTAGCTCGCAGACGCAAGCGAGTGAAACCGTTCCCGTCAAAATAACGCCGGAAGTGAAAGGCAAATGGCGTTGGCTCGGCACGGATACTTTGGTTTTCGATGCCGAAACGCGCTTCCCAATGGCGACCAAATTTACGGCGACCATTCCGAAAGGCACAAAATCGGCGGTTGGCGGTGCATTGAACCAAGATTTTAGCTGGACATTTACCACGCCACCGCCAAAAGCCGAAGCCTTTGCACCAAAAACTCCATACGAGGGCATTTTTCCCGAATATGCCATCATCGCCGCAAAATTTAATCAGGAAATTGATGCAAACGCCATTTTGCCAAAAATTCGCGTGGTAGTTGATGGAAAAGATTTTCCCGTCAAACTGGTTGCGGTTGGTCCGACTTTTAACTCAATTCAACAATTGGGCGATTATCAACCGAAAAATTCGATTCTTTTTCAAACATTAGAAACTCTACCGTTGAATTCGGAGGTAACTGTAATCTTTGCCAAAGGATTACCGTCTGCCGAAGGCGTTGGTGTCAGCGAAACCGTGCAAGTCTTTTCGTTCAAAACGATGGGAGAATTCAAACTCGTCGAGGTTCTCTGCGGTTACAATCAAGATACCAAAAACTGTCAGCCATCGGATGAATTTAGAATTCGTTTCAGCCGTTCATTTTATCCTGCGCCATTTGATAAATCATTGGTAAAAATTGAGCCGCCGATTGGAAACGCCGAGGTTTTCACCAGCAACGGCGAACTTGTTATCAGAGGCAAGAAAAAACCGAATACCACTTACAAAATAACGCTTTCCGGCGAGGCGATTGACTATTACAAACAAAAAATCGGCAAAGATATTTCGGTAGATTTTAATGTCACCATCGAAAGACCGCAATTTTTTATCCAAGGCAATGAATTTATGACGCTTGACCCGAATGCGCGGCAAGTTTTTTCGCTTTTTTCAAAAAATCATCCGAGTTTTAAGGTCAAACTTTACTCCGTCAACCCAGAAGATTATCCCGCTTTTTTGCTGCTTTTGGACGAAGACCGCAACAATGGGAGAGCTGTTCCGATTCCAAAATTCGGCAAGCTGATTTTTGATAAAACCGTCGAAATAAAATCTGAAATTGATGCTTTGATGGAAACACGGATTGATTTGAGCGAGGCTTTGCCTAATAAATTCGGTCACGCGATCTTGATAATTGAGCCAACGCTAACCAATCGCGATAACCTTTATCAATATTACAATCAGCCGAAAATTACTTGGGTTCAAGCGACCAACATTGGCATTGATTCTGTCACCGATTATGAAAAAATGATTGCTTTGGCGACCGATTTACAAAGCGCCAAGCCGCTAAGCAATGCGGAAGTCTCTTTTACCTACTACCAACGCAAAATAGGAAAATTTGAAACCGCGAAAGTTACCACGGACAAAACCGGAACTGTCGAATTCCGAATGCCCGAAATTGATGGAATGGTTCATACAATCGTTAGAAACAATAGTGATAGCGCGATTTTTACGAACTTTCTCGATTGGCGAAGTCACCTGCAAAATAGTTTGATGCGCTGGACGGTTTTTGACGACCGCAAAATGTATCGCCCGAATGAAGAAGTTTCGATAAAAGGCTATCTTCGCAAAGTGACGGGCGGAAAATTTACCGACATTGCCGAAATCGGAGAAATGGCGAAAACGGTCAATTATGTTTTGCGTGACCCGCGCAATAACGAAATTGCCAAAGGAACTGCCGAACTTAATGCTTTCGGCGCATTTGATTTCAAACTGAAACTGCCCGAAAACATCAATCTTGGTTATCAGCGTTTAAATTTTTGGTCAAATGAAAATAACACCTCAAATTATCCTCAATTTGAACATAGTTTCCAAGTCCAAGAATTTCGCCGCCCCGAATTTGAAGTTTCGGTCGAAGCGGAAACTCCTGCGCCGTATTTGGTTGGAAATTCCGCGATAATTTCCGCCGAAGCAAAATATTACACAGGCGGATTTTTGCAAAATTCTCCGATAAATTGGGGCGTTTCGGCATCTCAAACAACCTATTCACCGCCCAATCACGAAGATTTTACTTTCGGCACGTTTGTTCCGTGGTGGCGAAACTATTCCGAAAACTTGCCGACTCGCAATAATTCAAATTCCTCGCAAAATCTCAGCGGCACAACCGATGCCAATGGCAAACATCGCGTCAATCTGGATTTTGTTTCGGCAAACCCTGCCCGTCCATACACTTTACGCGCAACTGCTTCAACCCAAGATGTTAATCGCCAAACGATTGCTGACACGAAAAACTTTCTCGTGCATCCATCCAATTTGTATGTCGGTTTGCGGTCACAAAAAACTTTTGTGCGCCAAAATGAATTGTTGAAAATTGAAGCGATTGCCACCGATATTGACGGCAAAATTGTCGACCAATGCGCCTGATTACAATCAAAGCCGAATTGCAAAGATTGGCGCGGTAACGGACAAACAAACTGTGATTGACACGCAAACTTGCCAAATCAAATCTGCCGCAGACGCAGTTTCGTGCGAATTTTACGGCGAAAGAAGGCGGAAGTTTATACGATTACGGCAACAGTTTTAGACGAAAAGGAGCGTCCAAACACCAGCGAAATAACGGTTTGGGTCGCGGGTGGAGGTTCTGCACCGAAACGCGGAGTCGAGCGCGAAACGATTGAATTGATTCCCGACAAAAGAGAATATTCGCCCAATGAAAAAGCGGAAATTTTGGTCAATGCGCCTTTTTATCCGGCCGAAGGTGTGTTGACTTTGGAGCGCAACGGCATCCTCAAAACCGAGCATTTTTCAATCAACGAACCGTCCAAAGTTCTGCAAATTCCGATTGAAGAAGCCTATTTGCCAAACTTCCACGTCAAAGTTGATTTGGTTGGCGCAACTGACCGCCCCAACGACAAAGGCGAGATTGATAAAAATCTGCCGAAGCGTCCAGCGATTGCGACAGGTGAGCTAAATCTAACTGTTTCAAAGGCTTCGCGCAAATTAAATGTTGCCGTTGAGCCTGTCGAAAAAACGCTCGAACCAAGCGGAAAGACAAATATCAACATCGAAGTTAAAGATAATTTAGGCAAGCCAGTAGCAAATTCCGAAGTTGCAGTTGTCGTCGTTGACGAAAGCGTTTTAGCATTGACGAATTACAAAATCCAGAATCCGCTGGACGTTTTTTATCAGCAAATTGCGGCAAATGTCGCTCATCATCATTCCCGCGAAAGAGTTGTTTTAGGGAGTGGCGGAGATATTATTTCTTCAAAAAGTGTTGAAGGTTTTAATCAACTCCAACGTGGGACTTCGATAGATGCCTCTTACGCAAATTACTCAAGTTTTTCATTAGATGGATTTGATGGAGACAACAAGATGCGTCAGGTAAAAAAAGAAGAAAATAGAGAACAAGATACACCTTTCAAAAAAATGAGAATAATTAATTCTCTTGAACGACCTCCAGTAGTTTCACCTGCCCAAATAAATCTCCGCCGAAACTTTGATGCTTTAGCAATATTTTCGCCCTCAGTTGTAACGGATGCCAATGGAAAAGCAACAGTTAATCTCAAACTGCCCGACAATTTAACCCGTTATCGAATTACAGCGGTGGCGGTTACAAAATCGAAGCAATTCGGGCTGGGCGAATCGAATATTAGGGCGAAACAATCTCTGCAAGTGCGCCCGTCTGCGCCAAGATTTTTGAATTTTGGCGACAAGGCGGAAATTCCCGTTGTTCTCCAAAATCAAACCAATTCGCCAATGACAATCAGCGTGGCGATTCGGGCGAGCAACGCAATTTTGACCAACGGCAACGGGCGAAAAGTAACCGTTCCCGCCAATGACCGCACCGAAATTCGTTTTCCTGTCGCTTCGGAGAAAGCAGGAACGGCAATTTTTCAAATCGGCGCAGTTGGCGGAAATTTCACCGATGCCGCGCAGATTTCTTTCCCAATTTACACGCCCGCCACGACCGAAAGTTTTGCGACTTATGGCACAACTGAGGCAAATGGGGCGATTGTCCAATCCATTTCTGCGCCGAAAGATGCGTTTAAAGATTTTGGCGGATTGGAAATTACAACGAGTTCGACGCAGTTGCAAGAGCTAACCGATGCGTTTATTTATCTGCAAAATTATCCGTTTGAATGTTCGGAACAAATTTCGTCACGAGTGCTTTCAGTTGCCGCTTTGCGTGATATTTTGACGGCTTTTAATGCCAAAGATATGCCGACAAAGGAAAACATTGAAGCCAAAATGAAAGCTGATATTGCCCGTCTGCAAACTTTGCAACATCAAGACGGCGGATTTAGTTTTTGGCAAAGTAATGATGCAAGTATTCCATATTTATCGGTTCACGTTGCCCACGCACTTGCCCGTGCGAAGGCGAAAGGCTACGCAATTCCAAACGAAATTGTGGCAAAATCGTTGAATTATTTGCAAAACATCGAAGGCAAATTACCCGCAACTTATTCGCAAGAATCGCGTTGGGCAATTTCGGCTTACGCTCTGTTTGTGCGAGATTTGTTGGGCAATAGTGATTCAGCAAAAGCACAAAAATTATTGAACGATGTTGGGTTGGAGAAACTTTCGGCGGAATCAATCGGCTGGATTTTGAGTGTTTTAGCCAACGATAAAACTGCAACCGAACAAGTCGAAATCATCAAACGTCATTTATTGAATCGCGTCACCGAAACCGCTGGAACTGCCCATTTTGTAACAAATTACAGAGACGGCGAGTATGTTTTGCTAAGTTCTGAAAGACGGGCAGATGGGGTGATTTTGGAAGCACTTTTGAGAGAAAGTGGCAGTAGCAGTAGCAGTAGGAGTAGGAGTAGCAGTAGCAGTGGCAGTAAGATGGAATCAAATGATTTAATTCCGAAGATTGTTCGCGGGTTGTTGGCAAATCGAGTTAAAGGTCGTTGGCAAAGCACGCAGGAAAATGCCTTTGTTTTGTTGGCTTTGGATAAATATTTTCAGACTTTTGAAAAAGCTACGCCGAATTTTGTGGCTCAAAGTTTGGCTCGGAAATTCGTTTGCAGGCGAACAAAAATTTATTGGTCGTTCAACCGATGCAAATTTAATCAATGTGCCGATGAGTTATTTGCAAAGCCAAAATACTGCACAAAATTTAATTTTAGATAAACAGGGCGAAGGTCGTTTGTATTATCGAATCGGATTGAAATATGCGCCGAAAAATTTAAATATTGCGGCGGCGGATTATGGTTTTGCGGTTTCGCGCCAATATGAAGCGATTGATAAGCCTGATGATGTCAAACAAAACGCTGATGGAAGTTGGACAATTCGGGCAGGCGCACGAGTTAGGGTGAATGTGCAAATGGTTGCACCGACTCGGCGTTATCACGTTGCTTTGGTTGATAAATTACCTGCGGGATTTGAAATTATTAACGCAGGTTTAGCGACTTCGGGCAACAATTATCTGAAATATTCAGACGAGTTGCGGCGGCGTTCATTTTGGTTTAATCATCAAAATTTACGCGACGACCGCGCCGAAGCCTTTACGATGTTACTGCGCGAAGGCGTTTGGAATTATTCATATTTGACGCGAGCCACAACCATTGGCGAATTTGTCGTGCCACCCGCCAAAGCCGAAGAAATGTATTCACCGGAAACTTTCGGCAGAAGTCGGACGGATTTTGTGAAAGTGAAGTGATATTTTTACTACTTGAATCTAAGATTAAACAACTTTTCAAAATAATTTCTTAACGTAATCCTTCAATTAAAAAAGCATCATGCTCCCATTTGCCGCGAATATAAGCAAGAGTTTTGCCATCAGGTGAAAAGGCAAAATCTGTTATGTCTTCATCGCCTAAATCGGCAAATGTTTCGGGTTTTTCGGCTTCCAAAATTTGTTGCCAAACAATATTTTTTGAGTTTTTCTTACTGACATAAAAGAAAGATTTGCTGTCTTTTGCCCAGAAGACTGGAGATGGCATTTTTGAGAATTGCTCAATTGTTTTGTTAAATGACTGTAGAAAGAGAGGTTGCAAAGATAAATCTTTCAGCCTTTTTTTATTTGCGTTAAAGACATTTTGTTGAAATAATTCTTAGCTCAAAAGGGATTTAGACTGCAAGGAGAGAAAACGTGATTCATTCAATTCGCAAACGCCATCGCATTATTTGGACGATTCTTGCAGTCGTCTTGACGGGCTTATTTGCGGCAAGCATTATCTTTAGACATTCCGAGCCGTTGAATGAAAACGTGCCGAAAGTCGAAAGAAACCTACGATAAAGCAAAATCTGGAATCTGAAATCTGGAATTTGGAATTGACGAATGAGCGAAAAATACGTTGCAATCAGTTGGAATCGGCAGAAGAAAATTTACGATGCAATTTTAGGCGTTGGAGTCGTGGTTTATCTTGTTGCTGTTCATCGGTTTGGGAGCGATTTTGCAACCGAACGCAACGATTGAAACGCTTTTGATTCGCGGTTTTGGGACGTGCGCGATTTTGCTTTTGCATATCGTTTTAATCATCGGACCGCTTTGCCGTCTCTCGCCAAAATTTTTGCCGTTGCTTTATAATCGCCGACATTTGGGCGTGACGACATTTTTTGTCGGCGCGGTTCACGGCTGTTTTTTCAATCATTCAATTTCACGCGCTCGGCAATGTTAATCCGATTGTCAGCATTTTGGTCAGCAACACGCGATTCACGAGCTTTAGCAGATTTTCCGTTTCAAGTTTTGGGTTTGATTGCGCTGATATTTTGTTTTTGATGGCGGTTACGAGCCACGATTTTTGGCTGAATAATTTGACCGCGCCGGTTTGGAAGACTCTGCACACGCTTGTTTATTTTGCTTACGCTTTGTTGATTGGTCATGTTGCGCTCGGCGTTTTGCAAGCCGAAACTCTCCGATTTTAGCGGTTTCGTTGGGAATTGGATTGGTTTTAGTGGTCGGTTTGCATCTCGTTGCAGGTTTCAAAGAAACAAATTTGATAGAGAAATTAGTAGTCAAAAGATGAATTTGTCGAGGTTTGCGCGGTCGAAGAAATTCCCGAAAAACGAGCTTGCATCCGCACGATTTCGGGCGAACGAGTGGCAATTTTCAAATATGACGGCAAAGTTTCCGCCGATTTCAAATGTCTGTCAACACCAAAACGGTCCGCTTGGCGAAGGCGAAATCATTGACGGTTGCATCACTTGTCCGTGGCACGGTTTTCAATATCATGCCCGAAACTGGCGCATCTCCGCCTCCATTTACCGAAAAAGTTCCGACTTTTAATGTAAAAATTGAGGACGGAAAAGTTTTGTGAATGCAAAACCAAATAAAGCCGGAACACGGTTGAAGCGATGAGGGATGAGGGATGAAGGATGAAGAAACCCAACACTTTGCGTCTCTGCGTTTCGTTAAAAATATGAATGAAGATTTTTACATCGGTTATTTGCCGAAAATGTCGAAAAGTTTGGCGAAAGTTATCAAGACTTTTGTCGTTTTGGCTTTTGTTGTGGCGATTGGTTTGGCGTTATCTTTGTGGCTTGGGCAAAAACCTTTTGCGAAAAGCGTTTTTGAATTCGGCACGGTGAAAGAATTTGAAGGCACGATTCAAGCTAAACCGATTCCGTTTTTGATTGATCGAAAAGAGCGAAAAAAATAACGGTTTGCCGATTTTTGAGCGTTTTCCGTTGGTTGCGCGAAGGCAAACACGGCGTTGATGATCAGGTAAAATCATTCAGACGGGCAAAAAGTAAAATTAAAAGGAACGCTCATTTATCGAGACGATTTGCAGATGATTGAAGTCGTTTCGGATTCAGTCGAAAAATCTTCCGAAACTATCAAATCCAATTGAGGAAAGAATCGGAATCTTTAGGGAAATTTACTCTGAAAGGCGAGATTGTTGATTCAAAATGTTATTTGGGCGTGATGAATCCGGGGAACTCAAAACCTCATCGTGATTGCGCCGTCGCTTGCTTGCGCGGCGGAATTCCGCCGCTTTTTATCGTCAAAGAATGTCAGGGAAATTTCCGAATTATGGCTTTTGTCCGATAAAGGCGAACCTGTAAATAAAGAAATACTTGATTTTGTTGCCGAACCGATTGAAATTTCCGGCGAAGTTTCCCGGACCGGCGATCAACTATTTTTCAACGCCAATCCGAATACTATCAAACGCTTGCCGTAAATTGTTGGAATAATAATTGCGTGTTTCTTAATTTACAGTTGCAAGGAGTAAGCAATGAAAAATTATACGGAAAAATATGCAGTTATTTTAGCGGGCGGCGATGGATGCCGTTTAAAATCTTTGACCAGAGCAATTAGCGGCGATGAGCGTCCGAAACAATTTTGTCCGATTTTGAATGATGAAACTCTTTTCGACGTCACCAGAAAACGGGTTGAGCTAAAAATTAAACCTGAAAATGTTTTTTATAGTCTGACGCAGAAACACGAATATTTTTACCAACCGCATTTGCTTGATGTGAAAAAATCAAATCTGATCGTGCAATCTGAAAACAAAGGAACTGCTCCGGCAATTCTTTATGCAGTTAATGCGACTCGCGGTTAAAAATCCCGACGCGACAGTTGCATTTTTTCCTTCCGATCATTATTTTTCCGATGATATAGCTTTGATGAACCAAGTTGAACGAGCTTTTCAAACGGTGGAGATGCAACCCAAATCCATAATTTTACTTGGCATTGAGCCGGAAAAACCTGAAACTTCTTATGGTTGGATTGAGCCGATGGAATCAATGTTTTCCAACGTGGCAAATGCCGTCTGCCAAGTCAAACGATTTTGGGAAAAACCGAGCTTTGAATCCGCTCAACATCTTTTGCGAAAGGGCTGTCTGTGGAATAGTTTTGTGATGATCGGCAAAGTTTCGATGTTTTTAGAAGTCATCAAACGCGAATTACCCGACCTGTACCCGAATGTTTGAATCAACCAGCGTCACTTTTGGCAAATCTGCCGAAACTCAAACGATGTGTTCACTTTACGCTTGGATAAACGATGTCAATTTTTCGAGCGAAGTGTTGGAAAAATGTGCGAAAGAATTGTTCGTTTTGCGGGTGAGCGATGTCACTTGGAGCGATTGGGGCGAACCACAGAGAGTTTTGGGAACGCTGACGAGTCTCGGAGTTAAAACCGATTGGATGCAAGCGGCGGCGTAGGAAAAGACAAAAGTATTTTTCGGACGCGCCGAGAAAGTAAAAAACAGTATTACAAAGTCGAATACCATTCCTACAAATATGGTTGGGGATTAGCCAAATTGCTGAATCAATTTGGTTAGGCAGAGGCGGAATTTTTATGAAATGTCAGTAAATTACGGGAGAAAATTGTAAATAAAAATAAATCCGCCCTCGTAGTTTGGTTTTTAAGTTTTTTGGTATTTGTTAGTTACAGGATTAACTCATTTTTCGCGCTTGGCACCCGTTTGTCTAAAAACAGTCGCGAAATCACTGAAAATTCAATTTTAATCAGATTAGGACTTTCGCTTGAAAATATGTAACCACTTGAATCTAAAGTAGTTAGCGGAAATACTGTGTTTTAACTAAGTTCTTAAGTTTCAACAACTTAGACATCTCTAAGCGAAAGTCCTACAGATATAACTAATCGGTTGATACGGGCATTTTTACAAACTTAAACTTTTGACTCAGTCTTCTCATTTAACTCGTTTTTTTAACATTTCCCGCACTTTGGTTGGCGAAAGACTCTCGCAAAATTCTAACTCAACTGCTTTCTTTGCTAATAATTGCAAACTCCACTTAGAGTGTCCTTCAGGCGTTTTACTACTCGCCAAAGACCTTATTTTAGCTCTATGCGTCTCATCAAACTTAGTTGGTCGCCCACTCCTTGGCTGATCTGTCAAAAAATCTAAACCATTTTCCAGATACCTGTTGCGCCAAATGGCAACTGTGTTACCGTCAATTCCGAGAGCCTTGGCTACATTTTGCAAGGTTGAGCCTTGATGTAGTAGCAAAAGAGCCATTGCTCGTCGAATAACTCTAGCTTTGGCTTGCCCTTTTCTCAGAAGTTCAGTCAAATATTTTTTGTCTGTTTCACTAAGTTTTAGATGCTGTTTCTTCATACATCAAACTAAATAACTAAAACCCTAGATAATTTAAAAATTTCTCTGACAGGGTATTACATTTAGGTTAAATTTTTTTTTGACATATACAAAATAATTCTGTATAAACAATGTGAATAGACATTTTATTCTACTGAACGGCTGATGAATGAGGAAGAATGCAGTAGAAATTAGCGACTTTTCTTTTAAGAAATTTAATAGAGAATTTTCGCGAAAGAGTTATGAAACTTTACGCAGTTTTAGCGTAGAAGTTCTCCTCGGTTAAATCATTTGTTGAGTTTTTTTGATGGAACGAAAATTGCTTTTGAGAATAATTACTGAATAAAGATTTGGATGTTTTTTTGACGCATTTTAAATCATGCAAGCAATTTCTAAACAAAATCGAATATTTCCTTCTTCCGAAGGAAAAAACGAAGTGATAAGTTTGCATTATTTAATGTTCGTTTTGAGTTTTTGTGCAGTCATCTTTCTCAGTTCATCAAGAAAAATGTATCTAACAGAGAAAGATTGTTAGGAGATTGGCAATTTTTGTTGTTCTTTTTGCAGTAGCAGTTCAGTGAGCCGGATGTGTTGGATATTATTAGTCCGGTCACAAATAAAATGTTTGCGATTGTCTCGAAAAGATGCAACCGCACTCAATAAAAAACTTATTACGATTGAAACAATCAGTCGTTTTTTCGCCCATTGTGGCTTCCCTTCCCCCGGGTTGTTGTGGTTTCGTTTGATGTTTTATTAAACGAAACTTGGGCGATTATTGTGTTTTGATTTAGAAGAAAAATATGAACCCCCTAAAAGATAACAAACCTAAAAATAAGGATCAGCGAAAGAAAAAAAAGCGAAACGCGCTGATTATTTGTCACAACGAAACTCAATTCTGGACAACCCAATCTCAATTCTGGCAATGGGTTAGAGAATTGAAAATAGTTAAATTAAAAGATAATCCCCTGACCGGTAAATTTACCCGTCCACACGAAGAATTGATGGTTGAAATTGGACATACGATTCTTAATCTTGCTCATCAAAATCATCTGCATGAAACTCTTGCTTCCCGACGCTATATAAAACAGAGGTGAACCGCCATGAAATCCAAACAAAATATACCCTTATTTTGTAAGCTCCAAATTACCCGACTTTTCAAAGCCTTTATTTTATTAGGGGCTTTTTTCATTCTGCCACCGCAGATGATAACTGCTCAGGTTTTGGAGACAAATAATAAACAAAGTATCGAAGCCGTGACGATGGCAAGAGACAATATCGCTACCAATGAATATTTGATTGGAGTTGGAGATGTTCTTGATATTCGCGTCTATAATCGTCCGCAATTGTCTCGTGAGGCGATTCGGGTAGATGGTCGCGGAATGATTCGAATGCCTTTAATCGAAAGTGAAATTCAGGCAAGTTGCCGAACCGAAAGTGACTTGGCGAGGGGAATTTCCAAACTTTATTTGGAATACTTGCGCTCCCCCCACGTCGAAGTTTTTATCAAGGATTTTCAATCAAGACCAGTGGCAATCATCGGCGCGGTTCGGGAACCGGGACGTTTTCAGCTTCAACGGAAAGTGCGTCTGCTGGAACTTTTAGCTTTCGCCGGCGGTCCAACCGAAGAAGCCGGTGGACGTATCCAGATTATACATGGCTCAAGTATTCAACCCTGCGAAACAGTGGCTTCCGAACAGGAAACAGTCGCAGAAGAGAAGTTCTCGTCAGATTTAGACGAAAATTTAAGTTGGTATGAATTAAAGGCTGTGATGAATAGCGGAGCTACTGAAAACAATAATCCTTTTGTTCGTTCGGGCGATATTGTTAATTTGATTGCGGCTGACAAAATTTATGTGGTCGGAAATGTGTATAGACCAATCACCATTCCCTTAAAAGAGCGCGTAACTTTAACTCAAGCAATAGCAATGGCAGGGGGAACTTTGCCTGACACTAATTTCGACAAAGTTCGGATTTTGAGACAAACAACGGCTGATACTACTAGCAAAACCGAACTTATCGGTCAATTTGAAAGCCATTAATCAGCGGAAGGCTGAAGATATAGTATTACAGGCAAATGACATCATTGAGATACAGTCATCAAGCGGCAAAAAATTTTTACGCGGCTTAATCAATGCCATTGCTCCGACTATTTCCCGACTTCCGATACGCATTATCCCCTAATTTTCAATATTTTTAAGGAAATAATAACTATGCCACAAAAAGATTTTGAACCAATGAAAAATTTACTCAAATTGGAGAAAAAACCAAAAGAACAATTTTTGCTACCGATTGAAGTGCAGTATTACGAAACAGATAATAAATCCGGTAACGAAAATCATTTGCGGGAATATTTGCAGCGAATCAATCGTCACAAGTGGATTGTCATCATCATCACTCTTTTATTAACTACCGCCGCAGGAATTTATCTTTATAGACAACCGGAAGTTTTTCAAGCCGAAGCCCGCGTCCAGATTGATTCCCAAGGTGAAGGCGGACTTGACCCAACTAAAGGAAGCAGTTCACCTTTTGAAGATCGGGCTTATTTTAATACTCAACTTGAATTGCTTGAAGCCCCAGAACTAATCCGCAGCGTCATCAAAAAACTCAATTTGGAAAAAAATCAAGATTTTCTGAGTAATAATCTTCAAGCCCAAGTCGCCCCCTCGAATTCAAAATCTTCAGAGATTAGCAAAAATTCAAATTCGGGAGGAGCGAAAGACGGTGCTGAAAAGCCAAAAACGAATAAATTACTAGAAGCTGAAAGATTGAATCCGATGGTTGAAATCATTATTGATTCGCTGAATATTCAGCCTGTTTTACAAACCCGCCAAACCGTCAAGGATACCCGGCTGATTAGCATTAAGTTTAAACATCCAAATCCGAAGATTACGGCTGATATTTCAAATGCCGTTGCCGACCAGTTGGTTATTTCTAATCTGGATAAAAAATTACGGACAAATTCGAATGAAAATGATTACCTCCAAAATAACATCGCTGATTTGAAGTCACAGATTCGGCGTGACGAAGAGCGTCTCTTACAGTATGGGCGCAATTATCAGTTACCTTCGATGGACGAAAAACAAAATACGGTGATCGAAAGATTGGCTGGACTCAATCAACAATTGCTTGAAGCGGAAAACGACCGAAAACGCGCCGAAGCCTCTTACAATGCGGCACTGGCTCCAGGAGCTGCCGATGCAATTTCCGAAATGAATACCAAACCAATTTCTGATGTTGACGGTAAACTCGATGATTTGCGGCAACGCCGCGCTCAATTACTCGTCGAAGTAACCGAAAAGCATCCTGATGTTCGTGAAATTGACAATCAAATTGCAGTTCTTGAAGCAGCGGCGAAAAATAAACGAGAGAAGGCGACCTCAATGTTAAAAACAAGCCTTGAGGTTAAGTATAAGGAAGCACTCGCGCGCGAGGAATCCATCCGCGATAGTTTTAAAAAGCAATGGGGAGAAACCTTAAATCAAAACAGTGCCGCCATCAATTACCGAATTATTCAGCGGGGACTCGAAACCAACCGCAAACTCCTTGATGAAATGCAACAGCGTGAACAGGAAAACGAAATGCTGAAAGCAAAAGTGCCAAATAATATTCATGTTGTTAATTATGCTGTCACACCAACCAAACCGCTTGACCAGAAACGCTCCCAATATCTCGGACTGGCGTTTCTATTTTCATTTACTCTCGGCATCGGCGTGGCATTACTGCGGGATTATTTCGATAATGCCATACATTCTGCCGATGAAGTGGAAAAGACCCTGAGTTTGCCTGCGATTGCCAGCATTCCGCAGATAAGTAACGGTATTTTTGGGTATAGTCGAAAACTTAACTCGGGAAATTCTTTGCAACTGGCAAATGGTGATGAAGATGGACAGATTGCGATTGAAGCCGGAAATGAATTGATTATAAATGGCGATGCCCAGTCACCGCTAGCAGAAGCCTTTCGTCAGTTACGCACGGTTTTATTATTGTCGCCTGAAGTCGGGAAAATAAAAAAACTGCTGGTGACCTCAAGCCGTCAAGGAGAAGGCAAGACAACAACAGCAATCAATATTGCTACCAGTCTTTCGCAAACGGGCGCAACGGCGCTGGTTATAGATGCCGATTTGCGTAATCCTAGACTTCATAAAATCTTCAATTTGCCAAATGAAGAAGGTTTAAGTGATATTCTGACTAACCCTTTTGAGAGTAAAAAAGTTAGCGAATTGCTAGTGAAACAATACGAAAACCTGTATTTTCTGCCGGCAGGCAAATTGCTCGCAGATTGTGCAGATTGTCTCAGCTCTAAACAAATGCAGGAGCTACTTAATTCACTCGAAAAAAAGTTTGATTTCATTGTGATTGATTCGCCACCGGTTGGAACATTTGCCGACAGCGCAATTCTTGCGGCAATGACAGATGGAGTGCTATTGGTAGTGCAAGAAAACCGTAATTCGGCAGAGACCTTACGACAGACGCGAAAACTGTTGAATATGGTCGGTGCAAATATCGTCGGAGTGGTTCTAAATAAGGTCAAAACCGTCAATGAAAGTTATGACTATAACTATCAGAATTAAAAACGATATTTGCTGTTAATCCTTTTTATTACTTTGACATTGATTCATTGTTTTTGTGTGTTTTCAATCTAATATTGCTAAACAATGATTCAATCTCTAAATATTTACTTTACTTTAATACTAGAAATTTAGTTCTTTGAGCCCCTCAATATCTATGTCGAATATAAAACAAGAATCTTCTAACCAGATCGCTAGTGGTTTGTTCTGGGTAGCCTGCGGAAAAGGCGCACAAGCATTTCTCCAATTTTTGGTGCTAGTAATTCTGGCACGGCTAATTTTGCCGCAAGATTTTGGAGTTCTCAGCGTGGCAATGATCGTGGTCGGCTTTTCCGAAATCATTACCGAACTCGGACTCGAAGCCGCGATTGTCCAGCGCGAGGAATTGGAAGAGCGACATCTGGCGACGGCTTTTACCACTTCGCTGCTTGTCAGTTTTTCAGGCGGATTATTGATTTATTTGCTAGCCCCATTTTTAGCGGGCTTTTTTAAATCACAACAAATCGAAGAAGTCTTGAAAGTTTTGGCTTGGCTATTTCCCTTGCGTGGGGTAGCCACGGTCGGCGAAGCATTAGTGCAACGCGAAATGCGTTTTCGCTGGATGGCGGTGGTGGAGGCTATTAGTTTCGGAGTGGGATATTTTATCTTTGGGTGTGGGTTGGCAATTTTTGGTTTTGGTGTTTGGGCATTGGTCGCGGCAAGTTTGGTAACAGCCGGTGTAAAGACAACAATTCTCTTATTTAATTATCCGCCAAAAAGTTTTCAACCGGAGCGACGAGCATTTTCCGAACTTCTATATTTCGGTAGCGGACACACCTTAGCGCGTATCAGCAATTATTTAGCTTTGCAGGGCGACAATCTGGTGGTTGGGCGAACACTTGACCTTTTTTCGCTTGGGATCTATGGGCGTGCTTATCAACTAATGAGCGTCCCCGCCTCAATTCTCGGACAAATTCTGGACCGCGTTTTGTTTCCCTCGATGGCAAAAATGCAAAGCCAAAAAGAGCGTTTGGCAGCGGCTTACCTAAGGGTGATAAGTTTGGTTGCACTCCTCATGCTACCGGCGAGTGTGGTTGGAATTATTCTGGCACCTGAATTAGTTCAAGTGATTCTTGGCGATAAATGGGTTGGAGTAGTTCTTCCTTTCAGAATTCTGCTCATCGGACTAATGATGCGGACGAGCTATAAACTGAGCGATTCATTGGTTCGGGCAACAGGTGCAGTTTATCGTCGAGCTTGGCGGCAGGCGATTTACGCAGGATTGGTTATTATCGGAGCGTGGTTCGGACATTTCTGGGGCGTAGCAGGAGTGGCAGCCGGCGTATTGATGGCGGTAACGGTCAATTTTCTCTTAATGGCACAGTTGAGTTTAAAACTCATTGGGGAGAATTGGTTTGATTTTTCTGCCGCTCATCGGAATGCTTTAATCTCAACAATTTTTCTCGCGGGGGCTGTTCTACCTTGGGTTAATTTACTCAGAGAAATGAATTTATCACCTGTCTTGGTCTTAGGGGCGACGATCCCTGTGCTAGCTATTTTAGGTCTTTTGGGAATAAAAATTGCCCCTCAATTTTTCCTAGGTTCGGAAGGTTTGTGGTTAATGGGCGTTTTGCAAGGTTATCTTCCCAAACGTTTTCAATCATCCCGTATTCAAAATCACGAAAAAGAATCACAAATATATGGAGTAAAAGATGCAAGTACTGAAAATGCCTGAACCAACTAATCAAGCCTCAAGTGTTTCAGAATTGATCGGCGATTTATTGTTTCAACTTGATACCGAAGACATAAATTACTGCCATTGGAAAAGCAATTGGAAAATTGATCGCTGGCTTGAAGGCGAGGGCGACCTTGATCTTCTGGTCAAACGCGGGGACATCGGCAAATTCACCGCGGTCTTGTCTGAACTTGGTTTCAAAAAGGTTTTAACTCCGCCGGAGATGGAAGTTCCGGGGATTCTGAATTTCTACGGATTCGATTCAACGACACAGAAACTCGTTCATGTTCACGCCCATTACCAACTTGTTTTCGGACACGATTTGACGAAAAATTATCGCCTTCCGATTGAAGATGCTTATCTTGCATCAGCAGTCCGTTCAGGTGAAATCATTATCGCCGCACCGGAAATGGAATTGATTCTGTTTGTCTTGCGAATGGTCTTAAAGTTTTCCCCTTTGGAAACTTTCGCCCGTTACGCGATGAGGAAATCAAAGAAGCATTTTGCAACAATTGTCGAAGAATTGAAATATCTTGAGACACAGGTTGACGATTTGAAATTGATAACTGCTTTTCAACAGCATTTTCCGATGATTAGTAGTCAGCTTTTTGATGATTGTGTTGAATCTTTACAATCAAAGGCGACCATCTGGCAAAGAATTTCGGTCAAACGGAGATTGGAAAAAGAACTTTCGGTGTATGGCAGAATGTCGGGTTGGGCAGAAAAATTGACGAAGTTCAAACGCCGGATTATTTTTTCGTTTCGGAGATTTATCAGGCGGAAAAAACCTCTCAAGCGATTTGAAAGCGGCGGCGTTTTAATTGCAATTGTTGGCGGCGACGGGGCAGGAAAAACTACTTGTGTCAATGAAATCTATGGCTGGTTATCCAAGAAATTTGAAACGCGCCGTTTTCATCTTGGCAAACCTCCGAAATCAGTTTTGACCTTAAGTGTTGCCGGAATGCTCAAAATAAAACGCAAAATCAACGCTATCAGGGGGAAATCTTTAGAATCGGAAGAAGTCAATCTGACAGCTTTGAAAACCGGATTTCTCCAACAGTTGCGTTGGGTTTGCACCGCACGCGACCGTTTTTGGCTCTACCGTAAAATTCGACGATTGGCTGCCAATGGAGCGATTGTTATTTGCGACCGTTATCCAGTGCCTAATCTGCGCTTAATGGATAGTCCGAAAATTACTCCGGTTTCTTACAATTTTCGTCTGTTCAACCGTTTGCAAGAACTGTTGAGCCAGCTTGAAAACTATTATTATGGGCGGATTATCTCGCCGGATTTTATGTTTGTGTTGCGTGTTGAACCCGATACAGCAGTCATCCGAAAAACGGATGAAGCGAAAGTTCACGTTTTTTCTCGTTCAAAAGAATTATGGAATTTTAACTGGCAGGGCATACCCGCTCGTTTGATTGATGCAGGTCGTCCGCTGGCGGAAGTATTAGCTGATCTTAGGCTTTCGATTTGGAGAGTATTATGAAAACCCGATGTGTGGTGGCGGAAATTATTGGTCCTTCGGGAGCAGGCAAAAGCACCCTTTCGGGATTGCTGAAGGTACGGAATCCAACGATTAAAACAGGTCTGACAATTTGGGGACTACCGCGCTTTCTGCTAGTAAAAAGCATACTCATTTCGCTTCCGAAATTGGCTCGTTTAAGGATTGAAGACAAAGATTTCAATTCTGAGCAAGGCAAACAAATTGTTCGCCTCCAGGCATTTTATGAATTCATAAAAGGTCAGGATAATACAGCAGGCTCATATTTTTTCGATGAGGGAGCGGTTTTTGCCATTAGTAAATTACATGCTGATCAGCAAAAATTTTCTTTATTGATGGAACAATGGGAAGAGGAAATTCTTGACCGATGGGCGCAGATGTTTAATACCATTGTTTGGCTTGATGCGTCTGACGAAGTTTTGATCGAAAGAATCCGTCGCCGCAGTAAATCACACCGAATGAAAGCCAAGTCCGATTCCGAAGTTATTGAGTTTCTAAAGCGATACCGAGAGGCTTACGAAAATGTGGTCAGAAAATTAAGTGAGCGCGACAGGATAAATATCCTAAAATTTGATACGGAAAACCGCGATATTGAAGATATTGCCGATGAAATATCTTCGATAATCAGGAATATGAAAGTGTCGTCGCCGGATGCTGTGCGCCAAATCGAGGTTGATTATGAAGATGTTTATCAATAAAATTTTAGAATTAGTTTGGGAAAGAAATAGCAAAATTAAGATTTTATGTCTGCTAGCGATTCTTATTTTAGCTGATCGTCCTTCGGCTTATAGTCAGACACAAACGGTGCGCTTTGCGGCTGTTGGTGATTATGGAGCAGGAGATAATAATGAGAGAGATGTTGCCAATTTAATCAAAAGTTGGAATCCTGATTTCATTATTACTCTCGGTGATAATAATTACCCTGATGGCGAAACCGCGACAATTGATAAAAATATCGGACAATTTTATCACGATTTCATCTACCCATATCAAGGAAGTTACGGTGCTGGTGCTTCGGTCAATCGCTTTTTCCCCTGTCTTGGCAATCGTGATTGGGATAATCAAATAGGTGCGCCCGCACAACCTTTTTTGGATTACTTTGTCCTGCCCGGCAACGAGCGTTATTATGATTTTGTCCAAGGACCAGTCCACTTTTTCTGTATAGATAGCGATTCGCAAGAACCTGATGGTATTACCGGTAATTCAATTCAGGCAAACTGGCTTCGTAATAGACTTGCCGCTTCAACCTCGCCATGGAAAATTGTCTATCTTCATCATCCGCCATATTCCTCCAGAACATCGTACACAAATTTGCGATGGGCTTATCAGCAATGGGGCGCAACGGCGGTTTTATCCGGTCATGCTCATGTTTACGAGCGAGTTATGGTAAATGGAATGCCATATTTCACCAATGGATTGGGTGGTGACAGCACCGGTTCTTTTGGGGGTGCCATTGCCGGAAGTGTGGTCAGATTTGGTACGAATTACGGCGCACAATTGATAACTGCGACAAATGACTCAATTACGTTTCAATTTATTACCAGAGCCGGAGTGACAATTGACACCTTTACCATTGGTGCTGCCCCGCCGACTCCAACGCTTTCAGCCCCGACCAATTTGACGGCGACCGGCGTTTTCCCCACTCAAGTAAATCTGGCTTGGACAGATAATTCGAACAATGAGGGCGGATTTAAGATTGAAAGATGTCAAAACCTAAATTGTAATAATTTTGTCGAGATTGGAAGCGTTGGGTCAAATATTACTGCTTTTAACAATGGCGGGCTTAGCGCAAATACAACGTATGCTTATCGCGTCCGTGCCTTTAGCGGCAGTACTTTTTCGGGATACTCAAATACGATTCAAGTATCCACCCCGCCCGTGGTTGGAGGAGGCGGTTTATTTAGCGATGATTTCAATGACAACATAACGGATAACTCAAAATGGCTATTCGGTATTTTTACCAGAAGTGCATCTAATTTTGACCCGCAAGTTCAGGTATTTGAACAAAATGGAGTATTGACAATTGTTCCGCATGCCAACTACAGTCCAGCTTCCTACAACGGGTATGTTTCAAATATGATGTGGGATTTGAGCCAAAATTCCGCAACCGTGGAAGTGGTTCAGAAAGCATCAGGCAATGCCGCGACTCTTTTTTCAGTCGGTATCAATAATAACAACTGGTATGGATTCAGGGCAAAAGGAAATACTCTGTTTCTGGAAAGTAGAATCAATGGGGTAACCACGGGAGTAACCCCAACTTATAATGCGGTATTGCATCGCTTTTGGCGATTCCGGTATCACCAGCCAACTGATGCGGTTCTTTACGAAACCAGTCCTGATAGTGTTAATTGGACGACTCTGTGGTCTGCGCCGCGACTCATTTCGCTTTCGGCGGTTCGGATTGAGATGGCTGCCGGAACTTCGGGATTAGTTGCTACTCCCGAAGCAGCCTTATTCGATAATTTTTACCTAGCCCCAAGCGGAACGCCGTAGGATTTTTGGGGAAGAGTTAAGGGTAGCTTCAGATAATAAGGGTGAATCTATTGGAGTTAGTATGGCATCAGAATCAATAAATCAGAATAATGTTTGGGGGAGGAATAATAGACTCAGGCAACCTGCAAAAGCCGGAAGCCAGACGGCAGATTCGTTTAAATTAGTATACAAGCATCCGCAAATTAAAGATTCAGAGATAACTCCAATAGTTCGTTATGCCTTTTACGGATATGTTGCGACCATTCCTTTTGAAACGGTTAATTTAGGAATCCCGCTTGAATTAACCATGATTTCGCTTGGTTTCCTTTTAATGTCGCTGATTTTTCAGATACCCCTTTGTTTGCAGAAACCACCGGCAGCATTTTGGCTATACTTTTTATATCTGGTAATTTTTGCCATTCCGGTTTATACCTCGACTCCGGCAATTTATTTTGACGAAGCCAAATGGCAGTTGGCTGTCCTTGTTCAGTTGGTAGTGATGAGTTGGGTCGCTTTCAATATTATGAAATCCGAAAGGGCGGCACGGGGCGCACTTTTAACCCTAGCTTTATCTTGTGCTTTGCTGGCGTGTCTGCAACAAATCGGGGTCTCAGACACGCGAAATGATATTAGTAATCAACTCGAGCGGATAAGTGCATTCGGCTTTCACCCAAATAACTTAGCCAGAATCCTTTCGCTTGGGGTGCTGGCACTGGCTGGATTAACTTACGCGATGAGCAAGCGCGTTATTAAATCGCAATTATTGGTGTGGGGGATGATTGGTTTAATTGGTCTCTCGATTGTCCAAACCGGCTCTCGCGGGGCATTGCTCGCACTTGTTGCCGGATTTCTGGTTTTTGTTCTTAAACGCGGTGCAGTTTCGACAAAGATTCGCAATGCGGCAATTGTCTTAATCGGGATTATATTTTTTACGGTTCTGGTTTTCCAATCGGAAATGGGTAGCGCGAGATTTGAAAGCGCAGTCGAGGAAGGAAATCTTGCTCGTCGAGAAACAATCTATCCCGAAGCTTGGAGAATGTTTTTGGAAAAGCCTGTATTTGGATGGGGGGCAAAAGTTAGCGAATACGAACTCGGCGCACGTCTCGGTCACGTTGATGAAGACAGTAAAAATCCTCATAACCTGATTCTCTTCGTGCTTCTTTCGTCAGGGTTAGTCGGCTTGGCTCCGCTGATGCTGGGAATCCTGTTGACTTTTAAAATTGCCTGGAAAGCTAGGGACAGCCTTCGTGGCGTATTGCCACTTTCATTGCTCGTGACCATTTTGGTTGCCAATATGAGTGGAGTTTATTTGCATAACAAGATGCATTGGTTGGTGATGGCGTATGTTCTTTCGAGCTCGGTATTTTTCAACCAAATTAAAACAATGCGAAGGAAAATAATGGTCTGATTATTAATTAGTTCAGAGATTAAATGGATAAGATTTAT
Organism: Pyrinomonadaceae bacterium; assembly: GCA_963779235.1. Taxonomy (GTDB): domain Bacteria; phylum Acidobacteriota; class Blastocatellia; order Pyrinomonadales; family Pyrinomonadaceae; genus JAIBCC01. The sequence goes on from CAVZXI010000023.1 coordinate 171,536, forward strand.
GCTAAATCGAATTGCGGTTAAGCGGATTCTAAGAAAATTGACGGGTTGGTCGGAAGTCTTTTTGCATCTGTTCGATAAAAATCAATCTGCCCGGCAAGCCTGTATTTTTTATTATCATCGGGTTGCCGAACTTGGATTTATTGATGGGAATTTTGATGACCGAAATGTTGCCCCTTCTTTGTTTGAAAAGCAAATAGCCTTTTTGAGTGAATTTGCCGAAATTGTGTCTTTGCCCGAATTGCCGCGACGGTTGGCACAAAACAAATCCTCAAATGAAAAGCCGCTAGTGAGCCTAACTTTTGATGACGGATATGCCAATTTTCGGTCAAATGCGTTGCCGATTCTCAAACAATACAATGCACCAGCAACACTTTCGGTAGTAACGGGTTATATGGGAAGCACAGAGCCTGCGCCATTTGACCGTTGGGCACAGAAAAATGTCGGCAGAGTTTCGCCGGAGTCGTGGCGTTTGCTAAATTGGAGCGAATTGGAAGAATGTGTGTCATCGGGATTAGTGACCCTTGGATCACATTCACATACGCACTCGAAAGCAAGTGAGTGCACACTATCTCAAATTCAGGATGAAGTCGGTCTTTCAGCGGAAATACTACAACAACGTTTCGGCAATGAGCAGTCACTTGTTTACGCTTATCCATTTGGGAATACTTTGTTAGGGCATGTTTCCGAAGATTATGAAAACGCGGTGCGGGCAGCCGGTTTCAAAATCGCGGTCACAACTGATGTCGGACTGGCGCAACCTGACAGCAATCTTTTACGGCTTCCGCGCCTTGAAGCGCATAATCAAGATTCGGCTGCTACTTTACGGGCAAAGTCTGCCGGATCCATCGCTCCGCTTTATTTGAATGAATGGTATCACCGAGCTTTTGCTTGGAAACTTAACCCCAGTCAAAGCAAAGTTCAAAAATCTCCAACGGATATGGCAGAAACGGGGAGTTTGTCAGCCTCAGCGATTCGCAAAAATTGACCGAATTTTTTAAAGGTGAAATTTGAAATGATCAACGAAATCATTATCCGGGAAGCAAAGCCGAATGAGATCGAACAATGGGATGAATTGATCCTTAGATTTGAAAATTACCGTATTTCTCACACTTCTGCCTGGCTCCATTCATTGGAAAAATCATTTAATGGACAATTGATTTTTCTAATCTATGAAAAAAATGGCGAGGTCGTTGCCTGTTTTCCGGGAATGCTGGTCAAACTCGGATTTCTAAGATTATTTGGGTCACCACTTCCGGGCTGGCAAACGGTCAGCATGGGACCTGTTTTCAATGAGAAGAAAATTTCTGTGGTTGAATTGATGTTGCCGCTGGCTTCATTTCTGGAAAAGAAATACGGAGTTCATCATACCGAAATTATGAGTAGTCATTTGGATCAGGAGATTATGGAAAAATGCGGTTTTCGTGGCAGACCCGAATATACTTTTCAAACATCGCTCTTTCCCGATGATGAAAAAAGAACTTTGATGGCGATGAAATCAAGCGCACGCCGAAATATTACACGCGGAAATAAACTCGGTTTAAGAGTCAATTTTCATGATGACGAAGAGTTTGTTGATGAAATCTATGATCAAATTTCTGAAGTTTTTGTGCGCGGAGGAAATACGGTGCCGTTTAACAAAACCCGGGTTCTCGAATTTTTTCGGAATATGAAAGAAACGGGCAATCTGTTGGCAATCTCGGTTGAACTGCCGGAGCAAGATATTTGTATCGCCACCGGACTCTTTACGATTGAAAACAAAGAACTTGTACTCTGGACGTGGACTCATCGAGCGGAATACCGTTGGTATCGTCCGACGGAATTGATGACTTGGACTGTCATGCAAAAAGCAATGCAGTTGGGCTGCGTATCGTTTGATTTGATGGGGAGAGGCGACTTTAAAGCAAAGTTTGGCGCGAAAATGAATGGCGACAAAATCCGCTGGGTTCGCAGCCGTTATGGTTGGCTGACCGTAGCGCGTGATTTAAGCGAAAAACTTTATCGCTTCCAGCAATCACTTCGTGGAAAGTTTGCCCGTTGGAAACTTAATTCACCGGCTATTCAGACCGATAATAAAATCCCCGTTTCCTAAACGGGTTTGTTTAAGTAATTTACAACCATGAACCAGAAAGATAATTCAATAGCGGTTGTAATGGGCGATATAGATTTACTGCGTCCGCTTGGTTTGGCAAAAATTCCGTGTGCAGTAGTAGCTGACCGTGGTGCGTTGCCTCGCTATTCCCGCTATGCAAAATATGTGATTGAATGGACTGATCCATGGAATGAACCCGAAAAATCCGTCGAGAAACTCGTTGATTTTGCGACTCAGCAAAAAACAAAGCCGGTTTTGTTTTATGAATCTGATGCCGACCTTTTGCTCGTTTCCAGATACCGTCAGCAGTTAGGCGAAGTTTTTCGCTTTGTTGTGCCTGATGCGGAATTGACGGAAGATTTAGTTGACAAATTAAAATTTCAAAGACTTGCCGAACAACTTTCGCTTCCTGTTCCAAAGACAAAAGTTTTTTCGGAAGATTCGAGTCTTTCGGTCAACCAAACGACACTAAATTTTCCGGTAATCGTCAAACCATTGACCAGAAAATCAGCGGAATGGTCGCCGATAGCCGGATTGAGCAAGGCAGTCAGGATCGAGACCGAAGAGGAATTAAATAAATTCAGGTTTCTATGCAGCGCAGACGGAATTGAATTTCTTGCCCAAGAATTGATTCCGGGCGATGAAAGCTCCATCGAAAGTTATCACGTTTATGTTGACCAAAACGGAGATATTGCCGGAGATTTTACCGGAAAGAAAATCCGCACCTATCCTAAATATTTTGGACAAAGCTGTGCGCTGACTATTTCCGATGCGCCTGATGTTGCTGATTTGGGACGAGAGTTAGTCCAAAAATTGAATTTACGCGGACTGGCAAAGTTCGACTTTAAACGTGCGCCCGACAATAAACTTTATCTTTTGGAAGTTAATCCGCGCTTTAGTCTCTGGCATCATCTCGGCGCGGTGGCAGGGGTTAATTTACCTTTGCTGGTTTATTGCGATCTGGTCGGTCTTCCGCGACCTTCTTTTGGAGTCGCCAAAACAGGGACCAACTGGTGCAGACTTTGGCAGGATGTTTCTTCGGCAAGAGTTGATGGGATTCCATTCCTGAAATGGATTATCTGGGCATTAAAATGCGAAGCCAAACCGGGTGTTTCTTTGGATGACCCTTTGCCCCTTTTAGGTGCGGCATTCTGGCGGGCATTTTATAAAGTAACACCCAAGTCTTTTCATTGGAAGGGGGTTCGCCTGCGGGCGACGAAATCCGGTCTTAACTGAAAATTTTTCAAATTGCCCCTCAAAATAACTTATACGGGGATGTAATAATGGTATGAACGAAAAAATCCGAGTTTTGATGATCACCAGTGAATATCCGACTGCCGAACGTCCGATGGGAGTTCCGTTTATCGCGCGGCAGGTTGATTTCTTACGGCGTGCAGGTGTGGAGGTTGACGTTTTTCACTTTAGGGGAAAGAAAAATCCGTTTAATTACATAGCGGAGTGGTGGCGGTTGCAAAGGCACACAAAAGGGAAAAAATACGACTTAATGCATGCTCAATGGGGACACAGCGCAACACTTGCCTTGCCCAAACGTCTGCCATGGGTAATTACTTTTCGTGGCAATGATCTCGAAGGAATCATCGGGGAAAATGGTAAGCAAACCATCCTTGGCAGGGTTTTGAAGACAGTTTCAAAAATGATGGCACGAATGGCTGATGGGGTGATTGTTGTTTCAGAAAGTCTCGCCGATAATATCAAACGAAAGGATTTTCAGATAATCCCAAGTGGTTTGGATTTGGAATTATTCCGTCCCATCCCGAAAGCAGAAGCACGCGAAACTCTTGAGTTGCCAAAGGAGAAAAAGTTAATTCTTTTTGCGACTGCAACGATTGGAAATCCGCGCAAAAGATTTGCTCTAGCCCAATCTGCGGTGGATTTGTTGAAAAATCGTTTTGATGTCGAACTGATTGTCGCTACCAAAGTCTCTCATCATTTGATTCCCGTTTATATGAATGCCTGCGATGCGTTGCTTTTAACGTCAATCCACGAAGGCTCGCCAAATGTGGTCAAAGAATCGCTTGCCTGCAATCTGCCGGTCGTTTCGGTGGATGTTGGAGATGTCCGTCGCCGAATTGGCGAGGTCGAGGGTTGTTATGTTTGCCCTGACGATGCGCCGGAAACAATTGCCGAGGCATTAAAAAAAGTTCTGAATAATGGAGGACGAATCAAAGGGAGGGAAACAATGGCAAGTCTTGATGAGCAGATTACTACCCAACAAGTTATTGAAGTTTATGAAAATGTCTTAAGTCGCTGTCAAGCGAAAGATAAAAACTTTATCACAAAATCAAATAGCAAAAAAGACACTTTAGAGCATTTGAAGGATTTTTAATTTCAACTTAATTGTCGCAAAAAATATTAACCGAATGACACCTGCCAGTATCATTCGGTTATTTACATTAACTTTTACACATGGAGTGAGCAAAGCAAATGCACGGATATTTTACCATATCGCCAACGGTGAAGAAATTTGTTGCACCTCAGCAAATTCTACTTTCGGGGGAACAAAAATCTAACACCTTAGACATCAACAATTTAACCGGCACAGAAAATCACGGGTACCGATATTACTTGCCACCGACTACAGATGAAAGAATTTTCTATAATTTTTTCAAACGCGGAATGGACATTGTGGTTTCTCTAATGTTGCTACTAATTTCTCTGCCGCTGACAGCCCTGATCGCGCTGATAATAAAAATGACAAGTCCCGGAACTGTGCTTTTTAAACATCGTTGGATAGGAATCAAGGGGCAAGAATTTGAATGTTGGAAATTCCGCACAATGATTAGCAACGCAGATGAAGTTCTACGTCAGAATCCGCATTTGCTTAAACAATTTAATAAAAAATTTAAAATTGATAATGATGTGCGAGTTACTAAATTTGGCAAATTTTTGCGCCGTTCAAGTCTTGATGAAATACCACAATTAGTTCAGATTCTACAAGGAAAAATGAGTCTCATCGGACCGCGTCCGGTAATTGACCGGGAACTGGAAAAATATTCTATTTACCGCGATAAATTGTTGAGTATCAAACCGGGATTGAGCGGGTTATGGCAAATTTCGGGTCGGAGCGAGACAACGTATGCCGAAAGAGTATTGCTTGATATGCAATACATCGAAACCCGAGGCATCCTGCTCGATACCAAAATACTTTTCAAGACCATCATCACGGTTCTGAAAAGATCAGGGGCATGCTAAAAAAAAATCATTCAGTAAATCATAAAAGACAATGAGAATTCTAATCGTAACTCAAATTTATCTTCCTGAAATGGGTGCATTATCGAATCGTCTGTATCCGATTGTCCGGCAGTTAGTCGCCGAAGGTCACGAAGTTTATGTCGCAACCGGAATGCCGAATTATCCCGCCGGAAAAGTGTTTCCCGAATACAAGGGCAAATTTCAGATGACCGAAGAGAAAGACGGCTATACAATTTTACGGACAAACTACTACGCCGTCCCGCGCAATAAATCCAAATTATCGCAGATATTGAGTTACCTTTCGTTTATGCCTGCCGCCTTTTTGAGCGGACTGCGGGGCGGTAAAATTGATGTAGTATTTATCACCTCACCACCGATTTTTCCGGTCATTCCGGCAATTCTGCTGGCAAAATTGCGTGGTGCAAAACTCGTCTTTGATATTCGTGATATATGGTCGGATGAATTAGTTACCTACGGTGAAATGTCCCCAAAATCAATCCCTGTCCGCATCGCCCGAAAACTGGAAAATTGGGGGTATCGTCAAGCTAATTTGATAACCGCGACCACCCGCTCCTTGATGGAGACAGTTATAAATCGCGGTGCAACTCCCGAAAAAACGGTCTATTTGCCGAACGGGGCAGACCTGGAAATATTCAAACCGCAACCGCCGGACAACGCAGTTGCAAACGAATATCCTTTTGGTAATCGTTTTGTGGTGATGTATTCGGGACTATTTGGCATCAAGCACGGACTTGAGATTCTGTTGGAAGCTGCCGAAATCTTGCGCGACCAGAAAGACATCGTTTTCTTTCTGCTTGGTAATGGAGCGCGGCGCGAGAATCTGGAACAATCCATTGTGGAAAAATCACTTGATAACGTCATTATGAGCTGCGAACGGAAGACTGAGGATGTCGCCAAACTACTGGCGCGGGCGGACGTTTGTTTCGCCGCCATGAAGCATACGCCTTACTCAGGAAAACTTATTTCGGTGAAAATATTTGAATATTTGGCGTGTGAAAAACCGGTAATTGGGGTGGTTAATGGAGAGAGCGCAAAACTTATCACGAGTCAAAAGGTGGAATCGTTGTTCCCCCAGGCGATGCTCAAGCAACAGCCGATGCTATTCTACAACTTTACGAAAATCCTACCCAACGCCGCAAAATGGGCAAAGCCGGACGCAGGTATGTCGAAGAGAATTTCTCCCGAACAGTTTGGGCATCGCAATTCGTAGCAGATGCTCAATGGTCTTTTCAATAAGCAAACCCCGGTTTCTATGACCGAGAATAAAGAAAAACTGGGGATTCAGGTTTGAATTGAGTCGGGAAATTAGGTGGCAGTTATGAATGTAATCAAATTGAATCTGATGAAATATTTCAACTCGGTGAAGTTCATTCTATTTTTGTCTTTGTCCTTTCTTATCTTGGGCATAGTTTTCATTGGCGGAAAATATTGGGGGCTTCGGATTCCGGTAATAGATTCTAAAATAGAGGATTCGACAATTCTTTCAGACCTGAATAGCTATCCAAAAACAGACGGCTCTCCGGCTCAGATTCTGCGCGAAATGCAGGCGATAGGTGCGCTTAAAAAAGACTTTTCTCAATGGTATGTTGCACCACAAGGCTCTCCTTCAGGACAAGGAACTATCAATTCGCCGTGGGATTTGACAACTGCGCTAGAGGGCGGAGTTAAAAAAACGGAAATCAAACCGGGCGATGTAATTTGGTTGCGCGGTGGCAGATATGCGGGAACATTTACAGTTAGAGTTCAGGGGCGAGATGGCGCACCCGTGCATCTTCGGCAGTATCCAAACGAACGCGCTGTGATCGAAAAAAACGAAGCCAGCAGGGAAACTGCGGCACTGAATGTGAGAGCCTCTAATGTCTGGTTTTGGGATTTTGAAGTGACGAATTCTTTTTCGGATCGCCGACCTCTTGATGCCTCCAATGAACTCAATCCGTGGCGTGGTTCGGGAATCAACATCTGGGAAACAAACACAAAATATATCAATCTCAAAATTCACGATAACGGTCACGGTTTTGGTCTCTGGAACGAAGACGGGGGAACCGAAATTTACGGCTGTCTCATATTTAACAACGGCAACAACAAGAAGGAACACGGCGTTTACGCCCATAATAAAACGGGAACACACTTAATTTCCGACAATTTGATTTTTAACAATGCGGGCTACGGTTTGCACATTTATGCAAATTCGATGAAAAGTTCGGTCAGCGGGTTTAACATCGAAGGAAACGCAATTTTTAACAATGGCGCATTGACGGCGGATGATCAGGTCGCCGACCAGATTTTGGTTGGGGGGGTCGAAGGCGTTTCCGCGGGACGAATCGCGTTAAGTGAGAATTTTATTTATAATTTTCCCGACGCACCGACGAGCAAGAACCGCGGAATTCGCCTTGGGTATGAAAACGAAAATAACAGCGATGTAAAGATTCTGAATAATTATATTGTGAGTCGCGTTGCGCTAAAGATTCTATGGTGGCAATCGGTCGAAGCCCGCAGTAATACTATTTTATCCGTCGGAAAACGGATTGAAATCGAAACCCCCGCCAATGTGAATTTATCCGATTATAAGTTTGATTCAAACAAATACCCGTTTAGTGAAAAGAATTCGCCGACTTTTTCCTTAAATAAGCGGAAAATTGATTTTGGCGAATGGCAACAAATCAATAAATTTGATGTAACGGTTCGCGCCGATTTTTCCGCTGATTTGAATCAGGCAGGGCAGATTTTCGTCCGGTTGAATAAATATAATAAAAGTCGCGCAAATATTATTGTCTTCAATCCAAGCAAGTCTTCGGATGTTGCTGTCAAACTAAATAACTTTTTGCAAATTGGCGATACGTTTGAGGTGCGCGATGCCCAAAATTATTTTGCCGAACCTGTTTTGCAAGGCACGTTTGACGGAAAAGCTATTATTTTGCCAATGGTTTCCGAAAATGCAACTATGCCAATTGGGAATACCGAACGGAAGCCGGTTCATACGAGTTCGGACTTTGCAGTTTTTGTGATTTACAAAAGCGATAAAAATGCCGAAAAAAATTCAAAATGAGGGTCGTAAAATTGGTCTAAAACAAGCATTGAATTCGTCAGAAAAAGAATGGAGCGAAGAGTGCCGGATGTTTCGCTCCATTCCAGAGCCGGGATAATTAACAACAAATTAAACCGCGTCTTATGGTGCGGGTATAATCGGTGGCAAAGGCGGGTTTTCGCCAATCGCAAATCCGTGGGTCAGAGTTCCAAAGTGTGGCATCGCACTATTGCCGCTTCCGGCGATATGACGACTGCTTGTTCCAATCCCAAGTTGTCTGGCAATAGCCGGATGGCGATAATAACGATAGGCAATTTCAAGAATTGACTTACGACTGTCGAGCCAATTGAATGAATTAGCAGGCGAAACGGGATTCTCAATAACATAAAGAATTGCTCGAAGAATAGAACCTTTTCCGTCACTTCTGAGATTGTCGTAAAGTCCTCGGTCGCCGCGACGAAGAAGCAATTCAGCCGTTGGGAGAGTTCCTGAGAGATGTGCAATCATATAGCTCCAAGAATCATCATTCGTTAGCAAATAATTTCCCCAGCATCCGGTCGAGCCTCGTCCGGTCTCTTCCGGAATACCTCCATAATTTTGGAATCCGAGTCCGATAGTTTGAGGACACACCGAATTATACATATAGCTGTTACCATTGTTTCGGTCGTATGCTCGTTGGCGAGCTTCCAGAAAGGCTTGATGAGCCGAAAAAACAACTCCGCTACGGTCAATTAAAGGGAATGATGAATTTGCAAAATAATCAGCAATATACAGCGTGGCGGCAGTCCCGACACTTCCCCAATTGGTACTGCGGGCATCCGATGCCCAATCGGTAAAACGATATACTTTATCACGCAACCAAATTTGAAAGGTTTGTTTATCACCTGCAGTCCAACCGGGATAATCGGCAATTAAGTCAGCCGCAGCAATATAACCCGGAACGTGTCTTGAAAGCGTCAAAATACAACCGTTACTGCCCGAATAATCATTTGCACAGGTATTGGTAACTGACATTTCCAATATCTTTTGTCTTACAACTGCTGCAAACTCAGCATTGCCGGTCAGATGATAAGCCATTGACTTGGCATACACCATCGCTGCTGCGTCTTGCAAAAGGTCGCGGTTATTTGGATCAACCACACCGAATGACCAACTTGATGGCGTTCCCGCTTTGGTCAAAAGCGCATTTACCGCTGATCTATACGGCTCAATACCCTGTTGGGATTTTATTTTTATTTGAGCAAGTTCTGCCGGCGTGGTTAGATACCCGCGAGATTGGCTCGCAGATGAACTTGGCGTGGGACTTGGCGAAGGAAAAGGTGTCGGGCTTGGAGAAGGACTCGGTAATGGGGTAGGACTTGGGGAAGGGGATGGTGTCGCAGTATTGGTTGCGACCATAAAATTATCAAATTGGGTGACACCAACGGGGCTGACAGCTTCAGAAGTTCCGGCATTTAATTCGACCAGTAAATTTGTGATTGGGAATGACCGCGGAACCGATTTAACTACAAACCAATTAACTGCATCCGGACTGGTTTCATAAACGATTGAATCGGTTGCCAAAATGTGTCGGAACTTCAAGAAATGATGCTGAATCGCATCAAACCTGATACTGGTGTTGGCAGCCGGATTTCCGGCACTTTCAAGATACAGAGTATTTCCTTTTATTCTAAAGCGAAAGAAATTGTTCTTGTCAAGACCAATGCCAAAAATAGTTTGTGCAGATGAATAATCTCTTCCTATCACCTCAATTGCGGCAAAGGCATCCGTAAAATTTGAGCCTTGAGTAGAAATGTAGCCATTGTAATGCGTTCCTGCCAAATTCATCGGCGGGAAAATAGTAAGTCGTCCGCTTTGTTCGACAACTTGAATTTGCGGATCAAAGTGGGTTGAATTACGGCTTAAAACGCCAAACCTCCATTTGGTCGTGTCCGTCACACCGTCGTCAAAATTGTCCGATAAATAAACTGCTGCGTGTGAGGTTGAAACAATTGAAAGACACAAAAGTGACGCGATAAGAATAAAGACAGGAAGTCTCAATTTACCCAAAAAGAGCGAAAAATTTCTTATTGTTGTTGTCATCTATTTTACTCCAAAAACTTAGATTTATTGATAAATACTGACAGATTTTTCAGATACTAATCCCTATTAAACTCAATTTTAAGTACCTTAAAAGTATGTAAAGTAGTTAATAAGTTTGAGAAAATAGGAATTACTAAATAATGTTTTCGTCAATCTGGGGGGTTGACAGTAAACAGGTTAGTTTCGATAAGATTCGCCTTGTTACTATTTAATATGGTAAAGTTTCGGCTTTATGAGAATCAATTAAAATTAGGTGTAATTAAAGGAAGATTGGTGTAATTTCGCGCAAATCTCAGAGATGTAGCGATAATTATCTTGTTTTGCAACACAAATGAACAGCAAATCTTTGGAAAAAATCAATATCTTGGCTATAGATTGTTGTGAGCATACGCTATCAGCTATAAAAAATTGTTGCACTGTTCAATTGTCTTCGATTAACTCAAGAAATGATATTGACGGCATCCTCAGAACTCAAGAAGTGCATTTAATCGTTATAGGTATGGCTCGTTTTCCTGTCCGCCGATTTTTTCTAAATCGTTTAAGAAGATTTTTTCCGCATATTTCAATGCTTTTTCTGCGGCGTGAGAAAGTAGAGCCATTTAGTTTTGAGGAACAACTTCGCGGGGAATTCATAATTAGCGACCAGAATTACTCAAACGATCTTGAGATAATTAAAGAATTAAGGAAAATATTTCCGCTTAAAGCCTGTGACCATTTACATCAAGGAGGAAATTACGATTTGGTTCGTGAAACATTACATATCCTTTCTGAAAATTATTCTGACCCGCAACTTAACTTGGTAAAGGTCGCCAAAAACTTTCCGATTTCGCCATCAAGACTTTCGCGGGTTCTCAATCAACAAGTCGGGATCAATTTTCGCCGACTTCTCAGACAAGTTCGCATTGAAGAAGCTAAATTGATGCTGGCATCACATAAATACACCGTTAAGGAAGTTGCCGTCCGAACAGGTTTCTCGGACAGCCATTATTTTTCCCGGAGTTTTAAAGAAGTAACCGGAGTTAATGCGACCGATTATGAGTATTCAGTTGAAGATCTGATTTTTTAACTGAGAAACTTGAATGTCCAAATATCAGTTATTTTAACCCAATTCCTAAAGAAACTCTGCCCGCCAAATAAGCCCTAATATCTAGTATTTGAAAATAAATGACCTAATTCTTTAGCAAGTTGCGCGTAATGTTTGACTGACTATTTTGGAAACAATCCAAATAGCAAATGAGGAGAACAAAAATTATGAAAATCAATCGAAAAATTGCGGCTTTACTAGCTGTTATCATTAGCGTTTCTTTTATTTCAACGCCGATTTCAGCGGCTGACCAACCGTATATGAAAGCGGCTCTGGCTGATTTGAATAAAGCACAAGCCTTTCTCAAACGTGCAACTAACGACAAAGGCAGGTATCGAAAGAATGCACTTAACTTGGTTGGAAAAGCAATTTCAGCAGTTAATGACGGAATCGCCTACGACAACAAAAATTCAAGCAAACGCTCGCCTCAAAATAGTGAATTTGAGAAAAATGTCAGTGCTTATATGATTGGTACAGCATCCGACCGATCGGACTGGATTGCAGCCAGAGAGAATTTACAAAATGCTCTCAACAATTTGGAAAAAGCCACACCCGATAAAGGCGGCTTTCGTCTGAGCGCAATGAATTTTGTGCGGGATGCAATTGTACTGGTCAATGGTGGACTCAGAGATCCAAGTGTTTAGACTTGCGCCTAATTGGAACTAAATTCCTTTTTCTAATTTCTCGTTAAGGTAAAAAGGAAGATTGATAATCCCCTTTAACAATACCTTCGCCAATTTGTAGCGAAATTAAAAAACAGAATTGTTGAAAACAAAAGGCTTGAAAATCTAGCTAAAAACCCGCCAATAATTAAAATGACTTCTGGAAAAAGCAGAACCTATTTTTAATTATAAGTGCTGTATTTAACCATATTTACAAAGCTAATAAAATCAATATAAATCGCTAAGTTTTCAAATCTAATTTTGGCGAAGGTATTGCTTTAATAGACAACTTTCCAAAATAAGTAGTGGAAACAATGTGTTTAGCTCAATCAAGTCACCGAAGATGACAAAATATTTGTAGCCCATAGCAAAGCTAGCAAATAAAAGAGTGAAAGAGTGAAAAAGAAGTTTGAAATTTCTCCAAACGAACTTTTTCACTCTTCCGCTTTGGTTTGCAAAAATTAGCTTTCTAAAGCACTTGCTTCATCATCATAAATATCAAGAATTTGAAGCATATTGCTGAGAGTTAAAACTTCTTCAACCTTTGGCGTGAGATTTGAAAGTTTTAGATTTCCGCCCTTTTGATTGAGCGATTCAAAACCCGAAATAAGTTCGCCCGTTCCGCTGGAATCAATATATCTGACTTTTTGAAAATTGAGTAAAACCTCAGTTTTATCAACTTTTATTAACTCGCCAATAGCTTGGCGTAATTTGGCAGCCCCGCCACCCATAATCACATCGCCCTCTAAATCAAGGATGGTGGTATTTCCGTTTTGACGCTCTTCAATATTTAACATAATTTTTATCTAAAAGAATTTTGCCGCAAAAGTCAATTAAAGAGTTTTAGATTCAACCTTTTTTGCCCGTTCATTCGGCTTCAATCCACGTTTTCTGAGGCGAATTGATTTTGGAGTTACTTCAATCAGTTCGTCATCGGCAATAAATTCCAACGCTTGTTCGAGCGATAAACCTTTGACCGGAACGAGGCGCATTGCTTCATCGGCACTTGAAGTCCGCATATTGGTCAACTTTTTCTCTTTAATTGGATTTACGTCAAGATCAACTGCGCGAGCATTTTCACCGATAATCATTCCTTCATAAACCTTTGTTTGCGGATTGATGAAAAGCGAACCGCGTTCTTGCAAAGCGTAAAGCGCGTAGGTCATCGCTTCACCCATTCGGTCAGAAACGAGCGAACCTGTTCCGCGTCCGCGCATATCGCCCATCCAATTATCAAAACGTAGAAAGATGGTATTGAGCAATCCCGTCCCTTTCGTTTCGGTCAAAAACTCACCACGAAAACCGATTAGTCCGCGTGACGGAACTTCGTATTCAAGCCGAACGCGTCCCGAACCGTTGTTAATCATCTTGGTCATTTGCCCTTTGCGGCGACCTAAGTGCTTCGGTCACAACTCCGATAAATTCTTCCGGCACGTCAATCACAACTTGTTCAATCGGCTCTTGCAAGTTCTCCATTTTCACCGCGACGGGTGATAACTTCCGGCTTTGAAACTTGTAATTCGTAACCTTCGCGGCGCATCATTTCGATGAGAATTGAGAGTTGAAGTTCACCGCGACCGGAAACTTTGAAACTATCCGGCGAATCAGTTTCGGCAAATCGCAAGGCAACATTGCCGAGTAATTCTCTTTCCAGACGGTCTCTAATCTGGCGAGAGGTGACAAATTTTCCTTCTAATCCTGAGAATGGGGAAGTATTGACCCCGAAAATCATCGCAATGGTCGGCTCGTCAACCGCAATTACGGGTAATGGTTTCGGATTATCAACTAACGTAATTGTTTCGCCAATGTTAATATCGTCAAATCCTGCCAGCGCGACAATTTCGCCAACTCCGGCGGATTCAACCTTTTCTCGCGTCAAGCCTTCAAAAATATAAAGTTCTTTAACGCGGGTTTTTTGGGTTGAACCGTCAATTTTGCAAACTATCACTTCTTGATTTTTCGCAATTTCGCCCGAAAAAATTCTGCCGATAGCCAGTCTTCCAACAAATGCATTGTAATCAATATTGGCAACCAATAATTGAAGTGTATCGTCACGAATAGCTTTGGGTGCCGGAATCGTTTCGATGATTTGGTCAAACAAAGGTATCAGAGTCTTTGAGTCATCTTCAAGCGATTTTTTTGCCACGCCATCGCGTGAAATTGCGTATAAAACAGGGAAATCAATTTGCTCTTCGGTTGCGCCAAGGTCAATAAAAAGGTCGTAGATTTCGTCCAAAACTTCTTCGGGACGCGAATCGTGTCGGTCAATTTTATTGACCACGGCAATTGCGGGAAGTTTTAATTCCAAGGCTTTACGCAACACAAAACGAGTCTGTGGCAAACAACCTTCGGCTGCATCAACCAATAAAACGATGCCGTCCACCATCTTCAAAACACGCTCGACTTCGCCACCGAAATCCGCGTGACCCGGGGTGTCAACGATATTGATTTTGTAATCTTTATAGTGAAGCGAAGTATTTTTCGCCATAATCGTGATGCCGCGTTCTTTTTCCAAATCCATCGAATCCATCACGCGGTCAACCACCACTTCATTGTCGCGGTAGGTTCCGGCTTGTCGGAGCATTGTATCAACCAAAGTCGTCTTGCCGTGGTCAACGTGGGCAATAATTGCAATATTACGAATCTTGTTTGTTTCCATCATTGTTTAAAATTTGTCAATTAAAATAAACGAAAATGATGACTGATTTAGAGCGAAAAGGCAAATAGCTACGATTTCAAATTTCAGATTCCACATTCCAAATTAGATATTATTCGCTGCAAAATATATCAAAAACGCGAAAAATGTGAAATAAGTTAGTGCTGAGATAAAGAGAAATCAGAACAGGGAGCGATAGCGACTTGATAAATATTAAATCTGGAATTTGAAATTTGCGATAAACAATTATAAAAAAGACCGCCCAATTTTGAACGGTCTTTTCTAAATTTACTATCGAAGTTTTCTACTTCACTCTTTCATTTTCAATAATCAGATTATTTTTAACCCTGAAAACGCCAAAAACCCCATTTGCCAAAATGTTGGCTAAATTGTAGTCTCCGCGACTTGAAACGTAGCCTTCCAGCGAGACGTGACCGTTTTTGACGATAATCCGCATCGAAGGATTTGTGCCTTGGAGATAGCGGTAAATACTTCCGCCGCGATGGTCAAATTCTCGCACCAAATTACGCCGAATTTGATTATCAAAATTTGAAAGCGGTAAAACCTCGATGTTATTAACGACATCGCTCACGCCTTGAATTCTTTCAATTGAGCGTTTCGCACCGCTTTTGGTAATCGGCTCAACCACACTTCCATAAAGATAGACCGCATTTCCCTCGACCTTAAACGAAATTGAATCAAAAACGCCATAATAAGGAAGCATCAGAATTTCCTTAAAGACTTTACGCTCAATCCCATTTGTCGAATTTTTGCCAAAAGCGTTGGTCTGAGCCGAAATTGTAACCGATGAAAAAGCTATAATTGCAACTGTCAAGATCAATAAATTTCTCAAGTATTTCATAATTCTCCTTTTGCAAACTCTCGATAAAAAATAAGAATAAAAGCTAGTTTGCGCGGGTTGGGATGAAAACTTAGAAGAGAAGGATGTCTGAAATTTTCTTTAAATTTAGAGATGTCTTTATGAAAGGTCGCCCTCAAAACCAATCGGAACATAATGGAAAAATAGGGAAGTTGATTTATGTCCTTTGGGCAGGGCATATCGGTAATGAATCAGTTCGCAACCTCTATACGCAAGCGCATCGCCACTTGTCAGATAGACCGCAATATTATTATCTTCGCCTTCGCTTTGAGCCGGAAAATCTTCGGTAGAATAGCCAATTTCTTGATTAAATTCACAGTCCGGTTTCATCAAAAACAAGCCCCAAGGTGAAAGATGCTTTTCAGTTTCGGGCTGATAATCAACTTGAAATGAAAAACTAAATTCGCATTGCGGACGGTCGGTATGCGGATTTAAGACGGCATCTTCTTCGTAAGAAGCCGCATAAACATACGAGGGTTTTACTTCTTCACCCGCTACCAAACTCATTATTTTCGTGAGATTGCTATGTAAGAATTTGGCTAAAGGCTCGTTGTGCTGATAATAACGCCGTTTGACCTGTGTGTCATTAAAAGGCATAAATCCGTTGCTTACATATTCACGATAATAATTTTGCATCGCTTTCATCTGTGCAGGTGGTAAAAGATTGTGTAAAACAGCGTATTTATTTTGTTTGAAATCATTTTGAACTTGTTTGAGTTGCTCAAAATATTTCGTTTTTCTTTGTTCAATCACTTTTTCAGAAATGAGTATTTCGGCAGAAACCAATTTACCAAGTAATTCTTTTTCAATCTCAAATGATGGCTTTTCCCCCGCTTTCAGATTTGAAATTACGTCTTTTTGCGCTTCATTGAGCCAATAGCCAATTTCAATTTCAGAAACAAGGGGTTTAACCCAAACAGAAGGTTGATAAGGCAAAAGATTATTACCTTGAGCAAAGGAATTGAAATTACCCAAATTTAACGGCTCAAAACGAAAACTCGGATTAACCATTAAAGTAGAAATGCTGCTCGAAAACTCAATGGTTTCAATCTCATCAAATTGGCAAGCAAAAAGCGGCTTGTTCGGAACTTTATCTGCTTCGACTAAAACGCCGTAATCAAAAAGTAATTGACGCTCTTCGTTATTGAGGTCATTTTCAATGTCGAGAAAGTCAAGGCGGATTTTTGATAAATCTAAAAAGAGGTCGTAAAGATGAGGGTCGTCAGATTTTGAGATGGTTAAAGTTTGCAAACCAAACTTAGGTTTTGGCGAAATCAGAAAACAGACTTCCTCAATCCCAAAAGAGATTTGGGTAAATGGATTAATTACTAAATCATTTGCCTCATTCACTATAACGAACAACCTATCGTTGATGTCTTAAAGCCGGGAGCCCCATTGGGTCCTCCGCCTGAACCATTGGCATTAAAAGGTCCTCGGGAATTACAATTCGGATTTCCGCTAGCAACCAAACAATTTGTGTAGATTCCGGGACCAACCGAGCCATTGCAGCTTCCAGCATCCGGCGTAGGATTACCACACCTACAAGTTCCGGGAGCGCAGGTTGATTGAGCGTGAATTGCCGTTGGAGCAACTAATGAAGAAACGATTGGCAAAGCGACCACAGTAGCTAAACCAACCCGTTTAATTATCTCACGACGCGAAACTCCCTCGTAAAGTCTCGAAATCTGTGTGTTATTTTCAACCAGTTTTTCCTTCCCCAGTTGTTCGAGCGCAAGCCAAACGAATTCTTCAGAAATTGGAGAGTTCAGTTTTTGAGTCAAGTTATCAGCTATTTCCGAAATAGTCTGGTCGCCATCTGAAAGCTGCCAAATTATTGCGGATGTTTCATTTAGGTTAAAGGCTTTATTGGCTTTCAGATCATAAATTAGTATTTCATTGGCAAATTCTTGCACCACAATATCTGCTTTTCGAGCTAAAGGTTTAATTTTGGACATAAGGATATTCGGGTATTCCCTAACTGATCTTTGAAATTTAGAACTTGCAAAAAAAAGGGAAAAAAGTAAGTTTGATTTGATGAACAAAACAACCTTTTTCCCTGAGCAATGCGTGTATTGTCACGCCGCTGCTCAAGAAGTAAGATACCATAGTCGCTATCAAACCCGTGATGGTCAACGCACTGTTTTTCGTTGCCGAATTTGTTGTAAATCCTTCAATGACCGTTATGGAACGGCTTTTTATGACTTAAAAACTCCTTCAGAAAAAGTCAGTCGAGCGGTCCAACAAGTAGCCGAAGGCTTGTCTTTTGAAGCAGTTGCCAGAATTGAAGGAGTAACCCCGGTGACCGTTGCTGAGTGGATGAAACGAGCCGTTGGACAAGCCGAATTAATTGACCAAGAGTTAGTCCAAGAGATTGAAACCGAATGGGTTGAAATGGATGAAGTTTATTCCTTTGCCGGAACTAAACAAAAGCTGGAAATTCTTTCAGATGAAATCGGTAAACATTGGACACATTGCAGTTTTGCCAGACAAACGAGACTTATTTTAGCTATCAAAGTTGGTCTCAGAGATGAAAAGTTAGCTCAAGAATTAGTGGCGGAAACAGCTTCTCGGTTAAGTGAAAATTGTCATCCATTATGGGTAACAGATGGTTGGAAAGTCTATATTTATGCGCTTTTATTGCAATTTCATCTGCTGGTTTATCAAATTAAGCGGTGCGGGAGGGGGCGACCGCCGAAGCCGAAAATAATTCCTAACCGACCTTGAGATATGCTCAAATGGTCAAACAACGAGAGTCAGGAAGAGTCGTTGGAATTGAAAAAAGAATCATCTTTGGGGATGCGGAAACGATTGATATGCAAGATGTTATCACTTCACACTTGGAGCGATTAAACGGGACAATGAGGCTTCACGTTACCCCATTACATCGCAAAACCAGATGTTTTGCCAAGAAAAAGAAACAACTTGAAGAACAAGTCAAACTGTTCAAAAGTTATTACAATTTTTGTTTGAAGCATCATAGTTTGGGTTATCAAACACCTGCTCAAGCGACAGGCTTGATTGATAAGCCACTTTCAATGATGGAATTGTTAAATTATGGTCTTTTTAGTTTTTCAAAGATCAGTTAGGGAATACCGATATTCGTTCCTCTAAGTTTAATTTTTTTGTAGGCTATTGATTTGGGGGGAATAGGGGCAGAGGTAATTTGTCACAAACTTAACGAAAAGACAAGTGAAGTTTAGGAAAACTTACCAAAAACATATGGCTTATTCAAAGTAGGGGGATTCAAAATATAAAAATCAGCGATTGCTGGGAACGCCACCATCTTGGCGGCAGAGCCTCTGTGAAGAGGCTCAAACCGCTTATTTTTCGGATGTCAATTGAAATTACATAGTTTGATTCGCGCTCTCGCGTGAACTGTCAGCAAGATGCTGTCGTCCCTATCCTAATATTTTCTACTTTGAATAAGCCCTAACCAAAAACAAGGTTTATAGAAACTTAAACAAGAGAATATCGTATTGCCGAAAAGCTCTAAATTTCACGGATACTACATGAATTTATTACTATGCACAGACATCGTTATTGGGTCCGGGGACAGAAGTACAAGTACCGGAAGCACACTCACAATTCACCCTGCACAAAGTACCCGTTGCACTTAAACCCATTGTCACACAAGTTAGCGCAAACCCACAACATGCATCCGGAGCGCCACAGTCACCGTTCGCCATACAAGGACATCCTACAGCAGCCATTCCAGCGACACAGGATTGTGCGCTAACTGAAGTTGGCGCAGTGATTGAAACGATAATCGGGAGGGCGGCAACTGTTGCTAAACCAACTCGTTTAATTACTTCCCGACGCGAAGTTCCTTCGTAAAGATTTGAAATCTCAGTTTCATTCTCAACCAGTTTCTCCTTTCGCAGTTGGTCAAGTGCTAGCCAAACGAATTCTTCATTGATAGGAGAATTCAGTTTTTGCGTTAAATTATCAGCTATTTCAGAGATGGTGAAGTTACCATTTGAAAGTTGCCAAATGATGGCAGATGTTTCGTTAAGATTAAAGACTTTATTAGCTCTTAAATCATAAATCAAAATTTCATTATCAATTTCTTGGATAACAATATCTGATCTTCGAGCCAAAGGCTTTATTTGGGACATAATAATAGTTGCTCCTCTAAATAAATTAAAATTGGGGGAACTGGGACGAAAGAAGTTTTACATAAAAAGCTAAAAAAGGCAAAGGGAGGCTCTTAAAATTTACATTGCCGTAACGCCTCGTAAAGCACAATTCCAACCGAGTTTGCCAGATTGAGACTGCGGATTGTTTGATTCGGCATCGGAATCGTTAGACATCGTTCCCAATTTGCTTCGAGCAGGTCTTCGGGCAAGCCTCGCGTCTCGCGTCCGAAGATTAAACAATCGTTATCTTGATATTCCCAATCGGTATAACTTCGCTCGGATTTGGTCGTAAAATATAAAAAACGCGAGTTTGGCAACGCTTCGTAAAAGGCTTCTAAATTACGGTGACGAAAGAGTTTGACCTCATCCCAATAATCAAGTCCGGCGCGCCTTACAGCCTTTTCATCCAGCCGAAACCCCGTCACGCCGACAATGTGCAGATTGGTAAAAGTCGCCGCGCAAAGACGCGCAATGTTGCCAGTATTGGGATGAATTTCGGGTTCGACCAAACAAATGTGGAGCATCAATTAGATAAATTTAGGGCTAAAGAATAGCTTAAAAATCAACCGCCCAATTAGTAATCATTAAATTGGCGGTTAGATTTGACATCACGGCTTGCGCCCATTGTGGCGGCATTCTAGCTGTGGTTGAAGGTCCATATCCTTGAGGATTCTTTTCAACCATAGTTACCCCTGCTACTGCTGCTCCTCCGGTCCCGTGCGGAAGAACTTGCACTAGGCGTTGATCAGGTTTATTGCCGTTTAGAGAATTTGATCTATCTGAAAAAGTAGCTATATGAGTATTGAGTTTGATAACCCGAAAGCCAAGGCAATTATCAGTATTAAGACCATATTTTCTAGCCACAGCATTATGACCGGTGGGGGTTGATCCAATCCCATTATATTTTTCTGCACCGTTCAGACTTGTCCAACCAGCAGGCGGAACGGCAGGTTTTGAAGCGTATGTATTCAACATTCGCGGATTTTGTTGGGTTGCATTAGCCGGATCATCGTGAACATTGCCCGGTACCAGATAAATATTTCCATTTAGTGTATTTACCACACCATAAAACCATTGTCCGGGAGATGCTGCCCAATAATCTGTTTTATTTCCGCCGTCAACTATACTTAATATAACTTGGGTCGGGTCATCTTCATATTGCGGATTACCCGGAATATTTAAAGTTATAAGCGTCATCTATCTACATTCCTCCTATCAGAATTGAGTTTAAAATTTAGTGTGGATTTGGTATTACTTTAATGACAATTTGTTTCGATGACAAAATAATAGACTCAATTATTACCGATGTCAAACAATTTTTGAAGAGGATTCTTTAGCTAAAGGGTTGAGGGGAATTATTGAAAAACACAAGGACAAAATCCATCTTAGATTTTTCTATTTTCCCGCCGAATGACGAGTTTTAAACCCGACCATTTTTCGTCCACCGCGCAGACTTTGACATCAACCAATTTTAGTTTGAGCGCAGTTTCCCGAATGATGTCTTCGGTTAATTCGGTCGGTAATTTGGCGGCTTTTTTATACCACGAAACCCAAATCATTCCGTCATCTTTGATGCGATTTTGAAACTCGTCCAACGATTCTGCTAATTCGTTGAAATCATTAGTAAAAAGATGAATCAAATCAACTTTGGTTTCGAGATTTTCGGCAAAATGAACTTCGTTTGGCAAGCCTTCCAAAAGCGCAAAATAATTCGTTGGCGGATTTTGCAGATAAACCAATTGTCCGCTTTTGATGCCAAGTTTTTTGAAAAGCGGTGTGCCTGAATATCCAACCATTTGATGAAAATCCTCTTGAATAATTTGTTAATTTACCTTTCCCCGTTGAAGATTTTGATAAACGGGTTGTTTTTTCAACACCGCTAAAATCTTTTCCTTCATCTCTTTTTTGCTGATATTGCCTTTCAAACCTGCCGGAAAAGATTCAGGGAATTTATCTTCAAAAAAAGCCCACGCTTCCTTCTCCTTTCCGGCATAAATATATTCAAGAAGTTCTCCCAAATTAAAGATGTTTTTTTCGGCAATATTTTTCTCAGTTTCTTCAAGGACGAAATCCCGAAAGAGATGATTGGCGGGTAAATACTTTCTCTTTTTGGCATCATACTTGAAAATAATATTTGGCAAAGGGGAGCAAGCCATACACAGCCCCTCAAAGCCCCAGAAGTCTAAAATCTCCTGTGAAATCTCATAAACCCCATCGCCATCAATATCAATCACCCTAAAATTTTCCCGACCTACTTCCCATTCTACGCTATCATAAATTACACGGAAGTCTGGGGATAAATCGACTACCCAATGTTCGCCCCCTCGGGAGATTGTCTGAGAAATAAATATCTGTTTAGTTTCGGTCTTGAGAAATGGATATAAGCCAAAATAGGTTGCATTACCAACTGGATGATAAATACCATCGAACTTAGCTAAGACTTTCCCCTGTTTTTTAAGAATGGCGTATGAGTTCTCCCATAAATTTGAGTCTCCTTCAACCTTTACCTTTTTGGTAAGTCTAACTAAATCATAACCTTGATACGATAAATTCTCACTTTCTTCAGTCCCATTTTCAAGCAAATCAATATATTTATGCGATGGTTTGGGAGTAGGTGTCGTCTGTGTTTGAGCATTTGAAACAGGCTCTAAAGTGGTTGATTTAGCTTCGCAACCTGATAAACAAAGCATCAAAAGTAAAAAAATAAATCCAAGAAGATATTTCACAGCAGATTCCCCCATTTTTATTCATCCGCCCCCTTGAGCAAATATGAAAAATAGCCGAAGACTTCCCTGATAATCGAATACAAATCCCGCAGTTCAAAATAGTTGGGGTGAGCTGAATAAACGGGCGAAATTCCGTAATTTGTAAATGCCAAACGGGTTCGGGAAATATGAAAATATTGGGAAACAATCAACGCGCTTTGCCAATTATTACGCTTCATAATTTGTGCCGAGTTTTTGGCGGTCAGATTGGTTGTTTTCCCTTCGCTATCCAAATGAATACAATGCACGGGAATGTTCCGATTGACCAAATATTGACGCATCACGCCGGCTTCATCGAAACCTTCAACGCCTACGCCGCCGCTGACAATAATGTTTGAAAAAAACCCTTTTTCATAGAGTTCGATGGTTTTATCCAACCGCGCTTGTAATCTGGGCGAAGGGTTGCCGTTTGCGTCAACCGTGTTGCCAAGTACCACCGCCACGTCCGCCGAATGAATTTCGTCAAACAATCCGTCCGTCACAATAAAAATAGCCGGCACGAGAAAAAATAAAGATAAGAGGATAAGGGAAAACAGAACTTTTTTGATGTGATTTCGATTCATTATCATTATTCACGCGACAAGGAAATTATCCATCTGTTTTTACTTACTTTTCGAGCCGATTGGTTCAGTTCTTTCGCCTCGTATCCGGCTAATTCAATGGTCATCGAAGCCTGTCTGATATTATTTGGAATAACCAAATATCCGTTTTTATCGGTTTTTCCTTTCCATTCGATGCCATTGGTCGGGCACGGGGCTTGGATACATCTGATTCCGTTATCGCTGTAAATTTCAACAGATTTATTTTTCAAAGGTTTGCTAGTAGCTTTATCAATGACCAAAATTCTTAAATGTTTTTGAGGCGTTTTAGCCAATGAAACATTAACAACTGCCAACATAACGGCAAAACTAATAATAGCGAAAAACTTATTTATATTCCAAAAATTTTTATTTAACATCTTGACTCCATTCAACAATAATCGGCAAATTTATTTTGCCTGTTTGAGATGAACGGAGGTTGGTGGGTTTCTTGCAGAGTGTTTTTTGTTAAAGTAATCCTCGTTCTTTCACCTTCAGATAGGTTTCCAAAAGTCTTGGCGCAAGATTCGAGGCGTTCACATCCAATGCCAAACCGCCTTGAGTTTCGACCAGCCGCAGAGCCGCATCGCGTTGATGAATAATTTCTTCGGCGGCGGATTGGGTGAAGACTTCTTTCAAATCTGCGGAATTTTGCTGACCGTCAAATTCAAATCTTTGTCGCCAATCGTGGCGACCAGAGGCAAATGTCGCGGACGCAATAATCTGAGCGAAGTTAGCAATTCTTTGGAACTTTCTTTGTCAACCAAATCGGTCAAAATCACGACCAACGCCCGTTTTTTTAGATTTGCCGAAATAAATTGAAAGGCTCTCGCGTAACTCGGCTCAATCAATTCGGGTTCGAGATCGTGCAGAGCTTCCAGCACCGCGTCAAAATGTTGGATTCCTCTTTGCGGCGGCAAATATTTTCTCACTTTGCGCCCGAAAACAACGATTCCGGCGTTGTCTCCGCCCCGCGCTGCCATTGACATCAAAGCCAGACTCGCGTGAATTGCCTTATCAAATTTCGTCTCATTCTCGATTCTGCCGGTCATCAAACGTCCCGCGTCTATGGCAATTAAAATGGTTTGGTCGCGCTCGATTTGATATTGACGGGTGATGAGTTTTGAACGTCTCGCGGTTGCCGTCCACGAAATATGGCGCAATTCATCGCCCCGCACATAATCGCGCATTGATTCAAATTCGCGTCCTTCGCCGCGTCGGACGGCTTTGCGCTGAACCGCTAAATACGAATTTGCGCCGAGTGCTTTGAGTTCGGCTTCGCGGGCGCGGCGCATATTCGGATAAACTTTTATGGATTCTGCCTTGCCCAAATTGTCTGACACCAAACTAAACCTAAGCGCGAAAGATAACGCGTTGCCACCTGTCCAAATTCATAACGCCCGCGTTTCGGCGGAGTCAATGTGTAAATCATTTCCGCCGAAGTTTGCCCTTCAATCGTAAATTTTTCTTGGCGTTCACCCGAAAGTTTGAGTTCGGGCGGGTATTCATCTTTCAAAATCAAGGTAAAATCACGCGGAGTTTTATTTTCCAGATGCAGATGCACTTCGATTTCATCACCGATGGCAAAACGTCCGGAAAATAAACGATTTAGGGTTAATTCGGCAGGAAGTTTTCGGCTCAGAAAATAGTCAATAATTGCCGCTAAGATCAGCAAAATATCAAAAGCTAAAACGATGGAGCGCAAAACGGGAAAATTCCACGAAAGCGACAGCGGAATCAACCCGATGGCTAAAATGATGTAGAATCTTCGTGAGAAAATAAATCGCATAATTGGGACTTGATTATACAGAAAAATGTGCGGAAGAAAAATTTTATTAGGCAAAAGTCAGTCAAAATTACCGTATAACTTATAGAGGATAAAAAAATTATGAAAACTGTTGGGCAAATTGTCGAAGAATCTCTGCAATTTTGTGATGGTGGATCGTTTGAGATGGCTTTTGTTCCGGCTTGTGAGGCACTTAAACAAACAGCGGAAAAGGTTTATTCGGAAACAGCTTCAGCCGAGCCGAAATTTCAGCAATTTATTCGGGGAAATTGGCGTTTGATTTCTTTTATGGGGATTCCCAAAACAGATTCCATTCCCCCCAATTTGCCGTTTAGTCTCCGCCGAGCCGTGCCTTCATTTAACATCCCTAATCTGATGGAAGAAATGATTATCTTTGTCGTGCGGCAAACTTTAATTACGCACAGATTACCTTTTGAGATTGGTTTTCATAAAATTAGCAGCATTAAGGTCGAGCATGATAAACTCCTTTTTCCCAGAAGTCTTGTTTTTGCAATATTAGGAAGCGTGATTTTTCATCCTTCCAATAAAGACGAAAAACTGCCCGATAAATATTGGATGAATATTCGTGATTTCAAAATGTTTATTTCCGAACTTTGGGGACGCGCCGACCTCGCCAAAAGAGTGATGGAACTTTATCGCGGAGTAGAATAATTACTGCAGATCAAGAGTTGAAAATCGTATTTCGAGTTGCGGCTTTAGCCCAATGGCATTAAGTTAAGGAAAATTAGCCGCGGATTTCACCGATAACGCGGATAAAGCAAAAATTAAATCAGCGTTTATCCGCGTTTATCCGCGGCTAAAAATCTTTTTTTCTCAATCTGACAAAGTAGAATTAAAAGCTAAGCCAAACTTTGCGTTGGATTTTCTTGACTGGTTAAAGCCAGCATTTCTTCGGTCGGTTTAAAAATCGGTAGAAACCAAATCGCAAGGGTTGTAATAATCAGCGCAATGGTGCAAGTAATTCCGCCTTCGATGCCGTAATGTCCGCCCGTGAGCCACGTTGGACCTTGGTCAATTGTTCTGAGCAGAGGATTTGGCGCAATTTGTGAAAGACCGCTGACATTGATTCCGTAAAAAGCCCCTTGAAACCAATTCCAACTTAAATGAAGTCCGAAAGCCAGCCACAGACTTCGGGTTTTGAGATACGCAACTCCAAACCAAATTCCAGCCAATAAAGTGTTAAAAAATGAAAGATAACTGGCACTTGGATTGCCATTGTGAACTAATGCAAAAAGAACTGAAGTCAAAATAATGCCGGGCAAGATTTGATTTGACCGAATAAAAGTCTGCAAAATATAGCCGCGAAAGAGAACCTCTTCCCACGCCGCCGCGATTAAGAAAACAAGAAATGAGGAGGCAAAAGTCAGCAAAATTGTCTGTAATGAATCGGTTTGATTTTGCATCAAACCAATTCCGCCGGTTGGCATCGCCAATAAAACGGCAATAGTTAAAGCCACCACTCCAAAAATTAAGCCCAACAAAAAGTCTTTGAGCCAAGTTCGATTAAATACCCAACCAAGCGTTTTAATTGGTAAATCTTCTAAAAATTTTCCGCATCCCCAACCCAGCAGGGTAGTCATAACGGTTGAGACGAGAGCGGTGAGAGCCATTCCGGTCGGAGTGCTGAGAAAAGTAACTTTCGGGTCTTGGGTAGCAATTTGGACAATAATAAAAGTAATTACGCCAAGAAAAATATAAAGAAAAACAAAAATGACGGAAAATATAGCAAATCGCCAACCGCTTCTGAGTCGCCCAACCGAGTTAAAAAAGATTTCATCCATAATGTTTGCGGCTCGAGTTTTTAGAGTTTATAGAGTTTATGCGGTAAAATGCAAACTTAGGATGGATTCAGTAACCCCAAAAATCCCCAAACGCCGCACCCCGCCTTGGATAATTGGCGGACTGGTAATAATTTTGCTGACTCTGCTGATTTATTTACAATCTTCAGATTTTTGGCGATGGTTTTCGGATGAATCAGTTAGCAGCCGACTTTTGCTTTACGCACTTTCTTCGCTGAATTTTATTGCCTTTATCATTTTCGCTTTTATTTTGCTGCGGAGTCTTCTGAAACTCTCGCGGGAACGTCGCTCTTTGCAACTTGGGGCTAAAATTAAAACCCGTTTGCTGATTTATTTTATCGGATTGAGTATTTTGCCGATTATTGCGATGGCGTTTTTTTCGTATTTGTTTATGAATCGGGCGGTCGAGCGGTGGTTCACGCAGATTCCCAAAAATGTCATTGATGAAGCGCGGAATATCAAAACTCTGAGACAAAACGAAATTGCCCAGATGTTGGCTAAATTATTGGAAAGAGAGAATGTTAGCAATCAAACTTTGACTCAAGTAGCCGAAGCAGGGAATCTGCTTTTTATCGAAATTCTTTCACCCAGAAACGAAATTTTGGCTCATAGCGAAAGAAAAATAGAAGCCGAATTGCAACGCGAACTCGATAAAAAACTAGCCGCCTCAGAGGTCATCTCCAGTAAATTTTTCCGATGGCAGACGGCTCGTGCTAGTGCCTGATTTGCGTCCCGAAAACAGACTTGGTGAAACCATTGATGAATCCCTAGCCGATTTTGAAGAGTTGAAAAAACAAGAGGGGACGATTCGTCAGCTTGGTTTAACGGTTTTAGGATTACTGACATTTTTACTGATTTTTGCGGCAACCTGGACGGCTTTTTATGTTGCCCGTGGGCTGGCAACTCCCATCAAAGCCCTTGCCGAAAGCGCAAATGAAGTGGCGCGCGGCAATTTTTCTCATCGGATTGACGTTTTGGCGGAAGATGAACTTGCTTTATTGGTCGAGGCTTTCAATCAAATGTCGGCTAAATTAGAAGCAAATTCAACCGAATTAAAAGAACGTCGTCGTTATACCGAAACCGTTTTGCAGTCGCTCTCAACCGGCGTAATTTCTTTTGGTGCAACAGATAAGGTGACGACCATCAATAAAGCCGCGATTCAAATGTTAAAACTCGAAGACGCTAATTTTCAAGGTTTTTCTTTGTCAGAATTGGTGGGAACAGAAAATCGCACCGTTTTGGAAAAACTAATCAATCGCGCCAAACGAATCGGTCAAGCTGCCGAACAGACCATTTTGATGCGCGAATACGCCGATGGAAGTGTGGAAACGGGGGAGAGTTTGCCGGTTGCTTTAACTGCTACCGCTCTGCCGGATAAAAATGGCGTGGTGCTGGTAATTGAAGATTTAACAGAGCTTATCAATGCTCAGAGAGCATCTGCGTGGCAAGAAGTTGCCCGCCGAATGGCTCACGAGATTAAAAATCCGCTCACTCCGATTCAACTTTCAGCCGAGCGAATTGCCAAACGCTCTGCTCAAGTCTTAAGTCTGAAGTCGGAAGTCTTAAGTCATTCTACTCCGACTCAAGACTCAAGACTCAAGACTCAAGACTCTCTGAAAAAGGTAATCGAAGAAAGCACTTCAACCATTATCAACGAAGTTTCTTCGCTTAAAGCAATGGTTGATGAGTTTTCGCGTTTTGCACGTTTACCGAATGTAAAACTCGAAAGTGGAAATCTGAATGAGCTAATTCGGCAAACAGCTTTTCTATACGAAGATAGAGGCGTGAAAATTGAAACTGACTTTGCGGAAGACTTGCCAAAGGCGATGATTGATGATGAACAACTCAAACGAGTTTTTGTCAATTTAATCGAAAATTCAATTGAAGCATTTGAAAAGTCTCAAGCGGATAAACGCATTTTTATCAAAACTTGGCACAATGTCGCGCGAGATTTAATTATTGCCGAAGTCGACGACAACGGACACGGAATTTCTCCTTCCGATTTCCAAAAACTTTTTCAGCCGTATTTTTCTACCAAAGGTCGCGGAACGGGGTTAGGTTTGGCAATCGTTCAACGAATCGTAATTGAACACGGTGGGAAAATTCGGGCGAGTAGTAATCTGCCGAAGGGGGCGAAGTTTATTGTTGAACTTCCATTAGTCGGTTAAACATAACAGAAAATATTCGATGATAAACTCAATTTTAATCGTTGACGATGAGCGCGGGATTCGTGAATTTAATAAAATAAGTTGTATAATTTTCGTCCGTGAGGATTTATAAGATGACTGAAACACAAACTTTAGAAATAGTAGCGGTATTGAAATCTTTGCCGTCTGAAAAAGTTGCAGAAGTCCGAGACTTTGCAATGTTTTTGCGTGAAAGATACAGCAAACCGGAAATAATTGATGAGAGTGATGAATGGACGGATGAAGATTTGCAAGATGTTGTTTTAACCTCAATAAATTATTCTGAGGTTAATAAATGAAAGCCGGAACTGTTGTAATTGCCGAGTTTGCAGGCGTGATTTCGACCAAACGACGACCTGCCTTAGTTGTTTCAACTGCAATCTATCATAATGAGCGACCTGATATGATTTTAGCTGTCATTACCAGTCAAACTTCAAAATCTACTGCAAAACCCGATTATCTTTTGCAAGATAGGCAGTCAGCAGGTTTGAAAAAGCAGTCATCTGTCAGAATATTCCTTTTTACTTTGCCAAAAGATAAAGTAATAGAAATTGGCGAACTTTCGGAACGCGACTGGCAAAAATCTCAAGAAAAACTCAGGCTTTCATTAGAAGTTTAATGTCAAACTCAATTTTAATAGTTGATGATGAGCGCGGAATTCGTGAGACTCTGCGCGGTGATTTTAGAAGACGAAGGTTTTGAAATCGAAACCGTCGAATCCGGTGAGGCGTGTCTGAAAGCTGTCGAAACAAAAACTTACGCTTGTATTTTGTTGGATATTTGGCTCGGCGATGGAATTGACGGACTCGAAACTTTGAAACGATTGCGCGAGAACGGCAACGATTCGGCAGTGATTATGATTTCAGGTCACGGGAATATCGAAACGGCGGTTAAATCTACCAAACTCGGCGCGTTTGATTTTATCGAAAAGCCTCTCAGTTTGGAAAAAACTGATTCTTACGGTTCGAAATGCCATTCGGCTCAAAGAATTAGAAAAAGCCAATGCCCAGCTTGCCGAAACGCTCAATCAGGAATATGTGATGATTGGCGATTCGATTGCGATGCGGGCTTTACGCAAACAAATTTCGATTGTCGCGCCAACTGATGGCAGGGTTTTAATTTCGGGCGAATCGGGAACCGGCAAAGAACTGGTTGCACGGGCAATTCACAATCAATCAAAGCGTAAAAATTCTACCTTTGTTGAGATAAATTCCGCCGCGATTCCCGAAGAATTGGTTGAATCCGAACTTTTCGGTTATGCCAAAGGCGCGTTTTCCGGCGCAACTTCGGCGAAAAAAGGGAAGTTTGAAATTGCCGATGGCGGGACGATTTTTTTAGACGAAATCGGGGATATGTCGCCACGGGTGCAAGCCAAAATGTTGCGCGTTTTGGAGGAAAACGGTTTGAGCCGGTCGGCAGTAATACTGCGGTCAAGTGTTGACGTGCGGGTAATTTCCGCGACCAATCAACCGCTTGAAAATTTGATTGAAAATGGCGAATTTCGCACCGATTTATTTTATCGTTTGAATGTCATTCCGTTTCAAATTCCGCCGCTTCGTGAGCGTTTGGAAGATGTTCCGCTCCTCGTCAATCATTACAATCAAAAATTTTCGTTTGATTATGGCAAAAAGCCGAAAGTTTTTAGCGAAAAAGCGATTGAGGCAATGCAAAATTATGCGTGGCTCGGCAATGTCCGCGAACTAAAAAATACGGTTGAGCGAATCGTGATTATGATTGCCAAAGCTGAGATTTCGGCGGACGATTTACCAATTTTTTCCAACGAAATTCCGCCTTCGAGTTCGTATCGGTTTCCGAATTTCAAAGAAGCAACCGAAGCCTATCAGCGCGAATTTATTCAACGGAAACTGGAAGAAAACGAATGGAATATCTCGAAAACAGCAGAAACTTTAGGGATTGACCGCAGTCATTTGCATCGCCGAATCAAGACTTTAAGCATAAAAATTTCAACTTAGGAATGTGTAAAAAATAAGTTATACTCACCAACGCATTAAAGTGATGTTTGAGAAAAGGTTTGAAACTTCAAAGTCAACAAAGAATCCAACGCTTTTTTGTGTTTTGTTTCAGTTTGACTCAAACATTCCATAATGGCTTTGGTGAATTTCTCAAAATTATCGTAATAAATCGAATATAAAACTTCCTTTTTGACAAACTTCCATAACCTTTCAATCAAATTCAGATTTGGCGAATAGGGTGGCAAAAATAATAATTCGATTCCTAATTCCTCTGCTTTTTCCATCACCAATTTGCATCTTTGATACCTCGCATTGTCCAACCCTACCGTAATCGGGACTTCAGGCTTCCTTCTCGCCGCGATTTTGACCAACATTTCACAAATCTGAATCGAAGTTATGTAACCGGTGTTGGTCACTAACACCAATTCTTTGCTGATGGCATTGATTGCCCCCAAGACATTAAATCTTTGTCGCCCACTCGGAGCTTTGATGAAAATTCTCGTAAATGACCATAAATATCCCAAAAAGGCTGATAAAACAAAGTGCGAAGCATCTAAAAAAAGACCTCTCTTTTTCCTTGTTTGGCTTCCTCAAGTCGTGGAGTAAGTTCTTTTTCCAAGAACTCGGCTTGCTTCTCGACATCTGCTTTGGCTGGTATCATCCCCACTTTCATTCGCTTTAAGCCTTCGCGTTGGAGATACTTACTGACTCTCTCAGGTGAACGCTTGATGCCTGTCAAACTCTCTATTTCGGCACTCGCTTGTTTTAATCCGGCGACCGGATGTTTCCCAAAATGCTCCCGAATCGTTGCTTGATGAACCGCTAATTCGCTCGCTTGTCGCCGAAATTTGACGACTTTTAAGGCTTCTATGCCGCCTTCTTGATATTCCTTGAGATAGGTTCTGACGGTGGTTTCGCAAACTCCTGCTAACTGACTGATGTTTGGATGTGGTAAATTCTGACTTTTCAGATATAATACTTCCATTTTCAACTGCACTCGCGGATGCGGGTGATTGAATCTTTCAAAATGCAATTCTTTGATTTGCTCGGCTGTAAATTCAATCTTTATCATTTCTTCATTCTACAAAATTTACCCTTTTCATCAAACTAATGCGTTGGTGAGTATATAACGATTTAGTTTTGTCATCGAAGATGACTAACAATATAGCGTAGCGAGAATCGCTACGTTAGCTCAAGAAAACGTGCCGTCTCTGAAAGAGACAAACATAAACCATTGATTGTGCGACAACTTTGCCGCGTCGGAACGGTTGATTTGAACATTCGTAGCGATTCTCGCTACGCTATAATGTTGGTCGCCTTTGGCGACAAGAAAGGTCGAAAATTACAACTGTTATAAGTTATTGTTTGCATATTCCTTAGAGTTTGAGTCAGAAGCGTTTGTGAGAGCCGACAAACCGATTTGTTGTGAAGCATTTCGCGTGTGTCCATAAACAGCGGCAATTGTTTTACCATCAAGCGAAAAAGCGGTTGCCCAAAAAGACTTTGAATTTTCCGAAACTTTGACTTTGCGCTCATTTTTTCCGTCAACATCAATAATCATCAATTTGTTAAATTCGCTCAGACCTTTTTCATAACGGACAAACGAAATTTGTCGGTCATCGGGCGAAACGCTAATCCAGCCTTGAACATTTTCAGCTATTTTTACCGGAACGCCGCCAAAAATCGGAATCCGGTAAATACTCATAAAATCATTTCCTTCTCTGACTCGTCTGGTAAAAAAAAGCGTTTCGCCATCATTTGAAACAGCTAATCCGTAATAAACATCATCAGAAGGTGGCATCAGCAGCGTATTGTTGGCAGTTTCAAGATGTCGCAGCCAAATACTTTGTTTTCCATTGACTTGATTTGTATAAGCGACATATTTTCCGTAAATATCGCAGAGCGACAATTTGACTTGAGCCGTGTAATTTAACGTGAGTTCGACATAAGAAAATCCCGTAACTTTTGCATTATCAACATTTTGTTTGATGTATGACAATTTTTTTAAGTCTTTTTTAGCCAAAAAGTTGAAAAAATGCAAAATTTGGGCATTAAATTTTAGAAACGAGCTGATAAACGGTTGTTTTTCAAACAGTTACCCTTATTTTTCAACAATTCTTATGTCGAACTCACGTTAATTTATTGCACGGTAAGGAATAATAAAAGTTTAGTGTCGCGTCAGCGACAGTTGAAAAAGACGATTAAACTCAGTTGTCACTGACGCGACAAGCCTGAATATTAAACTTGAGCAGTCCTTAATTCTACTTTGTTAGACCAACTTTTCCTCTTAATCTTTGATACTACTGGGCTTATTAGGTTTAACCCGCGTAGCAGGTGTCAGCGTGTAGCCCCGTGCGTGAGCGCGGGGACAGCATTGCAGAGACCAATAAGCCCGTGAAAACGGGCGACAGCCGATTCCAGTAAAGGGCTGTCGCTATCTTCGATAGCTTTGACAATTGTTTGTATGTTACCCCGCGCTCACGCACGGGGCGCGAACTGCTATCGCCCGTTATCACGGGCTAAAAACTAAATCGTGGCATTTAATTTGGTCTAACAAAGTAGAATTAAAAGAACTGCCTAAAATCAGTAAGGCGCTACGCGACAAAGAGTTACAAAAAACTAAGATTCTCTTGCCAATAAAATTTAGATGCGGTTGCCCTACTT
>CAVZXI010000024.1:0-27815 GCA_963779235.1 Pyrinomonadaceae bacterium
CCATGATGAAGCTGGATCCCTACATCAATGTTGATCCCGGCACCATGCGCCCTTTCAACACGGCGAAGTTTTTGTGACCGATGACGGAGCAGAAACCGATCTTGATCTAGGCCATTACGAACGCTTCATCCAAGCCAAGCATGACCCGGCGCAACAATTTCACCACCGGTCAAATTTACGAAAACGGTGATCGAGAAAGAACGCCGTGGCGATTATCTCGGCAAACCGTGCAAGTCATTCCGCATATCACCGACGAAATTAAACAATCATATCAAGGCTGGCGCAGGCATGCAGATATCGTGATTGTCGAAATCGGCGGCACGGTGGGCGATATTGAATCGTTGCCGTTCCTCGAAGCGATACGCCAGATGGGGTTTGAAAAGGGACGAAACAATGCCTGTTATATCCACCTCACGCTGGTGCCTGTATTGCCCGCTGCGGGCGAAATAAAAACCAAGCCGACGCAGCACTCAGTCAAAGAATTGCGCGAAATCGGTATTCAGCCCGATATTTTATTGTTGCGCGCCGACCGCAAAGTGCCCGATGACGAGCGACGCAAGATTGCGTTGTTCACCAACGTCATGCAGGAAGCAGTGATTTCCGCTTATGACACCGATTGTATTTACAAAATCCCCGGTATTTTGCACGAGCAAATGCTGGATGAAATTGTCTGCCACAAGCTGAAGCATTTTTCGCGAATGCCGCTGATTTATCCGAATGGAAAAAATTGTTTCAGAATAGAAAATCCAGGACATAAGCAATATCGCAATGGTGGGTAAATATGTCGATTTAACCGAATGCTATAAATCGCTCACCGAAGCCTTAATCCACGCAGGCATTCACACCAACACCAAAGTAAAAATCCACTATATGGATAGTGAAGAGATTGAAAAATCTGGCACCTATAGCTTAAAAAATATGGACGCGATTTTGATTCCAGGTGGCTTTGGTGTGCGCGGCACAGAAGGCAAAATCGCTGCGATTAAATACGCGCGTGAAAACAAAGTGCCGTATTTAGGCATTTGCTTAGGCATGCAATTGGCAGTGATAGAATTTGCGCGTGATGTCGCAGGTTTGAAAGATGCCAACAGCACGGAATTCAACGCGGACGCGCCGCACAAGCTGATTGGCCTGATTACGGAATGGAAAGATGCGACAGGAAAAGTGGAAGTGCGTGATGAGAATTCTGACCTTGGTGGAACGATGCGGCTGGGGGCACAAAGTTGTCCAATCGTACCGAATACACTGGCGGCCAGTATTTATGGAGAGCAAGTAAATGAGCGCCATCGTCATCGCTATGAAGTTAACAACAATTATGTTGAGCAGCTGAAAAAAGCTGGCTTGGTGATTTCGGCGAGCCCCGCAGGTGAAGATTTATGTGAGATTATAGAGCTACCAAAAGCGACGCATCCGTGGTTTGTTGGCTATGAAATTTTACCGAGATTTTATGTCAAACCCGCGTGCTGGGCATCCACTATTTAGAGGCTTATGTGCGAGGCGGCCCTAGATAATAAGAAGGCATAATAAGAAAGCTAAATAAATGAAATTATGTAACTTTGAAGTTGGCTTAGATAAACCACTGTTTTTAATCGCGGGTCCATGCGTGATTGAATCGCGCGAGTTTGCGATTGAAACCGCGGGTAAACTGAAAGAAATTGCGGCAAAAGTCGGCATTCCGTTCATTTATAAATCAAGTTACGATGCAAATAATTCAAATGTCGGAGTTACCTACAATCTTAGTCCCACGGACTTTAATGTTTCGAGTAGCAACAGCAATAGCAATTCAAATACAAATTCAACGGTCAATGCCAATGCAAATTTGAAAACGCCTACTCCAACCAAAACCCCAACCCCAACGCCCAAACCTGCAAATACCAATGCGAATGTAGGTTTCAATCTCAATCAAAATACGATTATCAATATTTCACCATCAAATTCAAACGCTTCGACCAATGTTAAAACACCAAGTCCAACCCCCACCAAAACGCCCACCTCAAAGCCTTCTCAATCGCCCTCGAATACAAATAATGTCAGTCTGGGGGTGATAAATAATCGCGCCTCCTCGCTTGCCAAGCCGACTTATCCGCCGGTTGCCAAACAAATGGGGGCTTCAGGGGAAGTTGTGGTTCAGGTTTTGCTAGATGAAAACGGAAAAGTTGTCTCGGCAAAAGCTATCAGCGGACATTTATTGTTACGAAATGCGGCGGAAAATGCGGCTCGGCAATCTAAATTTAACCCTGTCAAGGTTGAAGATAGACCCGTCAAAGCTAATGGAAAAGTGGTTTATAATTTTATCAATTGATAAAAGAGTGGAAATAAAATTTGCCAACGAATTATGACGGTCTCTTTGTTAGTAATTATTTTCCACGCAAAAAACGCCGGATAAAAGGGTCTTCCGAACTCCGTAATTCTTCATCTTTGCCGTCAAAAATAATCTTGCCCTCACGAATCATAATAATTCCGGTGTTGATTAAGCAGAGCCTTTCGCCTTCTTCCTCAAAAATGACATCGCCTTTTTCATTGACTGAGGCATATTCCGAACAAAGATAATCTAAATTTTTCATCTCGTGGGTGACAAAAATTGAAGAAACGTCTTCTAAATCCCGCAATTTGATAGCGAGTTCGCAAATGGTGCGGGCGGTTGGCGGATCAAGTCCGGCAGTCGGCTCGTCAAACATCACGATTTTCGGATCTCCTACCAGCGCACGAGCAATCCCGACTCGTCTTCGCATCCCGCCTGAAAGCTCACTCGGCATTTTTTCAATTGCATCTTCCAAATCCACAAAGCGCAACATCCTTCGAACTTCGTGTTCCACCTCTTCTTCATTTACACCTTGTTCGTGAAGCCGATAGGCGACATTATCATAAACCGAAAGGGAATCGAAAAGCGCACCTTCTTGGAAAACCATCCCCATTTTATGGCGAATATCGGTCATCTCGGCATCGGAATAATGCGTAATATTTTCTCCGTCAACTAAAATTTCGCCCGAATCAGGTTGAATCAAACCTAAAAGCAGTCGGATCGTGGTTGATTTTCCGCCGCCGCTTCGCCCCAAAATGATTTTTGTTTCGCCTCTTTTGACGATAAAACTAATGCCATCAAGGACTTTCTTGTCGTCAAAGGAGAGATGAACATCCCTAAATTCAATCGCAGGAATAGTGCGGTCGTCCAAATTTTGATTGCCGTTTGAAGAATTATTTGCCATTTCCAGATTTCAGATTTCAGATTTCAGATTTCAGATCCAATTTTTACTTTTTACTTTACCGCTTACCAACCATCTTTGAGAAAAACTTGAATTAGCCGCGATAAGAAAAAGTCGGCAATAATCACATAGATTGATGAAAGAACTACCGCAATGGTGGTTGAGCGTCCGACTCCAACTGTCCCGCCGGTGGTGGTCAAACCCTTATGACAAGAAATGCAGCCGATAATAAAACCGAAGACAACGGGTTTTATCAGTCCCCCGATGATGTCTTCCATTTGAATTCCGCTTCGAGCCGTCACAATAAAAGCGTTGTAATCAAGTCCAAAAAGATTTTTTGCCACAATTGCCGCCCCGAAAAGCCCTAAAACATCCGCCACAATGACCAACAGTGGAAGCGTCAAAATTAAAGCTAAAATGCGCGGCGTGACGAGTTTGCGAATCGGGTCTGTTCCCAATGACCGCATCGCGTCAATCTGTTGCGAAACGACCATCGAACCGAGTTCGGCGGAAATTGCCGAGCCAACCCGTCCGGCAACCATCAAAGCCGAAAAAACCGGACCGAGTTCTCGAATCATCGTGGTGGCGACAAACATTCCGGTCTGGCTTTGTCCGCCGTAGAATGCCAGCAACGGATAGCCTTGCAGAGTTAAAACCCCGCCGGTAAAAAAGCCTGTCAACAAAATAATCGGGAGCGAGCCAACTCCAATCACATCCATTTGTTTGAACAATTCATTGAAATAACGAGGACTTTTGGTCAGCCCAACCATGGCTAACCAAATCATTTTGGTAATATCCTGCAATTCGAGCAAAAATCGTTTTAACAGATTCATTTGGAGTTGAATTCTTTAGTTTTTGAACTAGCTAGATTAGAGATTACAACGAATCGAAGAAAAACAACAAATAAAAAGCGAAGGGTACGGTTCTTACCATAATTACCTTTTTGTAGTTATTTACTTTCCAATAATTGGACAAATTTTTTGGCGGCAATCGAAAGCGTCCGATCACTTCGATAAATTACTCCGACGGGACGAACCCATTCTTTTTCGGCTAATTGGATAACGGATAGTTGTTTGTTTTTTTCTTCGTCCAAGACGCTTAGATGCGGCACGATTGCCAATCCAAAACCGACTTCAACCGCGCGTTTGATGGTTTCGATATTGTCGAATTCGGCGACTTTGCGGACTTCTACGCCGTTTGTTTTGAAGATTTTATCAGTGGCTTTGCGCGTCGGAATGTCGCGTTCAAAAAGCACAAAGTCGCGTCCTTTCAATTCTTTTGCCTTAATTTGTTGGCGTTTGGCAAATTCGTGTTCGGGCGGACAAATCAAAACCAATCTATCACTCACCATCGGCACAATCGTCAAACCTTTGCGCGGTTCGGGAAACGCGAAAATGCCGAGTTCGACGATCCGCCTCAACACATCGCGCACTACGCGAGTTGTCCGCGAATATTCCAAATCAATTTTGGCATAAGGGAATTTCGACATAAATTCGCGCACTTTCGATGGCAATTCGTGCAGTCCGATGCTATAAACCGTCGCAACTTTTACAGTTCCGCTGATTTTCCCAACCAACCCGCGCATACTTTCGTTCAGTTGGTCGTAGGAACTCCAGAACATTTTTCGATTCCCGATAAAAAACTTCGCCCGCCGGAGTCATCTGACTTCGCGCCGTCCACGAACTCTTTCCAGCAGACGACGTTGAAATTTTTCTTCCAAAGTCCGAATTTGTTGGCTGACGGCCGATTGCGTAACAAAATTTCGCTCCGCCGCGAGAGAAAATGACTTCCAGTATCAACCAAATCGCAAAATACTTTTAATGTTTCGATGTGCATTTTATTATTGGTTCATTGATTTATTGGCTCATTGATTCATTGAAAGGATTTTTCTAATGAATAAATGATTCAATCATTCAATGATTCAATTTAATAATAAGTATTACTATTAATTTTTGCAAGAGAATTCATTTTATCTTATTATGTAAAAAGCATGTATATAAATTATTGTAGATTTTCGATTGCGATTTTCGATTTTAAATAAAATATCGAATATGAAGTAATTCAAAACAAAATCAGAAAAATTCGATATTAAAAATGTCTAAAAAATTTAGCAATAATTTCCTGTTCCGAAAATTGCATCAGATAACCGGCATCGTTCCGCTCGGCTTATTTTTCTTCGTGCATATTTTCACGAATGCCAAAGCGATGAACGGCGAAAAGGTTTTTAATGACGCGGTGGAGGACATTCATCATATTCCGTTTTTGTTTTTTATTGAGATTTTCGGCATATTTTTGCCGTTGCTTTATCACTCGGTTTATGGAATTGTGATTTCAGCCGAAGCCGAAACCAATATCAGAAATTATAACTACGGCAGAAATTGGTTGTATCTTTTTCAGACGAATTACGGGCAATTTTTCTGTTCATTTTTTTGTTGTTTCATTTGTTGCATTTTCGTTGGGGATTTTTCGGCGAATGGGGTTGACCAAAATTGCGGTTGCGGGAAATGCGGACAAAGCTTTCGACATTGTTTCGCGAGATTTCAAAGTTTCGTGGGTCTTAATTTTATATATTTTGGG
The DNA here is from genome assembly GCA_963779235.1 of Pyrinomonadaceae bacterium. GTDB lineage: Bacteria > Acidobacteriota > Blastocatellia > Pyrinomonadales > Pyrinomonadaceae > JAIBCC01. Next base: position 5,781 of record CAVZXI010000024.1, read on the forward strand.
CGTGGCGGCAACGGCTTGGCATCTGGCTTACGGATTCTTTTTATTTGCGGTTGATTGGGGAATCGTGATCGGCGAAAAAGCGCAAAAATATATGCTTTACGCCTCGGTTGCCGTGGGTTTCGGATTCTTCGCCGTCGGAACAAACGCCGCCTTTTCGTTTGTCCGCCCGTGCGGATTGATGCCAAGTTTTATGTGCGAACAAAAGGTTGAAAAGGTCGAGGAATCAAGGAAATTCTGAATAAATTTTATGTCTTCAAATATAAAAATAGCGATTGTTGGCGGCGGATTGGCGGGTTTGGCGGCGGCAATGAAGATTGCCGAACAAGGACATGAAGTTGATTTAATTTCGGTTGTTCCCGTCAAACGCTCACATTCGGTTTGCGCTCAAGGCGGAATCAACGGCGCGGTCAATACGAAAGGTGAAGGCGATTCGCCCGCGAAACATTTAGACGATACGGTTTATGGTGGCGATTTTTTGGCAAATCAAACTCCTGTTAAACGAATGTGCGATATGGCTCCGCACATCATCTATTTGTTTGATCGAATGGGTGTTCCGTTTTCGCGAACACAAGAAGGTTTGATTGATTTTCGGCGTTTTGGCGGAACTTTGCATCATCGCACGGCTTTTGCGGGAGCTTCGACCGGGCAACAACTTCTTTATGCGTTGGATGAACAAGTTCGCAAATATGAAGCCGCCGGAAAGGTCAACAAATACGAAGGTTGGGAAATGCTTTCGTTGGTTTTGGACGATTATCAAGTTTGTCGCGGACTGATTGCGATGAATTTGCAAACGCTCGAATTAAAAGAGTTTCAGGCTGATGCCGTGATTATGGCAACCGGCGGACCCGGAATGATTTTCGGAAAATCAACCAATTCGAAAACTTGCACGGGAAGCGCGGTTTCTGCCGCCTATCAGCAAGGCGCAAAATATGCGAACGGCGAATTTATCCAAGTTCATCCGACTTCGATTCCGGGCGAAGACAAACTTCGTTTGATGAGCGAATCGGCTCGCGGCGAAGGCGGACGAGTTTGGGTGCCGAAAAATCAAGCAGGATAAACGCGCTGCCAAAGATATTCCGACCGATGAACGCTGGTATTTTCTTGAAGAAAAATATCCGGCTTACGGCAATCTCGTGCCGCGTGATATTGCGACTCGCGAGATTTTCCAAGTTTGTTTGGAAGGCTACGGCGTTGGCGGCGAAAATCAGGTTTATCTCGATTTGACGCACATTCCGGCGGAAACTTTGACGCGAAAACTCGGCGCGATTCTCGAAATTTACGAAATGTTTGTCGGCGATGATCCGCGCTATGTTCCGATGCGAATTTTCCCCGGCGTTCATTATTCGATGGGCGGACTGTGGGTTGATTTTGAGCAACGCACAAATATTCCCGGACTTTTTGCCGCCGGAGAATGCGATTATTCGATTCACGGCGCAAATCGTTTCGGCGCAAATTCGCTTGTTTCTTGCGTTTATGGCGGATTTACCGCCGCGCCTTCCGCGATTGAATATGCCAAAAATGTCGAACGCGGAAACACCGAAACAAACGGAATTTACGATGCCGAATTGAAACGTCAGCAAGAAATTAACGACCAAATTATCAAAAACGAAGGTTCGGAAAATCAATATAAATTACACGATGAACTCGGCAAATGGATGACCGATAACGTGACGGTCGTTCGATACAATGACCGATTGAAAGCGACGGATGAGAAGATTGTCGAACTCCAAGACCGTTTCAAACATATTTCGATAAACGATTCAAATTTGTGGGCGACGCAGGCCATTCCGCACGCCCGGCAACTTTGGAATATGCTTGAACTTGCACGAGTTATCACGCTCGGCGCATTAAATCGCGACGAATCTCGCGGAGCGCATTACAAACCTGATTTCCCCGACCGCGACGACGAAAAATTTATGAAAACGACGATCGCCGAATGTTCTGCCGAATCGCCGATTTTGAGCTACGAAGCGATTGATGTTTCATTGGTCGAACCGCGAAAACGCGATTATAGTAAAGGAAAGGAGAAAACAGCGTAAAATATGAATATTGAAGATGAATATTTAGACGTTTTACAAAACATTGAGTTTGGAATTATTTCGACTTACAGAAAGCGAGGCGATTTTTCTGACCATTCAGTGATGAGGGCGTTGGAAGCCGCGATTGATGTGTATGTTGCCAAGAAAATCAAACGTGAGCCGAGAGACTTTAATTTGAATGAAGCAGAAGAAGATATATTCGATTCGGTAGTGGCAATGTGTGATTTGCGACTGGGAGAGGCAAATTTAGAAACCAAAGATGGCGAACAACTTAGCTTAGGCGATGAGCCGTTAAGCGTCCAAGAAATTATTGATTGTCTCAAACGAATCCTAAAATCGGCTAATTTTTGGAACAAGCAAAGTGGCAGAAAAGGTTATTTGGAATACGCCTCGAAGTTTATTTAATATGGCTTTAACTGCAAAAAAACAAAAGCGTTATACTCCTGATGAATACTTGGCTTTGGAGGAAAAAGCTGAATTTCGGAGTGAATATATTGACGGCTATATCTTTGAAATGTCGGGCGGGACGGAGAATCACATCCAAATCAGTTTCAATGTCACCAAACTTTTTGCCGATAAACTACGAGGAAAATGTCGTGCTTACCAAAGTGAAATGAAAGTTTGGGTTGAAGAAGCAAAAACCTTTTTTTATCCCGATGTAACTGTTATTTGCGGAGAAAGAAAATTCTACAATGAACGCAACGATGTGGTTGAAAATCCAATTTTATTAGTCGAAGTGTTATCAGATAGCACAGCCAAATACGACAAAAATGAAAAGTTTTTGACATATCAAAATATTGAATCATTTCAAGAATACGTTTTGATTTCTCAGGACAAAACGTTGGTTCAGCAATTTATTCGTCAGCCTGATGGAAATTGGAAAATTAAAGCGACTATCGGTTTGAACAGCGAAGTATATTTTGATTCAGTTGAAGTTTCGGTAAGTTTAAGTGAAATATACGATTTAGTTGATTTTGAAGCAGAGAAATAAATTATGAGTGCAAACGGACACATTGAGAAAAAAAGATTAGACAGTCCACCAAAGATGATTGATGTCAAGATCAAACGGCGGGAAAAAATGGGTAGCACACAACATTGGGAAACATTTTCAGTTCCGTATCGGCGGAATTTGAATGTCATTTCCGTTTTGATGGATATTCGCAAAAATCCGGTCACAAAGTCCGGCAAGCAGACCACGCCGCCCGTGTGGGATATGAGTTGCTTGGAGCAAGTTTGCGGAATTTGCACGATGGTTATCAATGGTCGCGTTCGTCAATCTTGTTCGGCGTTGATTGATGACTTGCTTTTGGCAACCGGAAATAATGTTGTTTCGCTTGAACCGATGACCAAATTCCCGAACGTCCGAGATTTGAAAGTTGATCGAACTCCGATGTTTGAACATCTGAAAAAAGTTCACGCTTGGGTGGAATTAGACGGAACGCACGATCTCGGTCCTGCCGATAGAATGTCGAATGAAGAGGCTCAAGAGCGTTATGCCTATTCGCGTTGTATGACCTGCGGTTGCTGTCTCGAAGCCTGTCCGCAATATTCAGAAGACAATTACATCGGACCGCAAGCGATTGCCCAAGCCAGACTTTTCAATATGCACCCGACCGGAAAAATTACGATGGACGAGCGGTTGGATGGCTTGATGCAAGAAGACGGCATCACCAATTGCGGGAATGCTCAAAACTGCGTCCAAGTTTGCCCGATGAATATTCCTCTGACCAAAGCAATTTATCAAACTAACCGCGATATTACCGTTAACAAATTATTTGGTTGGTTAAAGAAGTAGTTGTGTTTACAATTACTTACGAATGACGAAAGCGAAAAACTCTCGTCTTTTTTGTTTTTCCACGAAAATCTGCTAATCTGTTTGCTTCAACTACCCCAAATTTAAGAAAAAAAATTATGCGAAAAATTACCTTTTGGCAACGATTGCGCTATTAGTTTGACAATAGTTTATCGGGCGGAACAGCTTCCTTAATTGGTTGGCTGGCAGTGATTTCAATTTTATTGGTTTTAATTGCGACCACAGTTTTAGTTTTCACCGGTCTGAAACCTGAAGAAGAATCGGCTGAACCCGCAGAAACAGTTGCCGAAAAAACGGTTGATGCGCCGAAAGACGAAAAGGGCGAGGCAAAACCTGAAGAAAAGTCTGAAGAAAAGGACTTCCTCCGAACCGCCGAAAAAAGAAGATGGCTATGGTTTTGCCGAAGCGTTTTGGCAAAGTCTGATGCGCTCGATGGATGCGGGAAGCGTAGCAGGCGATACTGGTTGGTGGTTTCGTTTTGTAATGTTTTTGGTTACACTTGGCGGAATTTTCATTATGGGTTCGCTCATCGGGGTTTTGACGAGCGGTTTAGAAGGTAAACTGGAAGAACTTCGCAAAGGAAAATCGTTTGTGTGCGAAGAAAATCATACTTTAATTTTGGGCTGGTCATCGCGCATTTTTCGCGTCATTTCCGAACTTTCGGTAGCCAATTCAAATGCAATCAAACCTCGCGTGGTCATTTTGCCGATAAAGACAAGATTGAAATGGAGGACGAAATTCGCGCGAAAAATTGAAGACACGGGCAGAACAAAAGTTGTTTCGCCGCTCAGGAAGTCCGATTGATTTGGACGACCTCGAAATCGTCAATCCACACGCTACAAAATCAATTATTATCCTTTCGCCCGAAGAATATTAACTGATCCTGATTCGCAAGTTATCAAGATGATTTTGGCAATTACGAACAATCCGAATCGTCGCCCGGAGCCGTATCACATCGTTGCCGAATTGCGCGAATGCGAAAAATGTTGACGTGGCAAAAATGGTCGGAAAAGATGAAGTTGAACTCGTTTTGCCGAGCGAATTGGTTTCCCGAATTACGGTGCAAACTTCGCGCCAAACGGGGTTGAGTATTGTTTATAAAGAACTGCTCGATTTTGGCGGCGACGAGATTTATTTCAAAGATGAATCCGAAGTATTTCGGAAAAACTTACGGCGAAGCATTGGCGAAATTTGAAGATTCGGCGTTGATTGGAATTCGGCGCAAACGGTAAAACGAAACTAAATCCGGCGATTGATTCTGCGATAAAATCGGGCGATCAAAATCGTTTCAATCGCGGCGGATGACGACAAAATTCGGGTTGATGGAACTGTCGAAAGTTGATGATTCGGCAATCGTTTCAAGTAAAGCGGGCGAAAGCTGAAAAGGCGAACGCGATTTGATTTTCGGTTGGAATCACAGAGGCCGAAATAATCGTCCGCGAAATGGATAATTATGTGGCCAAAGGCTCGGAATTGACTGTTGTTTCCGAATTGCCCGAAACGCAAGAAGTTGTCGAACAAATCGCGGCGGAATTGAAGAATTTGAAAGTTGAATTTCCATCTTGGCGACACGACCGACCGAAAACTGCTCGATTCGATGGCAATTAACTTCATATCAGCACATAATTTTGCTCTGTTATGGCGATGATATGGACATTCAAGAAGCTGATTCTAAAACATTGATGACGCTTTTGCATTTGCGCGACATCGAATCGAAAAAGGGCGAAGCCTATTCGGTCGTGTCAGAAATGTTGGATGTCAAAAATCGGGCGTTGGCAGAAGTTGCGAAAGCCGATGATTTTATCGTGAGCGATGAATTGGCAGGTTTATTGTTCACTCAAGTTGCGGAAAATAAAGAACTTGGCAAAGTTTTTGACGATTTATTTGATGCCGCCGGTGCGGAAATTTATCTGAAACCTGCCGAGAGATTATGTTTCGACCGGAAAAACAGTTAATTTCTACACGATTTTAGAATCTGCAAAACGCCGAAATGAAACGGCAATCGGGTATCGAATTTCAGCCGAAGCAAACGAGGCTGAAAAGGCTTACGGCGTGCGGGTCAATCCGCGAAAATCTGAAAATATTACCTTTACGGCTGATGATAAGGTGATTGTCTTGGCGGAAAGTTAGATTTATTCGTAACTGATAAAAAGTTTAAAAGTGAAAAGGTTGAAATTGATAAAGTTTGTCAAAAAATCTGAAACACAGAATCAATAATTTTCTCCCTCAAAACTACTGCCAAGACGCTTTTTTTCGCCAAAGCGTCTTTTTTTGCAAATAATTTGACCTTTTCTGTTACAATTTCGGGCGATTGTTATTGAGAATCTTTTTAAGGTGAAACATATAATGAAAATTGCGGCTGGTTTAATTTTTGTATTTCTATTTTTCGGAAATGCTTTTGGGCAAGATAGTTCGGGGCTTTATTGCAACGACATCGAATTTAATCGTTACCGATCTAAGGTTTTGAGTGAGCCTAGTTTAAAGGATGATTGGAACGCCAAAAAAGACCGCGAATCACATCAAAAATTGTTGCAATGGGTCGAAAAAAATTCCAGCCGACTTTACCGAGATTATGGTCAGATTTGCACGAATGAACTTCGGCTACGCATATATTTGCCGATGGGCGAATACGATTTAGCTCTTGCCGAAACAAAAACTATTTTCTGGAAGCATGATGCAAAACAACTCGGTTCCTACTATCCGCAAACGCTTAAAATAATTGGTCTGCTTTATGTAAAACTTGCCGAAAGAGATTTGGCTAAAGGCGAGCTTGAATCGGCTTATTCAAGATTTAACAACGCATATTTTTGGATTTCAGATGTTGATGTAAAAGCAAAAATTGCTGAATCTATCGGCGATATTGAGTTGCAAAAAGGGGCTTTTGCCCTCGCCAAAGTGTGGTATAACTCTCACGACGCAAAACTTTATAGTCCGCAGATTGCAGCTAAGCTCGCCCAGGTCGAAGCCAAAATAGCTGAGAAACAACAAGTTGAGGAAACCGCAACCAAGCCGGACGGCTCGATTGATGTTAACCGCAGGTATAATACTTTGTGGATTAAACTTAGACCGTTTCGAGCGAATGGAAATTTGGACGAAAGCATCAAGGTTGCAAAAATGATTTACGACCTTAATGGAAAAAATGAAAAGCAATCCGGTGAAACATTCGGACTTGTTATCGAACTCTTTTTGCAGCGAGCCAGACGAGATAACTCTGACAATGATTATCTGACAGCCCAAAACGCAAGCCTTAGTTATTTAAGACATGATCCAAATAATAAGGTCTCTCATTTTTCTCTGGGCGAATGTTATTTTGCATTGAAAAATTATCAAAGTGCTTACAATTCCTATCTTGATTATTTCAACAAAACGCCCGAACTTTCTACCTTTGGCACTGATCCGAATCTAAAAGAATTTTGGTCAACACGCTTGAGCGAAGTTGTCGGAAATATTTATCTGATCGGGCTTGAAACCCAAAAATCGGGCGTTACGCTCAGACGTAATGAAAAATTCGATGCAGTGATTGCCGAGAGAATCCAAAAATCTGACGAAAATTACGTCGAAGCACGAAAGACCTTTGATTCGAGTGGTAAAAATATGCGTCTTGTAGCCTATCGTATGGCTAATTTGAGCGTGAAATATAATGCTGCAAACGCCAAAGCACTTAATTTGCGTGGCGGAATCGCGTATATTTTAGAGGAATTTGGCTCTGCGTATCAAGATTTTCAAGCTGCCGTCAAATCCGAGCCGACTAATGCAACTTACAGAAAAAATTTGGAAGATACTAAAATTGCCTTCGAGAAATCGGATAAATCAATAATGCTGCCGGACGTAATTGCGAAAGGCACAGACGATTTTTATAATTTTGCTTTTTCAGTTGACTCAACTATAGAAGGTTTGATGGTTAGAACCAAAAAAGTTACCGGACTTCTTGCCGAAGCGGAAAATGCTTTGAATAAAGAGGCTGCCTATCAAACAATCTCTATTGAAACCTCTTATATTATTCAGATAGCCGAAGATAATATTCGGTCTGGAAAATCGCTCAAACATTCATCAATGCCGAAAGGACTTAGATCGCAACTCGACAGTTTTATCTCAAATATACAACCGTTTTTGGATGAAGCCGTTAGACTCAAAAAGGTTATTAGCAAGTAGTTGATAGCATTTTAATTTCAAAAAAAATACAAATTTCTGACCCATTTTCCAAATAACTTCTGCGAGTCTAAAAAGAGTTTCTTTATTTTTAGAGCGCAAATATGGAAAATAAAATAAATCCGCGTAGCAAAACTGATAATTTGGTCACGATGAATTTGGAAAACGAGTCATTGATTTATGACTTAAACAATAACCGAGCCTATTGGTTAAATAAAACATCTGCAATGGTTTGGGAGCATTGTGACGGCAACACATCAACTTTGGAAATTAGCAATTTGTTAAGTCACAAACTGAAAACTTTGGTTAGCGAAGAATTTATTTGGCTGGCTTTGGATGAATTAAAGAAAAACAATCTTTTGGAAAATGGTGAAGATTTGAACAATTATTTTCCAAATCTTTCGAGACGCGAGATTGTCAAAAAAATTGGTTTGGCTTCGATGGTTGCGTTGCCGATAATTTCATCGGTTGTTGCGCCAAGTGCAGTAATGGCAGTAAGTTGCGGAGGAGGACATATGCGCCAGGAGAACAATTTAACGTCCAGAAAATTTCTGTGGTTTGTGAAGCCCCCGATACTCTTTGTAGTCAATCAAGTTGTGATCAGAACTTTGCGCCTCTTTGCCAATCCTGCAACGCGAGATACGAAAATGATTGCACAACCTTTACTCTATCGCCAGATTTCACTTACTTTCAATGCACTTGCACCTGTCTTTAACAAAATTTTTGGCAGGCTATTTTTTTTCAAATTATTTGACCTGTTTTTCCACACAAATCTTGCGATTGATTATAGAGACTAATTTTTATTCCAAAATCAAGGAGTTTAACAATGAAACGGGCTACCCCAATTAAATCAACAATTTTACTGACATTTCTATTAGCAATTTTCTCCCAAATTGCTATCGCTGCGGATGCGCCAATTTGGACTTACGAGGGCGCAAAATGGTATTCGATGATGGAAACCGGCAATCTGATGGTCGGGACGGAAACGAGTATCGTGATGCTGGACGGCGCAAACGGCAAACCGCTTTGGTCGCGCGATGATTTGAAAGGCATCAAAGAGGATGAATTTCACGAACTTTCAGGCACACCACTTTTACTTTTGACGGATAATTCGGGCTTCTTCGCGCGCAAAACCAAGTTTTTTGCGGTTGACACTCTGACAGGCAAAACCGTTTGGGAAACCGAGAAAATGCAAGGCTTTACGGTCAATGTTTCGCCAAATTATGCCAAAGATATGTTGGTTATTTTGACCATTCAAGACAATCGGATGAACAAAGATAAACCCGACATTTTCGCGTTCAAACTTTCAACCGGCGATTTGCTCTGGAAAGCGGAATATCCCGAAAAAGTTGACCTTTACGGCGTAATGAAAAAAGGTCGTTCAGGTGCGAAAGGAATGCTTTTCGGAAGTGGCAGCACGAGCAGTAGCCGATTCGATTTAAGTGGCGAAAATGCTCCGATTTTTGATGGCGATTCGATGTATATGAGCTACGCCGGATTGCATCGTTACAACCTTTCGGACGGCGCGCTGGTTTGGAAAAATGTTTATGACGTGACCGATGGCGCACTCAAAAACACCAACGGACAAGCCATTATCGAAAATGATGTAATTTACACTTCTGCCAAAGGCATTATCCGCGCCATCAACAAAAATGACGGCACAATCAAATGGCAAACCAAAGACTTTGGCAAAGGTGGAATTGCCGAAATGCAGACCTTTGGCGACACGATTTACGGCAGAATGGGCGGACAATTCTTTGAGACGAAAAAAGGTGAATATCAAAAGAAAACTCCGATTGGCGTGGTTGCACTCAATAAAACCAGCGGTTCGGAAATCTGGATTTACAAAGATGCGAAAGAATCAATTACCAATATGATGATTTTGCCCGATGACAACACAATGCTGATCGGTGACGAGAAAAACTTGATAGGATTGGATTTATCGAGCCAAGGTAAAGTTAAAGAAGCCTACAAAATTCCGCTCAAATTCAAATTTAATCTCGGCGCAGCCGGCGTTGCAGCAAAAGCAATGAAAATCGGTTTCGGCGGAATCAGAGGAGCGATGTCCAAATCTGATACAACCGATGAACCCGTTGCGCTGATTCGCCAAGAAAACGGAACTGTCGTGGCTCGCGGTAAACAGCATTTGTTGGCTTTTAATCCGAAAACTAAAGAAATTTCGTGGTCAACCAAATATGCCGCGCCAAGTGTCAGCGGTTGGCAAACTGCCATAATGACAACGCTGACAGCAATTACGGTTGTTTTGCAACAAGCCAACAAAGAAATGGATGCCTCACGCGGTGATTGGGGATCGGCTTATCAAGGAAATACTGCTTTGATTGCCACGGTCAACGATTATCACAATTATATGGTTAATCGCACATCCGCGACTAAACAAAGTGGAAATAACATCTACGTTTTAACCGATTTGAAAACCAAGGACGAAAAAGGCAAAGACGACAAAGGCGCAGGACTAATCGGCGTTAATTTGTTGACCGGACAAGGCACTTCGCAAATTATGTTCAAAGATAAAGAGCCTGATTACGAAGTTGACGAAGCCACCGGACGACTTTTTAATTTGAAAGACAAACTAATTTCGGCATACATTATCAGCGAAGCAACCGAAACTGCCAAGTCTGATGACGGTGATAAAGACAAATAGGAGAAACAAAAATGATTATCAAACAAATCAAAATCTTTGCATATTCCCTTTTGACGTTCGTTGCGATTGGAGTTTTTTCCGTAGTAATTTTCAGCCAAAACAATCAGCCAAGTCAAAACGGCTGTGGTGATAACTGCTGTCAAACTCAAGTAATGATTGTTCAAAAAACCGAAAGCAAAGAAGTTAATTTGGTCTATGATTTTGCTCGCGGAACAGTTTCGACTGTAACTATCAGAAAAGATTTCTCCGAACCTGAAATGTATGTCAAGACTAAAAAGTTAGTGCAACAATAATTTTCAGTTCTACCCCCAACTTAGCTCTGTTGAGCCTGCAAGTTCCGTTTCGGCGGAACTTTTTATTTTGGAAAATTCTCAATATTACTTAATTTTTGACAATAATTTTGCTGAAACTTGTCACAACATTACGTCCTTTGCTAAGAAGACATATAATTTATCAAAAGTTATGGCAATATTAGCATCAGGATTAAAAACCGCCAGAACTTCGGCAAATGTTGTGATTGAATTGGGACTGATTATATTAAATTTGCTTTGGAATATGAGGAATTTAAGAAGTTGAAGTAAGTGATTGCCGAATCATTTTTTATTAAATTGTTTTTCATTGAAGGCAGAAACCCGCACCAAAGTCGAGGGTGTCAAAGTTGAGGGTTGGCAGTGTTTAGCACACTTGCTAACGCGCGTGTTTCCGCCTCTATTGCCAAACTTGAATATTAGAAATTTAAAAATTGCTCTACTCAACCAACTTTCCCCCTTTTCCCCTTTTAAACTTTTTCACTTTAAACCTGCAAGTAAAAGCAACTTGAATCGTTCCTCAATCGTCAAACAAAAAAAACGTGTCACTCTTCCGCACGTTTAACTAGAGGATAAAATGATGAAAATTAAGTATGTTACGAGTTTTTTCTTGGCTCTGACGGTTGCTTTTCTGGCGGGGATTTCCGTCAATGCACAGGGCGTTGTAATTCCGATAATTTGCGATGTTCGTCCGTGTCAGCCGATTCCGCGACCGCGACCAATCCCTGTTCCCAACATTTTGCCCATCAAATCAATCAATGTTGAGGTGAAAATTAACGGTCAAGTTGCGACCACGCACGTTGAGCAGGTTTTTCGCAATGATTCGCCTTACACGCTCGAAGGCACATATTTTTTCCCGATTCCCGAAACGGCTTCAATCGTTGAATTTGCGATTTGGGAAAACGGTAAAAAGTTAGTTGGCGAGGTGCGCTCGCGTGAAGAAGCGCGTCGGATTTATGACGAAATCGTCCGCCGTCAACGCGACCCCGGACTGCTCGAATACGCCGGAAAAGACCTTTTTCAAGCCTCAATTTTCCCGATTCCACCAAATTCCGATAAAAAACTCGAAATTACATATTCGCAGGTTTTGAAAGCTGAATCGGGAACGGTTGCGTATCGTTATCCGCTCGGAATGGGCAATCGGGCTTGGACAAATAATCAACCAGATGCCGATGATGCGCGATGTTGATTATGCGGGCAACAAACGCCCCGATAAACTCGGCACAGTTTCAGGCAAAATCGAAATTGCCGGCACCACAAGCCTTACGCAATATTTATTCACCGTCGCACAATATTGACATCAAACGAACAGGCGAAACAAAAGCGCGACAATGACCTTTGAATCAAGCGGTAAAGACCAAGATTTTCAACTTTTTTACGGTCTTTCCAATAATGATTTCGGAATGTCACTGGTGACTTATCGCGAAGCCGGAAAAGACGGTTATTTTCTGCTCATGCTTTCGCCGAAAGATAAAGTTTTAGAAAGCGAAATTGTCCTCAAAGACATCGTTTTCGTGCTTGATACATCGGGTTCGATGGCGGATGAAGGCAAGATGGAAAAGGCTCGTTCCGCTTTGCTTTTCGGCATCAAAAATTTGCGCGAAGGCGATAGATTTAACGTCATCAATTTTGCCGGCGAAGAACATTTGATGGAAAGCGGTTTGATAGAGGCAGATTCAGATGGACGAAAACGCGGCGAAGAATTTGTCAAAAAATTAACTCCGACTGGCGGAACGAATATCAATGATGCGTTCAAAGCCGCTTTGAAACAATTTGATTCATCCGACCGCCCGAAATTGTTGGTCTTTATGACGGATGGTTTGCCGACTGTTGGCGAAACAAATGTCGAAAAAATTATCAAAAACGCCAAGAAGTAAAAGTTGAAGGTTTGCGGCTTTTCACCTTTGGCGTTGGCTACGATGTCAACACCAGAATTGCTCGACAAAATTGCCGAAGAAAATGCGGGAACGGCTGATTATATTGAGCCGAAAGAAGATTTGGAAGTAAAAGTCGGCAGCTTTTTTACCAAAGTTAATTCGCCTGTTTTGACGGGATTGGATTTGAATTTCGGCAGTGTCAAAACCGATTTGGTTTATCCGCGAAGAACGCCTGATATTTTCAGAGGAACGCAATTGACGATGATTGGTCGTTATAAAAACGATGCCGATTTGAAAAATATCACGCTTCGTCTAACGGGCAAAAACGGCAAAGAAACGCGCACTTTCAATTATGATAATTTAGCATTTCCGATGCGTGCCGAAGACAATAATTTTCTTCCGCGTCTGTGGGCAACCCGCCGGGTCGGTTGGCTGATGGAACAAATCCGCACCAATGGCGAAAACAAAGAAGTCCGCGATGAAATTGTTGATTTAGGGACTCGTTACGGCATCGTCACGCCTTATACTTCGTATCTGGCAACGGATGGAAGTGAAGGGCAAAGGGCAGATGGGAGGGATAGAGATGCGCCACGTCCGATGACAGCACAACGACAAGTTATGAGTTTACCGAGCGAAAATCGTGCATCTGGCGGCTACGCGAATCCTAATGCGACAAGTGGCGCAGATGCGGTGAAAAGTAGTAAAGACAGAAAGGTTAAGCGGGAAGCCGAAAAAGTTACATCAGAAGATGATGAAATTCTAAAAGTTGGTAACGTCCGAAAAGTTGGCGTGAAAACTTTCTACGAAGAAAACGGCGTGTGGATTGACGGCGAATTCAAAGAAGAAGCCAAATTAACCGAAGTCAAACTGAAATTTGCTTCCGATGAATTCTTCGATTTGATTGCCAAAGAGAAAGATTTAGCCCAATATTTCTCGCTCGGCGAACAAGTCGTAGTCGTCTGGAAAGGCAAGGTTTATCGAATCGCGAAGTAGTGGCAGAGGCAGTAGGCAGTGGGCAGTAGCAGTTGTGGTGACTCATAACGTTCAACAAGAAACCTGCCTCGTGCCACGGTTACTGCCAACTTTTCAGACTACAAGGGTGACATTTAACGTAATAAAGTTTATCGTTAAATGTCCCCTTTTTTTTGAGTATTTTGAATGGAGCAAAGAGATGAGAGTTATAAAATCTGTTTGGCAAAATGTTGTTTGTTTGGTGTTTAGCTTGATTATTTGCACCCAACTTACCTTTTCGCAAGGGAATTGGAATCCGGTTTTCCGTCCGGTTTCGAGCGATTTGGTTTCGGTCTATTTCACTTCCGGCGAGAGAGGTTTTATTGGCGGTGATGGGGGCGTTTTTGCCTTCACCACTGATGGCGGTGCAACTTGGACCAAACAACCTCTCAACACCAATGAAAACGTCAACGAAATCTATTTTCGCAACGATGATAACGGCTATATCTTGGTTGGCAAGCGAATCTACATCACCAATGATGGCGGAAAAAGTTGGCGCGAGACTCGCTTAATAAATGTCAACGATTTGAACGGATTGACACCTGAATTTTTGAGTGTGCGGTTTAGCGGCAAAAAGCGCGGTTGGATTGTCGGTTCGGTTTCCAATAAAAATGATGAAGTGGTTGACAGTCTGGTTTTGCAAACGGTTGATGGTGGCGAAAATTGGCTACGCGTGACAATTCCTTCAAACAAAATGGAACTTTATCACGCTGACTTTGTAAATGATGAATATGGTTGGATTGTTGGAGATGGCGGATTGATTCTACATACGCAAGACGGTGGATTGAATTGGTCTCAGCAAAATTCAGGTCTTAAGGTAAGTCTTTATAATGTTGACTTTCGAGATAAAAAAGATGGAATCGTTGTTGGTAGCGAAGGCACAATTCTACGCACCGAAAATGGCGGACAAACTTGGGAAAAGATCGCCGTCAATATCACCAAATCACTCCTTCGAGTAAATTTTATCAATGATAAAACCGGCTGGATTGTCGGCGGAAGCGGCACAATTCTGCGAACTGACGATAAAGGCAAGACTTGGGCAAAACAAAATATCCAATCAAACGACTCTCTCTACGGACTTTACACCGATAAAAGAGGTGGATGGGCAGTCGGAAAAAAAGGAATAATTTTGAAATATGTAAAATAAAACTACCAAACTTAAGAATTAATTCGGGAAACTTTCTAAATCTTCAACAAAAATTGAATTTAGAGAGTCTTTTTTCATTGCTTTGTGGCACAGTTCTTGCTCATATTCAAAGCTACATTATTGGGGTTTTTGATAATCTTCAAAAAAACACGAAATGATTGAAAATTATTATTTAATCCGAAATCATAAAACTAAATATTCGTCCATATTTTCATATAAAGTTTGCTTATTTATGTCTGCGAATGTTTATTGTTCCCCCAAGTTATCGTAATTTTTATACGGTTCAACTACATTTTTTATTATTTTGGTTTTGATTATGTATAAGGATTGTAAATATTTACAAAATTTTATTGACAATAATCTTAAAAAGATAATAATTGCTTATAGAAATTTTCAAATCAAGTCATTTTCTTTGACTTTAATTTTAGTTCAAAAATTTACTTTTCTAGGAGAAAAAAGATGTTCAAGAAATCTATTTTAACGCCGCTGTTTTCGTTGTTTTGTTTGTTTGCGTTATCAAGCGTTGCCTTTGCTCAAGGGACGACTTCCCGAATAACCGGAGTTGTAACCGATGGAAGCGGCGGAGTCGTTCCCGGAGCGAAAGTTACACTAACTAACGAAGGCACAGGAATTTCGCTGAATACCGAAACTGGGGATAGCGGATCATATACGTTTGATTTAATTCAAGCCGGAACTTATCAGATTCAGTTGAAAAAGCAGGCTTTAAAAAGTTTATCTCAAAAGGAAATACAATCAATGTTAATCAACCGGCAACGGTAAACATAGCTTTAGAAATCGGAGATGTTTCAGCCACGGTTACAGTTGAAAGTTCAGCCGAAGAAGTTCAAACAAGCAGTTCTGGCAATATTGGAACCACAATTGAGCGGCAATCTTTTGAGAGTCTGCCGATTTTCGGGTTAAAAGGTCGAAATCCTTTAGATTTGGTTAGTTTTCAGCCGGGAGTATCGGCGGATATTGATAACGAATCCGGCGGCGGAGTTCATGCCCACGGTTCTCGTGACCGAGCCTTTAACTTTACTTTAGACGGCGTTGACATCAATGAATCAAGTTTTGGCGGTTCTAATTTTACCCCCTTGCGTCCTAATCCTGATTCGCTTCAAGAAGTTCAAATTGTGACAAGTAATTTTACGGCAGAATTGGGACGTAGTAGCGGAGCACAGGTAACTTTTATTACTCGTTCCGGGACAAATGAGTTTCATGGAAGCGTGTTTGAACATTATTTGACTCCGCGTTTTCTGGCAAATGAATATCAAAATAATTTAAATTCGCGTCCAAAACCTCAAAATGTACAACATATTTTCGGAGGTAGTTTTGGCGGACCTCTTTTTAACCCCGGTTTTGGTGAAGGAACTAAAATGGGTTGGTTGGGATAAAGCATTCTTTTTTGTTAATTTACAAATGCTTCGAGCAAAGCAAAGTTCGTTAGTAACCAGAACCGTCTTAACCCAAACGGCGAGAACCGGTATTTTTCGCTACGTTCAAGGTGGACAAAACGCGCCGACCGGAACTACTACACCTTCGGTTACCAGCACCGGCGCATCTACTTTTGCGGCTTGCGGAATACCTGCGGTAACACCGTGTATCAACTCGTATAATATTACGACAGCCTCCGCAGTTGAAGGCGGACTTGATCCTGCAATGTTGGCACTTATCAATTTAACGCCTTTACCGAACAATTTTGGGGCGGCTGGAACTGATGGATTAAATACTGCCGGATATAGTTTTGGTGCGCCTGTTCGAGAAAAACAATACGATTTTGTAGCGAAATTTGATTTCAAGATTTCAGATGCTAATTTATTCTACGTCCGTTATGCACAAGGTCAACAAAATACATTTGGTTCGACAACACAAGCCTTTCCTGATACTCCGGTTAAGGGCAATTCACTTCGTGATCCGTTAAATCTAGCCATTAACTGGCGGTTTTCACCAACTGCTAAACTCACCAACGAGTTTGTTTTTGGGGTCAACAAATATAAATTTAGTTTCACTAATCCAGACCCGAACGCACTTAAAAATACTCCGGTAACTATGAATTTGCTAACCGATCCTCTCAGCAATTCAGATCCGCTTAATAACGCTCGTGAGATTAGAACGATTCAATTTGTGGATAATACACTTTGATTTTTCTCCGCACGTAATAAAAGCAGGGATTAATTTTTAATTTGGCAGACAAATTGATGATAGAACCGGAGTCGCGGGAACTTTTACAACCCTCGCAGTAGATTTCAAGCATTACCGATAATTCATTCTCAACTCATATGGAGTTGCGTCAATTGTTGGAATCAATACCGGAACGGATGCTCAGAATTTGAGACGAATTATAAACAATTTGGTAGGACGTTACGGCACCCGAACTCAAGCCTTTGTTGCATTGCCGGATTCAAGTGCTTTTGCGCCAGCCGGAACCCATTGGGATTTTGGGGTCATAATCCTGAATTCAATTTTTATGTTCAGGACAGTTGGAAATTCCGCTCGAATCTTTTATTTGATTTAGGGTTACGTTATGAAGTTAATTTGTCTCCAACCTCAAAAGGTCGCCCAATTCTTCGCCCAACGATTCCAGTCGTTCTCGGTTCACCTGCCTCAACCGCGTTAGCTGGACCGCAGGAGAGTTATTTAAAACGGATTACAATAATTTAGCTCCTTCAGTAGGAGTAGCTTGGGATCCATTTGAAGTAATGGAAAAAATTCAATCAGAGCTAATTTCCGTATGTCATATGACCGAATGAATACATTTCTTTTAGCTTCAAATATTTACCAAAAAATTACTACCCCCGGAAATACAATTGCTGTTTCTAGTATTCCCCGGGTTTATTAAGAAACGGGATTCCAAACCTGGTATCACCCGGAACTCCATTGGCATTACAAACCCCTCCGGCTTTTTCGGCTTCTAATACGTTATTCATGTGATGGATCCTAATATTGACAAAATGCCGGAAACCTATGAATGGTGGTTAGCTTTCAGCGGGAAGTTTTTGCAAACAATGTGCTGGAAGTTAATTATGTCGGAAGTCGCGGAGTTCACCTTTTTGGCGGATATGATGTTATTACAGATTCAATATTTTGGCGAGTGATTCGCGTTGTCCCGGTGAAACCTTTCTCTCAGCCTTTATTGCAGTGCGATCGGAACCCACCGATAATTCCTGTTTGATAAACTTTCTTTGGAGCGGTTCAAATGCAACCAATACAGGAACGCTTGGTTTCAAAGCGAATACTACAATTGCAAATACGCTCTCAGTTTCTCAAACAGGTGGTGGAGTTGCTACTGCTGCCGCTTTTATTTCACAAAACCGAAACTCAATTATGGTAACAAATGGATTTCCATCCTCCTTTTTCCAAAAATATACACAATTTGCAGGATTTTTAAATTGTTTTGGATAGCAACGATTATTCAAGATACAATGGACTTAAGATGATCTTTAAACGTCGGTTCACGCAAGGTTTTAGTTATCAATTGTCTTATACTTTGTCTCAACAATCAAAAGACACTCGTTCAATGGATCCAACCAAACGACACTTGGTAGAAGTACAAAATAAGCGTCAGGAAGCACTCCGTTTGATAACAATAATCGGAGTTTGAATTATGCTTGGTCGGATTTTGATCGAAGGCATGCTTTGCAAGGATTCTACACAATTGAATTACCATTTGGAAAAGGAAGACAATTTGCATCGAATATACCATCGGTGCTTGATTATGTGATTGGTGGTTGGCAACTTTCAGGGTTACTAAATTTAACTTCCGGCAGACCATTTACGGTGTATTCGGGTGCTAATACTCTCACAATACTGTGCCGGGGACGGCAAATTGCAATAATTGCGCCCGTGACATTAGGCAAATTAGTTCGAGAAAGCGGAACGAATTTTTGGTTTGATACAGCGACAAGGGCTTTATTCAGCACTCCGGGTCCTGGTGAATTCAGCAATGTCGGGCGAAATTATTTTATTGGTCCAAAACAATATCAACTTGATTTAGCTCTTTCCAAGAAATTTTGGATTACGGAAAGAATGAATTTTGATTTGAGAGTCGAAGCCACTAATGTTACCAACACGCCGAACTTTGCGATACCAAATCAGGTATTAAATTCTTCGACTGCACCTTTCGGTCGAATTCGTCAAAGCGTTCAAAATGACGCGCGTCGAGGATTCAAATTGCTGGGAAATTTAATTTTTAATTGAATCTCCTAAAAAAAAACTCAAAACTCCGCAATCTGAAAAGACTGAGGAGTTTTTTTTATTCCGAAAGCAACCATATTCAAAATCTCAGCCATCAACTATTATGGCTGGAAGTCGCAACTATGTGTTTGTTTATCATCTGCGACAGACAGTCTTTCTGGTTCCTCCTGTTATGTTGGAAATGCTCGCTGAAAGAGAAAGGTTCAGCGAGCATTTTTATTATTCCAAATTTCAGATTTCAGATTCCAAATAAGTTAGCAGAGAGAGTTCAGAGTTTCATCATTTTCGCCCTTTTATTCATCACCTCTCGCTTTTCGCCCCTCCGCAGCATCACTTTGATTTTTGTAAAGTTTTTCGCGCTGTCAAAGCCAAACTCTGAGCGCGTGGCAATGCGTCAACCGCTTTGGCAACCTGTAAATCATTTTCGATTAAAACCTGATTAGCGGCAACGCTTCCAAAGGCGGCAGTCGCCAGATTAAAACGGATGCGATTGAGGATAAACTGTTTGTTTTCATCAAATTGCTGGCTTGAAACTTTCAAATTGCTTTTACTCAAATAATCTCGAAAGGCGGTTAAAATTTCATCCGTATTTGGAAAATCACTCGGACGCACTCTTTGACCATACTGAATCGGCTGAATAATTTTGGAGCTTTCCAGACCTTGAATTCTGCCGTTGACAATTTCCCGCGCAAAGAAAAACATCGGGTCGAGTAAATTGATTTGAACGGGCGAAAGCAGAGGTTGTGTTTCCAATTCATCCGGCGTGATTCCGTCTCCGCCATAAACCGTTCTGCCCGTCAAAGTTCGATTTGAACTCGTGTTTTGCGCTTTTACTTTGTGATTAAAATAATCGTAAAGTCCGATGCCGGCATAGTCTCGCTGAATCAAACGCCCCGAAGGAGTGTAATATTTGGCGGTGGTGAGCGTCAGCCCGGAACCATTCGGCAAATCAATCACACTCTGCACCAAACCTTTCCCAAATGTCTTTTCGCCGATGATTAAGGCGCGGTCGTAATCCTGCAAGGCACCCGCCACAATTTCCGAAGCCGAAGCACTTCCGCCATCTACTAAAACCACTAATGGAACTTGCTCGGCATTTTTATTAAGCGATTTCCAAGTCCGATTATCAACCGCAAAACGTCCTTTTTGGGTAACTACAACTTGTCCGGCGGGAAGAAATTTCTCCGCGACCTTGACGGCTTGCTCCAAAATTCCACCCGGATTATCCCGTAAATCAAGAATTAGCGAAGTCATCCCTTGTTCGCGCAAATCATTGAGAGCGATGTTTAATTCTTCAATCGTGGTGTAGTTAAATCCATTTGAAAGGTCAATATAGCCGATTCCTTGACGCAAAAGATAAGCATCGGGGATTGACGGTTGGGGAACTTTATTGCGTTTGATTTCGAGCGTTTCAATTTTTTTGGTGGAGGCTCTTTCAATTGTCAGACGAACCGAAGTCCCTTTCGGACCTCGAATCTTTTCACGGACGTTAAAAGAAGATTTGCCATTCACCGGTTCGCCATTGACGGCGATAACTTTATCGCCAAAGCGAAGTCCGGCTCGTAAAGCAGACGATTCGGGATAGGTTGCGGTGATGTAAGTATCAGTAATTCCATTATTTACATAGTTGGCAATCGAACAGCCGATGCCGATATACTCCGAATGTTGATCGTTTAAAAGGTCTTGATATTCGTTTGAATCGTAATAATTTGAATGCGGATCCAGCGTTCTGAGCAGGGAAGCCAGCGAAGATTTAGTCAATTCGTTGTAATTTACACGTTTGCCGTCCACATAATTGGCGCGAATTATGTCCAATGCCTCAATAAAATCAGCCGTGATGTTGTCGCGCTGAAATTCAACCCCGTCCACGCCCCATTCTTTTTTTGGCTGAGATTTGGTGGAAGCCGAAAAAAAACTTCCTTTTTCGATTTTAAAAGGGTCAGGGTTTGGTTTTGGTAACTGTTTTTTGGTATCAGTCGTTTGCGAAAAGTTGAAAGAAACAGCACAAAACAAAATAGTTAGCGCAAAAACAAAAGTTTTCCTCATCAGCCTTAGCCTCTCCAAATGGGTCTGCCGTCAAAAATAAAAAGTTTGATGAATCTTACAAAACTTTCGGAGCGTTCCGCAACCGATCAGCCAACCCAAAGTTAAATTTTTCTATGCCTCAGAGAAAGTCTTAATCGGCTGAAAGTTCCAATCATTTTTGCGTCTATTTGTTTGATAGTGGATAATGTTTGTTTGAAAGGTGATAAAAAAATGTCAAATGCAGAAAAACGCAGTTTGGAAGAAAAACTAAGAACCATCGTTGAAACGGTTGATGTCGCTAATGCAATGACCGAGCCACTGACCGAATCAATCAAAAATCTCCTTTATTTATCGGGGCGTTCGATGAAATCGGACGAGGCTTCGGTAATTATCCGCGATGGCGATGAGGGCGATTTACGATTTTTATCGGCGATTGGACAAGTGGCAGACCAACTTATCGGGATGAAAATTCCATCGGGCAAAGGGATTGCCGGATTTGTCTATTCATCAGGGCAACCGATGGCAGTGGCGGATGTCGGGCAGGAAGAATCGTTCTACGCCGAAGTTGATAAAAAAACGGGTTACAGCACGCAGACGATTTTAGCCACCCCTTTGCGACATAATGGCGAAATTATTGGCGTTTTGGAATATGTCAATCGAATAGGTGAGCCGCCTTACGAATCTTTTACCCCATTTGAGATGGATAAAGCCGCCCTTTTTGCCGAAGCCATTGCATCTTTGGTCAATGCTTATGAATCAGCCAAAATCTTTCGTGCACTTGGCGAAAAAATGCTCAATCAAGACCAAGAG
>CAVZXI010000025.1:0-22407 GCA_963779235.1 Pyrinomonadaceae bacterium
GATATGAAGTTTGAACAAGCCGCCGAAATTCGTGATAGAATTAGGTATTTGAAAGAGAAGCAATTGCAAGTTTAGGAGAAAGTTTATGCAAACCTTAAAAGCCTACGAAGAAGTTGCCGAATTTATTGCATCGGTTAATCCGGCAAAAGTGTTGGCGTTTCGACCTTCAGTTGAAACAAAGAATCGCGTTTCTGATTTGATAGAGCGCGAAAAAACTGTCGGAATATCTACCGAAGAAAAGTCCGAACTTGATTACTATATGCAGTTGGAACATCTGATGCGAATGGCAAAAATTCTCGCCCATAAACATACCCAAAAATGAGCCGTTACATCAGCGAAAAACTACGGAAGTTAGTAGAAAATCGTGCCAAAGGGATTTGTGAATACTGTTTAATCAGCATCGAAGACACTTATTTGGGCGGTGAAATTGACCATATTATCAGCATCAAACACGGCGGAAAAACTAAACCTGACAATTTGGCTTTGGCTTGCCAACCTTGTAACCGCAACAAAGGAAGCGATTTAGGCTCAATCCCTGAAAAATCAAAAGAACTTATTCGCTTTTTTAATCCCCGCACAGATTTGTGGTCAGAGCATTTTCGGTTAAATGAATCAATCATCGAATTTCTGACAGAAATCGGCGAAGTTACAGCAAGAATTTTTGAATTTAACACACCCGAAAGATTGTTGGAACGAAAAGGTTTGATTGAAATCGGACATTTCCCCTCGTTTTCGGCATTAAAACTGATGTAAATCGGGTATCAACAAGCCGCCGAAATTCGTGATAGAATCAAGTATTTGAAAGAAAAACAACTCCAATATGCAAGTTAAAACCGCAACTGAAGAACTACAAAACTATTTAATTGATGCCAGCAATCTGCCGGGCGGACACGCCGAAAAACTTTTTATTCCCCAAAGCGCGGAAGAAATTGCCGAGATTCTAAAAGAGGCAAACGAAAAAAATATTCCTATCACGATTTCGGGTGCGCGGACAGGTTTAGTTGGCGGTTGTGTGCCATTTGGCGGGTATTTGGTTTCGCTGGAAAAGTTTAATCAAATCAAAGAAATAAACGAAGATTCAGCGATTGCTCAAGCGGCTGTTATTCTGGCAGATTTTCAAAAAGAGACCGAAGCGAAAGGACTTTTTTATCCGCCTGACCCGACTGAATGGAGTTGTCAACTTGGCGGAACGGTGGCGACCAATGCCAGCGGCTCGCGCAGTTTCAAATACGGCTCAACCCGCCAGTATGTCCAACGACTCGAAATCGTTTTGCCGACCGGCGATATTTTGAATCTGAAACGGAACGAAATTTTTTCAGATGCCGATGGTTTTATTGAAATTACGGCGCAAAACGGCACAACTTTCAAGGCTAAAATCCCAACCTATTTGCAACCCGATGTTCGCAAAAACACCAGCGGTTATTTTTCAGCCGAAAAGATTGACGCGATTGATTTATTTATTGGAAGTGAAGGCACGCTGGGAGTTATCACGGAAATTGAATTTAGATTGTTGCCCAAACCGAAAGGCTTTTTAAGCGGAATTATCTTTTTTAGAAACGAAAAAAACTTGCTCGAATTTGTTGCCGAAGCACGCTCAATTTCATTTGAAACCCGACAAATCCGCAATCCACAATCCGCAATCCGCAATCAATTGGATGCAACACTTTTAGAATATTTTGACGATGAAGCCTTGAAATTTATCCAAGAAAAGTTTCCCGAAACGCCGGAAAATATGTCGGGCGCAATCTTTTTTGAACAAGAAACGACGGATGAATCGGAAGACGAACTTTTTCTACAATGGAACGAACTTTTAGAAAAACACCACGCCGAAATTGACGTTTCGTGGTTCACGACAACCGATGCAGATCGTCAAAAAATGCGCGATTTCCGGCACGCTTTGCCCGTTGCGGTCAATGAATGGATTGTTCGCCACAAACAGCGTAAAGTCTCGACCGACATCGCCGTTCCCGATGAAAATTTTGCCTCGATGCTCAAGTTTTACAAAAATTCACTTAAGGATTGGGGCTTAAATTACGTTATTTTCGGTCACATTGGGGATAATCATTTGCACGTCAATATTTTGCCGAAAGACACGGACGAAGCAACCAAAGCCAAACAACTCTACGGCAGATTTATCGCACAGGGGATAATGCTTGGCGGGACAATTTCTGCCGAACACGGCATCGGCAAAGTGAAAAGCAAATATCTAAATGTGATGTATGGCGAGCGATATTTGAGCGAAATGGCGGAACTCAAAAAAGCCTTTGACCCGAATGGAATTTTGGGTCGCGGAAATATGTTTGACGAAAAGTTTTTGGGATAACTATCGTTTATAAAATAGTTTGACCAAAGCTAAATTTGCGTTACAATCGTCAAACAATTATGAAATTAATCCCCGATAAATCGTTTGGACAATTCAAAATAATTTCGTCAATCGGTAAAGGCGGAATGGGCGAAGTGTTTTTGGCACAGGATACAAAACTCGACCGCAAAGTTGCGTTGAAGATTCTGCCGCCGGAATTTGCGGAAGATAAAGATCGGATGAGCCGCTTTGTGCGTGAGGCGAAGTCTGCTTCGGCGTTGAATCATCCAAATATCATTACAATTCACGAGATTGGCGAATCTGATGGAACTCATTTTATCGCTACGGAATTCATTGACGGTAAAACGCTGAATGATTACAAAAAGGCGAATCCGTTGAACTATAAATCAGCGTTGGAGATTGCGATTCAGGTTGCGTCGGCACTCGATGAAGCACATGCCGCGGGAATCGTTCATCGGGATATTAAGCCTGATAATGTGATGATTCGGGCGAATGGTTTAGCAAAAATTCTCGACTTCGGAATTGCGAAACTTTCGACACCGAAAACCATCAACGAAGAAGATGCAACAGCAATCAAAGGTGGAACTTCGCCTGGAATGATAATCGGCACAGCAAATTATATGTCGCCCGAACAAGCGAAAGGCAAAGTTGTTGATGCGAGAACGGATATTTTTAGTTTCGGAGTCGTTTTGTATGAAATGATTGCTGGACATCTGCCGTTTGAAGGTGAAAATGCGTTGGAAATGATTGGAGCTATTTTGAATAAAGAGCCGAAACCTCTCAATTCCGATGTTCCAACTGAAATCACAAAAATCATCAACAAATGTTTGCGAAAAGATAGAGACGAGCGTTATCAAACTATCAAAGATGTCGGCAATGATTTGAAAGATGTGAAGCAAGAATTGGAACTCAAAAATCTGATGGAGCGTTCGATTATTCCTAATGACGATGCGAACAAAACGCAAATTTTGCAACATCAAACTACAACAATCAAACAGTTGCAAGCAATCCAAAAAAAAAATATTTAGCGGCTGGATTATTAACTTTACTTCTCGCCGTTGGTGGATTCTTTGGCTACAAATATCTTTCACCGCCACCCAAACAAATAATTCCATCGCCGTGATGCCGTTTGAGAATAAAAATTCCGATGCTGACACGGATTATTTGTCTGATGGTTTGGCGGAATCGTTGATTTTTCGGCTGACGCAGATTCCTGATTTGCGGGTTAGCCCGACGAGTTCGGTGATGCGTTACAAAGGGAGCACGACTGATATTGCCAAGATCGCCTCCGAACTTGGCGTAGATGCGGTGATGACTGGACGCCTTACCAAGCGGGGCGACAATCTGAACATCACGGTCGAGCTTGTGGATGCCCGCACCAACAAGTCGCTGTGGGGCGAACAGTATGAACGGAAACTTTCGGAATTATTGACCACCCAACGCGAGATCGTCGCCGAGATCGTGGGCAAACTGCAGCTAAAACTGTCGGGCGAAAGCGAGCAAAAACTGGCGAAGAAATACACCGACAACAACGAAGCCTATCAGCTTTATCTGCAAGGTCGTTATCAGTGGAACAAACGGGTATAAAGGAATTTGAAAAGGCGGTCGTGTTTTTCAAACAAGCCATTGAAAAAGACCCGAAGTTTGCCCTGGCTTTCAGCGGATTAGCCGATACTTATTTACTGATACCCGATTGGGGTGATTTCAGAGCGAAAGACTATATGCCGCAAGCCAAGGCAGCGGCACAAACGGCTCTAGACCTTGATCCGAATCTGGCGGAAGCTCACGCATCACTCGGCAAGGTCCTTTATGATTATGAATACGACTTACCAAGTGCTGAGAGATCATTCAAACGGGCGATCGAACTCGACCCCACCCCAACTACGCGACAGCTCATCAATGGTATGCCCAACTATTATCGGAAAGTGGCAGACACGACCAAGCAATTAGCGAAATAGCAGAAGCCAGTGAACTAGATCCGTTTTCGATAGCGATCAATCATGATAGGGCGGTCATTTTGCGACGTGCGGGACGATTTGACGAAGCTCTTTTACAAAGCAAGAGGTCCAATGAGTTATTTCCCTATGAAGGACGTTTTCATGCCAGGAACAATGTTATTTACGCCGATCAAGGCAAATATGATCAGGCAGTCGAAGAGTATCTACTTGAGGCGGCGGAAATAAAATTTCAAACCCGAAAATATCGCGAAATTGAAAGAAGCCTACGAAAAAGGCGGATGGGATGGCTTCGGGCGAATGCGTCAGGAAATACGCTCGAAGAATTGACTGCCAAACAGGCAAAGGACCCCAGTGGATATGTTAAAGCGATGGATTATGCCAGGGCATATGCAGATGGCAAAGACAAAGATAAGACGATCGAATATCTGAACAAAGCGTATGACGAGCGTGAGAGGTTCTTGACCGACCTCAAGGTCAATAAAACCTGGGACTTCGTGCGAGACGACCCGCGATTTAAGGAATTGGTCAAGAAAGTCGGGATTCCTGAATGAATTTGAAAGAAGATGAATAAAAAACTGAAAGCCCTTTTGATTTATAAATCCTAAATCGTAAAATGTTTTTAGTTTGAATTCGTCTCGGACTAGAGTAGAATAGATTGGCTTCAACGGAATAATATTATGAAAAACAAATTCAATTTTTTGCTAGTGATAACCATTATGGTTTTTGTTTTAGGCTGTAATTGTGGCTTTGGTAATTTTGGACAAACGGAAACCCCAACCGATAAAACAAAACCTAGTTCGACTCAGAATGACAATCGGAGTGTGACTGATAAAGCAATCGAACAAGTAGCCGATGGCGAAACGACCGGAGTGCAAGAATGTGATGATTTGATGAAATTTATCAACGAACAATCACAATCGCCTGATGATAATTGGGTGACAAAAGGAATTCGAGATTATATTTTCGGGCAGATTAAAAAATCGCTGAAAGAATCAATTGAGCAAAATAAAGGTGATAAAGTAAAAATGGCAGAACAATGTAAGGATTTGAAAGACAAACTTGACAAACAACTGCAAGCCGAAAAAGAGAAACAAAAATAAGTTTCAAATAACTTTGAAAGGAAGGCGTGAATTTTCTCACGCCTTTTTCTATGTTCAATTTGCGACAACCGATTTTGAAAGTTAAAATTAGTTATCAAACTTTTTCAAAGGAAAAATTTACTAATGATTCGAGCAATTTTAATGGATTTCAATGGCGTGATTATCAATGATGAACGCATTCAGATGAAACTTTATCAGGATATTTTCAAGGCAGAAGGCTTTGAAATGACTGAAGATGAATATCTCGCTTGCACCGGAATGGATGATGAAACCTTTATCAAACATCATTTTAAACGTGCCAAGCAGAAAATTTCTAAGTCTGAAATAAATGAATTAAGAAGTAAAAAAAGCGAGGCTTGGCGAAAGATTATTGATAAAGAAATGCCGCTTTGCGAAGGCGTGGAAAATTTTGTCAAAAAATGCGGTCAGCGTTTTGCGATGGGCATTGTCAGTATGGCTAATCGGGAAGACATCGAATATGTTTTGGAAAAAATAGGTTTGCGAAAATATTTTACCAAAATTATTGGGACGGAAGATGTCACCGAATATAAACCGAATCCGCAAGCCTATTTGGAATGTTTCAAATATTTGGATCGCCGACGCATTGCCGATGGGCATTATCCGTTGTTACATCGTGAATGTTTGGTCATCGAAGACGCTCCGCAGGGAATTCAAGGTGGAAAATCGGCAGGGATGAAAACTCTCGGCGTGACCAATACTTTCGAGGCTGAAATTTTACGAAATGCCGGCGCAGATGCGGTAACAAAAACGCTGGCGGACTGGATGCCGGATTCGGTGGTGCGGGTATTTTCAAAGACTGCATAACTAAACTGGAGCAATCAAAAAATATAATTAACGCAAAGATGCAAAGTGGCAAAGGTGCAAAGGTTGATAATCAATTTTGGATATTTAAAAACATTGCGACTTCGCTTCTTTGCGCCTTTGCGTTAAAAAATTCTTTAACTAACAATGAGTCAACAACTTATAGATATTCAAACGGCTGAAAATAACCTTTTAGCCTGTGCTACTTTTTTAGCTGAAAAAATTAAAAGTGCCGATGGACATTCCGAAGCGATCAAAGAACTTGTGCCATATTATTTGGCTAAAAACGAGGTTGATTCAGCCGCCGAGCTTGCCGATGCCATTGATGATCCGTTTGTCCGCGACCAATTGCTGGCTAAAATTGCCGAAAAATGCGCCGAAATCAACGATGATGAATACGCACTCCAACTGGTTGAGGCGATTGAAGACAGCGGTTTTCAGAAAGTTGCGCTGGAACAAATTTCGATGCAAATGGCGGTCAACAATCGTTTTGAAAATGCCTTCAAGATTGCCGATGATTTAGAACACGCCTCAAACGCTTATTTTGAAATAGCGATTCGCCAAGAAAAAGCAGAAGCCTTGCAAACGATTGAAAAGATTGAGTTTCCTTACACCAAAGTTCAGGCATTACAAAATGTTGCGCTTAATTCAGATGATTTGAGTCTGCTGGAAAAGGCAACTGAAATTGCCAAAGAAATTGAGTTTGAAGAAGAACGAATCCGCGCTTATTTGGGGATTTCGTTTCAATATATTGAAGCCAAACGAAAGGACAAAGCAATCGAAGTTTTGGACAAAGCCCGGCAATTTACCGAAACTCTCGAAGGTTCGCATCGTGATCCGTTTTTATCGCAAATATCGCAGGGTTTTATGAAAGCGGGAAGTATTGATTTAGCGGATAGGACGCTTGATTTAGTTTCCGATAAATATGAAATTGCCCAAACTTTGGTCGGCTATGCGGATGAATTTCACGCTAAAGATGAGGAAAATGAAGCATTTGAGGCATTGGACGAAGCCTACCAGATTTTGAAATCCCAACGCGATACCGAAACTCGCAACAGCAAAGCAAAATTCAATTTGTTTGGAGCGATTGCCATCCGATTTGCTCAATTTGAGAAGTTGGAACGGGCGATTGAAGTTGCCAATGAGAATCCTTACGATGAAATTCGTAATAATTCTTTGACCCAGATTGCTGTAATTTGCGAAACCCAAGGGAATGACGATTTAGCCAAACAAGCCGTCAATGATATTGACGATGATGCCGAGAAAACTCTGGCAATGGTTGCCTTGAGCGATGTCAGGCGCAAAATCGAGCAAAATGAAGCAGCCTTGAAACAATTAAACGAAGCCTATTTTCATATCGGCACAGTTCGACAACTTTCGATGAAATCTTTGATTTGTAACCGTTTAGCCGAGCGTTTCAATGTTTTGGGCGAATCGGCAAAAGCGCGAACTGTTTGCACCGAAAGTTTAAATACCATCGCAGAAATTTTGGACGAAAGCCATCGGGTTTCAGCACTAGCGGGTTTAGCCGATACTTTTGAAGCCTTGAAATTTGAGTTAAACGAGACAGAAAAAGACATTTTACGAACATTGATTCGGAAAGCGACTTGGTGAATCAGAAGTGTAAAAAAAATGGATTGACAAGCAAAAAAATGGACACTTTTTCGCTGTCTCGCGCACAGGCAAACGAGTTGTTTGTCTTTCGCGCAGAAAAACTGCAAGACGATTTTTCCTTGTGCCGCCGGCTTGCGACACGAAGGTTAACACAACATCATCTTCGGTTATACTCTGGATTTACTTTTTACTTCACTCATTTCTTTATTTCGCAAGGCTCAAGTTTTACGGCTTTACTTTCGCCCTGAGTTACTAGCTCGCTGATTTTTCCCTTGACTTCGACAGTTTCGTTCAACTCTTCTTTGGGCGGAACTTGAATAACACAAACAACGACCTCTTTGTCCCATTTCTTGTTCACCAAGCCCACATTGATACTAGATCTAAACGTAATGAGTCCGGTAACGATGACTTCCTTGCCCTTCCAGGTGTCTTTATCGGCTGAAACTTTTTCAACCAATTCGTTGACCTTAAAAGCCTTGTCGGGACTAACGTCTTTAGTCGCATCGGTGTTTGCCTTTTCAGCCGTTTTTCCGCAACCCGCAAGCCCGAAAATTCCGAGTGAAATTACCATTAGTAAAATTATTTTTTTCATTTTTTTCCTCAAATTGATGTTATGCAAGAGGCAGAAAGATTAATAAAATCAATCTGCTGTGAATGATTTCGCCTAAACCCGACTGCCGCTTGTGATGCAATTTTACTTCTTTCAAGTCTTTTAACGAGCATTCAGGTTCAGCCCGCAACTCTGAGTTCACCGATAAAGGCTGATAAAAAGGTTGCTGACGGCGGTTATGTTCATTGAAGCTATGGCCAAATTTTATACTCAGTCAAGACAATTCATCCCGAAAGTGATTGAAATTGCCAAAAGACTTAATGAATTGAAACGCCATTAAATTCCAGATCAGGAAGGTACTCCAAACGGCTCCCACATAAATGGTCCACGATTTGGGCTATATACACTGCCGAAAGTATTCCACCAATTTTGAGGTCTGGATCCTGTGCACCAATAAGATTTATAAATTTCGTTGAGTTGAAGATTATAGAAGTTTTTAAGACCCGAATAACCACTACACGCCTCCATAATAGAACCCTTAGCGTGTGCACAACGACAGGCATGACCCATTTCATGGATTAACGTCATATCATCATTAGTTGGGTCAACAAGCACAAAAGGCAACCATTCAGATTTTAGGATGGTTTTCCCGGCTTGATTTGAATTTATATGCGTGAATATAACCAACAACCGGTTTTCTTCCGGGGTATATGAAGAGTTTGTAGCCGTATTTTTAACTAGGTGTTGAAGATACATAAGCCACTCCATCTCGTTTGTTCCACCAAGAAAAACAGGGGTATTGACCGGCAGGACAAAGTTATGGTGGTTCAAACTGCCTTGATCTAAACTTAAAGTATGATTTCTGAGGGTCTCGGAAGCCGCATTGATAGTACTAAAACTTTCATAATAGCTTGTTCCTGAAGAAACAACTGATTGGGTCCAAAAAAGTTTAATACGCACTGGCTGCCCGTTATATGCCGGTTTTGGTTGATTAGATTCATCAATTGCTGGACTATTAATATTACAACTATCCATTTTACCTCCAAAATAATTTCTTTGTATTCTGTTTTTATCTATTAGGACGTTGCTTGAATTAAATCCCTATCGAAGCCACCGTATAATCGGTCGCCAACTCTCCTTTCGAGTCCAGGATCAGACTCGCCGAAATCTTCGCGATCGTATTAGACTTGCCCGCCCCGAATAATTTGAACATCGGTCCCGTATTTCCTCCCCAGTCTGTTCGCCCGTCTAAAAGCATTGCCGTCCGGGCCGACCTTAAACAGAGCAGAAAAACTTCAATATTCGGAAAATGATCTCCCGACACGGTTCCGCTAATGTTTAATTTGTTAAAATTCCCGAAATCGACTCGCATATCAACAAACGTGTTAATATCCGGTGATGGTTTGACCAGTGGGTTATTACCGGCCGTACTGGCTCTGAAACCAAAGAGATTGGGACCGTTCAAAGTAGTCTCGACCAAAGTATGTTTGACTTTGCTCATCCCGACTATCACACTGCCGATGGTGGGATGAAAGTGTGTGCCGTCCGACCCCCCAGAATGGAAACCGACCCCGAACTGATCAAAAATTACCATTCCGTATGTTCTGGATGATACTTTTAATGACGTGGAGGCCTGCCTATTATCACCTTCAAAATAGCCGCCTATTCCTAGGCTATAGGGATTAGCCCGCCCAAACTTAGCAGCGGGAACATAACGTCTAAAATAGAATCCGAAACTCGGATATCGTTTATCTAATTCTCGCATAATCCACCTTGCCCGGCAGTCTTTTCGCCGCCAAAACTGACATCTGCTGTAATCCCGAAACAAATTTCGGGCAGTTCTACACATTTTCGAAGCTAAGCAGGTGAGCAAAAGTAATGGATCATTGTTTGATGCAACAAACCCTGGCTAAACTATTGAAGAGTTTAATATTAGATGGATTTCCGTCTCATCACTCATCACTTATTACTTATCACTTTCTGCTTATAATCTTTCACCCATTTATTGAAACTGCCAGATGGAAAAGGAAGCCGGCAACCTTAATGGAAATTGGTTTATTTGGCCCCGGTGGGACAGCCGACCAACTGGTCTTCGATAAATCTGGCGCGGCTGGCGGCGTAAGTTCCGCCGCCGGCGTAATCCTGAATGATGTTGACGTAGGTCAAATAACAATACGGGTGGTCGCCCTTTTTATCTTTCAGGTAAAAGACGGCGTGTTTATAACGCGCATTCGGAAGTCCGTAATCACTTTTCTCGATTAACCAACTACTTTGCTTGATGCCGTAGGAATAGATTTGGTATTGGGTGATGTCCTCGAAAACGGTTTTCAATACTTTTTCATCCGCCGGATTGCGAAATTTGTAATTCGCTAAACCCCCTTTAAAAGTTGGCATATTTTTGGCAAGCAGCGCGGCGAGTTTGTCCAACGCCACATCCCACCTATTCTTGGGATTAGCTTTTCGCCAAGCGGCAAATTCGGAGTTCCCTAATATGCTGTCATTACGCGCACTCGGCGAAACGGCTATTAACCCCCAATCATATCTCTCTGAATAGGTGTATATAGCCCTGTCGCTGTTTGAGGTGTATTCCTCTGCTGTTTTCACCGTTGCTTCAAGGTCGTCCAAATACAATTTATAAGCACCGAACGTATAATATTGAATGTCTTGCTCTGGTTTCTTCGTCTCGGTTTCGGTTTTCCGGTTGTCATCCGACTTGTTTTCGTTTGATTGATTCGTCTCGTTTGCCGGCGACTCTTTTTCCGGCGTGGTCGGCGTATCTTGTTTCGGTTTTTCCGTTGTATCTTTTTTTATCTTCGGAATTTTCGGAATTTTCGGTATGTTTATCGGAATCTGCGCCGAAGCCGTCTGAACGCCAAAGGCAAAGACGGTTAAAAACGCGAACATTAAAATTGAATTCTTTTTCATATTTGCTCCTTAAATTTTTTGTTTTACAAATCGCCTTTGATTACGCGAATCGGCGAAGCCCCGGCATTAGCCAAAATTTCGATCAGATTTTCCAAATCTTCGTTTTTGATTTCGCCCTGTCGGTCAATCACAATTTCTCTTTGGCTGATCGAATTTCTGGCGCGGTCGGCGAAAATATTTTTCAACCGTTCGTGCAAAAAGGCGGTGTTCTCGATGTTTCCCATTTCGATTTTGTTCAGTTTGAGCGCGCCTGCTCCGTTGATTTCGACAACGAGCAGAAACGGCTGCGAGCTTTTTTCGACCGCGAAAATAACTTTTCGGTCAACAAAATCAACCGGATGATTTTTCAATGAACTCCGGCAAAATAAAAAAGACGAGCCGAGAAGCGAGATTGCCACGAGCCAAACTTTTGATTTTTTCCGCATTCTTCATTCTCCGGTCGTCGAATTTCTGTTTTTTTGAAATGGTAAATTCGTTTCTGCGATTGATGTTGGATAAGTTATAATCTTTTCGTTGGAAAAGTCTTGAGATTTACCCTAGAAAGTTCCTAGAAAGTTCCTAGAACGAGTTATGTCGAGTAATGACAGCCATTTATACGAATTCGGAGATTTTCGCTTCGACGCTGAAAGAAATGTTTTAATGAGATTCGGAAAGCCCGTCTCAATCACGCCGAAGACTTTGGAACTGCTCTCGGCACTAGTTGAAAATCACGGGCAAATCGTTGAAAAAGAAAGACTGATGGCGGAAGTGTGGGCGGGAACTTTCGTTGAGGAAAGCAATCTGACGTTCAACATTCGCCAGCTTCGCAAAACTCTCGGCGACGACGCGCGCGAGCCGACTTTTATCGAAACCGTTCCGCGCCGCGGCTACCGCTTTATCGCCGAAGTCAGAGAAATCACTGACGGTAGCTTTGCAAATAACGACGCACGGCAAACCGATGCCAGACCGATTGAAAAAAAATCCATTGATTGGTTAAGAATCGTCAGGTTTACGGTTTCAGCCGCCGTTTTAATTTTCGGCCTAACAGCGATTGGCTTTTGGTATGTGAGCAGTAAAGATCCGAATTCCGCACCCGTTTTGACCGCACCGTTTAGTTTGGAAAAACTCTCGAACGATGGTAAAGCAGTTTTCGCTGTCATTTCGCCAGACGGGAAAAATGTGGTCTACACCAGCGGCATTGAAGGCAAACAAAGCGTTTGGCTCAGACAACTCGAATCCGCCAACAACGTCGAGATAATTCCGCCTTCGGACGAACAATATTTCGGGCTGGCACTCTCGCCCGATGGCGTTTTTCTTTATTTTGTCCGCAGTCCGAACATTGCCGATACTTCAGCCGCCGTCTATCGCGTCTCGATTTTCGGCGGTGTTCCCCAAAAAATCGCCGACGAAACGCAGGGCTGGATCAGTATTTCGCCCGATGGCAAGCAAATTTCTTTCGTGCGCTGTTTTTACCGCGACGATGAATATTGTTCGCTGTGGATCGCCGATGCCGCAGACGGCAAAAACGAAAGAAAAATCGTCTCGCGCCCGCGCCCGATTCGCATCGGCGACAACCGAATCTCGCCCGATGGAGCATCAATCGCCTTTGCCGTCGGTCAGTCGCTTAACCAATCGAATGAGTTCGGCTTAATGGAAATTGATATTCAAAGCGGTGTCGAGCGCGAGTTGAGCCAAGAGAAATTTTTTAACATCAAACATTTGGAGTGGCTGCCCGATCAAAGCGGTTGGCTTTTGACGGCGCGGAAAAACCGCGAGAAAGATTTTCGCATTTGGCAGATTGCCGCCACCACGGGCAGTGCCGCACCGCTTACGAAAGACTCGGAATCGTATGTTGCTTTGAGCTTAAGCAAAGACAGCAACCGTTTGGTTTCAACCAAGGTCAAATCGGAATTTCGCGTGCGTCTTTTTCAAATCGAAAATCCATCGGATAATCGAATCTTGGCGGAGGCGACGGATGTTGTTTTCGCGCCCAACGGAGACCTTCTCGTTTCGTCTTCGATGGCGGGCAGTAGCGATATTTGGCGGCTTAGTCGGGACGGAAGCCGCCGTCAGATGACAAATCATTCAGCTAACGAAATGCTGCCGATAGTTTTGCCCGACGGCGAGCGGATATTTTTCTTTTCTAACCGCACCGGCGAAGGTCACGTCTGGCGAATGAACGCCGATGGCAGCAACCAGACTCAAATTACCAAAAAAGAAGGCGGCTTTCCGCTGTTTGCCGCGCCGGACGGGAAGTGGCTTTACTATCTTTCGTCTCGGCACAGAACACTTTGGCGCGTCTCAACCGATGGTAGCGGCGAAGAGCAGTTGATTTTCGACAAGCGAACCGAGCTTTTTTACGCCTTTTCGCCCGATGGTTTGCAGATCGCTTTTGCGGAAAAACGGGGTAAAGAAAATGTTTTGAAAGTTGTTTCGCTCGCCGACAAGCAAAATTTTAAAACCTTTAAACTCGCTGTTCCAAAAGCCGGATTAAAGGAGTTCAAGTGGTCGCCGGACGGGAAGTTTTTGGCATACATCTTAGCCGCCTTCGATTCAGAAAACAGTCTTTGGTTTCAGCCTCTCGACACCGTCGAACCGCGCCGGATTGCTGACCTTGGCAACGAATCGGTATACGAAATGTCCGGCTTGGCATTTGCGCCCGACGGAAAAAGTTTCGCCATCGTTCAGGGCGGCTGGAATCACGATGCGGTTTTAATCGGCGGCTTAAAATAATTTGTCCGGTTTGATTGCTTGCTGATTGAAAAATTCAAGTAAAAATGTTTTTGCAAAATTATTTTGAAACTAATTTCAGGCAGAATTTTCAAATTATCTTTTGGGTATCGTTTTTGGTTTGATTATTGTTCGATTGACTGCTGCCGGTCGCGGTCGTTTTCTGTTTCGGTTTTTCCGACTTGTCTTTTTTTATCTTCGGAATTTTCGGAATGTTTATCGGAATCTGTGCCGAAGCCGTCCGAACGTCAAAGGCAAAGACGGTTAAAAAAGCGAACATTAACGTAATTTTCTTTTTAAAGGCTGTCTGAACATTTGCAATAATTTAGCAAGTGAAAAACATCAAAAATCAGGTGATTTTTGATAATTAATTTGGAATTATTTTTTGATGCTCTAAGCAAAAACACCTTAAAAGTCTTTATTTTACTTGGCTTTCAAGGCAAATAAACGATTTAGAATTTTAATGCGTTTGCCCTACACCCGCTTTGCTTTTCA
Source organism: Pyrinomonadaceae bacterium (assembly GCA_963779235.1). Classification (GTDB taxonomy): domain Bacteria; phylum Acidobacteriota; class Blastocatellia; order Pyrinomonadales; family Pyrinomonadaceae; genus JAIBCC01. The sequence continues at coordinate 14,497 of CAVZXI010000025.1, forward strand.
CAATAATTCTGTTAAAATTCGCCTTTTGCTTGAGAAAACATTTAAGCAAGGCTTTATAAATTGTGAAGGAAATTATTTCGACTGAAAATGCGCCGGGTGCCATCGGACCTTATTCGCAAGCGGTTAAAACTGGAAATTTAATTTTTGTTTCGGGACAAATTCCGATTGATCCGAAGACGGGCGAATTTGTGTCTAGCGAAATAAAAACACAGACAGAACAGGTCTTGAAAAACTTGAGCGCGATTTTACAGGCGGCAGGCAGCAAGTTAGAAAATGTAGTTAAGACTACCGTTTTTCTGGCTGATATGAATGATTTTGCCGCGATGAACGAAATTTACGGAAAATATTTTAACGAAAATAAACCGGCGCGAGCAACGGTTGAGGCGGCGCGTCTGCCGCGTGATGCACGAGTGGAAATTGAGTGCATCGCTTTAGTTGGGTAAAAAGAAATGCCAAATGTAGAATTTCTACACTTGGCAACCAAAGTTTGAGTTTGCATCTCAAACAACCTAAACAGCTTTGACAACTTTGCCAGCTTTCAGACAACGAGTGCAAACCTTCTGACGAGTCGCGCCACCAGTTGGTGCAACCACGCGAATGGATTGCAAGTTCGGGTTAAAGCGACGACGAGTTTTGTTGTTAGCGTGCGAAACGTTATTTCCAAATTGCGGACCTTTTCCGCATACTTCACAGCGTTTTGCCATAATTTTAGCCTCCAATTATTAAGACGAGGGTTATAAATAGAGTTTGTTTAGTTACAAACTCAAAAACAAGATTTATAACAAATTTATTTAGTTTAAGTCAAGCAATGATGAATATTGTTTATTTTGAAGGAGTAAAAGCCACTGTGCAAAAATTCAAATTTAAGTTTTTAGCGATTGCTATTTTAGCATTATTTTCTTTTGGTTTCGGTTCGTGCGGAAATAATCCGCCACCCGTCACACCAGATGAAACCTACGCTACGGTAAATGGAAAAGCAATCAAGATGCAAGAAGTTGACCGCGTGGTCAAACAACAAGCGCAAGGTCAAGAAGCCAAACTTTCCCCGTTGGAGCTTAATCAAGCTCGTTTGCAAGTTTTGCAAAATCTGATTCAGCAAGAAGTATTGTTTCAAAAGGCTGAAAAGGAAAAGACCATTCCAACTGACGAAGAAGTCACCGCCGAATTTAACAAACTCAAAACTGCCAGTGGAAAATCTGCTGAAGAGTTGACCAAAGAGATGGAAAAAGCGGGCGAAACCGAAGCCACTTTCCGCGAAGGTTTGAAAAGACAACTTGCAATTAGCAAATTAGTGGAAAAGATTACCAGCAAAGTTGAGCCACCGAAAGACAGCGAAATTGAAGGGTTTTTCAAGGGTAATCCTGAAGCCTTCATCAAGAAAAGAGGTGTCAAACTAGCGGCAATCGTAGTTGATCCAGCTAATTCAGGCGAGGGTGATAAAACAACCAATGAAGCCGATGCAGTTGCCGCCGGTAACGCAATTATTCAGCAATTGAGAGGCGGTGGTGATTTTGTTGCCATCGCCCGTGAAAAAAGCGAAGACCCAAGTAGAGCGCAGGGGGGAGAATTAGGATATATTACGGAAGAACAGCTCAAACAAACCTTCCAACCACAACTTGCTGCTATCCTGATGGATCCGAAGTTTCCGATTGGACAGATTCAACCAACTCAGGTTCAAGGAAAATATTACATTCTTAAACTTCAAGAACGAAGTGAAAAAGATGAGACTTTAACTTTGGAAAGCACTGGCGTGCGTCAACAAATTACTGATGCTTTGACCAAAGGGCGTAAAGATTTAGTGAGAGAAGCGTATGCCGCGCAAGCCATGAATGAAGCGAGAATTGACAATTTATTGCTCAAGAAAATCATTGATAATCCAAATGAATTGAGCGGGGCGCGTCCGGCAGTTTCGCCGAATGCAAATGCTAATTCTAACGCCAATACTTCAGGGGCGAATACAAATAGCAACGCTAATGCCAATCAGACTAAAGCAAATACCAACAGCAATACCAAAGCTGAAACTAAACCTGTGGCTAACACAAATACAGCCCCAAAACCGGCAAACGCCAAGTAGTTTAAAAAGGCAAAAGTGAAAAGGTAAAAGGCAAAATTTAAGAGCAACTTATTTTGTGAACTAGCGAAAATTTTTGTCTTGGTTATTCAAAAATAGGGCAAAAGTGAAGAGGTTTGAGGGAAAAATGATTACCTTTACCTTTTACCTTTTGCCTTTTACCTTATCCACTTTTCCCTTTTCCCTTTTCCCTTGAGATGTTATTCCGTCTTTCAGAAATTACTAAATCTTACAGCGCACACGAAATCTTGCGCGGAGTTTCGTTTCAAATAAATCCCAACGAAAAAGTTGGATTAGTTGGACGAAACGGTGCCGGGAAGACGACTGTTTTCCGTTTGATTACGGGCGAAGAAACCGCGGATTCGGGCGAAGTCATCAAAATCAACAGTCTCAAAATCGGACTTTTGGAACAGCACGTTGATTTTACCGAAAACGAGACAGCTCACACCGCCGCGCTTTCTGCTTTCAAACGGCTTCACGACATCGAAGCCGAAATGCGCCAGATCGAAGTGCAAATGGAATCGGAAGTTTCGGATGAAATTTTAGGCAAATACGCTGATTTGCAAACCGAATTTGAACTTGAAGACGGTTTTAGTTACACCGCCAGAGCCGAAGCGATTCTGATGGGATTGGGTTTTCCCAAAGAAAGTTGGGCGATTGAGACTAAGAATCTTTCCGGTGGACAAAAGAATCGGCTCGGCTTGGCGCGTCTCTTGCTCTCTCAGCCCGATATTTTGTTGCTTGATGAGCCAACCAACCATTTAGACGTGAACGCCGTAGAATGGCTCGAAACCTTTTTGCAAACCTACGACAAAACTTTCGTCATCATCAGCCACGACCGTTATTTTCTCGACCGAACCTGTCGCAAAATTATCGAAATCGAGCGCGGCAAAGCCTTTTCTTACACGGGAAATTATTCGCAATTTTTAGTTGAACGCGAAGAACGGCGCGAGGCTCAACGCCGAACTTTTGAAAATCAACAGGCTTTAATCTCCAAAACCCAAGAATTTATCCGTAAAAATTTGGAAGGTCAAAAGACCAAACAAGCCAAATCGCGCCGCACTTTGTTAAACAGAATGGAGCGCATCGAAGCGGTTCAGAGCGATAAACCAAGCGGAAATTTCAAATTGAAAAAAGTTGAGCGCACCGGAAATCAAGTTCTAACGGTTGAAAATTTGAGCATTGGCTACGGCGAAAATGTTTTAGCCAAAAATATCGAATTTTCACTTTTACGAGGCGAAGCGTTAGGCGTAATCGGTGGCAACGGAACGGGGAAAACAACTTTTCTCAAAACGGTTTTGGGCAATATCCGCGAACTTTCGGGCAAGATTTTGTGGGGCGCAAAAACCGACATCGGCTATTATTCGCAAAATTTAGAAGATTTAGACGATCGCAACGAAATTATCCAAGAACTCCGCCGTGTCGCGCCAATGGCTGAAAATGGCGAGTTGCGGAATTTTTTAGCTCGCTTTTTATTTGTCGGCGAAGACATTTTCAAACGAGTTTCAACTTTATCGGGCGGCGAAAAAGGCAGGCTGGCACTCGCAAAACTGATTTATTCGAACAAAAACGTCTTGATATTGGACGAACCGACGAACCACCTCGACATCCCTTCGCGCGAGGCTCTCGAATCTGCGCTCGATGCGTTTCAAGGCACAATCATTACTGTTAGCCATGACCGATTCTTTTTGGATAGAATCGCCACGCAGATTATGTCGTTTGAAGATGATAGGCGAATTGAGATTTTTGATGGCAATTATTCCGAATTTCACGCTTGGTACATGGCGAAGAGCGAGAAGGCGAAGGGCGAGGAGCGACAGTCAGAACCGACTGCGGTAGCGGGTGGTTTAAGTTCCAAAGACCAAAAGTCAAAAACCAAAGACCAATTATCAAAAAATCAACGTCAGCAACTTGAAAAGAGAATTGCAGAAATTGAGCAAGAAATTCCGAATTTAGAAGGAGAAGTTGCAAAATTGACTTTGCAGATGAGTCAGCCCAAAATTGCCTCCAGTCATTTTATGCTTCAAGAAATTTCGGACGAAATTCAGCAAAAAGAGAAAATGGTTCAAGTACTTTACGCAGAATGGGAAAATTTATTAGCGATTGAGTGAAACAAAAACGCGCTTAATCTCATCTAATTGTTGGAAAAGATTTTTAAGAACGGAACGCCACGCTTCTAGCTGGCATTGAGCGCAAAGCGCGAACCTTTCGACTTTAATTTGAATTGACTTTTGCTTAACTTTTGCTACATCGTTAGCACGATGTTTGCCAGCAAGATGCTGGCGTTCCTTCAACAAAATCAATCTTTTATGTCATAAAAATTTAGTCGGCGGTGTTTTTTATTTAGTGAGATTAAAAGCAGGAGAATTCTACGGCGAAACTTCGCAAGCACTTGTGGCGAATGGTTTCCGCTTTACCGAAAAAGCCTATCCGAACCGTTTGCAAATCCCCAAACATTCTCACGAACTTTCACATTTTTGCTTTGTTTTGTCGGGCAATTATCAAGAACAAATTGAGCGCAAAATTGACGAAAGAACGCCAACCGCATTGGTTTATTATCCGCCCGATGTCAGCCACGCCGAAAAGCATCATTCCAACGGCACACATTTTTTAGTTGAAATTGATGCCAAAAATTTGGAAAGAGTGCAAGATTCCGGCGCAAAATTAAACGAACCGCTTTCAATGTTGGGCAACGAATCTTTGTGGTTGGCGGCGCGAATGTATCGGGAATTTTCCACCAGAGATGCGTTTTCTGCTTTAGCTTTGGAGAGTTTGACTACTGAACTTCTGATTTGCGCCTCGCGTCAAAACTTAAAAACCAATGAGCGTAAACGTCCGATTTGGTTGGAAAAAACCAAAGAAATTTTGCGCGAAAATTCAAATGAGCCATTTAGTTTGAATGATTTAGCCGAATTTGTCGGAGTTCATCCGACGCATCTCGCCCGCACTTTTCGACAATTTGAGCATTGCACGATTGGCGATTATATTCGCAAAATTCGGATTGAAAACGCCCGTCAACAAATTCTTTCTTCCAACGAAAGTTTAGTTGAAATCGCGCTCAATACAGGATTTGCCGATCAAACTCATTTTACCCGCAGTTTTAAAAACGTGACGGGAATGACTCCAGCCGAATTTCGTCGAATCTTCCACAAATGCTAATCAGTCAAACTTCTTGCTTCCAATTTGTCAAATCTTTTTACGACCAGTAAGGCTCTTTCGGCTTGTAACCTCCATCAACAAAGAAGCCTTTCAGGTATCCTGCGTTTGTTCCGTCCGCTTTTTTGAGGGCAAAACGCTTTGCGCTGTGTTCGGCGTGGATTGTAGTTATTTCCTGTGGATAGTTTGGGTCATAGACATCAAGAATCGGATTGCCAAGTGATGGCGAACTTTGGCAACCGATGATTAAAACATGATGTCCTTTCATCGTCCCATCTTTGATTAGGAAAAGTGGCATGGGGACAGAAAGTCTAACCTCTTTGCTAATCTTGTCATACTCGCTTGCTACACTATCCACAAACCAGCTAATTCCAGTTAGAAATCTTGGAATGGTTCCCCAATGGGCACTTTCTTGCCGGTCGTAAATATAAGAATTCAGGGGTGTATTTCTGGCGGGTGGGGTTGTAGCTGACGGAATTGTGCGCCGATGAAAAAAATTATCCTTGGCGGCATAGATCATTCCGCCACACAAATTCTTGCCGACTACTCCGAAAAGTTCGTATTCAATATCACTATTGCTGAATTTAAAGCCGTGTATCACGGGGTCGAAATTTGTTTTTAATGGTAATGTTGAAAGCATAAATTTACTTCCTGATTTTTTAATTACTTTTGCGTTTTTACTTGAGAACATCAGCCAAATCAAACGGGATTTCGAACAGGAAGCCAACCTCGCCCAAAGGTTTAACTTTATCATCGGCATATTTCGCGCCTATTGCTCCATAAAACTGAATTTTGACATATTCGTGACCCGAAGTTCGCAGATAAAAAGAGAGTGTTTGTTTGAGTTTTCCTTTTAGTTCCGTCTCGATATTATTTACCGTTTTTCGGTCAAAACCGGCTAAACCTACTATTTTCGTAGCAAATTTGACTTGTCTGTAACCCATCCGGGCAGAATCGCCGATGACGGTTTTTAACGGCGTTGACCATTCGGCTTTGACTTCGGTTAAATTTGTGCCGTCAGGCGCAACCTCAAACTCAACCTCAATCGGAAATTCTTTACCCTCCGGCTTGAATGCGACCGAGAATTTTTGTCGGTGAGGGTTGCTGTCGCCGTAATCAATCAAAATAGTTGCCCTATATTCGATATTGAAATTCGGCGGCATACTGCTGAAACTGATTGGCGGGAGAGCAACCGGATTAGTAAAAACGAGCGGTAAGATTTTTGGTCGGGGCACCTGAAGTTTTTCCAGTGCTTGGACTATTTGATCAACATAAAAACCAGTAGTCCCCGTCACCTGTAAAGTGGCGAGTGGTTTAGCTTGCAATGTGCCTTTAAAAAGTGCTGCCACATACACAAGTTGTGGTCTGGCGTTTATTTCAGGATTAGTTCCCACTATTTCCATTGGGGGCGATGTACTCATAGTTTTAACTCCTTATTCAAGAATTGTTAGCTTTAACTATTTGTGGTGACATTTTGTGCCTCGTTAAATTTACTTAAAACCCGAAAACAAGATGTAATTTATTGCTGTTTTCGCTATCATCCAATCTTCGGCTTTACTGATTGCCGGGTCGCGCATTTTCAAAGTTGCGTGCCAATCAAACACATATTCCAAATCATCTTTCATCCGAATCCAAGTTGCTTCGTGATGAATTCCCCAATGAATCCGGTGAATGCTGTTAGCGGTATGAACTTCGGACAGCCTACCTTGTTTAATTCCATTGAGAATTGCCTTAAATGTTACCAAAGCAATTCCTAAACAAATCTTTTCATCGAAATCCTTGTCGCCGGTATATTTGCCTTGCAACATCATTACTCATTGCGAACTGAGCCTGCCAAATGTGAAAATCTCAAAAACAAATCCGTGCCGGGATGCAAAAAAGTAAAAGTCGGAGATGTCTGAATTGCTTTTTGACAATCTGTGTCCGCCGCTACTATTTCGATAATTTTTCCTGCCGTTTCTTTACTTAAAGACATATTTATTTCTTCCGATTAACAATTTGCGAGTAAGTATGTTCTTTATGTTGATTTAGAAAAACTACTCTGATGGGCAGGTTCTGAAAGTATTTTGGCTAAACTAAATCTACAATTTAATGCTTAATAGTGATTTCTTACGCTTAATTCCTACTCAGGATTCAGGCTAATAAAGCTAATCTAAACACAAAGACAAGTTTTTTGTTCTATTGTTCGATTGCGACCTCAGGCTAATATCTGGGACCCGATACGACTTCCAGAAAATTATTTTCCCTTCCTGTGCCGCCAAAAGTTCCGCCGCAAAGAGCAGTATCTTGTTTAATTCCTTTTCCCGAAACGTAATTAAAGATACCCATAAATTCAGTTTTATAATTTCCGTCAATCCCGCCCTGATACGTCAAGTTTGAACCGCCGTACCACGGGTCAATATATAAAAATTGATCTCCTCCAAAACCTACAATCATTACAAAATGTTGATTTTGGATAGCTCCGTTGCTTGCATAAGTAAACTTGGGATCATCTATCACCACCACTCGAACCGGCTTGCGCTGCTTCAATAAATTTTTGATCGCGTTCACTGCTCGATCCAATGTAGGTGTCTCATACTGTATCGTGGAACGATCTACTGTTTGACCTTTCAGGTCAGGGCGAAGTTTGTGAACCGCAAAATATTCAAGCTGCGTACCGTTCATATATTTCGCGGCAAAGTCTT
>CAVZXI010000026.1:0-25110 GCA_963779235.1 Pyrinomonadaceae bacterium
AAGTGTCAATCGTCCCAAAACAAAGCTCGCCGTTGTTCGCTTTTTCTCTCGCACCCGCCACATTATCAAGAATCCAACGAATTTTCGTTCCCGAAAAATACGAATCAACAATCAACCCGGTTTTTTCTTGAATCAATTTATCTTTGCCATTTGCCTTTAATTCGTTGCAAAACTCGGATGTCCGGCGGTCTTGCCAAACGATGGCGTTATGAATCGGTTTGCCTGTCAGCGTTCCCAAACGACAGTCGTTTCGCGTTGATTTGTAATGCCAATCGCGGCAATTTGGCTAGCCTCAATATTTGCCATTGCCAATACTTCGGTGGCTACACCTAATTGCGTTGACCAAATCTCGTTAGCATCGTGTTCAACCCAGCCCGGTTGCGGAAAAATCTGCGTAAATTCCTTTTGGGCAACCGAAATAACCGAACCGTTGTGGTCAAAAATAATCGCCCGCGAACTGGTTGTGCCTTGGTCTAAAGCTAAAATGTATTTGTTTTGCATATCGTTAAAAAATTAAGGTCTGAATCGAATCTGGCAAAATTTCAACTTCGGCACTTTCCGTTCCGATTACATAGTTGTATTTAACCGTTTCGTCGCTGTCGTTCATCACAATCGTGACAATTTTTCCATCTGGATTTTGGAAAGAGGTGGTTAAAAGTTGACTTCGAGCTAGCGGCGGCGGCAAGGCGTTTCGCACCCTGTTTGATGAATTTGGAAAAATGTCCGATGTAATAATATGACGGCGTGTAAATCAATTCGCCCGTTTTGGTATCGCCGTGAATTGGCGAAAAGCAGAAATTTTGAACGTGATTTGGTCCGCCTGTTTCGTCTAACAGCAAATTCCAATCAGTCCAACCAACGACACCGTTATTAAAATCGTTAATCATCGAGCATCCATATCTTTCTCCATTGCCCCAAAATTGATATTTAGCAGAGTCAAAATTTTCGACTGTTCCTTCGGTAAATATCAGATTCTTATCGGGATACATTGCATTAACCTGTTCAATATTTTCAAACATCGGTTGTCCGCCCGCCCAAGTTTCATACCAATGAAAACCAATTCCCCACACATATTTATTTGCTTTGGGGTCGTCCAAAATTGTCGAAACTCGATGTGTAATCAAATCCGCGATTGTGATCCCAAATAATGATTTTTTTATTCTTCAAACCGCTTTTCCAAAGGGTTGGACCCAGATAATTTTTTAGAAAGTCGCGTTCTTCTTCCGCCGTATAAATACTGGATTCCCAACGCTGAGTCGCCATCGGTTCATTTTGAATGGTTAAACCCCAAATCGGAATCCCTTCTTTTTCAATTGCCCGAATGTATTTAACATAATAATTAGCCCACGGTTGATAAAATTCGGGTAAAAGTTTGCCGCCTTGAAGCATTGATTTATTAGATTTCATAAAGGCGGGCGGAGACCACGGACTGGCATATAAAGTCAATTTTCCGCCTGCCGCTTGCATTGCTCGCTTGATAAACGGAAGACGAAATTTTTGGTCGTGTGCAAGTGTGAAAGTTTTTAAATCTTTATCGCCTTCATCAATATAGGTGTAACTGCCACTAGAAAAATCGCTGCTGTGAATGGTCGTGCGTCCAAGCGTGTAGCCGATTCCTTTGTCTTTGCTGAAATACGCTTCCAAAAATTCGTTTTGTTTAGTTGGCGATAATTTAGCAAAAGTTTCGGAACTGGCATCGGTAAATGAACCGCCGATACCTAAAAAGGTTTGAAAACTTTTGTTTGGATTAACAAAAACGCTGATTTCGCCTTCGGTCGGTTGCGGTTTATCAGCAAAATTAAGTTGATCTGTTTGAGTTAAGTTTTTGATTAGTTGATTCGGCTGTGGTGAAAACGGTAACAGTTTTGCCCTGAGCCGAAACGGTTTTTGCGACTATCTTTTTGGTTTGCCCAAAGCTCACCATACGAAAGCGAAAAAAAAAGAATAGTTAAAACTAAAGTTTTCATATTATTCTTTCCAAGTAAATGTCCCGACAGCACCGGCGGGAAACTTGTAACTCCCCTTTTGTTCTTAAATTTAATGCTAAAATTTGTTGTTTCTTTGCTGTTATTTTGGACAATCAAAACTATTTTTCCATCAGGAGTTTTGAACGCCACATTGTTTATTTTGCCGACAATATTACTGGCAATTCTCACTGATTTTGGCGGCACAAATTTGGCGGCGTGGGCAATAATGTAATACGAAACATTTCTGGTTACCGTATTATTTGCAATAGTTAAAGCACCTTTGCAAACATTGCATCCGCCTTCCGTATGTGGTTTGAATTCCGCATCGTTTGCCAAATTCCATTCCAAAAATGTCTTGCTCCAATTGCGGGTTGCACCAATAATCAGGTTTTCAATATGCCAATTCAAATCACCCGCAAATTCACTTTTTGACGAAGTATATTGTTCAGTAAAATATAAATTTTTATCAGGATGAGCATCTTTCACTTTGCTGAGACAACCAATTTCGCCGCCGTAAAGATGAAAAGCCGAGCCGTCAATATATTTCCTTGCCTCTGCATCATTCAAAACCTCAATCGGATAATTTGGGTTGTCGCAATTATGGTCATAAATGATGATTTTCGTCTTAACATTTTCCGCTTGAAACGCTTTGCCCAAATGATTCTTAATAAAATCTGTTTGCTCTTGAGCTGTCATCAACATACTTGGATTATTGCCATCATGCTGAGGCTCATTTTGTGGCGTTATCGCGTCAATTTTGATACCGCGTTGTTCCATTTCCTTGATATATTTCACAAAGTATTTGGCATAAACTTCATAATATTTCGGTTGCAAATGTCCGCCCCAAAAACTGTTTTTATCCTTCATCCAAAGCGGTGCAGACCACGGCGAACCCATTATTTTGATTTTCGGATTGATTCGGATAATCTCTTGTAATAAAGGGATTACATCTTTTTCATCTTCTTTCAAACTGAATTGTTCTAACTTCTCATCCGTTTCGCCAAGTGGCAAATCGTTGTATGTAAATGGCGAAAAATTCAAATCCGAAGCACCGATACTAATTCTCAAATAGCTGATAGAGATTGAATCCTTTTTCTTGCCGAATAATTCCTGCAACAACCTCTTTTTGCTGCTTTTATCGAGTCGGTTGATAACAAAAGCACTTCCACCCGTCAGGGTGTAACCAAAGCCGTCAATCGTTTGAAAAGTTTGCGTTTCGTCAATTTCAATCGTTGGAATTTCATTAGGTTTATCACTAAATGAAAATTTATTTTGTTTTTGCAACAAAACCGATTGGTCGCTTTTGGTTAGCCAAAAATCTACTTTTTGAGCAAATGCCGACTGAATCAATGTCAAGCAAACGATAATTATTAAGATAATCTTGTCAATCATTATTTAGTTCTAAAGCAAAATGTTACTTTTATCTCGACCGATAAATTACAACCACTTAATTACGATTTTTTTGCCTTTAGAAAAGTCATCGCCAACGCTACCTATTTGAGACATTTGAACAATAAATCTCTCCAAATTGCATATCCTTTTTCATTCATATGTAACCTGTCTTCGGTAAAAATTTCGTCTTTTGGCTCGCCTTTTTCGTTTAGCATTTTTGACCAAACATCAACAAAAACTGTTCGTTTGTCCTTGGCAATTTCAGCCTTAATTAAACTATTTGCGTGGCGATATTTATCAGCTCTTTGCCAACGCAACGGGCTTGGTTTGAGCGAAATATAAATGAGTTTGATTTTAGGGAAATTCTTTCTCACCATTTCAGCAAATTTGCGGTAACTTTCCGCCACTGCTTCCGGTGCAATCCCGTCATTTATATCGTTTTCGCCGGCATACAGCACTATCATCTTGGGTTTATAAGGCTTAACGATCCGGTCAAAATAATAATTCACGTCTGCTAAATAAGAACCGCCAAAGCCCTGATTAATTACATTCAAAGTCGGAAAACTCTCCCGCAGATTCTTCCACAAACGAATTGAAGAACTGCCGACAAATAAAACTGCATCTTTGGGAGGCGTTTGCAGTCGGTCAATTTCTGCAAAAGCATCTATATCTTTGTCCCAAATCTTTGCTCTCTCGTATGTTTGGGCAAAAATATTCGTAAATTAACAAACAAAACAGTAATGATAAATAAATCTTTCTCGCCATATCCTGATTTATTTTGAAAGGACAAGCATCACCAATCCCGCGATATACAAAAAGAGCATGGCATTGAGCAAAGGCTTTGTTCCGCTTGGGGCGTTGGCAAATTCTTTCCAGATGTAAATTCCCCAAATTGCTCCGACAACAGTTACTCCCTGACCTAATCCATACGAAACGGCGGGTCCGGCTTTTCCTGAGGCGAGAATGCTCAACGACATCCCGATACACCAGATTATTCCGCCGAGAATACCAATCAGATGGTCTTTTGTAGTGCCTGCAAAATAGTCCGAAAATGATAAAGATGTTCCGTTAAAAGGCTTTTTCATCTGGATTGTGTTGAACAAAAAGCTACTGACTACAACGCCAATTGCAAAAAACACTAATGCCGTATAAGGCGTAAGTTTGCCTGCTTCGGGAAGATTAAAATTCCCAACCATCGAAACCGCAACGTATTTATAAAACAACCCCATCAACAAACCGCTGACTACCGAAAGTATTAGACCTTTTTTTGTAACACTACTTCCGGTCTGTAATTTTTGATATGCTTTGGCGTTCAAAAGAATTGCAATCGCAATCAACGCCACGCCTCCGAAAATCAGCAATGGATTGCCTTGCGGATTCGCAATGTAATTGACGACCGTTCCTAAAACTAAAGCAATCCCAATCGCTACCGGAAACGCGACCGACATTCCCGCAATTGCAATCGCTGCGACCAAAAGAATATTTGCAATGTTGAAAATTACGCCTCCAATAAAGGCGGATGTTAAGTTTGCAGAATCGGCTTGCTGTAAATCAGTAAGAAAGGATCTCCCTTCCGTTCCCGTGCTGCCTAAAGTGAATGCCAGCAGCAATGTAGCGATCAGAATTCCGAAACCGTAATCCCAGTAAAACAATTCAAATCGCCAAGTTTTGGTGGTTAATTTGGTGGTGTTTGCCCACGAACCCCAGCAAATCATTGTGACTACACAAAGCAGAATCGCTAATCCGTAATTTTCTACGATAAACATATTTTTAGTTTCCACGCGTTTAGATCCCGCCTTTTGGCTGCTCTTCCTGAAACGCTTCGTGGGCGGAAGCACGCTAAAGCGTTGACTCTGAACGCTTCAAATCTCGTTTCGATAAGGCACGGAGCCTGTGCCCCAGCCTCGTCACTGAAATGGAAGCCGCCCGACAAGCAAACTGAATTGCTGAGTTCCAATCCATTTCATAGGCGATAGCAACCGCTATTCCGCCATTAAATGTGTCTCCGGCAGCGGTGGTATCAATCGCTTCGACAACAGGTGCAGCAACCAAAAGTTGCAAACTATCATTTTGCAAATAAGCACCTTGTTTGCCGAGTGTAATAATGACGTTTTGAACGCCTTTTGCTAATAGAACACCTGCCGCTTGTTAAGATGAAACTAGATCTTCAACCTTAATTCTGGTCAACAATGTTGCCTCGGTTTCGTTTGGAGTTATCAGAAATAACCCATCTAATAACTCGTCGCTCAAAGGTCAAGCAGGGGCGGGATTCAAAATCACTTTGTTTCCGTTTGCCTTGGCGTTTTTGACAACTCGATTAATCGTTTCCAACGGGATTTCCAGTTGGACTAAGATGATTTTTTCCGCCTCATTTATCTGCCGAAACTTTTTCTAAATCTTTGGGTAATAAATTGCTATTTGCACCCGGAGCGACCACGATGCAATTCTCGCCCTCGTTGTTGACCATAATCAACGCCGTTCCCGAAGGTGCATCGTTATCAATAAAAACATAGTCGGTATTGATGTTTTCTTTTTACTAAACCCTCAATCGTTTGTTTACCGAAAATGTCGTTACCAACCTTGGCGACAAGAGTTACATTTCCACCCAAACGTGCGGCAGCAACGGCTTGATTCGCTCCTTTGCCGCCCGCATTCATAAAAAATGTGCCACCCAAAAGCGTTTCGCCCAGAAGCGGAAGTTTATCAGCTTTGACGACCATATCAGGTATTTGCACTACCGACAACAACGATTTTTTTCATAAGACTAATCGCTCCGAATTACGACTTTACGCGGACTTAAGGCGTAACTTAACCTTGCCAAAACGATTGATTTTGGCTGCCAACTCATTAGAATTAATAAAACTGTGGTTAATACATGTTTTGCGTAAATTAACAAATTTTAGTCAAAAACATATTGAAATTTCTTTGGATGAAATAAAAAATGCAGAAACACGTTCCAGATAAGGTTAGTCATCTAACCTTATCTATCTCAGAGCCTCTGCATTTCTATCAAAAAGAGCAAACCCTACCCCCATAAAATCTGCTCTTTTTACGAACAGTTGGCTAGAACGAAACTCGCAACATTAGCTGCATCGTTCGATTTGGTCTATAGCCGCTTACTGCACCATAACCGGTTCGGTTAGTGGTAGCATTAGCAGCATTGTTATTGACCAGAGTAGTGCTTCCAGGAGCAGTATAATTTGCGCCAAAGAAGTTTAGAAAACCGCCTTGTGCAGAATTAAACGCATTAAAAGCATCTATCCGGGTTTCAATATTGAGTTTTTCCCAAATGAAAAACTTTTTGGAAAGCGATAAATCCCAATTATTAATTGGAGATGAATTAACTAAAAGTTGATCCCTTTGTGCCTCCAATCCTTGACTTCCAACTACTGGGGCTTGGAAAGCATTGATATTGAATCTACGAAATTCCGAAATCGGTCCATCATTTATCAAACCAATGACGGTGCATCGCGGTCCGGTTGAACTGGAAGAGCCAGTCAATTGTTGGTTATTGAACCCGCTAACTCCACAGGAAACCAATTCAGGCTGACCTGATTGAAAGCGATAAATTCCGGAAAACTGCCAACCATTGGTAATCAGCCCTAGGAATCGATTTTTAGTTAGATTTGGAATTTCATAAACCCAATTAAAGTTAAGGTTATGGTTCGATCAAAGCCCAGTCGACCATAATTCACAGAGTATTTCTGGTCAATCCGGGACTGTCCGTCATCCGCCGAAGTGATGCCGTCGGCCAAACTGCTAAAAGTGTAGTTTCCATTTAAAACAAGCCCTTTCGAAAAACGACGATTAGCTCCAATTTGCAAGGAGTTGTAATCAGAATTTTCACTAAATTCGATAAAGTTAATTCCACCAATCCCCTAAAAGGACGATAAAGGTCGGTTGGCAGCGCACTTGCTCCGAGAACGGTCGGAGTGGCTCTGGTCGGATCCTGATTCGCGGCCAACCAAGCCGAGCCAAACGGTGTTTCATTAATCGGTCGTACGTGCGGTAAATGATGATTTGAGAGCCGACATAGGCAACATCAAGCACCATATCAAACGGCAATTTATACTGAATGCCGATGTTATACGAATTTACCGAAGGTATTTTTGCATTTTTTTCGATTGCCCGAATAAATTGCGGACTTAAATTTGCAACTGTTCCTAGCTCCGCCGAGATCTTGCAATCGTCCGTTATCAAACCGGGTCGTGGTCGTCACCGGTGGATTCTCATTGTAATCAAAAACCAAATTACCCTGTGAGCGGTCGTAAAATATTCCGAATCCGCCACGAAGAATTAAGTTATGATTGCCCGTAACATCATAGGCAAAGCCAATTCTTGGAGCAAAAAGAAGCCCTTGGTCGTTGGTTAACGCATCACTTCCGGCTGCAACCAAACCATTTGCACGGTTTCCGGTTCCGGGAACAATTTTGCAATAAAGAGACCGCCGTTAAGTGAATTGCCTCCAGTTCCCGGACTGACCGCCTCCCGTTAAAATAGTTCCAGCCGCAAGTGCCGGGTCATAGGCTACACGTGTGCATCCTGTCGGAGTAAAACTGCCAACTGCTTGTCCCAAACATCCCGGCGCATAGAGCCGTGGGGCATTTGCAGGATTATAGTGGCTAGGGTCAAAGTTAGAGGCAGCACCACTGACATCTCTGGTCGGCGGGAGCCACGAGAATCGGATTCCATAATCAAGCGTCAGACGATTTGTAATTTTCCAGTTATCTTGGGCATAAAACTCAACATTTTTGAAACCGATAATCACCGGTTGAACCCGCTGACGCCTGGATATAGTTTTGAAAACGTCCGGTAATGCGGCATTTGAAAATCCTTGTCCTGTATCAAATGGATTGCGGTATCAGGTGAAAAGCTGATTCCGCCGTTAAATTGAACACGGTTTGTCTGATTCTTCACCCTTGTTCATAAAACGCCTCCGAATTTGGAAACGTGATCTCCCCAAACTTTTGAAAGACTTCCGGCAATATTGTCGGTTCGGTTACTATTGATAAACGGTCCGTTTCCGACCCGATAACTCGGAGTTGCATTCAAAGGTCCGCCGCCATAACCAACCTGGGGCAGAAAATCTTCTTGGGTTGCATTGGGAAAATCAATAGGTAACCGGCAAGCCCTGAAGATGCAAATGTATATATGTCAGTAGCAGGTCTTCCATCAATTGAGTTTCGACTGAAACCGTAGGTGAATTCAACCGCCGTAGTGGCATTAAGTGTTCCGTTTAATGTTCCGGCATAGCTGAGTCTTGGAGTATCATTTTTCCAGCCAAATTACGGCACCAATATTTCCGCCCAGAATGAAGCCTAACCCGCTAAACGGGAATTCTATTACATTGAAATTATTGAGCATTCTGCCATAGACACGCCAGTTTTCATTGATGTCGTAGTCAATTCGAACGGTATCATTGCGTTCTTTAGTGTCATTGGAAATTTGTTCTTCAAAATTGAAGTTTTTTCCGGCCATGGTATGATTGGTGTGGGATACAAACTTAAAAGTCTTAGATCCGTGTAGCATAGCGACTGGCTAGCGGAATTTTTCCAAGAACCCTCCATCTGAAAGCATCCCGTAGTATTTGCCGCTGTGCAGGGTAAATCCAGTTGTGTAGTCCCTAATAAGTATTAAACAAATTGCCATTACTATCAAGAGATTGAGAAAAATCACCCGCTCTTTCAAGTGCAGTCGGAACACGAACGCGATTAATTCCATTCGGCGTAATTCGTGGTGTCCATTCCTGATTAACAAAAAAGAATAATTTTTTCTTTTCTATTGAATAATCCAGGAATATAAATCGGTCCGCCAATGGTATAGCCAATATCTTCTTGATCGGAAATCGGACGTGTCGGAGGGTTTGCACTTATCTTCGATTGTTTTCAAAGGTATTAGCATTAAGCCCTGTATGACGGCGATAAAAATAAAATGAGCCGTGAAAATCCTGTGAACCGCTTCGGTAACCGCAATAATCTGGCACCTGATGAACGCCCATATTCTGCTTGGGAGGATGATGTAACAAGTTTGAATTCACCGACCGAATCAAGCGGAATTCTCGAAACTCGGCATTATTTCCCGTATCAACGCTGGTTATGCCATCAATTTGAACATTATTTGAATTTGTTCGAACACCATTAACACTAATGCCGAACTGCTATCCGAGCTATTGCCATCTCCGGCACCATTTGCAACCACGCCGGGTGCTAAGGTGGCAAGGTTAATGTAGCTTCTGGTTTTGACGCCGAGGTTTCGAATCTGCTCGCCCTGAATACCAAACGAACGTTCGCCGCTATCGGCTTGGATAAGTGTTGCTTCCGATTGAACTTCAACAGTTTCGGTAGGTGCTCCTACTTCCAAACTCAAATTTCCAAGTGTCAGTCTATCATTTGACACAAGGGTGACGCCTTTGCGCTCTTGTTTTTTAAAGCCGACTTGCCTCAACGTAATTGTATAATTCCAGAGTGGAACAACAGGAAATACAAACCTCCCTTCGTCATCTGTAGTGGCGGTTAACTTATAATTCTTCCTTCTTCGTAAATGGTTACCGTTGCATTTGCAACTGCCGCAGATTGCGGATCAACTACAGTTCCGGTAATTGAGCCACTGGTCGTTTGAGCTAAAATTGCTCCCGTGCTAAACACCAAGAACAAAATAGCTATTGACATTATTTTCATTCGCATATTCATTATTAATTCTCCTAAATAGTATCGGCAGATTTTTTTAATCAAAAAATGATTCCAAAATAAAAAATAAAAATTCCCAAGCTCGTTAAAATTAGTAAAATCGCATTAATTCTAAATAAATAGCAATTGTAATAGGGGGTATATGAATAAAACCTGAATTTAACAAAACGATTTGCCAAAACGATTTGCTAACGAATCTAACATTGAATTACAATAATGTCAATATAGAATTTAATAACCTAAATCAAATTTTGTAATGTCTCTACAATTTGGCATAAGATTTAGAAAATCAACATCTTGCATTGAATTTTCTACTATGAGAAACTATTTAAGTGATAAAGAAAAAAGGTAATAACCATATAATTAATGGAGAACCTACTTCGGGTAGAGGGTTAACTCTGAAAGAGTTGTCAGCAATTGTCGGATTATCACCCGGAACGGTTTCAGTTGTTCTGAATAACACCATTCGAGCCAACACAATCCCGCAAAAAACCAAGGATAAAATCCTGCTTGCGGCAAAAGAAAACGGATATCGTCCACATTATTTTGCTCGTTCATTACGGGCGAATCGTAGTTTTACAATAGGTGTTATTGCGGCGGAATTAAGTGATGGCTATTGTGCGATGATTTTAAATGGGGTTGAATCTGCCTCCACCCAACAAGGTTATTTTTATCTGAATACTAGCCATCTGCATCGCTCAGACCTACTCATTCATAATTCGCAAATGCTAATTGAACGGCAAGTCGAAGGGATAATTACCATTGATACAAAAATTCGTTTTGAAACTGATTTGCCAATTGTGGCAGTCGCAGGACACGAAGAAATTGAGGGAGTCACGAATGTTATTTTGAATCACCAAACGGCAGCAGAACTTGGAATAAATCATCTTTATTCGCTCGGACATCGAAAAATTGCAATGATTAAGGGGCAAGAATTTAGTTCTGACACGGAAATTCGTTTTGAATCAATTAGGGAAGCCGCAGCCAAACGTGGTGTTTCTATAGACCAAAATTTGGTTGTCCAACTAGAAGGAATCAATCCATCACCCGAAGTTGGTTTTATTGCGGCAAATAAACTTTTAGCCAAAAACCGGGATTTTACCGCGATTTTTTCCTTTAATGATATGTCGGCGATTGGAGCGATTCGGGCTTTACAGGAAGCAGGACTGCGTGTGCCTGATGATGTCTCAGTGTTAGGTTTTGACGACATCTATTTTGCAGCTTTCAGCTATCCTTCGCTCTCCACAATTCGCCAACCCCTTTTTGAAATGGGCGAACTTGCTGCACAAACGCTTCTCAAAAGATTAGCAAAATCAAATAATGGTGAGGAAATACCACAGAGTTTGTCAGTTGAGCCTGAACTAATTGTTCGTAATTCAACTGCAAAGGTGAAGTGAATTTAAAACGTCAAATTGATTGCTAAATCCGCCATCTGCCAGTTTCGAGAAAAACTTCGTCTAAGTGTAATTGTGTCTTATATTTACACTTTTCCTGAAAACCCTCAAAATTTGTATATCATTTGCTAAATTTTCACTAATAATCAATAATTTCATATCGTCTGCCAAATTTTCATTTCTTGTAAATCTTCACATTAATTGCTAAATTTGCTATCCAACTATACGAGAAATATCTAGTCTAAGTGTTGCTTTTACTTATATTTAGCTAGATCTTTCTTTACTTCTTAATTTGCACATCATTTGCTAAATTTTCTCAAATCAGCGAAATTGTCATAACTTCTTCTAACTTTTTATTTCTTTTGCTAAATGAATTCGGAAAACTCAAGTTTCCAACCTCCGATGTTAATTGCCGCGAATTTCAAAATCCATCCCGAACAACTTCAAAAAGTGAGCAATTTTTCCAACATCTGCAAAATGTGACACGGCAAATATTTTGATTTTTCTCAAAAATTTTCGATTTTAAAATGTGGCACGGCTTTCACGATGGCATTTGAGGTAATTATAGTTAAGTCAATTACTTTTCTTTGTGGTAAAATTGAAAAATACGAAATTTCACTAAGTTTGCTAGGTTTTAGGCGAAAATTAACGTAAATTTGGGTGAAACTTTATCAATTTGGAAAATACTTTCGCTATGGATGAACTTTTAGAGCAAAAATTACTTGTCCCAAGCCAAATTGTGACAATGGGTGAGAAATTTAATCTCAAAATTGTTACGCCGTTCTTTGAACGCTCCGTATCTGAGGAAACAAGGCGGGCTTATCGGAGAGTTGCCAAAGAATTCTTTACGGGGTTGCGATAGCAACGGAACCGTTTTTTACTATCTCTGCTTAAAACTGCTTAAACTCAAGATATTTCCAAAGAAGATTATTTTCAGGCGTTCTCAATTCCCGTAACTCTTTTCTTTTCAATCCTTCTTCGACATTGAAATAGTATCTTCCATACATATTGATATGTTCGCTTCGAGCCGGGGAAAGTTCTTTAATATCTTCATCCTTGACTTCGTAGCCTTCCGATTTTAGTTGTTCGATGGTAGCTTGCATATAAACCTTATTCCAAACCGTAATCGCATTAACGACTAAGTTCAAACAAGCGGCTTGATTGAGTTGGTCTTCGTCCGTTCGATGGCGGATTTTTCCTTCATTGGCGATGAAAACAGCTCGTCTGAAAGCGTGTAAGGCTTCTCCTTTATTGAGCTGAACCCTAATTTTCTTTTGATAATCGGGGTCTTGTAAATATTTGAGGATAAATATAGTTTCATTCAATTTTCCATATTCTTGGAGGGCTTTGGTCAAAGCATTTTTCTGTTGCGGAGCTTGTAATTTGCTAATCAAAAGTGATGCCGTCACTTGCCCCAATTTTAGTGAACCGGTCACCCGCAAAATATCGTCCCAATGCCGTAAAATTAAATCAAATTGATGGTTTCCTGGAAATCAAGGAGTTAATATTTTTGTATTTGATGGAATTATCTATCCGATAAAGGGTTTTACTGCCAAATCAGCTAAACGAGGTGAAAATTGGAGTCCCAATAAATCAAACAAACCAAAAACTAAATCGGTATAGCCGTGAGTGTCGGTCGTATGTTCTAAAATTGTCAATTCAGTTTCATTATCCAGAATTTCATCCAAAACGTAAGTTGCATCCCGAATGGTTGAAGGAATAACTTTCGTGCCATATTGCGAATATTGGTCTGATGTCCAAGTGTAATAAGTCAAACCTTTGCCGTAACCGAAATATCTTGGAATTGAGACTGCGTTACGGGTTTTAACTGCCACCGGAAAGCGTTGACCATCCGAAGAAGATAAAGTTCCACCACCCCAAAATTGAGTTAATGGCAAATGATGATGGAAATTAACCGAAGCCTGTGCATAATTCATAATTTAATCCTCAATCGAGCATTTTCGATGTGTTCTTTAACCTCCGCCGGATTCTTCTGGGCTTTGAAATTATTGAGCCAACAGATTTGATAAGTCCAAATGCTTGCCAAAATAAATGCTCCATTTTTACCTTTCCCTTTGACTTGACATTTTTTCAAATCAAAGGCTTGGATAATTCTTTGAAAGAGCAATTCGATGGTTTCTTTGCGATAGTCATACAAGTCATTTTTCCACGACCGATTCTTTTCGGGAAGTTGATTTGGAGTCAAGACGAAACCACCTGCTTTTTCGTATTCAGGAACAAAATCTTCTTTGCCGAAAGTTGTATCACCAAGCATCACATCAGTTACTTGAAGTCGTCCTTTTCCCAGTTCTTCCAAAGCGATTTTAGCTTCGTTGTGGGAGTTCTCACGCCAGACCGCAAAAAGTGGAACAGGCACCGGAAAGACCAATGTTTGCAAGAGGATTCGATAGCCTTGGACCCATCCACGATAGTTTGATTTTGACCAACTTGATTCAACATCGACATTTCTCAACCCCGTTGGAATGAGACCTGCTTGGCGATGTTTTTTGTGCCACAGGGGACCGAGTGCTTGATACATTCGACCATCAGTAGCACTCACTTCAGAGTTGGCTTCCGAGATTGGAACTTCTCGTAAAATCTGTTTCCCAAACCACGAAACTTGTTCTTCGGCAGTTGGCACCAGAGATTTCAAACGACGCATAATCTGAGTCCGATGTGGGGTTCGAGAAAAACCCAAACGGGCGCGAAGTTCTCTGTCTTTTTCAAGAAAACGGCGCAATTCAGAGTCGGAAAAAGTCTTGGTCACCACCGCGACAACTGCCAAAAGCAGAAAAGAGAGGGGAGAAAAATCAGGTTTTCTCCCCCGCCTGAGAACTTCTTCGGGTGGTTGATAGCCAAGTTTAATTTCTTCAATTAAACTGAACAAAGCATCAGAAGAATCGGAACTATTTTCAAAATTCATCAATCCGATTTTAATCATTTTCGCAATGATTAGCTTCTGATGCTACTAACTTGCTGATTTCAAAGAACTTAATTATGCACAGGCTTCAATTAACCAATTCCGAGAAGGCAGATTTGAGCGTGTCTTCCCGCAGATACCAAGTTGAATACCAAGCCATTTTGCGATAAGTCAAACCGGACATTCGTTGCATTTGCACCAGACCGAAGTTACAGGCTTGAGCCAAAATGCTGGCGTAACAATGCTGAAAAGCATCGGGACTGCGCGGTTCATTTCCGTTCGGATGAACAAAATATCTTGAAAAGTTTGTCAAACCGTCAACTTCAATCAGCAAATCGGTCAATTCGATTTCGGCAAACGGTTAATAATTTCTTCTTTCAAGGCTTGGCTACTTGGAGACAATACTTCGCCCGGGAATTTTGAAACAATCAATTGGCCATTTTCCATCCGAATTTGAATTTTGGGTTTGAGATGTTCGGTTGGATCAAAATCTTTTAACCGAATCCTTTGCTTCTGTGATTTTCTTAGGTTTCTTCGACGATTTTGATTAGTTATCAAAAAAGCGGTCAAATTGTCCGTAAAGTTCTTGTAATTCGGCTTGTCTGAGTTTTATACCTTCATGCTGCGTTGGTGGAGATTTCAATAATTCGCACACTTGCGGGCGGATTTCTCCCACTCATCAAGCAGGAATCAAGTAGCTTTCAAATTTGCATAACGGCGGCTTCCTTCCACCCACACATCACCCGAACGCAATTCAAACGTAATTCAAACAAGACACAAAGTTCGTAATACTTTTTGACAAAGCGATGTTGCTCGTCAAAAACATATCGTCTCCATTCGGCATTAACAAAATCAAACGGAGCATCTCGGGAATTCTGCTTTTTTTGTTGTCGTTTAATTCCTTCAAAATATTCGACAGCTTCTAACAATCCTTTGGTTTCGGCGTTTCCATCCAACGGTAAAGCGTGTCAAAAATGTGGGAATAAACTGTCTCAAATAAGAATAATTCTTTCCGACCATTTTGAAGAAGTTCTCGTCCAACGGCTCATTGATTTTTCGCACTCGGCAAAAGTCATTTGTAGTTTGGTTTCCGGCACAAATTGATAAATAGTCTTCCGTAATTCCGCATCAGAAACATTCGGATCAATCAAAATCTTGACCAACTCTCTGTAATAGTTTGATTTTATCGCCTGCCATCAATGCAATTTCCTGTTGGATTTGAATTAGTTGACGTTCAGTGCGGCTGGAGATGGTGGCTAACAAACGGTCAAAAATTTCAACCAATTCATCCAAAACTTCTTCGTAAAGTTGCGAAGAAATGCTAATAAAATCGGATAACGGCGGATTTTGTTCATTCGGCTCAAGGCTTGGGCTGTTGAGCGAAATCCGATATTGGCGAATTGTTTACGCCGATTAGGATTGATAGCGGAGAGATTCCAATCGTCGACCTCCCATTTTTGCAATTTGCTGAGTTTTTCAAGTCCGTTAAGAATTGTTTTCGGCGAATTGGAAGTCGCACTCTGTCGAAGCCAGGCAAACGGGGTCGGGTGATTCGGTTCTTGTGATTGTAAAAGTTCGTCTAAACCTTGTGATAAAATGTCATCAATAATCACTTCCAACCGTTGAAAAATGCAGTTTCGGCCGAATTTCTGGCAGTTGCCACCATTCTTTCCAACACCGGAAAACCGTGACGAACCAATTTTTCGTTCAAAAATGCTCACATAAAAGTTGTAAAAGCAGAGTCGGGCGGTCGTGTTCCAAAGCTCGTTCAAGCAGCCAATCTTCAATCCGCGAAAAATCCGTTTCGGATGGATGGCAAAAATCAAGATATTTTTCAATGGTTTGACGATGGGCGGTTAAAGTGGCTTCGCGCTCGCCGTAGCTTGAATTCTCCTGCCTCAATTCCAATTTGAGAGGCGACAAATTCAATCACAGAATTGGGGACAGAACCAAAATCTGCTAGATAAAAGCCAAAAAATCTCAATAATAAAAGCTGAATGGCAAAGCCAAGTTGATTAGGCGGAGTAGATGATTTCGGGATTTGGCGCAAATCATTATTGCTCAAAGTAAAATGGGCAATCAAATCATTGGTGGATAAATCTTTCGGAAAAGAGTTGAAACGAAGACGCTCGGCTTCAGACAGAAAACTGACGGGCATAATAATTGTATACTAAACAAATAGCCCTCATTTCAATTTCGTTTTTTAGATTTTTGCCCTCCTTTTGGCTTTAATGAAATGATGACTGACACGCGGCTTGCATCTGAACAAAAGCCATCTGGACCTAGCGGAAGTTTTAACGGTTTCAAATATAATGAACCCGTAACCCGTTTAATTGATTATATTTTTGTTGATAATTCGGGACGTTTCAAAATCAAAAAATATGTAATTTTGAGCGATTCAATCAATTTGCGATTTCCTTCAGATCATTTTCCTGTTTTGGTGGAAATGACATTAAAATAATTCATATTTGATGAAACTTGGAATAGTTTCTATACTGATGTAAATGCAGGTGAACCCCAATAGCACGTTTCCAGCTAAATCAATTGAAAAGTCTGACGCAGAATTAATTTCCGCTTGTCGGCAAAACGACGAAACTGCCTGGAATGAGTTAGTTGAAAGGTATCAACGTCTAATCATTACAATCCCGCGCCGCGTTGGGCTGAGTGAAGAGGAGGCTGCGGATATTTTTCAAGACGTTTTTTTGACTCTTTTTGAAAAACTCGACGAAATTGAGCAACCTGAAAAAGTCAGGTCGTGGCTCGTCACAACCGCTAAATTCAAAACTTGGAAAGCGGTTCGAGATGGCTCGAAAACTCATCTACTCGATGATCAAGAGAGTTCTTTTTCAGAAAACTTAGCTAATACTGAACTATTGGCTGATGAAAAAATGGTGCAGATTGAGCAACAACATTTAATCCGCACGGCTCTCAAAAGTCTCGAAAATCGCTGTCAAACAATTCTGACAATGCTGTATCTAACTGAACCGTCTGCTTCATATCAAAAAGTAGCTTTGGAAATCGGAGTCGGTGAAACTAGCATAAGCCCATTGCGTGCAAGATGTTTAAAGAAACTTGCAAAAGTTTTGACAAATTAATTTAAACCTTGTCTTTTTTTCTAAATTTAGCGAACTGTAGTATTGATTGCTGAGGAAAAGGTAACAAAAATGCGTCTTGCAAAAAAACATTTATCAGAAGAATTACTCATTAACTTTGCTGAGGATTTCTCCAAACCGATGATTCGGCAAAAGTCCAACAACATTTATCTGCCTGCGAAAATTGTTCTGTCCAGGTAGATAATTTTGTAAAAATTTTCAACTTAATGAAATCGGATGATTCAAAAGATGCTCCGTCCGATTCATTGATTTGGGTGAAAAATCTTTATCGAAGTCGGGCGAGTCAACCCGCTAAAAGTATCATTCAAAAGATTTTGGCTGTGTTAGAAATGGATTTGTCGAAAAATCAGCCTGCTTTTCGGTGAACGCTCATCAACAATTCCAACCCGCCAAATGCTTTTTCGGGCTGATGATATTGGAATATCCTTGCGAATCGCCAGCGATGAAAGCCAAATCACACTCAAGGGACAAATTTTGGGCGAAGGCTTTAACGGATGTGAAATTGTTTTAGATAACGATGGGAGTTCTGTTCTCTGCGACTACAAATGAATTAAGTGAATTTAAGTTTCAAACTATTTCAAATGGAACTTACGCGCTTACAATTAGAAATGGTGAAAAAGAAATTTCAGTTGAAAATTTAGAATTGAGCTAAATACCAGTTCACGGGGGGAGAAGGAGCAAAAGAGGAGGAAAGACTTCGACGACTTTTCCTCTTCTCTTTTTTGTGTTAAAATTAGTTCAGAATGCAAACTATTGATTTGGCTGAAAAATTGGTTTCTATCGAGGATAATTCTCATCGCAAAAGTTTGCTTGAAAAATTTCAATCAAAGGCAAATGTCGAACTTGCCTTCGCCCTCAAAGAAATATGTTATTCAGCGTGGACCAAAGAGCCAACTAAGGCGCAAAAAGCCGCCCTTGCTTTAGAAAATTTGGCAGAGATCAATTCTGAACCGAAGATTAAAGCCTTATCTGCGTGGATTTCTGGTATTGCCCGCCTCACCGAAGGAAAAATCGAATGTGCATTAGAAAATTTAAAAACCGCAAATAAAATTTTTCTGAGCATTAAAGAAGAACTTCTGGCTGCCAAACCGAGTCATGAAGCTTTATACGCTGGCTTTGTTGGGGCATTATGACGAAGGGCAACCGAATGTGGCAACGATGCTCTGAAAATATTTGAAAATTACGGCGATGATTTTGCCGCCGGAAAAATTGAGCATAACCTTGGAAACATTTTTATGCGGCGCGAAAACTATCGAGCCTCCGAAAAATTTTTAATTCTGCCCTCACCCGTTTTTATAAACTAAAAGATTTCAAGCAATTAGCTATGGCTGAAAATGCTCTGGCGATTATTCTCGCGCTCCAAAATAGATTTCGTGAGGCAGAAAAGTTTTATAAAAAAGCTTCTTTCGCGCTAAAGAATCGGAAATGATTGTCACCCAAGCCGAAATCGAAGCAAGTATGGGCAATCTTTTTTTGTTCCGTGCCAAATTTGACCAAGCCTTAAAATTTTTAGAACTCTCGCGCCAAAAATATGAAAAATTAGAAATGCCGCATCAAATGGCGGTGGCTGAACTCGAAATCGCCGACGCGTATCTCGAACTAAATTTGGTCAGCGAAGCCTTTGAATTATACGAAAAAACCGTTGAAACTCTCGCAAATCTGAAAATGCAAGGCGAAGAAGCACGAGCCAGAGTTAATCACGCACGGGCGGCGATTGCGCTTGGCAAAAAAGAATTAGCCAAACAGGAATTGGAAAAATCCGCCAAACTTTATCAAGCCGAAAAAAATCTCGCGGCGAGGCTTTCGTCAAACTCATCGAAATCCAATTTGCATTGCTCACTTTTGAAAACGAAAATGCTTTTGATTTGATTAAAGAAGTCAATCAAATGCTGACCAAAAGCGGAAATTTACGATATTCGCTGCTCGCCAAATGGTTGCAAGGCGAGGTTTTGCTTAACCTTAAAAAATACGATGAAGCAAAAAATATTCTTTCGACAACTTTTGACCAAGCCTTAAAACAGGAAAATTCTTATTTAGCGCAGACAATCCAAACAACTTTGGGGCGTATTGCACTCAAACAAGGTGATATAAAACAAGCTGAAATTCATTTCAAAAAAGCGATAAAGTTGATTGAAACTTTGCGCGAACCGCTTCCTGCCGAAGATTTTCGGATTGCATTTTTGGGCGATAAACTATTGCCTTATCAGCAGTTAGCCAAAATTTATTTACTACAAAACCAACCCAAACGAGCCTTTTTATTTGTCGAACAATCACGCTCGCGCGCCTTAGCCGAAAATCTGAACGGCAACCACAATCTAACAACTTCGTGGACGAAACAACCAAAATTATCTATCAGCATTTGGCGGATTTGCGCGAAGAATTGAACTGGTATTACAGCCGTCTTAACCAAGTTTCAGGCGAAGAAAGTGCCGCCATCTTTGCCAAAGCCAAAACAAGGGAAAAGCAAATTAACGAGTTGATGCGGCAAATCAAAAACATTAAAAGTGAAACCACTCTCAGCAGCAAACCATTGCGGTTAAAAGATTTGCAACGCTCGCTCGGCAAAGAAAAAGCCTTGATTGAATATGTAAATTTTGACGGGGAACTTTCGGCTTTTGTGGTAACTAATACAAAACTTGAGTTTGTTGAAAACTTAGTTGCCGAAAACGAAATCGGCGAATTGTTGGAGGGTTTGCATTTTCAATTTGAAACAATGCGCTATGGGAGCGCGAATTTGGGAAATTTTGTTCACGAATTAAAAAAACGGACGGATATTTATTTGCAAAAACTTTATGACAAGGTTTTTCGTCCGCTGGAAAATCTCGTTAAACAGCGTAATTTAGTCTTTGTTCCGTTTGGCAAACTCCATTATTTGCCATTTCACGCTTTGCACAACGGCGCAAAATATTTGATCGAAGACCGCGAAGTTTCATTTTCGCCAAGTGCAACCGTTTTGCAAAATTGCTTGGAAAAAGAATCGCATCCAATCAAAAATGCCCTGCTGATTGGCGTGGCAGACGAAAAAATTCCATTTGCGATTAAAGAAATTGAAAGTTTGAGCAAAATTTTTCCAAATAGTTTGAGTTTGAAAAATAAAAAAGCGAGTTTTAGCAATTTCAAAAAGAATGCGGAAAATTTTGATGTGTTGCATTTCGCCTGTCACGGTCAATTTCGCGGTGATAATCCGATGTTTTCTTCGTTGCGTTTAGCAGATAGTTTGTTGACAGCGCGGGATATTTCGGAATTACAGCTAAATGCTGAATTGGTTGTGCTTAGTGCTTGTGAAACAGGTGTCAATAAGATTTTGGCGGGCGAAGAATTGTTGGGATTGACTCGCGGTTTTCTTTCGGCTGGAGTGTCATCTTTAATTTTGACGCTGTGGACGGTTGATGATAAAACTGCGCGGGATTTAATGATTGATTTTTATACGCAACTAAAATTAGGTAAAAAGCCTACAACTGCTTTAAAAATCGCGCAAGACAAACTAATTAAGCAAAACTCGCATCCTTACTATTGGTCACCATTCTTTTTAGTTGGAAAATAAAAAAATTCGACGTTGTGTCTTTTTTAATGACTTGGCTGCACTGTGGTTTTAAAGACTGGTCTGTTAGTCTTAAATCGTCGAGGTTTATATGAATAAAAAAATTGGAATTAGCTTTTGCAAATGGCTGATAGCTTTAGTGTTGTTACTGCCTTTATTTTCTCCATTAGAACAAGTTTTGGCGCAAGATTCGATTCTCCCTAATGAGGTCTTGATAAAATTAAATTCCGCCGCGGATTTGCCTGCAATTAGCGCACAATTTGGAATCACCCCAATAGACCAGTTTGGTCCACGCCCAATTTATCGGACAAGAATTGTGAATGGGGCTTCAGTGAGTGATGTAGTAAGGCGGCTTTCAAAAGACGTAAGAATTGTTTATGCGGATGCAAATAGCGTAGTTGCTTCGCCTGAAGCCAGCGGCACGTCCTGGAGTATCGGAACATCTTGGAGCATTGGAAATAGTGTTGCAAATTATACCGGACAATGGTTTCCGAATGTGATTCGACTTCCGCAAGCCAATCAAATTTCACGGGCGCAGGTGTCAAAATCGCAGTTTTAGATACAGGAATCAACTACAATCATCCCGCTTTTGCCGGCAAATTGTTGCCTGGTTGGGATTTTGTTGATAATGATTCTGATCCGATGGAAGTTAATCCGGGTTTCTTTAGCCCTTATGGACGCGGAACGCACGTTGCAGGCATCATCGCCCGCGTAGCACCAGATGCCAAAATAATTCCGATTCGGGTTTTGGACGCAACCGGAAGCACAAATGCTTGGGTTTTAGCCGAAGCATTAGCCTTTGTTGCCAATCCTGATGGCAATCGCAGCGACCCGTGACGGGGCTGATATTGTCAACCTGAGTATGGGAAGCCCAACTTCAACCGAACTTTTGCACGACTTTTTGCAAAGTTCAAGTAGCAATTTAGCCCAGCCTACGGACATAGATTTCCCGCAAATTGGTAAACCAAACCTGTTTTTTGTAGCGGCTGGCGGCAATAACGGTGGTGAATTCAAGATTTACCCCGGAGCTGAAACTTCAGTAGATGGATTGATTACTGTTGCCGCATCAACGGCTAATGACAGAATTGCTCCATTTTCAAATGTTGGTTCCTGGATAAAAATAGCCGCACCTGGAGATGGAATTGTCAGCACAACTCCTGATGGTGGATACGGGACTTGGAGCGGAACGTCAATGGCTGCACCGGTAGCTGCGGGAGTTGCCGCTTTGATAAAACAAAGATTCCCCGGACTTGCTCCTTCAATGATAAAAGACCATCTCAGATGCACTTCTATCAGAATTGACAGTAAAAGAACTAAACAAAGAGTAGATGCCCTGAATGCTGTAACCATTGCGCCGAATATGGGCGGATGTGCAGATTAAATAATTGAGCTATAACAACTTTCAGAGACGATTGATCTAATTTCAGTCGTCTTTTTTTATTTCCTAAAAATATTCTCTCTACCCGTCTTTTTCCGCAAATTATTAACACTGTATTAACACAAGTCAAAACTAAGCTGAATAGAGACAGTTTTTACTTGAAGACTAAATTAAGGGTTGAGTTTGAAAAAGGTGGGGGAATTTTAATGGAAGCAGCAATAAAACTTAATACGGGGAATCTTCGATTACCAAACGAAATAGATAACTTTCTTCATTCAGGAAATTTTTTGAAACAGAAGGTTTACAAACCAATCAACTATATTCCGAAAGTTGAAACAAAAGTAAATCTACGACCGAAAATTCTGCTTTATTCGCACGATACATTCGGTTTAGGAAACATCCGCCGAACTTTGATTTTAGCTGAAAATTTAATCAAGGAATATCCGCTGGCTTCGATTTTGATTGTTACGGGTTCACCTGTAATTCACGCATTTCGACTGCCACAAGGTATTGATTATATTAAACTTCCCTCGCTTGACCGACCAAATGCCGAGCAGTATGAACCACAGTTTTTAACCGGATGTGGAGAGGAAATCAAACAAACTCGCATCGGGATTTTGGAAAGAACCATCATCGGTTTTGCACCTGATTTGCTGTTAGTTGATAAACGGGCAAGCGGAATTGACGGAGAATTAAACAGTTCTTTGCAGATGCTGAAAAATAGAAATTTACCAACTAAAATCGTGCTTGGAATCCGCGATATTTTGGATGAACCAGCCCGCACCAGCAAAGTTTTACGCGATAACGGCAGTTTCGCCACGATTGAAAAATATTACGATGAAGTTTGGATTTACGGTGTTCAAGAAGTTTTTGATGCAGTCAAAGAATACGAATTTCCCGAGTCTGTCGCCAAGAAAACCCGATATTGCGGTTATCTGAAACGAAAAATTGAAGAAAAAATCGCGGGTAATGGGCGATTACACCTTTTAGCTACCACGGGCGGCGGCGGCGATGGTTCGGAATTGACCGAAACTTTTTTGGAATGTCTTTCAATTTTGAGCAGAAAAATGGAAGTAGAATCAACCGTCATTTTTGGACCGCAAATGGCTTCTTCAAGCCGCGATTATTTTTTGAGAAGATACGGCAAACGCTCCGACATTGAGTTTTTGGACTTCCAAGCCGATTTAACTCCGCATTACACCAAAGCCGATGTAGTTGTTTCGATGGCTGGCTACAACACCGTTTGCGAACTGCTTTCGCTGAACAAAAAAGCTGTTCTCATCCCGCGTGCCGAACCTGTCCGCGAACAACTGATTCGTTCCCGTCTGCTCGCCCAACGTGGTTTCTTTGAATTTATTGAACCAAACGAGCTTTCTGCTGAAATCCTATCCAACAAAATAATTCGGGCAATGGTGTCCAACAATACTGGTAACGCCAACATTGATTTGAACGGATTACCGCGAATCAACCAACGAATTCGGGCTTTATTGACCAGAGGTGCAGAATAATGGACGGAAAAATCGCTTACATATTGAAAAATTACCCAAAACTTTCGGAAACATTTATCGCCAGCGAAATCTATCGTTTAGAAAATTTGGGCGTGGATTTGAAACTTTTTGTCATAAAAGAACCGTCCGAAAATTTGAAACACAAAATGATTGAGAAGATTGTGGCGCAACCGTTTTATTTACCCGAAACGACTTCGTTGACCGATTCGACTCTGCGTGGTTGGCTTAAACTGCATTTCAAAGATTTTTCGCAGTCATTTTTCGCCGTTGCAAAAAAACGTCCGTTTGGTTTTTTGAAAGCGGCGAGCAAAGCGGTCGGGCAAACTTTTCGTTCGAGACATTCGCTTTTCAGTTATAAAAAAACTTATTTGAAAGAGTTTTTGCAAGCCTGTGGAATTGCCGAGCAAATCTTGCAAAATGTTGAAATTAAACATCTTCACGCCCATTTTGCCCACGGCGCAACGACTGTCGCGTGGTTTGTTTCGCTGATGACTGGACTCAAATTTTCGTTCACGGGACATGCCAAAGACATTTATCTCGAATCGCTGAATCCTGCGGGATTTTTGCAAAGAAAGATGGACGCAGCCGAATTTGTCGTGACCTGCACCAAATCAAATCAAAAGCATCTGGAAGCAATCAGTCAGACCAAAGTTCATTGCCTTTATCACGGATTAAGCACCGATTTTACCGATTTATTGGCGGCTGAAAAAGACATTTCCGGTCTGCGAAACGGGCATTTACGAGCCTTGGCAGTTGGACGAATTATTGAGAAAAAAGGATTTGATGTTTTCGTTGAGGCGTGTTCCATTTTGAAAGAAAGAAACATTGATTTCGAGGCAATCATCGTTGGCGAAAAGGGCGAGCATTCAAAAATTGTCAATCAAAAAATTGCTGATAGAAATTTAGGGGAAACCGTCAAACTAACCGGCGGAATGTCACAAACTCAATTATTTCAAGAGTTTCGCCAAGCCACGATGTTTTGTTTGCCGTGCCGAATTCTTGAAAACGGCGACCGCGATGGGATTCTGAAACGTGATGATGGAAGCAATGTGGTGCGAGCTTCCCGTGGTCACGACCAACATTTCAGGCATTCCCGAAATTATCAAAAATGGCGAAAACGGCATGATGGTCAATCCCGAAGACGCACTCGCGCTGGCAAACGCGATGCAGAAAATTCACGCCGACAAAATCTTTGCCAAACGGCTTTCCGT
>CAVZXI010000027.1:0-14118 GCA_963779235.1 Pyrinomonadaceae bacterium
TCGGGGAAAATAAACTAACTGTCACCAATCAGAAAGGTGAGAAGATTACTGATTATGCTTTTAACGTAGATAAGCCTTGAGTAAAAAGCAATGAGAAATAAATTACCGAAAATTTTGGCGCAAGTTATTTTGTTTATTTGCTGTTTCGGCATTTTTGAAAAGCAAGTTTTTAGTGATGGTGAGATAGTTGATTTTGGACCAGATAATCTTTACATATTGTCGGTGGGTATTGATGAATATGAGAATGATAAAATCCGGCTTAAATTGGCTAAAAATGACGCACAAGCAATTGCCGATGAATTTGAAAAAAGAGGTAAATATAAATACAAGAAAATAGAAAAAATAGTTTTGCTTGATAAGAATGCTACGAGGGTAAATATTTTAAGTCAATTAGAATCTATCGCAAAAAAGGCAACCGAGTCAGATGTTTTTATTTTTTCTTATTCCGGTTGGGGAAATAGTTTTGTGGATGAGTTTTATTTATATCCGTTTGACTCAAAAGATAATTCAAACAAGGCTTTAGAAACAAACATTTCAAACTCAACGCTGCAAGCATATTTTAGAAAAATTCGAGCCAATTCCAAACTTGTGATTTTGGATTCAGGATCATTCTTGATTGATAGGACAAAAATTGAGGCAGTTTTTTCTGATGAAAATATTTTAGCCAATAAAGATAGGAAGTCGGAGAACTTTCTGCTTATTGCGAGTGATACGACTTCACACGAATATTATGAATTGAAACATGGTTCGATTACTCACAATTTATTAGAAGGGCTAAAAGGAAGTGCAGATTACAACAATGATGGTGAATTTAGTTTTAGAGAAATAGAAGCCTCATTGTATCTAAACAGTATCCAATATTCTGCAAAATATAGTAACAATTTTCATCCTACAACTATTCTCAAAAATGATTTCAAAATTGCTTTAACGGATAAAGAATTGGTAAAACAAGCTAAAATTGCGGAAGTTCAAGCAAACCTCAAAAACGCAGAAAGTGAATTGAATGATTTCATAAAAAGAGGGAGGAAGTCAAAAATTTTATTAAAAATGAAGAAGACCTCAAAAGATTACAAGACGTATTATTGGGGAGATTTGTCTTGTTTGGACATTTCTTATACCCATTGGTTGCGGAGAACGATAATTCAATTAAGCCCTTGAAGGAATTACCGGATTTAATCGAATTAACTGAAAAGGCATATGACAATTTAATCTCAGTTCTAAATGTTAAATCTCTCAAAATAAGGAAGAAAGACAACGCCATACTGGTTGAAAAACAAGAGGTTAGCAAATTAGTGAATAAACGAATCGTACCATTGGAATCAGAGATTGCTAAATTTCGACAAAATTCACTTACTGATTTGCAGAAGTTATTTGCTTTACAACAAAACCGAGACAAAATTCAAAATACTTTGGATAAAATGTTAGGTAGAACGACTGAAACAAATCAAACCCGTTCCGATGTTATAGTTTTAGACGAAGCCAAAAAAGATGAAAGGCGAAATGGTGATGATTATGCTATTTTATTCGCCAATCAAAACTTTGATAATCCAAGTAGTTGGCAAACTCTCAAAAATCCTTTTAACGATGTTGAGGCAATTGCTAAAGAGTTGAAAGAAATCTATGGTTTTAAAGAAGTTGAAATCAAGCAGGATTTAAACACCTTAGATATTTACAAAACGATCCAAACCTATCAAGACCGCAAGTTTGAAAAACCGCAAGACCAACTTTTCATCTTTTTTGCCGGACACGGTTACGCCGATGCGGAAAATAACGGCTATTATATCGGCAAAGATTCTCCATCTGCTCAAAGTCTTAATACTTTTGAAAACAGACGAATTTACGAAAGCAAATTTGTCCAACTTGATACTTTGTTAAAAGGCGTTGACCGTATCAAAATCAATCATATTATGGTTGTTTTTGATGCTTGTTTTGCCGGAAAAATCTGGCAACCTGCCATTCAATTGATTGAGGAAACCGCCGAATATCAGCCGAAAACAAATCCTTTTGAATTTGCATTGGGCTTTAATTCTTTTGGACAAGGAATCGGTTCATCATTCAATTTTGTCAATCATCGGGATGACGTTGAGCCGTTGGTTTACGCCAAAAAGAAGATGAAGAATAAATCGCGGATTGTCTTAACTTCAGGCGATAAACCAGTCTATGACAGTTGGATAAAAGCTGATGGAACTTTGAGCGATCATTCGCCATTTGCTGATGCTTTTATCAGAGCCTTACAAACCAAAGGCAACGATGACAAAGTTTTAATTACACCCGAATTTATCCCATTTATTGACAAATTAGAACCGCAACCGCAACGCGGAAAATTGAGTGGAAGCGATGGCGATTTTGTCTTTGTCTTATCAGAGCCGAAACCAAAGCCACCTCAAAAAAACCCAAGATAGCCTTTATTTTGGAAATTTCAATTCAAAATATTTCAACTTCTAAGGCTTTTGACGAAAAACTTTAATCCCCAAAATCATTATACCTTCGATACAAAGTGTGCGCCGGACAGCCCGCCGTATCAAAACTTTCCTGATTCACTTGCAACCAATTTTTAGCTTTCCAACGCGAGAAATTGAATGAACGAAAATCGGTTTCGGCTTTTGCCTCTTCCAAACGATATTTGAATTTGCCTCTGATTCGACATTGATTTTCAAAACTCATCGTATTCAAATTTTCCAATAGAACCGGTGTGGCATCATCGCTCAAATTCTGGTGATAATAACCGTCAAAAGTTCTGCCTTCCTGCATCAAGCGAATATTTGTTCGTGCAATAAAATCATCTGGATTAAGGACGTGCAGAGTTCCTAAAACAAACAAGGCTGACCACAATGCGCCCCACGCAAATTGCTCACGCGACCCGCGTAATACTGTCAAACCAAACCACGCAAAAACAATTGCCAGCCAAGCCATAAACGCCATAGGATAAAATCGAACCGTGGTCAAACCATAGCCGAGATTACCCGTTAGAATAAATAATCTTTGCGTTGCGGAAATCATAATCACAAAAAGGAGAACAATTTGAATCCCTGCCAAAACGCGATAAATCTTCTCGTTAATCGGTTTATCTTTTCGCAGAAGCCAATGGGAGAGAAGTAGAATCGGCAAAACAAGCGCGGCAACTGTCACGAGTTCGCCAAAACCACGTCGGGCATAAACCGCAAGTTTCAAATCTTCAGTTTGTTGGACGAGTTCAAAGCCGCCGAAGAGATACGGAAGTTGGACGATGACGAAACCTAAAAAGAGCAAGTTTATCAAACCCAAAACAATCGAAGTTTCAATCGCACCAAGCGTAAAGGAATTTGGCAGGGCAGAATTGTTCAAATTTCGCCAATCCCAAGTTTTTTCTTCTTTTTTCGGTTCAACTTTGGGCTGAGTTTCGGCTGTTTTTTCTTCTGTCACATTTTCCGTGATGCTCAAAGTCTGAGGTTTGATTTCGGGTTTAGCTTCAGTTTTTTCTTCTCCACCTAAAATCGAAGCGCGAAAATAGCCTGAAATTCCCCACGAAAGAAATCCGGCAAGCAAAATATGAGTGAACAAAATTGCGGGATCAAGGTTGAAGGTTTTCTCGATAATGCCTTGAAAAACCGCGTCCGCCGCCATAAAAAGTGCGCCAAAGATTAACAAAATCGGTGTTGCAATCGCCAAACCGCGAAAGATGGCAATCAGATGTTTTGACCAGCCCGTTTGCGGAATCGTTTTCCATTTGATGTCATCCATCAGCAAGACAAACGGCGCAAAAGCCACGTTAATACCCGACCAAATCCAACCGAATCCGTAATGCACCACACCTGCAATTTGGGTTGGAATTTTCAACGCAGGCAAAGTCAAAATCGCTAAAATTGTTAGTATGGCAAAGGTATTCAATATTTTAAGTTGAATTGCATCGCGCCAGACGAACATTGCCGCAAAAAAGATCAGCGCACCATGAAGCGCAATTGTTTGAACGCTCCAAAACTCTCGTTTTCGCCGATAAACAAGCGCAATCATCGCCGCCACGAGTGCCAAAACAAAAAGCAAAACATTCAAGCCCCACGGCGTAGCCCGCAACATCACGTCACCCAAAATCCCCAACAAAACTGCGGCTTCCAAGATTTCCAAGCCAAGTTTTGTCCGTTCACTCATCATTGGTTTTATAATTTCTTCGCTCATAATTTCTTCTCATTTTTACTGATTTTATTGCCAATCTTTTTTCTTACAATTAGCCTCAGTTCCATAATCAACATAATAATAGCTTTGCCAAATGCTTTTTCCTTGAAGCGGTTTGCCTGTCCAAATGGTAAAGATGCCTCCTTCATTGCTTGTGCAAGAACGAAAATATTCGGATCGCCCATCTCTATTCAAATCAACACTTGCAAGGCTCTTCCTAACTTGGATTGCCTTTGTTGGTTGAATAACTCCAATGCCAAAAATCATCTCAAATTTATTTATGAGTTTCTTCCTTAACTTCAACGAATAATAATAATCTTTGCCCGGATAATCATCTCCGCCTTCAGAATGATCACGCAGGCAACTTTCCTTTAATTTTTTCTCGACGATTGCTAACAAAACTTTTTGCGGTTTTTTGTCCAATGCAATAACAATCGAAACAGGCGTATTCTCTACCAAATTTGCATTTTTCGTTTGCAAACAAATGCTATCGTGTCCCTTGGAATCAACAGTTCCGACCTTTGAATAAATATTGGATTTTTCATCATTTTGTGCCAAACCAAAGGTTGAGACATAAAGATTAAAATTATAAAGATTAAGGATTTTGTCATTTTTTCTATCAAAACTGAAAAAAAATCAAACTTTCACTAACCTTCGTGCTTCCTTCGTGCCTCTTCGTGGTTGCAAATTTTCAACATCAGGAAAAGAACTGCGTCCAAAAAAGACGTGTCTCGCAAAATTTTTGATAATCGGCAGACGCAGAAAAGCACAGCCGATTTCCAATAAAAATTGACTCTTTACATTTGCGATTATCCGGCGCATCCAGAGGCGCGAGACGAATCTGGCGCGGAATGTTTCACCCGAATAATTGAATAAAACTTGCGGGTTATCAGTTTGCAATCTTTCCCAAATAACATCCGCCGCATATTTTGAAAGGCGCATTGCCGGGTCAAGTCCACCTGCCGTTAAAGGCGAAACTGCGCCCGCCGCATCGCCAACCAACAGCCCGCGCTCATTAGCAATTTGGCGCAAAACTCCGCCGACAGGGATTTTCCCACCACGTTTTTCAACCAATTTTGCTCCGTCTAAATTCACAATTTTGCCAACAACTTTTTGCTTAAATATTTCTAACGCTTCTCGCGGATTTTCGCCAGCGTAATTGCCACCAACGCCAATGTGGACATCCTCACCGTCATTCGTCACCCACGCCAGATAACCACAAGCGAGTTTGGCATCCAGAAAACAATGCAGACGCGGTTCATCAGGCACAGGCACTCCCTGATAAATCTCTTCTACGCCGACAATATACTCCTTGTTTTCATCAAGCTGCAAATCTTTTGCGACACGCGATTGTGCGCCGTCTGCTCCGACTAAAACTTTTGTCCTGACTTCAAATTCTTCGCCGCTTTTTTCGAGTTTAACGATGGTAAAACTGCGGGTTAATTGAATTCGGACGTATTTGGTCGAGTCTGAAAATTGAACGCCGTTGGCAAGGCAATCTTGCAAAAAACTTTCGTAAAGTGCGCCCATTTTTCCGACTCGGAATTCGTCGTGATTGCTCTGCAAATTCAAAGCCTTTAATTTCGGCGAATAAAGCGTCACATTTTGGACAGCCTTGCCAAGCGTTTCGGGCGGAAACTCAAAGTCTTCAAAGGTTTTACGGACGAAAATTCCTGTCGTATGAACACCTTTTTTCAAGTCGCTTTTACGGTCAACTAGCAGTATTTTTGCGCCTCGCTGTGATAACAATTTGGCACATTGCAGTCCGGCTAATCCCGCGCCGATTATTACTACATCAAAAGTTCTCATAAATTTTTTCAATCAAATCTCTGCGCTAATGACGACCGCAAAGCTAGAACTTTGCAGTCGTTTCTTTTTCCTCGCTCAAAAACGAAAACCCGAAAAGCATTGCTACATAAAAAACAAACCAAACCGCCACGCCGCCAGAGACAAATTTCTTTAGCCAATTCAATTTTTTCCAAAACGCCGCAATCAACAAAATAACTGCGACCAATAATCCGCCGATTGTCATTAACATTAAATAAAACGCTCATAATTTTAATATCTAAAACCTAATAAATTCCAGTAGTTTAAGAAAAACGGCATCACGAAAGCCGCGATTGCCAGAAGCGAAAAATAGATTCGGGCAGCAAGCGTCCAAGACTGTTCGCGCCACGCCTTAAAAGCAAAAATCGGTAAAATTACGCCAAGCAAACTTGCGACTAACAAAACGCTCAAAATCAAAGTAATCGCCCACGGAATTTCGTAAATCGCGCCGCTTTTGCGGATGAAAAGCCAAGCGATTAAAATCAGAGGCGTGAGCGCAATCAGTCCGGCAAAAACGCCCGAAAGCCGCCAGCCTGTCTGCAAAAATTTCGATTCGGTTTCCGCTTTATTTTTGCGAAAACGCTTCCAAAGAAA
The DNA here is from genome assembly GCA_963779235.1 of Pyrinomonadaceae bacterium. Lineage (GTDB taxonomy): Bacteria > Acidobacteriota > Blastocatellia > Pyrinomonadales > Pyrinomonadaceae > JAIBCC01. The sequence goes on from CAVZXI010000027.1 coordinate 6,571, forward strand.
ACCAATCGGAATAAGCAAAAGACGCGAAACGACAAGCAAAATTCCCGCGATAATGATGCCGATGTGAAACCGCGCATCTTCAAAAAAGCGATTTTTTCGGCAGTCAGCGGGTCGGAAATTCCGCCCGTTACGACAAGATTTTGCGCTTTGCCGTCCGCGTCGGTTTGAAAAGTAAAATAACTTTTGTCTTCACCCCGAAACAGATTCGGTTCGATTTCGACGAGTTTTGTCTTTAATTCGCCGCCGAAAAGTTCCGCCGTTAAACTGCCGTCGCCGTTATCGGAAATCACGATTTGACCGGGCAATCCGGTGATTTTCGTGAAAGTTGTGCGCGAATAATTGCTGATGCGAAAAGTTCCGACAAAGTTTTTCGCCCGTGCCGCAAAATCGCCCGGCGGACTCGGCAATTCAAATTTTTCGACGGGAACATATCGGTTCAAAAACTCTTCGGCAAATTTTTCACGAAGCGCGACAGCATCAGCGTCCGAACCGTTGGCGACGAGATAAAAACCGATTTTCTCACCCGGAATCAGATACAAAAGCGAATGATGTCCGCGGTCGCCAGTATGAAAAAGTGCACGTTTGCCGTTTGCCGAAGTTTCAAAAAATCCGTAAGCAACGCCCGGAACTTTCGGGTTTGCGGAAAAATGCTGACGGTGCATTTCGGCGAGCGTTTCGGGTTCCAAAATTTGGTTTTCGCCAAATTTTCCGCCGTTCAATTGCGCGATAAGAAAATGCGCCATATTTTCGGTTGTCGCGGCAAGCGAACCGGCAGGCGCGAGAATGATAAAAGGCGTTTCCCGCGCCCGGCTTCCCGGCAGATTTTCAAACAATTTGGGCGGTAAAGGTTGTCGAAAACTGCTCTGCGACATCTGCAAAGGCGCGAAAATATTTCCTCAACGTATTCGTCAAACGATTTTTGGGAAACTTCTTCAACCAGATGTCCCGCCAAACCCATTCCGAGATTTGAATAAGTAATCTGCCGTCCATTCGACACAGCGCGAACCGGCTTGTTTCGCGTAAAATATTCGCTCATCGTCATCGGTTTTGCATCGTTCGGAGCAAGCGCACCGATAAGATTTTCGTCGAAGTTCCGCTCGTGTGCGTGAGCAGATTTGCCGTCGTCAAAAATTGCGGAAAATTCGATGCAATTTGAAAATTTTTGAGATACTGATTGATGTCCGCGTCCAAGTTGATTTTGCCCTTTTCGGTGAGTTGCATAATCGCCGTTGCGGTAAAAAGTTTGCCGACCGAAGCCGCGTAAAAAACGTCTTGTCGGGCGAAACGGGAATTTTTCTTTCAGCATCAACAAAGCCGTAACCTTTCTGAAAAAAGATTTTATCGTCTTTGACGAGGACAAAAGCGAGTTGTCCCGATTTGTCTGTTGGAAAATTTTTAGCGATAAAATCATCAAGCCAAACTTCAAATTCACGAACGTCTTTTAAGTTTGCCGATTGAGCAAAAATAGATGCTTGAGCAAACAAAATTATCGTCAAAATTTTGCAGGCGATTTTTACTTTCATCATGCTCCTTTCATCGCTTTTATCAACGCTTCCATGTGATTCAAGTAACGATTCAACGCCTCGCGCCCCGATTCCGTAATTTTGTATTCGGTCAACGGAATCCGCCCGTTAAAAGATTTTTCGCAAACTAAATAACCTGCTTCTTCGAGTTTGCGGGCGTGGACGCTGACGTTTCCATCTGTGGTGTTCAAAAGACTTTTCAAATCGTTAAAAGTCAGACTTTTATTTGCCGCCAATGCCGAAATTATTCCCAAACGCATTCTTTCGTGAATGAGTTTGTCGAGTTCGTTGGAAACGGTTTCAGCCGCTTTTTCGATAGCCGCCGTTTGCTTCAAACTCACGGTCTGATCCTCGTCATTGACTAATGCTAAATTTCCCTTTGTTCTCATAAAATTAAAGATGGAAAGGTGAATTCTTGTCAGTAGCGTCGGCGTAAGCCGATGCGTAGATTCTGAGCCAACGTTTTACGCATTTGCTCAAGCAAACGCTACTGACCTGAGTTTGCACTTTATCCGCCATACCTCCTTGCTACAATCAATCCGAAAACAATGTGCAATGCTCCAAAACCCAATCCCATCAAAAAATTGCCATTTGAAGTCGGCAGAAAAACCGAAAGAAGCCCGAGTCCGACAAAAATCCAGCCGACAATCGGGACAATTCTCACCGAATATGCTCCGCCCGTCACCACCGCCGTTCCGTAAAGCGTCAGCCAAACGGTTGGCATCAAAGCAAATAGACCTTTGAAATAAAGAAGTGAGGTGAGGATAATAGCTGCAATAATTGGCGGGGCAAATCCGTAGGCAAATTTGCGGGCGGGGGCAGAACTTAATGAATCTCCTGAATTTTTGGCTTTTTGCCACATCGCAAACATTCCAACCACCAAAGCCAAACACGCTTCTAAAAGCCAAGTGATGAGCCAACCTCGGATGCTCGCCTGATTATGCGCGATGATTGTGGCAACGATGGCAGTCGCGCCCATCAATGCTCCACCGTAACCCGGAATTGCCGTAAAAGAAGCGGAACGCTCCATCGTTTCGCGGATAAATGCCAGATTGTCCATCGCCCGTCCGTGTAAGGTTGGCGGCTCGCTTGTTTCAATTTCTTCTTTTTGAATCGGTTGCATCATTGCCATACGATTTGTAAAGATATATCAAGTTGTTTTATTTGTCAAGCACTTTAAAATGTAAAGTAGAAGCCACTTTTAGAAAAAAACCACTCAGATTAACCGAGTGGTTTAACAAATTGTTTTGATGGATCTTCCGCCAAATTTAATTCGGCTTAAAGTCGGACAAGTATTGACGTGAAAATGCAGAAGAAACAAGCCGAGCGAAATCAAGTAATGTGGTTGGAAGTTATTAAATGTTTTGAATACTTATCTTATTCGTGTTCAGTTTCGTGAAAGTTTTCGTTCTGTTAATTACTAACTTTCACGAAACTTTTTTGTTTGGCTTAGATTTTCAGCGCAGGTTTGAAGGTTTGGACAAGACGTTATACGCAAAGCGTGTCCGTGAACGCACTTTCTCCGACATTGCCTTGTGCTGAGAAGACGAAAACCAAGATTATTGTTACGATTTGACGGCGTGTTGTTGTTGCGATTCGCCGAACGCAGATTCACGGCGGTATTATTCCAACTGCCACCACGATTAACCCGATTCGAGCCTTTATAACTTTCAAACCAAATGTTTTTAACTTAAAAGCAATGAATTTGCAAAGAATTTCTGGCGGACAGCGAGCGTATCAGCTTTGCAAATATGAGCAATCATACTTTGCACAGAATCAGCCAATTCTTTTTCATTTATATTTCCCGCCAAAAAATCTTTTTGTCGCAATCTGATTTTTAGCCGAAATTTGCGCCATTTTATTCCGCATAAACGTAAATTATTTGGAAAAACGCGAAAGCCTAAAAATGAAAAACCTTTTTCACACGGCGCAACAATACTGTTTTCTTTTAATTGCAAACCCAATTCATCTCTGACAAACTCATTAACCGCAAGTTGCCATTCTCGTAAAACCTCTTTGCTGTCAGCAAACAAAACAAAATCGTCCATATAACGCAAATAGCCTTTGACAGACAAAGTTTCCTTAACAAAACGATCAAGTTTTCCGAGAAATAAATTGGCAAAATACTGACTCGTCAGATTTCCAATCGGAACGCCTTTGCCTTCTTCCGAACCAATTAAATGTTGGTCAATAATCAAATCGAGCAAATCAAGTAATTCTTGGTCTTTGATTTTACGGCGAATCAATTTCTTCAAAACTTTATGGTTGAGAGTTTCAAAATAATGTCGGATGTCACATTGCAGAAAGTATTTGAATCGGCGGGAAAAATGTTGTGCGCGAGCAACGGCGGAATGTGTGCCTTTGCCAACGCGACAAGCAAAAGTGTCGTCAATCAAACTTTTATTCCAAATTTCACCGACAATGTTGCAAATTGCATGATGAACTACGCGGTCACGAATTGGTGCGGCACAAATTTGGCGCAGTTTCGGTTCTCGAATATAAAAAATGTGATACGGACGCGGTTGATAAGAATGGTTTAAGAGTTCTTCTTGCAGTTTGAATAATTCTGTTTCTAAATTGAAGAAAAAACGGATTTCGGCTGGCTTCTGCTTATGTCCGAGCATTGCCTTGTGCAAAGCCGTCAGCAAATTTGAAAATTCTGTGATTTGCGGATAAAGATTGCCGTAGCGTTTCATCGCTTTTCCTGTTGTTTTATCCAACCGCCAATCATTCTGCCAATTTCATTTAAACTTTTAGCGGCGTATTCATACGATTTTGTTGAAATATAATGAAAGTCGTGCGCGAGTCGAAGCAAAATCCGCATTTTCTCAAGTCGTAAATTGACTCGTTTCAAAGTTCCGAGTTTTTCTTTCGTATAGCGGGCTTCGATTAAATCTTCGATTACGTCAAGCGCAAGATTTTCAATCCGCAGGGCAAATGTGAAACGCGCCTTCTTTGGAAAGTTTTCGGTGTGTGGAAAAAGCCACCCAATAAATTCCGACCATTTCATAAAAACCGACAAATCTTCGTCTTCAATTTTCGGCGGTTGGTTCGTCATCTTTTGGTTCTGATTCGGCAGTTTTATCTGTTGGCACAGATTTCACATTTTCCGCTAAATTTTTACTCATTAGTGCCACAATGTCATCGCCAAAGTTTTCAATTTTAGCTTTACCGATGCCTTCGATTTGCGCCAACTGATTTTTGTTGGCAACTCGCTTTTGCACAATTTCGGCTAATTGTTTGTTTGTGCAAATAATATATGGTGCGATTCCACGCCGTCGGCTGGTTTCATTGCGCCAGTCGCGCATCGCATTGAAAAGCGGCATATCTTCGGGTTTAAGTAGTTCGCGCCAAGATTCATCATGTTCCTTTTTACCATCTGTTTGCGGCTGCACGACCGATTGTAAATTGTAGTTCACCATCACCGTTAAATATGGTATTTCGTGACGCTGGAAAAAATGTTCCCGTAGTGATAATACTTCCTTGTTTTTGATAAAATCCCGCAATTCCGTATCATCAAAACAATCTTTTGCTTCGCTGAATCGAATTGTAAAGATTTTTGTCAACATTTTTAAAATTTGAGTCGCTCACGCGACAGATTTTTCCTCACATCAACTTTCTTTACCTCTACTCCAACACCGTTAGTGATTGGTAAGTGGGCGACTTCGTTACGCTTCCACTTACCAATCACTAACTACCAAATTATCCGCGCTCAAGCGTAAAAGAGTAAAAGAGCTAAAGTGTTATTGCGTCCTGAGAAGACGAAAACCAAGATAATCGTAACGATTCGACGGCGCGATGCTGCCGCGATACGCCGAACGCAGACCCACGGCGGCATAACCCCAACCGCCACCACGACCAACCCGAAACGAGCCCGAAGTTGCTCCCTGTGGATCTGTTACACTTCCACTCGAATATGCTCCATACCAATCTTGCGTCCATTCCCATACATTCCCGTGCATATCATACAATCCCCAGTCATTTGGCTGTTTGGTGGCGACCTGATGGGTTTTACTTCCCGAATTGCCTGCATACCAAGCGTAAGCATCCAACGAACTTTCGCCATTGCCGTAACTGTATTTGGTAATCGAATTAGCCCGGCAGGCATATTCCCATTCGGCTTCGGTTGGCAGACGATATGTTCCTTCGCCACGCCTATTCAACTTCGTAATAAAATCCTGCACATCTTCCCACGATACATTTTCAACCGGACAATTATCTCCACAATCCTTGAAAGAAGAGGGATTATTGCCCATTACCGCTTTCCATTGTCCTTGCGTGACTTCGGTTTTTCCCATCCAAAAATCTTTTGAAATTGTAACGCGGTGAATCGGCTTTTCATCCGCTTCGCCATCTTCGCTTCCCATCGTGAACGAAGCCCGCGAGAGACGGACAAATTCCATCCCGATTGAGTTTTTGGAAAGATTTGAACTCGTTGGCGTTGGAGTCGGCGTTGGAAAAGTTGTAGGCGTAGGGGTTGGTATCGGAGTTGAAACGGGCGTTTTTATAGGCGTGGGTGTTGGCGTTGAGGGTAAAGGCGGAGAATTCTCTCTGATTGCTTCGATAAGTTCATCAGTCGCTCCGGCTTGTCGTAAATCGTCCTCGCGGTCAGCGGTCAAAGGCTTGTCAACTCCACGCTGTTCAATTTGCTTAATCAGCCAATTTATCAATTGAGCTTTATTTTTGAATACTTTGTTAGGAAGTTTGGAATTCAAAGCTGTGTTAATTTCGGGATAGGTCAGCTTGGTTTGGGCGTTGGAGATTTGAGAATGCCAAACCAAAAACCCAAGACCAAAAATCAAGATAGTCGCAAACGAGAATAAAAGATGCTTATGTAAATGTGTCATATTTGAAATCCATCTAATCAATTTTTTGGTAATCATAGCCTAAATCGAAAAAACCACAAAAATCTATTTGCAACTATTGGTAAAAACACAATTTGGGTCTTGCGTTGGTTTCGGAGTCTTTGGCGGCGGAGTTTTTATTGGCGTTTTATTCGGCGTAGTTACCACAGTCGGTTTTTCAATTGGTTTATTCGGCGTTGAAACAGGAGTAAGCGTTGCACTTGGCGAAACATTTGGCGTAATCATCGGAGAAATTGTTGGCGCAAAGGTCGGTGTCGTAGTTGGAGACGAAACAGTCGAATTTACCACAGGTTTGGTTGTATTTGTCGAGTTTGTAATATTTGTCGAATTTGAATTACTCAACCAAACTACTCCGCCGATTCCGCCGATGGTTAAAATGCCAAGTGCCGCGATTGGTAAAATCCAAAAAGGTTTCGGCTGAGGTTGCCTCTCAATATTTTCTAAAACAGACGACAAACTCAAATCCTCAGATTTCTTTTCTTCCTCCAGTAAATTCACATCAAAATAAGGTGTTCCGGTCAGTTCGGATTGAGAAATGTTGCCCGAAGGCTGAGTCTTGGAAATTTGGTTGAAAGAAGATTCGGTAACGGGTGGCAATATTTCAGGAGATTGAGTATCAGAAGCAGGTTTTATTACCGGCTCGGTTGGGGCAGGCAAAGTTTCTGCCATAATTTCACTTTTTGCTTCAGATTTTAATTCATCTGCTGTAATCAATCGTTCGGTTTTAGCTTCCGTCAGATTTTGCGCTTGGCTTTTTGCTTCAATCGGCTGGACAGGTAGAACGAGAGTTTTTTCCGCAGTTTTACTTTTCGCTTTTTCTTCCGTCACTGCCATCTGCAAGGCTTTCTCCATTTCGATTGCCGAAGAAAAACGATGGTCGCGTTCGATTGCCAAGGCTTTGAGCAAACAGGCAGAAATTGAAGGCGGAATATCGGGATTAAGTTCGGAAGGATTTGGCAAAGGATCATCTTTTCCTTCCCAAATTTCAAGCGTTCTTTTGGTGGCATCTATCGGCACACAGTTGGTCAAAAGATGATAAAAAGTTCCTCCCAGCGCATAAATATCACATCTAGCATCCGTATCCTGACTCAAAACTTTTTCGGCTTTTTCTTGGTGTTTGAGGATAATAAATTCTCGAAATGTTTGGTCAATGACGCGCA
>CAVZXI010000028.1:0-14185 GCA_963779235.1 Pyrinomonadaceae bacterium
CTTGGGGTTAAGGGAGGAAAGGAACAGAAAGCGACGCTGCGCGTATAATACTTTTTATACGTTGAGTTTTTACTAGACTCAGCGTATAATTCGGTTTTTGAACGAATTTATCTATCAAAAAACTCAGCGTATAATACTTTTCTTCTTTTATGCTCCAAATTTTCCAAGACTTTTCCGCCTATCTTAAAAGTTCTGAACGAAGTCTTTTGACTGTCAAAAACTACATTGCTGACCTTGGCCATTTTGAGAAATGGTTTTTAGAAACAAATGATTATACGGAATTCAACCCGAGATGTTACTCCAACCGATTTACGCGAATTCAAACAATTTCTCCAATCACCAAAGAAATGAAACCTGCCAGCATCAATCGGCGTTTGGCTTCTTTGCGAAGTTTTCTCAAATGGACAAACGAAGTCGGCTTTTCTCCCAATATTCAGTTGTCAAAAATCCCCAAGTTTGAGAAAACCGAAAAGACTGGAATTCGCTGGCTTGACCGAAAGAAGAAAATGCTTTATTGCGAGCAGTTGAGCGCAATGGCGGTAAGCGCGGATATTGCCATCATCAAACTGCTTTTGAATACCGGATTGCGAGTTTCCGAACTTTGTTCTTTGCGATGGAGCGAGAATAATCATCAATGAACGCAAAGGAGTTTTGAAAGTTTTACACGGAAAAGGGAGAAAAGACGCGGAAATTCCACTCAACTATGATGCTCGTCAAGTTTTGCTGGATTTAGGCTATCAACAAAATCCCGGAAAGAAGGATTCGGATATTTGTTGGTCAGAGAGGAAAATTGACACCGCGAGGAGTTCAAACACTTTTTCGCAAATATTCTGATTTGGTCAAGCTAGATAACTTATCGCCCCATAGTTTGCGACATACTTTTTGCAAGAATCTGCTTAATGCCGGAATCAGTTTGGAAAAGATTGCCATTTTAGCCGGACACGAAAGCCTTGATACGACCAGGTTGTATCTTGAGCCATCGCTCAAAGATTTGGAAGGAGCGGTTGAAGCCATCAGCGAGGAACGATAAATGCCGAGCCGATTTTTGACAAATGCGGAAAAAGAACGCCTTGAAAGTTTTCCCGCAGAAATCAATGAAGTTGATAAAACGGCATTTTTCACCTTAACGGACAGCGATTTAGCTTTAATCAATCGGCGGACAGGCGAACAAAATCGGCTTGGTTTTGCGATTTTAGTTAGGTGGACTCAAGTTTCTTGGCTTCGTTCCTGACAATCTGCTTGGGCTTCCCTCAGAAATTACGCAATATCTTGCCCAACAGCTAAAAATTGATGAAAGCGTTGTTCCGAATTATCAAAGAATTCGCACCAAACAAACTCAAATAAACGAGATTTTCGCTTAGACAGGCTTTCGCAGAGTAGACAAAACTGAGTTGGAAGTTATTGGGAAAATGGTTGTTACCAAAAGAGCTTTGGAACACGATCAGCCAAGTTTTTTATTGAGTTTAACAATCGAAAAACTGTTTGTGGAGAAGATTTTCAGACCGGGTTTGAGCGTTTTGGAAAGACTGGTTTTGAAAGCCCGTGAGGAAGCGGTAAATGAAACTTATCGTCTGTTATTACCGATTTTAGATGATGAAACCAAAGCCAATTTGAATAAATTGGGCGAGAATGAAAAAGGAAAAAAACAGAGTAATTTAGTGTGGTTGAGACAATCTGCGGTCAGTTTTTCGGCGGATACAATTTTGCAAAACACCAAGAAAATCAAGTTTTTGCGAGAAATGAAAGTAGAAACTTGGGATTTGGGACATTTCACCCAATCGGAAATTTTTGTCAAGTTGCCCGTAAAAGCCGTATTCAATCGCTCTAATGAATTAGTTCCAAAAAAGCGGTATCCGATTTTGGCTGACTTTTGCTAAACAAGTCTTGATTGACCTCATTGACGAAACTATCGAACTTTTTGACCGTTGTTTAATGCACTCATATAGTAAAGCCGGACAAGAATTAGACGAATTCCGACAAAAAAATGCTCGTTCAACTAATCAAAAGATTCATCTCTTTTATGAAATCGGGTCGCTCATTTTGAATAATGAAATTGCCGATAATCAACTACGAGAAAAATTTTTGAAGCGGTCAAACCGGAAAATCTGTCGGAAGCGGTGCGGATGTCCTTTGATAATGCGTCCAATGGACGATAATTATTTTGACTTATGGGCGGAAAGATACAGTTATTTTCGACGATTTGTGCCGCATTTTTTCAAAACCTTAGAATTTGTCGCTGACCGCCATCACGAGCCATTACTGCAAGCCGATCGAACTTCTCAAAAAGATAAATGAAACAGGCAAAAGAAAATTGCCTCCTGATGCACCAACTTCATTTATCTCGCCCAAGATGGAAACCTTACATCAAAGACAAATCGGGCAAATTGAATCTGCGTTTCTATGAATTATGCGTTTTGTGGGAACTTCGTGCCGCTTTGCGGGGCGGTCATTTGTGGGTGAATGGCTCATATCGTTTTGCCAATCCCGAAACTTATCTGATTCCAAAGGAGCGTTGGCAAAAATCTAAGTCGAACTGGCTCGCCTTACTTCGGATTTCGCCAGATGGCAAAGAAGTCTTGCAAAACTGCCAAACAGAACTCGAAAAACTTTTACAAACTGCCGATAACTCATTTCATCAAAAGGACTATCTGAGATTTGAAGGCATCGATTAATCATTTCAAGACTCACCGCAGTTGAACAAAATGATGAAATTTCAGAATTGGAAAAGAGGTTAGCTGAAAGATTACCGAAAATTGAACTACCTGATTTGCTGATCGAAGTTGATAGTTGGACAACTTTTCCCAAAGAAATCGTTCACGCTTTCGGGAAGCGAAAAACGTCCTCCGGAGCTTTCCACTAATCTTTATGCCTTACTCATTGCTCAAGCCTGTAATCTCGGAATCGTCAGAATGTCGGAAATTTCAAATCTCAATCTCAACCAAATGTTATGGACAAACACTTGGTATTTGCGAGAAGAAACACTCAAAAATGCCACAAATTGTTTGGTTAATTATCAATATCAATTGCCTTTGGCGAAACTGTGGGGCGGTGGGACTTTATCATCTTCAGATGGGCAAAGATTTCCGGTTTCGGTTAAAAGCGTATCGGCTACGGCACTTCCCAAATACTTCGGCTACGGTCGAGGAATCACTTTTTATACTTGGACTTCCGACCAACATTCACAATACGGAACCAAAGTTATTCCCTCAACTATTAGAGATGCCCGTTATGTTTTGGACGAAATTCTCAATAATGAAACCGAACTCGATATTCAGGAACACACGACCGATACCGCCGGCTACACGGAAATTGTTTTCGGTTTGTTTGATTTACTGGGCTTGAAATTTTCTCCCCGTCTTCGGGATATTGCCGACCAAACTTTGTATCGCTTCGATAAAACACACAAATACAAACATTTAGAGCCGTTAGTAACAGGTAAAGTAAAGAAAGATTTGATTATCAAACATTGGGATGACTTACTTCGATTGACCGCCTCGCTTAAAACTGGATGGTCAACCGCTTCGCTCCTGATGGGCAAACTCCAATCATTTCCACGTAAAAATGATGTCGCCCGGGCTTTGCAAGAATACGGTAAAATCAAGAAAACGGAATTTATCTTGCGTTATTTGTTGGATCACGATTTTCGCCGACGCATCAATCGTCAACTCAATAAAGGCGAATCGCTGCATTCTTTGCGAAGATTTCTGTTCTTTGCCAATGAAGGTAATATCCACCAAAGATTTCCCGAAGAACAGCAAACTCAAGCTAATTCCCTAAATCTGGTGACGAATGCCATCTATTGTGGAATACGGTATATCTACAAGCCGCAGTTGAACAGTTAAAAACTGAAGGAATCGAAATAAAAGATGAAGATTTGAATTTTATTTCACCCGCCAGATATGCTCATCTCAATCCATATGGCAGATATTATTTCAATATCGAAGAAAATCTGAGTAGAAAAGGATTGAGACCGTTGCGAGAAAAGAAATAATGCAGGAACTAACGCATAAAAAGTATTATACGCGCAGCGTCGCTTTCTGTTCCTTTCCTCCCTCAACCCCGATACAAATGGAAAACAGATTATGAACGCCGTGATTGAAACAAAAGTTGATGCTCTTTCCGCCTTTCTCAAAGGCTTGGGCGGAAATATTGAGCTAACTTTTGAAGAAGGAACACAAGCAAATTGGCTGTATGAGATTCTGACACCTTTGGTCAAGAAATTAGTAGTTTGTGATCCAAGACGTAATAAACTGATTGGGGATGGTAGCAAAAATGACCATATTGATGCTCAAAAACTAGCATTTTTGTTACGCGCCGGGTCACTAACCCCAACTTATCACGGTGATTCTACTAAAAATCATTTGAAAGAAATTGTCCGTTGTTATGATTGTTTGATTCAAGATGTGACACGAGTCAAAAATCGAATTAAAGCAGTTTTTCGGGGGCGCGGAATTGGTTGTGCGGGAGAGCAAATTTATAAACCGGAAAAACAGGAGCAGTTTTTAGCTTTACTGACTCAGGAAGGTTTGCGATTTCGGGCTGAAAAATTATTTAAGGAATTGGACTATTTGGAAAAGTTGCGAGAGGAAACCCGTCAGGAAATGATTCGGGAAAGCAAAAAGCAACCTGATTATAAAAGACTTTTACAAATTCCGATGCTCGGACCAATTAGAGTTTCTCAACTGATGGCAGTAGCGGTCACGCCGCATCGGTTTCGGACTAAAAGACAGTTTTGGTCATATTGCGGATTAGCAGTTGTCACCCGATCAAGTAGCGATTACCAATTTGTCGGTGAAAAGCTAAAACGAACAAAAAAAGCTCCGCTAACTCGTGGGCTGAACCCGGTGCATAACCGGAATTTGAAACAAGTTTTCAAGAGTGCCGCCTTTGATGCCAGTTTTCGGGAGCCGTTTAAGCCATTTTATGAAAGGGATGTTAATAACGGAACAAAACCTGAATTGGCAAGACTTAATTTAGCTCGCAAGATTGCGGCAATTACGCTGAGAGTCTGGAAAAAAGGAGAAAAGTTTGATGAATCAAAATTAAATTTACCAAAGATTGAGATTGCTTAAAGATTTGCTGTGCGGATTGTTTGTCGAAGTCGGCGATGAATCAAAGGTCAAGTAAATCTGTCAAGCAACGGTCGAGGGAGAGTATCTAGAGATAAGTTGGCTCTATCTTTAATGATAAAAGTCCTGTTTTTACGCTATGCCCCCTCGAATAACCGAAGAAAGCCGTAGGCACAGAAAAGAAAAAAACTGTAGTTTCAAATAGAACACTGGTTATCACTAAATTGATAACATTGAATCGGCTTCAAAACAAAAGAAAATTTAAAGCTTTGTTTCAGCAAAAATCGGCGATGAAAACAATCGGCTGAAAAGCAAAATTGGCAATAAGTGAGTTGAAGGCTGCCTGTCAATAAAATTATTGGGCGGGAGGTATAAATTTTTTGCTTAACATTCTCTTTCATAGAACCGCGATTAATCGTTCCAATCATTATTTATCATCACCATTTCCCCAACGATAATAGAGCGAAAAAACGACTTGGTGATTCTGGTAAATTTTGTCAATATCGTTAGAATTTCGTTTCTCATCCGTAATTTGCTTCAAACCCAAACCGCGAGGTGAATTCGTGATTCCAACTAAAATCATACGTCCATTTTTTATCGGCACGCGGAACTTGAACTCCATCAACTTTAATTAGCCTGCCATAAAGACGAGGCGCATAACGGGCTTCAAAACTAAATTTATCGCGTTTAGTTGCTTCAAAATCTAATCCGGCGGAAAAAGTTGACGAATATATCGCTGACGTAATCCAACAGCGATGTTTTTGTCATAACGAAAACCTCCGTAGCCTTGTAATTTATTGGTTAATTGTCGCGTATATTTCACCCCAACTTGTGGATTTTTGGCATCCTGATTTGGATCTACAGATTGCCGTTTGAGCCGATAAACCCCGTAAAATCCAACTTTATCTTTCTTAGTCACCCGATAATTAAATTTTTGCGTCAAAATAAATTGATTATTCTGTTCGCGGTCTTCGTCAATTCCTCTAACGAAGCTTCAAATTGGGTTTTCCGAGTTTAGGCTTTGCCCAAAGTATTGCGATAGGATGCCCGAAAATGTCCCAAGGCGATTATACTCGGGAAATTTCGTGTATTGGGGGCGACCAATCGAGTATTGAAACTGAATCCGATGACGATTTTTCTGTAATTATAGCCAAAATCCATCGAAGGAATTACCCCCAAAGATTTGGTTGCAATCGGTTCTTTGTCAAAATTGCTGTCAAAATTGCTGGTAAATTTAGCTTTAATATACCAAGTTTGCTCCATCCGATTGGACTTTAGCCGGTTGTTTATTCTCTTTTTTTACTTTATTTTTTGCGCTTTGCCCAAATGAAAATCCGCATAATAAACCAAAAAACAACGCAGTAATTGCAACTTTTTTATAATTCAATTTCATAAATTTTACCTCCGAAAAAACGTCTAAAAACCAGGTGCTGAAAATCTCTTCATCATCACCAAATCGCCAATTAAACAAGTCTGAACAACTTTGCTTTGTCTAAACAGTCCCAAAAGTTCGCCCAAAAAGACAAAATCTTTTTCGTTCATTGCGCCGTGATGAAGCATTATCCCAACCGTTTCATTTGCGACGATTTGTTGGCTAAAAGCTGCCCAATTTCCGTTCTCATCAACGGTTCACCCTTGCGTTTGGCAAACCAGTCAAGCGTTATCGGGATTTCAGTTAAACCCTTTAGGTTAAATGGCTTTGCACTCGCTTCACGCGACAAAATCACAAAACCCAATTCACGCAAAATTTTCGCTGTGTCCTCAGTGCAGCGATTCCACGGCGGAGTAAAATGTTGGTCGGATTTGCACCGAAATAGCTTTCCAACTTTCTTTTTCCGGTCAGAATATCGGCAAATTGAGCGTGGTGTTTGCGCGAAACTCCAAACTCGCACTTACGCCCTGATTCTTCGTGATTTTTATGCGAAAAACCGTGTTGATGAACGGCTAAGAGTCGCGGATTTTTATTGATTGCGACACGCAGTTTACTCGCCAATTCTTCATTTATTTGATTTGGAATCGCGGCAATTCAAGCGGCATTTCGTATTGATTGAAAAGATCAATTAGTTTGAAAAGTTTTGCATTTTCCCACCCGGCATCATCATCACGAAAGAACAGTTTAAAAGGAGTTTTGCTGTCGAGAGTGCTTTTTTAACAGGCTCAAGCCACGAATCTTCGGTCAGCAAATTCTAACAATGCAGACGGAGTTTTGACTTCCTTTTAGGTCAAGCGAACTGTTTTTTGGCTTAAAATCAAACGCATTTTTTATCGAATCAGCCAATTCTGCGGATCATTCGCTTTTTTCCAAAACTCGCAAAACGCCCACTTTTTCTAATCTTCGCGCCCGTTTCATTTGTTCGTCATCGCCATTATCAGCAAACGGCACGACCACCGAAGCCACGCCCGAACGCAAAATATCCATCGCCGTGTTATAACCGCATTGGCTAACGGAAACCGCCGAATTTGCCATTTCCTGCGCCAGATTGGGGATAAATCGGATAAGCTCGATATTCGATTTTTGTTTTGCAAAATTTTGCAGTTTGATAAAAGATTCATCGGGCAAAAATGCACCAGTAATAAGTTTTAGTTGGATATTTTCGGCGCAAAAATTCTTTCGCTTCGATGGCGTTTTGCAAAAGATTTTCGCCGACCAGTCCGCCGCCTGCCGAAACAATTACTTGATTTTCGTTTTTATTTTCAAAATTCAACGCATCATTTTTCGCCACGAATCCCGTGTAAAAAACTGGCACTTGCAAAGGTTTAACAGGCTGAAATGTTTCCTCTAAACGGGCAAAATCTTTGTCCGAATGAACTAAAATTGCGTCAAAAAATTTGTTGGCGGTTGTCACCGCGCGTTCTTCGTGTCGGGCTTGGTCACGTCGTTGACCGACTAAAATGTCGCGTAAACTACAGATAATCTTGGCTTTACCTTTAGCCATTTCGAGTAATGGCAATAACTCGTTGCGAAATTTTTTTCGCCCAAACGGGAAAAGTTCGATGATAATTGCCGAAGGATTTTCGGTTTGGAAAGTGCCCAGAATAATCTTTTCGCGTAACTCCTGACATCGCTCGACCGTTTGCCGTTTATCCAACGAAACAAGCTGATTATTTTCATCAAACCCAAGCGGCGGCAGATTGATAATCTCAATATTTTGAGGAGCTTGCAGTTTTTTCGGCAACCGTCCGCCATTGAGAAAAATGACTTGAAATTTTTGAGATAATGCTTCCGCCAGAGCAAACGAACGGACGAGGTGCCCCATTCCGAGCGAGTGTTGACAGTAGAATAAAATTTTGGATTTTTCGTTTATGTTCATATTGCTAAAGCCATTTCTTTCTTGTGTTTACGTTGATACATCGCTCGATATTTGGCATTGGTATTGAGCAAAAATTCGGGCGTTCCTTGACTTTCGATTCGTCCGTTTTCGAGCATCAAAATCCAATCCGCTTCAGCCGCGTTTTGCATATCGTGTGTGATTAACAGACAAGTTTTGCCCCTCATCAAACGATTCATCGCTTCCCGAACGGCAATTTCGCTTTCCACGTCCAAGCCCGTCAATGGCTCATCCAAAATTAAAATCGGAGCGTTGCGGACAAACGCACGGGCAATCGAAAGACGTTGACGCTGACCGCCAGAAAGTGTTCCGCCGCGTTCGCCTAAAATTGTGTCGTAGCCTTTTTCGAGTTTTTCGATAAAGTCGTGTGCGTTGGCAGCTTTGGCGGCGGCGATAATTTCTTCATCAGTTGCTTCAGGTTTTCCATAAGCAATATTTTCTTTAACTGTTGCACCGAATAGGATTGTCTCTTGTAAAACAATAGCAATTTGTCGGCGCAACGATTCGCGTTGGTAATTTTTGATGTTCACGCGGTCAACTACAACTTGACCCGTCGTCGCTTCGTAAAGTCTTAAAATTAAACTGATAATCGTTGTTTTTCCGGCTCCCGATGCGCCTAAGAGCGCGACTTTTTTGCCGACAGGGATATGAAACGAAACATCGTTAAGAATATTTTTGCCTTTTCCGTAATTAAAAGAAACATTATAAAAAGTGATTTCGCCCTGTAAATATCGGACTTCGATGGCGTTTGGATGGTCTTCGATTTCGGGTTGAATCGCAAAAATCTCGCGGATTCGTCCACCACTAACCATTGCCCTTGAAATTTTGGCGGAGAGTTTGGCAAGCGTCCGAATCGGATTATTGATGCTATTCATATACGAAACGAAAACGAGCAGTCCGCCTGGCGTAATTTCACCCGTCAAGGCTTGCCATGCTCCCAAAACGAGAACTGCAAATGTTCCGATCGCAGTAGTTAAATCAACTGAGCGGGACGAAACTGCTTCGAGTCGAGCCGTTTTCAAACTTTCTTCCAGTGTTTTTTCGCTCTGATTTGTAAAGCGTTTTTCTTCGTAACTTTCGCGTCCAAAGGCTTGCACAATCAATATCGAATTTAGAACTTCGTGCAGTTTCGAGGCGATTTTTCCTTCTGCTTTGCGTTGTTTACGGGCGGATTCGCGGATTGCGTGAAAACGATAAATCGAAATTGCGGCTAAAATCGGAAATGTCGCTAAAACGATTAAACCGAGTTTCCAATTAACGAAAAACATAATCACGACCATTCCCACCAGCGTCACGATTTCGGTCACGAAAGTCAGCGCAAATTCGGAAAATGTATCGCGTAAATTGTTGGTGTCAGCCGTTACTTTGGTCAATAAATCGCCTGTTTCCGAGCGTTTATGAAACGAAAGCGAAAGACGTTGGAGATGCGAAAAAAGTTCGGCGCGAAGTTTATGAGCGAGACTAAAACCGATTCTTGACGAAATAAAAACTTGCGAATAAGTGAAAATTCCTTTGACCAGCGAAATCAGAATCACACTCGAAGCCACCAAAATAATCGAAGTTAGTTTATTTTGTTCAAAAAAACTGCTGACTGCCCCAAAAAATTCCGGCAAAGGTTTTGCCAACAAAATATTGTCAATAATAATTTTGAGCGTCCACGGGCGAAGCAGATCGGAAACGGCAAGAATCAAGGTGCTGAAAAGTGCGAACATAAAATTCCACTTTTCCGACCAGAAAGATGTCTTGTGATGATGTATCTAAATTTTGACTGATACTTTTCTTTCATCCTAATAACTCCAGTTTTAACAATGCTTTATCAATCAGACTACTCGCCTTTTTTTCGTCTTTCGCCGCTTTTGCCAACCATTTATGAGCGGCGTAAAACTCGAACAGTTGCTCATTTTCAATCAACCCTTTTGATCGAAAACCTTGGAGAAATGAAGTGATAAAACTATCACCAGCTTGAGGATATTCGGCTTTAATTTGAACTAAAAACGAAGCCAAATCTAGTTCAACTTCACCCAGCGAAAAATCCTCAAAATCCAATAAACAAAGCCGTTTGCCGTCATTTAGCCATTGATTGATGTGCATATCTCCGTGAATTGGCACGAGTTTTTCCGCAGGCAATTTCGCTTGGTTGCAAAGCGTGAAAAATATGTCCAATTTTTCTTTCAAATACGGGGCAAATCTTTCGATTTTTTCGGCAAATTCGCGGGAATCTTTGATCTGTTCGTGTCGGTCAAAAAAACGCGGCGGAATGATTTCGAGTCTGGAAATATCGGCAACCCCTTTGCCAATTTCAGACGCGATCTGCGTTCCGCAATTCGCCGTAAGTTGTTCTCCCTCGACTTTTTCCTGCCAAATTGCCCGGGTTCTTTTGCACCAACCAATTGATTTCGGCACAGCAAAATTGATTTGTCTTTGGTTCGCAAATTGCCACAATTCCTCACCGACTTCGTGAATTTTTTCGCCCCGCTCTCGCTTCAAAAATTTCTTGGGATACACTTTGACAAAAAACTCTTTTCCGTTTTTTTCAATCAGTAAAAGACAGCGTTTATGAGGCGAATATTTAACAATTTTCGCCAGACGGATTTTCTCGAAATATTGTAGGAATCGTATCGAGTTCGCTGTCGTCAATTAGTTGTAAACGGGCAATTTGTGTCATATTACCCCTCCCGCCAAAACTTGTTCGCTGACCGCTAAAATTTGTGAAAAATTCTGCAAACCCTCAACCCGGATTCTGGAAATTGAACGAAACGCTCGCTCGGTCAAAAGTGCAGTTGCTGTGTGCCAATTTAAGGATTCTTGGCTCGGTAACGGGCGAATTTTCGCATAACCGTCCAAAAACGCGGCGGAAAATTTACAGCGTTCGTCTTTTGAATCGAAACCGATAATTTCTTTGTAAAGCAATCCAGCTAAAAAACTTCCGATTTCAGCGGCGGAGCTACCCTTTGAAAGTTGGTCAAAATCAATCAGAGTCACGGTTTCCGCTTCTTGCAAAATTCCGTTTTTCGGATGCACGTCCCCGTGTAAAACGACTTTTTCTTCATCAGCAAATAGAAAAGATTTAAGCAAATTTTCGGCTAAATTTTTAGCTTGGACAGCACAATCGGGGCGAGCCACAGAGATTATTTTCAGCGCAAAGTTGATTTTATCGGGTGAAAGCCGCGAAAATTTGGGTAGATTTATCGCTGTTGAAAGATTGTGAAACTCGCCAATTGCCTTGCCTAACAGCCGAAAGCCATTTGTAATCTGTGTTTTATCAAGCTCAGATAATCTGTTTCCTTTGACGGCTTCCATCAATAAAATTCGATTTTCTTCGTCAAAAGCAAGCAGTTTAGGAAAATTTTTTCGGGTTTGTTCGGTCAGAAATTGGCAGACTTTTTTCCCTGTTTGCCATTCTTTTTCGGCGTAAATTTTGGCATAACCAAAAACTTCTCCGTTTTTCTCAAAACATTCTGCCGTCGCACATTTTTCGGGCGCGTAGGCAACAATTCGGCAATCAAATTTACGGTTTAAAACGCCAAGATTTTCGATTTTCCTATCCGTTGGGAAAATGTAAAAGTTTGTTCTGGCGCGACTATCGGGCATGAATTCGGGCGGAAATAAGTTTTTCAGTTTCGTTAGTGATGATGCGATAAAGCACACGCAGACTTGCATTTACTTTATATTTGGTGCGAATAATTTCACAGCTTTCAATCGTTAAATTGAGCAGTTTTCCAAATTCGGGTTTCATCAATTCGGCATCAATTAAAACATCTCGATCCGGCAATTCTTTATCAAATTCGAGCAGATTTGTTTTCGGCGAAACGCACATCATTTTGCTACCTCCTCGTGTTTAAATTCGAGAATTTGCAGATTTTCACCAATTAATTTCCAAGCTAAACTGTCTTTGAAATTTTCGCCGACAACTTCGATTCCGTTGTTTTGAATTTGTAAAATTGGCAGTTTTTCATGGTTTTGCAGAGGTTTGACGAGCGTGAAAAAATCTTTACTCGCCAAATCTTCCGAAACCACACTGACGCACGGAATTCGGTGTTTGATGCCGTATTCGGGCGCAAACCAACTCGGTTCAATCGAAATGTTTTCGCCGGTTGGGAAAACGAGCGATAAATTTGGCGCAAAAACTACAGAATCTTTTATCCAAACGTGATTCCACGCTTCGGGTGTCAAATGAAAACGCAGGTCAAATTTTCGCGTAGTTTCGCCTTTTAAATTATCCCAAATAAGCCAGTATTTATTGTTGAAAAAGAAGATACGGCGTGTATGAATTGTGTCATAATTCGGACTGATGGCTTCTCCGCAGAGAATATCGAGCTTTTCAAAACTCAATCTTTCAATCAATCTTCCGCACGAAATTTCGCCTTTTGGTTTGCCGCGCCGATAGCTGATTTGGTCTTTTCCGTCAACGCAAACGGTGTTGTGTGCCGCCGTTCCTTTGAAAAAATGCCGCCAATTTGTTGCGCCTTCTTCAGAATAGGTAAAGCGTCCTGTGTCAACAATTAAAGGGTTTCCGTTGGCAGAAATTTCGACGTCAAGCAAATCATAATGCCCGTGTCCGCCATCGCCGAGCCGTCCGCAATCGAAGATTAAAAATTTTGCATCAATCGTCCAATCGCTTCGTTGAATGTAATATCCGGCTGTTTCAAAACTGATATTTTTTTCGTTTGGCGGAGTGCCTTTTTCACCCTTCGTGCCGACAAAAAGAAAATCTTTTCGGTTAAAAATCAAGCCTGCCAGTTCTAATAAATCGAGATAACTGCCAGTGTCACTATCAGATAGCGCAGGAATTTCGCCATCGGGACGATGCAGATGTAGCGCAAACTCGCACGCTTTTTCAACTTGTTCCGCAAAACCTTTGGGTAAATTCAGAGCAAATTTTCGGGAATTTTCCATCACACCCAAAAATGAACGCAAAACAATTAAATGGTAATGCGTAGATTGCTCACGATGAACGCCGTCGGGCTGAATATCGGTCAACAAATTTTCGTGAAGTTGATTGACTGAAAATTGCAAAAGTTCGCCGTTTTTATCAAGACTCGGCAAAGCTAATGAAGCAATAAAAAGCGAATAAAGTTCGAGTGTCCGATGATTTCTTTCAGTGGTCAAATTATTTCGTAAATGATTGAGTTGGTTAGCTAAACTGAGACAAAGCTGATTGATGAATTTATGGGAAAACTGCTGTTTACTTCTCGCATAAATCATCACGCATAAATCCAATTTTGAATTCGTCGGGCGGAAACATCGCTCGAATCTTTGCCGGTTTGCACTTGTTCAATCCAAAGTTCAACCAAATTTTGCCAAGTTTTGAGAAATTTTTCGTCTTTGTTTTGTGTAAAAGCAAAAGCTAAATCCAGCCCGAAATAGAATTTTGACCATTCGATATGCCATTCTTCATCGGTTGGTAGCGGATTTTTGTCCAATCAATTGAATCAAGTTTGAGCCGTGCGCCCGCGCTGGTAAAAATGTTTTGACAAGCATCTTCGGCGATTGAAAATTTTTGATAGTTTTTTTCGATGACGCAAAAAATCTCAAGCGGGGCAATTTGCGTTTTGGCTTGTTCTGCTTGTAAAACTAATCCTATCATCATTTTATACCTTTTTATTTGCCCGCGAGTCAGCGCGAATAAATACGAATATTTTGGTTTTCTTTATTCGTAAAATTGGTGCTATTCGCGGGCAATTTTTCTTCCCCTTGCTCAATTTGAATAACTTCGGCAAAAAGATTTGCTAATTTTTTTGCGGTCACATCACCATCAAATTTTTCATTGACAGTTTCTTTGGCGGC
>CAVZXI010000029.1:0-67993 GCA_963779235.1 Pyrinomonadaceae bacterium
TTTTGTATCGGTAAATAACTTTCTAATTTTTTATCCAATCCAAAATAAAACATTGACTTTTCATTTTTCACGGCTAATATTAAACTCATCAACCAAATACGGAGGTTTTTATGTCCCCAATCAATAGCAGTCTTGAAGGTAGTTTTACCCTTGAATCCGGCGGAAATCGTCTGCCCGAAGATGCTCCATTTCACATCCTTTGTTTAGGGAATTGGAGTGGAAATAGTGAAAATGAAGTTGAACTCGCCAAACGTCGTCCAATCTTTATTGACCGTGATAATTTTGACGATGTAATGCGAAAACTTCATCCGCGAGTCAATCTTGAATTTGACGGAGAAAACACGCTCTCTCTTTCATTTACCGAAATTGACGATTTTCATCCCGATAATATTTTTCGCCAAATCAATTTGTTTGAAAATTTACGTGACATTCGCAAAAGATTGAAAAATGCCGACACTTTTTATGAATCAGCCAGAGAAGTTCGTTCTTGGTTCGCTCCCTCAGAAACATCCCAACCTATTGAAAAAGAAGAAGTTGCTTCGATAGATTCGGATAATTTGCTTGATGCGATTTTAAGCGGAAAATCGGCGGATGCTTCTGCTGTCAAACGCAAAACGACTGAATCATCGGAACTTAGTCAGTTTATCAGCGACATTGTTCAACCTCATATTGTCCAAACGGATTTAGTCGAACAAGCAAATTTACTGATGGCAGTTGATGAAGTTGTTTCTGATTTGATGCGTAAAATATTGCATCATAAAGACTTTTTAGCTTTGGAATCCGCTTGGCGCGGGCTATATTTTTTAGTTAGACGAACTGATACCGATACGGATTTGAAAATCTATTTGCTCGATATTTCTAAAGACGAATTAGCCGATAACCTCAAATCTGTCAGTAATTTATCAGATTCAATTTACGCTCGATGGACGGCTGGTGAATCTTTGGAAACTTCAATCGGCGAACCGTGGGCGGTAGTTTGTGGAAATTATGGTTTTAGTCCAAATGTTGACGATATAGCGACTTTGATACGAATTTCGCAGATTGGCAATGCTTCAAATACTTCGTTTATTTCGCATATTCGCCCTGATGTTTTGGGAGTAAATTCGTTGGCTGAAAATCCGAGTTCAAAGGAATGGAATATTTCCGAAGATTCTGCTGAATGGAAACTTTGGACTGCGCTCCGTGCTGCCAAAGAATCGGAATATTTGGGAATGGCAATGCCGAGATTTTTGGCAAGATTACCGTATGGACAGGAGACCGACCCTACTGAAGTCTTTTCTTTTGAAGAGTTTAGCGCAACAGGCGAACACGATAATTACGTTTGGTCTAATCCTGCATTTGCTTGCACTTATTTATTAGCAAAAAGTTTTCGCAAAAACGGTTGGGAAATGGCGGAAAATATTGCCCGTGAAATTGACGGTTTGCCGATGCACATTTATCAGGAAGATGGTGAGACAAAAACCAAACCTTGCGCCGAAATTCCAATGACCGAAGCAGGTGTGGAAAAGATGGTTGATAACGGAATTATCCCCCTTGTTTCGTTCCGCGATAGTGATAAAGTTCGTGTCGCTAGTTTTCAATCTATCGCTCTGAGCGAAGAACGGATTCGCGGAAGATGGCTATAGAGATTTTGGATTTATGTCTTTTATTTCGTGTTGTTAGTGTGTTTCGTGGGCGACTTGTTATTGCTAAATACAGTATAACAACGAGTTACAGTAATTATGCCGCTTTTTTATTGGCAAAATCTGTTCCAATAGACTACAATTATTAGTTTCAAATGCGGCGGGGAATCCCGCCTGTTTAGTCTGAGGTAGAATGAGATGTTTTTTGATGAACAGTTTGATGTAATTGTGATTGGCGCAGGACACGCCGGATGCGAGGCGGCTTCGGCTTCGGCGCGTCTTGGCGCGGAAACTGCGCTTGTGACCATAAATCTTGATTTAATTGGGCAAATGTCTTGCAATCCTGCTGTCGGCGGAATTGCGAAAGGTCACATTGTCCGTGAAATTGACGCGCTCGGCGGAATTATGGGACGAGTGATTGACCGCACGGGGATTCAGTTTCGCCTTTTAAATCGTTCCACGAGGTCCCGCCGTTCAATCTCCACGCGCCCAAGCTGACCGCAGTTTATATCGAACCGAAATGCGCCGAGTCTTGGAAGCCACACCAAATTTACATCTTCGACAAGGTGTTGTGGTTGACTTAATTGTTGAAAACAAACAGATTATCGGCGTTGAATTGCAAGACACTCGCAAATTTGGTGCAAAATCCGTTGTCATTGCTACTGGAACTTTTCTAAACGGAACTATCCACACTGGGCGCAGAACTTTCTCCGCCGGACGGTCAGGTGAACCAGCTTCGATTGAATTAGCCGAAAGTTTGAAACGATTGAGAATTTCCGGTCGGACGCTTGAAAACGGGAACTCCGCCGCGTCTTGATGGCAGAACGATTGATTGGGATGCGTTTGAAGAACAACCCGCGGACGAAAACCTGGTTGCTTTTTCTTTTGCGACGGAAAAAATTGAACAACCGCAAATAAAATGTCACATTGGCTATACAACTGAAGAATTACATCAGCAAATCAGAGACAATCTTGCATCAATCTCCACTTTATTCGGGAAAAATCAAAGGCATCGGACCGCGTTATTGTCCTTCAATTGAGGATAAAGTTGTTAAATTTGCCGATAAAAATCGTCATCAACTTTTCCTCGAACCCGAAGGTCACGAGACAAATGAAGTTTATTTGAATGGTTTTTCAACTTCATTGCCCGCCGAATTGCAACAAGACCTTTTGAAAAAGATTTCGGGCTTTGAAAATGTCCGAATTATTCGCCCCGGTTACGCGATTGAGTATGATTTTGTTGACCCGCGACGAACTTACTCCGTATATGGAAACCATTAGAATTAAAGGACTTTTCCTTGCCGGACAGTTAAATGGAACAACTGGCTACGAAGAAGCTGCTTGTCAAGGCTTGATGGCGGGAATAAATGCCGCTTTGAATGTGCAAAAACGCGAATCTGTTTCGATTAAACCGCAATGAAGCCTATATCGGCGTTTTAGTTGACGATTTGATTCAACACGGAGTTGATGAACCTTATCGAATTTTTACCTCGCGGGCAGAAGCACGTCTGACTTTGCGCCACGACAACGCCGACCAAAGACTTTCACCAAAAGGGAAGGAGATTGGACTTTTAGGTGATACCGATTGGGAACGATTTAATACCAAACGTGACCGACTTGCCCAAGTTCGAAATAATTTGGATAACACTCGATTCAAACGCTCAAGTGTCGAATACGCTACTATTTCACAAATTTTGGGCTGCGATCTTGGACGATGCCTTTACTTTATCCCAATTAGCCCAACGTCAAGGTGTGAATTTAGACTTAATTCAACGATTTTTGCCCACAGAATTGCAAAACAGACCTCAAAACTGCTGATTTAGAGACGGTTTTAGCCGATTCGCTTTATCGCTGGTTATATCAACACACATCGAACTGCAAATGAGCGTGTTAATCATTACGATAACCTCAAAGTTCCCAACTGATATTGATTTTCGTGGTATCAGCGGGCTTTCAAACGAAATGGTTGAACGCCTTGAACGTGCGAAACCCCAAAATTTTGCTCAAGTTCGTAAGATTTCGGGATTAACTCCCGCCGCTTTATCTACTGTTTTAGTCTATATTTCTGCCAAAAATCAGAAAAAAGCCGCTTAATTTTCTACTTAAATTGTGGTTCGTGCCACATTGTTATCAAATTCTTTAAATGTGCTCCGTCCCACATTTAAACTATTGGCATTAGAACAATACCGAAAGTATGATACCTTAATAAAAACTTCCAAACAAAGGTAATCACAAATGGGAAAAATAATTGCCGTCGCAAATCAAAAAGGCGGAGTCGGAAAAACTACAACTTCGGTAAATTTAGCCGCCGGTTTAGCGGTCGAAGAAAAAAAAGTGTTGCTGGTGGATGCTGATCCGCAGGGAAATGCGACATCAGGTTCAGGAATTCCGCGTTCAGACAATAGAAAAACGCTTTATAATGCGATCGTTTTGGGTGAAAAGATTGAAAATATCGTTTTACCGACGGAATTACCTTTGTTTTGGGTGATTCCTGCCGATAAAAATCTAGCAGGGGCGGAAATCGAATTAGTTGACACGAAAATCGTGAATATATTCTAAAAGGATGTTTTAGCAACAGATAAAGGACGAATTACGATTACATAATTATAGATTGTCCGCCATCACTTGGGACTTATTGACTCTCAATGGTTTAACTGCGGCTGATTCGTTGTTTAGTTCCGATTCAATGTGAATATTATGCGTTGGAAGGCGTAACTGAACTATTCGATACATTGGCACGGTTGCGGCGAGGATTGAATCCGCAATTAGTTATTGAAGGGTTACTTTTGACGATGTATGATGAGCGCACCAATCTTTCGGCGGCAGTTGCTCAAGATTTGCGAGATTTTTACGGAAAACAAGTATTACAAACAGTAATTCCGCGCAATGTTCGCTTGGCGGAAGCTCCGAGTTATGGCAAACCGATTATTTTATACGATATTCGTTCACGCGGGGCAGAAAGTTATATTCAATTAGCAAAGGAGATTTTGAGTCATGAACAGAAAAGCATTGGGTAGAGGATTGAGTGCGTTACTTGGATGAAGAAACGGCAAGCCATAGCGGAAGAGGGTTTTTTTGAGATTGAATTGGATTTAATTATGCCAAATGCCGAACAACCGCGCACTCGTTTTAGCAGAAGCAAATTTGGAAGAACTTGCTCAATCAATCAGAGCAAACGGAGTTGTTCAGCCGATTGTGGTGCGAAGAAAAGGGGACGGTTATGAAATTGGTTGCGGGTGAAAGACGTTGGCGAGCCTCGCAACGAGCCGGATTGACCAAAATTCCGGCAGTTGTCAAAGATAGTTTCGGATGAAAAACTTCTCGAACTTGCTTTGGTCGAAAATATTCAACGCCAAGACCTCAATGCAATCGAAGAAGCCTAGGCATATCAAAAATCTGATTGAATCAGTTGGATTTGACGCAAGAAATGATGGCAGAATCGAGTCGGAAAAGACCGCACATTTATCACTAACTATTTGCGTTTATTGAAGTTACCTGATGATATTCAAAATTTGTTTCGGAAGAAAAAATTACGGTCGGACACGCCAGAGCCTTATTGATGACTTGATAATGCGAGATTCGCAAAGGCGTGTTGGCAAGAAATAGTTATCGAAATGTCTCTATCAGTTCGAGAAACTGAAAAAGCTGTCAAACGATTAGCCAGAGGAGAGACGGAAATTGTTGAAAAGAAAGAGGTTAAGCCGAATTTAGATGCAAATTTCAAAGCGGCGGAGACAAAATTACGTCGATAATTTCGGAACTCAAGTAAGAATTGTGCCTGAATGGAAAGGGAACAGATGGAAAAATTGAGATTGAATATTACGGAGAAGCAGATTTAGATAGGATTTATCAACTAATGATGAAAACTGAATTGATTCCAAGTTTTCATTTCAAATTTGCAAATTAAAAGAATAATCTGGAATGTGGAATTTAGAATTTGGAATCTGGAATTTATGGAACAAAAACGCTTAACAGAAATGGTTTCTTGCGCGGGTTGAGTGGCGAAACTTGCGCCGAGCGACCTTGCTCAAGTTTTGAGCAAATTACCGAAACAAGATTTTTCGACAGGATGTTATTAGTTGGCTTTGAAACGTCCGACGATGCGGGTGTGTTTAGACTTAATGAAACTCGGCACTCGTGCAAACTGTTGATTTCTTTACACCTATCGCCGATGACCCGGAAATTTACGGGCAAATTGCGGCGATAAATTCGCTCAACGATGTTTATGCAATGGGTGGAACTCCGATTTCTGCGCTTTCCATTGTTTGTTATCCGCAAAAGGGCGATTGGGATGTTTTGGGCAAAATTTTGCTGGGTGGACAACGGGCGATGAACGTTGAAAATGTGGTCGTCATTGGCGGACATTCGGTTGATGACCAAGAGATGAAGTTCGGTTATGCTGTCACAGGAATTATTCATCCCGAAAAAGTGGTTAAAAATTCGGGTGCAAAAGTGGGCGATGTTTTAATTTTGACTAAGCCAATCGGAACAGGCGTTATCAGCACCGGAATAAAATTTGAAAAAGCAGCGGAAAAAACTATCGCGGCGGCGATGAAAGCGATGACAACTTCTGCCGCCCACGCATCTAAAGTTATGCAGGAAGTTGGCGCAAATGGTTGCACGGATATTACAGGATTTGGTTTGCTCGGTCACGCTTTTGAAATGGCAAAGGGAAGTAAGGTGACATTTCAGACTAAATTCAAACGAAATTCCGCTTTTGCCGGATGTTTTGGAATTGATTGAACAAAAAATGTTGACTCGTGGCGATAGAAATAATCGCGTTTATGTTGGCGAAACTGTTAAAATAAATGAAAGTGTTTCAAGGGAAATGCAAAGTGCGCTTTTTGATCCGCAGACGGCGGGCGGTTTGTTGATTTCATTAGAAGAAAGTGCAGGCGGATGAGTTGCTTAAACAAGTGGAAGGCGCGAAAATAATTGGACGAGTGGAGGCTTTTAAAGATTACCTAATTGAGGTATCTTGATATATTTCAACAATTACGAGTTAAACTTTTGATTAAGCCATTTAATCAAAGGTTTTAGATTGCATAATTTGGTGCATAAGTCAGAGGAAAAAGAAGTTTGTATTTATTTATTCTCGAATCAATCGGCACGCAAGAACTTATCCTAATCGGGATAATTGCGCTTAATCGTTTTCGGACCGCGAAAATTGCCCCAACTTGCCAAAACTATTGGCAAAACAATGGCGGATTTCCGAAAAGTTACGGGTGAATTCAAATCAACTTGGGAAAAGGAAGTTGAAGAAGATAAACAATTGCTCAAGACTTTTGCGGAAGACCCGCTGACAAGTGAAAATGATCATCAGCGAAGGCGTTGCAAAGATTGAAGATGATAAAAAACTTCTCGCGCCACAAGTAAAGGAATTAAGCCCTGAAGAAATTGCCAAGATGTTTCCGAAAAAGGAAGAAAAGGTCGAAGAAATTGTAATCGAAGAATCTCAACTCGAACCCTCTACACTCAGCAAACGCGATTGGTTATAATCAAATAAATGGACGTGATTGGAAACAAATCAAGCAGAAGCCCATCTCGGCGGGCAAATGTCGTTTTTGGAACATTTGGACGAACTTCGCCGCCGTTTGGTAAATGCGGTAGTGATTATATTGGTCGCCTTTCTAGTTTGTTTTTACTTTTCAGAGAGTATTTTTAGTTTTTTGGCAGTTCCGGTGAATAAGGCTTTGGGAGAAGCCCAACGCACGAAATAAAGGTTCAAGGCTTGAACGGGGAAGAAAAAATCTTGCCATTAAAAATTTGAAAGTGGGCGAGAAAGGAAGATACGTTTTTGAAAAAAACACAACTTTTGAAGGAACGCGCGTTTCAGTTGGAACTTCGGTAGAGGCAAATGTGGCGACCGATAGTCAAGGGGAAATCGGACTATTTACGGAAGAACCGATTTTTACGGACGGGGCAATAATTCCAAAAGGCGTAAAACTGGTTGACTTAAATTTTCCAAAAACAAATGAATTAAAGCCGGACGAAAGAATGATTGTGACAACAGCAATTGAATCATTTACGCTTTTAATAACGGTTTCGCTTTATTCGGCAATTGCCTTCTCGATGCCCTTTTACTTTTGCAAGTTTGGGGATTTATCGCTCCGGCTTTATATCAGCACGAACGAAAATATGTCACGCCGTTTATTTTACTTTCGTCAATTTCCTTTATTTTAGGCGCAGCATTTGGGTATTACATTTTGTTTCCGCCGGCGGTTAGATATTTGCTCGGACTTGGTTCAAATTTTAATTTGATGTTGAGGGCAACGGATTATTTTGATTTCATCACCTTGATAATGTTGGCGATGGGGGTTATTTTCCAAATGCCCGCAATTAGTTACGTTTTAGCGCGAATCGGAATAATTACCGCAGGTTTATTGGCGCGAAGTTGGAAAATTGCATTGATTGTAATTTTATTGGTAGCGGCAATTGTCTCACCCACACCGGACGCTTTGAATATGATGTTATTTGCGACACCGATGATGTTTTTGTATCTAGTCTCAATTTTTGTAGCGTGGTTTTTTGGTAAAAAAAGGACGACCACCGAAGTTTAGTTAAGCAAAAACCGCCAGAGGCAACCCACATAAGCCCTTTTCGCATCTTGACTATTAGCAAATACCTTCTAAAATCTTTATAGGTCGTTTTATAATTTGGAACCCCAAAGCGATTCTTATTGTAGAAGTTATAAGGAGTTTTATAGTGATGTCTAATAAAAAGTTAATGTGCAATATTGCATTAGCCGTAATGTTTGTGTTTTCAAGTGTTTGGATCGCGGTTGCCCAACCGCCGGACCCCAGTCAAAAGGTGAGAACCGTCAAAAAAGAAGATACGGTTAAGAAAGTTTATAAAGATTGGGTCAGCAAGGATGTGGCGTATATCATCACGCCCGACGAAATCAAAGCCTTCAAAAAGTTGGAGACTGACGAAGAACGAGAGAATTTTATCGAAAATTTTTGGCGCAGACGTGATCCCGATCCTGACACCGAAGAAAATGAATATCGGGAAGAATTCTATGAACGGATTGCTTATGCCAACGAAAAATTTACTTCCGGCATTCCGGGTTGGAAAACTGACCGTGGCAGAATCTACATCACTTTTGGGAAGCCTGATTCGATTGAATCACATCCATCGGGCGGAAGTTATGACCGACCAAGTTATGAAGGCGGAGGTTCAACCACAACTTATCCCTTTGAAATTTGGTTTTATCGTCATTTAGATAATGTCGGAGATGGAATTGAAATCGAATTCGTTGATCCAACCGGAACAGGAGAATACCGAATCGCCCGCAATGCCAATGAAAAAGACGCGTTGTTGATGGTGCCGGGAGCAGGGATGACTTTAGGCGAACAACTCGGTTTAGAAGACAGAGCGGATCGAATTACGGGAGTTAATGCAAACAACAGATCGTATGGACGCGAACAAGATTCGCCGTTCCGTCGGCTCGAAATCATCACCGCTTTGCAACGTCCGCCCCAAGTTAAATTTGGCGATTTGGAAAAATTGGCAGGTGAGCAATCGCCAATTATTGACAATGATCCGCTTGATTTCAATTTGCGGGTAGATTTTTTCCGTCAATCGGATGAGCGAGTCATCGCCGCTTTTACCGTTCAAGCAGAAAATAAAGAACTCGTTTTTGAAGATTCGGGCGGTTTGCAAACTGCACGGATGAACATTTTTGGACGCGTCACCGCCGTTTCGGGCAAACGTTCGGGGATTTTTGAAGATTCAGTTTCCGTGACGGCAACGCCCGAAGAATTAGCCGAAGCAAAAGACCGTAAATCTGTTTATCAAAAAGCACTGGCACTGGCACCGGGCGGAACTTACAAAGTAACGGTTGTGGTGCGCGATGTGAAAACAGGAAAGTCGGGAGTTAGAACCTTACCGGTAGCTGTTCCAAAATACGAAGCGGAAAAACTTTCGACTTCGACCTTAATTTTGGCAACCCGTCTGTATGAAACGACAGAAAGAGACATCGGCGGAATGTTTATCATTGGTGACAAAAAGGTTATTCCAAATCTCGCCGCGAATTACAAAAAAGGTCAAGAGGTTGGAATTTATATGCAGGTTTATAATGCCGGAATTGACCAGACAACTTTAAGACCTTCGGTTGATGTTGAATATATTTTGACCAAAGGCGGCAAAGAAGTTATTAAACAAGTTGAAGACTGGACGGGTTTAAGCGATTCGGGACAGCGTTTGACCTTGGCACGTCTTTTGTCAACCGCGCAAATGTCCGCCGGCGAATACGAATTGAAAATCAAGATTCGTGACCGCGTGAGCAATCAATCGCTGGAGCCAACCGCCAAATTTACGATTGATAACTAAAAAAAGGAGTGTCGTGATGAAGAAATTATTTTTTAATTTAACTTTTGTAATAGCGTTAAGTTTAGGAAGTGCATTATTTGTCACAGCACAAAATCCTGCTGACAAACCAATCAATGCCAAGCCTGAAAGGAATAAGGCTATTGAAGACTGGTTGAAGAATGATGTGCCTTACATCATCACCAAAGCCGAGGCTGAAGCGTTTAGGAAACTCGAAAATGACCAAGAGCGCGAGAATTTTATAGCGTGGTTTTGGCAACGCCGCGATCCCGATCCTGATACCGAAGAAAACGAATATCGGGATGAATTCTACGAACGGATTGCCTACGCCAACGAAAAATTCACTTCGGGAATTCCGGGTTGGAAAACTGACCGTGGCAGAATTTACATTACTTTTGGGAAACCTGATTCCATCGAATCACATCCATCAGGCGGAAGTTATGACCGACCAAGTTATGAAGGCGGAGGTTCAACCACCACTTATCCCTTTGAAATATGGTTTTATCGTCATTTAGATAATGTTGGGGATGGATTAGAAATTGAATTTGTTGATCCGACCGGAACTGGTGAATATCGTTTGGCTCGAAATGCCAACGAAAAAGATGCGTTATTGATGGTGCCAGGTGCAGGACTAACTTTAGCAGAACAACTTTTAGGCGAGAATAAATCAAATAGAATTACTGGGCTAAGTAATAATTATCAACGAGTCCAAGATTCACAGTTTGAACGGCTGCGAGTCGAACAAGGGCTTTTCACTCCTCCAACCGTAAAAGACAAAGATTTAGGTGAAATTACAAATATGAACTGGAATTCCAATTAATTGAAGATGCAATAGATTTCGACTTTACGCGTAGATTTCTTCCGTCAATCTGATGACCGGGTGATTGCGGCTTTCACCATTCAAGCAGATAATCAGGAATTAACTTTCAAAGATAGCAGGTGGATTACAAACTGCTCAAATGAACATTTTCGGACGCGTCACCGCCGTTTCCGGCAAACGCTCAGGGATATTTGAAGATTCGGTTTCGACCAGTGCCACCGCAGAAGAACTTGCGGAATTGAAGCAACGCAAATCAATCTATCAAAAGGCAATTGCGCTGGCACCGGGCGCAACTTACAAAGTCAGCGTGGCGATTCGAGATGTTGATTCTGGCAAAGTTGGTGTGAGAAATATAGGCTTTACCGTTCCAAAATATGAGGCGGAAAAAATTTCGACCTCAACCTTGATTTTAGCCAGTCGGCTTTATGAAACTACCGAAAAGGATATCGGTGAACGATGTTTATTATCGGTGACAACCAAAGTTATTCCAAATCTTTCGGCGAAATATAAAAAAGGACAGGAAGTTGGAATTTATCTTCAAGTTTATAATGCCGGAATTGACCAAATGACTTTGAAACCGGCGGTTGAGGTCGAATATATTTTGAACAAAGACGGCAAAGAAATTTCTCGACAAATTGAGGATTGGAACGGTTTAAGCGATTCAGGACAACGTTTGACTTTAGCCAGATTGCTTCCGACCACGAATCTGAATGTCGGCGAATATGAGTTGAAGATAAAAATCAACGATAAAACAAACAAACAATTTCTTGAGCCTTCGGCAAAATTTACGATTGAAAAATAATCGTTGGATAAATTAAATTTTGAGCCGATGTCAAAAACGTCGGCTTTTTTATATTTATGGAAACTGAAAGATTGATTCTCAGACTTTATGAAGACAAAGACCACGATGATTTTATTAAACTTTTTACCGATGAAGCGGTGATGACATTTGTTGAGACAGGCGTATTTTCGATAGAAAAAGCGGAAAATCTGTGGCGAAAATTAAACGAAAACTTTTATCCAAACGGAATTAACACTATTTACGGAGTTTTTGCCAAAGACAACGGGCGCAATATTGGAACTGCTTCAATTCGTCCGCGTCCATCAAATACAGAAGAGTGGGAAATTACATACATTTTGAAAACCGAAGAATGGGGCAAAGGTTACGCGACCGAAATTGCAAGCAAACTGGTCGAATTTGGTTTCAACGAACTAAATTTGAAATCTGTTTTTGCCACAGTTGATATTGATAATTACGGCTCAATTCGTGTTTTAGAAAAAGTTGGGATGAAATATATCTGCGATGAATATGATGAACAAGGGAAATTTTATGTTTATGGAATTACGCTTTCGCAGTAAATTTATGTTTGTATTTCTCAAAAAAATTGTCATACCAAAGTTGGAAAACTAAGAGTGTCCAAAGCTGTTTGTGATGGCTGGCAATTCCTTTTTCGTGTTCTTCGAGTAGTTTTTCGACAAATTCATAATCAAATATATCCTGTCGAATCAAGCGTTCACGGTTAAGCAGATCGTGCGCGAGAGGATTGAGTTTGCCTTTCAACCAATCGGCAATCGGAATTCCAAACCCTTTTTTCGGACGTTTGGTGATGGATTTCGGCAAAAGTTTTTCCACCGCTTTTTTCAAAATATGTTTGCCATTACTCCCGTGTAGTTTGTATGACATCGGAATTGAAGAGGCAAATTCTGCCACCCGATGATCGAGAAAAGGCGCGCGGACTTCCAAAGAAACTGCCATACTTGCGCGGTCAACTTTGGTCAAAATATCTTCTGCCAAATAAAAATTCATATCCAAAAATTGCATCTGCTCGATTTGTTCTTCGGCATCGCACAGCGTAAGCAAATTCTTGGCATCCGCATAGATATCCTTTTCGCTAAAGGCTTTGACGCTTTCGGTGAGAACATCCATTTGAGCGACAGGCGAAAAAGAGCCAAACCACGAATGATGCCGCGTCACCAAATCGTAGTGTGAAGCCGCCACAAATCGTTTGGCTTTGTAATCAAACGATAAATTTTTATTGCTGACAGGCAAAGAATTGACCATCGGCTCAATCATTCCGGCGCGGACAAAATGCGGAATCGAATCATAAACTCGTGCCATTTTATGTCCGTAATACATCGGATAACCCGCAAAAATTTCGTCACCGCCATCACCGCCAAGCGCAACAGTGACGTGCTGGCGAACAAAACGCGAGAGCAAAAAGGTTGGAATCAAAGAACTGTCTGACATCGGTTCATCCAGCCAACTACCGATGTCCGAAATCAAATCTGCGGCAGTTTCAACGCTCAGTTTTTCTTCGTAATGCTCAGTGCCAAGATGTTCCGCGACTTCCCGCGCAAACTTTGATTCATCAAAAGAATCTTCCTCAAAACCGATGGAAAAGGTCTTAACTTTTTCGCTCGAAAATTGGGTAGCGAATGCCGCTACGGTTGAAGAATCAACCCCGCCCGACAGCAAAATCCCAAGCGGAACGTCCGAAACGAGTCGCATCCGCACCGAATCTGCCAAAAGTTCTTGAAGTTCTGCGGTCGCATCTTTGAGCGAAAGATTCTCACGTTTTTGAAAACTCAATTGCCAATATCGTCGGGTTTTGAGTTCGCCTTTGTGAAGCGTCAAAATATGCGCCGAAGGAAGTTTGGAAATGCCTGTGTAAATCGAATGCGGCGCGGGAACGTAATCAAACGAAAGATATTGACGAAGCGAATTCAAATCTAAATCAGTCTGAACGTCGGGATGTTGCAACAAAACTTTCGGCTCGGAGGCAAAGAGGAGTTTATTTTCAAAAATGCCGTAATAAAGTGGTTTTTCGCCAAAACGGTCACGGGCGATGATTAGTTTTTGCTTGGTTAAATCCCAAAGGGCAAAGCAAAACATCCCGTTAAGTTTCTCGACCATCGCCTCGCCATATTCTTCGTAAAGATGCGGTAAAACCTCGGTATCGGATGCACCATGAAATTTATGTCCTTGGGATAAAAGTTCTTGGCGAATTTCGCGGTAATTGTAAATTTCACCGTTCATCACCACGACCACCGTTTTGTCTTCATTCCAGACGGGCTGGTCGCCGGTAGAAAGGTCAATAATCGAAAGTCGGCGCATTCCAAGTGCAATCCCTGCGCCAAGCCAAATTCCTTCCGAATCAGGTCCGCGATGCCAAATGCTGTCGCACATTGCTTGCAACAACATCTCATCGCCAAACATCGGCGATTTATTCGCGTCTAAATTTGCCCAACCCGCAATTCCGCACATAAATCATTCCGGCACAAAGTTATAAACTATCACACCTTTAACTTTAATTGGTTTTCCCTTGTATAAAATCGGACTGAATTTTGAAATTAAGGCTGCTTCTTCAGAGGTTTTGCCCAACGAAGGATGAATTGGACAAATTGCTTTTGCTTTAATAACTTGACCGCTTTCATCAACCAAAACATAAACCTCAACACGTCCGCTTATTTTATCTTTCTTGGCATCTTCAGGATATTTAGGTTTCGGTAAAAAAATGGCTTTCCCGCCAATAATTCCGCCAAGAACAACCTCTTTGCTTAAATCCCCCAAAATTTCTTCGGACATATTTCTTTTTGAATTTTTTTCTAAAAAAGCAATTGTTTCGGCAGATTCGGCATAAACTTTAGTCCGGCTATTGGGGTGAACATAATAAAAAAGAATATGATTTTTATTGATTGTTTCAACCTCAAGATAAAGCAAATATTTTTCTCCTACTTTGAAATCAGTTGCAGGTAAATCAACTGTTTGCAAATTCAGAACTTCAATCTCAGAAGGTTTTTCAGAACCTTTGTAAGTTTTTTCGAGATGAAAACTGACCAAATTTTTAATGTTGTATTGTGAAAGCCTTTTGTTAAATTCGGTTTGCTTTTGTACCACAAGGCTTTCCGATGATTTTATTTCTTTGACCGTTCCGACAACAATATAGTTATTGTCTTTCCATCGTTCATCGCAAAACCAGTCCGCAGAAATTTGTTTTTGAGAAGGTATCAGCGAAGTTTCAGACGTTAAACTCGTATTTGTTTGAATAATCTGTGAGCTAGTTTGCATAGACGCGTTTTGAGAACAGGCAAAACCGATGCAAGTCCAGACAAAAACAATCAAAACACAAAATTTATTTGCTAGATTTTTCATTTTCAAACCCAATTTTTTCTCTCACCGCGTAAATCGCTTTGTCTTGAGATTCGTGATAAGTTCGCACCATCATTTCTGCCAGCAATCCCATCAGGAAAAATTGCAAAGCAATGGCGAACATCATAATCGTCAAAATTGGCAGCGGAGTTTCCACAAAATCCGCTTGGAGTCTCGGAAAACCGAAAACTCTTGCGTATTTCATAAATATTGCGTAAAGTCCCGAAAATATTGAAACAAAAAACGCAATCATTCCGAAAGTGCCGAAAACATAAATCGGTTTCGTCTGATATGATGCCATAAATTTGATGGTCATCAAATCGAAGATAACTTTTATCGTCCGCGAAATTCCATATTTTGATTTGCCCATCGTCCGTGCGTGATGGTCAACCGGAATTTCCGTCACCCTCGCACCCGCCCAACTCGCGTAAATCGGAATAAAACGGTGCATCTCGCCGTAAAGTTTAACATCTTTCAGCACTTCGCGCCGATACGCCTTGAGCGAGCAACCGTAATCGTGCAGCGGAACTCCGCCAATCCACGAAATAACTTTGTTAGCAATTTGCGAAGGAATTTTGCGAGAAATTAGTTTGTCTTGACGATTTTTGCGCCAGCCGGAAACGACATCGTAACCTTCATCCAATTTTTCCAAAAGCCGCGCAATATCTTTCGGATCATTTTGCAAATCCGCGTCCATCGGAATCAAAATCTCGCCGTGTGCTGCGTCAATTCCTGCTGACATTGCGGCTGTTTGTCCGTAATTTCGGCGCAGAGAAATCACTCGCACCCGTGAATCTTCCGCCGCAATTTCGCGCAAAATTTGCAGAGATTTATCGGTTGAGCCATCGTCAACATAAATTACTTCCGCCGTTTTGCCGAGCGATTCTAACGCTTCTTGAATCTTGGCGTGCATCGGACGCAAATTGTCTTCTTCGTTCAAAACCGGAAGAAAGAGGGATAATTCTGGTGCAGGTTTTTCTTTTGTTTCAGTCATTCTTTTTGTTTTCGGTGAATACATCTTTAGACTCAGTAGATTCTTCCGAATGTTTGTTTTCTTCTTCAAGCGGCAAAATTATTACTTCGACAGTTCGATTACGAAGAAATTCCGGCACAACAATTTCATCAGGAGCATTGTGAAAAATTTCGCGGTAAAAATTCATTTTGAAGACCTCCAATGTTAGAAATATTGCACCCTTGCTCACGCGCAGGTTTCTGCCTTTTTAGCAAACTTTAGAATTTCTCAAAATACTCTTTAAGCAATTTATCCAACTCTTCTTCTGAGTTGATAAAATCAGCACTTGCCTCAAAATTTAACTCGCCAACTAAATCACCAATAAATGTATCGCAAGTGCCAACGTTATAAACAATTATATTCCCATTTTTTGTTGAAGATGTTATATCAACCCAACGCGCCCGAATTCCTTCTTCGCCCCTTTTTTCCGAAAATTCTAGTTGAAGTTCTTTCTGACTCAATAAATCTTTGTTTTCATTAAACCATTTATCAAACCATGCAAAAATTTCGTGACTCATTATTCCATCTAAACTTTGTTTTCTTAGGTCTAACTTTCTTAGCTACAATTACAATTGAAAACCAAGTCAGTAGCGGTTGCGTGAGCGACTGCGTAAATTGTAACCAGCGAATACGCATCGGCTCACGCCAACGCTACTGACCTATCCGACTTCTTTGCCACAATCACAATCGAAACTCCAAACGGAAAATTCGCCCGTTTGAGCCAAAATCTTTCCGCGCTAAAAATCTTGCCGAAAAATCCGTTGAGCGCAGAAACATTGACGTTGTTTTCGGATTCGGGTTTGATTCCGGTAATTTTCATCAATACCCGACCGAGTAAAATCGGAGCAAAAAAAGTCGATATTGGCGTAAGTTGCACGTTCAATTTCAAAACCAGCCTTTTCTAATCTTTCAACAATTTGTTGCCGAGTATAGCGGATTCGATGATTTGAAATATCATCCTGCACGCCCCACAGCCACATAAACGCTGGAACAAAAATCAGCGTTTTGCCGCCTTTTTTCAACACACGGTGCATTTCTTTCAAGCCTGCAACATCATCGTCCAAATGCTCGACCACATCCAAAGCCGTCACAACATCAAAACTTTCATCCTCAAAAGGCAATTCTTCCGCCAATCCTTTGTGAACTTTCAAACCTTTCTTTTTGCAAAATTCAAGCGCATCATCCGAAACATCAACGCCTTCGGATTCGCCGAATTGTTTAAGCATTTCGAGATTTGCACCTGTTCCGCAGCCAACGTCAAGGATTTTTGATTCTTGATTTTTGATTTTTGATTTCTCAATAATCCCTTGTAAAAAACTTTCCAAAATCGCGCGACGACCGACAAACCACCAATGTTTGTCCTCGACATCGTTCATAATGCCGTAGGTGTGCTGTTCCATTTCTTTAGCAAGTATTTGAGTCATAATCTATTTGATTTTCAAGCCAAACATTTCGCTGACCGGCTCGCCTTGGTTTCCGTCCTCGCTCATATCATAGCTTTCGAGCAGACGGCGTTTGATTCCCGCTTGGCTGACAAAATACTTGCCATTTTTTTGTTCTAAAATCATCAAATCCAAACCTTCTTGGATATATTCATCTTTGCCAATTTGCAACATATAATCGCCCGCTGTCAGATGCGCTTCCCATTCGAGTTCGTAACGAGTCGGGTTAAAAATGCTCAAAGGATTTATGTCAGTTTCAGAAAAACTCGAAATCGCTTGAGCAAAATCGAAAGCGTGACGACCTTCGTGGACAAAAGTTCCCTCGCAACCGCGTTGTCCGCCGGTATCAATCGTTTCTTCGGCAAGGGTGATAAAAACATCATCAAAGGCTTCCAACAAACCGAGTCTTCCCGACATAATCCGTTCATTTGTCCTTCGTGGATTTGTCACGCCCGCAATGCCCGAACCATTAACCTTCCTCACCGGAAAGACGCAAACCGTCATTTTTGAATCAATAATCAGGTCCATCACCCGCTGTTGCGCTTCATTGCCTTTGTCCAAAATCGTCTCAAAAGCCGATTCGATTGATTTGCGATATTTTTTGGCGATGCCTTTATCAAATTTCATATTTTTACTTTACCTTCCCAAAACCACACCAACAATTTTGATTATGCCAAATTATCTCAACATTTTCAGCCTCAATTTCTTTCCACCAAGTCTCAAAATCTTCTTTGGAAATGTAAAAAGCAGTCGGCGCAACCAGATGGTCAAAGACGATATTGTGCTGTTCGCGCCAGCCGAAACTGCCGAGATGATTAAGATATTCGTTATAAAAAAGATGTTTGGCAATCGGTTTAGCAACTGAATTTAGCGGACGATAGACGAGTTTGGTCGAAAGATAAACGCCAAGTGTGGGCAATTTTGAGAGTTGCAAAAGTGTCGGCTGACTGATTTTTGAAGTGAAACCTTCCCGAATCGGATTCACAAAACGGGTAATCCATCCATTATTTTCTGCGCCGTAAATCCACGCCGAAATATGTCCGCCTTTTTTAACTTTTCCGGCAAGCGAAATAAACGCGCCTTTCGGGTCAGGCGTATGATGCAAAACACCAACTGAAAAAGCATAATCGAACTTTTTCTTTAACGGTAATTTGAAAATATCGGCTTGAATGATGTGAGCGTTGGGAAGATGTTTCGTAGCTTGAAACGCCGATTCAACCGCTGAGCTTAAATCAATTCCGACTACTTCTTTTGCGCCCCAATGTGCGGCTAGACTCGTATGACGACCTTTCCCGCAGCCGCCTTCAAGCACCAATTTATCCTTGAAAAATACGGGTTTAACAGGTTGTAGCCAACCTAAAAACTGATCGTTGTATTTTTCGTCTTCTTGGGTAAAGTGATTCCATTGCCAGCCGAAATTTTCGGCAGTTTCGGCTTTATCTTGTTCAATTTTGTCGAGATTGGCAAAACGCGGAACACCTCGTTCAACCTTATATTCACGCGAACATTTTTTGCACGATAGAACGGCTT
Organism: Pyrinomonadaceae bacterium; assembly: GCA_963779235.1. GTDB lineage: Bacteria > Acidobacteriota > Blastocatellia > Pyrinomonadales > Pyrinomonadaceae > JAIBCC01. The sequence goes on from CAVZXI010000029.1 coordinate 18,905, forward strand.
CCATTATTTCTTTGTCCTCGTATTTGCTGGCGTAAGGCATCAAAATATCGCCACCGCAAAAAGGACAAGCGAGAAGTTCTAAAAGTTTTTCTTTCATTTGTAGAAATAAATTACGAAGGGGGATAAAAATAGTAAGAAGAAATTATGGAATAATTTGCGAAGTTTTGAGAAACTTCGTAAGTTATTTTCTCTTAATTTACGTTTTTGTGCAATGAATTCCACGATTTATGAAGTAATTCGTCAATTTTTTGCCAATCTTCTTTTGTCACTCCGCCCGATTCGGCTTTAGTGTCACGAATTTTCATTGCCTCTGCACGAAATTGACCGTGTTCGAGAAATTTATCTTTCGGAAGATTATAAATGGCGGAAGCCGTTTCGGCTAAAGCGTTGGCAAGGTCGCCTTCTTGATATTTTTTGCGTTCACGATGGACAATCCACCATTCAAGTTCGAGTTTTGCGGCACGTTTCGCGTCAAAATCTGTCGTGCTGATGTCACGGATTTCGTGGTAAAATTTTTCCAAATCAGGCAGAGCCTTTTCGTAGTCTTCGCGCGACTTTCCATCCTTGAAAACAAAAGCCGATTGAGCCGCATAAAACGCAATCAGTTGTCTGCGCCAAAAAGGTAATTTGTATTGTTTTTGCAGGAGTTCGGTGAGTTCGGAAAACATTTGCAGACGTTCTTTGCTGTAATAACTGCGCCACATCGCCGTATCAAGCCTTGCAACTTCATCCGCGTCAAATTCACGAATATCAACTTTATGCGGACGATAAAGGTCAAACGCGATCCAGCCGGCGAGCAAAATTCCGATTGAAAGAAAAACTAAAAAGGCGCGAAAGAAAAACTTTTTCATCACGAATCTATTGTTCGCGCAGATTTTAATTTGGATTCAAATTTTTCAAAGTCAGCAAAGGGAAAAGGCTGTTTCCAGTTTGCCTCAAATTCGTCTGTTTCGCGGTCTTCGTAAAGTTGGGTAAAAGTTTCGTGAAAAGATTCAGCAATTTCAAACGGTTCGCCTGTGTGCGTAAAAACTAATTCTTTTTCGAGGCGTTCATCGGTTGGATATTGATAAATTTCGATAGTGGCGAGATTGTTATGTCGTTTGAAAACAAAGTCAAACTCTTCCGGCAGACGATTCCATTTTATCAATTTTTCAAAGCTATCTTTTGCAATCAAATCAGTTAGCGTCTGTAAAATTTCAGATAAAACTCCTTTGTAGGGCGTGTGAGCCGTCGTTGAATGAAATTCGTTTTCGTTATTTTTAAACCCGATTGACATCCAACCGCATTGCGGCGAGTTAAAACTGACTTCAAATTTCTCTGACATACAAATTTATGGTAACTTTAATTGTAATTTTCGACAAATAATGAAGCAATATCAAGAACTTTTACGTTATATTTTGACTAACGGCACACGCCACGAAGATCGAACCGGCGTAGGAACGATTTCGGTTTTCGGTTACCAAACCCGCTTTGATTTGCGCGAAACTTTTCCAATTGTAACTACAAAACGAGTTCCTTTTCGCTGGATTGCTGAGGAATTATTCTGGTTTTTAAGCGGCGATACTAACGAAAAAAATCTTCGCGCGCGAGGCGTGGACATTTGGGCGGAATGGGCGGACGAAGGGCACACGAGCAGATTTGGGCGCGAGGAAGGTGATTTAGGTCCTGTATATGGTTATTTGTGGAGAAGTTTCGGCGGTAACTATCCAGAAATGAATGGTTTTGACCAAATTGCAGATTTAATCAAACAGGTTCAAGAGAATCCAAATTCGCGCCGCTTGATTGTTTCGGGTTGGAATCCTGAAACGGCTGTCCAAGTTGACCTTCCACCTTGCCACACCCTTTTCCAATTCAAAATTGAGAGCGAAAAAATCCTGCATTGTCAGCTTTACCAACGCTCTGCCGATGCTTTTCTTGGTGTGCCGTTTAATATTTCCAGCTACGCTTTGCTAACTCAAATGGTTGCCCAAGTTTGCGATTTGGAAGTTGGCGAATTTATTCATACTTTCGGCGATTTGCACATTTACTTAAATCATTTGGAACAGGTCGAAGAGTTACTAAAACGTGAGCCGTTGCCATTGCCAAAATTAGAATTTGTGAATGCCGAACACTTAAAGGGTTTAGATGGTTTGCTGAATTTCAAATACGAAAACTTAAATTTGATTGGCTATCAATCACACGGAAAAATTGCCGCCCCTGTTGCGGTTTGAGGAGGAAAATTGAAAAAATTTCTAGCTGCCAAATGGCAGAATTTAGTAATGGCAAATTATGAAGTTGAGCCTGAACTTTTACAAAATCGAGTTCCAAAAGGCACTTCACTCGATTTCCACGAGGGCAAATGTTTTGTCAGTTTGGTCGGTTTTATGTTTGTGGATACACGAGTTTTGGGTATTCCAATTCCGTTTCATATAAATTTTGAAGAAGTAAATTTGCGTTTTTATGTTAAACGCGAAACTGAAGATGAAGTGCGGCGAGGAGTAGTTTTTGTCAAAGAAATTGTTCCGCGTTTTGCGATAACTACTGTGGCGAGAACACTTTATGGTGAGCCGTATGAGACTTGGAAAATGAGCCACTCGGAAAAAGATAAAGAACTAACTTACGCTTGGTCAAAAGATGGGGTAAAAAATCGGTTGCATATTGAAATTGCCGAAAGTGTTGGCGTTCCGTCCGAAAATTCAGAAGGCGAATTTATCATCGAACATTATTGGGGTTACACCAAACGGAGCGAAAATCGCACCGATGAATACAAAGTTGAGCATCCGAAATGGGAACTTTTCAATGTAAATTATGCAGAGGTTGAAGTTGATTTCGGCAAGACTTACGGACAAGAATTTACATTTTTGAATGAACAAAACCCCGCTTCAATTCTTTTGGTAAAAGGTTCGGAAATTGCTGTTTATAAAGGAGAAAGAATTTAATCATTGACTCATTTGTTCATTGAATCATTGCTTTTTGTTTTTCAATGAACCGATGAATCAATGAGCCAATGAATCAATAGAAATATGCAAATATCAGAAATAAACATTTATCCAATCAAATCGCTGGGCGGAATTTCGTTAAATGAAGTCATGATTGAAGAAAAAGGTTTGCAATATGACCGCCGTTGGATGTTGGTTGACGGCAACGGCAAATTTTTCACGCAACGTGAATTTCCTAAAATGGCAACGCTTAAAGTTTCGCTCGAAAGTGACGGATTACGGGTTTCGGTTGAAAACGAAAATTTGTTCATTTCGTTTGACGAAAATGGGGCGGGCGAAGAGATTCAGGTTGAAGTTTGGAATAGCAAATTAACCGCGCAAACCTCGGAAAATAATATCAATCAATGGTTTAGCGTTGCTTTGCAGACGAATTGCCGATTGGTGCGAATGAATCAAAATTCTAATCGCCAAGTTAATCCGATTTATGCTGTCCGCAAATTTCAGGATACGGTCAGTTTTGCTGATGGCTATCCTTTTATGCTGATTGGCGAAGGCTCGCTTGATGATTTGAATTCCAAACTCGAAAACCCAATTCAGATGAATCGTTTTCGCCCAAATTTGGTTGTCAAAAACTCAGAAGCGTTTGCCGAAGACAATTGGAAACAAATTAAAATCGGCGAAACGGTCTTTCATATCGTCAAACCTTGTGAGCGGTGCGTGATGACGACCATTGACCAAGCAAAAGGCGTTTCAGACGGAAAAGAACCGCTCAAAACTTTAGCAACTTATCGTTTGGTCAAAAAAGAGGGCGATTCGAAAATCCTTTTCGGGCAAAATTTAATTGCGGAAAAAGCGGGCAAAACGGTTAGAGTTGGCGATAAAGTTGAGGTTTTGAGGCAGAAGCCTGCGCGTCAGCAAGGGCGTGAAAGTTTATGATTATCGGAATCGTTGCCATTGCCCAAAATTTCGCCATCGGCAAAGACGGAAAATTGCCGTGGCATTATTCCGCTGACCTCAAATTTTTCAAACAAACGACTTCGGGTAATGCAATCGTGATGGGCAGAAAAACTTTTGATTCAATCGGCAAACCATTACCAAATCGTCTGAATCTGGTTTTGAGCCGAACAAACGAAGTTGAAAATTCAAACGTGATTGTTTTACGAAATAAAGAAGCTGTTTTAGAACTTGCCCAATATTTGAAGGGCGATGTTTTTATCATCGGCGGCGCGAAAACTTACGCTGAATTTGCGGATGTGATTGAAAAATGGATTGTTACAGAGATTCCCGAAACTATAAAAGATGCAGATGCTTTTTTGCCGAAAGACTTTTTAGAAGGCTTTGAAATGGTTGAAAATATTGAACTTGATTCAGAATTAAAGGTGAAAACCTACCGAAAAATCACTTCTTAGCTTTCGGAACTCTTGTCAATGTTACGTTTACTGTAAATTGCCCCCCATTATTTTCGGGCGCATTGTCGTTGATACAAAATTCGATTCTTCCACGCTCATCAGGGAAATTTTGCCAGTTTCCGCTTGATCCATTGGTGGTCAGCGAAGCTACATTTGAATATTTTCCACCGGCATAGCGTGTTCGCATTAGAAGTGCGCCGGTTGGAAATTCCGGATAAATTCGCCGTGATTTAGTTTTGGCATCATTTACCCCGCTGGACGAAACTCCGGTTTTAACTCCCACCACATCAATTTTTCCTTGCACAGTTGTCCGAAATTCTTCGAGCGGAACGGTGTCAATTTCTGAAAGTTGCCAACCGCTATTGGCATAAACCGTGAAACTTGCCTTTTTAGTCGGCTCAATTGGCGGCGTAAAAGAGGCTTGCGGAGTAGCCGTCGGCGAAACATTTGGAGTTTTCCCATCAACCAATGGAGTTGCGGTTGAAAATGGAGTTGGAGTCGGCTTGGGCGAAACAGAAGGAATCAAATTGTAAATCACCACGCCTGCAATTGTCATCAATCCTAAAAACAATAATGCGCCAACTCCGCCAACAATCAAGAAAGTTTTGTTTTTACTTTTTGGCGTGGAAGACGTTTGAAAATTTGAAGCAAAATTTGATTGATTGGCAACAAAGGTTTCGGTTTCACGATTTCCGCTAAAAACGGTGGGCGCACTCGGAAGCGAAGCGGTTGGAGAATCTTGCAGATTGACCACCATTTGAGGGATTTTCGCCAGCGGAGTTCCGCACTCTAAGCAAAAACTCATCGCATCTTCATTCTCAAATTGGCAAGTTTGACATTTCTTCATCGCCTCAACGCTCCCTATTTTTGTTCAAATTCAAAGTCGTAAAGATTTAGATGCTGAATCAATCCGTCCGTTTTGTAAATCAAATTAACATTCATCTGCAAGTCATATTTTCCGCGGGGTAATCCAAATGCCGTGTATGGGATAAAAAGTTGGACATCTTTGTACTCAGCCGGGTCGTATTCAGGTTTCAGAAGTTTGAAAACCGCCACCTGTCCATCTTTAGCCCGAAATCCGGGCATCTTGCCATAAATCGGTGTGGTATCGTTTTTTTGCAGATGAATGGCTAAATAGGATTCAATGCCCTTCATATTTTTAGCCGTAAAACTAACGTGCGCTCTGATTCCTAATTGTCCGCCTTCTTTAATATTAAATTCAACCCACATATCTTCATAATCCGCCGAAGGTTCAGTGCCTTGTGAAACGGTAGGCGTAGCGTTTGGGGTAGCAGAACGAGCCGGAGTCGGAGTTTTTCGCTCAACTGTTCGGGTTGGGACAACAGTAGGAGTGGGCGTAGGCGTAGGATTATTTTGAGAATATAAAGCGACAATCCCAATTCCAACTACGGCAATTCCGCCTAAAACCAAAAGAGCCAAAATGCCGCCTATAATCAGAAAAGTCTTGGAATTACTTTTTGGGGGACGCGGTGGGGCTTGAAAATGCGGAGTCCCCGGTTTTTGGCTCGAAACGACAGTTTGAGTTTCTGGAGATTGATTAAAATTTGCAACTACGGTTTGAGTTTCCTGAGTGTTTGAGGGATTAGTTGGAGTCACATTTGGATATGAAACGGTTGGTTGCTGATTTTGAAACGGATTTCCCAAAGGCGTTCCGCATTCCAAACAAAAGTTCATCGAATCTGTATTTTCAAAATTACATTGCTGACATCTTTTCATGGCTGGTTACTCTCCTTTTGCTAAGACACTCCTCCGAAGCATTTTTTGCAAGAATAAAGTGATTTTAACCTGTAAATTCGGAAGAATAAAGAAAAATTAACAAATTGATTTTTTTTGTAGCAAAATTTGGATTAAACTTATCCGAAATGTCACATCTTCTTGCCTTAGACATCGGCACTTCGAGCGTCCGCGCCGCCCTTTATGATGATTCGGGAAACGTTCTGCCTGAAACGGTGGTGAAAAACTCCCGCACCGTTAATTTTACCAATGACGGCGGGGCGGAAATTGATGCCGAAGAAGCACTCGCACAAGTCGTCAAAGTGATTGACGATGTTTTATTAAAAACCGCGCAAACCATTGATTACGTTGCGATTTCGTGCTTTTGGCACAGTCTGGTCGGGATTGATTCGGAGGCACAAGCCACCACGCCCGTTTATACTTGGGCGGAAACCCGTCCGGCAAAATACGTCGAAACTTTACGCGATAGTTTAGACGAAAGCTCAATTCACAATCGAACGGGTTGCCGTTTTCATTCGAGCTATTGGACGGCAAAATTATTGTGGCTCAAAGAGGAACGGGGCGAAGTTTTTCAGAAAACAAAGAAATGGCTTTCTTTCAGCGATTATTTGGCGTTTCGCCTTTCAAATCAAATTATTACAAGTGTTTCGATGGCGAGCGGGACGGGCATTTTTGATATTCGCAAAAATAATTGGGACGATAATCTGGTCAATTTTTTAAACCTCAAACGCGAAAATTTACCACGAATTGCCGATGACAACGAAACTTTTCAAACCAATCGTTGGGAACGATCTAAAAAATGCAAAATGGTTTTTGGCAATCGGCGACGGTGCGGCAAATAATATCGGCGCGGGTTGTGTGCAGAAAACCAAAGCCGCTTTGATGATTGGCACTTCGGGAGCGATGAGGGTTGCATTTCAAGGCGAAATCCCCGAAAAGATTCCGAATGGTTTGTGGTGTTATCGAATTGATAGAAAACGGGTTATTGTCGGCGGAGCGTTGTCGGATGGTGGCGGACTTTACGCTTGGCTCAAAGATACGCTCAAAATCGCCGAAGTTGATGACGAGGTTGAAACGGAAATTGCCAACCGCCAGCCTGATTCACACGGTTTGACGTTTTTGCCATTTTTGGTGGGCGAGCGAAGCACGGGTTATCACGAAAATGCGAAGGGAGCGATTTTAGGTCTCACCCAACACACCAACGCGGTTGAAATAACCCAAGCCGCGATGGAATCGGTTGCCTATCGTTTTGCTAAAATCGTTGAGAATTTGCAGGAATTTACCAATCTTGAAACGATCATCGCGTCCGGCGGAGCGTTGCGCGAATCACCGGTCTGGACGCAAATCATTGCCGATGTTTTAGCCAAAAATCTTTCGTTGCCCGATACCCGCGAGGCTTCGAGTCGCGGCGTGGTTCTGCTGGCACTCGAAACTCTCGGAAAAATTGACGACATCGCTAATTTGCCAACTCCCGAAGGGGCAAAATTTAATTTTGACCAAAGGCGACATGAGATTTACGCAGAAGCCGGAAAACGACACGAGAGGTTTTATGAATTGCTGATTGAGGTATAGTTTAAAAAAAGCATTGTTTTTGAGAAGAAAGGAGCAAAAAAGTTGCATCTTTTTTTTGATACATTTTTCTGAAAAATTCCGCGTTAATAATTGAAGGCGATTTTGCCGGAAATTTTTAAGGAGATGAATAAATAATGCTATGTTCTACCCGTTGGTTTATCGTTTTATCATTTTTTCTATTGACATTGTGCGTCTTTTCTTTTGAAACAAAGGCTCAAGACCGCACCACAATTGACCAAAAAATCAGTTTCAAACGCGGTGCAAGTTCCGCCGTAATTAAAAAACAAATCCGTAAAGGAACATCGCATCAATATCGGATTCGCGCCCGTGAAGGTCAAAATATGACCGTCATTTTGAAAACGGGCAAACAAACTTCGTTCACGGTTTATTCGCCAACCGAAGGAATTATCGAAGGCGCAGACGGCGAAACAATGTGGCGCGGAATGACCAATGAAACAGGCGAATATCTCATCGTCATTGGAACTGATGCGACTGCAAATTACACACTTGAAGTCTGGATTAAATAAAACTTTACAAAAAAATAGATTTAAGCGAGGGCTTTGTTATCTGAAATGTAGATAATAAAGCCTTTTTCGTCTAAAATCTTCCTTGATGAACGAATCGCACGATGTAACCCAACTTTTGCTGAAATGGAGTAATGGCAATCAAGATGCCTTTGGCGAACTTCTGCCGCTGGTTTATAAAGAATTACAGAAAATTGCCCATCGTTATTTGAGCCGTGAGCGAAGCTCTAACACTTTGCAGACAACGGCTTTAGTTCACGAAGCATATCTAAAACTGATTGACCAAAATCGCGTTCAATGGCAAAATCGCGCTCATTTTTTCGGGATTGCCGCGCAAGCGATGCGGCGGATTTTGGTGGATAACGCCCGTCAGCGTTTGGCGGATAAACGCGGCGCAGGTGTCGAAAAAGTCGCACTGGATGAAGGTTTGGTTGACGTTTCGGATGAACGTGCCGGAAGTTTGATTGATTTGGACGAAGCCCTGCAAAAACTTGCCGAAATTGACGCGCAAAAAAGTCAACTTGTCGAATTACGCTATTTTGGCGGGCTTTCGATTGAGGAAACAGCCGAGGTGATGGGGGTCAGTATTGCCACGGTTAATCGTCAATGGCGAACTGCAAAAGCGTGGTTGTATAAAGAAATTTCGGGAAACTAGCGATTCGCCAAGTCCGCTTTAGTCAAAATTTTTAGATATTTTAAAAAATACTACCAAATATCATTACTGAGCGGCATAGTCTTTGCATACTCGAAAATTGAGGTGTTTTTTAAGAAGATTGCCCGCGAAATGACGCGAAAGACGCGAAAAAAGAAAGAGTTTGAAAAATAGATGGTTTTAATTTAGCGTTTTTAGCGTCTTTCGCGGGCAATCTTTGCTTGGTTTTGATGCCTTGCAATTTTCAGACCGCTCAGTAATGACCAAATATCATCTTAGAAGGAAATTTACATTTTATGGCTTTTACTCCTGGAACTGCTTTTGGTCATTATAAAATCCTCGCACAACTCGGCACCGGAGGAATGGGTGAAGTCTTTCTCGCGCAGGATACCAGACTCGAACGCAAGGTCGCCATTAAATTTCTGAAAAATGAGTTCAGTCATGATTCCGATAAATTAAACCGTTTTATTCGTGAAGCCAAAGCAGCCTCCGCTCTGAATCATCCAAATATCCTAACCGTCTTTGAGATTGGCGAGACAGACGAGACAATGTTTATCGCCACCGAATTTATCGAAGGCAAAACTCTGCGCGAACAATTTTCCGAGAAAGAATCATTACAAATGAGTTCCGTTCTAAACATCGGCATCCAAGTCGCCGAGGCTCTCGCCGCCGCGCATCACGCCGGGATTGTTCATCGTGACATCAAACCGGAAAACATCATGGTCCGCGCCGACGGTTATGCCAAAGTTCTGGATTTCGGGTTGGCAAAACTAATAGAGAAAAAAACACCGGGCGACGTTTCTTCGGAAATCGTAACCAAAGCTTTGATTAAAACCAATCCTGGCGTGGTGATGGGAACTGCTTCGTATATGTCGCCTGAACAGGCTCGTGGGCGGGAAACTGATGCCCGCACCGACCTTTGGAGTTTGGGCGTAGTGTTATATGAAATGTTGGCGCAGCGGGTTCCCTTTACCGGCGAAACCATCAATCACACGATTGTCGCGATTTTGGAGAAAGAGCCGCCGCGGTTGGAAAACATACCGGAGGAATTACAACGCATCGTCCGCAAATCATTGACTAAAGATAAGGAAATGCGTTATCAAACGGCACAAGATTTTTTGATTGACCTGAAAAATCTACGAAGAACTTTGGACATTCAGGGCGAGCTTGAGCGTTCCAGTAGCCCAAACCGGGAAATTCCAACTGCTTCTTTGCACGACAGTGAGACACAATTTTATTTGGATCAATCCGTTGAAAAGACGAGTGGAAACACCGACACCAAAGCTCATTCGACAGTCCGCGTTGATGCTGGCGGGATCTCGTTTTCCTGGAAAGCCGCTGTCGCGCTGGTAACAGCAGGATTGATCGTCTGGGCTGGTTGGTGGTACTTCAGTAAAAGCGGGAGAGAAGAAATAAATTCAGGGTTGCTCAAATCAACCGGCATTGCCAATTGGAGCAGCGGTCCGAACGAGCTGGCGGTTGAAGCCGCTTTTTCTCCCGATGCGAAAATGATTGCTTTCGGTTCAGCGCGTTCCGGAGCTACTGAAATCTGGGTCAAACCGGTTATCGGCGGCGAGGCAATTCAGGTCACCAAAAATGGATTTTATAACCAATATCCGGTCTGGTCGCCGAATGGACAAGAACTCGCTTTTTTTTCGAATCGGGGAGACAAGCGTGGGATTTGGCGGACATCTTTTACCGGCGGCGAACAAACTAAAATCGCTGAAGTGAACGGTATGGCGCAAATCCGATACTGGTCAAAAAGCGGGAAAATTTATTATCAAAACGGTGCCAATCTATTTGCGGTTGATGATAAATCAGGCGAAACTAAGCGTCTCACCGAATTTGAAAATAATGGGTTGAAGCCACGCTTCATCGGAATTTCGGACGACGAATCGAAGATAGCATTTTCGATTAAGGAGGGTGATCTTTACAAAATCAAAGTCAAGCAGATTGGTGCCGAGAAATTCGATGAAATTACCGTATCCAAAGATCAGATTGATAATTTGACCTGGCATCCGAATGGCAATGAGTTGATCTTCAGTGCAACGGTGGACGGAACCTATCAGCTTTTTAAGAGTGCAATCTCAGGCGACAATCCGATTCAACTGTCAACCGGTGAGCTCGATTTTCTGGTCCAAGATATATCAAACGACGGCGACCGGATATTGTATTGGTCGCAAAACGAGAATTCGGATTTATGGTTGGTCAACCTGGCAGATGGACACGAAACCCTACTGGCTGATAGTACGGCATCCGAATACTGGGCAACCCTTGCGCCCGAGGTGAAATCAGTAGCTTATCAATCAGTCGCCAAAGCAAACCGCCCCTTTAGCGGAGCAATAGCCGTTAAATCTATTCCAGAGACAGGAACCGCCTTAACCATTTCACCAAACGGATTTGCTCCCGTTTGGTCCAAAAACGGCAAATGGCTCACATTCTTTAAAAGATCAGAACGAGAGATAGAGATTTGGGGGGTCGAAGCGACAGGTAGTGATGCCCGCAAACTGGCATCCGGCGGTATTCAATCGGTTGCATATACAGCGATGCCTTTTTTAAAGATTGGGATTAATCAGCTCATCTCGTCGCCAAACAGCGATGCTGTCGCGTATGCCGCCAAACGCGATGGCAAATCGAATATTTGGCTTGTTTCGGCAAATGGAGAGCAGGATGAACAACTAACTTCAAACGAGGATACCTCCGAATTATTGTGCTGTCCTTCGTGGTCATCAGACGGTAAATATCTGGTCGTTTCGTCAAACCTCATCCCGACCGAGCCGGGGTCTCGAATTCTTAACCGTTTGTGGCTTTATACCAACGAGAATTCCGCTAAAAAAATAATCTTTGAAACAACCGATAAAATCCGTTTTTTGGGAATCGGAAATGGAGAAAAGGCGGCAGTCGTTGCTGTGATAAGGGATTCAACCAATTCTACCCCGACACCTGATTCGATTGACATAAATTTGATCTCACTCGAAACGGGCTTGAATTCACGGGTCAATACCCTTAATAATGCATATTTTCACAACATTCATTTATCACCGGACGGAAAAACCATTGCTTTCGTTACCCGGCGGGAAAATGTTTCTGCGGTCTGGGTTGTTCCGGTTGATGGGGGCGCGCCCCGCAAAATAATGGATGACAACAACCCAAAAGTCTTTATTTCAACTCTTTCCTGGTCACCGGACGGGAAATCCATCGTCTTTGGAAGGCAGTCGCAAAACAGTCTTCTCTCGATGTTAACCAAGTAAAAATCTAATGGAGGAAATTTATGAATAAACAAACAGGCATTTCCCTTTTGGCAGTAATTTTGCTGGCTTCTATTCTCTTGAGTCTATCTTGTGGCGGAACGACACAGAATAACTCGAACGCAACTAACAGTAATGCTGCCCCAAACAATTCAGCACAGAGTAATACCTCTACCAATCAGCCGGTGGCGACTGCTCCGGATTGTATCTGGTGATAAAAAACAGAAAATCAAGGACGGAGTTACTGCCAAAATCAGGGCGAACTCTAAACTGGATTACCAATATGTGGCGAACAAATTTTATTTTGACCCGGTAATTGAAGCTAATGACGAGGCTACCCTGTATATTTGGGGAAATATTTATACCTCCGCCAACGACGTGGACGATTTGAATAAAACATATAAAGATTTCGTGAAAAGAGGCTGTGTTTCAAAGGTCGTTTTCACTTCGCCACCAACGACAACAGCGACCGGTGAGAAGTTTGAATTCAATGTGTGCGAGGCTCCGAATCAGATTTGTTCTGATGGTTCATGCCGGGAGGTTTGCCTGAGAAAGGATGTCAATTCCAATAGTAATACGAACACGAATTTCAATACGAATACTAAGGCAAACGCCAATAAATAAACCGCAAATTTATTTTAGATAATGGAGTAAAAAATTTCACGGATAAGTGCCCGTTTTAAAATTCGTATTTATTCGTGAATACCTTGATCTAGGGGTCTGCTCTCATTAATTTATCCGCTTGCCATAACTGACCAAGCCGGAGTTAAGAAAAATAAGTTAGAATACCAATGGTTTTTAAACTCTGGAAAGAAAAGTATCTGATGGATTAACAAAATAAACTTTAGATTTTGAAAAAAAACAGCAAACTTCAGATAATTTTTTTGCATTAAATAATGTTTGTTTGTTATGCCCCCAAGCGATTGGAAAAAAATTGAAGAAATTTTCGAGCAAGCCGTGGAATTGCCAAAGGCTGAACGCGAAGATTTTTTAGTCAAGATGTGCGACGGCAACGATGAATTGCGGCGCGAGGTTGAAGATTTGCTTGCCGCGGATGAAGATGCCGTAGATTTTATTGAATCTCCCGTTATCAGCGAAAATACTCTTTCGCAATTTATGCCCGATACGATTGAAGATTCGGTTGCGCCAAATTCGATTGGGCGGCGAATCGGTTCGTATCAGCTCATCCGCGAACTAGGGAGAGGCGGAATGGGCGCAGTTTTTTTGGCAAACCGCGCCGATGACGAGTATCGCAAATTAGTCGCTATCAAAATCATCAAACGCGGAATGGATTCGGATTTTATTGTTAAACGCTTTCGCAATGAACGCCAAATCCTTGCCACGCTTGACCATCCGAACATTGCCCGTCTGCTCGACGGCGGGACAACCGAAGACGGTCTGCCTTATTTTGTGATGGAATATATCGAAGGCGAACCGATTCATTTTTATTGCGATTTAAACCGTCTTTCGCTTCGGGAACGCCTCAAATTATTTCAAAAAGTCTGCTCGGCAGTTCATTACGCTCATCAAAATTTAGTCATTCACCGCGATTTAAAACCCGGCAATATTCTCGTGACCAAAGACGGAAATTTGAAACTGCTTGATTTTGGAATTGCCAAACTGCTCAATCCCGAACTTGCCGCCGATACGCTCGCGCCGACGCTGACGGGGATGCGTCTGATGACTCCCGAATATGCTTCGCCCGAACAAATCAAGGGTGAAAGGCTGACTCCGGCAAGTGATATTTATTCGCTTGGAGTTTTGCTTTACGAAATTTTGACAGGGAAACGCCCATATCGTTTTCCGAGCCGTGCGCCGCATGATATTGCCCGCGTGATTTGCGAAGACGATCCTGAAAATCCTGCTAAAGTTTTGACCAGTCAAAATGATTCGGCGGCTTCAAAAAGTAATGATGAACCGCAAACCCTCGAAACTTTGAGCCGTAATCGCCAAACCACACCTGAAAATTTGCAACAGGAATTAAGCGGAAATTTGCAGAATATTTTGCTCAAGGCTTTACGCAAATCTCCGCATAATCGTTACGAAACGGTAATCGAATTTTCCAAAGACATCGAATCTTATCTCGAAGGCAAACCGATTTCTGCCCCAACTTTGTTTCACGAAACCGATGAACCGCGTTTTGAACATTCAATTTCGAGCAATGAATCTCTGGCAGTTTTGCCGTTTCGCACTCTGATTTTGCGACAAAATAAAGAGCCTGACACGGGTGATTATCTTTCGGTTGGACTGGCGGATTCGCTGATTATTCGTCTCAGCAATCTCAAACATATTTCGGTGCGCCCGACGAGTGCGGTTTTGCGTTATGCTCAAAGCGATTCGCTCAGTCCCGAAATGGCAGGGCGCGAATTGAATGTGACTTATGTTTTGGAAGGAAGGATTCAGCAGGTTGGCAAGCGAGTGCGGGTGACGGCTCAATTGATTCGCGTCCAAAACAATGAAACCGTTTGGGCAGGACAATTTGACGAAAAAAGTGATGATATTTTGACTTTGCAAGATTCAATTTCGGGGCAAGTTGCCGAAGCCTTAGTTCACACTTTAACGGGCGAAGAGCGCAGACAAATTGAAAAACGCGGAACGAATAATGTCAAAGCCTACGAATCCTATCTGAAAGGACGTTATCATTGGCACACTTACACGGTTGAAGGCTTGGCAAAGGCGTTGGTCTGTTTTTACGAAGCGATTGCGCTCGACCCGAATTTTGCCGGAGCATACAGCGGGATTGCCGATTACTACAATTTTCTGAGCGTTTTCGGGATTATGTCGCCCAAAGATAGCTTTCCGGCGGCAAAAGAAGCGGCATTAAAAGCCATCGAACTCGACCCGAATTTAGCCGAAGCGTATGTTTCTCTTGCTGTTACGAATTTTGGTTACGATTGGGATTTTGCTGAAGCCGAGCGCAATCTAAAAAAATCAATCAAACTGAACCCGAATTACAGCGAGTCGCATATGTGGTATGCCCAAACTTTGAGTTTGACCGGTCGCCACGAACTCGCGCTCAAAGAAATTGCACGGGCAGAAAGCCTGAATCCGCAATCTCCTTCGTTACTTATTACCAGCGCACTTACTCATCGAAATGCCCGAAAATTTGACAAGGCTTTGGAAAAAATACATCGGGCAATGACCATTCAGCCAAATTATTATCTCGCCGCGCAAGCCTACGGTTGGGTGGTAAAATTCCTAAAAAATTATGATGAAGCGGAAAAGATTTGCAAACAAGCCGTAGATTTAACCGAGCGTTTAAACTTGCCTCTTTATGCTTACGGCTACGTTTTGGCAATTATCGGTAAAAAAGAAAAGGCACAAGCAATCGCTAAAGAACTTGAACCGCGTCGGGAAAATCAATATGTTCCGCCGATTTATATTGCCTTGATTTATGTTGGGCTTGGCGAAAACAATTTAGCCTTTGAATGGCTCGAAAAGGCTTTTGAAGAAAGAGATTTTTGGGCGGCGTGGATAAATGTTGACCCACGTTTTGACGATCTCAAAAAAGATGCGCGGTTTGATGAATTCGTCAAAAAAATCAAGCCTTTAACGGTTGAAAAAATTGATGACGCGATTCACCAGTCGCACATTGCCACCAAAATTTTGCCCGAAAAGACAACGGATGAATCAATTAAGATTGAAAATACTCAAGAAGTTAAAATTTCCAACCCAAAAAGAAACTATAAAAAATGGGCGATTGCTACGGCGGCAGTCTTGGCTTTAATTTTTATCGGTAATCGGCTTGGGTTTATTGGAATCGAATTTAAAAAAACTTCTACTCCAACCGCAACTCCAAATATTTCAACCAATTCCAAACAAAAAGCGATTGCGATTTTGCCTTTCAAAACCGATTCGCACACGGAAAACGAAGAGTCTCTCGGCGTTGGTTTAGCCGAATCTTTGTATAAAAAACTTGGGCAAGTCAAAGAACTTTCAGTGCGTCCGGCGATGCTCAATCTGTCGCGAGAACAATCGCCAAAAGAACTTGGGACAAGTTTTGGTGTCGCCTATATTTTACGCGGAACTTTGCACAACACGGGCGTAAATATTCAAGTTGACGCGGAATTGATTGATACAAATAACGAAAAAATTCTTTGGGCAGAACGCTTTGATGAACCGATAAAAGATTTTCCATCGTTGCAAATTGCAATTTCCGAAAGAGTTTTGAATGCGCTCACAGTTCAACTGACGGCGAATGAAAGGAACAGAATCAAAAAGAGTTACACCGAAAACAGCGAGGCGTATCAGCTATATTTGGTCGGACGCTATCAGATGGCGAATCGGAGCGCGGACAATTTAAACAAAGCCATCGCCACATTTTCAAAAGCACGAGACCTTGACCCGAATTTTGTGCTGGCGTATGTCGGTTTAGCAGATGCTTACGCCCTACTCAATCTTTATCAAATTCCGCCGCCGTCCGATGCGTATGACAAAGCCCGCGAAAATGCCCGCAAAGCCTTGGAATTGGACGAAAATTTAGCCGAAGCCCACGCATCATTGGCGTATGTTTTGTTTTTCAATGCCCGCAATCGTGCCGAAGCCGAAACACATTTCCGCAAAGCTATCGAACTAAATCCATCATATTCAACCGCTCATCATTGGTTTGCATTAGCACTGGCGGCAATGGGCAAGCGCGAAGAATCAATCGAACAAATTAAATTGGCAATGGAACTTGAACCGCGTTCGGCAATTATCAAAACGGCGGCTGGTTTAGTTTATTATTACGCCCGTCAATACGAAGAAGCCTTGGCAGTTTCTCGAAAATCTTTGGAAATTGATACGGGAATGGTGCCGGCTCACAAAACGATGCGAGTGATTTATGAAGCGATGGGAACTTATCAAGAAGCCGAAGTCGCCTATCAAAAAGAACGCTCGTTTCGCGGAAATACGGATGAAAATGAACCGGGTTGGGCAATGATTACCGCGCAAGTCCAAGCTGTTGGCGGAAAACGTGATGAAGCCTTGAAGAGTTTGCAAAAGGCTCTGGATTCAACAGTTGTCACAGATAATCCAAAAGGTTTTGCTTTTGAAATTGCGGTTGCATACTCGCTATTGGATGAAAAAGAAAAAGCGATTGATTGGTTGGAAAAAGCTGAATCTGCAAAAGACCATAGTTTTAATTTTATGTTGGTTGATCCGCGTTTAGATAAGTTGCGGGAAAATCCTCGTTATCTTGAATTAGCCAAAAAACTTCAAAAGTAGCAGTAAATTATTCCGTCAAAAAACCATTTGAAGACAATTTTTCTGTTAAAATAATCAATCCCGACTTTAATTTTTTTTTAAAGCAGAAAAACAATGGGAATAAGATTAGTTGGTAAAGGCATCACTAATAAGTGAACGCTTTGGTTTTCGTTGAAGGAGATTAGTATTTTGAAAAGGTTTTTTTGGAACATCGGCTTAATATTTTGTGTTTTATTTTTAATGGGATTGGTTGCACAGGCACAAAATCCTGTTTCGCTTTCGATAAATGTTTCGCCAAGCAGTATTCAGGCAGGTGGAAAAGGAACTGCCAAAGTGACGGCAAGCATCGGCGGCGGCTGGTATATGTATTCCATCACGCAGGGTGGCGGCGGACCAACCCCGACTCGTGTTTCGCTTGATGGCGGACCTTTCAAAATGGGCGGGGTCAGCGGACCTAAACCAAAAGTTAAATTTGACGAAAACTTTCAGATGAATACTGAATCGTATTCGGGAAGTGCAACTTTTAACATGCCTTTTACAGTGGCGCGGATGCACCCGCCGGAGCGCAAGATTTAACGGTCAGCGTTCGTTTTCAAGTCTGTAATGATTCGGTTTGTTTACCGCCCAAAACTTTGAAGGTTTCTACGCCCCTTTCGATTACAGCAGCTAAAGCTAATCCATCGCCTTCTCCGTCTGCCAGTATTTCGCCATCAGTCACGCCGACTCCAACTCCGACTCCTTCGGCTACCCCAACTCCGGCAAATGCTAACGCGAATGTCAAATTCCAAACATCAATGCCAATGTAAATACCAATGTAAATTCAAATATTGCAACAAATATTTCAAATTCTGGGTTGCAAATACAAATTCAAATTCGGCGAACAGTGCAAGTGTTGCCGAGTCAAATGATGTGCCACCGTCAACCAGTTTCAGCAATGAAGTGGTTTTAGCCAAGATATGCCGTTGTGGCATTTTCTGTGGGCGGCAATTTTGGCGGGATCGATTTCGCTTCTTACTCCGTGTGTTTTTCCGATGATTCCGATTACAGTTTCATATTTCACGAAACACGCCGAAGGAAGTCAAGCCAAAGCTGTTCGAAATGCGTTTGTTTTTACGCTCGGCATAATTTTTACTTTTACGATTTTAGGATTGCTTTTAGCATTGCTCTTTGGCGCGGCGGGCATCAATAAATTTGCGGCAAATCCGTATGTCAATTTGTTTATCGGCGGACTTTTTATTGTTTTTGCCTTGAGTCTGTTCGGGGCTTACGAATTAGGGATGCCAAGTTCGGTATTGACCAAACTCGATTCAGTTTTGCGCGGGGTAAAGAATCAAGTCAAAATCGTTGGTTTATTGTTGATGGGATTGGTCTTTTCCTTGACTTCTTTTACTTGCACAACGCCGCTTGTGGGAGGATTCTTGTTCTTTCAACTCAAGGAAGTTGGCTTATCCAATCCTAGGAATGTTGGCATTTTCGGCAGTTTTTGCGTTTCCGTTTTTCCTGTTGCGCTTGCTCCGCAACTGCTCGCGCAACTGCCAAAATCGGGCGGTTGGCTCAATTCGGTAAAAGTCGTGATGGGATTTTTGGAAGTTGCGGCGGCGATGAAATTTATCTCAAATGTAGATTTGGTTTGGGGCTGGGGAATTTTCAGCCGCGAGGTCGTGATTGCCAGTTGGGTGGCGGTTAGTTTGCTGGTGACGGTTTATCTGTTGGGATTTTTCCAACTCTCGCACGACACCAAACCCGAACGGCTCGGCGCGGTGCGGGTGATGATTGCGCTCTTTTTCCTTTCACTTAGTTTTTATCTGGTGACGGGACTTTTCGGACGAACTTTGGGCGAAATCGAATCATTTTTACCGCCTAAAACAGAGAATTCGGCTGGAACTGTTTCAACCAACAATTCAAATTCTTCAAATGGCGAACTCAGATTGGATTGAAAACGATTACGAAAAAGCCTTAGCCAAAGCCAAGTCTGAAAACAAACCGCTTTTTATTGATTTTACCGGCTACACTTGCACTAATTGTCGTTGGATGGAAACCAATATGTTTCCGCGTCCAAAGGTGAAAGAAGAACTCGGCAAATATGTCCGCGCCAAACTTTACACCGATGGGGAAGGTCAGCCGTATGAAGGCTTTCAAAAGATGCAGGAAGAAAAGTTTTCTACCGTGGCACTTCCGCTTTACGCAATTGTGGATGGAGATGGGAAGTCAATCGTAACTTTCCCCGGTTTAACCCGTGACGAAAATGAATTTGTTAAATTCTTGCAAGCGGGACAAGCGGGAAGGTAAAAGTAAAAAGGTAAAATTTGGCAGATACACTCAGCAAATAACTGATGTTCCTTTTTAGCTACTACCTTTTCAAATGGGAGCAATTCTTAAAATCGAGAGCAAGATGCTCTCAGGACAGCAACCAAGATGGTTGCGTTACCTTATTTCAATATCGCAAACTAATATTGTAAGTCTTAATTTTTGAATTCAAAGTCGTAGCATTCAAACCCAAAAGCCTGGCGGCGCGAGATTGATGTCCGCCCGTTTGTTCCAACGCTCGACGGATTAAATCCATTTCAAATTTACGGACTTCATCATAAAAATTCACTCCGCGCGAAAGATCAATATCTGCCGAAAAGCCTTCGCTGTCGCCCATCATTTCGCGGGCAAGCTCGGGGTTTTGCACTTCCGCCCGCAAACATTCAACCGTAATTTCATCGGTGGGCGCAATTACCACCGCCCGTTCAATAATATTTTCGAGTTCGCGGACATTGCCCGGATAATAATAATTTTCAAGGAGCGAAAGGACTTCAGGAGAAACATTCTCAGAAATTATACGTCCGTTTTCCTCGTTATATTTACGAATAAAATGTTTGGTGAGCGGCAAAATGTCTTCGCGGCGTTCGCGCAGAGGCGGCAATTCAAGCGGCACTACCGACAGGCGATAATACAAATCTTCGCGGAAAGTTCCGTTTTTGACCGCTTCTTTTAAATCAACATTGGTGGCGGCGATAATTCGGACATCAACTTTGGTCGGCTTGGTTTCGCCAATCGGAGTAAATTCGCGTTCTTGAATCACCCGCAGCAGACGGACTTGAGTTTCAGGGCGCAAATCACCGATTTCATCCAAAAATATCGAACCGCCATCGGCAACTTCAAAGAGTCCTTTTTTGACCGCCACCGCGCCTGTAAATGCGCCTTTGGTATGCCCGAAAAGTTCGGATTCCAAAAGGTCGGAAGGAATATTTGAGCAATTGACCGCGACAAAAGTTTTCTCGGCTCTCGGCGAAGATTCGTGAATCGCTTTGGCAACTAATTCTTTTCCCGTGCCGGATTCGCCGCTAATTAAAACGGTAGAACGCGCCGGAGCAACCCGATCAACCAAGGCAAAAACATTTTCCATCAGAGTTGAACGTCCGATGATGGCATCGCGTTTGACGGAGCGTGTCATTGCTTGACGCAAAGTCACCCGTTCTTCTTCTTTCCGGCGTTTTTTGATGCCCCGCGCCACCATCGTCAAAATCTGTTCATTTTGAAATGGTTTGCGGATACAGCCCATCGCACCTTTTTCCCAAGCGGAAATCGCAGTTTCAAAAGTGGCAAAAGCCGTTATCATCAAAATTACAGCTTCTTCATCAATTTTGACAATTTCTTCGAGCGTAGAAAGACCGCCAATACCGGGCATTGAAACATCCATCAAAACCACATCGTAGGGTTTTTGACTATACGCCTCAATCGCTTCTTCGCCCGTTTTGGCTAAATCAGCCTTATAACCCGCGCCGGAAAGAATGGTTTCCAACACATCGCGCATTATTTCTTCATCATCAACAATCAGAATCGAACCTTTTTTTGCCATAACTATTACCGAATATACAGAATAATTGGTTGCAAAACAAAAAGAAGGCGTTGCCTGTGGTGGAGCAACGCCTCGAAAATTCGGATTAACCGAGATTAGAATTCAAAACGGAAAGCAAACTGCATTGAGCGAGCAGCTCCTGCAGCAGTAACTCGTCCAAACAATGTTGAAGTAATATTTGGAAATTGGGTATTCGCCAAAAAGTTCGTATTGTTTAATACATTGAACGCTTCCATGCGAAGTTGAACTCGCATTGATTCAGTAAATGTAACATTTTTCAAAAGAGCCGCATTCATATTGAATGTTCTCGGACCGTTGAAAATAGCACGACCCATATTTCCTGTGGTTCCTTCTGCCGGATTAAAGAAAACTTGTCCTGCAAAAGTTACATTATTAGGATTTGAGGGAGTAATATATCCTGGTGATGCTTGACCCGTAGCATTAAGAATGGACGGGTTAATCCAATAAATATTTCCATTCACTTCAGATATTACCTGTAGTGCTTGAATCTGATCATTGGTTAAAGTGGAATTAGGAGTTTGTCGCCCTGAAGCCGTATTGATCGTGCCACGACCATCAAGAATTGTAATTGGCGCACCCGTAGCCCATTGTGCGAGTCCTGAAATTTCCCAACCGCCAATAATTTTATCAACGATACCGCCTTGATTTAAGAACATCTTTCCTTTACCAAATGGCAATTGATAAATAGCATTGACATTGAATGTATGGGTTTGGTCAAAATCAGCCCGTGAATAATCAAGCTCCCGATTAGAATTCTGCAAAAATGGATTATTGTTTGCTTGATCTGTACCGACAGCGTTGGTCAAATTTTTCGAGAAGGTGTAATTTGCTTGGAAATACAAACCTTTTGAAAAACGCCGCCGAAATTCAAACTGCAACGAATTGTAATTATACGAACCCGCATTGGTAAATAATTCAATTTGCCCAATGTTCGGATTTCGGTAAAAACTAACAAATGGAACATTATTCGGACTTGCTAAAGTTGGATGATTATTTAAGTTATTCGTTACAAACAACTGCGCCGTATTAGCTACCGTTCCATTACGCAATTGCGCGTTGAATACTGCGTTTGTAATCGCAGCTCCTCCAACTACTAACGGACCTGTTCCAATCGCACCAAGTCTGAAAATAGACAATGCTTGGCATCCGACTACTACTGCCGTATCGCAAAAAGCTGTTGCCGTTGCCGGGTTAATTGCAGTAGTTACTGCCAGATTTGCTTGTGCTCGCTTGAAATCTGCTAAAAACGCCGTAGGAATTTGAATCTCGTTGAGATTATAACCTCGGGCGAGATTTTCACTGCTGGTTCCTACATAGCGAACTTCAATCGCCATGTTACCGCCAAATTCACGTTGGAAGCCCACACTATATTGTGCAACCATCGGAATTTGAAGGTTTGGATCAATCGTTCCTGCGTTGCCAAAATTATTTTGTGCGGCATTATTTTGTAAGAACGAGCGGGGCGGAGGAGTGAAGGTTGGAGCCGGAATATTTGTAAGCGTTCCGCTGATACGGTCATTCAGATTAATTACAGTTACTGCTGATCTGCCTAATCCAAAATTACCCGTTCCACCTGATGTCAATGTATTATTCAAAGTTGTAATAATTGAGTCATTGAAAAAGGCTTGACTATATCCGCCTCTAATTACTGATTTACCTTCAGAACCGAAAATAAAACGTCCCACGCCGGATTCAAAATTCGGTGCCCAAGCAACTCCAAATGAAGGCGCGAAGTTATTATAGTCAGTCTTGTAAAAAGTATATTCTTTACCCGAATTTGTGCCGACTATATTGTATGTTCCATTTCCACTAAGTAAAGTAGCAGCGGGATCATCAAGATTAGCCAAGACAGGTTCGAGAGCCAATCCGCTTTCAAGTTTCAAAGCAGGGAAGAGTTCGTAGCGAACTCCAAGTGAAATTGTCAAACCACGAGCTATTGACCATCGGTCAGATGCATAAAGCGAGTGGTTCCAGTTTAAGAAAGGAGCTCTTTGACGAACACGCGCAAAAGGCGATGTAATGCTATCTTGATTATAAGAAACTGTTCCGCTAGGAACTAATCCTCCCAAGAGAGCCAACAAACCATTTGCAGTCCCAAGTTGTGTTCCACTAATTCCCCCGACGCTGGTAAAGTTACCGGGCGTAAGTGTTGTGCTGTTTGTGACACCAATGTTGTAAAAAGGAATCGTGAACGCATCATTATAAGATTGAACTTCGTATTTTTGATACTGTCCGCCGAATTTTAATGAATGTTTTCCAACGTTCCAGTTTAAATTGTCAGCTATTGTCGTAACACGATTTTGCCGTCCTTGATCAACAAAAACATTCGCCGGACTGTCTATCAGACCTGCAAGCAAATTGGTATTTGTTGTTCCGGAAGTGCCTAAATTGAATGATGGATACGAGCTAGTTCGGACAAACGGAACTAGATTTTTGAAGCGTCCCCAACGAACTTCGTTGACGATGTTACTTGAAAAGGCACGACGATAAGAAACCGTCACCTGTTCGTTGGTCGAACCTTGTGTTACATCCGGAATTGGATCAAACCCTTGATTATCAACGTCCGGACGGTCGTTCTGTTCTTTATTCCAGTTATAAACTAGGCTGAAAGAATCGCGCTCAGTTGCATCGTAGTCGAATCTATTTGAATAGGTTTGCAATGCTTGCTTCTGCGAACGGTTAAATCCATATCCAGTCGTATTCAACGTGTCTCCGCCGGTAGTATTCCCCGCAGTTGGCAAAAGAGCCAATATTCTGGATTGAATAATCGGATCAATAGTAGCCGGAATGCCGGGTAATCCCTGTGCTGTGGCAAAAGCTAAAATGTTTGGAATAGTGCATAAACTTCCAGCGGTAGCGGTGGGACAAATTGAATTTGCTGCACCAGCCGTCACACGGTTAAAGTTAAATGCGCCTGTGCGTGCTGCGGGTTGCAGAATTGTGCGAGTGGCACGCGCTGAAAATGGGTCTCTGATACCTTCATAGGAAATAAAAAAGAATCCTTTATTTTTATGAAAGGTCGGACCGCCTTCACCAAACACCGGAGTCGGGAATGTTCCGCTAAATTTTCCACCGTATTGATTACGATTACGAAACGGAAGCGCAACACCAGTTTTATTACTGAAAAAGTTGTTTGCTCCAAATGCCGAGTTTCGGTTGTATGCAAATAATGCACCGTGATAACTGGTAGTTCCGCGTGGAGTAACTAAGATAATTTGCGCTCCACCTGATCCTAAATCTGCTTCTTGGTTACCAGTCGAAATAGTGAATTCGCCTGTATCATCTACCGAAGGTCGTCCTGGTGCAAAATCAGTCGCATTTGCCCGAATAAACGGATCGTTGATACTGATACCATCGCGGGTGGTGTTCGTAGCTGTGGTTCTCATTCCGTTAATCGTTGTCAATTGACTTGGATTACTTTGAACACCCGCTTGTAAGGTAGTCAAGTTTAATGGATTTCGAGTGATGAGCGGCAATGACAAAATCTGCTGTGGACTAATCGTGGTCGAAATTTGCGATGATGTTGACGAAACCAAATCTACACCCGCCGTCACAGTTACATTTTCCTGAATACTTCCAATCTCAAGTGTCGGTGTGAAATTATATTCACGACCAACGTCTATCTTCACATCGTTGGCAATAAAGGTTTTGAAGCCATTTGCAGAAACCGTTACTGAATAATTGCCGGGTTCCAATTGAACAAAACTAAACGCCCCTTGCTCATCAGAGGTCGCAGTTTGCGTCTTGCCCGTCGAGGCAAATTTCAAAGTTATGGTTGCGTTTGGAACCACACCGTCGGCGGTTGACACAACGCCTTTTAGACTCCCTGTAGGAGTCTGCCCAAAGGTTATAAATGTGCTTAAAAGCAACATTAAAGCTATTGACAAAATCTTTTTCATCTTACTCTCCTTAATTTAATTTCCTCTCAATTGAATCTTATTTCCTCAAAACAGATTAAATTTACGAATACTCTCGATATCGAAACTAAAGCGAGTAACCGTAAAATTCACTCAAAATATTACAAGTTAAATTTTAAAATGTTGTTGAATAAAATCAATGGGGATTTAACTACCATAAGAATTAGCAAGATTTATGCCATAAAATTAAAAATGTAGATTTTATTGAAAAATGTGAATCAATCGACCAAAATATCGCACAAAATAGAAATTGCAGTGATTGTCTTTAAAAGAAAGTATTTTTATTTGAAAGGATTGCAAAATATATGGCTTAACGCCAATAAAATGGATTATCCGAGAATTAGAAAACAACCCACCTGTCCAATATATTAAATAATATCCATAATTGTGCAATTAAGAAAATGTTTCTTGAAATTAAAAGTTCTTCTTCAAATTAAATCTGCAAGTGAATAATATTCAATAATTTGGATAATTCTTCAATTTCCTAAACCAAATAAAAAAAGGCATTGCCTAAAAACCAGACAACGTCTCGAAAAATCGGTTTGGAATTAAATCTCATCACCCCGCATCTACTTATTGAAAAAAACGTTTATTTGGCTAAAAATACGACCTTTATGGTTTCGGGTTGGGCGAAGTCGCGGGTAATTTCAAACTTTTGAGCTGTGATAATACTTGGCGAAGTTGTTCAGCGTCAGGAGCTTTTGGCGTTAGTCGAAGGTATGTTTCCAGTTCGTCTGCGGCGCGTTTGTAATCGTCTTTGGCAATATATAAGTTTGCCAGCATTCTGTGAACTTCGGTCATTTCATTTTTGCTTAACGAAAGGGCAAGTTTAAATTCCTTTTCCGCCTCGTCATAGCGATCTAATTTTGTTAACAATCTCCCCAAGTAATAGTGACCAATCGCTGCTTTTTCTTTGATTGTCAATGCCGAGCGTAGCACGGGTTCGGCATCAATATATCGTTTCAGTCGAAAAAAGTACTATGCCACGATTCATAAGCGGTTCAAAAGCATCTGATTTGATTTTTAGTGCTAATCTGAATGTTTCTTCGGCTTTTTCGAGATCGTTCAATTGCATATACTGGATTCCCATCTCGTTGTAAGCGTTCACAAATTTAGGATATTCGGCAACTGCCAATTTTAGCTGTTCAATCCCGTCTTTGATGTCTTTAGGTTCTTTTGAACGTGCTAATTCGATGCCCTTGTTATAAAAATTGAGCGCTTTCTTTGGCACATCTGCGTTTTCGGAGTTTATGACACCAGGCTTCATATCGGACTTTGCCTTGTATCTAAGCCGAATCATCATCGTAAATGTTTGTCCCGAATTGCGCGGTGTCTCAATTTCCACATCTTGACTCACGCTTTCAAAATCCTTATCGCCTGCAAAAACAAAGGTATAAATCCCATTCGAAATGCGACTGAATACAAATCTTCCACTATCGTCAGTCACCGCGAGAACCTCGCCTTTAGTCAATGATTGTAATCTTATTGGCATCCGCATGTTGACCCGAGTACCGTCAGGGAAAAATACCGTTCCAACAATGTAATTATTTCCACC
Organism: Pyrinomonadaceae bacterium; assembly: GCA_963779235.1. Taxonomy (GTDB): domain Bacteria; phylum Acidobacteriota; class Blastocatellia; order Pyrinomonadales; family Pyrinomonadaceae; genus JAIBCC01. Next base: position 45,504 of record CAVZXI010000029.1, read on the forward strand.
CCAGTTGGTGGAAGTCGTTTCGTTAAACCGCCGGCGATCTGGGCATTCAAAGTCCAAACAGCACAAATGATTAATAGTGTTATCAATGATATTCGTATCAGCCCAACTCTTAATGTTAAAATCATCTAAATTCCTCCTTCCCAAGCAACAATTACCATTCATTCAAGGCTTTGAAGTAAAATAAGGCGTTGCCTCGTGAAAGACAACGCCTCGAAAAACGGGTTTTAACCGAAATTAGAAGTTGATCCTAAGTTGGAGGTCAATTACCCGACCACCCGGATCATTAGTTGTATTGTTATCACGATAAGCCGAACCCGAAGCGAGTTGACCAAAAGTTGCTGTACAACAACCGGAACCTGTCGTGTTTGCTCCAAAACCGCCAACTTTAAAGTTTGGATGATTCAAAGCGTCCAGGAAATTTGCTCTCAATTCGACATTGATTCTTTCAGTAACTTCAAATCTCTTTGTCACACCTACGTCAAGTTTGAAGAAACTTGGTCCGTAAATGATCAAATTGTTGAAACCACATTTTCCTGCGTACGGTTGTTGGCAATTGTCGAATCCTGATGGCGCGATGAATCTACCGCTGGGGGCACCACCGCCGCCGAAGGTAAGACCGTAACCGCCTGCGCCCGTGATACTGGCATCAAAGGCTTTTTGTGAATTCAAGATAATGTCATCCGGCAACCAATAAACGATTTTATTTGGTTCTTTACGAACTTGAACTGCTTTCTGTAGTTCTTTGACCGTCATTCCAATTAGCTGAACATTGCCGATCTGGATTGGCGATCCGCTTTGCCAGGCAATTACAGGAAGAATACTAAATCCTCCAACCAGTGCATTTATCCATTTATTGGAATTAGTGAAAAACATTCGCCCTCTTCCAAATGGAAGATCGTAGGTTGTATCCAGTTTAAAGTTGTGTCTGAGATCAAACGCCTGAACATTCTTCTGAAGAATCAAACCATCCGGTCTTGGCGTAAATTGACTGGCGACTGCTCCACTAACTGCAGTAAAATCAGATTGGGCTTTTGAAAAGACATAACTTGCCTGAACGCGCAACCCGTAAGCCAGACGACGACGGACTTCAATCACAGCCGAGTCGTACCAAGTATTCTGATCGTTTGTAATAGTCCATGAGCCTCCGTCCACAACTTGCGGACTAACAAAGAAAAAGTTTGAAGGAAGTCCCGCAGCAATAGCATTTGCCCGTCTAACAGGATCGGCACCTTCGAGGATACCTGCCCAGCCCAGAACACTCGCGGAGACTCTATTCAAGCCGGTTGTCGTTCTGAAGACGGAACTTGTATAAAGAGCCGGATTTGAAGCTCCGGTTGACGTTACACTTCCATTTGAGCCAAATGCGCCTGCCGTAAGTGTGGCGGTATTGCCACCGGCAGTCCCGGCTAAATAAGCGAGTGATATGGGTAGCGGAGAAGTTCCCGTATTCGGTCCAAAGTAGGCAAAATTATATTTGCAATTTGCTACTGTTACACCAGTCTGGCAACGATTTGCCAAAACATTAGCTTCTAAATTTCGTTGCGCCAGAATGAATTCCGCTGCAACTCCATTTTCAATTGTGTTCCTTTGATTTATGTCAACCTGACGCTCTAAACCAACTCCGCGATTGCCAACATATCGGACTTCGATCACCGTATTTTTATCAAGCTCCCGCTGATAACCAAAACTGAATGAACGAACCTCACCTGTTTTTAAATTTCCACCGAAACTATTTGCTCCATTCTGAGTAAGATGCGTGAATGGATAGGCAGGAGTAGCCAAAAATGGGGCTGGAGTGGTATTGACATTTCCCGGAGTTCTCAAGAGAGTGCCGGGGGTCAGGAAACCATTAGCGACAGTTCGGCTAGCCAGAAGACTACCACCGGGATTAGATTGAATGATTGATGTAGTTACACCCAATCCTTCTCGAACAAATGAGGATGAATATCCTCCGCGAAAAACACTTTTTCCGGCTGAACCGAACAAAAATCTTAAGAAACCACTTTCACCGAAATTTGGACTCCAAACTACCCCGACTGAAGGAGCCCAATTATTCAAGTCATCAGGGTAAGCCTTGTCGCCGGGTTCCATTCCCACGGATCTGACGACCTGTCCGCCCGTAAAGGTACCCGGACGAAAGATATTTCCCGGACCCGACACGCCATAGACCATATCCGGATTTTCAAGATTCGCAAAGTTTGCGCTTTGAGCAGTCACACCGTAGCGTGGTTGCCAGCGAAGACCGAACGTGACAGTTAAGGTTGGATTAATCCGCCATGAATCTTGAGCATATAAACCATACATCTTTTGCTCAAGGATTCTAAGTTGATTGCCTTTGGTTTACCAACCTGATATGTTCCATCCGCGGTCAAAACAGCAGTCTGGGTGTATGAAAGAACCCGACCACTCAATGCCGCATAGAAGGATTGTGCCTGAGCTACTTGTGCAGGGGTTGCTCCCGGAATATTGACGGAGTTAAAGAGCGCAGCCGCTGTCGTTTCGCTTGCGGTTGTACCAAATCCGAAACCAATTGTCGGACAACAAGTAAAGCCCGATCCTTCCGTTCGGATCTTCTTATACTGACCTCCAAAGCCAATACTATGGTTTCCCGATTGCCAGGTTACATTGTCCGTAAGGTCATACGTTGGGGTCGTTCGGGATGAAGGAGCAGTCACCGCACGATAATTAGTTATTCCTAGCGGAGTTCCAATCTGTAAGAACTGACTGTTTTGACTAGCAAAATCCTCACCACAACAACCTTGACTAAAATCAGTACCACCACCACTAACAGCGTAGCGGGCTTCATTAACAATACTTTGATTTATGGTCGAGCGAACTGCCCAGGTCCAAGACCGACGAATACCGCCCTGTCCGTATGATTTTCCACCCGGGAACGGTTGATCTGCACCATTAATAGTATCAATAGAAGGCAAAAAGTTTTGCCGATTAGCCACAAATTCCGCGCTGTGGTTTTTGAGGAAATTAACGTCAATCCGCACAGCGGTAAAATTCCGCTCTGAATTTGTTATGTTTTGAAAATCAAAAAACTGGCGATTTGGGTCGCCCGTAATCGCACGGAATGATCCCTCAATCTTGGTTGCAGCCTGAATGTCATTCAACACTGCATTAACGGTTGGGTCAATTGTTGACGCGAGCCCATTGGCAGTAGCTATGTTGAATAAATTGACCGACCTTGTTTCTGCCCCAACGATGTATTTGAAGATGCCGGTTTGTACTTCTGGATTAAGAACCGTTCGCGTGCGGGTTAATGATCCCGGCATTCGGAATTGTTCGTAATTGACAAAAAAGAAAGCTTTATTTTTACCGCTATGCCAAAGGGGACCGCCTTCGCCAAAATGCGGAAATGGTATCGGACCTCCAATACTAAAACCCGGCTGATTCAATTGACTCACATCCCGGGGAGCTTTATCGTAGCCCGGTTTAGGGGTTAAGTCCCGATTATTATACCAATAGGCAGCATTCAGAGCCGTATTACGAATCTGCCAGTAGGCAGAGCCATTATAATCATTTGTTCCACGCTTGGTGACAAATTTGATTTGAATCGCCCCTTCACCCGAACCTTCCGCTCCGGGATTAGCCGTTGAAATGGTTACTTCCTCAATCGCATCAACCCGCGGACGAACAAAAGTAAAAAACCCATCAGATGAACGATTGACGTTATCTTGAGCATCAACTCCATCAACTGTTATCTGGAGCGAACCTTTCGGTAAGCCATTGATTGATGATTGGCGCGGTGCGCCGACTGATGCAACGCCCGGTAATTTAAGTATTAGATCCAGACCATCGCGGGATGAAATCGGAGTTTCTCTAATTTGCCGCCCGGTAATGTTTGTTCCAACGGTAGCCGTCTGTGTTTGCAAAACTTCGGCACCGGTGGTGACTTCAACTACTTGCTCGACCGTGCCAACTTCCAAAGTTACATCTACCGTTGATGGCGTTCCAATGTCAACCTTAACATTACTCACTACTGATTTCTTAAAACCCGAAGATGTAATAGTTACGGAGTAAAGACCAACTGCCACCCCCGAAACCCGATAAATGCCATTATCATTAGAGACAGCCGTAAAATTCTGCCCGCTCTGACCTTTGACGTTAATGGTTGCATTTGGGACAACTGCCCCATTGGAATCTAAAATAGTTCCGGCAATTGCGCCTGTAGTTTGTGCCTGTCCAGAAAACTGACAAAATAAAATTATCGTCAGAACTGACAGACTCGCTAGTATCTTTCTCATTAAATGTTCCTCCTAATTTAAATAGAAAATGACTTATGAGTCCAATTTTTTATCAATGATATTGGCTTAAATAAATAAAGTTTGATTGAGTAATAAAGCCTATTACTCAATCAATTTTCTTTTCCTGCTGGTTCTGTTTTTTTTAGGGGTAATAAATACAATTTGTATTTCTTTCAAGACAAATTTCGTTCCATTAAATTGCATTTTTGTAAAGTATTGTAAATATTATAGATTAGTTGTTATTTTATTAGTTTCATAAGAGATTTGATACAGATTTTTGAATAGCTTATCCAAAAAAATAGATATTATCCAAAACCCATTTATATTTGAAATTTATTTTCGACATTTTGGCATTAAAAGCAAAATCATTGTCAAAGTCATTACTGAGCGGCACAGTTTTTGCTTGCTGAAAAGTCTTTGGTTATTTGACTAATTTTTGCCCACGAAAACACCAAAAGCACGAAAAAGTTTTGGTGAATAGCTGGGTTGAAAAATATTTTGCCCAATTTTCGTATCATTCGTGTTTTTCGCGGGCAAATATTTCTTGTTTTCCAAGCTACCGCAATTTCTATGCCGCTCAGTAATGTGTCAAAGTGATAAAATAGAGTCTGAAATGGACAAAAACTCCAAATTCCAAATCGGTTGCCAAGGTTGGAATTATGCCGATTGGATAACCAAGGCTGGCGGCGAAAGCATCTTTTATCCGCGTGGAACGAAAGCCGGCGCAATGCTTGAAAGCTATGCCCAAATTTTTGAAACGGTTGAGGTTGATTCTACTTTTTATGCGATTCCGCCGAGTTCAACGTTGGAAAACTGGTATCAGAAAACGCCCGAAAAATTCACCTTTTCCCTCAAATTGCCGCAAGCTATCACGCACGAACATCTTTTAAAACCCGAATCTTTTGAAATCTTGGAAGAATTTTGCGAAAGAGTAAAACTTTTGCGCGAAAAACTCGGCGTAGTTTTAATCCAACTTCCGCCGAATCTGGAAGCCTCTAAAGAAAATGCTCAAAATATGCGGAAGTTTTTGGCGCAATTGCCCAAAGAGATTCGGTTTGCGATTGAATTTCGCAATCGGGAATGGATGATTGAATGGACGTTTCAAGAATTGCAGAAAAATCAGGTTTCGCTCTGTTTGGTGGAAGGTGAATGGATTCCGCGTGATTTGATGTTTCAGTCCATTCAAAAACCAACTGCCGATTTTACCTACGTCAGATTTATGGGCAACCGCGATTTAGAGCATTTTGACCAAGTGGTGCGTCCGCAAAAATCGAATCTGCAAATGTGGAAAGAAGAACTTGAACAACTGAAAACCTCACCAAATTTCGTTTATTTCAGCAATTTCTACGAAGGTCACGCCCCCGCCAGTACCAATAGTTTGAAGCAACTTTTTGAGCAAAAAATAATCAAGCCAAGCATTTTAGAAACTCAAAAATCTCTTTTCTAGCAAGGAAATCAAACCTTTTCTCACAATTGCTCGTAAAATAACGAGGTGACTGGAGCGCAAGCGGCTCGCTTGCCTTGAGCGCAGAGCGCGAAAAAAAACTTTGCGTAAATTCAAGTTGATTTTAGGCTAACACTTTTACACCGCTGAAAAACGCGGTGTATGCAAGCGAGTCGCTTGCGCTCCAGTCTAAATCAAAAGAAAAAGCGGAGATAAATTAAAAATGGCAATGTCTAAAGGATGGAAAACATTTCTCATAGTGGGCGGAATTCTTTTCGCCTTGGTTTTAGTAGGAATTATCGGATTAGCTCTTTTGGTAGAGTCATCTGGTCGTCCAAGTGTTTCAAGCAATAGCGTTTTGGTTTTGAACGTATCGGGAAATTTGCCCGATTACATTCCCGAAGACCAAATGGCAAGGGCTTTTGGCTATCGAGAGCCGCAGTCTTTTACTACCCTGTTGAGCCAACTGCGAAAGGCAAAAGTTGATTCACGGGTTGGAGCAGTTTTGTTGGATGTTCAGTTTCCACAAATCGGTTGGGGCAAGGCAGAAGAATTGCGAAACGCGATTGCTGATTTCAAAACATCGGGCAAACCCGTTTATGCCTATATGGAAATCGGTTCAAACAAAGAATATTACATAGCATCGGTAGCGGATAAAATTTATCTTCCGCCGGCGTGGCGATCTTTATGTCAACGGATTTGCGGCAGAAGCAATGTTTTATAAAGGCTCGCTGGATAAACTCGGCATCGAAATGCAGTTTATCCAACGCGGTCCCAAATATAAAAGCGCACCCGATCAATACACCAAAAAAGAAATGGGCGAAGGGCAAAAGGAAGTGATAGATGCCATTCTCAATGAATATTATGGAAGACTGACCAACGCTATTGCCGAATCACGCAAAAAATCTCCCGAAGATGTGAAAGCCTTGATTGACGATGCTCCGTATCACGCGCCTCAAGCCAAGGAACTTGGTTTAATTGACGAAGCCTTTTACCGCGATCAGGTTTATGACGAACTGAAAAAGAAACTCGATTACAAAGAAGGTGACAATACTTCGTTTGATTAGCGGAAACGATTATCGTGAAATCCCGTCGGATTCGCTCGGACTCAACAACGGCGAACGAGTTGCCATAATTTATGCTTCGGGCGCAATCAATATCGGACGTTCAAATAATGGCGGTTTTAGCGGTCAAACGGTCGGCTCGGATACAATCGTTCACGCCGTCAATCAAGCGGCAGAAGATACTTCTATCAAGGCAATTGTCTTGCGGGTTGATAGTCCCGGCGGTTCGGCACTGGCTTCCGATTTGATGTGGCACGCCCTCGAAAAAGCCAAAGCCAAAAAAGCCGGTTGTCGTTTCGATGTCGGATGTGGCGGCATCGGGCGGCTATTACATTTCTTGCAACGCCCATAAAATTGTAGCCGAGCCTTCCACCGTGACGGGTTCAATCGGCGTTTTTATGGGCAAGCCCGTGATGAAAGGTTTTTATGATTGGATTGGCGTGACTAATCAATATGTGATGCGTGGCAAAAACGCCGGACTTTTCCGCGAGACCGAAAAATGGACGGGCGATGAACTCAAGAAAATGGAAGACCAAGCCGATAAAATTTACTTTGGAGATTTTTTGCCGAAAGTCGTAGCCGGACGCGGAAAAGACTGCTGAATACATCAATTCTATCGGTCAAGGTCGCGTTTGGACTGGCACGCAAGCCAAAGCAAAACGGCTTGATTGACGAATTTGGCGGACTCGAAAAAGCCATCGAAATCGCCAAACAACTCGCCAATCTTCCGGCTGAAAAAGATGTCAGACGAATTTCTTTTCCCGAAGGACGTTCATTTTTGGATAATTGGTTTGAATCAGATGACGAGACTGCCAGTCAAAGCCAAACAAGAAGAAGTTTTGATGAACGCTTTGCCCGAAGATGCTCGCCGAAGTTTGCGCGCTGATGAAAATGTTTGACCAAATGAAACGTGGCGATGCGATGCTGATTGCCCCGTTTGAATTGGAAATCAAATAATCGAAATTTGAAATTAACGCGATAAAAAGGAAAGGTTTAACGACCTTTCCTTTTTTTTCTGCAAAATGGTTGGTTCATTTGCGTTCTTCAAATGTTATGAAAATTTTAACTTGTTTGCTATTTATTTTGAGTTCTATCGCAGTTGTTTTAGCGGATATTCCACCGCTTCGTGATGATAAAAAAAACGACAGCACGGGAACTTGTGTTGGATTTAAATTATTTTTAACGGCAATTGTGATTTTGGTCGGTTGGTGGAGCAGAAAATCTTTCAAAAATCCTAAAAACTCCTCCTAAATAAATACGAAAGGCGAATAAAAAACCTGCGCCCGTCTTGGCGAAAACCCTCATCGAATCGGTTACGAAATTCATTATAGGCGCGGTAATTTGAATTATCGTTGTAGCCAACATAAAACGCCGTTCCCGGGCTTGGACTCCAACCGAAAAGCAGTTGCGAATTGAGTGTGCCGTCAACCGTTTCGTAATCCATTCGGGTTCGCATAAAAATAAAACGGGTGAATTGATAAGTAGAACGAAACGAGAAAATATGTGAATCAAAAGCCGTTAATTTATTATCATTGCGTCTTAATTTTTCGCGCTCATAACTAAGTTCAATACTCCACGGCTCAGTCGGTTGCAAATCAATTCCAACATCGTAGCTAAAACTTAAACCTTTGCCCGGGTCGAATTCTCGAACTTCCCAAGAATGCGGCAGGCGAAACTCGCGGATAACGCTCACTCGCGCCAAAATCAAAGTCAAAATCGTTAGTCGTAATCCTAAATCCTGCCCCAACGCCGATTTTTTCATTAAAGTTTTTTTCAATTCCGGCATCTACCGTAAATTGATTTGCCTTGCGAAAATCTTCGCCGAAGAAAATTCCTTGCTGATTGGCATTACGTTTTGCGCCGAATTCATCTTCGTAAATTCGACTGTGTTCAAAATCCGTTCCCGTCTCAATCCGCAATTCTTTCTGAAAATTCCATTCGGTATCAAAAACTGTCCGAAACTGTTGAACTCTGCCTTGTCCGTCAAAACTGAAATTGTAAAAACTTCGGGTGGTCAAGCCGATCAGAGTGTTCTTTGGATTCGGCTCAGTTCCAAGTCGCCAACCGCCCGTAATTGTGTGAGTGTCCGTCCGCCGCGTAAAGCCGACATCCGCCCGATAGTCTTTGCTTCTACCATTTACGCCAATCCGATAGCCTCGATTTTTGCCCGTGTAATCGTAATTTGCTTGATACGCGATGCCGTTGCCTGCCCGATATTCGATGTCATCAATATTTGGATTATAAAACTCTCGATTAGAATTTGTCCCGACAACTTGAAAGTCGAAAATAGTTTGCGGATTGATTTGAAATTTTGCGTCAACGCCGACTAAATTATTATGTTTGCGTGAACCGAAATGATAAGTTGTCGCAATCAATCCGATGTTCGATTGCACGCCGAAGTCACGTTTGAGCCTTAAAACACCGATATATGCTTTGGTTTTAGTGTCGGGAAAGCGGTCAACTGCCGTGAAAACTCCAAACGTATTGCGCCCAGTTTTGCCCGTCAATTTGACTGCGACATCGGGGTCGGCAATGTTTCGTGTGTTGACAACCTGCAAAGGCGTGCGGAAATAATCAATTCCTTCGAGGAAAAAAGGACGTTTTTCGGGAAAGAAAATCGGAAAGCGTTCATTTGCTTGCACCACGGGCGCATCGGCTTCAACTTCGGCAAAATCAGGATTTACCGCCGCGTCCAAAGTGACATTCGGCGTAATTTGAAATTTCACCGAAACGCCGATGTCCTGTTTAATTGGACGATTCAATATTCGTGAGCCAAGCAGTTGCGAAGCATCACCAATTCGCTCACCTGATTCGCTAAGTGTAACACTTGGAACAATTTCGAGTGTTCGGTCAGTTTTTATTTCGTTCAAACCCGTGATTTTTCCAATTTGACGCAACGACGAAACATCACGGGCAATCGGCATCCACGAATCATTTTCATCATTAAGTCGCGGAATCTGACGACCAACATTAAAGCCCCAAAATTTTCCTTTTCCGGCAGCATAGCGGATTGATTTGAAAGGCAATTTGACCTCAACCGAATAGCCGTCAGCTAAAATCACGCCTTTCGATTCCATCACCACATCAACGCTAAAATCGGGACCACTCATAGAACCGTCAACTAATACGGAATCTGCCTGAATGCCAAACGGATTGAAAAAAAAGACATACGCCCGCCGCTGGTCATTAAATGTATCCAACGTAAATCGCACCCGATCATCCGCAAAAATATCATCGCGTTTGGCAATCGTTGCCCGAATCTTCTCAGGCTCATCAAAAGCGTGAATCCCGACATAAAGATTTTTTTCATCGTAGCCGACATACCCGATAGTTTCTCTGGACGGAGCAATATTGTCGCCGGGTTGAATTTGAATAAAATCTTTGAAAACAGCGGCTTTTTTCCAAATTTCATCATCAAGTTTGCCATCAATCATCGGTTCTGACTCAAATTTTGGAATGGTAATCGGGACAGACTTTTCCGCCGGCACAACAAGTTTGGTTGAAGTGTTTTGGGCAAAAATCGGGGTTAAAAATAATAAGATTAGAATGAGAAAATTTTTCACTTTTTATTACACGCAATAAAATAAAAATAGTTTCAAAAGCAACTTTATAATTGTAACATTATCTGAAGAATCGGCTTGGCTAAGATTTATTACTCTATATTCGTTTCATCATAGTTTTTTGTATTCCATATCAGCAAATCTTATTCCGAAAAGTGTTTTTTTCGCTACCTTGCTAACCGAAAATCTCTAAATTCCTAATGTTTTTTGCTTTGGCACGTTTATTGCTTAACTACACAATGTCGGCATTGTAAGTCTTTAATTTACAAGGCTTTACAAAACTTTACATTTCGTAAAGTTAGATTATAGAGGCATAATTTAGGAGAAAAACAATGAAATTAAACAGCGTAAAAACAACAATCGTGACATCGGCATTTGGTTTGGTAGCTTTATTGGGAGCAACTGAAATTAACGCCCAATCGAGAGGTCAAAACGACAGACAATCATCCCAAGTTTATAACCAGAAAGCTGAACAACAAAGAATTGAGACGGAAAAACAACGTCAGTATGAAGAGCAAACACGCCTTGAGCAACAACGCCAAGAACAATTGCGGGTTAAATATGAGCGAGACAGAGGTTCAAATGATCGAGATAGAAATTCTTGGGAAAAGAATGTTCGTTATAAAGTTTTCCAAAATGGAAGAATGTTCGTCACTGACAGCCGTGGATTAGAAATGCTCAAACAAGCCGTTATTCGCGGTTATGAACAAGGTTTCAAATCAGGTTTAGCCGACCGCAGAAACCGAAAGAAAGGTGGCTATAACAATTCTTCAATCTATCGAAACGGAAACTTTGGTTATCAAAATTCGGTGGAAATGAAACAATATCAATTTTTCTTTCAAAAAGGTTTTACTGAAGGTTATGAAGATGGATTAAACACTCGTAAATTCCGTAGCTGGTTCCAAAATGACGGAAAGCTTTCTGAAAGAGAACTTCGTGCAATCTTGAAATACGAAAAATTCTAAATAATTAACGCGATTTAGAAATCGGCAAAACGCCCGACTTTCTCAAAAAGAAGGAAGGGCGTTCTTCTTTTTCACTAAACAATTTGCTCAAAAATCCCAACGTCTTTTGATAAATCTCTCTAACTTGATTAGATTCTTTTAATCCATTTTTCCGCGTCTTCCAGATTTTCAAAAACCCGCAACTGAACGCCGTGTGTTCGGGCGATTACCTTTCCGAGTTCGTTGAGACTTTGGTTTGGATAGCGGTCAAAAAGGGCAATCTTTTTTTCTGCCAGAATTTTGCTCAAATAATCCGCCAACCCTAAAATTTCCGGCGCAGTAATAGTTTGGGCAAAGTCTTTTTCAAGCAGAACTTTTGAGATTCCCAAAGCAGTGCATTTTTCGGCAATTTCAGTCCAATAAATTTTGACTGTTTCCGGCGATTGCACATCTCCGCCCACCACCGCATACAAATATTCTCCTCGGTCTTCCAACTCAAGATAGTAGGGCTTTTCTTCTTTCATAGTGTTTTCTCTACAATTGAAGTTTTATGAATTCCAATTTACCACGCCGCGAAAAATGTGGCTATTCAATTTTCTCCAAACCATTCATATATGGTTGCAAAATTTCGGGAATCAAAATACTCCCATCGGCTTGCTGATAATTTTCCAGAATCGCAATCCAAGTTCGCCCAACTGCCAAGCCTGAGCCATTAAGTGTATGCGGAAATTCGGTTTTGGCGTTTCCGGCACGCTTGAAACGCATATTCATCCGTCGGGCTTGAAAATCCCCGCAGTTTGAACAACTCGAAATTTCGCGGTAAGTATTCTGCGATGGCAACCAAACTTCGATGTCGTAAGTTTTGGCTGCGCCAAACCCCATATCGCCGGTTGATAAAACAACCGTTCGATACGGCAAACCCAAAAGTTGCAAAATTCTTTCGGCATTTGCCGTCAATTTTTCGTGTTCTTCTTCCGAATTTTCGGGCAAACAAACTTTGACCAATTCAACCTTTTCAAATTGATGTTGGCGAATCAGTCCTCGCGTATCGCGTCCGTAGCTACCTGCTTCCGAGCGAAAACAAGGCGTGTAAGCCGTGTAATATTTCGGCAAATCTTTGGCATCCAAGATTTCTTCAGCGTGATAATTCGTGACGGGAACTTCGGCGGTCGGAATCAAAGCTAAATCAGTATTGCCTTCATCGCTTTTTTCACCCTCATTCCAGTTACTTTTGATATGAAATAAATCTTTCTCAAATTTCGGCAGTTGATTTGTCCCAAATAAAGCCTTGCGGTTGACCAAGGAACGGTGGCAAAGTTTCGGTGTAGCCGTGTTCTGTCGTGTGAACGTCAAGCATAAAATTGACCAATGCCCGTTCCAACCGTGCGCCTGCGCCGTTTAAAATTGCAAAGCTGGAACCGAGCAATTTTGGTGGCGCTGGTTCTAAGTCTAAAATGCCCAGATTTTCGCCCAAATCAACGTGGTCTTTGACTTCAAAATCAAACGCTTTCGGAGTTCGCCCCATTTGCGAATTTCGACATTGGCGGTTTCATCTTTGCCAATCGGACAAGATTCGTGCGGAATGTTCGGCAGATTTGCCAAAAGATCATGCATTTTGGCTTCAAATTCTTTGCGCTGTTTTTCGAGTTCAGTTTGTTTGTCTTTCAATCCTGCGACTTCTACTTTTTTCGCTTCGGCTTCGTCACGTTTGCCTGACTGCATCAAAGCCCCGATTTCATTGCTTGAAAGGTTGCGAAGTTGGTTAATTTTATCGGATTCGCCAATCACCCGGCGACGTTCAAGGTCTAAATCGGCAAATTTATCCAACAATTCAGTCGGAAAATTGCGGTTGTTAAGGGCAGTTCTGACTGCTTCTAAATTTTCTCTGACATAGTATAAATCTAACATAAGTTGTTAATTGTAAATTGAAAAAGGTTAATTGTTAATTGGTAAAAGGGTTTGAAGTAAATTTTGGCGGAAAAACTTTTGAGTAAAAACCCGCCTCAGACAACTTTATAGCTTTAAACTGAATCCTTTTTATCAAATTTGGAACTAATGATTGTGTAAGATATTTTGAGAGATATAAAGCGTATGGATGTTTCGATGCTCTATCACGCAAGTGCAGAAATCCAAAATTTAAACGATAACGTAGTTGCCAAAGCACAAAGTGGCGATAAAGAGGCGTTTGGCTTAATTTTTGAGCAGCACCATCGTTTTATCTACAAATTTATCTACGCGATGCTCGGCGAACATAGTTTGGCAGAGGAATTAACGCAAGAAACTTTTCTCGGAGCGTATAAAAATCTTAACTCTCTACGCGAAGAAGCGGCTCTCAAAACTTGGCTGTGCAGTATTGCCAAAAATACGGTTTATAAATCGTTTCGCTCACGTCGCAAAGAGGGCAAACAATGTGAAGACGAGGTTGAAACTTTGAATTTGGTTGATTATAAAAACCCTTCGCCCGATGAACAATTTTTGAACAAGGAATTGAATCAATTGATAAAGGCTGCGTTAGAGAAATTAGATGAAGATAAACGACTCGTTTTTATCCTGAAAGAGATTCAACAATTGAGTTACAACGAGATTTCGGAAATTACGGGAGATGCTATTTCAAAGCTAAAAACTGATTTATTTCGGGCAAAAATTAAGATGCGAACGATGCTTAGTCCGTATTTGGAGGTAAAAGATGAATTGTGAAAAATACGAACATCTGATTGACGATTTAGTCGAAGGCGAACTTGAAGGACAAACCGCCGACCAAGTTAATCTGCATCTTTTTGCCTGTCAAAAATGCACCTCTCAGTTTGAAATGTTACAGCGGGAAAAGAAGATGTACGCCCACTATTTATTTGAAATTGAGCCGCCGAATGATTTATGGACGAAGTTTCAAACCAAACTTGAAGTTGAAAAACAACCAAACATTTGGGAGGCTAAAACGCCTTTTGCAGGTTTTGATTGGGCATCAAAAATATTTGCCTTTTTGCGTCTGAATCCGGCTCTCACAACCGCCGCTTTACTTGTTTTAATCGCCATTAGTTTTAGTCTGTCGAATTTTTTAACCAATAAGCAGGGCGCAAAATATGAACAGGCAGGGCAATTGAAAGTAGAGCCTATCCAGATATTGCTTCCAAATCTTCAACCCGATGTTGGATCATTTATTCAAGACAATAAAGGACAAAGCGATGTTGCCGAGAATAAAAATAAAGACGAAAAAAGCAAACTCGAAATTACCCCAAAACCCGTTGTCATTAAACAAATAATAAAGCTCAAGAGTAAAAAGCCGATTTCATCAGAAATTACCCGATTAACCAAAGAAGAAAAGATGCAGTTCAAGGAAATTCAGGCTTTGGAAATTGAGACCGTCAAACAAATTGAAAAGGTTGAATTATTGCTTCGCTCTTTTAGGAATGCGCGTTTTATTGAGGGTAGCGAAATTTATGATATTTCCTACGAAAAACAACAATCCCGCAAACTCTTACAAAACAACATCGAACTCAGACAAAGAGCCGAAATATATGGAACTTTATTTACCGAAGAAATGTTGAGCAAAGTTGAGCCGTATTTGTTAGACATCGCTAATTTGGAGATAAATTCGTCTCCTGAACAAGTTTTGGAAATTAAGGAAAGAGTAAGAAACCAAAATATTATCGCCAGTTTGCAAGCGTTTTAGTTTGGAAAGCAAAGGAAGAAATTATGAAAACGACAAATTTTATTAAATCATCATTTTTAATCAGTTTATTGATTATCGGAATCAATTTTGTTCTCTTGCCTGTAATTATTTCAGCCTCAGAGAAAAATGTTTTAACCAAACATATTGATAGCGGAGACGAAAAGTTTGACCGCATTTTCCGCGAAGCCCGTGAGTTGATGGACAAGGAAGAATGGGCAAAGGCTGATTGAAAAATTTAATCAAATCGTCTGCGATTGTCCTGAAAACAAACAGGTTGATGCTGCGCTCTATTGGCTCGCTTATTGTTACAAAAAGCAAAGAATGTTTGACGACACAACGAAAACAATTGCACGTCTCTTGAGAAGTTTTCCGAACTCGTCGTGGGCGGATGATGCACAGGTGTTGAACTACCAAACATATACCGCTGCTACCGGAAGAACTGTCACTTCGATTGGCACAGGGCAAAGTTCTTTGGGTAATTTTCCCGCTGTAGTCAATCAAAATCTTTTGACAGCAACGACTGTTGCCGGAACTTCCAATATTTCGCAATCAACACAACTAGACCGCGAGGATGAGATTAAACTTGCCGCTTTTCAAAGTTTGTTTGTTGCTGATCCAAAAAAAGCAATTGAAGTATTGGGCAATTTATTAAGAACTGATTCCAAGGCGAGCGAAACCTTAAAACTCCAAATTCTTCGCACGTTGAGAAGTTCATCACGTTTCTACTTTAATCAAGGATCTGGTAATTATCCAATTTACGAACTTACGCCAAAAACTGTAGTTACCGAGATATATCCGATTTTGCGAGAAACTTTAGTCAAAAGTTTTCAAAATGAATCAAACGTCAAAATTCGCACCGAAATCATTTATTCGATTGCCAGTATCAATGATGAACCATCGCTCAATTATTTGGTGCAATTGTATTCGACGGAAAATAGCAAAGATGTTAAGAAAGCTGTTATCAATTCTTTTGGTAGCTCATACTATTCGTTTGGCACATTTGCACCGGCGATTGCAACAACCGTCAACAAAGGTCAAGTCGAGGAAACAGTCGCAACTCATACTACCACTAATAAAAATGATACGAATCCAATCAGAAAAATTCGTTTTGATAAATTGATAGAGATTGTTCGGATTGAGAAAGACCTCGAATTACGTCGTTTAGCATTTTACAATGTGCAAAGATTTGCGGGTTGGTCAGCGAAAGAAGGAATGGTCGAAATACTTTCGCAAATGTATGATGCCGAAAAAGACGAAGCCTTCAAAATGTCAATAATTCAATCATTTAGCGGCATCAAAAACAGCCAAGCAAAAACAAAACTTATCAACATTGCCAAGAGCGATGCGTCCGACAAATTAAGACTCGAAGCAATTCGTTCACTCCGCAACAGCAATGACCCCGAAGTTATCAAATTTTTGGAAAGTTTGATTAACTAAAAAACCACTAATCAAAATTTTGCAAAGTTGAGACTCCTCAATCTCAACTTACAGGCGAAGTTTGCCAAAAATGAGGAGGAAGTTATGAAAAAAACACGCATCATTATTTTGCTAATCGCTTTGCAAGTAACATTTGCATTATCACAAACGAACAAATACAAAGTTGGCGAAACCATCCAAGATTTTTCGATTAGTCGAATTTTGAACTTTGAAAAACCTACTACAACCTTTAAGGAAGTAAAACGACAATTGACGATTATTGATTTTTGGGGAACGTGGTGTGGACCGTGCGTTGCGTCAGTTCCAAAACTTTTGCAGCTCCAGGAAAAGTTTAAAGATAAAGTGCAATTTTTGTTGGTTTCAAATGAAGATGAATTGCGTTTATCCAGATTTATCGAAGCCCGTCCAAGTTTCAAACTACCGATAATTATTGATGCGGATGAAGCTATTTTCAAAATGTTTCAACCGGCTGGATATCCGCGATATGTGTTGATAGACGAATCGCACAAAGTTCTCGCTATTACGGATTCAGACAATATCAACGAGACAAATATCGAGGCTCTTTTGAATGGTAAAGATTTGAACCTTCCGTGATTCTTGAGGAAAAGCCTTTCGATATAAATCGCCCGCTTTCAGGCAATGACAATTTAACTTACCAATCTGTTTTTCGTCCGTATTTACAAGGCGTAGGGGCAATGTCGAATGTAACTTTCCCTAAAAGCATTTATGAAAATCGGCGCATTTTGGCGACAAATATGACTGTTCAAGTTCTTCTCCAACTTGCCTATCAAAGTCCTTATGCCAGAACCATTATCGAATTAAAGGACTTGTCCGTTACCAAGTTTGACAATAAATCAAATCTCTATTGCTACGAATTAATCGTCCCCGAATCACTCAGCGAAAAACGATTTCAGATGATGCAGGAAGACCTCGCCCGATATTTTCCCAATATCAAAGCTAAATTTGAAACCCGAATGATTAAAGGTTATTTGTTCAAAATTTTGTCAAAAGAAAAGCTGAATCAAATAAAAACAAAAGGCGGTAAGACTGATTCGATTGCGAGTTGGACACATTTTGCAGCTTATAACCAAAGTTTGACGGAAGTTGGAAACGCGCTGGAAAATTTTGCTCGAAAACCTGTTATTATTGAAGCCAAAAACGATTTCAATTTAGACTTTGAGTTTGATACAAAAATGTCAGACATCAATGAAATTCGTAAAGAGTTAAACAAAATTGGGCTTGATTTAGTTGAAGTCGAAAGACCAATAAAAATGCTGGTCATAAGCGATTAATATTTATGAAAACCAATAACCCAATCTTAAAAATGCTCATTAAATGTGTGTTTTTAGTATTATTTACCTGTTCCGTTTTTGGACAGGAAAATAAACCAACTTACGCCATTTCTTGCAAACTAACAGGATTTAAAGATGGAACGGAATTTGTCTTGGTTAATTTAGACAACGCCAATGAGAAATTCACCGGCTATTTGAAAAATAACAGACTGCAATTCAAAGGAACTGTCAGAGAGCCTGCTGTTTTCAGACTTTTCCCAAAAGATGAAAAAAATTCGTCCATTTATTTGAATTTTTGGGTAGAAAATAAGGCAATTACTTTAATCGTCACCAAAGATAATTTTGCCAATCCGGTCATTAAAGGCTCGTCGCTCAATGATATTGATAAATTAGTGGTTGATAAATATCAGAATTTACAGGTAGAAAGAGACGATTTGATGAGAAAGTGGATAGCGGAAACTGACGAAAGTAAAAAGCAGATTATTCTCAAAACTGTGAGCGAAATTGATAAAAAAGTGCTTGAGACTAGGTTACAGACAATTTCGACTTTTAAGCCATCATTAGTAATTATCAAGGAACTTTTCTTTTTGCGAAATGACTTAACAAATAATGAGTTAACAGAGTTATTTGACAGATTTCCGACCACGCTAAAAGACACCAAATACGGAAAAGTCATCAGCCAATATCTTGCCGCAGGAGAGATAAAAGTCGGTGCAAAGGCAACTGATATTAGCGGGAAAGATTTCGATAATCGTTTGATAAAACTGTCCGATTTCAAAGATAAAGTCGTTCTGCTTGATTTTTGGGCATCGTGGTGCCTACCTTGCCGAAAGAGCAACAAAGAACTTGGCGAAATTTATCGCAAGTATCAACCGAAAGGCTTTGAAATTATCAGTTTTTCAACCGACACCGATTCTCTGAATTGGCAGTCCGCCACAAAAGAGGACGGCATAACTTGGACAAACATTTCCGATTCACAAGGCTTTTACAGCAAGGAAGTCGCGTCGTTCAAAGTTCGCAGTCTTCCGAGGGCTTTCTTAATCAATAAAGCGGGCGAGATTGTCCATATTTTCAAAGGCTACAACAACCAAGACAAATTGCTCTTGGAAAATAAAATTTTGGAATTAACTAAATAATTGAGAGGAAACTTATGAAAAAATTATTTATTTTATTAATTATAACAATTCCTGTTATCTCTTTTGGTCAAGTATCCAAAAATATTGAAGTAGTAACTTATACATACATCCTTGATAGCATTAAATCTAAAGTGATTAACGACTCTCGGGATATAAAAATTTATCTTCCGTCAGATTACTCCGCAACCGAAAAATACCCAATTATTTATACTCTTGACGGTGATACCCTGTTTGAAATAACAGCCGAACAAGCCAAACAATTGAACGAATTTGAAGTAATTCCAAAATGTATTGTTATTGGTATATTTCACAAAAATAGAAATAAAGACTTAGGAGTTTTTTATCAAACAGGTAATTATACCGAAAGCAGTAAACAATTTAGAGATTTCCTCGTCAGTGAACTTGTTCCATATATAAATTCTAAATACTCCGTTTCAGGTTTTAACGTAATTATCGGGCATTCTAATTCTGCTACATTTATCCATAATTTGCTTTTAGAAGAAAAATCACCTTTTAGCGGATTTGTAGGTTTGAGCCAAAGTCTATGGGGTAATCAATTAGAAAAGTTTGTTCAATTATTAAAAGATAAAGAAAGAAGAAAAACTTTTTACTTCGTTGGTAGCGGTAAAAAAGATGCAAGTGATAGGCAGGCTTCAGGGCGACAGTTGGATACTGTTTTTAAAGAAAATAACAATTCAAAATTTCAAAATTTTTACTTTTTGTTTAATGCAGACCATATTGGTATTGCCGCCGAAGGTATTTGTCCTGCGATGGTTTCCATGTTTTCAGACTACGGTCATCTCAATAGTAGCGACAAAAACTTAATTGACTCTTTAGTCAAAGAAAAAATCAATTCGGTTCAATATTTAAAGAATCATATTTCATCGGTTAAAGAGATTTATGGAATTGATTTAAAACCAAATGGTCAAGATATAGATTTTCTATTTGGCTTGCTGAGAACTGAGGAACAGGTTGAAGAGGTAAAGAACTTCGAGTTGAAAAATTTTGAATTTGACCCTAATAAATTTTACGCCAGTTATGCACAGGCATATGAGTATGTAGGTAAATTTGACAAGGCTTTGGAGTATTGGAATTTAAATTTAGAAAAAGGATACAAAGAAAATTTCTTTTATTACAGAAGACCAATTGAATTATTGTTCAAGAAAATGAACAAGCCGCAAGAGGCGATAAAGTTTGCAGAAATAAGTATAAATAAATTTCCGAGCGGGATTTTAGCCTTTAACTATTACATTGCAATTATAAGTGCGGAAAATAACATAGAAATAGATAAAGGCTTAAAAGCAATCAATTATTGCATTTCTAATTACAAAGAAAACGGCACGTTCAATTTAGACGAAGCCAAAATCCTGAAAGAAAAAATCGCAAAACTTAAGGAATAACTTATGAAATATTTATACTTTTCAATTCTAGCTTTAGTTTTTTCTTTTCAATTAGCGTATTCGCAAAATCTGACAGTGATTGAGCAGGATTACGAAGTAGCTAAAGCCGAATCAAAAAAGCAAAACAAGATGCTTTTGATTGATTTTTACACGACGTGGTGCGGTCCTTGTAAACAAATAGATCGGGAGATTTTTAATGATAAGGCAATTAGTAGCGAAATGGCTAAATCGTTTGTCGTCTTAAGATACGATGCTGAGAAAGATACGGCTCACCGACTCTCTTTAAAGCATCATGTCGGATTTTATCCTTCAACGATTGTCTTAAATCCAGACCAATTTGTTATCCATAAACTACTCGGAGTTGGCGGGGCTGAAAAGGATTTAGTCAAAAACTATCAGCAGTTTTTAAGAGAAACTATTGAGAAACATTCACAAAATGCCTTCATCAAGGGCGTTTCAAATTCTAACAATCTGGTCTATCCCAAATTTTATGAGGATTATGTTTTCAGAACCAATACCAAATTAGATGAAACTGAGTTAAAAAAATATTGGGACGCTACCAATGACCGTTTTTCGGAAGTCTCATTCGTCATCCTATCCTACTTTGAGCAAACGACGAGATGAATGCCTCTTTTTTTGAGAATAAGAGTAAATATGAGAATTTATACGGCAAATTAGATATTGAATTTCTCCAAGGTAAGATTGTCGGAGTCAAATTCTTTGAGGCAATCTCCTCAAAAAACCGAAAGTTATTTGATTCAGCAGCTCAGCTTGTCGGAAAAGTTTATGAAAAAAGCAAAGCCGAAGAAATGATTAGCTCTTTTGAAGAGCAAATGCTGAAGGTCGAAAACAGATGGGCTGAGGCTCTCAAAAAATTCCTTCTTAGAAAAAATCAAGGCAAACTTAGCGACGAAGAAATAAATGGCTTTTGCTGGTCAGCTCTCGAAAAATCTACCCATAAAAATGTCTGGAAGAAATGTGCTGACTTGATGAAATCAACCACCAATAAAACGCCTAAGTATGAATATTTCGATACTTACGCCCGTTTGCTTTACAAGGTCGGTAATAAAAAATTGTCGCGCTCGACAATGGAAAAAGCCATCAAACTTGGCAAGACAAATAAAGAAGATACTAAGGACAGCGAGAAATGGTTGAAAAACAATCAGTAATTGGTTAATTCAGGTTGGAGTTTTAGGAGAAAATTTATGTTAAGAAAGATTATCATTTCGTTAATTCTGACGCTTATTTTAGGGTCACTTTCGCTTGGTCAAAAATCAATTTCGGCAGACGAGATTTTGCAAAAAACTTCTGCCAAATTATCTTCGCTGAAAACGATTAAATACAAATATCATCAGGAATATAACTACAAATCCGAAGCGTATTTTGCCGAAAGTAATGCTGAAAGTTTTTTGGAGTTCACAACGCTGGAGAGTGTCATTGGCTTGAAGTTTCAATTTAGCAATCCAAATAGTTTTATCACTTACAACGGTTCGGAAGTTTTTCAATTAAACAAGAAAGATAAGACGATTCGGGTTGAAGCAAAGCCGAAAAGTGAAAGTTTGGCGGCATCTTCTTATCTTGCCTTTGCTCCGTTAATGTGGCGAAATGTTTTACCAAAAATCATTGCCGATAAATCAATTATCAAAGCAATCAGAGATGCCGGAATGAATAATTATGTGATTGAATTTGTTTTAGATAAAGCCTTTATTGACAGCGGAAACGGCGAGATTTTGCCGATGACGATTGACCGTAAATCTATCTATCGGCTGACCATTGACAACAAAAGTTTTCTGCCGACCGAGGCGTATCGCGGAACAAACGCCAATGAAGATTTTAACAGAGCGACTTTTTCAGAAATTATCGAAAACCCCACTCCCCCGATTGAAAATTCTTGGTATTATTCGACCTATCTAAATGAAGCCTGTGCATAATTCATAATTTAATCCTCAATCGAGCATTTTCGATGTGTTCTTTAACCTCCGCCGGATTCTTCTGGGCTTTGAAATTATTGAGCCAACAGATTTGATAAGTCCAAATGCTTGCCAAAATAAATGCTCCATTTTTACCTTTCCCTTTGACTTGACATTTTTTCAAATCAAAGGCTTGGATAATTCTTTGAAAGAGCAATTCGATGGTTTCTTTGCGATAGTCATACAAGTCATTTTTCCACGACCGATTCTTTTCGGGAAGTTGATTTGGAGTCAAGACGAAACCACCTGCTTTTTCGTATTCAGGAACAAAATCTTCTTTGCCGAAAGTTGTATCACCAAGCATCACATCAGTTACTTGA
>CAVZXI010000030.1:0-104504 GCA_963779235.1 Pyrinomonadaceae bacterium
TTGCAGCGACATTTGAATTACCTTTGGTATTGGCATTTGAATTTTGTCCGCTCAAAAACCACCAAACCCCACCTGCTCCGGCTAAAATTGCCGCCGTCAGGAAAATCGTCAGCCCCACGACTAAACCTGTATTCGATTTACGCGGTGGTGATTGATTTGGCGAAGTTTCCAGCGGTCGAACGGCTTGCTTTTTATCTTCACCAATCGGAATCACAACCCGCTGAGCCGGCTCTTCCGTTTGCGAAGTAGTTTGATTAGGAACAGGCGGATTGGGTGGACGATTGATACTAATCAACGTTTCTTCGCCAAAGTCGTCAATCGAATTTTGGCTCGGCATTGCCGTAAAACTTGGGTTTTCTTCAACTAATGGCGCACCGTCTTTAGTGCAAAAGCGAATAACTTCTTCGTCGTATTTGGTCTGACATTTGGGGCAAAATTTCATATTTTCGGGTTTTAGAATAGCGGTTGAGGCTTGAAAACAGCATTTCAAGCCATTTAAAAACATATTAACATTTTTTTAATAAAATCGGCGAATTTGTTTATTGCGCGATAAAGTTATAAACAATCACTCCTACCACTTTAACCTTTTGTCCCGAAAGCGTGGTCGGACTAAATTTTGAAGCCCGAGCGGCGGCTTCGGCGGAAGGTCTTAACAATGGATGTCCGCTCATTGCGCTTGCCCAAACTACGTTTCCATTTTCGTCAATTGTTACTTTGACCTGCACCGCTCCTGAAGCACCAACTGCTTTAGCAGCAGGCGGATATGCCGGTTTCACCAAACTGGTTGCCTTTCCGTTGACCACCCCACCCTGCACTATTTTGGGTGGAGTTGGAGTTGTTGGATTTGGAGTTGATGGCGTTGGAGTTGGCGGAGTTGGCGTTGACGGAGTTGGAGTTATTGGAGTTGGAGTTATTGGAGTTGGAGTTGTTTTGTTGTTATTTGCGGTTTGAGTTCGTGAGGGACTCGGTTTGCCGTTCGTATTTGTCAAAACAGTTGAATTTGTATTGTCTCCAAAAGGAATGATAGTTGAATTTGCATTGTCTCCAAAAGTATTGGCGGAACTATTTGTGTTGGTTGGATCTGCATCGGTCGAAAAGAGATTTTTATTAACGGCTGAATTATTGGTATTGGCGAGTGCGACCTCATCATTACCCGACATTTGGAGATAAATAAAACCTCCGATAGCCGTTCCCATCAAGGCTAAAACACCCAAAACTGCTCCGATAATCAATCCGTTATTTGATTTTGGCTGGTCGAGAAAAGTTTCAAACTTTGGCTCATTGGTTGGAGGAGCTACCGCCAGAGTTTCTGTTTCCGATACTTTTTCCGCAGTATGGACAAAATTCATTGTTTCGGTTGGCAAAGAAACAATTTCGGGCAAAACAAGCGTTTTTTCACCCATCGCAATTTCTTTTTCTTCAAGCACTATTTCAGTTGGCGAAGAAATAATTTCGGGCATCACCAGCGTTTTTTCACCCACCGCAATTTCTTTTGCTTCAATTGCTTGGGTAACTTCCGGTTCAATCGGTTTAACTTCAAGCACTTCGGTAACATCCGAGGTTGAGCCAAGAATGGTTAAAGGCGTTCCGTCTTGCAGACAAAAACTCATTTCATATTCGTATTGGGCATTACATTTTGGACAAACCTTCATCTTTTTCTCCTCGCAACTTATGATTTTTTCAAGTTTTTGCTAAACTATTTTGCTTATGCTATCCATTAGCAAATCTTTTAATAAAACGTAATTATCAATTTATTTAATGACAAATACACAATTACAAACAAATTATCAAGAATTTATTGCAAATCGCATTCATAAAGTTCCATTTTCGGGCATTCGTAAATTTTTTGGCATTGCGGCAAAAATGCCGGATGTAATTTCGTTAGGCATCGGTGAACCTGATTTTGCCACACCTTCGCCAATTACCCAAGCGGGTTTTAACGCAGTTTTTGAGAAAAACATCGGTTACACGGCAAATTCGGGTTTAATTGAATTGCGCGAAAGGCTTGCCGAACATCTTAATAATCTTTATAGCGTTGCTTACAATCCGATCAACGAAATTATCATCACGGTTGGCGTGAGTGAAGCAATGAAATGCGTTTTCTCGGCAATCTGCAACGAAGGCGATGAGATTATTGTCCCGACTCCGTGTTTTGTCGCTTACGAGCCTGAAATCATTTTCGCGGGCGGCGTTCCAGTGACGGTAGAATGCAAATTGGAGAATAATTTTGAGATTACAGCCGAAGAAATTGAACCGTTTATCACGCCGAAAACAAAAGCCATCTTTTTCGGATTTCCCTGCAATCCGACCGGCGCAGTCCTTTCGCGTGAAAACGCTCTCAAAATTGTTGAACTGGCGGAAAAACACAATCTCTTAATTATTTCCGATGAAATTTACGACCGTCTGGTATATGGCGTTGAACACGTTTGTTTTCCGGCTTTGCCAAACGCGAAAGAACGCACCGTTTTGCTGGGCGGTTTTTCCAAAGATTATTCGATGACGGGCTGGCGCGTGGGCTACATTTGCGCGAACGCCGAATTGATGGAAGCCTTTTCAAAAATTCATCAATACGCGGTGATGTCTGCCCCGACCATTTCGCAATATGCCGCACTTGCCGCTCTCGAAATCGGCGAACCTTTTGTCAAAGAAATGCACGCGGAATATGACCGACGAAGAAAATTTGTGGTTTCAAGTTGCAACGAAATGGGGCTAGATTGTTTTGAACCGAAAGGTGCGTTCTATGCTTTTCCATCGGTTGCCAAAACTGGTCTGAACGGGGATGATTTTGCCGAAAAACTACTGATTGAGCAAGAAGTTGCGGTCATTCCGGGCAGTGCTTTTGGCGGTGGCGGTGAAAATCACGTCCGAATTGCCTACTGCAAATCTTACAAACAATTGGAAATTGCTTTTGACAGGATACGGAAGCTAGTTGAAAAACTCTAAATTGAAAATAAGCGGAAGAATGTAACTCAGACATCTTGCCCGCCGTTATTCTCTTGAATAGATTTAGAAGGATCGAGACAGCAAGATGCTGTCTCGACAGCAAACAAGATGTCTGCGTTACATTTCAATTTCTTCGATCAAAGGCGATTCCTTTTTCCACTTGGTTTATCGCGTCCTTTACCAAATCAATTGCTTTATTGCGATGTCCGCCTTTGTCAGGGGTAGCTTTTTGCAAATTATTCAAGGCTTGTTCCAAATTTACCTTCGCTTTTTTCATAAAAGGTTGATCGGGAGATGAAGGTTCTGAATTGCCAAACAAATCCGCTTCGTCAAAATCTTCTCTTCCATTCCGCCGATCATATGCAATCCCTTTATTAACCTGTGCAATGGCATCATTTACCAAACTTAAAGCCTTATTTCGATGTCCGCCTTTATCAGCCGTAGCTTTATTTAGATTACCTTTTGCCTGATTCAAATTGTTTCGTGCCGCTTTCATAAACGGTTGATCAATCGGCAAAGCCAACAAAGAGATGGTCAAAACTAAACCAACTAACAATGCAAAAACGCTATTCATTTTTTTCTTCATTTTATGTTTTCTCCTTAAATTTTTTGGATAGAATTTTATTGAACTACTAACTTTAAATTTGGTCAAGTGAAGGCAGACCCAAATTATTTTTGCAATATTGTTCTTTCAACTTTTACCCCCCGCAATTTTCTCACAATTTATTTTGCATCCATTCTATTTCGATTTCCGAATACTTGAACATCATAGCCAAAAGCAATTTTAGCTACGAGATAATAATTTAGGAGAATAGAAAATGCTAAAGAGACTAACTGTAATGATTACAATGTTTGCGGTGGCGGTGATGCCGATGCTGGCATCCAGCCACAGCGAAGCCCCCCTGATTTCGCGTGACCGTTTCGCCGATAATACCGATACCTACGCTTTTCGCAGTATTGAACCCGGACGCGAAGGTTTTGTGACGCTGATTGCCAACTACATTCCATTTCAACAACCTTCGGGCGGACCCCATTTCTTCCGTTTTGACGATACTGTTCGTTATGAAATCAAGATTGACAATACGGGCGATGGCGTGGAAGACATCGCCTATCAAATTGAGTTTGAAACTAAAATCGGCAACGGTGACACCATTCTCGGACAAGGTGCAGTCAATGAAGACGTGGTAATTAAGTCTTTGGATGACAAAGATTACAACACTCCGCAAACCTATTGGGTGCGCCGGGTTGAATATGCCAAAAGTGAAACCGGAGTTTTGGTTGCCAATGGATTGAAAACTCCACCGGCTAACATCGGACCCAAAGTTACTCCGAATTATGAGGAAAATTTGGGTAGCAAAGCGGTCTATAATCTGAAAGGCGGCGGAAGAGTTTTTGCGGGACAACGTGACGAAGGTTTTATCGTTGATGTCGGCGGAGTTTTTGACGGATTGAATCTGAAATCGCTTGGAGTCAATGGCGGTTACAGCTATACGGATGGCTTTAATGTCAGCACTATTGCTCTCGAAGTTCCGATTAAAGAATTGACCAAAGACGGCAAAGTTCCTGCTAAACCAACTGATAAAAATGCAGTTATTGGCGTTTGGGCAACTGCCAGCCGTCAATCAACCACCGTGATCAATGCGGATGGCTCGCGCAAACGCGAAGGCGAATATCGTCAAATTTCACGGCTCGGCAATCCGCTGGTCAATGAAGTTGTCATTCCTTTGAAATTAAAAGATGCGTTCAATTCACTGTCGCCGAAAGATGACGCGGTTGCCGCGCCTGCGGTGCTTGATCCTGAACTTCCAAAATTGATGAAAGCGGTTTTCGGCATCAATATTCCGACTGCTCCGCGCAACGATTTGGTTTCGATTTTTGCGACCGGAATTCCGGTGAATGCAGTAACCGGACCGAATTATACGACCTTTTTGTCTGACGGTAAACCACACGAATATTTACGTTTAAACGTGGCGATTCCGATTACTCCGTTTGATAAAATCAATCGGCTCGGTTTGCTCGGCGGTGATGTAGCAGGTTTCCCGAATGGTCGTCGGGTGCAAGATGATGTGGTTGACATCGCACTCCGTGCGGTCGCAGGTGGAACTCCTTTTACACCTGAAACCAATGTTGCGCCAAATAATCAACTGGGTGACGGGGTGAGTGAAAACGATGTTCCATATTTGAATCGTTTTCCATATCTGGCAGCTCCTCAAGCAGGAAATTCCGGCAAATAAAGTGGTTGTTAAAACTTAATTTATGGGCAAGGTTTGCGTCTTGCCCCTTTTTTATTGTTCTAAAAGTCTTTCATCACCTTCTTCCAATTCCTTACGAATTTCCTCCTCCATTTTCAAGGCTTCGAGAGCCAGCGGAAGTTCGGCGGCACGAGCGGAGAGTTTTTTCAGGGCTAATTCGGTATCGGCAACATTTGTTCCTCTACGGGCGGCGGCTTCTATCATTTGAAGTCGCGTTTCGGCTTCCATTCGCATTTGCTCGGCTTCGGTTTTTATCTTTTCCAGTTTTTGAAAATCATCCTGTAAAACTTTTTGTAAATCGGTTGAAGCCTCAGTTTTGAGATTCTTCAATTTTCCCTGTCGTTTTTTGACCAGCAAAAGTTCTTTTTTTGTGGCTTTGGTGATTCTGGTGGCAGTCAAACGTGAGGCTAGAGTTTCACGGTAAGCATCTCCAAGCAGACGGTTTTGGGTTTCGATTTCTTTCAAGGCTTTGCGTTCAGAGCCGGTTAATTCGTGCTTAAACCATTCAACTTCTTCGGTTCTGATCCCGTCAATCGCAATTTTTTCACGCATCTGCGCCAACCATCGCTGACGATAAATCAGCAATCCGCCCGATAAAATCAGTCCCAAAATAAAGCCGCCAAACAACCAAACGAAAGCCAAGGCAAAGAAAAAAACCGGATTTACAAAAAGACCTGCCAGAGACAAGATGAGTGCCGGAACAATCGAAACCAAAATCGGCGAGAGCCACGCCCCGTGACTCAAAGCCTTGTTTTTGATTAGGTCTTTGCGCGTGACTTCGTAATTACGTTCGAGCGATGTATTCCAATTTTCGGCTTCCATATTTTGCATCAAGTCTATCAATTCTTTAGGTTTTTCGCACTTCGCAATTTTAACTCATCCATTTTTGCAAAAAAAAACTTAACTAAGTGGAGTTTATGTAATATTATTAAATTTTGAGTTTTCTGATGGTGAATCTTTATGCCTAAACTTTTTCGTGCCAAATACTTTGTCTTTTTGCTATTGATTTCGTTTTTTTTTGTTTCTGCTTTTGCCCAACCGCCGAATGAAAAAGACAAGCAGAAGAGGGACACCAAAGTCCGCACGATGACGATTCCGATTTCTATTTTTTCCAAACAGGAATTGAAAGAAAATCAATCGGAGGAATATATCGAGGCGGGAAATATCATCGTCAAGGAAGATAATGACGAACAATTAATACTCTCTATCCGAAGCGTGAGCAATACCCCCATCGCCCTCGCAATTTTGATTCAGGATAATCTTTCATCCAGTTTTAATTTGGAACTTAAAAGACTCGGGGAATTTATTAAACGATTGCCAAAAGGCTCACGGATTATGATTGCATATTTGCGGGGCGGCTCAATCCAAATTCGACAAAAATTCACCGAAGATTTAGAAAAAGCGGCTAATTCTTTACGGATTGTCTCAAGCGGTTTTGCGACCGCGCCCAATAGTCCATATCAAGGCGTGCGTGACGCATTAGAAAGATTCGATGCCTTACCCAGTGGGCGACGCGCTATTTTGCTGATTTCAGACGGTTTAGACGTAACCGAAACTTTTTCTCAAACTCAAAGTCTGGAGCTTGACCAAGCAATTCTCAAAGCCCAACGCAAAAGCGTAGCGGTTTATTCGTTTTATTCAACTACCAATTTTACCGAAGATAATCGAACCTTGGTTTCGCTCAATGCCCAAGGCTCATTAGTTAAACTTTCGGAGGAAACCGGAGGTCGCGCATTTTTTCAGGGGACGCTTTCTCCCGTCACCCTTGAACCGTTTTTCAGAGATTTAGACCGCGCCTTAAATCGTCAGTTTGCTTTGACTTATCTTTCTACTCATCCCAAAAAAGGTTATCATCGGGTGCAAGTTTTCAGCACCAATCCGGAGGTCAAAATCGAGCATCCGAAGGGTTACGTTCATCGGTAAAGCTATTTTGTGGTGAGTCCGCAGACCGGACAAACTCGCACATCTTCTTTAATCAGCAACCCAATCCAAAAGAAAATAAAGGTAAAGATTAATAACACGGCAAAAGTTATCCAACCGGCAGTTGAAATTTGGCGGGTAATATAAGGAGGACTTTGTGTGCCGCAGCGCGGACACCTATAACCGACAGCAAAATGAGCGGGTTGGGCGTGCATCATCGCTTGCGGCATTTGAGGATTGGTCGCAAAGGGCGGTAAAACTTGCTCAACTTGTTTTATTTCTTGAGTTTTACGGGCTGATTGATCATTTATTTGAAACTCATCCGTTTTCCACAGATATGGATGAGGTGGAGCAGAATAATCGTTGGCATTTTGGGGTTGAACCATTCTTTCACCGCAAAAACGGCAAAAGCGACTTTCGTAATTATCTCGCCAATGTCACATTAGATTTACAGAGGTGTTTCCAGATAACCCTTTTTCTTGAGCAGACTTCGCCTCACTCGCACTCGGTTCAGGAGGTGTTTCGAGACCAACTCCCGTGACCTTTCTCTGGTCACTTCCGGCAACGGCAGTGTCGCTCTCAATAACTCCCTCACATTTCTTACACTTAAGCGGGGAAACTCCTCTCGTGTGACACCCAATTCTTTGCTTAACTCTTCATTTATTGGATACTTTCGCGCCCACTCCAACCTCGTCTCCACGATATACCATTGCGCCAAGATGACCAATCCCAGATGATGTTCCCACGCTGTATATTTCTGCGCCCGCAACTCATCCCACCCTAATTCGCTTTTCGCTTCCTGGTTGCTGCTTTCAATGAAATGTCGCTCACATTTCATCCCCGCTAACTCCGCCAGACTACTTTCCGGGGCTGCCTTGCTCAAGGCATAACTGACTCGCCCGCTTTCCTCTCGTCGTCCAATCAGCCATTCCGCTTGTCCCTCAGACTCCTCTCCTCCGACCGTCCAGACCCGCACTGCTCGAAACTCATCTTCCAAGTATCCGCGCTCGGTCGCTCGCACCCGAATTCGCTCCCAGTCACCCAAAACCTCGTTTCCTATTGAGCGCACCTCCACACCCAACGCCCCACTAATTACCTGTTTTGGCTTCTTCCATCCTTTCCAAGCGACCTCTGGTTTGGTTAGGTAAATCTTTGTATCTATTGGCACTTCCGCCAAATATATTAATCCTGACTGCGCCCATTTGCGCCGCAACCAGACGCTCCGTCCATACAATGTGTCGCACGCCACCCCTTTGATTTTGAGCTTCCTTTCGCTCACCACCCGCTCCACCATCTGCGCTCCCAACTCTATTTTGGTCGCAAAAACCCGCTCTCCCGGCAGACCCAATCGCTCTCGCAAGTCTTTTCTCGATTCCTCGAACCACGCTTCCGGCAAAAACAATTCGCCATCCACCCAGAGCCATTCCCGCCCCGTGCTAAACGCCAAAAAGACTCCCGTTTGACTCATCTCGACCTTCCCCAAACGTCCGTTATATTGTCGCCCGGCTCCGATTGTGCAGTCTGAGGACTTCTCATCACAACTCTCGTCCAAGAGCAACCAGCCACCTTCTCCAAACTCCGGACGTTGTCCCACTTCGCTTCGCACTTGTCCTAATATTTCCCGCGCCGACCACGGCGAATTGCTCATAAAGTGTTGCATTTGTTGCCCATCCTTCTCCACTAAACGGTCTATCGCGGTAAAGTTGCGCTCCTCTTCCAAACGCAACAGAGCCACCACATAACGAAACCCGCAAGGACTGGAATCGCGTGTTTGGCTCCGATAAAAATGAGCATAACGCTCATGCAAAGCCCGCAGACTCTCCTCCAAAGTGTCTAAAGCAACCGGCGGCAAACCCCAGTTAGCTGAAGGGTGTGCAAATTAAACCTATTTATTTTTCAACAACTTAGCGTTTTTTGAAATTCTTCTAAATTATTGAATTCATTTGCCAAAACTAGATTTTTTTCGTTGTTTTGACGGCTCAAAACAGCACGAAGGCAAAATTTGCTTTAACTTAGTCTTTTCAAATTACAGATAGCCAAACTATTGAAAACAAAGATACTTTAATTTGCACAGGCTTCAGTTAGCTGGGTCGCTGAAAAACGATGATTTTTGTTTGACATACTATCCTTTCTCTCATATAAGTAGGATAAAAAGGAAGTTACGCCAATTTCCTAATGTGACATTGGCGAGCTAATTTGTGTCCATAAGTTTTATTTTGACACTGATTTTTTAGGATTGTTAAGATTGGTTAGGATAGTTTTAAGGCAATTAAAACTTTTGATCTATCTTAACTAATCCTAAAAATCCTAATAATCAGTGTCCCATCTCCCTCGTGTCAAATAATTTTTCGGGACTTCATAAAGCAAACCTTTTTGCGAATGTCTGAGCGAACTGTGAATAAAACAAACGTGAGTACACCAACACGCCTTTCCGCCGTCAATTTTGTCCAATTCATCTTGTCGAAATTGGGTTTCCCAAAGTTTCCCGAAGTCAAAATTGTAATCCCGCAAATTGGCAAATTGGTCTAAAAGTTCACAGGCACGAACTCCGCCATTGTAATCAATCACGGCAGAAGTCTCGCCCGCCGTGCAGGGAAACGCCCAAGCAGTCGGTTTTTCAAAATTGGCGTGCTGAGTGCGGTAATGCGTCATAATCGTTCCAACGTAAGCCACTTGTTTGATAAACTTTTTCGCCGCATCGTCATCGGCAAACATTCTTTTTGAGTAGCGTTTGGTTAAATCGGAAGCATATTTGTAGATTTTCGTAAGTGCTTCCATTGGAACGGCTTTGATTGAATCTCCAACCTTTGTTTCGCCGCGCACAATGTTGAAATATTGTCCATCGAGTTTAAAATTCTGCCACAAATATTCGCCAAGTTTTTCGATTTCGTTGTAATTATCCGCACAAATGACCGTGTTCACATTCAGCCGAAAACGTGAGCCGAATCTATCTTTCAAGGGATAAAGATGTTCGATGCACGCCAGAGTTTTCTCCCAATTTTTCGGCACACCGCGAATCTTGTCGTGCGTTGCTCCGTAGCCATCCAAGGCAATATTCAAATACAAATCAGTAATTTTCGGATTCGACAAAATATGTTCGACCACTTCATAAACCCGCGTTTTAATCAGCGCATTGGTCGGTAGAATAATTCGATTAACGTCATTATTTTCAATAAATAAATCAACAATTTTGGTCAAATCTTTGCGTAAAGTCGGTTCGCCACCCGAAAGCCAAAGGTCGGTAATTTTTGGCATTGTCTGTGAGATTTTTTCAATCTCGGCAAACGTCATATCGCCTTTTTTGTTGAGTTCT
This sequence comes from Pyrinomonadaceae bacterium, assembly GCA_963779235.1. GTDB lineage: Bacteria > Acidobacteriota > Blastocatellia > Pyrinomonadales > Pyrinomonadaceae > JAIBCC01. The sequence goes on from CAVZXI010000030.1 coordinate 10,429, forward strand.
TCGTGATAAAAACAGGTTTCGCAAAAGGCATTGCAACGCGAGGTGACAAAGAAAATCACGGTGTCGAGTTGCCGTTCACGCTTGGTTGAACTAATCAAATCAACGAATTGGCGAATTTTATTGGGCATTGCAGGGATTTTACCACAGAGCGCACGGAGTCCACAGAGTTTTCTAAAAATCTTTGTGTCCTCTGTGAATCTTGTAATTGATAATTTTTGTTTCGGTTGGAGATTTCAATTCATAGTTAATCCCCCGCCAAACAATTTTCCGCGAAAGCAGAGCGCAAACGCAATTGTAGAAAAATAACGGTGGAGCGAGTAACCAAAGCGTGTTTTGTGTCCAAAATTGAGCGTTTAATTCTTTCTCATAATCTTTTAAAACTAATTTTACAGCATTTAATCTGAGCCAACTTTTGCCGATGCTAAATGTTGAAACCAAAAGAATTGTGACGAGTGGAAACCAAAGCGACACGCCGAAAATTATCAATAAAACACTCGCCAACATCACCAAATTAAACAAACCTGAACCAACAAATGACATCACCCAAAACTTTGTGCCGTAAACTCTTGTGATTTTCATCTGGCGGGTGGTGAATTCCAACATTTCGCCAAAAGTGCAATTTTCAACCGAAGCTGTCAGACAGTTTGGAACATGGACAATTGGCAAATTTGCCTCGTTCATTGCCCGCGTCACCGCAAAATCATCCGACAAAACTCCACGCCATTTTTCGCGCATCTTCAACTTATCAAACATTTTACGGCTAATCGCCAACGAACCGCCCCAACAGAAATTATTTTTCACATTTACGCCCAAAGCCGAAGCAATCGAAGCATTCCAAACCGAGCGCATTTCAGTTCCCAAACTAAACGAGTTGCCGATAAACCAACGATAACCGCTGGCACAACCGACATTTTCATCTTGCAAAGGCGTGATTAAATTTCTTAACCAATCTTTATTCGGGCGCACATCGGAATCTACAAAAACAAAGACTTTGGATTCATTTGAAACGTGCAAAACAGCTTCGCGTAAGTTGTGAACTTTTTGGGCTTCGTTCTCAGCTTTTCCCGAAACTACCAAAGACGCGGAGACACGGGGACGCGGAGACGCGGAGATTAGATGTTCGATGATTTTGACGGATTCATCTTCTTTTGAATCAACTACAAATAAGATTTCATAGTTTGGAAAATCTTGCTCAAAAAGTGCTTGTAGATTCTTTTCCAAATCTTCGTCAAGCCCTTTGCACGGTGCAATTATCGAACAAAAAGGAGTGTAATCTGAACGAGGTTTAGCAAGTTCGCTTTTGAAAAAATTGAGATAATCAAACCCGCCGCGAAAGGAAATGTAGCTCAGATAAACAAGTAGAATTGCAAAAAAATAATAAAGAAATATCATTCAAAGTGGTTGAAAATTAAAGACTTTTCTAAAGTTTAGATTTATAATCTGTAAAAATCTATCGAAAAAGAGTTAATTCTAATTCAAAGTGCAAAATGAGGCAATATTTGACCTTTTGCTCTTCAGGAGCAGTCAGTAACAATCATATCTGCCACGCCATCGGTCAATGAATCGGGAGAATTGAAATGTTTTTCCCAAATAATCTTATCTAAGCGGAGGAAGAAATATTTATGAAAAAAATAACATTTTTACTGGTCTTGATAATCGCATTTGTGACCCAACATTTTGCCCAAACAACCGCAGTTTCGCTTAAACAAGAGGCTTGGGATTTGGGGAATAATCTGAGTCTGACGGCACTTTTTAATGCTCAGGGCGGGGATGTCGCCGTATTAAATCGGACATTTGCCAAAGCTAAGGCTAATGCTAAGAATTTGGGCATTACTCTGCCGGATTTACCTGTTAGAAAGGGTGATAAAATTGAAGATAATGCCGCCGCTTTAGTTTATTTGCTCAATAAAACCGGCACCCCGATTATGAAAATTTTAGGTGATGATTTTGGCGTTAAGCATTCGGCAATTTACGAGATTGCCTTCAAAACCAATCTTTTACTTTTGCTTTATGCTCCCGACGGCAAAGAAACTCAAACCATCGTCAATGTCGTTGCCCGCCAGCTTCCGACGGCAAAACTTCCGAATAGTTCAATGGCGAATCTATTTCAGTTAATTTCCGATAAAGCGGCTTACAGCCAAATAAAAGCGGAGATTTTTACTATTCAGAAAATAAATTCCGAATATTTGGCAATGAACGAATTCGGGGATAACGGCGAAGTTTATTATGCCAGAAAAGAATATTTAAAATCAGTGCAGGAATTTACCAAAGCTCTGCAATATTCTCCCACAGAACCCGGCTACTACTTCTTGCGCGGACGTGCCTATCTTGCCTTAGGTAAGCATTCGGAAGCCGTTGCCGATTATACAAAGGTTATCCAATTTGCTTCGTCGGCTCAGGAAAAATCAAATTTGCCAACCGTTTATCACAATCGCGGACTTGCCTACGGACTTTTGAAAAAAAACACTTTGGCAATTGCCGATTTAACTATGGCAATTAAACTCAAATCCGATTATGCTTCGGCTTACAAGATTCGCGGATTGATTTATCAACAGATGGGAAACTCGAAATCCGCCAAGACTGATTTTACGACTGCGGAAAGATTACAACCCGGAATTACCGGCAAATAGAGGAAATTTTATGCAAATATACATCAATAAAAACGGACAGCAAAGCGGACCTTTTGAGGAAAGTAAAGTCTTGGAAATGTTACGGAATGGACAAGTTTCGCCCAGTGATTTAGGCTTCAAACAAGGTCAATCGCAATGGCAGAAATTGGAAACAATGTTCCCAACTCAGCCTGTCTGGAATCCGCCAAATTTATCGGCTAATCAACCGCAGTTTCAACAAATAAATCCACAATCGCAACCGATTCCGCAAAAATCGGGCGGTTCAAAGGGGATGTTGTTTGGTTTAATTGGATGCGGCGGTTTGTTAATTCTTGGAATTATAGGGCTGGTTGGATTGTTTGCAATTTCCGGTAAAAAAACTTTACCCGTTGTAGCGAATGCAAATTCTGCAAATACAAATTCGGTAAATTCAAGTCCTAAACCCACTCCGGTTCCCACTATTGACAACGGCAAATATCAAGAAATGCTCAATAAAAAAGACGAATTGTTCAAATTATCTCCGCCGGCGAAACTTCAGACGACTCCAACCATCAAATCTATGGTTTTAGTCATTGAAAAGCTGGGTGCCGAAAAGGATGCCGCATCGGAAATTCTCTCACAATACTCAAATGATAAATATGGCATCAAATCCGAACAGGTCGCCAAAAATTTAGACGAACTGCAAACATTGATTCAAATCAAATGTTCGCAAGGCAAAGAAATTGGTAAATATGGTCCGCGAATGTCGTATCTTGTAGCGTATTCAAGCGTTTGCAATGTTTCAATAATTGATTACAAAACCAAACAAACAATCGGTAAAAAAACTTTCGTCAACGCCAAACGTCCTAAAACAATTCCTGACAACGGCTACGATTTTATTAACGATTCGCCGACTGATGAAATCGAAAAATATTTAACCGGGTTAGCAAAGGAGTAAAATTATGCAAACATACATCAATAAAAACGGACAGCAAAGCGGACCTTTTGACGAAGGTAAAGTCTTGGAAATGTTGCGAAATGGACAACTTTCGCCGAATGATTCAGCCATTCGGCAAGGTCAAAGTCAATGGCAAACTTTAGGCGTAATGTTTCCAAACAAGGGGCAATCGCCAACGCCGAATTTCCAAACTCCGCGCCCGAAACCGCAAATGAAAAAGAGAGTGGTCGGAGGTATTTATGTTGCAAGTGTGGTTTTGCTGATTTTCGGAACGATTGTAGCGATTGCGATGGCTCTGATTGGCGCAGACAGCGAGATACCAAGCCTTTTCGGGGGAGCCATAGGAATTGCGGTTTTGGCAAATTTTCAATTTTTGATAGTTCACGTTATCGTTATGTTCTACATTTTGTTCAAGATGTGGGATTCGATTCAGGACGGGATTTCCACCACCACCGGCAAAGCAATCGGTTTTTTGTTTATTCCGGTCTATTCGCTTTATTGGATTTTTAAGGCGTGGGGCGGTTTCCCGACCGAATACAATCAATTTCTTGATCGGCATCAATTAAATGTTCCGCGGCTCAACACTTCGGTTTATACCTTAGTTCCAATCTTTATTTTGCTGAGCGGATTTGTGCTTCCGTTCCTCGCCATCCCGTTTATTTTTATGTCGCTTATTTCGCAAACCAGCGATGCGGTTAATCAACTCAACCAAGGACTTGTAAATAAACAAGCCGGAAACAATTTAATGGTTGAATCGGTCAAAGAAACGCTTTTGTCGCCACTAATGCGGGGAGCGGTTTTCGGTCTGACAGGAATTTCGATTGTCGGGATCATTGGTTTGGTTGGATTCGGCTGGTGGAGTATGAATCCTAAACCAAGTGCTGATGATTTACCCGATACGGTTGGAAACTTTTCAAAAACGCAAATGCTGAGAAATAAAGGAAGTTTTTGGGGATTTCGTAAACAATTTGGAGCAATGTATGAAACCGCTGATAAAAAGAAAGCGATTGTTTATGATGTCCGAAGTGTTTTAAATGATTACGAAAAGAAAATTTATTCTTACGGGGAAAGTAAAAAAGGCGATATTACCGATTCAAACGGAAATAAGATCGGCGAATTTGCCTTTGGTAAAGGAAATCTGGAAATTTACAACGGAAGCAAAAGAATTCTGATTTGGGACATAAATCAGGCTACGCCTAGCTACATTCTCCCAGATGAGATGAAAAAAGAAGGGAAAATAACTTCTTTGAGCAATGCGGAAATGTTGGATTTTGCCAAAGCTCTGCCAATCCATTCGCAACTAAAATTTTCCGAACTCGCTTCATCCAAAACTACCACTACGTCCACTACTTCTTCAACCACTGATTTGAAAGGCGGACGGGAAATTTCGACCACCGACACCGCAGATTTTACTATGACTTCGGAAGAATTTCTGGCGTTGACCAAGAAAACTGATACGACTCAATATTTAGGCAAAGTTTTTGATATTACGGGCAGAGTTTATATGTTGAGTTCTCCCAAATTAAAGGCAAATACCTACGATATGCTCGACATAAATATGAGTTCAACTCAGTCCAATCCAAGTCTGAAAGAAGATGAGCTGCTGAAACTGAAATGCGTCGGAGTTCACGACTATTCCAGACTTGAATTAGGAAACTGCCTAATTCTCGAAAATAAAGGAATTATAGCTGCCGAAGGTTCACCTGATTTTACAATGACGGCGGATGAATACGATAAAAACACCAAAAACGTAGTGAACAAATATCGCGGAAAAGTAATTGACGTGACGGGCAAAGTAAAACTTATCGGCGGAAAAGGCGAATATCTTGTCACGGCTAAATCTTGGCTAACCTGTTATCCGCTGGCAGGAAAAGAAAGCGATTTTCGGAATTTAACCGAAGAGGCAGAGGTGAAATTTAGAGGTCTGAGCGATGTTAGCAGTTTAAAACATTGCATCGTGATTTCCCGATAGTAGATAAATTCATTTAAAAGTTTATGAAATGTTTTTCCAAAATCGTCTTATTTATTTGGAAAGAGAGATAAAAATGATTAAATTTGAACCGTATCCAATCTATATTAATTATTCGTTACATTGGCAATTACGCCTTAGAAGCCAAATTGCGGAACTTAACCGACAGGGACGATATGAAGAGGAAAAATCGCTGACTATCAAAGCCATAACTTCATCGGATTCCACCATAGAAAATAATTTATGGAAAAAAGAGGTCAACCAATATGAGACTACGGTTTGCCAACTGTTAGAGACTGATTCAAGCCAACCCAATCGGACATATTTTACTGAAAATCCTTAACCTCAAAACAAAGTTTTGGATTGTTCCGATGCCGGAAAAAAACTTCAAGAAATGCTATTGCGCTCAAACTTATCCCTTAAACTATCAAACAAAACCATTTGAAGGGTATGCGTTTGGTTCAGGAGATACTTACATCTTTTTTAATCCTAATCAAGATTTTTCGGATGATGTTCTTTTCCACGAATTAATTCATGCTTATCGGTTTTCTTATAATAAATTTGAGCGATTTCCGGTTAATGAAGAATACAACGGCGAAGAATTTCTCGCCCATCATCTGCAAAATGTTTATCTCTCGTGCCTCAAGAAAGAACTTTATTTCACTTATCGGAGCGAGGAAAAAGCTGATAAAAAAAGAATTTATCAGCATTTCGCCGATACTTCGGAGTTGCTAAAAGCTACCGAATATTTTTCCACTCACGAATATCTGGCAATGCTGGCAGCTAATACAATTACCAACAATATTGCCGACTACAATCCATTTCGTGATTATAAACAGCTAAAAACTTCCGCAATGAAAATGCCATAAAAGCTATTGCAACGTATTTTGCTAAATCATTTCAGCAACTTGGTTGACATCTTTATCGCCGCGTCCTGAAAGATTGACTATCATCACTTCATTCGGCGACATTTGCGGGGCAATTTTTATCGCGTGAGCGATTCCGTGGGAGGTTTCTTTTTAGCCTAAATTAGGATGATCTGAGTCATTAATCTTTATTAGTTCCGAATAATACTTTTGGGTAGCCGCTCTATTAACAATAAATTGACCAGTTTGTAACTAGTAATACCAAATTACTTGCCTTTCCATTTACGCCGTTTGTATTAAAGATTCTTGTTGTTGGTGTAAGCGGAATGTCTGCCATTGGAGTATATGTTGATTCTTTATAGAACCTGTTTGCAATTTCTTCATTAAGCAATTCTCCGTAATATCAAGCGGATTGCACAAATTCTAATCTTGGTTTCACTCGTTACTAACAGACCTTCACAATTCTTCCACAGCACTCGACATTGATTGACCCACGCATTTGTTCGTTCCACTATCCACCGCTTGAATATCACCACAAATCCTTGTTTTGCCGGATTTTCTTGTTTTGATGTTGCCTTTTGCTCCGGCGTGATTTTGGCTGATATTTCAATCCTTATTTTATTTCTTAATCGCTTTTCTATTTTCTCTATCTCGTTTTCCAAGAACTCTTTATGATAACCATTATCCAACAAAATCGTGATAATGTGTCCTTCGGGCAAGTCAAGAAAATACTCTTTGTGATCTCTGATTATTTCCAGTAAACCATCATCATCACTTATATTTGCCGCTGTGCATTTAACAAAATACGGATTCCCCAACACATCTACCAACAAGTGTCTTTTGATTCCATTCGTGCTTTTGTAGTGACAATATCCTTTAGTTTCAATGTTTGCCGTATCCGTGTTTTTGGCACACATCGAATCTCCTAAGAATAAACTTGGATACTCGCTTTTTTTTGCTTTTTGCGCTCTATTTTCGCTAAATTTGTCAAAACTTCTTCCCAAGTTCCATCAAGTCGCCATCGCCGAAATTGTGAATAGACCGTTTGCCAGTTTGGAAAGCTGTCTGGTAAATCACGCCATTGACAACCGTTTTTCAGTTGGTAAAGAATAGCATTGACCATCAAATGCTTGGTAATAAAGCCTTTTTTCGTTTTACTCTGGGGTAACAATTCTGCTAAAACCTCAAATTGTGCTAATGTTAAATCTGTTGTATATGCCATTATCAAAGTAAAAACGATTATGGGTTTAATTGCAAACAGGTTCTATAAGAGTTTATCTCCAAAAGTCTTTCTCTTTGATTGTCGGAAGCTACATTATTAACAATAAATTCACCACCATGCATAAGTCCTGAAAATTGCAAAACCCCTTGTATAACAGCAATAATCATTGGAATGTCATCTTCTGGGTCGTCTCTGCCTAATACTAGACCTCCAGACCGTGCATCAATTATCCACCCACTTGAAAAAGCTTTTAATAATTCAGGAACTGTGATTCTAGGAAATACATTTTCATCACAATTTGGGCAAGCAGTTATATCTAGGGCTACATCAACACCACAGTGATTACAGGGTGAAAATTCAGGTATCTCAATTTTAAAGTCACTCATATTCTAAATTTTGTTATCCCAACATTTCTTGAACTTGATTGACATCTTTATCGCCGCGCCCCGAAAGATTGACCAGCATAATCTCGTTTGGCGACATTTCGGGTGCGATTTTTATGGCGTGAGCAATCCCGTGCGAACTTTCAAGGGCAGGAATAATTCCTTCGGTTTGCGAAAGAGTTTGAAAGGCTTGCAAGGCTTCGTCATCTATGCTGAAACGTATTCGACTCGTCCCAAATCGTGCAAAAAAGCGTGTTCAGGTCCGATTGAAGCGTAATCCAAACCTGCTGAAATCGAATGAGTCAGCGCAATATTTCCGCGATTCGTCTTGCAAAAGATAACTTTTTGTTCCTTGCAAAACACCAACCTTTCCGCCATCCATAAAACGTGCCGCGTGTTCGCCTAATTTCGAGCTTTTTCCGCCCGCTTCAACGCCAATCATTCGCACATTTTCATCATTCAAAAACGGATGAAACAAGCCGATGGAATTTGAACCGCCACCCACACACGCGACCAATAAATCGGGCAAACTTCCTGTCTTTTTCGAGAATTTGTTCGCGGGCTTCTCGTCCAATGACCGACTTTGAAAATCGCGCACCATCAGCGGATACGGATGCGGACCGAGAGCCGAACCGAGCAAATAATAAGTCGAATCAACATTCGTTACCCAATCGCGCAAGGCTTCGTTAATTGCGTCCTTCAGCGTCCGAGAACCTGAATCAACGCCACGAACTTCCGCTCCCAAAAGACGCATCCGAAAGACATTCAACTCTTGCCGCCGCATATCTTCCGTTCCCATATAAACTACACATTCTAAACCAAATAGCGCACAAACCGTTGCCGTTGCTACGCCGTGTTGCCCCGCGCCGGTTTCGGCAATAATGCGCTTTCTTGCCCATTTGTCGGGCGAGCAAAACTTGTCCGATGGCGTTGTTGATTTTATGCGAACCGGTATGTCCAAGGTCTTCACGTTTGAGATAAATTTTTGCTCCGCCGAGAGTTTCGGAAAGACGTTTGGCATAAAAAAGCGGAGTCGGACGACCCGAAAAATCTTGTAATAAGTTGTAAAAATTCGGCTTGAAAATCTGCATCATCGCGGATGGTAAAATAAGCGGAAGTTAATTCTTCAAGCGGAGACATCAGCGTTTCGGGAACAAAACGCCCGCCGAATTCGCCCCAGTAGCCTTTTTCGTTTGGTTGGAAATTCATTGTTTAAGGATAGTTATTCGGGTTATCAATCGTCAAACCTTCGGCTTGAGCGGCAAAATTTAAGGCGGTATCGGCAGAGATGAACGTAAAGTTTCCTACTCCGCTTTTGGCTAAACGATTTCTTGTGTTCACGGCAACTGCAAGTTGAGTCGTGTCGTATCCGCGTAAGCCGTATTTTTGAGCGAGTAAGATGCCTTCTTCAACAATGTGCGCGGTTAAATCAATGACAATAAATCGTTTATCAAAGTCACGCTTGAATCTTTTTAATGCTTTATCAGCGTCAATTTGACTTAACTTGTTACCTTTTACCCGGCGCATTATTGCCGAAGCAATTTCGATTCCCGTTATATTTGCAATAAAAATATCGTTGGACGCGGAAGAACGTATTTGATTGATAACCCAATTCGTCCCTGTCTTAACGATATATCTTTTCATCAAACCGCTTGAATCAAAAAACAAAACTGTCATTAGTTTCTATCCTCAAGCAATGTTTCCGAAAGCGGTTTACCTGTTATTTTGATTGGTTCAAAATCATCTTCGTCGTCGTAATACCTTCAGGAATATGGCTAATCATTCCTTCGGCTAACATTTCGCGGAGAAGTTGTGGCGAAACAGAATTATCTTTTGTTGGTTCGGTTTCCACAATTATTTTCATTCTCTCGTGTTCTTTGAAAGTTTCGGGAACGGCGGAAACAGGCTTGAAAATTCCGTTTTCGTAAATTACTTCTAAAGTCGTAGTCATAATTGGTGATTTTAACACAAAACATTTTTCAGCTAAACAAATTATTAAACAAAACATCCGCCGAATTTGCCATTTTGCAACTTTGTAAAACGACTCTAATTGAATGCTGATACAAATTCCTTAAAACCAATTTCATCTTCAAAAGTGAGTTTGTTTTCTACGACATAACACGGCAAATTAAAATTCAAATGCCTAAGTTTTACCGCATCTTTGGCAGTTGTCAGCAATACTTCCGCACCGTGTTTAATCGCTTCATTTTCTAAATTTTTTATCTCGCTTTGATTGTAAATATGATGATCAGGAAAGGATTTTGTAAGAATTAAATTAAACTTTTCGCGCCGTAATTGCTCGAAAAAATTATCCGGATTACCGAGCGCGCAAAAAGCCATCAATTTTTGATTTTTGATTTTTGATTTTTGATTCTGAGGAACGGGTGACAAAAAATCTTTTAACTTAATCAATTCAATAAATTTGTTTTCTGAAACGAAAATTTTGCAATTCGGATTTATTTCAGAAACTCGTCGTTTGATTTCTGAAATATCTTCGACCAAATTTGCACGAGTGATGACAACCACATCGGCTCGTTTCAGGCTTTGCAACGATTCGCGTAGAATTCCGCCGGCAATAAATTACCGTTGCCGAAAGGATTGGTCGCGTCAAGTAAAACCAGGTCTAAATCTCGTTTAAGGCGAAGGTGCTGAAAGCCGTCATCCAAAATAAACGTGGTGATGCCAAATTTTTCCCGCACCCAATTCCCTGCTTCGGCACGCCTCGCATCTGACACAATTACCGCTTTGCCGTGCAAATTATTTGCCAATTCAAACGGCTCATCGCCAGCGTCTCTCGCGTCTGCCAAAATCTTTTCGCCATCCGAAACTACAATTCTTTCCTTTGGATTATCGCGCCCGTATCCGCGGGTGAGAATACAAACTTTTTCGCCCTTTTCGATTAAGTTTCTGGCAATAAAAGCAACCATCGGAGTTTTCCCTGTTCCGCCAACTGTAATATTTCCAACGCTTATCGTCTTGACACCCAAATTGAAAGATTTGAAAACGCCTTTTTGGTAGAGAGCGTTTCGCGCCTTGATACCTGCGCCGTAGAGCCAACCGAAAGGTGAAAGTAAAATTGATTTCATTGCTCCAAAGATTTCGTTTCGTTGCTATTATTTAGGTGCTTGAAGGGAACGCTAGCATCTTGCCGGCATTGTGCGCGAGAGCGCGAACATTCAAGTCAGATGTTCAATGAATTTTGCTTAAACTTGACTACATCGTTGCACGATGTTTGCCAGCAAGATGCTGGCGTTCCCTTCACAGATTTTTTTGAACTAAACAGTTTCGTCTAAAAATGGTTTCAAACTCTCGATGGTTTTGGCGGTTGCGCCACGATTATCTTCTGCCACTCGAAAAGCATTTTCGGCTAATTCATTGCGCCTATTTTCGTCTTGTAAAAGTTCGGCAAATGTTTCGGCAAGTCTGTCTGGAATATCTTTTTCGCTTAATTTTGGCAATTGAATCAACGCCTCTTTCGCTAAAAATTCTTCGACAATCGCCTTGAAATTCATCGTGTAAAAGCCCGTCACGATTGCCTTTTTGCAATTTGCAGGCTCTAAAATATTTTGTCCGCCGTGTGGAATCAGGCTTCCGCCGACAAAAACAATTTCCGCCAAAGGATAAATGGCGCGGAGTTCGCCGATGCTGTCGAGCAAAATAATCTCCGCCGTTTTATCGCGTTCCGATAGATTTTCGCTTCGTTTCGCCCAGATAAACCCTGTGTCCTTAATAATTTGCGCGACTTCGGCAAATCTTTCGGGATGACGCGGGACGAGTAGCACACGCGGTAATTTGTCGCTCGAATTTTTCCAAAGTTCTTTCACGGCTTCCAAAATCAGTTTTTCTTCGGGCGAATGCGTGCTGGCGGCAATAATCAAAGGCGCGTCAGGGCTGATGCCAAAACGCTCTCTAAATTCCCCTGTTAATTTATTTTCTGCATCGTCAAACCGCTGGTCAAATTTGATGTTGCCCGTCACTTTGACCTTTGTTCCGCGAATTCCAAAAGCCAAAAATCGTTTGGCATCAGCGGGGGTTTGCGCCAAAACGAGGTCAACATAATGAAAGACGCGGCGAAAAGTATTGGTAATCCATTTATAGCGAGCCGCACTTTTTTCCGAAAGTCTGGCATTGACAATGACGATTTTGACCTCGCTTTTCCCTGCTTCGCGGATAAAATTAAACCAGATTTCAGTCTCCATCAGCAAAACGGTTTTTGGCTTGATTTTTCGCAAAGTGCGCCGGACTGCAAACTTCCAATCGTAAGGAAAATAAAAGACTAAACTTGCCTCGTCTTTAAAAACTTCGCGGGCGAGTTTGTTTCCTGTTTTGGTAGTGGTGGAAACGACAAGTTTATGATTTGGGAAGGTTTTGACGATTTCTTTGACGAGCGGACGAGCGGCTTTTGTTTCTCCCACCGAAACGCAATGCAACCAAATAACAGGTTTCCCTTCCGCGTCAAAATCGGGTAGAAATCCCAACCGTTGCCAAAACCCCGACAAATATTTTCCGCTTCTAATCAATAAAAGCGGTGACAACAGAATAAAAGCAATGGTCAGCAAAAAGCTGTATAGGAAAAACATTTTTAGTTTAGTCAGTTTTGAAAGTTTGGGAAGTTTAGGAAGAGATGTTCCAACTTTCTAAACTTCCTGAACTTCCCAAACTTTCTGAACTCATTTCACTCTCTCAATATATTTCGCTTCATTCGGATTGACGCGAATTTTTTCGCCACTTTCGATAAATGGCGGAATTTGAATCGTCACTCCATTTTCCAATTTGGCAGGTTTATTGGTATTGGTGACGGTTGCGCCCTTCAACCCCGGTTCGGTGTATTCGACCACCAGTTCCATCGAATCAGGCAGTTTCACGCCAATCGGCGAGCCTTCATAAAATTCTACCTCAATTTTCAAACTCGGCATCAACCATTGCGCGGCATCGCCCAAATCTTCACTGCTCAAGGCGATTTGTTCATAATTTTCAGTATTCATCAAGTGGTGCATATCGCCATCGGAATAGAGATATTCCATTACTTGTTGACTCAAATACGCTTTTTCGAGCGAATCATTTGAGCGAAAACGATGCTCAAATGAATTGCCTGTAATCAGATTGCGAAGACGCGCCTGCACCATTGCCCGAAGATTGCCCGGCGTATGATGATGAAAATCCATCACTTTACACGGCGCACCTTCAAAAACTATCACTGTCCCTTTGCGAATATCGTTTGCTGAAATTGCCATAAACTTTTTCTTAAAACTCCGTTGATTAAAATTTTCTAATGATTACAAAAGAGATAGTTTAATTTTTGACGGAACATTTTGCAAACTAGAGGACTTTTCTATAAAAACGGTTGAGGCTGGCATTTAAAGGTAACGCAACCATCTTGCTCTCAGTTCGCTTAAAACTTGGTTCATTTAAAGAAATAAAGGAGTGGCAAGATGCCACTCCGACAGCAGACTGGAAGTCTGCGCTACTTTCTCTTACTTTGAAGCCCTACAAAAAATCACCTGTTTATTGGTTGCGAATTGCGGTCACTTGCAAATATTCCGATTCAACCTGCGTTGTGCCATCGGTAGCGAGATTGTTTTCCGCCCATAATTTCTCTAAATCACGGCGCAAAGCCGTCTGCCCGTTTTCGTCAAGCGCGGCAAAGGCTTTATGCGTTGGACCGTAGAAGTTTCGCCAGAATTCAATCGTTTCCGGCACGTCAAACGGAAAGTGGAATGAAATCAAATGTCGTTCAAATTTTATTTCCGATGTTCCTTCGCCCAAACGCTCGCGGACGACATTTTCATCCCCCCAAAGCAAAGGCGAAGGCATATTTGGCGGGGGTGTAACGTGCGAGCCCACAATCTTGAACATCTGCCCGACAAACCCTGTCGGAGTCCAATTTGCCATCGCAATCACACCGCCGGGGCGACAAACGCGAATAAGTTCATCCGAAACCTTGGGGGGACGCGGAGCAAACATCGCGCCGAACATCGTCATTACCACATCGAAACTCGCGTCCGCGTAAGGCAAATTTTCAGCATCGCCTTCATCGAATTTAATTTCCAAATATTCGTTTGCAGCCCAATTTCGCGCTTGTTCGATAAGATTTGGGGCAATATCAACGCCCGTTACTCTCGCGCCAAGTCGGGCGGCGGGGATTGATTGATTACCACTCCCGCAAGCCACGTCTAAAACTCGCATTTCGGGTTTTAAGTTTAATCTTTCGACAAACTCAGCCGCGCCGTCCGCAAAAGATTCGGCGATTTTACTAAAGTCGCCTGAAATCCAGGTTGCTTTCAATTTTGTTTTTAACGACTCCATTTCTGGGGTCATTTGTAATGTTGTTGCATTCATATTTTTATTTCCTCTATTTTTAATCTCTAAATATCCGCCATTTTTGCAATTTTGACGGTTAAAGTGAACTGAACCGATTTGTGGTTAGTTGAACCGATAAAAATTGTATAATCTCTGCTTTCTTCCAAGCCGATTTCGTAAAACCCACCCTTTTCTTCACGAAGCAAAACCATTTCTCCGTCTGCGCCTTCGGTTTCAACCTTAATTCCAACCTTTGAAGTCGGCGTTAGATTGAAAACCAATTTTTGCCCCGACTTTGCTCTGATAACGTAAGTCACGCCATAATTTCCGGTATTGCCTTTAACCGTGGCGGAACTTTTGCCTTTCGCAAATTGAATTCGTTTCGGTGTTTGGGCTTTTGCCTCGACTCCGTAACTAAACACTAATGCAATTAAAATCAATGCTAAACTTATTATCTTTTTCATCTTTCTTTTCCTTATGATTACTATATGATTACATTACTGAGCGGTATAGAATTTGCTAGTAAGAATTCAATAGTGTAAGTAGTTCATCATCAACTACTTTGGCTAAATAATTCCGTAACACCGTCAGCCAATTCTTTGATATTTTCCACGATTTGTAGAATATTTTCGCTATATCTTTAATCCATTCCGACGGATTTTGCCATTTTTCTACTTTTTTTTCTCGTCTAACCTCTTCTTTTTCTTCTTTTCTTTCCATCTTTTGACCATCTTGTTTCAGTTTCATCATCAAGACTGCTGTTATCATTAGCACATAAAACTGGATTTCCACCCCGTTTTGGCTGTGATTGAGCAAGTGAATTCCTTTCATTGTCCGCTTCATAAACTTGAAGAATAATTCTATTTGCCAACGATAAGCGTATAAGATGATTATATTTAGCGTGGTCAAGTCAAACCGATTGGTCACCAAGCGAAAATAACTTCCCGCCACTTTGAAAGTTATCAAGCGCAACCGATTTTGCTGCTCATCATTGGTAAAGATGACTATTTCATCCGTCACTTCTCGAAAACATTGCGGTAATTGAGTGGCTTCGATGACCAACTTTTCCACTACTTGATAGAGCAGATTATCTTTCGCCCTCATCACCAAGAAAGCCTCTGCTTTCAATATCTGATCGGCAATTCCAAAACTGAAATAACCTCGGTCGGCAATGTAAGTTATGCCTGCTTCAAGGACATTTTCTAAGAATTTGCGCTCACTCGAATTGCCTTCTCCAACCCAAAACTGGGTGGGAATCATTCGATTCAGTTCAAAACTTAAATGCAATTTAAAAGCATTTTTCGTCTCTCAATAATTCGTCCAATTGATAGATAAAAGGGTTGGAAAGAGACTCCCATCAATCACTCGAAAGAGACCTATCTCGTCTAAATACGGAACTTTAGATAAACTCGTCGGTTGCAGAAGTCTCTCAAATAGTTCTTTCAAATGATGACTCTCAAATCTGGAAAAACCATCTTTGAAAGTTGAAAATGGAGTTGCCTCAAAGCCCAATGCCTGACAAACCGGATTGGTTTTTAACTCAACTGTCAGATTTCTCAAAGAACTCGACTGATAAACATAACCAAAAATCAATTTCTGGACAAAATCAGCAAAAAAGAGTTTCTGCGAATTACTTGCTTGGTCTATAATTGGCGAGATAGCGGCAATGATTGCCGCTATCGGTTGCAAAAGTGTGTTAAATAGTGTTTTGTTCACACTTAATATTATTATTTTTCACGCTTTTGCACACCTTTTTACTCATAGCAATTCTTAGACCGCTCAGTAATGATATGATTACTATTTTTTTGAAAAACACCTCGTCTGCCTGATATTGAACGCAAATAAATTTTTCACATTCTTCGTCAGACAATTTACGTCCCATTTTTTACTCCTTGTTAATTATTTTGACTAAATTGCATTTCGTATTCGGAAAATGCCATATTGGGTTCGCGCATCATTGGAAAAATCGTTGGTGACGAACCAATTTGAATTTTCCCAATCAACTCAAATCCAAATCGTTGATAAAGCGGGATGTTTTGGGGGTTTGAAGACTCCAAATAGGCAGTTTTTATATCACGGTCACACCACTCAAGCGCGTGACGCAATAAAGCCGAGCCATATCCTTTGCTCTGTTTTGTCGGATCAGTTCCCATCATCGGAAGATACCAATGCGGCTCTTTTGGGCGATAGTTTCCCATCTCCTCAAAAACTGAAAACAAATCATCTTTTATCTCTTCGGAAACGGTCGTTTCAAACAATGAAAACAAGCCTTTTTCGTCAGGATGAATATTTGGCGGAAGCCATAATGACGCGGCTACAAAATTGCCAATGTAATATGCGCTACCCATTTCAAATGCCTTTCCACCAAATAATCTGACAAAATTTGAAAAGTATTGAAGATATTGTTGCGAATTTGGATACATCCAACGTGCTATCGGATTAGTGCTGAACGCCAATGTCATAACATCCACAATTTGCCATTGACGAGAGACGGCAGCACTTTTTACTAGATTCGCATAATCGGTTCTAATTGACTGATTTGTATCCATTACGGATTGCACTAACATAAATTTATTGCTCCTTATTATTAGGCATTTGGAAGTGTTGGAACACTTCCAAAACACCTAAAACTTCAACTTACCGAGCACTTAATTGTTGAGATTCCAATTGCTATCTACATCGGAATTGTTAAATTGGAGGGTGTATCCATGACAAATCATGTTGCCCATATACACAGGAACTTGGGATAATGGAATGACCTTAGCATCATATAAGTGAACCTTTTTGCTAAATCCGTCGCCGATTACTTTTATCATTACCATATCTATTTGATCTTGGTTGTTAAATCTCTTCGACCAGTATTGATTTGTAAGATTCATCGTTGTCACAAAACCTAATTTTTTTTGCTCTCCAATGGCTTGAATTAACTTTGTTGACCGAAAGTTTTCATCCCATTTTTCCGTGTTCCACTCGTTAGGGCTGGTGGAAAGTATTCCCGGAGCCATACGTTCAACTTCTGAGCTAACCCGAACCTGGGTTGAGCCGCTGTTATAAACTTCTATTTTGTATTTCATTTTTGACATTTTATTATTCTCCTATAATTGCTGTTTATTGAATGGCAAATCCCGTTACCGGATTTCCGTAAAAAGCATCGGTTTTCCAACCTGCTGCGTCCCATTTTTCCGTGCCAATAACTTTTACCGGCAAAACTGTTCGGTGATAAGGCAAGGGAATCTGGTTTGTATAAGCTGGGGAAACAAATCTTCCATCTGCGCCAACCGTAAAACTCAATTCGCGGATTTGCGTGCCGTTGCGGTAGATTTTGACTGTGTATTCACCCGGATTTTTGTCGGCGTAATGGGCATTCGGATAATAATCGCGGTTAAAACCACCATTGTTATCGAAACGGAAATTTCCCCACTGAAACTGCCAACGCTTCCAGATATTTTGTGGTGCAAATGCCGCCGCAAATCCCGTTGTTCTTTCATCGTAATCGCTCACGCCACTAGCTTTGTAACCGTCTTTAGTTGAGGCGATTTGGTTTCCTTTGTAGAAAAGGCGAGCTTCCAATTCGTTGGCATCAACCATTCCTTTCAGCCAAATACTGACTTCCGGCATCATTCCGCCAACTTCGTCAAGACTATGGTGAAACCCGATCATTCCAAACGGCAACAACCAATCGTGTTCGACAAAGAAATCAACTTTATTTTTCTCTGACGGACTGTAAGCACGGCTGAATTTGCCGACTTTGAATTTGCCTTGATAAAGAACTTCTTTCGTCTCTTGATTGGTAATTTTGAATGAATAAATTCCTATTCCGGCGGTTGATTTGGTGTCTAAAATGCCGCCGTAGGGACTTGGGCTTTGAAACAAAACGGTGCGATCACCGGCTATCCTGCTGCTTTGCTCAAGTGTTTCGCTATACCACGCCGAGCCATCAGGATTGAAATATTCGACTGTATATTTCAAAGGCTTATCGTTATTGTAAAAATGACTGAAACGAATCAGCGGAACCCAACTTGAATAATTGCTTTGTCCTTTCATCTTCCAATATTCATCGTGCGTTTTTGCCTGCACATAAATCGAATTTTTCATTAAGACAGGCACGTTAGTCGGACGTTGAGATTTATAAATAGGCTCTGAACCTGAAACCTTTGTCGTCACTTTTCCAGTATTGGTCATATCCTTATTTTTCGATTGATCAGTTTCCGGTTTTTTAATATTTACATCCGGTTTATCAATGGTTATTTTCGGAAGTTTTATCGTGAACTGGGCTGAAACATCGTTCCAACCAAATGAACAAATGATAAAAAATGCGGACATTACTAATAAATTATTACTCATATTTTTTCTATCTCCTTTTTTGTATTTTCAAAATTTATGGCGGCATTCTTCTTCTTTTCAATCCCTGCTTCAGTGGGTTGGAAAAAACGAAACTTCCGCCGCTTGACTATTTGTGAACATCTATAATTGACGGGAGCATTCGAACTTGAGTGCCAAATGCCCCTGCCAGCGTTTCAGGTTGATGGTTTTTAGCCCAGTTTTGGATTTCTGACAATTCATTATCATCATCAAGCTGACCTTCTATAAGAACATTCGGGCGTTCTTTATTAGGATTGCCCCAATTACGGTGGTTAAGTGCATCGAATTGGCGACTCGTTTGAGGTATCACAACACCAAGCTCAATCAGCTTTTCAACGATTAGTTTGTGGAAAGGCATTCTATCTCGTCCTTCTACAATCGGTTGCTCCCAAGTACCATCAACTTCGCCTTGAAAACCTCCCATTTGCTTGGAGTAGAGATTAAAATCCTGATCCAAAATCCACATCGCCCAAATTTCGCGCTCAATTTTGCGACTCATTTCATATGTTGAAGCGTTCGGCGGATTATTACCGTAATAGAGCCATTCTTTTGCCCACTTTTCGCGTTGCTCATCAACAATTTTTTCAACGAATTTATTCGCAACTTGCAGAGTTGCCATATCATTCATACCTATTATTTGAGGTTGTTTTTTGTAAAGGTGCGCTAAGACATTCTTACCAAAACTTGAGCTGCGTCTGACTTCCAAGGCTAAATCTGAAATTGTTTGCACCGTTATTTTCTTTTCGTCTATCATTGCCGCATCCAAACGAGATTTCAGACTTTGGTACAGAATCATTGCTCTTTGAGTTTGCCGGAATCTGAGAAAGAGCCATCAGCTCCTGATATGATTTGCCTTTTGCCCGCGTTGAAGTTTTATTTACCATTGGGTTAAGCAAGTAATTACCCACTACTTGTTGTCCAATACTGGTGGTCGTATCACCAAAAACCTTAGCCATAATATGGTTGTGTGTGTTTTCGCTATGGATCATTCGGACAACTTCCCCTCTACTCCTGTCATTCGTATATGCCATTATGGTTTTAAAACGCTTTTGAGATGTGAGAAATGGATATAATTTGAACTCGATTCCGGCACCTATCCACGAAAGAGCCGGTCCGGCAAGTAATGACAGAGCCAGCATGGCAAACATAGCACTCGCCTGTTGCTCCTGTTGCATCTGATTCATAACCTTGCTCAAAACCTGTTGATGATTCTCAAGAGCCATCCTCTCGGCATCCACGACTAGATTGATGTATTTCTGCCACTCGCCGATGACATACTGGTATTCTCCAACGGTATGAATCGCCAACAAATCGTGGGCGTAATCCCTGATTGCGTTTTCCAAAAACATTTGATTATTTCCGCTCATATTTTCTCCTTTTGATTTTGAAAAGGTTTGTCTTATGCCGAGCCGAAAAAATATTTAAGACAAATAAAAATGTAATCATTATTGCTAAAGTCTTGCTCATCATCTTTCCCTCATTTTTCTGCTCTGCTTTGCTCCTTTTATAAATTGAACTACTGATGCAAAACATCGTTGTCATTCACTTTACAAAAAGCTAGAATAAAGAATCTTGAGAAATAGATGAGAATTAGCAAAGAATTTTCTTAGAAGCACTATGTCTTTAACTATCAAGCATTTATATCAGTTCGGAGAGTTTCGGCTTGATACCAAAGAGAAAATTTTAATGGGTGGTGATGAGCCGATTGAACTCACTCCAAAGGCTTTTGAACTGCTTACCCTCTTGGTTGAGAGCCATGGACGACTGCTCAAAAAAGACGAAATAATGGATAAAATCTGGGCGAATAGTTTTGTCGAGGAAAGCAATCTCACATTTAACATCGGACAACTCAGAAAAATTCTCGGAGATGATGCCCAGCAACCGATTTTTATCAAAACCGTCCGTCAACACGGTTATCGTTTTATTGCCTCGGTCAAAGAAATTGCCGAAGAAAAATTGCCCGTCAAAATGGTTGAAA
This sequence comes from Pyrinomonadaceae bacterium, assembly GCA_963779235.1. Lineage (GTDB taxonomy): Bacteria > Acidobacteriota > Blastocatellia > Pyrinomonadales > Pyrinomonadaceae > JAIBCC01. The sequence goes on from CAVZXI010000030.1 coordinate 31,055, forward strand.
ATTTATCAGTCCATCCATCCGAAGAAATATCAAAGTTGATTTCTGAAACTGCCGAAAGCTCGCTTTTACAACATATTTCCCGCCCGAATTTTGTGTTTGTAGGTTTAGCTGTTTTGCTGATTTCGGGCTTGGCAGTGGCGTTGATCTTGAATGAAAATTTTAGAAATAAGCAACCAAATGCACCCGTCATATCTGCGCCCTTTGCTTCGGAAAAACTCTCGACCAACGGAAAGGTTTTTAACGCTGCTCTTTCACCGGATGGCAAAAGCGTGGTTTATACCAACGGAACGGCGGGTGATAAACAAAGCGTCTGGCTCAGACAGCTTGAAGACGGGAGCAATATCCAAATAATTCCCCAGTCTGATGAACCTTACTTCGGATTCGCCTTTTCCCCGGATGGGAAAATGCTCTATTTCGCGCGTCGTTTCCGTGAAAAAGGTGAAGCAATAAACATTTATCGCGTTTCGATTTTTGGCGGGATTCCTCAAAAAATCCTTGACGAAACCGAGGGCTGGATTAGCATTTCGCCGGATGGAGCAAAGATTTCTTTTGTCCGTTGTCCGCATCGTGTCGAAGAAAATTGTTCGCTCTGGATTGCCGATTCAGCCGATGGCAAAAACGAAAGAAAACTCGCCGCCCGCCCGCAACCATTTCGGATCGCTGATAATCGAATCTCGCCTGACGGCAAAACTGTCGGTTTCGCCGTTGGTCAATCGGAAAACGCCGGCAATGAATTTGGTGTCGCCACCGTTGATTTGGAAAGTGGGAAAGAAAGCGAAATATCGAAAGAGAAATTTTTCAACATTAAAAATCTGGCTTGGCTACCCGACCAAAGCGGTTTGCTGATTACGGCATCCAGAGTTCCCAATAGAAATTTTCGTATTTGGCAAGTTTCCGCCGCTACGGGCGAAGCCGTCCCGCTGACCAAAGATTCGGAAACCTATTCGATATTGGCTTTGGATAAAGACGCAACAAAAATTGTTACCACCCAAATCAGACAGGACTTTAGTGCCCGGCTTTTTAACTTGGGAAATCCATCGGTCAGCCGTGACTTGGCGGATGCAGTTTCGATGGCTTTTGCCTCGGACGGCAAGATTTATTTTTCGTCAAATTTATCGGGAAATGAAGAAATTTGGAGTATTAGCGCGGATGGGAGCGGGCAAAGACAATTAACCAATAATCCGGCGGATGAATCCGTGCCGATTGTTTCTCCCGATGGTAATTCGATATTTTTCGTCTCAAATCGGACGGGCGCGGCTCATGTCTGGCAAATGAAAACTGACGGCAGTAATCAAACGCAAGTTACCCAAAAAGAAGGCGGTTTTCCACTTTTGGTATCGCCCGATGGCGAATGGATTTATTACCATCACGGAATAAACCGAACGCTCTGGCGTGTTTCACCCAAAAGCGGCGAAGAACAACTCATTTTGAATAAAACAAAAGCCCGTTTCGCCATTTCGCCGGATGGCACACAGGTCGCTTATTCCGAAAGACAAGGCGAGGAGAGAATTTTAACAATTGCCTCGCTTGCCGATGGGCAACCCGTAAAAACCTTCCATTTAACCGATAAAAAAACGCTTCTGGTGGATTTTATCTGGATGCCGGACGGGAAAAGTCTGGCTTACTTTTCGGCTACCCCTGAATACAAAAATTTTGTCTTGTGGATGCAGTCGCTGGATGAAACTATTCCTCGCCAAATCACCGCTTTGGGTGATCGAGAACCAAGCGGTTACGCTCTGGCAATTTCGCCGGATGGCAAGACTTTTGCTGTGGTGCAAGGCGAATGGCTTCACGATGCAGTTTTGCTAAAAGGTTTAAAATGAAACTTTTGTTTTAAGAATTTTCAACCCAATTTGAAAACCCCGAGTCAACCATCGGGGTTTTCTTTATAGTTTAGATTTACCGCTCAAACGATTAACGCAATTACTCCGTTTTGATAATTCGATGCACCAACGCTGCCCCAGCCATTTCAATGACATACGAAATTTGTTGATTTCTGGCAGCATATTCTTCTTTGCTCCATTCCTTCGGACCGTGAATATTACCGGCTTTCCTAATTTTGCGCGAATATTCTTTTTTCGCATCAGACGAGAGAGCCATTCCAGCCAGATAACCCGTTTTCAATCCTTCGTGATAAGAATTGACGCGGATAGAATCCATCGTTTCGTCAAAGTGATTGATGCGGAGATAGGGGCGGCGAAAACGCTCAATAACGTGATGCCATTTCCAACCGATGATTGCCATCACAAAACCTTGCGAGAACCCCGACATAGTTTCTTCCTTTTTTGCTTTTTGACGGGCTTCGTAATAACCTGAACCGAGTGCCACCCACACGCCAACTGCGGTTATTATCGGCACTCCGGCGGTCAGAGCCAACGAGCCTGCTGCCGCTCCTCCATACATCAATCCGCCTTGAGTTGCTTCATACACAGCGATGATGTTGGAATAATAAACATTAAGTAATCCTGCCCTCGACAAAGCGGCTAAGGTATAAAGACCACCAACTTTGGTTAATTGTTGCATATATTCTGCTGTAACTGATTCTAATGACATTTCCTTTAATCTCCTTTATTTTTCTGCTATCTTTTCACTTTAATTTCTGACGGTTTCAGACGCGGTAAAGCGTCTTTCACCTTGATAAGACAATTACGGAAAAACATTTCAGATTTTTTCTCACAGCGTTTCATTTTCTTTCTACGGGGCTGTCAAAACTATTCAAAATTAAATTTGACAGCCTTAAATTGTCCGAAATATTGTTTCGAGACATTTCAGCTTCTCAACGGAAATGTCTCGAAACAATATTTTCCAATTACGCTCAATAAATATTTATTTTCCAAGTTTTTCGCTTATTTCACGCCCATTTTCGCACAAGAAATATTTATCCGACTTTCCAGTATCGCGTAGAAGTTTCCGAAAGTTCCACCGCCTGAGTACGCCTGTGCGGGTGTGAATCTTTGGTAAAAACACTTGTCTTCGCCAACTACTTTTGCAAAAACAATAAAACTCTGCCTCATGTAACGGTATTTCGGAATACCTAGTTCGTTAGGCACAATCGTTCGTTCGGTTGAGTTAGCCGGTTCTGTATAAAGTTTGATAATTTGTTTTTGCACCCAGTAGGGGTGATCGTGCAGAAACATTGCTTTAAGGCTGGTTTCGGTCAGTCCGGGCAGCAGCGGGTTTGATTTTAACGTCCACGCATTTGGCAGTGGTTCATTCGCTAATTCGGCACTATTGGCTTGTTCCTTTGCCGTCTTATACCTTTGTACTCGACTCGCCTCCATTTGATTGCCGTCCGCTTTGATCTTGGCGAAATCCGTTCCTTTAAAATCAATAGTCGCGCGTCCTTCAACAACCTGCCATTTTCCGCTGTCTTCTACTTCCCCGCGAAAATTTTTAGTTTCCTTCTGCAATTCGACTCTGACGGTGTAGGTTTGTTCTTCCGCCCGGTTTTTCAGATACTTATACAATGCGTAAGGACCGTCTTCGCTTTCTATATCCATTCCGGTCGAAGAGTATATTCTTGTCGCAGCTTTGGCTGGTTCGGGTAGAACGTCAAAATTCCAATAAGTTTTATCCAAATCCGCCTCCGTCAAAACGGTAAACGGATAATTATAAATAGATTCTACTGCTGTTTGAGGAGCTATCACCACAGAATCTTTGATAATGTAATAAAGGTAGAGATTGTAGATTAATCTATGCTTGGGATTTTCATTAGTTATCGGCGAAAATTTCAGAACATCTCTCAAAGTTCCGCCGCCCGTTTCAAACCGACCGTAAATATATTCACCCGTAGTGAAAGAAGCTTTACTGCCCTCGTTAGTCGCGCCGAACGGTTTATTTGAAAAATAGATTTTACCGATATTAGACGGTTTAACCTGCATAATTTCATTTTGAGCCTTTTTTCTTCGAGCTTCGTCGCTATTGTCATTTTCTCCGCTTGATTGATCATTATTATTTGTTTGTTCTTTGCTTGTTTGCGGATTGTCCGGTTTATCTTTTTTGATTTTTGGAATTTTAGGAATTTTAGGAATCGAAATCGGGAACTGCGCCAAAGCAGTTTGAATCCCAAACACCATACCGATTAAAACTGCGAACATTAAAATTGAATTCTTTTTCATAATTTTTCTCCTTTTTTGGTTTATTTTCTTGCTCAGATTACTTTTTTATCCAAGCTATTTGTTCCTGCTTAAAATCACAGGCTTTTATTTTTTCGTCACCTGTTCCGCGCTAATAAATCGGCATTGTTCAAGTTGTATTTGGAACAACTTGAACTATTACCAATTGTCTATCGCCGCCATATTCGCTATTTATAGGAGACTCGACACAACCTGCTGCATTTGTTGAATCAGCCCCGCCACATCCCGTTTGGCAGCGTTTTGGGATAAACGTTTAGCTCGGTCTGCGTCCGCATAATAATCGGCAAGCGGGTTAAACGGCGCATCGGCGACATCAACTGCTACTCTTTTTGAGAAACCGGGATTATCCTTGCAAAATTTTTCAACTAAGTCGAAAACTTGCGTACTGGCAGAAAAGAATTCAAAAGGTTCATCAAAATCTCCTGATAAGGGCTGAAAACCTTGGTGGCTTGCCCGCAATCCTGATTTAATTTTGTTTGATCTATCAGAGATATAAATGTTGGTTGCCATAACTGCCATAAATTCTTCGGTATCGGTATAGCGATGCAGCCCAAAACCGAGCGGCATTTGATTCCATTTTTGCGAAACATTCCGAAAAGCATGGATGAGTTCGTGAAAAAGTATTTCATCCCAATATAATCCGTTATTTGGTTTAGACTTGGTTGCCGAACAAGCCCCATGCAAAGAAAAGGTATCCGGCGAATAAGAAACAAATCCGCGTAAATTTCCGCCTACAATTTCGCCACCGCCAACAGCATTGCAATTGCCTCCCGTATATGGGCGAATCTCAATCGGCAGTCCGTGAAATTTTATTGAATTGAACAAAATTCTTCCGGTTTTCGTCCGATAAATCCAGGTCAGATGCTCGCGCACCTTCCAAGTATAAGTTGTTGCCGCTCCTCCACTCAGACCTGTCGGGTTAATGGTTATTTTATAATCTGCTAAGTTCATAATTGCTCCTTTTTATTAAATTGGATTGTCGTTTTATCAACTCAATCCTCTCTTCCACCTTGATAAGACAATTCGGGAAAAACATTTCAGATTTTTTTTACACAAGAAAAAAAAACACCGCGAAGAAATAACTCACGGCTCTAATAATTTTACGTTCACCTTCTTACCATTCAAAAAAATTCGGTGAAATATTTTAATTCGGAAAAAATTAAATTAAATTATTTCCATAATCTCATATACCGGCAACGACCCCGGATAGACGTTTCCTGGCGGAGTAAACATATATACGGTTCCTTCCCACTTGCCAAAATCATAGTTATTCGGAAAATACCATTGCGTTTGCTCCGCCGCAAAAACCGTGGAATTAGTGTGTTTTGCTAAATTGCTCATTAAAGTCTTACCGTCGCTCAGAACGGAGGGGGTCGTCGGTGATGAGATGCCGGTGTAAGCTGTCCCGCAAGCATAAATTACAATATACTTCACCGAGTTTTTAATCGCCGCCCAAGTTCCTACATTTGCAGCAGTCAAATCCTCCAAACCTAATTGCAAGCCTTGTCCGCCGCCAAAACTAAATCCGGCAAAACTATTTTGATAACCGTGACAAAGAATGAAAAGAGTGTTTAACTTTCCATTTATTAGTGCGGCTGTATTTATCCGCGAAAATGCAGTTGTTAGTGATGTCGAGCCGTCAACATTAGCCGTAATGAGAGTTCCTGCAACAAGTGGTAGATAGCCATTCAATCGCGTATCTCTTAAAATAAAATATTTAAGCATTATTTTCTCCTTTATTGAAACTGAACAAAAACGAAGAATCTCCATTTGTCAGTTTCGTCTTTCAAACTAATTTCCTAGCGTCTGCGGAACATCCGATGAGTTCTGCCTTTTATAAATTTCTGCATTGAAAGTTTATGCTGTCATTTGAATTTGACACTGCAATATCCTCCACTTTGATAAGACAATTCGAGAAAAACATTTCAAAGTTTTTTCAGCCGCAAAAAAAACCGCCAAGAAATCTCCTCGCGGTCAACACTTTTTACTTTTTACTTTTTACTTTCCAACCCCGTCCATTCACCCGATTGAATAAAACTCGCCCAATAAAATGGATGTTGACGATTTGGTTTTTTGAGCATTTCGAGTTGGACTTGGCGTAAGGATTCACCGCGTCCCATTCCACCTTTGAGGTTTTTGTAATAATCGGTCATCAATTCGCGGGTGGCATAATCGCTGACCGACCAGAAACTCATGACCAAAGATTCCGTGCCTGCCAGCACGAAAGCGCGTCGCAAACCATAGACCCCTTCGCCGTTTTTGACTTCGCCCAAACCTGTATCGCAAGCCGATAAAACCACCAATTTTGTTCCCCACAGATTCAAGCCGGAGGCTTCCAGCGCAGTTAAAATCCCATCATCATCGCCATTGGTTTTACGCCGATTTGCGCCTGCCAATGCCAATCCTGAACGCAACAGCGGATTTTCAATTTTAGTGTCCGGATCATTATCTTCCAAAAAGAATCCGTGAGTCGAAATATGCAAAATTTTCGGGGCAGTAATTTGTTTAAGCGCAGTTTCGGTGGCTTTGGTGTCAGTCAAAACGGTTGATTCGGGAAAAAGCGTCTGAATGGAACGCGCCTCCTGAATGGTGCCGCCGAGCGGAGCAAAATAAGTATCGGATAAATTTCGGGCGGCGGTAATGCTTTGACGTTTGACGACACTCGCCATTGGGATTGAATCGGATTCGCCAAAAGCAGGATTGGCAACTAACAGCGGCTTACTTTTGCTGTCACGCGGAGTCTGCATTCGCAACAAATCGCGCCCGCTGGTCAAATATGTAACCGAATAATTTTCGACCAAATAACGATTTTTTTCGTCAACTAAGGCTTCAAATGGAATCAGATTCAGATTGCCATCGGGCGAAATCAATAAATGTGTTTTATCGCCCAACATTGCCCGAATCGGCGACATCACCTTTTGGTCTAAAACGCGGGCGAGCGTCTGAAAATCCTTGCGTTTCGGGTCGCGCAAGGCTTGTCGAAAAGCGTCAATTGCGCTGTCAATTTCCTTTACCGAGCCGAGGTCTTTGGTCTTAATTTCTCCTTGCGAATTGATGATAAAAACCGCGTAACGAGGAGATCCAAATTTGGCATCATTGACACTTGCCGAAACAAACTCGAAGTTTTCGTTGGAAACCGGACTATAAATTGCAAATTCAAGCAAAACGGCATTGGTTGGGATTAAATCCTGCACCGCTTTTAAGGTAACGGGTTTAGTCTGTTCAAAGAATCCGGCACTGCGGCGGCTGATTTGGTTTTCGAGACTTTCTTTTTGCTCTTCCAGCAGTATTACTTTGGTGCTATGTTCCGCCGATGATATTCCACTTGGCGCATTGATGACCAATCCGCCCAATTTTGTGTTCGTCTCAATCAATTTATCCAGCAATATTTGGTCTTGCGGATTAAAACGGTGGCGTAATGCTCCAAAGCTGTCGGACATGGCATCCAGCACCCGTCCTTTGCGTTGTAAAACGGTCGTTACTGCGAGATTCACGGCAGTTGCAGAATTGAGTGCCGTTTGAAAATGTAAAGAAAGCGTCTGATTTTCAACAATCGTCCGCGATTTAAGATAATTATATTTTTCGCGTTCAGAGCCGGTGGTCAAATTAAGTGCGAGGTTATATTCAATGATTCGGTTAGCTTTGGTTTGGGCGGCGATTGCTTTATCAATTTCTTTCTTTGCGACATAAAGATTGGCTAAAATTGCATAGACCTGACCCAAATCGGGATGTAACGCTCCTTGCGTCTTTTCTTTGATGGCGATGGCTCGTTGATAGAGCAATTCCGACTTGGCATAATCACCTTTATTTTTAGCGAGGGCGGCAAGCAGATTGATTGAATACGAGGTAAAAGGGTGTTCCGTTCCGAGCTTTTTTTCAAAAATTGAAAGAGAACGTTGAGACAAAGATTCGGCTTTGGCATAATTTCCCGACATACTGTAAAAAACTGCCATATTATAGAGAGTTTGAGCTACCGCCGGATGTTCAGCCCCATAAAATTTTTCCCTGATGGCAAGGGCGCGATTGTATAACGGCTCGGCTTGCGCCAGAGTCGAGATTCCGGCGATATTATTCAGCACTTGTGCCACGTCCGGGTGTTCCGGTCCTAAAGCCGCTTCCTGAATTTTCAAAATGCGTTGGTATAATAAACTGGCTTTCTTGAAATCACCTTTTGTTTTGCTGAGATTGGCGAGATTATTTAAGACTTTGGCAATCATCGGGTCATCCGCCTCCAGCAAATTTTGTCTCATTTCCAAAGCACGCTCGAAAAAAGATTCCGCCTTCACATAATCTCCCATATCTTTGTAGAGAAGACCTAAACCATCTAGCACCGAACTGGTCGAAAGGTCATCTTTTTCGAGGATTTTTTCTTTGATTTTGAGTGACCTCAAATAATTCGACTCGGCTTGGCGGTAATCGCCTTTCTCGCTGTAAATAGCGGCAATGACCGATAAAACCTGACTCACATTATCATCTTCTTCGCCAAACTCCTTGGTCAGAATCGTCAAGGCTTTTTCGGCTAAGGGGAGTGCCTCGTCGTTATTGCCTGCCTGCCACAACCGATTAGATTCGGTCAAAAGTTTGGCAGCATCATCCCAAGCAATTTCTTTGGCGGTGGCAGGACGCAATTCGTTGAGACTAATTTCATAGCGACCCATGGGCGAATTTTTATATCGCGGCTCAACTATCAAGAGATAAATTTCTACCCTTTTAGCCGTCAATTCAAAAGTCAAAAAGCCGTCAGTTCCGGGGTCAATAGTGTATTTAGCCAATAGTTTACCGTCTAAATCAGCTTGTTGAACAACGACATCCGCGCCAAGCCGATGAATCACAATTTTGGCATATTGATTGCGGGTCAAGGTGATTTCGTAAATCTGTTGCTGAGTTCCCGAAATTTCACGTTTTTGTGGTTTGTTTAATTCGAGGGTGGTAATTTCGGGCGGAGTTTGGCTGTAATTGGATTGAGGAAACAGAAAAATAAACAGCAACAAGGAAATGCCCGAAATCTTTAGTGCAAAACTGTTTAACTTCAACCGAAAAATGTTTGATTGAGACATGGCTACTGTTCCAGTCCGTTTAATTTTGAAATGTAATTATGGCACAACTCTGAAAGAATAGTCACTAATAATTTCGGTTGCACCATCAGCAGAAATACCGGAAACTTGCAAGGAATAGACCTGTGATTTCAAAAGTTTAGCCGGAAAACTCAAGTTCAAAACTTTGTTTGCGCCGTTTGTTTTTGACCTGATTTTGCCGCTTTGCCAGAGAATTTGCCCGTTGGTCTGATTTTGCAAAGCGACCCGGTAAGACTTGTAATCATCCGATTCTAATTGAAGTTGCATAGCCACTAAATCAACTTTTGGCGGAAGCGAAAGACTTGGTAATTGATTGTTGCCGCGTAACGATGGCGAAAGAATAAACGAAGCAATGCTGATCTGACGATTCGGCGGAGTCGGTGTTTTGTTTATTTCGGCGCGTTCTTCGGTTTGGCGTGGTTGGACAATAATTCGCTTTGGCTCCGGCAAATTCTTCAATTCACGTTCTAATTTTTCGCGTTCCGCCCGAATGTTTGCCAGTTCTTTTTCGGTTTCAGCATTGGTGGTGCGCTGATTGGCAATTTCATCTTGCAACTGTTTTTCGCGCTGTAAAAGTTCTGATTCGCGTTGCAAAATTGCATCGTGTTTGGCTTGGTCTTCATTCATTTGAGAACGAAGACGTGAATTTTCTAAAAATAACCAACCGCCAAATAACATCAACGCCAAAGTTGCAAAAGCAAAACCCCATTGCCAAGAAGGACGCGAAAACGTGAAAATATTTGAAAGAAAACCTGCCAAAGTTTGTTTCGTTTTTGCTTCGACTGTAGCAGGAATTGTTTCGGTGTCGGCAATATTTTTTTCCGCAAAAACCTGAAAGGCTTGAGCAAATTCTACTTTCTCACGGCGCACGGGCGAGGCGAGATAATAAGTTTTGAACTTTTCCAGTTTTTCACCTTTGAGTTCGCCATTGACGTAGGCATCCACCAAATCTTTTTCTACCACTTTGAGTTCATCGGCAAATTCGTCATCGGTAAAGCTGAGTTCGTCAAACGCTTCCGCCTCTGCTTCGGGCAACAAGCCAAGCAAATACGCAATTATGGTTTGATTGTTATAAATCACTGTTTTCATATATTTTAGGGTTGAGATTTAAGTGTCTCTATATCTATAAGACAAAATCCGAAAAACATTTCATATTTATCCGACACATTTTCCAACACAGCTTTCGAGTTTGTCACGAACCCGACACGCCCGAATGCTCAAAGCGTTTGTGGTCACGCCAAAACTCTCTGCCAATGCCCGACGATTTTGAATCTTGACCCGCTCTTCGCCAAAATAATATCGAATAATCATCCGGCGATTATCAGGCTCTAATTTGCCGGTGCAATGCTCCAGACAATTGAGCATCTGTTCTTTAATTTCTAATTCTTCTTTGGCGGTTTCGTTTGCAACAAGTTTTTGTTGGAGATTTTCATCAATCGGAACGCTGTTTTTATCCATCCCGCGCAAAGATTCCATAAAGACAAATCGCGCCACGATGTAGCAATATTTTGCCGGAGTTTCGCTCTCAATTTTGCCCTCTTCTTCCAAACGCCGCGCTACCCGATTCAAAGTTTCGTCTGCTAATTCATCCGGTGTCAGACAATTTTTACGGTCAAAGTAGGAAACCAAACGCTCCCGCATCTCCAGATATTTCTGCCCTTCGGAATCCGCACCATCATCCAGCCATTCGAGAAATTCCCGAAAAGCGTTTGGATTAAGCGTCCAGTCTTTTTTTTGTTCTGCTTTTTGCATAAAAAGTGGTTGGATAAAATCCAAATTTTAACAGTCGTCGCTTATTTCTCTTCTTCAAGATTATTCAAGTCTTCAAATTTTCCGTTATATAAACCAATTAACAGGCTCAATAGTGAAAAAATAATGAGAATCCAATTTTGTGCAGTTGCGCTAAGTCTATAAAACACATCGTTTATAACTTCGAGAAACAGATAAAGAAAAAGTAGCGCGAACAAAAGCCAAAGAATTCCAAGCGCAAAACTTCCAACTGCCGAGTCCATTTTTTTCAAACGCAAATATGCAACTGACTCCGACAAACAAATCAATTCCCAACCAAAAAAAGTTGAAGTTAAAGCCGTCCAAAACAAAATGACGAGCATTTTAGCAAAAGTCATCACATATTTTTCTGCTAATTCATCAGCTAAATGCGGTGCAATTACTCCAAACATCCCAAAAACAAAGAGGCATAATCCCGCCAAACCCAAAATCATTTGCCAAAAACCTTTTCTAAATACCAAAAACCAACCAAAGTCAAAGCCTTCTTTTTGGCTCATTTGATAAAAATTGTAACCGAGAATGGCAAGTATCAATCCGCCCAAGAGCGCAGCAACAATCCAAACTCCGCTAGCAGGAATTATTCCAACTACACCAAAGAAAATCACAAAAGCCCCAACAATTCCCCAACAGATTAAGCTAATTTTGGCGATAATTCGGTTAATCATTTCAACTTATCATAATCCAATTTTCCAAATTTCGATAAAAAATATTCGGAGCATTGGAACAAATGTAGAGTTTTGCGGAATAATAGAATTTATGGAAAAACAAATTTCAGAAACCGGCTACGACATTACAACACTTTCAAAAGAAGATCGCGAACATTTAGCCCAAGATTTAGACGCAGAAAGTTACCGCGTTTTAATCAATCACGGCACCGAACCGCCATTTTGCGGAAATTTGACTGACAACAAGGAAAACGGAACTTATGCTTGTAAATTATGTGGATTGCCACTATTCAAATCAGATGCAAAGTTTAATTCGGGGACAGGTTGGGCTTCGTTCTATGCGCCTTTTGACCCCGAACATCTGACGGAGATTCGTGATGTCAGTTATGGAATGGTTAGAGTTGAAATTCGTTGCGCTCGTTGCGATGGGCATCAAGGTCACGTTTTTAATGATGGTCCGCCACCGACCGGGCAAAGATATTGTTTGAATTCAGCTTCGTTGGAATTTTTTACGGCGGGTGAAAAGATTCCGCAAAAGGTTGGGTAATCTCTTAATTGCTCACTTCTGTATGAATTTTCCATTGATTAACTTGAGTGTAATTATTTTACCCGTCGGCATCATAAATCCTGAATCTTTATCTTGAATAAATTCCTGATATGAAATTTCGTTGGTAACTGGATTGAAAGCCAAATTCGATTTGTAAGCTCGTGCGTAATTGATGTATAAATCGCGGTTTTTTGACAAAATTGATTCATCTTTAACGAGTCCGAATTTCTCGATTTTGAACACTTGAACAATATCAAACTGATGTCCGTTGCCGTGTGTTCCCCATCCAAATGTTAGATAATATGTTTTGGTTTTTAGCTTGATTTCGTGAATTTTGTAGATACTAAAATCGGTTTGTTTTGATATTTCAGATAAACCGGCTTCGTTTAATTCTTTGACATTTAGCTTTCCATCCGCCGTTTGATATTGGGCGATGACGGTAAAAGTATGATATGTTCCGCCTGTTTCATTGTCCCAACTGTAAAATTTGAGCTTTTTATCCGGCGAGGTTCTGACGGTTATTTCGTTTGATAAATTGATGAGTGTGTTATTGAAAGTTAGCGGATTTTTCAGATATGTTTTGAGTTTGTTTTTAAATTCGAGGGCGCGTTTTATAGATTCATCGGTGTAATCATCCATTCTCTTTGCTTGAAAGGCTTGGGTTAATTCTTTGTCAATTCTGCCAAGTTCGGTGTCTTCGCTGTAATCAACATCAAAAAGCCCGTTTTCCTTGGCATAAAATTCGGCTTCTCTTTTATCTTTGAAAACGCGAATTTCCAACATCTTACGAACTTCTTTTTTGCCAAGCCGCGTCAGGTCAATGGTCTCAACTTGATAATTCAAATGCTCTAATTCAAAACAAGTTGCCAACAAAGTTATTCGCGGTTCAGTCAAATATTGTGGGGTTTTCCCACGAGGTTTTCGCAAAACACGAATAATTTGGCAATCGGCAATTTCGGCAAAAGGTGTGTCGGTTATTTCTAAATCTTTGGCATATTGGCGGGCTTCCTGACCGCTGGCGAAAGTCTTGACCAATTTAGCTTTAGCCGATTTTGTTACACCATCTTTAACAACAAAAATATCCTCCAAATAATCTTCGGTATTACGCCTGCAAATCTCGTAAAGGACAAATTTTTCCAACTTCGCATCGCCAATATCACGTTTGGCAACGGGCAAAATTTTGCGGATAACCTGACAATTTTCTTCCCCATAAAGTTGAACATCCGTGATGCCGTTTTCTTTGGCATAGAGCTCAGTTTCTTCCTTGCTGGCAAAGGTTTTAATGACCTCAAAAATCCGTGTAACCTGTTTGCCGTTTTCTTCAAAAGTGATTACCGGATGCTGAATATTGTGTGCTTCGGGTGGGAGGCAAACATCTAATAGAGCAATTGTCGGAGTAGTTTCTACATCATTTTTCTTTCTGAGAGGCATTCCAATCATCCGAATTATTTGGCATTTTGTCAGAGGACTAATTGAAGGATGCTCAAAAAACGGGGCATCGGTGATGCTGTGTTTGAGGGCAAAATCTACGGCTTCGGCTAAATCGGCGAATACTTTTATTACATCAAAACTTGTTTCAATCTCTTTGCCGTCGCGTTTGACGATAAGTTTTGCCTCTTGATATGCCAATCCCTCTATCCTTTTTGGGCAAATATCAAGCAGGCGGAATTTGGACTCATAAACTTTACCGACCTCTTTTTTTTCAAACGGCTCGGTATATCTGATGACATAACACGAAGCGTCTTTTTCAAGTTTTTCCTGTGACATAGAACACCCGTAACATATTAGAAATAAAGCCGTTAAGACCAAAACTTTTATCATCAAAACCTCATTTTACATTTCCTAAAACACTTTCAACATCTTTTTGAAATAATTCGCCAAAAGGAATATCGGCAATTTTGTCCAATTCATTTGCGCTTTTATAAATTCTAAAAATCGCCAATAAAAATCTTTCTTCTTCGTAAGTCAAAATTGTTTTTCGTCGTTCTAAATCCATCTGCCACAAATCTTTGGCTTTCATTTTTAGATAAAAAGGATTTTCGATTTCTTTAACTGCTTCGCTAAACTTTTCGGTAAAACTTTCGCAGCCTGACATCCTTTTGACTTCGGTAGAAAGTTGACGATATGGCTCAAAAGAATTACTGCTTGCTCGTCCGCGAATCTTTCGCAAAGCCCACAGTGCATAAAGTTTGGCTTCGGGATAACCATTTTCGAGAATGCTTTGGAAAGCAATTTCCGGCTTTTCTCTTGCCAAAAGTTTTCTTGCCAAAGTTTCGCCCTCGGAAGTTGTTGCGGCATAGCCGATTGGCTCAAATGCAAATAAATTAATGGTCGAAAGTTTGCCAATGTCCATCAATTCCGACTCCGCTGTTTTTTCTTTTTCCTTGACTTGTTGCGAAGTCATCACAACAAGTTTGCAGATTTCGTCCGACTGATTGAACTCAACCCGTTGCGAACTAATGATTTCTAAGACTAACTCGCCAAATTTGACCGGGCTGACGGCTTGGATTATTTCCGTTTTACCGTTGTGCGTAACATCAAATCTGTACCGAAGATAGAAAATTTCTAAATGATTTCCTTTAGAATCTGTTCCGGTTGCTCACTCGCTAACTCCACCCAAATATTTGATCTTTAACCTACTGATTTCGACAGTCTCGCCCTTTTTCATTGCAAAAGGCACTCCAAGTTTTGGTTGGGCAAAATTAACCATAGAAAAAATTAAGATAAACATTCCAAATAAAATAATTTTCATAAAACCTCCACCATTTTTAGAATGTTTTGGAAATCATTTTTTGCAAGTTTGATTAATATTTGTGCAACATCACCAGATAATTTTGTTCGATTGCCGATTTTGCCAAAAACATTTTCAGATTTTCAATATTCGGCAGACACAAATCATCAAAACTACCAATATCGAGTCCTTCTTTATCTTGAATCTTCTTTCTGACAAGTTTCCATTTAGCGATAATACTCTCCAAATTAGCTTTTTCTAAAGATTTTGCAACAGATTTAACTACCGATGGATTAATCAACCAACCTTCACTAAAGCTCGTTTCATCATTTCTCGGCGTAACCATTTTGCCTGTCTGGAGTTTGGTCGAAACCGAACGAAAACCGCAGTTTTCAAAAAGCCTCATCAAATCATCAAAACTCTTGTCAAAATTGAAAGAATCAATCGGTTGCTCATCAAACCAAACATTCTTTTTCCAAAATTTTGAGCCGTCAGAATTGTATCCGATTGCTTCACCTAAGGAACTGTGTCCTCTGGTAATTACAAATAATCTATCAGCCGAATCCGCAAATGCGGTTGTTAGTATTGCCATAAATTTTAATGAATACGGATGAAATCGCTGCTTTTGTATGAATCCAATTTCATCGGTATTGTTATTTCAACCTTTCCTTTATCTGTAATTGCTATCATAATTACGCTTAAATCAGATGGCAGCCTTTTCAAAGATTTATATTTTTTGATTATCGTGACACCGAAAGGGTATTTATTTACATACTCTCGCTTTTGCTCGCCGAGTTGAAGTTTTTCTCCTAATTTCTCACAGCATTCATTCTCGCTAAAATCTATGAAATCATTGAAATGTGCAGCTTCGTATTTTGTTTCATCGGCAGTTATTTCCTTGCCGTCAACAACAAATTTAATTTCAAGTTTCTTTAGATAATTGGCTTCTTTGCCCTCTGAACTGTAGTGAGCAATAATCGTCGGATAATCGCTTTCGATGATGGGCAGGGCGTAATTTGTCGGGATATTGAAGTCAAAAATTGCTTTAGTTGAGCCAATCGGAACCGACATTTTTGGAGAAATATCCGAATTTGCATCGACATATTGATATCTAATATCGTTACATCCGCTGAGAAGGATAAAAATCAACATTCCGATAAAAATTCGTGTATTCATAATATTCAATTTCGTTGATTAATAAATTATGCTTCGGCGAAAAGCAGATAGTTTCCGTTTTCAGCAGTTTTTTTGAAAAACTTTTTGATGCTCTCAATATCGCCAATGTAACTCTGGTAAAGGCTTTCAGGCAAAATAGTGCCTCGACGATCTTTAATGCCAGTAACATTTCCCTTGGCTATTAGTTCTTCAAAGTTCGCCTTTTCGAGTTCTTTAGCCATAGCTTTGACTTTTGATGGCGGAATTGTCCAGACATCATAACCGTTATAATCCAAATAACTGCTATTGTCGGAATAAAAAAAGTTTTCGCAATCAATCATTTGAGCCGTTTTTTTGCAGCCTGCTTCACGCAAGATGCTAATGGTTTCTTCAATGGCTTTGTCGAAATCGTAAGATTCTAATTTCCAAATCTCGATTTCTTCTTCACAATCGCCAAAAACGTAAACCAAATTATTGTTATCAGCTCGGATTTTCCGCATCAGCTTCGGCGGAATTGAATATGCTGTAGTGATAACTCCCATTTTATTTTCTCCTTTTTATCAGATAGAGATTCCGTCGTCGTTTTGATGTTACGCTAGGGCGAAGATCAAAGAATTGCCTTGATCGGCGGCATCTTTGAAAAACTTTTTGATGTCGTCTATTTCGCCAACGTAGGATTCGTATTCGTATTCAGGAATTACGTCATTGTCATAGTTCTTGGTTTCATTGGCTAATCCTATGGTTTTCAAGTCTTCGTAGGTTGCCTTTGCAAGCTCTTTGGAAATGGCTTTTAGTTGAGTTGGCGTAGCAATCCAAACGTTGTATCCCTCGTAGTCGAAATAATCGTTAGCATCAACATCCAACGTAGCTGCCCCTTTCTCATATCCGCTAGATCTCAAGATGTAGGCAATTTCAAATCCGCGTTCGTCAAAATCGTATATTTTATCTTCCGGGTGCGGACTTTGCTCTTCCCACTCGCCAAAAATTAACTTTAGGTTCTCTTTGTCAGATTTAATTTTTTTCATCATTTCAGCCGAAACCGAATATGCTGTAGTTATAACTCCCATTTATATTTCCTTTTTCTAACTAAAATTAAAAATCAGACGAGAATATATTCATAACTTCCGTCCGTTTCATCGTAGCCTTCGTAACATTTTACTTTTCCACTTTTGGCGGCGCGAGCGGATTCTCTGATTAATCCTTGTGTATCGTAATAACTTTCGCCACCGCAAAAACCTTCACTGTCAATACGAATTTTACTGCCTTCGAGAAAAATCTCTTTGCTTGGGAGATATTGTTTTGGGAACCAAAAAACACCTGTTTTATCGTTCAATAATTTCTCGAATTGTTTCTTGGCTTCTTCTTCGGTTTTGAACGAAAGACTGCCTTTGAATTTGTAATAAATGCTCATAATTCCTCAATTTCTACCTGTGAACTTATTCCATTTCCGCACTTTTGACGGAATTATTCGGTCAACCACAAACGAATCCATCGTTTCTGCATTGCTGAAAGCACCTTCGACTTTTCCCGTTTTAGCAGTAGCGGCAAATTCTTCAATTATGTCATTTGTAGTATTGAATAAACTGCGATTACAATCGCCGATGTCATCAAAAATGAGCCGCGTTTTATTCAAAATATAAAGCGGAAAGGTTGTTTTGCTATTGATTGAAAAAACACTTCTCTCATCATTCAACAATTTCTGATAAGCGGTTTCGGCTTCTTCGGCAGTGTGAAAAGTAAGACTGCCTGAATAACGGTAAAAAATATCCCTGTTCATATTATTTACCCAGCCTGAAGAATTTTCGCTTTTATCAGGAATAAACCTCAAAACGAAAGTCTCAGCAATTTCGATATTTCCGCTGATTGATTGTGATTTAATTTTTTTCAAGAGTCTTTCAGTCTTTTTGAAAATCGCTACGTTTCCCGGGCAATGTGCGTCAATTTGCAGAGTTTTTCCTACAAACTTGATATTTCTCTTATCGTCGGTAAAAACTTTCTGATTCGGCGGAAATTTCGTGAAAATCGAATTCGCCGGATCAGTCAAAAGCGTTTTGCAAGCGGATATGGCAGTTTCTTCGTCCGCAAATTCGAGTTCGCCTTTGAACTTGTAAGATTTTTGCGGATCGGTATGTTCCCGATAAACCTGTTTGTCGTCAACTGAATAATATTTCCAACTCCACATCGCATCTTCGTTGTCGCCTTCATCAATTTTGACGACACCTCTCAACGCATTTTCGGCAACTTCCCGAACTACATCGTCCGTCTTCTCACAGGTGCTATAGGCGGAGAAATTCCCGTCAGTCTTGAACTTAACGGTTTGCCGAACAAGTTTCAGTTCTTCGGGAAAATAGGAATAACGATTGTCGTCACGTGTGGTCAAAATATCGTGATTTCTTTTCGCTTCGACTTCACTTTCAAACGAAAGATAACCGTAACATCTGAAAAACATACTCATATTTCTTCTCCTCTAAGCCTCCTCAAATAAAAGATAATTGCCCGTTTTTTATAAGCAGATAAACAAAAGTTTCGCTGTATTTTGAAAAGATCAGAGTCCAAACGCGGAACGCACTTTGCCCTTCGTCATTTTTACTTAATGCACTCTGATAAAGTTACTGTCTTTGTATGACGACCGTGTGAATTTGTTTTCCACTTCGGTTGTTCCATTATCCGAAATTGCTGACACAATGACAGTAATTTCCGGCGGCAAATTATTCAGCGACTTGTATTTCTTGCGAATATCCACAGAAAAACCAAAAGGGTCATCTTTTTGTGAAACATCAATCCCAAGCCGTTCGCCGAGCATCGCACAGCAATCTTTTCTGTCAAATTCCAAGTAAGTGTTAGCGTAAGAAGCAAAATATTCTACCGTATCAGGCTCTATTTCCTTTCCTTCAACTATCAATTTCACATCAAGATATTTGAATTTATTAACGGTGTTTGAATCGGAACTGTAATGAGCGGAAATAGTCGGATAATACGTTTCAATAAGCGGGTAAAAATTGGTCGGCAATACGCTAAACTCCACAGTTCCTTTTGTTTCCCCGACGGGAACAGACATTTCTTGATGAAAACTTTCGCCTTCCACTTTGTATTGATAGCTTACACCGCTACATCCGCTTAGAAAACAAACCAAGAAAACTACGCAAAATTGTTGATGTCTTTTAAAAATTCTCATAACTAAAATACTTCACTTTTTGCCGGATATTGTTCGCTCAAATTCGGCTCTTAGCGGTTTGCTCAAATCATTTGGATTGATGTGAATTACCGATTTATATTCTCCGTCTTTCCGCGAAAATGTAACCGTGTAATCTTTCTCAACGCTTTCAATTTCAGCCGAATAAATTTTAGAAAAGTCTTTACTTTCAACTTGTTTCATCTCCACGTTGTTAATTTTAGGAAAACTTACAACAACGGGATTTTTGCCAAAACCTTTGTTTTCGCGTCCGTTCAAAATTTCGCTGATTGGACGATAAAACATAACTTGCGCCGTTAATTTTTCGCCATCTTTTTTGACCAAAATATCTGCAAAAATCGAATTGTCAGGCTCGGATTCTTTTTGAATTGAACAACCAAAGATATTTGCCAATATTAAAAATAAACTCATAAATTTCAACATATTCACCTTCGTTTGGAGTCTACGCTTTAGCGTGCTAATACTCTTTCGCGTTAGTAACTAGGCAAAAATGAGAACCGTCAAGCGCTAGCGAGCGGGCAAGATGCCAAGTCGCTACTGCTCCTTGTTTTTCTACTTGAAGAGTGTGCATTAAATCAGAACGGAGAGCGGTAGCGACTCGGTAAAACCGCCCCGCTCACTAGAAGGTTTCGGGGTTCTGACATTGCATAGTTTCTAAGTGAAAATGGTATTAGGCAAAAAAATCTTGAGAATCAGTATAGTGAGCGGTAGCGAACACCGTTATTTTCAATCTTGACTGAGTTTAGACAGACTCGCTACCGCTCGCTATACTGATTTTGTCGTCAATTATTATGCCATAAAACTTTTGTCCACCTGCTTAGTTCTACTTTGTCAGATTAACTTTGAAACTTGAAACTAAAGAAATTTAGCCGCGGATTTTCGCAGATTTCGCGGATAAATCGGATAAAATCGCTAAAATCCAAGAAAAAAATCAGCGTTTATCCGCGTGCATCCGCGGCTAATTTTTAATCTGACAAAGTAGAATTAGTTGCTAGTTACGACTACAAATCAATAAAACCTCCTGTTCCAAAATGTTTATGAGAGGCTTCTTCAAGTTCTTTATAATCTCTAAACGGGTTATACACAGGCTCTGTCAATTTCGCGGCTGCTTGAGCAAGCGGCTCAGTTTGTAAAAAATTTCTAAGAGCCAAAATAAGTTGTGGATTTTTAATTAAAACATCATACGCAACTTCTTTGGAAACGTGTCCACTGTCATATAAACTGTAAACTTTTGACTCTCCGGTCGTCGAAATATAGATATTTTCAAACTGTGTGGCTATAAATTCCTCCGTGTTGGGGAAACTTCCGCCGGGTAAAGGGGCTTGATGCGATCTGTAATTCGATTTCCTCGAAGCGTGAACCAATTCGTGAAAGAGGACACTTGCTCTTTGATCAGCAACCACGCCGCCGCGCCAGGTTTTTCTGAATTCATTAGGATTATAAGCAATTCTAACTCCGCCTCCTTCCGCTTCCGTATAAGGACCTGATGTTATAGACGCATACTTGATGTTGTAGTCATAAAGCGGAATGATGTAAATTTTCGATTGCTTATTAGTTGAATTTAAAAGTAGTTGTCCGATTCTTGTATGTGAAATTGTAATCAATGATAGCTTGACTTGAGATTCGTAATTTTTAATTTCTTTTTTGTAAATTGGCTTCACATCTTCTTCAATATCCCAACCAAAACTGGCTGCCAATAAACCTTCTTCTTTATTGATACTTGAGATAGTTTTAAGACTAGAACTCCGCCCAAAATCACCTAAGCTCATTTTTTGAAGTGACCGTTGGTGAAATTCTAAGTCTGATCTAACCTGCCTCTGAATTGGTTCAACTTTCTTTTGCCAATTACGGGAATAAACAACATAAATTGGATAATTATTAAATTTAAACATTTGCAACTCCTTTTATGATCAATAACTCAAATATTTTTCGAGATTTGCGCGTGTAATTTTTCCGCAGACAAAAATCTTCTCTTTTTGCGAAGTTATTTCAGCATTTTTGTAAAAATCGCCAGCCGGATTTTCACGCAAAACCAAAGCCGTAGCGGAGAATAAAATTTTGAAACGAGTCGTCACTCTTTCGGCAGTATTTTCGGAATTCGTCTTTAAGGCGAGTTTGAAATTCACATCATTTTCAGCAAAATCTATTTGTAAATCTGCTCCGTTAATGGTTTCTCCAAACCTTTCTAAAGCCATTACTTTCATTAATTTACTGTCGTCCACCGCGACCAGAAAATCTTTCAGAAGTTCGAGCAATTTGGGTTGGTTGTGATTCAAAGTAAACGAAATATCGCCTTCGGAAATTTTGCCTTGAGGGAAGCTGCCTTTTATTTGAATTTTGTAATTTTTGTTTAAATCAATCTTTTTCTGGTAAATATTCAAACGCAATTTCGACCAAAATTGCATAAAAGGTTCGACATTCGGCAAATCATCTTGAGTTTTTTTGACATCAAGATACTTTTGATAGGCATAGCCGCAAACAGCGAATTCGGATTGAGCGTAAATAAATGCACTCAAACTAAAAATCAAGATTATTGACATTATTTTTTTCATATAATTTTCATCGTCTTAGCTAAACTTTTTTAGTTTCTAAACAGGTTCTAAGAGCATATTTTGCATATATTTACACTCCGTCTTATGAAACTCTCCCTAATGAATAAAAGGCGATAACAAAGTATGGAAACAGACTTAAAAGTCCGAAAATCAGATTCAAAACTACTCCAAGAATTGGGAACAACTTCTTTCGACTTGGGAAAAAAAGCGAAACTATTCCTAAAATCAGACAAATTAGGTGAACGGGAATTGGCAAAAATGTTTCTACCATTAAGAGTAAAAGTCCGATGTCGTCACCAAAATTAAAGTCAATTATTTTTTGAAAACTCAGATAGTAAATAATTGTTGCGATTAGAAAAATCACGAACATTCCGATTCCTATCAGGCATGAAACTATTCCAAGTTTTGAATGTGGTTTCGCTATTTGTTGCATCCTTTATTCCTTTGATAATTTGCCGTCTTTGATAACAATCATATCATTTTTGCTGACCTTAATTTTGCCCGACTCCGAATCATTCCCGACGAGTTGGATTTCGCATTCGCTACAAATATTTTCGATGGTTGTGCTGCCATCAATCCAGCTATTTGTCGTGGTCGAACTTTCAATAATTTTAATCTCGTAGCGGGTTGAATCTTGATTTTTCAAGTTCGCCGCTAAAATTCCAACCGTTAAAATCACAAAAGCTAAACTGATATTTATTAATCTTTTCATTTTCTCTTACTCCTTTTCAGAACGGATTGAGCCGGATTAGATTGCAATCAAACTCAATCCTTTTTTTCAATTACGGAACAATCAAACCGCTAATCGGATTTCCCCAAACGCCGTCTTTCCAAGCTGCTTTGTTAAAAACGCCGTCCACCTCGCCAAGTATTTGCGCCGGAACAATAGCTCCTTCGTTGATTAACTCTTTGCCGACTCCGTTTGAAACAGGTTTTCCATCACT
Organism: Pyrinomonadaceae bacterium; assembly: GCA_963779235.1. Lineage (GTDB taxonomy): Bacteria > Acidobacteriota > Blastocatellia > Pyrinomonadales > Pyrinomonadaceae > JAIBCC01. Next base: position 53,841 of record CAVZXI010000030.1, read on the forward strand.
GCCGATGGAAAATTTGATTGAGCGGACGAGTTTTTTGTCTCTAAGCAATTTTACTTCGTAATCGCCCGGATTTTCATAAACCTTGAAAACTCCGTCCCAACCTGCTGATTCAGGTTTTGCCATCAATGCTTGAAAATTTAGTCCCAACATCGTGTATTCCTGCTTTGAGTTTTCTTTTGGATAAGATTCCAGTTCATAACTTGGCGAGGTTTCGGACACCTGCTTGCCGTTGTAGAACAAATAGCCTGTAATATCAGCTTTGTTTTGAATGCGATTTTTAACCCAAATCTGGGCGTAAAGATTGTTGCTGGTATCACCGTAAAAAGTTCCGATATAGGCGTAATTGAGCCGCCAATCATTGTCCACAAAATAATAAAACTGCTTATTTTTTTCAGCCGAGCCGTCAGGATTGTAAAGTATTCTGCCGACATTAAATTTGCCTGCATACAAGACCTTATTTTGTCCGCTGACGGCATTATTCAGTTTAATTTTAAAGCCGAAAAGCCCTTGCTGATTGGTGGCTTTACTGTCATCAGGATTGTTAAATCCGCAACTGCCGATGCGGGTGTTTTTTCCTTCTTCAAGCCGTGGCGTTTCACATTTTAGCGTGACAAACGGAGAGCCGTTGGGAAGAGTGAAATCAACCACAATTTGACTACCCGATTCAATCGGACCTAAAATTCTGAATCCGATCATAGGTGTCCAACGCCACTCTGCATTGTCAAAATTTGCTCTGGTTTCAATAGTTATTCCCAATGGTCTGACACTTTGAGCAAACATTGATTGAACTGCCAACAAGCCCACAAACATCAATAAAATAAATAATTTGTTCATCATAATTTCTCCTTTTTTTATTTGCCTGCGAAAGACGCTAAATTAAATTCTTCCTACTATTCTTTATTTCGCGCCCTTTCGCGGGCAATTTTCTTTTCGCCTATTGCGTAATCCCGCTTATCGAATTACCCCACCAGCCGCTTTTCAAAATGGTTTGGTTAAGAGTGCCGTCAGAATTGCCGACCAATTGAATAGGCACGATTATTCCGTCATAGCCTGACTTTATCTCCTTGCCAATTTCACTTTCGACAGGTTTTCCGTCTTTGCCAATAGTAAATTTTATTACTCTGGCAAGTTCACCTTTTCGTAAAACTTTGATTTCGTATTCACCCGGATTTTCGTAGAGCTTCCACCAACTGTCGTAGCTTGCTTCCGGCTTTTGAATCAAAGCATTAAATCTGAATTGCAATCTAGTGAATTCTGCCGCATCGTTTTCTTCAACGGAATATGTCATATCTGCACCAAACGAAGTTTCTGCCACAGTTTTTCCGTTATAAATCAAATATGCCTTTGCTTCAGGACTGGTCAAATCTCCTTTAATCCAAACCCAAGTAGAAAGTTGTAAAGGCGAATATTCATTTTTCCAAGTTCCAACGTAAGCCATCGGTCAAGCCGCCAATCGTAATCAACGTAATAATAGAAATTTTTGTTGAATTGAGGTTGTTTCGCCGGATTGTAAAGAAATTTATTGACTGTAAATTTTCCCGAATACAGGACTTTGTTAATTCCGTTCAGTTCGTCAGACAATTTTATTTGAAACCCAACCACACCCGTCAAATTAGTGGAAGATTCAGCTTCGAGGTCGTTTCCGCAATCCAAAACATTGCTAATCTCATCATCCGAACGCCCGTTGTCTTCGCATTGTAATTTCACAAACGGCTTGCCTGTGGGCAATGTATATTCCACCGAAATAGCCGCAGAATCAGCCATTTTGCCACGAATATCGAAATTCGTAATTGGAGTCCAACGCCATTCGGGTTGTCCCCGATGCGTCCGAAAACGAATATTGAGCGACATTATGTCCAAGATTGGCTCTTGGGCAAATGCTGATTGCGCCAACAAACTCAAGACAAAAATTGTTGGTAAAAATAATTTTATTATCATTTCTCTTCTCTCCTTATTTTTCGCCGCTTCTTTTCGGGAAAATCGGCTTCCTGATTTAGATTTAAACTGTTGTAACCATTTCATCTTTCCTCACCTTGTTTAACAGGGGTAATTTTTTAGCTCAAGCTAAGAACATCAAACTAAGCTGAGGGTATTTGCTCATCAATACTTCGATATGTGATCCATTTACTCCTTGTAACATATATCCTTCTATCACGTCATAATTCATCTGAAGAATCGTCCAGGGCTTGTTCTTCCGTGGCGACCGCTCGCCGACCGCACGGTTTATTAAACAATCCGTTGCTATTCGATCTCGATGCGAGGTATATGTCTGTTGATTTTTTTGTTGGTAGAGTTGAATACAAAAGCGGGTATCCCGATCCCAGCGACCGGTAGGAAACGGATAGATGATTCCATTATTATTTCCGCCCCGCCGCCCGGTTGTAAGTTCCCTCAGTAGTGCTTGAACAAGATACACATCATCGGGAGAGTTGACACCTTTATCGCCAACGCTCCTTGTAACATTGAGCAGACTCATTTCGCCTACCGAATTCCTAATCGTTATTATTTCTGCCATAGTAATTCTCCTAAAAATTTTATTAACCCTTACGAGTCAATGCTATGAATGATAGATTAACGGGAATTTGCGGTTTTAATCCTAAGATTACTGTGAGAAAACTGTGAGAAAACAATGAGAGCCGTAAAATATTGCAAATAAGTGGTTTATTAAGTCCGTAAAATTAATTTTGAACATAAAAATACCCAAGTTCCTTCAAAAAATGCTGATTGAATTTCAAACTTGGGTATCGGGTTAGTTCACTTTCGGAGCTTCAATTTTTATTTCTTTATCGTAATCGTATGTAATTGACATTGTAACGCTAGTTCCGCCATAAGTTCCATTGGTATCAACTTTTAAAGGCAACCCTGTATCGGCTGAAATCCAAATCTTGGAAGAGGATTCACCGCCGTAGGTGCTTTTGAATTTATACGCAATTGTATCTTTGCCATTCAAACTTTCTTTGCCAACCAATTCAAAATCTTTCATTGCGGCAAAGGCTTCATCCGTAATTTTTCCGCGCAAATCTGCAAGTTTTGGTCCCGTTGGCATTTTTGACCATTTGCCTTCGTTCATCCGCATATACGAATCGTTGCCGACAACAATCACTTCGCTTTTCATATTGGCAATGTTATTTTTTATCCAAAATTTATCCGGCGCATTATAGTCCATTTCAGTTGTCACTTCGGCTTGAGCATTTTTAGTTAAAGTCGACGAATGATAAAACTTGGCATCCATAAACTTTTTATTGGCAGATGTCACCGCATCTTTTGGATTGGTTGATTCGCTCACGCCACCACCACCGCCCAAAGATGGAATATTGATTGATTTACAACCAAAACCTATTATCAATAAAATAGTTAGCACGGTTGCACCATTTAATAATTTATTCTGTTTCATATTTTTTCCTCAGCAATTAATATTAACCAATTCTTTATTTTTCACCAATTCTGTTTGGAAAAGCGGGTCTTATAATTTCAACGTAATTGACTGAATCTTCATCCAAATCGGTTGGTCTGGAACTTAATTTGTCCATTCGCCCCCAAAAATCATTTGAATATCGCCATCGCTCTTCTGAAAATATCGGCGGTTGGTTCAAATTTAAGTTTGCAAAAAGTTTTATCGCGGAAATATCGGGCGGCGTATAAACTCGTTTGGCAGGTTTTTCGCCTTTGCGTGTGTAAGGAAGCCTCTGTTTTTGATTAACCCTAATATAAATTTCTTTCGAGCCGATTTTTACAATTCCGTTTGGCGAAAATTCAATGATTCGGACAAATCGTTTTAATTCCTTTTTGCTTGGAGGTTCGGAAAAGATTGCCAATTCGCTCAACATATTTTGATTGATGTCGGGCAATTGTCTGATGAATTTGTCGCCCCGATATTGATAGACATAATGCGCCGCAGATACAAATTTTGTGCCGTTATTCAAAATTTTTAAGACGATTATTCCTTGATAATTGCGGTTGATTTTTTCACTCCAAGCCGTATAAAGATAGGCTTTATATTTCATCTCGCGCGAAATAAACCAGCCCTCCGCCACGTCTAAAAGTTCAAAATCTTTTCGATGATTTGATTCTTCTGCAGACATTTGCGGTAAAACTTTAAAATTAATTTCAGTTCGCAACGCTTCATTTTTGACGGCTTCAATTTCGATAGCCGAAAGTAGTTCAAGAGTCGGAGCTAACGAATATTTAATCGGGATTTGAGTAGTCCCATCGGCGATCAAAGTTTTATCATTTTGTGCGTTTATCATAATTCCCAAAAGTAGAATAAAAATTATTATAAAAAAACCTTTCATAAATTCTCCTAAAATAGACTCAAAATGTCGCCAATGAATTCAAAAATATCTTTGATTCCGCTTGGAAGTTTTTCGTAAAGCGAAGAAATCAGAAAAGCAACTCCCGCAAACACAACAATTATCAGCAATAGAGCGGCAAAAATTATCGGCGTTCCGGTGATTTCCCACTTTGCATCTTCGACGGCTTTTTGCGCTTCGATCAGCGAAAACGAGGCTTTTTCGTGAACATTATTGGTCAAATTTCGCATTTTCCAAGCGAGTTTGGCTCGATAAATTTCCACTCCGCAATATCCGCAAACCGTGGCTAAATCATCTGCTTGATACGAAATTCCACCGCCGCAATTTGAACATCTTGCCGTTTCCGCTTTGCCGATACTTTCGGTTGATTCGATGGTCGGCAAGGCTTTTCGCAGGCTCGGACTCCAAATCAAAAAGCCGAATCCAAAGGAAACTATCCAAAATAGATTTGAGAAAATACCAAAGCCGAATAATGTCTTAAACCCGCTATTTCCAACTAAATAATTTTGAAATGGTTCAAAAGTTCCTTTATTTATCCAGACGAAAATTGCAATCATCGAAATAATTTGCACCAGCGGAATTAAGCCCATCAAGCCGCGCATCCACCCGGACACCAGCCAATTTGCTCGCCTGAAAGATATTTCGGCACGATGTAATTTTTCGTGAATTGCTTGGCGTGACTTGGCAACATCAAAATAATTTGCCGGGGCTTTGGTTTTTGTTCCGCAACCCGGACAGCTCATTTCACCTTCTTGCAAAGGCACGGGCGAGGCACAGTTTTGACAATTAATCGGGTCTAATCTGGGCAAATTATCTTCGATAATCGGCAAAGATTTCCCTGCTTTTCGCTCTTCTTTCGCGTGTTTGGAGGCTTCTTTTTGACTCGAATCTTCAAAGAAAACTTTGATAAATTGATAAATTAAATAGCCGAGAAGTCCAATAAATGCAATGAGTTGAACGATGAATAATAAAAAGATGAGCGTCTTTAGGATTTTTGCCCCCGAAGAAATTCCGCCGCCGTAAAATTTGGTTGAATCGGCATCAAGTTTAATTTCTTGAATGCTTCCTTTTGCCCAGCCTTTTCCGGTCATCGTATAAGATTCCTCAAAGAATTTTGGTGAACCTTGCGTTGTTTTTTCCGCAAAAATCTTTGAGTAACCGGCAGGAGTTTTTTCCAAATTGTAAATCTCGCGTGAGTTTGATTGAATGCCTTTGGGCGTAAATTCAATTAAACGAAATGATTTTTTGTTTTTTGCTTCGCTGGAGAAAATTGCCAATTCGTCCAAACCGTCGCCGTTCAAATCTTCAACCTTTTTTATCGCCGTTTCGCCTTTGTAAGTAAATTGATAATTGGCGATGAACGAAGGTTTTGAGGTTGATTTTTTATCTTCGGGAAGGCGTAAAATAATGATTCCGCTGTATTTTTTGTTAATCGCGGAATCGCAACCGTAATAAAGATAAGCAGTTGTCACAACACTTTTAGACGTAAAAAAACCTTCGGTAGAATCATAAATTGAAATATTGTCGCTCGGCTGATTTGGGGTTGTTTCCGAACGATAGCATTTTTCGTCAACGCCGAATGTTTTCGCTGAAACCTTTGTGTTTTTGATAAATTCAAAAATTTCTTTGTTTGAATCCGAATAAGTTATATTTCGCCCAAATTGGAGTATATTTCCGTCAGCAATCAAGACCCGGTTAGCGTCTTGGGCATTGATGACGCAAACGCCCACCCAGATTATCAGACAAATTATCTGTATTTTATTTATCATTTGTGCATTTTGGCTTAGTAATTTCAATATAGTCAACAACTTGGGTTGAATAATTCTCATTTTTTTTCAATACCTTCGCCAAAATTAGATTTGAAAACTTAGCGATTTATATTGATTTTATTAGCTTTGTAAATATGGTTAAATACAGCACTTATAATTAAAAATAGGTTCTGCTTTTTCCAGAAGTCATTTTAATTATTGGCGGGTTTTTAGCTAGATTTTCAAGCCTTTTGTTTTCAACAATTCTGTTTTTTAATTTCGCTACAAATTGGCGAAGGTATTGAAAATAGCAGAACCAGTAAATGACGGCATCGCTAACGCGCTGCACGTCAGTTTCGAGGCGGTGGCTTTTACCACCGCCTCGACCAAAGGGGAACTTTATCCCCTTTGGAAACCCTAAGCAGAGGGGACACCCCTCTGACACCCCATAAGGACGCATTCATCCAACCGCCAAAGGCGGTGGCTTTCTGCGGGGTTAGTAAAAATTAACCAAATAATCAAGGAGGTTGGCAGACTAGGCAGTATTCATCAAGCCAAATCTGCTACTTCTTCCCCTTAATTTGGCGAAGGTATTGTCATTACACTCACTACAAAAGAAGCATACTGTCAAGAGTTGTGAAATTAAAGCATAATAAACATCGAAGTCAAAGCAAGGTCAAAAAATCTCTGCCAACTCTCGTAATGTAAAGAGTGATTAAAATGCCGACAGAAGCAAACGAAACAGTTGACCAAAACAAGAAAAACTTTCTGACTGAAGCCGAGATGAAAAAATTTCTCGCCGCCTCTCGCCAAGGAAGACACGGGGTGCGCGATTTCTGTTTGATGTTGATGGCATATCACCACGGACTCCGTGTTTCGGAATTGATTGACATTCGACTCAAAGACTTAGATTTAGAAACTGGCAGATTATTTGTGCGACGATTGAAAGAAAGTCTTTCCACGCATCAGCCAATAGAAGGCGTTGAATTGCGGGCGATTAGGGCGTGGCTGCGTCAAAGAGAAAATTATCCAAATGGAAGTTCAAATTATTTGTTCTTAAGCGAACGCAGAATGCTGACGCGACAAGCGATAAATTATTTGGTCGAACAAATCGGCAACCAGGCAAAATTCGCTTTCAAGGTCAATCCGCATATTCTGCGGCATTCAACCGGCTATAATATGGTAAACCCTCCCCTTTACAATAAAACTTCTTCAAGCGGACGGCGTGGAGTTCGTTTTGATTCAGGTTTTCCAAAGCCGAGCCGGAATGGTTGTTGTGGAAAAGCGTGTTCAACCGAAATCAGTTTCACTAATTCGGCTTTGATTTCGGGTATCTCGAGAATCTGGCTCATCGGTTGCAGATTGATTCCAAGACTGGTCGCTTTCAGATAAATTCGTTCAAAAACTTGTCCGACTTGAACCTGCGTTTGACGATCATTTTTCTCGCTACAAATAATTCCCAAAAGTGGCGAACTCATCAGCACTTCCGAATCTTTCTTTGCCGTAGAATTGCCGAGATTGATATGAGTGACCGCAAACTGCGAAATTTTGGCAATCAACCACGAAGCACCAAAAACGCCCTGCCCAATCCAATAACCGAGTTCTTCCCGAAACTCAGGATTAGCAAACTGCAAGGCATCAGCTCGCACGATTAGTTCGTCAACCTTGCGTTTTATTTCCACATCACTCGTCAAAAACAGTCCGATTCCATCTTCCCGACAACAATTTTCCAGACGATGTTGGTCTTCAGGTGAAAGCGGTTCAGCGCTAAATTCATTGTGATTGGTATAACGCTCGTAGATGGCTTCAAACATTTCGGGAAAAATTCGATGCTCGGAGTTTTGATTAAAATGGACATTAGCGACTAGATTTTCGTTTGCGGGATTTGGGAAATAATTTACCCGCGCATCGTACCCGTAATATTCAGCAGCAATCAGCAAATTTTCCAAAGCGCATCCAACACTGATATAAAGTTCGCGTTTTTCGGCATCGGCAATTTTCAGCCAACGCGAATCATCTGCATAAACCTCAATCGTATCGTCGCCGACAATCTTAAACATCCAAGGTTGCGTATTATGGCTCGATGGCGCAAGAATCGCATATTCAAGGAAAAATAAAAGTTTCTCCGCCAAAATTGCTTCGTGATTAAATTTTTCTTCAATAGCCTTTCGCGCCGTGGCGGTTGAATTATAGTTATTCATTGCGACCTCCTTTTGATTTTTTCAACAATTTTCGGATGCCCCAAACAACCGTCAATAAAGCTAAAGAACCGCTTGCAATTAAAGGTATCAATGTCGCTACCTCAACAATTTGGCGAAATCGGGTTTCACCGTTTTTTATCTCAATATAACCGACGGGCATTACTGCAACGCCACCACCGCCACCTGAACCTTCCTCGCCTTCTTTTTTACCGCCTCCTCCACCAAATCCATACGCGGCTTTAGCAACCGGAACGATAGTTACGCCATCGCGCTCAATCGGTTCGGCGTAGATATATTTGGCGTTGGCGGTTATCCCAAGTTGATGTGCCAATCGCTCAATAAACGAACTTTCTGTCTTTTCTAATACTTTTTCTTGTCCTAACATATTGCCTCCTTTCACACGTCTGCCGATTCTTTCATTTCGCAAGAAACTGACAAACACAATTACATCAGCCAGAAGCAGACTTATTTTTCTTGAATGTTTCAAACGCCTCCTTAAACATCGCTCGATGGTGCTTCTCACGCTCCAAAGCAAGCGTAAAACTTACCGCAGCGTCTAAACGCCCTTCTGCTTTCGCGTCCGAAATAAACTGCGGATACATCGTCTCAATTTCATAATCTTCTCCATTCGCCGATTCATCCAAATTTTTGTAAGTTGTTCCGATTTCGCCCGAAACTCGTAGATGACTAATTCCGTGAATGGTTTCCGCACCGGCGGCTTCCATAAAAAGTTGGGCAAATTCCGGTAGATTCTCTTTCATTGCTTCCATTGCAAACGCCATATATTCGAGCCTTGCTTTTGCCTCGCCTGTAATTGCTTGTTCTAAATTTTTTTCTGTTTTAGTCATATAATTGCTCCAATATTCAAACTCTTAAGTTGTCCCCGACAAGTGTAAGCGCAAGCCCTATGCCATTCGATTTTTGCTGAATTCATTAGCTTTTTCGATTGAATCCAATTGAAATTTTTAACCGAATTGGGGATTTTCACTCACTTTTCAAAAAGCATTTTGCCTAACTAGGAAGTTTTAATTTCAACATAACCGCCGTCAGTTAAATCATTGGTCGGATGCAAAATGACTTCTGTTTCGGCTTCGATTCCTTCGAGAATTTCGGCTTCATCAGCGTTTCGTTGTCCGATTTTGACATCGCGTTGAAGTGCCTTTCCATTTTCCACAACAAAAACGCTCCAACCCTCACCTTTTCGGAAAAGCGCACTTGCCGGAATCTTCAAAATACTGTTGGCTTCCCAAACGACAATCTTTGCTTCGACCCGATAGCCATCGCCCAAATTCGGCGGTTGTTTGAGAAAATCCGCGATAATATTAACTCTTTGTTCTTCAATTCCAAGCGATGAGACTTTCGTAAATGCTGATGGCTCAATCAAGCGAACTTTTGCCTCAACCGTTTTATTTTCGCCCCAACCGCCAATCGTCATCGCCTCGCCCGATTTGATTTTCACGGCATCGGTCGAAAGAATATCAACCACGACTTCGAGATTGGTAGGATTACTCAATTCGACCAGTGGCGTTCCGGCATTAACGACTCTTTCGCTTTCTTCCAAAACTTTCAAAACCCGCCCATCAATCGGCGCATAAACTGCGGTGGAATCGCCAACAGAATCTCCACCCAAAAGCGAAGATTTTGCTCTTTCAACCTCATTGACGGCGGCTCGGACGCGAAAACGGGCGGCTTCGAGTTCTTTTTCCAAAGTTTTTTCGTAACTCAAACGCTGTTCATAATCCTGTCCGGAAGTTTTTCCGTAAGTCAGGACGTTTTTTGCCCTAACGGTTTCGCGTCGGGCTTGGGCTAAATCTTCCTGAATATGTTCGATATTTGTTTTTGCTTCAGATTTATTTTCTTTGGCGAGTTGGATGTCGGAATCAGCCGCTTGCAGACGATATTTTGCCGCGTCTAATTCTTTGATAAGAGTTTGTTCGGCAAGCCTTGTTCGTTCAAATTCTTCGCGGGAAATGTCGCCGGATTCCAGCAAATCGGCAGCTCGTTTCGATTCGCGCTTTGCTTGTTGGAGATTATTATTGATGCGTTCAATATTGGCTTCAACCTCTTTTTTGACGGCGACTGCCTGCAAGATTTTTTGCTCTGCACCGCGCTCACGGATATTGGCGGCTTCCAGGTCTTTGACTAGAGTTTTTTCTGCATTGAGTTTTCTTTCGTAATCTTCTTGCGAAACTCTTCCGTAATCCATAACGTTTTTTGAACGCTCACGCTCGCGTCGGGCTTGCTCCAATTCATTTTGGATTTTTTGCAAATTTGCTTCGGCTTCGAGTTTGGCGGATTCAGCTACGCGAACGCGTGAATTTGCTTCAGAACTTTGGCGCGGATCAAGCGGAGAGAGCGGCATCGCTTCGATTTGGGCAACCACATCGCCAGCTTTTACTTCATCGCCGCGCCGGAGAATTAGACGTTTTAAGCGACCATTGACGGGCGAGGCAATCACAAAACGGTCTTGCACCCGCGTCATTCCTTCGCCATCAACCGTGACGCGCATTTGCCCGCGTTCTGCTTTTGAAGTTTCGACCAAAATCCTGCTTGGACGCGATAAAATATAGCCCATAGCAATGACAATAATCGCTGCGATTGCGCCGTAAATAATGTTTCTTGATTTGCGTTCCATAATCTTACTCCCTCGTCTTCAACGCTTCAATCAAATCCAAACTCCTGATTCGCCAACTAACCAACAAGCCCGAAAAAAGTGCCGCCAGAGCAATTACCAAAAAAGCGTAAATATATGTCTTTGCCGTAATTACTAACGGCAATCGTATCAATTCCGCGTCAACTGCATTGACGATCAAAACACAAAGTCCGTAGCCCAACGCCCAACCTAAAGGAATTGCCAAAAGGGTCAAAAAGGCTTGTTCACCAAGCAGCATCGTGCTGATTTCGCGTCTGGTAAATCCCAAAACCCGAAGCGAAGCAAGTTCCCGGCTACGCTCGGAAAGTGCGATTCTTGCGCCGTTATAAACAATCCCGATAGCGATCACACAAGCAAAACCGATGATAAATGAAATTGAGGTATACATAGTTTTGGCAATCGTGGTATTAAAGTTTTGCAAAGCGGCTTCGGGAACCCCGACTGCGCTCACAGTCGGCGTATTTTTGAGTAACGAATAGAGTTGCGGAGCTTGAATTTCGTCAACTTTCAGATACGCGCCGGACATTGTTTCGCCTTCGTTAAGAATTGAATTCAAAGCCTTTTTATCCATATAAACCGACAGTCCGATCAGTTCGTCAATCAATCCCGCGACCCGAATTTTCTTGGTTGGGCGTTCGCCTTCCAATACTTCAACCGTCAAAAAATCGTCTTCTTTAACATGCATAATTTCAGCGAGTTTGGTCGTCAAAACTATTCCGTCGGATGGAATCAAAACGCGGTTGAGTTTGCTGTCAACCAGATGGCGCAATTCCCCTTTTTGCTCTAGAACCAATGATTGCCAAGCGGCGCGAAAAATGCTCCTTGCGAAGACGAACAGGAACGAGTCGAAACGGCTCAACCCGTAAAACTCCATTGAGCTTTGCCAAATCAAAACGGGCGGAAGACGGTTGCGGCTCATTGAAAAAAACCGAAACATCTTCGCGCTGAACAAGGCGAAATTGAACAAAAATCAGATGCGTCAGCGCATCGAAATACATATAAAAACTGACGACCAACATCATCACCGAAAGCGAAATTCCGAATGTTGTGAGCATTGCTTTGAGAGGATTTCTCGTCAGATTACGAAAAATAATTCTCCCCGCAGGGCTTAAAAGGCGGTGCAAACCCAACTTTTCGAGAAATCCGGCTTGAAATCGGGCAGGCGGTTCGGGACGCATCGCTTCGGCAGGCGGCAATTTTACCGCCCGCCGCACCGCACTGAAAGCACCCAACATTCCCGCCCCGAAACTCACCAAAAGGCTTGCCAACAAAACGCCGAAACTGACTTCAAATCGTGACAGTGGAAAGCGGAAAAATTGAGCATATAAAGCGGTGACACCCGAACCGATGTAGATTCCCAAGCCGATGCCAAGAATTGCCCCAAGCAAAATGGTCAAAAAAGCAAACTTCAAAAAATGCCAACCAATCGCAAAATTGCCATAACCGAAGGCTTTAGAACGGCAACCTGTTCGCGCTGAGTGCTCACAAACCGAGTCATTACCAGATTCAAAAGAAATGCCGTCACCCCCAAGAAGATTGTCGGGATAAATGTCCCGGTTGTGTTAAGCTCAGTTATTTCATTGGTTAAATATTCGTGCGAAGGCTGATTATCGCGTCCGAAAGCACCTTGTCCGCCGTATGGGTCTAAAATTGAATCAAGTTTTGTAATAACTTCCGACTCATTCGCCTCAGCAGTCAGTAGAAGCGAAACATCATTAAATGCTCCTTCCATATCGAAAGTATGTTCGAGTGTTTCGTGACTCATCCACATCACGCCGAAACGTCGGCTATCGGGAAAAATTTCGCCACCGCGAATTCCGTAGATGTATTCGGGCGATAGCGCAATGCCGACAATCTGAAGTTTTTGCCAGCGTCCATTGATGACGGCTGAAATTTGATGATCGAGTTTGATATTGTTTGCTTCGGCAAAGGCTTCGCTGATAATCACTTCATCACGTTTTCCGGCTTCGATATACCGACCTTGTTTGAGAAAAATATCGTTGAGAATATCGGTTCGTTTTTCGGGAATCGAAATAAGTCGTCCCGTTGCGGGTTCGTCCAAACCTTCAACGTCCAAATTTACATCCCGCACAATTCGGGTTTGAGCCGAAGCAACGCCCGAAATTGCCGAAATTTGCGAAAGGAGCGTTTCAGGCGCACGTTTGACAAAGGCAAAAACATTGGCGAAACGATATTTTTCGTAAGTAGCATTTTGTGAAGCAATCAACGAATAATAGTTGCTTCGCATTGCCACGAATGATGCAACTCCGCACGCAATTACTAAGACGACTGCTGTAACTTGCCCGCGCAATCGCCAAAAATCTCTAATAAGTTTGCGATTTAAAGCATTCATTTTTACCAAATCAATTCGCTCGGATTTGCTTTTTTCTCGTTGCGAAACATTTCCACGATTTGTCCGCTCCGAAGATGAATCACTCGATCTGCCATCTGCCCGATTGCCGCGTTATGTGTAATGATTGCCGTAGTTGTGCCAAGTTCCTCATTAACCTTTTTGATGACTTCAAGGACGAGTTTGCCGGTTTTGAAATCTAACGCTCCCGTCGGCTCATCGCATAGCAAAACTTCAGGTTGTTTGGCAACCGCGCGGGCAATGGCGACCCGTTGTTGCTCCCCGCCCGACATCTGTGCAGGAAAATGATTGATGACGTTCCTCAAGTCCGACGAGTTTTAAGGCTTCATCAGGTCGCATCGGATTTTTGGAAATATCCGTCACTAATTCGACATTTTCATAAGCCGTCAGACTTGGAATAAGATTGTAAAATTGAAAAACAAAACCAACGTGGTCGCGTCGAAACTCAGTCAGAGCGGCATCGTCTTGAACCGTCAAATCGTGGTCGAGATAAAAAACTTCGCCGCTGGTCGGCACATCCAGTCCCCCCAAAATATTAAGTAAGGTTGATTTACCGCCACCCGAAGGTCCTAAAATCACCAGCAATTCGCCCCGATATATTTCCAAATCAACCTTGCGGAGCGCGTGAACTTCGACCTCGCCCATCTGATAAATTTTTGAAACGCCCTTGATGTGAAAAACAGCTTCGCGCGTTTCATTTTCAGAAATTTTGAGGGCGACGGCATTATTCATAGATAAACCTCAATTGTTTTTAAGCGCATTTTCTATGCCATCCTCTTTTTCTTAATTTTTAAGGTTAATTTGCTTTATTGAGTGGGTAAAATTTCCCAATAAATATTAAATTCTCGCAAAAACCTTGAAAAATACTGGTGCGGACAACTGATTATCGCTTTCAACCTTCGGCATATAACTTGCTCGTAATAAAATAAGGTCGAACAAAGTTTCAGAAATTAAATATATGAGCTAAATAGTCTGTAAACTAAGTTTTTTAATATTCAAGTTTGACCACAAAGGCGGAAACACGCGCGTTAGCAAGTGTGCTAATCATTGCAGATATTCAGCTTATCCACCCTTACTAACGTGCGGGTTTCTGCCTTTCTAGGCAAAGATTCTAGTAGAAACTTAAATTTACAGACTACTAAAGCAAATGTTAAGTTCAGAGACAGAATCATTGAGCAATGTTAAAGCCGAATTGGAAACTAACCAATTCTCCAATTCGCCTCACGCTGTTTCTGCGAAAATTATTGCCGAAAAATTAGGTGTTGAGGCGAATTTTGGTCTTTCCGATGAAGAAGCAAAGCAAAGATTAGAGCGAGGTGGCGCAAACGTAATTCGGAAAACTGGCGGACGTGCCGCTTGGAAAATAGTTCTCTCACAATTTACGAGCATCATTGTTTGGCTATTGTTGGTTGCCGTAATAGTGGCGTGGTTCACGAACAATGAACTTGAAGCAGTTGCAATTTTTACCGTAATTTTTCTCAATGCGGGGATTGGTTTTTTGATTGAATGGCAAGCGGGTCAAGCACTTGAGGCTCTGCGGCGCGAGACGAAAACGATGGCGCGGGTGCGGCGCGAGGGAAAGGAAAAAATTGTTAATTCGGTGGAGCTTGTTGCCGGAGACATTATCATTTTAAATGCCGGAGACCGCATTCCGGCTGATGCCCGTTTGATTGAAGCGGTTAATTTTCAGACCGATGAATCAGCTTTGACGGGTGAAAGCCAGTCGGTTGAAAAATCAATCAATGCAGTCAAAATTGAAACAACGATTGCCGAGCGAAGTTCGTTGGTTTATCTCGGCACAAATGTAGTCGCCGGACGTGCACTGGCAATTGTGACAGCAATTGGGAAAAATACCGAACTCGGACGCATCGGACAACTTCTGGCTAAAACAAGAGATGAACGAACCCCGCTTGAACGACGGCTGGCAGATTTGGGCAAAAGGCTCGTTTATGTTGTGCTTGCTATTGCTTTTATCGTGATGTTAGCGGGTTATCTGCGTGGCGATAATTGGTGGCTGATGATGGAAGTTTCCATTTCTTTGGCGGTCGCGGCTGTTCCTGAAGGTTTGCCAGCCGTGACGACTCTGATTCTTGCGCTCGGGGTTTTGCGAATGGCTCGCCGAAATGCCATTGTGCGAAGACTTGCGGCGGTTGAAACTCTCGGTAGCACAACCGTCATTTGCACCGATAAAACGGGGACGCTGACCGAAAATCGGATGACTGTGCAAGAGTATTTTTTAGCCAACGGAAAGCGAATTAAACCAACTGAAAAATGTAACGATGATGAAAATTTTGCCAGACTTTTACGGGTCAGTTTGCTTTGTAATGAAGCGACATTTCACTCCGCAACCAAAGACGAAATCGGCGATCCGACCGAAACGGCTTTGCTGGTTGCCGTCCATAAATTTGGATTAGATATTTTGGAAGAACGCGCCAAGTTTAAGAAACTGCACGAAGTTCCTTTTGAATCAAAAACGAAACGGATGACAACCGTTTTGCAAGGCTCGGAAGGTGATAGTTTCGCTGTTTTGAAAGGTTCGCCCGCAATTGTCCTTGAGGCTTGTTCAGATTATTTGAACGAAGAAAATATCACTATTCCGCTTGATCAAAAGAAGCGCGAAAGTTTCTTGAAAATCAATGATTTAATGGCAGATGAGGCATTGCGGGTTTTGGCGTTTGCCGATAAAGAAAAGGTCTCGGATTTTGCGGAAATTGAAGACGGATTTACCTTTCTGGGTTTTGTTGGAATGAGCGATCCGCCCCGCACGGGGATTGCCGAAGCCATTGAAGAAGCTAAAGCCGCCGGAATTCGGATTGTGATGCTGACCGGCGACCAAATTTCAACCGCGAAAGCAATTGCAAAAAATCTCAAAATTAGCACAGAAGGCGATGTTTTTGCGCTTCACGGTCAGGACATTAAGGACGCGGAAAGCAGTCAACTTGCTGAATTCGCCCGCCAAGCTCACGTTTTTGCCAGAGTTTCGCCTGAAGATAAATTGTCAATCGTCCAAGCCTTGCAACAGACGGGCGAAATCGTTGCCGTCACCGGCGATGGCATCAATGATGCGCCGGCACTCAAACAAGCGGACATCGGAATTGCCATGGGCGAGCGCGGAACAGAAGTTGCCAAAGAAGCCGCCAATATTATTTTGACTGATGATAATTTCGCTACGATTATCAAAGCGATTGAGGGTGGGCGAACGATTTACGCCAACATTATCAAGTTTGTCCATTTGATGTTCTCGAAAAACTTAGCTGAAGTTTTGGTGATTTTTGTTGCGATTATTTCAGGGCTTCCCTTGCCGCTTTTACCTTTGCAGATTCTTTGGCTCAATATTGTGACCGATGTTTTTCCCGCGCTGTCATTGGCAGTCGAGCCTTCAAATATCGAAACGATGCGCCGCCAACCTCGTTCGCCGAAAGAATCATTTTTGTCCGCTAGATTTATGTTTTTGATATTTTGGCAAGGCGCGATGCTCGCCATTTTTGCCCTTGCCGCATATTTCTGGGCATTTAATATTTACGGAGAAGGAGTGCATTCACGCACCATTGCTCTGTTTGCCATCGTTGGCGGACAACTCGGACATCTTTTCAATTGCCGTTCGCGGACACACTCGGCGTTTGTCGGTTTTTTCAGAAACCCATATATTTTTGTTGCCTTTGCAATTGTTATCGGATTACAACTTTTTGCTATCTATTTTCCACCATTAGCATTGGTTTTAGATATTGTTCAACTTTCGGCAACAGATTGGGTAGTTATCGGACTTTCGTTTGCATTACCGATTCTAATTGTTGAACTTGTGAAGATTGTGACTTTTAGAAAGCGATGAAACATAACGAAACATTTTCCGCCGAACATTGGGCAAGCCAAGAAGCCTTCGATGCGCTTCACGCTTTGGGCAGCAGCGAAAAGGGATTGAGTAAAAAGGAGGTTATCTCGCGGGCAAAGCACTACGGACAAAACGTTCTCCCACATGTTGCCGGGCGCAAATGGTATCTCATTTTTCTTTCAAACTTCGTCCATTTCTTTGCGTTGCTCTTGTGGGCAGGCGCGGTGCTGGTTTGGATTGCCGGAATGCCCCAACTCGCTTGGGCAATTATCGCGGTCATTATCATCAACGGTGTCTTTAGTTATTGGCAGGAATTTCAAGCCGAGCGAGCCGCCGAAGCGTTGCGGGCATTGCTTCCGTATCAGGTGACAGTCAGGCGTTCGGGCGAGGAAAAACTCATCAATGTTTCCGAGATTGTGCCGGGTGATTTATTGATTTTAACCGAAGGCGAATCAATTCCGGCGGATGCGCGAATCGTCAAAGCTGAATACTTACGGCTTGATGTTTCCTCTTTCACAGGAGAATCACGTCCCGTTCCCTGTTCGGTCGAAAAATTTGACGTTTCAACCAATTCAATTACAGTTTTCCCCAACCTAGTTTATGCCGGAACATCGGTGGCAGGCGGGAGAGGCGAAGCCGTCGTTTTTGCGATAGGAGCAAATACAAGATTCGGGCGAATTGCCGAATTGACCCAAGTTCAAGAAGAAAGACCCAGCCCTTTGCAACTGGAATTGCGCCGCGTAACTCGTCTGGTAACAATACTTTCGGTTGGATTAGGAATTTTATTTTTTACGGTTGGGACGTTGTTTGGCGGTTTAACTTTGGTCGAAGGTTTCCTTTTTGCCATCGGCATTATTGTCGCCAATGTGCCGGAAGGATTATTGCCAACTCTGACTCTTTCATTGGCAATCGGTGTGCGGCGAATGGCAAAACGAAATGCGCTGATGAAAAAACTTTCAGCCGTCGAAACTCTTGGCGCGACTACCGTTATTCTCACCGACAAAACCGGCACTTTGACCGAAAACGAAATGACTGTCCGCGAGGTTTGGGCAAATGGATTCAATTTTCAAATCGGCGGGACCGGCTATGAGCCTGTCGGCGAAATTACAATTAAAAATAAGACCGATAAAAATTCGACATCTTTGATTAACGAAACTTTGCAGATTGCCGCACTTTGTTGTGATGCACATTTGAATCAGCCTCCAAATAATCAAGCATCTTGGAAAGCAATCGGCGATCCAACCGAAATTGCGATTTTAGTGGCGGGGGCAAAAGCGGGATTAACGGCAGATGTTCTAAATCAGTTTCCGCGTCTAGCTGAATTACCGTTTGACTCAATTCGCAAAAGGATGACCACCATTCAAAATATAAATAATGCACCTATTGCCTGCATCAAAGGCGCGACCAACGAAATTATTTCTCGTTGCACAAAAATCAAATGGCGAGGCAAAGTAGTTTCTTTTGATAAAAAATACCAAGAACTTGTCCAAACATCTCACGAAAATTTAGCCCGTCAGGGTTTGCGTGTTTTAGCGGTGGCAAAACAAGAAGTTGGCGGTGAATTGCTCAAACATAACGGCTGGATAGTGGATGAAGTTTGAGAGCAATTTGACCTTTCTCGGCTTATTGGCGATGGAAGACCCGCCGCGCCCCGAAGTTACTGAAGCGGTGGCGGATTGTCACGGAGCGGGCATCCGCATCGTAATGGTGACGGGTGATGATGGTTTGACGGCTGCCGCCATCGGACGTGAAATCGGTTTGCATAAAAAAGAGCCTCGCGTTGTCACGGGTGCGGAAATGGATAAACTCAATCCGCTCCAGCTTTCGGCTTTAATCGAAAATTCGGATGTTTTATTTGCCCGAACTTCACCTGAACATAAACTCCGTTTAGTTGAAACATTTCAACAACGTGGCGAGGTCGTTGGAGTAACGGGCGACGGTGTGAATGATGCGCCGGCTTTGAAAAAAGCGGACATTGGAATTGCGATGGGGGCAACCGGAACTGATGTCGCGCGGGAAGCCGCCGATATGGTTTTGACCGATGATAATTTCGCCAGCATTGCGGCGGCAATCAAAGAAGGACGTGCGGTTTTCGATAATGTTCGTAAATTTGCAACTTACGTTTTTGCCAGCAATATGCCGGAAATGATTCCGTTTATTGCGTTTGTCCTTTTTCGGATTCCGCTTCCTTTGACTGTGATGCAGATTTTGGCAGTTGATGTCGGGACGGATTTATTACCTGCCCTTTCGCTTGGAATGGAAAAGCCCGAACCTGATGTGATGTCGCGCCCGCCTCGCCCGCGCACCGAACGCCTGCTCAATTTACCGATGCTTTTGCGCGGTTATGTTTGGCTCGGTTTGATTGAAGCTGCACTTGCGATGTTTGCCTATTTCTTTGTGCAATGGCAATTCGGCGACTCGCTTGCTTCCGGCGGAACAATTTATTTAACCGCCACGACGATGTGTTTTGCCGGAATTGTCGCTTCGCAAATCGGTAATGTTTTTGTTTGCCGAAGTCCAAATCAAACCGTCCGGCAACTTGGATTTTTCACTAACCGAATAATTTTTTACGGAATTGCATTTGAGATTATTTTGTTGCTTTTATTGATTTATTTGCCGCCGTTACAAAATGCGTTTGGCTTTGCTCCGCTTGGTTTGAATCATTGGTTATTACTTTTAACCTTCCCGATTTTGTTATTCATTTTTGAAGAAAGCAGAAAGGTTTTACGCAGGTATTTATGGAAATATTGATAAAAATGTCAACGAAATTATCTGGTTTTAAGTTCCTTATTTGCTTATTGTTGGCATTAACTACGAGTTGCAATAATTCTCAAAATAAATTTCTGCCTGAAGAGACAAAAGCAAAAACTACCAACCAACAACCTGTTAAAAACGAAGAGTTAAAAGAAACCAAAGCGACTTTTCTGGCGGTCGGCGATATTATGCTTTCACGCGGCGTAAATCAGGCGATTGAGCGCGAAGGAAATCCGCTTCTACCTTTTAGTCAATTGGACAATTTGTTAAGCTCCACCGATTTCAATTTCGGCAATTTGGAGTCTCCTGTTTCGGGCAACGAAAAGCGTCTGGGACGCGGATTAGTCTTTAATACTCATCAACACGACCTTGCCGGATTGGTTAAATACAATTTCAAAGTCGTCAATCTTGCCAATAATCACGCCTTAGACCAAAGATTAGAGGGTTTGCGTTTCACCCAAAAATATCTTGAAAAACAAGGGGTTTCGCATCTCGGCGTGGGCGAAAACAAAGCGGAAGCGTGGCAACCAAAAATAATTGCGGCAAACGGAATCAGAATAGGTTTTATCGGGGCTTCATATTCGTCAATCAACGATGGCGGCGTTATAAAAACCGGATATGTTGCCCGGATTGAAGAATTTGAAAACCTCAAAACTGCAATCCGGCAACTCAAAACCGGAAGCGATTTTATTGTTGTCACCTTTCACGCGGGTATTGAATACACCCGCAAACCAAATCGTTCGCAGATAAATTTTGCCCGAACAGCAATTGATTCCGGCGCGGATTTAGTAATTGGCAGTCATCCGCATTGGATTCAGACTTTTGAGCAATATCAAGGGAGATATATCTTTTATTCGCTGGGCAATTTTATTTTCGACCAACGCAAGCCGGACACAAAAGAAGGTTTGATGTTGCAGATTACTTTACAAAAAAAACAATCTGCCGAATCTGGTGAATCTGACACAAAATTGGAGCGGATTGAACTTATTCCAATTGTCATTGAACGAATCGGCGTTCCGCGTCGGGCGACATCTAAGGAAAGGCAAATGATACTGAAAAAGATTGGCGCGACCGATTCAATTATCGTTCCGAAGTTTGAAAAGAAATAGCCGCTCAAATTCTATGGAATAGTTCTTGCGTTTAATTAAAATTATTGGATGAAATGTAGGATACAAAAAACACTATGAAAGCATCAATCAAACTTGGTCGGATATATGGCATCGAAATCGGACTTCATTACAGTTGGCTGATTATTGCCGTCTTAATTTCGCTTTCGTTATCGAATTATTTCGCCGAAAAGCATCCCGATTGGAATAGTAATGTTATTTGGGCGATGGCGATTTTTACTGCGTTACTTTTTTTCATTGCTATCATTCTTCACGAACTTTCGCACGCTTTGGTGGCGCGAATGAATGATTTGCCGGTGCATTCAATAACGCTTTTCGCGCTTGGGGGAGTGGCTCAGATTGAAAAAGAGGCAACCGATGCAAAAACCGAATTTTGGCTCGGAATTATCGGACCAATTACAAGTGCCATGATTGGATTCTTATGTTTAGGAACTTCATATTTATTGGGCTGGATTCCGATGAGCGAACCGAATACGCCTTTGATGGCAATGCTCGTCTGGCTCGGTTATATCAATTTCGGGCTGGCGATTTTTAATATGATTCCGGGTTTTCCGATGGATGGCGGAAGGGTTTTGCGCGGCATAATCTGGAAAATCACAGGCAATGCCAATCGCTCGACTCGGGCGGCTTCATTGACCGGACAGTTTATTGCCTTTTGGTTAATAATTTTTGGTCTTTTTCTCTTTTTTAGTGGTGCCGGAATCAGCGGTTTGTGGTTGGCTTTTATTGGTTGGTTTTTGCTGAGTTCCTCAAAAGCGACATACGCACAGGTTGAAATTGAAGAAGCCTTGAAGGAGAAATCTGTCCGAGATTTAATGTCGCAGGATTATCCTGTTTTGGACAGTAACATTAGTTTGCAAACTCTGGTTGAAGATCACTTGCTGAAAACCGGACGGCGTTGTTTTATGGTGACAGAAAACGGTGAACCTATCGGACTAATTACACCTCACGAAATTAAAAACTTTGAACAACCTTTGTGGGCTTTCAAAACCATTTCAGATGCAATGAGACCAATTGAAATTCTCATGTTGTAACACCTCAAACCCCAGTTATTAAAGCTCTGGAAATTATCGGGCGTGAAGGAGTTAATCAACTTCCGGTGGTCGCCAACGGAAAACTTGAAGGAATCATCTCGCGCGAACAAATCATCAACTATCTTTTTATGCGTAAAGAGTTGAATATGTGATTGTTTTGTAATCTTTCTATTCGATGGTTTAACCGCTTAGCTTGCTCCCATCTTGTGCAACTATTTGTGACGATAAGTGATTCTTCCTTTTGTCAGGTCGTAAGGCGACAGTTCCATATCAACCCGATCGCCTATCAAAATGCGGATTCGATTTCTTCTCATTCTACCTGAGATTTGTGCCATTACGATATGCTCACTGTCATTTACTTGCACCTTGAAACAAGCGTCACGTTGTTTATCAACAATAAGTCCGGCTACTTCAATTAGTTCTTCTTTCATTAAACGTCTGATTCCCTTTATGTTGTTGTCTCCAACGGATTAACCGAAGTAACAACTATTGTCTCAAAATAAAATATGTCTCCGACTGCAAATTGGGTCGGAGACATTTCATCAACAAATTACTGAGATAAACGTTTGAAATTTACCACCGTGAACCACCGCCGCCGCGATTTCCGCCGCCGCGACCGCCGTTCCACCACGCTAACCGCCCGCCGCTGTGCGGCCGCGATTTTCGCGTGGTTTGGCTTCGTTGACGGTTAATTCGCGTCCGTCAATTTCTTTACCGTTAAGCGCGGAAATTGCGTTTTGCGCTTCTTCTTTGATGACATTTCGACGAATCCAAATCCGCGTGAACGTCCTGTTTCCCGATCTTCAATGATATTGGTTGATTCGACTGTGCCGATTTTACCAAACATTTCTTCTAAATCCTGGGTTGATGTGCTGAAGGAAAGATTTCCTACATAAAGTTTCGTTGACATAAAAATATATACCTTTTCCCGTCTAGGGAATTTCAAGAGAAGTGTCGAATCGAATTGGACTTCGGAGAAAAACGGTAGTCTTTTGAAGAATCGGGTTTCGGATGCTCAAAATATTCAAGAGCGACTTCTGTAACTAATAAATGAACCTGCTCTCGAACTTATCCAGAAAACCGTCTTTGACGAGCACATCAGAAAACTGATGAAAGAGAAGGAATGAACATTACTAAGATGCGCCATTTACCGGAAAGTTGCAAACTGAAATAGCCCGAATTAGTTGTAATCCGGCAAAACGCATCATAAATCAATCCATTTATAAATGTGTGTTGCTATCTTCTGATGTTTGTAACACATTCTTTTACAATGGTTTAGCCTCAGAGGTTTCTGAATCTCTCTCCCCCAGTTGCTCGACACAAGCATTCAAAGTAATAAATTTCGTATATTCAGTTTCAGGGATATTTGCCTGAAATTCTTCGTCCAAAGCGATAACAAAATTCAGATAATCCATCGAATCAAGATCAATTTGGTCGCGGAAATGGACATCAGGTTTGATATTTTCCAAATCGGCTTCGGGTGCAATTTCACCCAATATTTCCAGCACTTTTGCTTTTATTTCTTCGTTTGTCATAATTTTTCAGGTTCTTGTAAAAGTTTATCAATAGCGGACAGAAACAAACTTCCGCGATGTCCGTCCGTTGCACGATGGTCGGCGGCAAGCGTCGCGTTGATTTTAAAGCAACCCTTGATTCTGCCGTCAATTACCGAAATACTTTCATAAATTTTACCGAATCCAACCAACGCAACTTGGGGCGGATAAATTACTCCGAAAACAGTTTCGACTCCGTTTTCGCCTAGATTTGTCAATGTGATGGTTGAATCCGAAAGTTCGGAACTGCGAAGCGTTCCGGCACGAGTTCTCTGCACCAATTCGCGCAAGTTTTTCATCAATTCGTCCAGACGTTTGCGTATCGGTTTCAAAAAGCGCAGGCGAAATCAGACCGCCTTGACGAAGCGAAATTGCCACGCCGATATTTATTTTTGGTTTCAAATTTAATTGTTCATTTTCCCAGGTGGCGTTTAATTCCGGCGTTTCTTTGAGTGCCAATGCAACAGCCTTGATTAGCAAAACATTGTATAAAATGCGGTCTTTGATTGGTTTTTTCGCGTTTTCCGCTTCGAGCCAAGCAAGCGCACGGCTCATATCAATCGTGGTGGCAAGATAATAATGGGGGATTTCGCGCTTTGAACGCGCCATTGCGGCTGCAATTGCCCGCCGCATTCTTGCATAACGATCAGGCTCGGATTCAGACGGAATTTCTTTAGATTTTTCTTTCGCCACAAGTTCAACATCTTCGCGCTGAATGCGTCCATTCGGACCTGTTCCAATTACTTTTGAAAGGTCAACGCCGAGTTGTTCAGCAAGTTTTCGGGCAACGGGCGAGGCGTGAAAACGAATTGTTTCGGTTACTTTTTCGATTGGTAAAACTGTTGAACTTGATTGAATTTCAGTTTTCGGCGGTTCAATCTCAATCTTTTCCATCGCTTCGTCATCTTCACTGATAATCGCCAAAGCCGTCCCGACCGGAACTTTTTCGCCCGCTTGGATGAGCAATTTTTCAATCACGCCGCTTTGAAAAACTTCGACTTCAATCACGCCTTTATCGGTATCAACTTCCGCAATTATGTCGCCTCGCACAACCTTATCGCCAACATTTTTCAGCCATCCGATCAAAGTTCCGGCGGTCATATCCGCCCCCAAACTCGGCATTACGAATTCAGCCATTTATTTACCTCGACAAGTCTTTCTATCCGTTTCAACTTTTTCCCTTAAACAATGCCCTCATCAAAAGGCTCGCGCCTAAAACGATGAATAAAGCGGCGAAAATTGGAATTTTCAGACTAAAAAGCCCACTGAGTCCGGCGACTAACGCGACAACTCCCAGAAAAACCGTAAATCCGCTCATCTTTATTCCGTTGAAATAGCGGGCAAAGTTTATTCCGAGCATTATCAGCCCTGCTCCGATTAGCCAAGCATCCTCCGGTATTCCTACATTTGGAAAAAACCAAATGCTTCCAATCAAAATCAGGAATAAAGCCCAACCGACTTCCTCCAAACGGATGTTTAAATCACGACTGTGTATTTCGTCGTTAGTAATGGTTTGATTGTTTTGCATAATTTTAACCTCCTACCTATAAAGTCTAACTATGTGTGATGCTTGAGTTTATCCACGACCAAGCATTTCCAGCACCTTATCAACAATTTTTTCTGCTTGCGGCAAAGCCGCATCTTCCAAATGTTTAGCGTAAGGCATCGGCACCTCCTCGCTACAAACTCTTTGCACCGGATAATCGAGTTCGTCAAACGCCCCTTCCATAATTTGTGCGCTGATTTCCGCCGCAAAACTCCCGGTTTTCCAGCCTTCGTCAACAATTACAGCGCGATGAGTTTTGGCAATTGATTGAAGAACTGTTTCAGTATCAAGCGGACGTAAAACTCGCAAATCAACGACTTCTGCCTCAATTCCTTCTTTGTTCAATGTTTCCGCCGCCTGCAAACACTTATTGAGTGAACCACCGTAAGTTATCAGCGAAACATCTTTTCCTTCACGCCGAACTTTCGCCTTCTTGATTTCAAATGAACCATTTTCGTTTTCCAATTCACCTTCAGTTGGATAAAGCAAAGCGTGTTCAAAGATAAAAACGGGGTCGGGTTCTTTTAATGCTTCGCGCAACATAAATCTTGCATCCGTAATGGTTGCGGGAGTCAAAACCTTGATGCCCGGAATATGTGCATACCAATTTTCGAGGCTGTGCGAATGCTGTGCGGCAAGCTGTCGTCCGCCGCCCGTTGCCATTCGCACGACTAACGGAACGCTGAATTGTCCGCCCGACATATGCCGCAAAAGTGCCGCGCTATTGACGATTTGGTCAAGTGCGAGGAGGCTGAAATTGACCGTCATCACCTCGACCACGGGGCGCATTCCGCCGAGTGCCGCACCGATTCCCGCACCGACAAAACCCGATTCTGACAAGGGCGTGTCACGGATTCGTTCCTCACCAAATTCGGCAAGAAGCCCATGGCTACAAGCATAAGTTCCGCCGTATCGTCCAACATCTTCCCCCATCAGAAAAACTTTTTCTTTTGTTTGCAAAGCCTCGCGCAACCCTGTGCGAATAGCCTCTCGATATGTCATTTTTTCTAACTTCGTCATAACCTTTTACCACAAATCACAATTGCGCCAAATAATCAAAGCCGACGCAAAAAATCCTGTCAAAACCAGTCCGAAATCTTCGTTAATTCCTAGCGAAAGGGCAGCTGAAAGACTGACTAGCGACCAAAATATCGGAATCAGTAGAATCGGCAGTAGAACTTTGCGATCCGTCCAAAGCAATAAACCAAACGTAAAAATTGTAGTTGGACAAGGTAAACCGAAAGTCGGAGATTCCGGGTAAATATGTCCGAAAACAAAGCCGAGAATCGGATAAATAATCAACCCATAAATAATAATCAAAGTCCCGATAAATGCGCTAAAATTTCGCCTGACGCAAAAACTAAGCTCATCCCGAATAACGCCGTAGAAGAAAAAAATCAACGCCTGCACAATGAACAATATCCCAAAGAGATATGCAAGTTTATTGATTTCCGAAAAAAATATCCAATGATAAACTATACCCATCCACATCCACAAAAACGTCAGCATCCCCGCGACAATTTTACTGGAAATTTTACTCGGCTTCACGGCAAAAAAGATTGCAACAAAAGCCCCCAACGCCAGAAATATCTGCAATGGAAAAACCGACCTGTTATACGCAGAAAACACTTCAAGAAATTGCTCAGTCGTAAATGGAATCATTCTGTATTTTAAGTTACCAAATTCTCCGCGGTCATCGGTTGATTGGCTTCAATTTCGTTAATCTGACGACGAAAATTCGTTTCGGCTCTTTCTTTTAGGGTCAGAAGCATTTTTCGCTCCATCACGAAATGCGCGGGTTCGAAGATTCCGAAGTGCAGCACTTTTCGCCCGGGCGATTCCGGGGCGTTGCCGCGTGCGCGAACAATCAAACGCGTTGTATTTTCATCAATCGTTCTCAGGACGAATGCCCAACTTCCCTGCTCTACCTCATCGCGCAAAACGAGAGTGCGGTTTGGTTCCAGCGCAACTACAAACCAGCCCGCAGTCTCGTCAAATCTGCCGCCAAGCCAGCCCTTATCAGCCGAACGAACAAAATCCCCGACCTTTAGTTCTTGCCATTCGGAAACGATCTGCTCAGCATTTTGAACCTGCAAACCGAATAAATTTTCAATCCAATCGTAGCTGTAAAATCCGCCGCGATCCTGTCCGATTTGCACAAGCCACGCCCAAATATCTGCGGCAGCCGCATTGATAGTGATGGCGTGTGTTACCTGCACTCCCGCCTCAGGTTTTACGTCATCCCCGGACAGAATTTCGGTCAGCTCCTCATCGGTTGCACCCCAGCGAAGATGCCACGGGCGAACAGCAAAAGCGTAAGCGGCTATTGCCCCTGCACCCGCTACCGTTAAACCGACAAATGTTTTTGTTAATAAATTCTTTTTCATTTCAACACCTCTTTTCTAGTTTTATTCCAAATTCTCCAATACGGGCGTGGCGGTGTATAGTGCCTGCCTTAATGCCACATCGCGCTGGTCTCCCGCAAATTCAACGCCTTTGCGATTAGGGATATATCCGTAGCCGATTTGGGCTATCGGGTCGGCAAAGCCAAGTGAACCGCCTGCCCCAGGTGAGCCGAAAGAGCCAGAGTTGCCGAATTGAAAACCCGCACAGGTTTTCATAAAGCCAAGCGAAAATTCGACTTCGCCTTTCATAACCTCGTCATAAAAGCCATTCGTTGGGGAAATCGCCGGTGCAGTCAACTCGTTCAAAGTTTCTTCACGCAAACCGAGTTCTTTTCCGCCGGTAGCAAAAACGCTGTAAGCCTTTGCAATTGCTCGCGCCGTGCCGACACCGCCGCCCGACGGAATTTCAAGATTGCGCGAGTAAATTCGCTTCTCGTCGTGACCAAAATCAGAGCCTGCCAGCGACCTGCGGATTTTTGAGTGCGGACTCAAAATGTCAAACACCATCCCAAGCGGAAAACCGAACAGCATCTCGGTAAAACTTGGGTTAATCAGCGGCGCAAGCCTTGAATCGGGAATTGATTCGGGCAAATTGATGTAAAAATCTAAACCGAGCGACGTAGCGATTTCGTCTTGGAAAAACTTCCCGAGACTGCGATGCTGCGGATCAATCCGGCGAAGCAGTTCGCCTTCGTAATATCCGAGCGTAATCCCGTGATAAGCCTGTCGCGTTCCCGGTTCCCAAGCGGGTTTCTGTTAAGCCATAATTTCCGCCAATTTGTTGAGGTCGGCAACTGTAGCTTTATCAACCGGCTCGTCGAAGGCGAACAATCCAGCTTGGTGCGCCAAAAGTTGCTGGACGGTGATTTTTTCTTTTCCGTTCTGAGCAAATTCCGCCCAGTATTGGCAGACGGGCGCGTCATAATCGAGCCAACCGCGCGAATGAGCGATTGCCAGAGTCATCGCCGCCAAGCCTTTCGTTGCCGAATAAACCAGAGCCATCGTGTCTTCTTCCCAAGGCTCGCCCGTCTCCACATTTCGCACGCCACCCCATATATCAACCACCTTTTCGCCTTTGTGATAGACGCAACAAGCCGCGCCGATTTCGCGCCGCGCGGCAAAATTCTCGGCGAAAGCCTCGCGCACGGGTTCGTAGCCACTTTTTACAAACCCGTGAATTTCGACGTGCTTAGACGCTTCATCTTCCTTCGCATGTCTTCTGTTTTGCACCAAAGCATATGCTGCGCCGCCCGCCGCTAATCCAATAATTGCTTTTGTTAGTGTTTTCATTTCAACCTCCTTTGCCCTTAAATTTCTTTGGGCAGTTTTCCGGTCAGATTTTGAAACCAGCGCATAAACCGATGACCGAAATCGGCGTTGCTGACAAACATCATCGGACAACCGCCCGGAATTACGTTGATTTCATTTTCGCGGCAAAAGGCGATGGCGTTTTCCGAAATACTTGTTCCCCCCATTCCGTTGTGCATCCAGACATTTTTTATGCCGACCTCCAAGCACTCGCGCACGATCTCATCCGTAACTTCGGGTTTGGTGACAATCACCACGCCTTCGGGTTTTTCGGGAACGGATTTCAGATTCGGGTAACTCGTGTCACCTTCGACGGTTGCCGCGTTTGGATTTACCGCAAAAACTTGATAGCCGTTTGACCGCAATGTTCGATAGATAAGATTCGCCGCATTGCTCGATGTTCGGGAAACTCCCGCCACTGCAATTCGCTTGAGCGCGAGAAAGTTTTTCGTCGCTTCTTTCATCGTCATCATAATGCTCACCTCCTTACGCCAGACCTTGTTCGCGCAATTTGTGGATTAAATCTTTGCGTTCAAGTAAAAACGCGCCGAATCCGAAGAAAAATACTGCGAGTTTTGCCAGCCAGCCAATCCACGGCAACGCCATCACAAAGGTAATGATCAACGCGCCAAAAACGATTTTCAAGACATTTGAACTTTCCCAACGCTTAATTTGTTTTAAAAACCAATCGCCGACGAAAAACGCGATGAAAACGCCCGAAAGCATAAAGCCGACCAACGACATCGCGCCAAGCATAAAAGCAAGCGGCAATCCGACAACCGTTACCAACAGAAGAATGAATAGAATCGGTATCAGCAGAGCGACAATCAAACCGATGAGTAATGATTTCCACGTTTCGGTTTTGACCATTTCCGCCACCCGATTTGTCCAAACGGGCGAAAACCAGACGGCGACCAACCCTAAAACCGTAATCCACAAAAACGTCAGAAACCAATTGCTAAACCATCCGCCAAAATCTGTAGCTCTTCTTTGACTGCTCTGCGTAACTCGGTGTTCAACCCGTCCTTCAACCTTCGCCAACGAAGAAATTGAGGGCGGATTCGGACTGTGAACAATCAAATTGCCGTGAATCAAAGCTCCTTGATTGAGCGAAAGATTTTCAGCAAAAACCGTTACATTTCCGCCGACTTCGGACGAAATCTCCACATTGGCGGCTGAAACATTCAAATTTCGAGTGATTTTGCTTTTTACAACAGCGGAACTCGCGGCAATACGTGCGTCTTTGCCGATGGTCGCATTTTGTTCCAAAACAACCGAACTTCCCGCCAACATTGCATTGTCGGCAACGGGAGCGTTGACAATCATATTTG
This sequence comes from Pyrinomonadaceae bacterium, assembly GCA_963779235.1. Lineage (GTDB taxonomy): Bacteria > Acidobacteriota > Blastocatellia > Pyrinomonadales > Pyrinomonadaceae > JAIBCC01. The sequence goes on from CAVZXI010000030.1 coordinate 84,011, forward strand.
CGCCTGCCGCCCATAAATCATTTCCGATTGGCGCATTGATAGTGACATTTGCGCCCGCCGCCATCAGATAACCCTGAATCTTGTTGGAAATTGTGATATTTGCTCCGGCAACCGCCACATCTCCGTCGGCGTTTTCAGGAGCTACCTCAATATTTTGACCTGCCGAATAAAAATCTTCAGCAGGTTTCTTTTCAACGGAATCCTTTTGCTCAGGTTGCGACGTGGCGGTGTTGCTTTGATTTGCTGTAGGCTTGTTTGGTGTCTGTGCTGTGTTTTGAGCTAACAATCCCACCACAAAAATGACGGATATGGATAAAAACGCGATAAAAATCTTAATTCTGTTCATAATAAAGCCTCCTTGCTCCCGCCGTTTTAAGACCACAAATAATTTAGCCGCGCCCGTGTTTGACCAAAATCATCCAAAAATCTTTTTCCTTCGGGATGATTTGCACCAACCACCAGCCTTTTTTGCCAAGTGCGTTTAATTCAGTTTCAAGATTTTTGGCTTCGGAAAATTTGTAATCAACGATGCGATATTCAATTTTTTCCTCTGTATCCACATAAATCATCGGTATCGAAACCATTGGCGGTTCGAGTGGTTCACACGGCTCAAATGGAATGTCGGGCGGTATTTCCGGCGGTAAAGCCTGTTCAATTTCCAATATTGTATTTTCTTCTAATTTCATTTTTATCCTCTAAACTTAAATTTGCATAAAAACATCTTTGGTTAAATCTTCTACCGGCTCCCATTCTCCGGCTTCGGCAAATTCGATTGCCTTGGCAAAAGTCCAGCGCATTCCACAAATACCAATCAAACGCTCATTTCAACAAATTCTTCGCGGCTTGTATATGCCGTTTTTGTAGCTTTGCGCCATCTTTCAAAGCCTTGTTACGGATGAGCCGGAACATTAAATTCGCCTTTTTTCTGTTGCTTTTTGCCTCGTAAAATTAAGAACCCGATAACTAACAGCACAATTAAGATTAAACCTCCGCCAACAGCCAAAAGATATATCCAAATTGAGGATGATTTGTCGCGTCCTTCGTTGATGGCGTTTCGCGCATCGGAAATGTTTTGCTGAACATACGGATAACCCGGATTTAGTTCATTGACTTCGCGGAATTTTTCGAGCGCACGGCTATATTGTTCCTGATCGTAATAAATCAAACCCTGTTCGTAGGTTTTGGACAATTTGCTTTCTTCGGGCGTGATGTTTATTTCTTTCAAAAATTGTTTAGCCACGCTCATCGGGATGACAAAATTCATTCCGGCGACTTCTGCGCCGCCCCGTTGATAATCAATACTTCCAAACGTAGCAATCGCAATAACTTCGCCCTTTTCATTAAAAACAGGACCGCCGCTGTTGCCGTGCGTCATCGCCGCGTCGGTCTGAAAAACATCCCAACCGCCCTGCATTGTTTTCTTGGCACTAATCAAACCGGATGTCATCGTCGGTTCGATAGCACTTTCGGCGGAAAGCAATTCGTGAAAAGTTGCGACACCCGGATAGCCCATCACATAAACCTTATCGCCTGTGGTTAGTCCCGAATCATCACCAACTTTGACAGTCGGGAGATTGGTTTTGTCAATTTTAAGAATCGCCACATCTTTGCCCGGAATCGGTTCGCCGCGTTTGCGAATGTCGCTTCCAAACCCTCTCTGCATCGCTTGTAAGCCCGGAACGGCGACCCCCATTTCGGTGAAAATTTTCGTTTCGATTTTGTCTAAAACCATATTTTGCTGGTAATAGACTGAGGCGTGATTGATGGCAATATTCATCGTTTCATCCGTAATTACAACGTTTTTTTCACCGGCTTCTTTGGTAAAATCTTCCACATCTTTCTGGATAATTTCCTTGAGAGCCGTTTGCGTCAGTTGCCATTTCAGATAACCCTCCTCGGCAAAGACAACGTGCGCGTTAGTGATAACATAGCCATCAGGAGTAATGATAAATCCTGTTCCCATCGCACCAGTTTCAACATCCTTTTTGATTATGGTTCGGCTTGGTCGAATGTAATCAGACAGATTTCTGAGAACCTCTCTAATCGCTGCCGCCGTCAAGCCATCTTTTGTTGGCGGATACATTCCTTCTTTAATCATTTGCCGCGCCCGCATTATCAGTAAGCCTTGTTTGTTCGGATCAAATTCAGGCTCGGGAACAACGATATGCGTCTTCCAATTGGTGTAAATCATCACCACACCAGGTTTATTGCGCTCGGCTACCTGATGCGGAGTAAGCGCGGTTTCAGCTTGAACTAGCTGGTATTCATTTACCGCAAAAATTGTCAAAAAGAGAACCACACAAATTAATAAAATTCTTTTCAAATATTGTTTTTTCATTTTTTTATACCTCCTAATCAAAATCTCAGACGGACGTATAAACATCTCTCAGTAAATCTTCGAGAGGCTCAAGTTCGCCTGCTTCAGCAAAGGCAACCGCCTCATCAATTTCATTTGTTATTTGCTTTTCAATTTCGTCTAAATCCGATTCTTTCAAAATCCCTTCTTCCCGCAAATTTTGCTCAAAATTGGCAATCGGGCAACGTTTTTTCCAACTTTCCACTTCGTCTTTATCCCGATAAAGTTCGGGGTCATACATCGAATGAGCGCGAAAACGATAAGTTTGAGCAACGAGCAAAAAAGGCTTGCTTTCGGTTCGGACAAAATCAACGGCTTCGCGGGCAGCACTTTCAACCGCCAAAACATCCATTCCGTCAACCGTTGCACTTTTGACACCGTAACCATCGGCTTTTCGTGCAATGTTGGTTTGTGCTTGATACCGCGAAATGGCAGTTCCCATCGCATAAAGATTGTTTTCGCAAAGAAAAAGGACGGGCAGTTGCCAGAGCGCGGCGAGATTCATTGATTCATGAAACTCGCCTTCGGCAACCGCACCGTCCCCGAAAAAGCACGCGGTTATGGCAGTCTTTTTCTGCATTTTATCCGCGAGCGCAAGTCCGACAGCGAGGGGCAATCCGCCGCCAACAATGGCGTTTCCGCCGTAAAAATTCTTCGCAGCATCGAAGAGGTGCATCGAGCCGCCCCTCCCACGCGAGCAACCATTTGATTTACCAAACATTTCCGCCATAATTGCTCCGGCTGAAATTCCGCGTGCGAGAGCGTGTCCGTGTTCGCGGTAGGTTGAAACGATTTTGTCATCAGGGTTTAATGATTGCATTGCCCCAACCGCAACGGCTTCTTCGCCGATGTAAAGGTGAAGAAATCCGCGAATTTTCCCCGCACTGTAAAGCTCAACACATTTTTCCTCGAAACGCCGGATTAGAAGCATTTCACGCAACAGCGCAACCGCATCTTCGGCTTTCGATTCTATTTTTTTAGTGGTCATCGTCATCATCTTTTTCACCCGTCTTTTCAGTCTGCTGTTCCGGTTGCGTAACGGCGGTATTATTACGAATTTCCGTATGGCGAATCTGTCCGCCTAAACTCGCCGTCTTGAACATCCAACCGCCAGTAATTATCGTCAGAAAAAATGTCGCAATAACCAGCCAAGTTGCCTTTCTTTCAGACCAAAAGGAGAAAACCAAACTCGCCAAAGCCATTACGCCCGTCAAAATCGCTGAGGCAAGGGCATATTTGGCATAACTTTCGTGTTCGCTGATAATTGCTTCGGAAACTCCGGCTAATTTCTCAACAATTTCTTCGGCAGGCTCGCCAGTCAAATAAACCGGAATTGCCGTCAATCCGACAAAAACAAGCAATATCAAACTTATTTTTATTACTTCTTCGCTTCTTCTAAACAAGGCATAGCCCAATAAAACAATGGCGAAGATTGTCCCGATGACGGGACAATGATTAAGAAATAAATGTATATGTGCTGGATTCATAAAACCTCCTTCACGGCACAGTTCTGTTCCGTAAATAAACAAACCAATAAACGATCCCGACTAAAACAGCTCCGCCGATGACGTTTCCAATGGTGACGGGCAGTAGATTTCTCAAAAGAAAGTTTTCGATGGTCAATGACGAATAATCATCGGCAGTTTTCCCGATTTGCGCCCAAAAGGTTTCGGATGCGCTTGTTTTCACCAAAATTCCGATTGGAATGAAATACATATTGGCGATGCTGTGTTCAAATCCGCAGGCAACAAATGCCGTGATCGGCGGGAAAACTGCTAACACTTTATCGGTAGTCGTGCGTCCGCTAAAACTCATCCAAACCGCCAGACAAACCAGAACATTGCACAAAATTCCGAGTGCAATAGCTTGACCAAAGCCAAGATTTGACTTCGTTTTTGCGATTGAGAGCGCAGTTGCCCCAACCGCACCATTTCCGAAAAGATACTGTCCGCTCAAAAATACTAACAACGCCGCGCCAAATGCTCCGACAAAATTACCGAGATAAACAACCGTCCAGTTTCGCAAAATCTGAAATGTCGAAACGCGCCGATTTGCCCACGCCATAACAATCAAATTGTTTCCCGTAAATAGTTCCGCTCCTCCAACGACTACCAAAATCAACCCAAGTGAAAAAACTAAACCGCCCAATAATTTCGTCACACCGAAGGACAAAAAACCGTCTGCACCAGCCATCACTGTTGTCGAAAGAATTGACCCAAAAGCAATAAACGCACCTGCTAAAACTGACAAAACAAACAGTGCGGGAAAATCCATCAAGGCTTTTTTGACCCCGATTTCCTCTGCCCGCAGAGCCATTTCGCTGGGAAGTAAAGAATCTATGTAACGAATTTCCTTTTTGAGCATTTCCTGTTACCTTTATTGCGACTCTAAAGTTGAAATATCACCTTCGGGCAACCCAAGTTCACGGGCTTTCAAAAGTCGGCGCATAATCTTTCCGCTACGAGTGCGCGGCAAAGTCGGCAAAAATTCAATTTCTTTTGGGGCAACGACTGCTCCCAGCCGTTTGCGGGCGTGTCCGAGCAATTCACGACGCAATTTTTCCGAAGGTTCAAACCCTTTTTTGAGCGAAACAAACGCTTTGACGATTTCCAACGCCAGCGGGTCGGGCTTGCCGATAACGCCCGCTTCGGCGACCACCGGATGTTCCAAAAGAACACTTTCGACCTCAAATGGTCCGATTAAATGCCCCGAAGTTTTAATCACATCGTCTTTTCTGCCGACAAACCAAAAATAGCCGTCGGCATCTTTTCTCGCTAAATCGCCGCTTAAATAAAAACCTGAGTTAAAACATTTCTGATAGCGTTCTTGCTCATTTAAATAACCGCGAAAGAGCGACGGAAAATTTGGTCGCAAAGCCAATTCGCCTTGCACATCCGGCTCGGTAATTTCTTCAATCGTGTTGTCTTCTTTTTCCCGCACAATCGCGGCTTCAATTCCCGGCAGAGGCTTGCCCATCGAACCCGGGCGAACTTCCATCGAAGCGAAATTGGCAATCATAATTCCGCCTGTTTCGGTCTGCCACCAATTATCGTGAAACGGAATTCCAAAAACTTTTTTGCTCCAAATGACGGCTTCGGGATTAAGCGGCTCGCCAACGCTTGCCATAAAACGAAGTTTGGACAAATCGTATTTTTTAATAATTTCATCGCCCGCTTTCATCAACATCCGAATCGCCGTTGGCGCGGAATACCAAACCGTAACTCGTTGGTCTTGCAAGGTTTGATACCAACGCTCGGCATCAAATTCGGCTTCGTCAACAATCATCGTGATGCCGTTTGTGAGGGGTGCGATGATGCCGTAAGAAGTTCCCGTCACCCAACCCGGATCAGCCGTGCACCAAAAAACATCTTCGGGGTGTAAATCAAGCGCGAGTTTGCCTGTGATGTGATGAGCCACAACCGCTTGGTGAACGTGAACTGCGCCTTTCGGTTTGCCTGTCGTCCCCGATGTAAAATGAAGCAAAGCAATGTCTTCTTCATCGGTTTTGCCAATGGTAAAATCATCGTTGGCTTCGTCCATCAATTCGTCAAAATCAAACGTCCCGGGCAAATCAGTTCGTTCGCCATTTTCGCCGACAAGAATGATGTATTTTAAAGAAGGAAGTGAGGCGCGGATTGGTGAGATTTTTCGTTCATACAATTGCGGAGTTGTGACTAAAACTTTTGCCTCGCCGATTTCTGCTCGCGCTTTTATTGGCTCGGGACCAAAAGCGGAAAATAACGGACAGAAAACGCTGCCATTTTTGAATGTGCCGAGCGCGGTAAGGTAAAGTTCAGGAATTCTGCCCGCCAATACGAAAACGCGCTCGCCTTTTTCGATACCGAGATTTTTAAGGACGTTGGCAAATTTGTTGGTCTGAGACTTGAGTTCGGCATAATTGAAATCGCGGATTTCGCCGTTTTTGCCCAAAAAACGAATCGCTAATTGGTTAGCTTTTGCACCGTTAGCGTGACGGTCAACCGCTTCATGAGCAATGTTTAACCCACGATTTTCGGGCAAACCATCAAGTTCGCCACGAGCAGTTTCCCAAGTAAAACTTTCACGAAACTGCTCATAATCCAACAAATTCGGGATGGCACTCTCTTTTTCGCCTAATTTTTTTATCGCCGTAAATGACATATTTTCCACCATTAAGTTGCAATTTTATGTTTCGGCAAAATAGTCGGTTTGCCATTCACTTCTTGATGTTTTCCTACAAAAACATTTGCGGAAATGAACATCAAAAAAGTGATTGCGATAATCGTCATCATAAATTTCAACAGGTTACTCATCTGCAATACCTCCAATTTGATTGCGTTCTCAAATAGAAAGTGCAACCGCTGTGCCAGATAAATGTTAGGGATTTACTGAGTGTTTTAAAGGTTTTACGGGGATTTAAGAAAAAAATTGCGGAAAGATTCACTTTATCGTGAGTAACTTTCCGCAATTAAATTTCAATTGAGTTTTTTAACTTTCAAAGGAGAAATCAATTCTTCGCACATTTCTTAGCTGCCCGCGAACATTCACGATTTTGTTTGCTGTAATTTGATTCGCACGCGCTAAAACATTTTCGGGCTTCATTCAACTGACCAAGCGTTGGATTGGCTGGCACATTCGCGCCGCAAGCAGTAAAACAATCCAAATAACTACTGCCTGATTCTGTCTGACAATCTTTAAATTCGTCTTTGCATTTGTTTCCCTTATTGGTTTCTCTTCCTGAAACCCCGAGTCTTTGTCTGCCCGTGTCGCCCGGTGAAGCCGCACCATTTTCAGAGTTAAACTCAGTCAAAGCATATTTGTAATTAACAAAATCAAACATTGAAAGATTAGCGAAAAGATTGTTTTGAAAAGTTGAATTTGGAATTTGAAAGGAAGCCAAACTTTGATGTGATTTTACCAAAGCGTCAAACTCAACCGCCCAAGCTCTTTGCGTCAGTTCGACCGCATCGAAAAACTGCTCTCCTTTGATGATTCCCTGAGAGTTAAATAATTCTTTAAGTGCCAAAGAAAACTGCATTAAGTGGAGTAAATTATTCATTTCAATTGCCGTAAATTCTCTAATCTTTTTATTTTTATCAAATTTTTCAATATTTTTTAGGAGCTTTTTCAACTCTTCATTTTGCCGTTTGGCAGAATCATACCGCCCTGTCGCTCCTGAAAAGCGATTATCAGTCGCCGAAACTTTTCCTTTGCCATCAAATGCTCCTGCAAAACTCCAACCGGCATTCGTCCATTCCGCCATCGTTACAGTTCCCAAATCCTCTTTGTATTTAATTTTTTCATATCTGGGAAGTGTAAATTCGAGGCGGACAGATTTGAACGGATAACCTTTAAATGAGTTTTCTTTATTTACTGTCAACGGCGAAATTGTATCGTCATATTCAACCACTAGCCGTTTCCCTTTTGTTCCATTGATGGCTGTAATACGATACTTCTCATCGCGCTCAACTCTAATATTTTCAGGGAAATAAACGTCCATTTGGGTGGTTGGATAGCCTTCGGGAAAATAGCGAATAAAATAACCTTCAGGCTGATATGACCAGCGACCCGAAGGAACACTGCGGTCATCTTTGCCGGGAAGCGGTTCGCCGGTTAAAACTGCGATTCTTTCGAGTTCGCCGTATGGAACATTGCCACTCATCGCGTTTCGCAATTGTCTTTCCGCTTCAAAAACTCTCTGCGTTTGTGGCGGGAGTTTGCCTAAAACCCGGCTGAATAAATCTTGCGAAACTTCGTCAAACGCACTTCCTTCAAGATTGGAAATTTCCTCTTTAGTCAATAAAACTTTGGCGGTTGCGTTTATTTCAGAATTCATTTTGCTCGGTTTAGTTTGCGCCAAAATTGCCCAGACCAAAGTTTGGACATTATGCTGAGGAATATTTGGGTAGCTGACTGAACGCCGCAGAATATTGCGGATAATATCAGCTTTTGTTCCCTTCAATGGCGCATACAAATAACCTTTCCCTTTACCCGGCGAATGAGTTCCGGCGTGAAAACAATAACTCTGGGCGGAAAACCAATACGCCCCCGGCTGAATCAAAAACCCATTATTTGAGCCGCGTTGGAAAAGCGACAATGGGGCAATATCCTGTGGTTCAAAATCATCCAAAAAAGGAATTTCTGTGACGGCATCAGCTAAACTTGTGGTCAAGGGCGATTCCTTTTCAAACGGATTTCCGGTCGAAATTTTGGGAATTTTAATTGGAATCTGAGCCGAAGCGACAAATGCAATAATCAATAACGAAAATAAAATAAATTGAATTTTTGTTAATCGTAAAAGTTTGCTCATAAAATCTCTCCCTCAATATTTCGTCAAATTCCTTCAATTACGCGCTTCAGTTTTTCATTGACCATCTGCGCGGTTTGGTTAAGTCTTTCATTACCGACCACCGACATCATTTTCCCTGCATCAATTATTGAAACAATTGCTCCCGCCTCATTTTCATAGACCACCACATTGCACGGCAAAAGCAATCCCAAATCAATTTCTTCCTGCAAGGCTTCAAAAGCCAGAGGCGGATTGCACGCGCCTAAAATCACATAATTGCGAAAATCAACCCCAAGTTTTTCTTGCAGTTTTGCTTTCATATCAATCTCGCACAATACGCCAAAGCCCTCACTGGCGAGGGCAGAACGAGTCAGTTGGACAGCTTCATTAAATGGAACATCCAATTCTCGTCGAAAGCCGTAACCGATTGTTTTGTAATTATTTTTAACAGTTTTTGTATTCATCATTTCAACCTCAATGAGAATGTATGCAACACTTATACCGTCAGTTCCAAAGTTAGAAATGACCGTTATTATCGGAAAGAAACGCAATGTTTGTTTGAGCCAAAATGAAAAAATGGGTAAAGATTCACCGTTCATTGCGAATCTTTACCCAATCAGACTTTTCAGGTTACGAGATTGATTTGTTTATTACTCGTAAGCCAAATCTTGATATTCCTGCTCACATTCGTAGCAAGTAAATTGATTGTCTAAATCATATTCCATTCCTTTTTCATAGCTTTCAAGCGTTGATTGATCAACATAAAGCAATCTGCCGCAAACGCTACACGGCAATTCGTAACGATTTAATTCGGTTTCAAATTCAGTCGGCAAATTTGTTTTAATCAAATCAGCATCAACTTCTTCTCTTACTCGGATCATATTTCACCTCCAAAAATTTCACGCTTCAGCTCGACATTCAATGTGTCCGCACGAACAATCGGTTTCATCAATTGCTTTTTCACAAGCCCGACAACAAAAATTACTGCCCGGCTCCGGCGCACAATGGCACGGAACATGGGCGCATTCTTTTTCTTCAAATTCTTGCATTTTTCCTCCTGATTTCTGGAAGTCAAATTAACAATTGAAATCTTCGGTTAATTGACGAAAATGATAGCCCATCGCTGCCAAGACCATCGCGTAGGCAAAACGGTTGCGATGTTCTGCCAAGACACGCCGAAAATATCGCCAAAATTCTTTTCGTTCCTTGTCAAATACTCCCAATTTCAACACCAAGCGCGTGAAAACAAACGCTTTATTCACCAAACCATCATATTGAATATCAACCTTTTCCTTCTTTATCCGCCGCAAACAATCAAGGGCGCGTTGATAATATTCTTGCGGACTGTAAATGGTGGAAAGAATATGTTTGTAACCTTCGACAAGCCTTGTCGCATCCATTCTAGGAATAAAATTAAGAGAACCATCCGTATTGTCGCCCTTGCTTTCTTGCAAAAGTCTGTCTTCTTTTTTCAACCGCTGCCACAATTGCGTGCCCGGCAAGGCGTTAAGTAATCCAACCATCGCCAAAGGAATTCCGCTTTCACCGATAAATTTAATTTGCCGCTCGAAAATGTCTTTCGGGTCATTATCAAATCCAACGATAAAACCTGCCATTACTTCCATCCCGTAGCTTTGAATCTTCTGCACCGATTCAAGCAAATCGCGTCTCGTATTTTGACCTTTGTTTGCTTCTTTCAGACTTGCTTCGACGGGCGTTTCGATACCGAGAAAAACACGGCTAAAACCCGCTTCCTGCATCATTTGAAGCAGTTGATCGTCTTCGGCAAGATTTACGCTCGCTTCGGTGATAAAGGTGAACGGAAACTTATTTCGCTCAGACCATTTAATAAGTTCGGGTAAAAACTTCCTGACGTTTCGTTTATTGCCGATAAAATTATCGTCCACCATAAACACCAATCCGCGCCAGCCAGCTGATTGAAGCGCATCGAGTTCGGCTAACATTTGCTCATTCGATTTGGTGCGTGGAATTCGCCCGTAAATTTCGATAATGTCGCAAAATTCGCATTGAAATGGACAACCGCGTGAAAATTGGACACACATTGCTCCGTATCGGCTGAGCTTGGCAAGCGAAAAATCAGGGATGGGGGTGGAAGTTAAGTCCGGTTTTTTGTCGGAACGATAAATTGACTGTGCTTCGCCTCGTTCTAAATCCTTGAGAAACTGCGGAAAAGTTTCTTCCACTTCACCAATAAAAATATGATCTGCTCCTAAATCGTTGAAATCATTGTGCGAGGTGGAGACGTAAGGTCCCCCGACTACAACCCGTTTTCCTAGCTTTCGACATTGTTTAATGACCTTAAAGAGCGATTCCTTTTGAACAATCATCCCACTCAGAAAGACAATATCTGCCCACTCCAAATCCTTTTCTTTGAGCCGTTCGATATTCAAATCTACAAGTTTCTTTTCCCAATTTGCAGGCAACATTGCCGAAATGGTCAGCAACCCAAGCGGTGGAAAAGCCGAACGCTTTCCTTCAATCACCAGAGCGTGTTTGAAACTCCAATAAGTGACGGGAAATTCAGGATAAACAAATAATACTTTCATAAATTTTACTGCCCTGCCGATTTTACATTTTCGGCTTTTTTGAGTAATTCGATAACTTCTTCATCAGTTGTCTGCTCAAATTTCCGATACCACATCCCGACTCCGTAAAAAGGTTCGGGCATCATTGCACAAATACATAAATCGTCCAATTTTTTTCTAATCACCTCGCAAGTATCTTGAGAAGCAACCGGCGCAGCAACAATTGTTTGCTTTGGATTTAAAGTCCGAACTGCCGCAATTGCCGCTCGCATAGTTGCGCCGGTTGCTAATCCATCGTCAACAATGATGACGATTTTTCCTGCAATTTTGAGTGCCTTGCGATTTGAGCGATAAAGTTTTTCGCGTCTTTCAAGTTCTTTTTGCTCTTTTTCGACTACTCTTAGAACTAAAGCAGTTGGCAGATTCAAAGTGTTGGTCAGTGCCTCATTAAAAACCGTGACTCCGCCCGATGCAATTGCGCCAAAAGCAAATTCTTCTTGCCCCGGAACACCTAATTTTCTGACAATTAAAACATCAAGCGGAACATTCAAAGCCTTCGCCACTTCAAAAGCAACAGGGACACCGCCGCGGGGAAGAGCTAAGACGACAACATCTTTTCGGTTTTGATATTCCGAAAGTTTTGCCGCCAAAGCTCTTCCACCTTCTTTTCGGTCATCAAATCGCTTTAACATTTGACACCTCTCAACGAAATTTAAGCCGCCATTGAAACATCCTTAACAAGTTCAGCAGTTTCAAATGGGGGTGCTTTTCTGGCAATATCCGCCTGCGAAACCATTCCGCAAATGTTTCCGGCATCGTCCACTACCGGAACCCGTCGGATTTGAGCTTTTTCCATTTTTAGAATGCAATCCTCAATACTTAATTCCGGTGTTACTGTAATGACATTATCCGTCATCACATCACTTGCATTCATATTCAGCGGATTTTTGTTATGTGCAATGGTGCGAAGCGTAATATCGCGGTCGGTTATCATTCCGAGCGGTCTTTTATCTTCTTCTTTTTCAATTACCGGAATACATCCGCAATCATAATCAGCCATCATCTGTGCAACATCGTGCAGACTCGTGTTCAGAGTCGCAACTGCAATATTTTTCGTCATTACTTCTTGTACTTTCATTTCTTTACTCCTTTTACTATTAGTATTTGCCGCTGCATCGTGCGGCAGTTTTCCCTTTTCGATATAAGTTTTCAACCGTAAAAAGTCGTCATCTAATTTGCTTTTCGGGTCACGATTGAAAACTCCTGCCACGAAGTTTCCGAGTTTTCCAACTATCAGCGGAAACTTCATATCAACCTGCAAACGAGTTGCGCTGCCATTTATCGGCTCAAGTCGGAGAACACCCGTTTGACCGGCTATTCGACCATCGGTATGTTCCCACTTAATTGATTCATTTGGCACAACTTCAGTAATTTTTGCCGTCCATTCAACGGGTTTGCCAACTATGCCATCAACCGTCCATAAATATTGCTTTTCACCAATTGGCTCAACTTTTTGAACGTGCGACATAAAATACGGAAAATATTGCGGGTATTTCAAAACCTCGAAAACTTTTTCGCAGGGCGCATCAATCGTAATTGTTTTATGAATTTCAATTGCCTTTTCACCATTTGTAGCAATCAGTTTGCTCAAAGGCTTATTGATGACCGACCGAGCCACAAGTCCAACGCCCACCGAAGACAAAATCGAATTTAAGGTATTTCTTTTTGCTACTGCCAGAAGTGCCAGTCCGCCGCCTGCCGTTGCCGCTAAAGCTCTCGTTTTCGGCGACCAACCGATGTTCTGACGTTCAACTCGATTATTCCCTTGCAAAGACGAATTTTGCTCTGCGGTTTCGTGAACTTCAAGTTTATTTTCGATTTCCTGAACGCCCCAAACCGATGCGATTCCGTTTAGAACTGATTCAACTTCATCCGTTAAAATTAATCCGCTGAGAGTCACTTTTCCGTTTTCAACCGAAGTTTTAATCGCGTGCGGATGATTACTGAGCCGTCCCAATTGGGTGCGAACTCTGCCTTCAAGTTGTTGATCCGTCACGGTTTCACTTTTGAATAGTTTCTCCGTTTCAACCAAAACTCCATTGGCGCGGTTTCGCACATCGGCAACCGTTCGGTTTAATTCCCGATTGGCGGTTTTTGAAAGATGAACGGCTTGATCACGGACTAATGCCCGTCGCCGTTTGCCGCGATTGGGATCAAAAAAATACATCAATCCCGCCCCAAGTCCTAAAGCACTAATTATTGCTACTGGATTTTTCATTTTTATACCTCCTATGAATTACCATTGCTTATCAAATAATTTTCAATTTCTACTAATAATTATTCTGATTGGAACTAAGGCGGAAACACGCACGTCAGCAAGTGTGCTAAACTGTTATGTTTATTCAACTTTGACCCCCTTACTCATGCGCGGGTTTCTACCTTTGATACCAAACCAATAACTTCAAAATTTACGCGGTCTTTTTTAGCTCAGATTTATGACTTTCAGCATCGGCTATGACAAACGCGGTCTTGATTGCCGAATCGGGGTTGAGCGAAATTGACGTAATTCCTTGCTCAACCAACCAAGCGGCAAATTGGGGTTTATCAGATGGGGCTTGCCCACAGATGCCGATTGGTTTATCCATCGTTTTAGCGACTTTGATAGCAGAAGCAATCATATCTTTAACCGCGTCATCCTCTTCGTCAAAAAGTCCGGCAATCGTTCCCGAATCTCGGTCAATGCCTAAAATAAGCTGCGTCAAATCGTTTGAACCGATGGAATAACCGTCGAAAATTTCCAGAAAGTCCTGCGCTCTGACGACGTTTGATGGCAATTCACACATCGCGTAAATTTCTAAGCCGTTTTCGCCCTGAACTAAGCCGTTTTTCGCCATTTCTTCGACGACATTTTTTGCTTCTCCGACAGTTCGGCAAAATGGAATCATTACTTTCAGATTGGTTAAACCCATTTCATTGCGGACTCTTTTCAACGCCTCGCATTCGAGCGCAAAACCTTCCCGATAGCGTTCATCGTAATAGCGCGAGGCACCCCGCCAACCAAGCATCGGATTTTCTTCCGACGGCTCAAATTCTGCACCGCCCAGAAGTTTGGCGTATTCATTGGTCTTAAAATCGCTCGTGCGAACAATCACGGGTTTCGGATAAAATGCCGCCGTAATTTTGCTGACCGCCTCTGCCAAACGGCTGATAAAAAATTCTTTCGGATCAGTTTCACCCGCAGTTACAAGTTTTTGTTCAATTACATATTTTTCCCGCCCGTCTTTTAATTCGGAAAGTTTGGCGAGTGCCATCGGATGAATGCCGATATGATTGATGATAAATTCGATTCTCGCCAATCCCACGCCGTCATTGGGCATCGCCGCAACCTTGAAAACTTGTTCGGGATTGGCGACATTGAACATAATTTTTGTGCGAGTTTGCGGCAGATTGGAAAAATCAACCTGCTTGACTTCAAACTGAAGTTTTCCTTGATAAATGTGACCTTCCGCACCTTCGGCACACGAAACCGTGATTTCATCGCCATCATTGAGAATTTCCGTAGCGTTTCCACAGCCAACAATGCACGGCAAGCCCAGTTCGCGCGAAACGATTGCCGCGTGTGCGGTGCGTCCGCCGCTGTCGGTCACGATTGCCGAAACTCGCTTCATAACCGGCTCCCAATCGGGATTGGTATGCGGAGCAACTAAAATATCGCCTGTCTTAATTTTGACTAAATCCGAAACATCAAACGCTTTACAAACCCGTCCGACCCCGATTTTTTCGCCGACTGCTTGTCCCGTAACAATCGGTTTGGGCGGCGTTTCGCTTAATTTATAGCTTTCCGAAAATGCTGTTTGATGCTTGGTTGAATGAACAGTTTCCGGTCGTGCTTGAACGATAAAAAGTTCATTTGTGATACCGTCTTTCGCCCACTCGATGTCCATCGGTTGAGCGTGTCCGGCAAGTTTTGAGTAGTGTTCTTCAATCACACAAGCCCAGTTTGCAAGTTGTAAAACTTCATCATCGGTCAACGAAAATCGCTTTCTGTCCGTTTCTGAAACTGGCTCGCTTTTGGTTGATTTTGTGCCGTCCGTATAGACAAGTTTGACCTCTTTCGTTCCCAAACGGCGAGTAATAATCGCTTTGTGTCCGCTCATCAAAGTCGGCTTAAAAACCATCCATTCATCGGGTGTCACAATGCCTTGCACCACAGTTTCGCCCAAACCGTAGGAACTCGTAATTTGGACAACATTACGAAAACCGCTTTCTGTATCGAGCGTAAAAATAACTCCAGCGGTGGCTAAATCGGAACGCACCATCGGTTGAATGCCGACCGAAAGCGCAACTTGTAATTGGTCAAAGCCAAGTTGAGCGCGGTAATTGATTGCACGGTCAGTAAAGAGCGAAGCGAAACAATGTTGAATTGCTCGAATCAACGCTTCTCGTCCGCGGACATTCAAAAAGGTTTCCGCCGCGCCTGCAAATGAGGCTTCCGGTAAATCTTCAGCAGTTGCAGAGGAACGCACGGCGAGTTCGGCTTCGCGTCCCAGTCTTTCGCATAATCGGTCATAGCCGACCAGAATTGCTTCGCGCAAATCATCGGGCAAATATGCCTCCAAAATTAGGTTGCGGGCGGCAAATCCGCGAATCTGTAAGTCGTGAGTGTTATTGATGTCAAAATCTGAAAGAATCGCCCGAAGCTCTTCCTCAAGTTTCGCTTCTTTAATGAAATAACGGAAAGCATCCGCAGTGGTGGCAAAACCGTCGAGAACATTTACGCCTTTTGGTTTCAGCGAATTGTAAAGCTCGCCCAAAGATGCGTTTTTCCCGCCGACTTTTCCCAAGTCTTTCAAACTAATTTCCGAAAAATCAAGTGTGTATTTATCTTGGCTCATTACTACCTCCTTATTGGCAATCAATCCCGATGCCAATAGACTCTTGCCAATTTATTTTCGTGCGAAAAATCGTAGCGAACTTCGCCATCGTAAGCCCGTTTGAGCGAGCGTCCGAGATGTTTTGCCAGATGTTCGGTGGTGGTTGTCACCGTCAGACGATGTTTCGCATCTTTCCAATTCATAATTCGCGCCAATGGATTAGTTTCCAAAGCACGTTCGGCTTCATTCCGCAGAAGATTCTCAATTTCTTCTTTGTGTTCGTTATAAAAATTGCCTTCCAGATAGACGAATCCGGCAGGTTCGCCCGTTTTTATCTGTCGGCAAGCCGGACAAATTGTTTCTTGCGGTTCAATCTTTTCAAAGTTGTCGGGTTTTAAAGTCTTTTTATCGAATGTCCAGTGACCTTTTGAATAAATCGCTTTGCATTCCTGACAAATTGCCGGTTCGCTGATGTGTTTATTGCTGGCGTGTCCGACTTCGTGGTCAACTCGTTTGGTGAAATTCACATTTGTATATCTTTTATTGCTTGGCATAAGTTTTTTTTACAACCTCTTAATTATGATTTTCCCTAAGAATTACTTTAATTTGTCTGACTTTTTTTGAATCAGCTTTCAGCGACACTTGTTATTTGCCGAATGTTGATGCGAAAAACGACAATTCCATCTTTGTTCCAATTTTCCTTACTCATTGCTTCAACTGGAGTTAAGCGCCCAAAATGTTCGGAGAATTTCAGCAAAATTTTCAACTTTTCTTCCCTTTTCTTAATTTCCTGAAACTCACCAAAAGCAATTGCACTCCGCCAAAGACAATCCGACTTAATTTCTTCTACTTGCAAACAAACTTTTCCGTTTCCCCGCAAAGCATCAAGTTTTTTGCCCGGCAGAGTGTGAACGTAAATACTCCCATCAATAAACAAGTAATTGATTGGAACGAGATATGGTTCGCCACTTTCCAAGACGCAAGCCAAATGACCGAATTTGCATTTCTCAAATAATTTTTCGGCTTCTCTTCTGCTGAGTTCTTCTATCATCAAAACTCCTCTCGCCTCATAATTTCACTTTCTCAAAAGGTTCGGCACATTATTTCTATTGCAACGCTCGTGCCGAAGTCCGAACTCCTTTATCTTGCGGATTTTCACTTGTCTTCAAGAAAGTTTTTTGCGGGAATTTTCGCAGAAGATTGAGGGATTTTGCCTAATTTTGAGATAGAGAGTCTGGCTTTTGGAAGTAAAAGCTGAGTTTTATTTATGGAATATGATTTGCAGTTGAGATAATCAGGGAATAAAGATTTGAATGTTTTTTGACAGGTTTAGAGTCAAATTCGGCTCGAAAAGGAGGGATATGATGCAAGTAGTTTTTAAACAAAATCAAATGTTATCTTTTTCAACCGATACTACGGAGGTTTTTGGCAGAAAAATCGGTTTGGCTGGCTATTTATTTGGCTGTTGGCACGAAAATTTGAGCCGTCCCTTTGGTAAAGGACGTAAATCTTATATTGTTTGCCTAGATTGCGGAGCGCGAAGACATTTTGATCCGAATACATTTAGGACTTTCGGCTCATTTCATTTTCCGCCCATAGCGTCTTCATCAAATTGATTTTTCTGACAATTTTTCGCTTTAATTCTAGAGAAAAACATCTAACTTGGGCTCTGTGGTAATGTCCATCTGCAAATGACCTTCCTTTTTTTATTCAAAATAATTGTTCCAACGAAGAGTTTGAAAGAGAGTGATTTTAAGAGGCTGTGAGGTGTCAAAAAAAGAAACATTTATTGAGGTGTAAAATTGTCGAACAAGTGGGAATAAAAGCGGACAGCGGTTATCAGGGATTACAAAGAAACACGCGAAAGTGTTGTTACCAAAGAAGAACAGTAAGTTAAAGAAACTGAGCAAAGAAGAAAAGCGAGCAAATCGAGAGTTAGCGCGAAGGCGAATCAGAGTGGAAAATGTCATCCGCCGATTAAAGATATTTCGGATATTGGCAGAGCGGTATCGGAGTCGGAGAAGACGACTCGGGTTAAGATTTAATTTGATTTCAGGAATTTACAACTTTGAACTCAAAGACATTCAAGATTTGAATTTCGCAAAAAGTCTATTATATAAAAATTGAGGGTCAAAATTATTTGCAAAACTAATCGAATTGGTTTCATAATTTGTCCGATGAAAATATTGTAGATATTCAACTTTTGCCTTAAACTATCTTCATCTTTTACTTTAACGAGTAACTTCTCCATTTTTGCACATAAATTCAATATTGATGATGAGAAATCTGTGAGATTTTTGTGGGAAACGCATAAATGACTCCAAAACAAACAATTTACGAATTCGCGGACTTCCGGGTTGATACTGTAAATAAAGTTTTGTTACGACAGAAAACCGTTGTTTCGCTCACACCAAAAGTCTTTGATACGCTCCTCGTTTTAGTTGAAAATTCAGGCAGACTAATCGAAAAAAACGAATTGATGCAAAAGATTTGGACGGATAGTTTTGTCGAAGAAAGTAATCTCACTTTCAATATCAAAATGCTCCGCAAGGCGTTGGGAGATGATGCAAATAGTCCAACCTTTATCGAAACTATTCCACGACGCGGCTATCGTTTTATTGCCGAAGTAAAAAAGATTGCTGAAAAAGAAGTAGCGGAATTGATTACGAAAGATGTTGTAACGGATACTCCGCTAAATCCACCTCAAAATAAAATAAACAAAAACTATTTTGTCATCGGCGGGATTATTCTTTTAGCTTTCTTTGGATTTACTTTTTATTATCGAAATCCACGATTTAATGCTGTCCAAAGTTTTCAGCAAATTAATACAACCCGCGTCACCACTACCGGCAAAGCCTTTTATTCGATTATTTCGCCCGATGGAAAATATATAATTCACGCTAAAGATGAGGGCGGAAAACAAAGCCTCTGGATTCGACAGACGGCTGAAACACGAGATATTGAAATTCTTCCGCCAACCACAGGTCAGATTGGCGGACTCGCCGTTTCGCCCGATAGTAAAAGCGTCTATTACACTCTCTGGCAAGATAATCAGCCTGATGCAATTCTCTATCAAGTGCCGATTTTGGGCGGCAACAGCAAACAAATCATCAGCAATATTGATTCAGGCATTAGCTTTTCCGCCGATGGCAATGAATTTGCCTTTTATCGAACTAATCCGAGTCAAGGGTTATCACAATTACTGATTGCCAATACTGACGGAACACGTCCGCGCGTAGTTGCCGAGAGGACTGCGCCCGATACTTTTGAAACCGAATTTGGTGATCCGATTTGGAAAGCAAACGAACGGAAAATACTGACCATCGGCGCATCTTCGTCTCCTGACGGAAAATGCGATGTGCTGGAAGTTGATATTGAAACAGGTGCTGTCAAACCTTTTTTAGTGATTCAATGGCGGGATATTCAACAAATTGCGTGGCTTAAAAATAGTAAAAGTTTGCTAATGACGGCGTTTGACGAAGAATCAAATTCTTACCAAATTTGGCAGGTTGATTTACCAACCGGAAAGGCGCAAAAAATGACGAGCGATTTGAACAATTATCGCGGAATCAGCGTGACCGATGATGAAAAAACCTTGATGACCACTCAATTCGAGCAAATTACGCGGCTTTGGAAAACAACCGACAACGCTACTGCAAACACCGAAGAGATTTTATCCGAAACCGGAAATAGCAAAGGCAACGAAGGACTGGCTTGGACACCTGATAATCAACTGATTTTTTCCCTCGGTCCGCACGAACACGACAATATTTCGACGTTTGATCAAAGCGGAATCCGCCCTTTAACCGTTAATCCAAATGGCAACCGTCAACCGACAGTTTGCGGAAATTATATTGTTTATGTTTCAAATTTTGCTTCGGTTCAGCCAAATGCCCTTCGGTTGCAAAGAATGGATAAAGACGGAAAAAATTCGCAACCTTTGATTTCGGAGGAAACCGAAAGCGAAATGTATCCGCATTGTTCCGCCAAGGGCGATTGGGTCGTCTACCAGAGAGGCTGGGAAAAACCGACTATTTGGAAAGTCCCGATTTCGGGCGGAAAGCCGATTCAGCTAACTCAAACCTTGTCATTTCAACCGACTGTTTCGCCTGATGGTAAAATGGTTGGGTATTATTATTTGGACAATAATAAATGGGGAATCGCCGTGATTTCAATTGAGGATGGCAAACTTTTGAAAAAATTCCCAATCTTAGGTAAAAACCAAGTAAGGCATCTCCGCTGGACTTCTGACGGCAAGAATCTTGCTTATTCAGCTACCCAAAATGGAGTTTCAAATATTTGGCTTCAGCCGCTTGATGGAAATTCGCCAACCCAATTAACCAATTTTGATGCTGAAATAATTTACTATTTTGACTGGTCACCTGATGGTAAAAATTTAGCTTATTCACGCGGAGCTATTTCGAGTGATGTTTTTTCAATCTCAGATATT
>CAVZXI010000031.1:0-80334 GCA_963779235.1 Pyrinomonadaceae bacterium
TGACAAATAATTGCCGTGAAGCGGTCCAGCACCGCCGAAAGCCACAAGCGCAAAATCACGCGGATCTAAACCTCTTTGCACCGAAACGAGCCGTAATGCGCCGAACATATTTTCATTAACAATGTCCAAAATCCCTTGCGCGGCTTCTTCGATTGATAGCCCAAGCGTGTCCGCAATTTTCTTGACGGCGTTGCGCGAAGCCTCAACATCGAGCGACATTTCACCGCCCAAAAGTCTTGGCGGAAGATGTCCAAGCACAACATTTGCATCAGTTACGGTTGGTTCTTCACCACCTTTTTTGTAAGCCGCCGGACCCGGATCAGCTCCAGCAGATTGTGGTCCAACTCTTAATGCTCCTGTCATTGGAACGTGCGCGATTGAACCGCCACCCGCGCCGACTGTGCGGACATCAACCGAAGACGCTTTGACGGGATAATAACCGACACGAGTTTCGCGCACGAGATTCGGCTGACCGCCCATCGTGACGCAAACATCGGTCGAAGTTCCGCCCATATCAAAGCCCAAAACTTTATCAAATCCCGCGAGTTCGCCAATGTATGCCGCCGCGACTGCTCCACCACTTGGACCCGATAAAAGCGTGTTGACGGGCGATTTTTTCGCCGCTTCGATGGACATTACACCGCCATCGGAACGGACAATATTGACCGTTGTATCAATTTTGGCATCGGCTAATTTGTCTTGAATTCCTTTTAAATAATTCGCCATTTTCGGGCGCACATACGAGTTCATCACCGTCGTCAAACAGCGTTCATATTCGCGGAATTCGGGCAAAATATCCGTTGAAATTGTGACGGGCAAATCGGGAAACATTTCGGCGGCAATGTCGCGGATTTTTCGCTCGTGAACATTACTCGCAAAAGAATTTATCAACGAAACGGTCAAGGCTTCGATTCCGGCATCGTGCAAATCTTGGATATGTCCGCGAATTTCGGCTTCATCAATCGGCGAAGTTTCGACACCTTTCGCAGTTGTTCGGCAAGTCACACCACGAGTTAAATAAAGTGGTGCAAGCGGATCGGGCTTCTGCATAATAATCCAACCTGCCAGCGGTCCCGGGGTTTGAGAACGGGCAACGTGCAAAATTTGCTCGAAACCTTTGGTCGTAATCAGTCCGACTAATGCGCCTTTTTCTTCCAAAACGGCGTTGGTCGCCACGGTTGTTCCGTGCAAAATCAAGTCAATTTCGTTTGCATCCAATCCGTTGCGCTCAACGATTTTGCGAATGCCTTCCAAAATGCCGATTGACTGGTCAGCGGGCGTGGAGGGCGTTTTTTCCAGCTTCATTTCGCCGGTTTTGTTGTTGAACAAAAGTAAATCGGTGAACGTGCCACCGACATCAATTCCTAAACGATAACTCATAGTTTGCCTCGATAATTTGTTTGTATTTTATGTCAAATAATTATTATGATAATACTGCAAATATAGCTTGCATTTTTAACCAAGTCAAGCTAGATTTGTTATAGACTTATATCAAATTTTTGTGTTACCGTTCTATAACAAATGCGAAAGATTTCTTTCCCTAAAAGTTTCATTTTGTTAGCGATATTATTGCTCAATTCAGCGGTAATTTTTGCCCAAGACAGCGAAATTAACTTGTTGGGAAAATGGATAACGGGAAGTTGGGACACGTTCGCCCAAGTCGAGCAGGATGAGGAAAACGACACAAAATATAAGCATATTCGCGCACTTTTGCACGTTGTTCCTGTTTCGATAAATGAGTTAAAAGACGGATTAGCGTTCTATGTTGAAAATCAAGATTCAGCAAATCGACCGCGCCCGTATCGGCAGAGAATTTATTATCTTTTTCGTCAAAACGGCAAGATTATATTGCGGATTTTTCGCATCAAGGACGACAAAGATTTTATCAACGCACATAAAAATCCGTCAACTTTGAAAACTCTAACTTTTGACCGTTTAACTGCCGAAGAAGGTTGCGATTTGACTTACGAAAAGGTCAACAAAAATCTGTTCAAAGGCAAAACAACTGGTGGGAAAAGTTGTAAATCCACGTTGCGCGGTGCAACTTGGACGCATTCGGATAGCGAGATTTCGGCTGATAAATGGACAAATCTCGATCAAGGTTTTGACGATGTGGACAACCACAAATGGGAACCGCCACCGGGAACGGTTGGGCATATTTTTAGAAGAGCGAAAAACTTCTAACTGATTTAGAATATTGAAAATGCGCGGATTGGAATTGAGTGAAAAATTTTATCACGATGTGGCAAAGCCAATTTTGCAGACTCATTTCCCAGATTTGCAATATGCGGCGGCACTTTTGGGTTGGAGTTCGGAAGTTTTGGGCTATGACGACGAAGAATCAACCGACCATAATTGGGGACCGCGTTTTCAGTTGTTTTTACAACTTTCGGATTTTGATTTGTTGAAAACTAAAATAGGTCAGGTTTTGAGCAAAAATCTGCCGTTAGAATTTTGCGGATTTTCAACAAATTTTGGCGTTTCATCGCGTGGAGACCAATCGGTAATTGACGAAATCGCCAGCGGCGCGGTCAATCACAAAATTGATATTGAAACTGTTGAAACGTGGTTTGAATCAAATTTCGGCAATGATTTAGATAAAGATTTTAGCGTTGCGGATTGGTTGGTTTTATCGGAACAAAAACTTTTGGCGTTGACGAATGGAAAAGTTTTTGACGATAATTTTGGCAAATTAACCGCCGCCCGACAAAAGCTAAATTATTATCCGCGTGAAGTTTGGCTTTATTTGCTGGCTTGCCAATGGAAAAAAATTGCCGAAGAAGAAGCATTTGTCGGCAGAGCAGGTTTTGTCGGAGACGAATTAGGTTCGGCAATCGTTGCGACTAGAATAGTTAAAAGCCTGCTGCGAATATGTTTTTTGATGGAGCGAAAATACGCGCCGTATTCAAAATGGTTTGGGACAGCTTTTTCGAGGCTTGATTGCGGGAAAGAATTGACTCCGATTTTCCGCGAGGTTTTAAGAGCCGAAAAATGGCAAAAGCGCGAGGCAAATTTATCGAAAGCCTATGAAATTATCGCCCGAATGCACAATGATTTGAAAATTACTGCGCCGTTGCCAGACAAAGTTACCAAACACGGCAGACCATATTTGGTCATCCACGGCGAAAGATTTTTTCTAGCCATTTTGGAAACGATTAAGGAATCTGAAATTGGAAAAATCGGATTTACGGGCGGTTCGGTCAATCAATTTGCTGAAATGGATAACGAATTGGAAAACGCTGGAACATGTCAAAAATTGAGGGTTTTATACGAGTGAAATCAACTTCGAGCAAAACTGAAATTTCAAACGAATTTTCACAGCCAATTTTCGGCGGTTTGACCTCGGCAGGCGATTTGCTCGCCCGCAACGCGAGAAACTTTCCCAACGACATCGGGTTAATTTTTGGCGAAAAGTGTCTGACTTGGAAAGAGTTGAATGAAAGAGCAAAGGCGTTTGCTAATTCGTTGTTTGAACTAGGTTTAGAACGTGGCGACCGCGTGGCAATTTACGCCAAAAACTCAAATCAATGGGTTGAAGCGTTATTTGGATTGGCTCAAGTTGGATTAGTTTCGGTCACAGTAAATTATCGTTTAACTGCCAATGAAGTCGCTTTTATTGTCGAAAATTCAGGCGCGAAAGCAATTATTTGTGATGAATCAACTGAGCAAAATTCATTGCAAGTCAAAGAAAAAGTTGAATCTTTGCAGCAAATTATTAATCCAAAGCTATTTGAAAATTTAATCAAAAATTATCCACAGATAGACACAGATGAACACGGATTGGAAATCGAAGATCAAAGATCAAAGATCAAAGGTCAAGATTCTGCAATGTTGCTTTACACTTCGGGAACAACTGGTTTTCCCAAAGGCGCAGTTTATTCGCATTATTCGCTTTTGGTTGGAATGTTGGTTCACGTTCACGCGATTGCTTCGCGGCAAACTCATCAGGTTATGTTGCCGTCGCCTCTGTATTCGGCGGCGGGAATTGCGGGAATTTATTGCGCGGTTTATGTCGGTTCGCAGATTTCGTTGATAAATTATGATGTCGAAACGGCTTGCAAAACGATTGAACGCGACAAGATTACTTTTACAAATCTCGTGCCGACGACGATTCAGATGCTACTGGCTTCGGATGTTTCAAAAAAATACGATTTGAGTTCGTTGGAAGTTTTGCTTTACGGCGGTTCGCCGATTCCCGAAAGTGTTTTGCGTGAAGCAATGCAGAGATTTCCGAAATGCGGTTTTCGTCAAACTTTTGCAACCACCGAAACAGGTTGCGCGGGAACGGTTTTAGAGCCGAGCGAACATCGTCTTGCGTTGGAAAATATTGAAAAGAAACATCTTTTACAATCGTGCGGACGACCGCAAACGAATGTTGATGTGCAAATTGTGGACGAAGATTGGAATTTTTTATCGGCAAATGAAGTCGGCGAAATTGCGATTCGCACCGAAGCAAATATGGTTGGATATTGGAATAATGCGGACGCAACTGCGAAGACTTTGCGCGATGGATGGCTCCGAACAGGCGATATGGCGCGGATGGATGCGGACGGCTATTTGTATCTGGTTGACCGCAAAAACGATATGATTGTGTCGGGCGCATTGAACGTCTATCCGTCCGAAGTTGAGCGAATTTTGCAGGAACATCCGAGCATTTTTGAAGTCGCAGTTATCGGCGTTCCCAGCGAAAAATGGGGCGAAGAAGTGAAAGCGATTGTGGTATTGAAAGAAGGTTCAGAAGTTTCGGAAAGTGAAATTATCCAGTTTTGCGAAGGGAAATTAGCAGGATTCAAAAAGCCGAAAACGGTTGAATTTATTGAAAAATTGCCGCGAAATTTGACGGGGAAGATTTTGAAAAAAGAATTGAGAGAAAGATTTGGTTAGAATTTTTGAGGTTAAAATGGTTTGGAAATGGTTTGGTGTAAAAACAATTTCAAGATGGGAAACAATTGGTAAGCCGAATTCCATGGATGATGGTTATGACGATGAAGCCACATTAATTGAGGAAAGAATTGTTCTGATTAGAGCGAGAAGTTCAGATGAAGCGATTAAGAAAGCTGAAAAAGAAGCTGTTGAAAATCAAAGTGAATATAACAACTTCTACAATCAGAAGGTAAGAATTCGATACTTGAAATGTTGTGATGCCTTTGAATTATTTGATGAGGATTTGAAAAGCGGCACGGAAATCTTTTCAATGACTAAATTCATTAGCAAAAAGGTTGAAGATTCAAAAATTTAAATGATGAATTTGGTTTGCATGATGATGTTGAATCCTTTCAACAAAAGCGGCACAAATTTTGGAATGCCGACTTACTTGAAATCAAAAATGATGAAATCATAGTAAAAAAAACTAAATGACAAGAGCAATAGATATAGTCGTCAATCTTTGGACGAAGGAAATTACCGAATGTTATCCGCCGGAGCTTGACCAATTTTGGGATTTGGTTGGGATTTTGGAGATGACAAAACGCGGAGTAACTGTCGAAGAGGAATTGGCTTTGATGGACGAAGGCGGGATTGATAAAGGCTTGCTCGTAGCCACCACGGGCGCACCTGTCGGCTCAAATATTTTCTTTGAAAAACCATTTGAGAAAATTGCCGAAGTTTGTGCCGCACATCCCAATAGATTCAAAGGAATTATCGGGTTAAATCCAAGTAAAATAATGACTTGGGTTGATAAACTTGAACCGCGCCGTGAAAGAATATGGCTTTGTCGGAGCGCATATTTATCCGCATTGGTTCGGTGCGCCGCCTGATGACCGAATGTATTATCCGTTTTATGCGAAATGTGCCGAACTTGGGCGTTCCCGTCCAGATTCAAGTCGGGCATTCGGCGCAATGGTTTTTGCAGACAGTCGCGCAACCGATAACTTTGGACAGAGTTGCGATTGATTTTCCCGAACTGAAAATTATCGGCATTCACATCGGGCATCCGTGGACTGAGGAAATGATTTCGATGGCTTGGAAACATCCCAACGTCTTTATCGGAACGGACGCGCATTTGCCGAAATATTGGGATAAATCGTTGATAAAATTCATCAATTCTCGCGGTCAGGACAAAGTAATGTTCGGCACGGATTATCCCGTTATCGGTTTCAAACGGGCGATTGATGAGATTGATAAATTGGAATTACGCGAAATTCCGAAACGCAAACTTTTGGTCGAAAATGCGGCGAGAGTTTATGGATTGGAAGATTGGATTTAGCGGATTTATCCATTGATTCATTGATTCATTGATTCATTAAAAATCAATGAACCGATGAACAAATGAACAAATGAATCAATAAAAATATGAGTAAAAAAATACTAAAAAATAAACCGCAACGAAGCGAAGAAGTCGAACAATGGATTGCCGAAGAAGTGAGCGAACAGCAATCCCGTTACGAAAAAATCGCTTATGAAATGAATGTCGAACTTGCCGAACAGCGCGAGATTTGGATTCAAGAGTTTTACGAACGAATCACCACGACAGGTTTTAATTTCCACGCTGACAATAAAAAAATCATTAAAAAAGAAGAACTTTTTCAGAAACCTGACAGAGAATTTAAGGTTGTATTTTAAGTTTTGAGTTCACGCTTCAGCGTGCCTGTTTCCAGCAAGCGAAGCAAAGCGGGCGAACTCGAAAACTTAAAGAAAAACGACAAACCACTGCGCTTTGCTGGTGGTTAGCAAACTAAAGTTTGGACTCAGAACGGGAGAATTTATGCGAAAACACATTGAACCATTTGTTGACAGAGACGTTTCATTTAAAAAGTTGGAATTGAAAGGAATTCCGAGCGGATACAACTACAAAATGCTTTCGATTGACGAAGATTCGGGAGCTTGCACAATGAGTGTCCAATGGGATGCGGGTTACAAACAACCACCTTCGATTTCATATTCCGAACTTGAAATTTTCATTATGGACGGCGAAATGAAAATTGGCGATACGGTTTGGAAAAAAGGCGGATATTTTTTTGTTCCGCGCGGCGTTTCGCTTCCTGCTTTTTCGACTGAAAAGGGCTGTTTTGCGCTCGTGATGTATAACGATACCGAACCGCATATCGAAGAATCCGACGAAGAGTTGACGGTGCTGAACGTAGCGGTTTGATTCAGATGGGAACTTACGCCGAAATGCCTTGGCAAGTGCCGACACTTTTTCCGCAAACTGCATCGGGTTGTCTGTTGAAATTGCTCCGTTTTGACGAAAAAACTCACGCGATGACGTTTCTTTATTCGATGACACCGGGCTTTCAACAGGACAATATTTCGTATCACGATTGCGCGGAAGAAGCCTATCACGTTTGGGGAACTTCGTGGATGATGCAGTTTGGCGATTTGCCGACGGGCGGATATTTTTGGCGACCTGCGTATGTCAATCACGGCTCTTTTTACAGCGAACACGGGATTTTAGGTTTCGGGCGCACGGATGGCGAATTGCACAATCATTTTCATCACAACGCTTATTCAAACATTGCCGAAAATGCCGACCGCGCCGCTGCGAGATTGATTCGGCAAAAACCCGAATTAAATAAATGGATGTGGACGAAAGACCATAATCATTTCGATTTTGAATATGGCGAATCATTTAATGCCGAATCCGAAGATGACCGCGTTCATATCCACGATGAGATGCACAAATTGGACATTGCACATTCGCACGATGACCATGAGCATCATCATCACGGTTAAGTTTTAGCTTTTAAATACAAATTAGGTTAATATGTCTTAAAAGATTGTATTTGATTTAAGACAAAGGAAAAGAAAAAATGGCTAAACCGAAATCATCATTTGTCAGTTCGCGGATTCCGCTTTACTATCAACTCGAAAACGTCCTTCGGGAAAAAATTACTTCGGGCGGATATTCGGGCGGAGAGCGTTTGCCGACCGAAATTGAGTTAATTGAACAATACAGCGTGAGCCGAATTACAGTCCGACAAGCCTTGCTAGCTCTTGCCGAAGATGGCTTAATCGAACGCCGACAAGGTCGTGGAACTTACGTTGCCGAGCGCAAATCGAAAAAGCGTAAATTTAGCGGGACCATACATTTAACCGGCTCTTTGGACGAATTGATAGCGATGGGAATGGACACCCCCGTCAAAGTTTTAGAGATGAATCGGGTTGAAGCGGACGCACACGAAGCCGACCTTTTACAGTTGAAAATTGGAACGCCAATTTATCGTCTAAAACGTCTCCGGATGAATGAAAATAAACCTTTTGGTTTAATTATCAACTATTTGCCCGAAGAAATCGGCTCGCGTCTGACCGTTGCGGAGCTTTCCAGCGGTGCTTTGCTTCACACTATTGAATCCAAACTCGGTTATCGGCTCGACAATGCCCGTCAGGAAATCAAAGCCGAATTGTCAGATCCGTATGTCGCAAATTTGCTTGATATTCGAGTTGGAACTGCCCTTTTGTCAATCGAAAGAACGGTTTATACCGATAAAGGCGTTCCGGTAGAATATGTTCACACCCTTTACCGAAGCGATCTTTACGGTTATTCAGTCAACCTCGTTCGGGAAAAAAAAGGTAAAAAAATAAAGACGAGTGGCACTAAAGATTCGATGATGTTTTTTGACTAATTTGAGGTAATAATTTATGAAAATTGCAGTTTTGGTAATCGGGATTTTAGGCGTTCTACTTGGCTTATTGGTGACAATTATTTCGGTGATTTTGCCTTCATTGACTCGCAACGTAAGCGTTAATGAAGCTATTCCCGGCATTATCGGTGGAGTTGTAGTTTTGTTCTTTTCGCTAATAATTGCGATAGTTGGGCTTGTTTTGGTTATTAAAGGTAGAAAACCCAAGTCGTAAAATCGGTAATAAATAAAACGAAATTTATCAAAAAGTGGATCTTGAAAGAACAAAAACACTTCGAGATTTGTTAATCAAAGACGGCTCATTGATGGCTGTCGGTTGCTTTGATGCGCTAACGGCGCGAATGATTGAGCAAGCCAACTTCCCTGTTGCATACATTTCCGGCGCAAGCCTTTCGATGGCACTTTTGGGCAAGCCCGATTTAGGTTTAGCCAGCTACGGCGAGATTTTTGGGCAAGTTCAGCGCATCGTGCAAGCTACGACAATTCCGATAATTTTAGATGCCGATACGGGCTACGGAAATTTTTTGAACGCCCAACGTGCTTTTCGGGAATATGAGCAAATCGGAATTGCCGGAATTCAAATCGAAGACCAAATTTTCCCGAAAAGATGCGGTCATTTAGAGGGGACACAGGTCGTTGAAACCGAAGAAATGATTGCGAAAATTCGAGCGGTGTTGGATGTTCGACAAAATCCCGACACGGTTTTAATCGCCCGCACCGATGCCCGTCAAAGTTTGGGTTTAAATGAAGCAATTTATCGCGCAAATCTCTACGCTGAAGCAGGCGCAGACGTAATTTTTCTCGAAGGTCCAGACGGACGCGAAGAATGTGAAGTCGTTGCAAAAGAAGTAGATGCACCGCTTTTGGTTAACACAGGCGGGCGCGGATTGACTCCAAAACTATCGTTAGCAGAGTTTGAAGAAATCGGTTTTAAAATCATCCTCCATCCCGGCGTAATGCAACGTGCCGCGACCTTTGCAATGCGCGAAATGTTGACGGATTTGAAGGAAAACGGAAATTTAACCGAGACGAAATTCGGGCAGATGGATTTTGACGAATGGTTTGAATTGGTTGGGTTATCGAAATATAAAGAGACGGAAAGAAGGTTTATAAAATAAATTTTCACTTTTAGCCGATGTAATCGGTGAAGGCATAAAGCCTAGCGTAATAACGCTAGGAACAATAAATACAACAATTTAGCTATCGTAGATAGCGTCCGAAACAGATGCCGCAATCATATACAAATTTGCTTTATCACCTTGTCTATTCGACCAAAGAACGACAACCATTGATAACCAATGATTTACAGCCAAGATTGTATGATTATATTGGCGGAATGATTCGCCAACAAGGTGGTATTTGTTTGGCAATCGGTGGGATGAGCGACCACGTTCATATATTGGCGAAACTCAAACCTGATAAGGCTTTATCCGATGTTTTGCGAGATTTAAAGGCAAATTCAACAGGTTGGATGCACGATGTTTTTCCTGAAATGAAAGATTTTACATGGCAGAGAGGTTATGGCGCATTTACGGTCAGCAGTTCACAAGTCGAAAGAGTCAAAGAATACATTTTGAACCAAGAAAAGCATCATCAAAAGGTTGGTTCGTTTCGGGAAGAATTTATTAAATTGTTGATTGCCAACGAGATAGAGTTTGACGAGAAATATCTTTGGACGTGATATTTTCCGCCGCTATCTATACTCAACAGCGCATTAAATTGTTGTTTTAGAAAAGGTCTGAAATTATAAACACAAAAAAGCATTGGATTCTTTCCTGATTTTGAAGTTTCAAACTTTTACTCAAGAATCAATTTAATGCGTTGGCGAGTATATGATAGCTGGAATGTCGTTAATGATTCGATACCTAGCGTTATCACGCTAGGCTTTATGCCTGCACTCGCTTACGCGAGTTCGATTCGGAAAATTTTAGATTATGAAATTTGATTCAATTATCAAAAACGGAACGGTAGTTTTTCCCTTTCACGGCGAGGTGAAATGTGAAATTGGGATTAACAACGGCAAAATTTCGGCGATTGCAGACTCGATTGACTCGAACCTTGCCGAACAGGTGTTTGACGCGAAAGATAAGCACGTTTTTCCGGCGGCGGTTGATTCGCATTTTCACGTTGGGATTTATCGTCCGCATTCGGAAGATGCTCAGTCTGAATCAATGTCGGCACTCGTCGGCGGAGTCGGGACGGTCATCAGTTATTGGCGGACGGGGCATCATTACCTCAATAAAACAGGGGCTTACAAAGATATTTTGCCCGAAGTGATGCAACTTTCGGACGGCAATTTTTACACCGATTATTGCTATCACATCGCAGTAATGACGGCTGACCAACTTGATGAAGTCGAGTGGTTGGTCGAAAATGCTGGTGTCGGCTCATTCAAATTTTATATGTTTTACAAGGCTTTGACGCTTTCCGCCGATTCGACCAAAGGCTCGGATTACACGATGGCGGAAAATTATGACCTCGGACATTTGTTTGAATTGATGACGCGAGTTTCGGCGATGGCGGAAAAACATAAGGATAAAGCCCGCATTTCCTTGAGTTTGCATTGTGAAAACCCTGAATTGATTCGAGTTTTTATCGAGCGAGCAAACAAACAAGGTTTGACCGGATTAAAAGCGTATTCCGAAGGTCGTCCGCCATTATCGGAAAAACTTTCGGTTCACGAAGCCGCGATTTTAGCCGATGCGACGGGCTGTCCGATAAATCTTTTGCATCTTTCCTCGCGTGATGCGTTGCAAGCGGGGATTGACGTTCGCCGAACTTATCCGAATCACGACATTAAACTCGAAACCACTCTGCACCATTTGGCACTCGACCACGAAGAACTTGACCGCAATGGAATAGGTTTGAAAGCGAAGGTAAATCCGCCGATTCGCACCCGTGAACACAGCGAATTTTTGTGGGAAGGAATCAAACGCGGTCACGTTGATACAGTTGTTTCAGACCACGCCTGTTGCGGCGAAGAACATAAACAAGCTGGCGTTTGGGGAAGTCTGCCGGGTTTTGGTGGAAGTTCGATTTTATATCCGATTTTGTTGAGCGAGGGCGCACATAAACGCCGCGTTTCGCTTTCCCGAATTGCCGAATTAGTCTCCGCTAATCCTGCTCGAAATTTCGGTCTATTCCCCCGCAAAGGCTGTATCGCCATCGGTGCGGACGCAGATTTTGCCATCGTAGATTTGAATTTGGAAAAACCGATTCGCACCGAAGAGCTTTTATCGGCTCAAGATCATTGCCCGTTTGAAGGAGTGATGACCAAAGGCTGGGTGATGCAAACGATTGTGCGCGGAAATTTGCAGTTTGACAATGGAAAAGTGGTCGGCAAAAAACAAGGCGAATTTATCAAACGTCCAACCGCGATTCATCAATAATCAATCCTTTTTCAGCCAGTCGCCGATGCCGTATGGGTCTGCGGCTGGTTGCGAAAAATGTTCATGAATTACTCGCCATTTATCGCTCGCTTCCCTTTCAAAGATAAATGTTCCCCGAAATTTTACTGTTTTGGGTTGACCATTTATCTCTAAATTCATTTTTACGATTCCTGCCACGAAACCCATATTTCCTAATTCTTGAGATTGTAAAAATTCAATCCAGTTGCAATCTTTCACCACGATGGCAGAATCCACAAAATCACGCCAGCCTTTTTCGACCATTTTATAACTCAAAGTTGCCCAACGCGGACCTTCGACAAATACCAATAAATCTTCACTTCTAGCGTAGAAATCAATAATTTTCTCAATGTTCTTAGTTTTTACTGCTTCAAAATGTCCTTTTGAGACTTCGATTAGTTTTTCGCTTTTCATAAATTTTTCAGTCAATTTGCTCAATTCCCTTTTCTGTCAAAGTAAAAATACTTCCGCTATTTACACCCGGACGTAATTCAATTTCCAACAATTCTAAATCTTGAAATTTCTTGAGCGCATCCCGATAAGTATTCGTTGAACCGATTCCGGCTTCCTTCATCACTTCCGAACGGGTTAGATTAAAACTTTTTGTCAATTCTCCGTTTGCCTTCGCTTTTTGACAAAAATAATCCCAAATTTGTCCGATTCTTGGCGACATTTTTTCTCTAACTGATTCGACAATCTGTCGTTGAACTTTTTTGACTTCCCTTATTTCCTCCACCTTTGCAGAGGTTGTTTCTTTTGGTTTAACTTTAATTTCTTTGGTTGGAGTAATTTTTGTTGTATCGTTTTTTGCTAAATTAGGGTTAAACTTTTCTTCATTTCTCGGGTCGTATAATTTAACCGGTTCACGCAAAACTAAATTTGGTCTTCTTTTCATTAGTTGGATGCCTCCTTAACCTTTCTTTTTTTAACTGGAAGATTTATCAATTTCAACATTTCTTTAGCAATATTTTTTATTTGTTCTGCTGCCTTTGAACTCGGAGCGGTTACTAAAACAGGCAAATAATATGACGGAGCTTCGGCGATTTCTGCATAATCATTCAAAACTTGCTTGAAAATATATGGAATCAGATCACTTCTTGATTCGATTACACGATAGGCTTCTCCTGCCAGAAAACGTCTTGTTTTATAAAGATTTACCAACGCTCCGAGTATTTTCAATTCAGGATTGATGTCCATTCTTACCCTTTCTGCCGTATATGCTAATTGCGACAATCCTTCCAATCCCATTGCGGTTGCGGCACAAGGAATCAACAAATAATCAGCGGCGGTCAAAGCAGATTCCAACGCATTCCCGAGATGCGGCGGACAATCAATAAAAACTAAATCGTATTCGGAAGCATTTTCTGCCAATTCCCTTTTGAGCCGATAAATGGTTGAAGGCGGCTCTTTTTCGATGGCAATTAAGCGATAATCCGTCCCGACTAAATCAAGATTTGGAATTTGCGTCCCAATCATTGCGCTTTGCAAATCTACGTTCTCGGTCTTTTTTCCACCCGCTTGGCGAATCAAAACGTGTGCCAAGGTAACAGCGTTTATTTCTTCTAAATTCTCAATCCACGAATTGGTTAAATTTCCTTGCGGATCGGCATCTATCATCAAGGTTTTGTAACCATTGATGGCACAAACCGAAGCAATTTCACGGGTAATGGTGCTTTTCCCTACCCCACCTTTTTGGTTGGCAATTGCGATTATCGTTGTTTTCATTTGATTCTTTTTTTACGGTTTGCTCAAAGCAGTCTGAGCGGTATTAGTAGTCTTAGTGGTTATATCACACAATGCAGTCTGAGCGCAAGTACCGCTACAACCGCATTAACCGCTTACACCGCTCTGAGTGCATTGTTCGCTTTTAGCGATCATACCACACAGAGCAGTAGAAGATTTCATTCCAAAACAGACTACCTAGACTGCTCAGACCACTCATAGCACTTTGCTACTTTAATTGAAAAGAATTTGAAAAAGATTATAATCAATAAAAACGATGAAAAATCTAACTCAAAGCAAACCGTTAATTAAAGAAACCGCCAATTATTTCCGCAGTCAGGAGGGGATTAAACAATTACTTGAAACACTTGAAAAAGTTTCGGGAAAGGTAGAAATTACTCCGCCAATAACTCTTGATAAACTAATGTCAGTTTTTGGAACTACGGCATTGATGTTTCCGCCAAATGTTCCAACGGATACAATTTTAAAAGTTGGACGAATCAGCACTTCAGAGGAAAGAAAATTATGGGTAAATGCTTTAGGTAATTTGGATAGATTATTGAATAATGCCGAGCTTGAACGAGAAGTTTTGAATCAAGTAGAAACCATAAACTTAAATGAAATAAGCTCATTGGAAGGATTCGCCGAAGAATTAGCAATCAGAGCGCGGGTTTTGCTGATGGAAGTTAATAATACTAATTTTTCGATAAACTCTACGCAACTCCTTCCAAATCAACTAAAAATCGGAGAACTTCTTGCCGGTCAACTGGATAATCTGGTGTTAATTTTAGAAATTGAGCAGAATTTAAGACAAAACAATTCCGAACATTTACCCGATAACAATCAAAAAAATCAACGAACTTCAAGAATTGCTACCGAAGCACTTTTGAAAAAAGATTTTTTGCCGGTCAGCAGTAGTGCGAGCTATCAAGCAATGAGGGAAGTCGTTGCGCTTAAAAAGTTTAGCAAAGATGTCGAATCACCATTTCCCACCGCATTCGTTGAAAAATCTTCAATCAAAGGAAAAATCCAACTAACTCCGCTCCAATCCGAAACCGTCTATGGCGAAAAACTCAAAGAACTTGAGATGTCTATGTGGCAAAAACGCGAGCAATTATCGGATTTGCACGTTGACGTGATTGATGCGATGTGCGCCACTTGGATTGTCCAAGCGTCTTCAGATGAAAGTCGGGCAGTCATAACGGCGGATGATGTCCTAAAACTTCGCGGATTGAAGGCACATTTAAGCGGAACGGGAAGGCGTGGCGGTTTCACAATGGAGCAACGCGAAGAAATTGTCGGAGCGGTGCAAGACCTTGAAAACATTTGGTTTGAGATTACCGAAAAAGTTAAACGCGGAAAGAAAAGCAAGAGTGATTTTATTCAAAGCAGGGCAGTTGTGGTGACGGATCGGGGCGGACAGATGCGGATTGACGGGAGCCTCGATGTGATGTGGTTTGTCTTTCGCCCAGGCAGTATTTTTGCCCGTTATTTATTGACCGAAGGCAGACAGTCTGCATTATTGGCGGCACAGGCATTACGTTACAATGTGCGAACTGAAGCGGTTGAAAAAAGACTGGTCAGATATTTAAGTTGGCAATGGAGAATTCGTTCAAAATCAGCAACGTACCTCCAACCTTACGAAGCCCAAACCCTCATCAAAGAAGCCGGAATTAAAGTTCCGGAGCGAAACACCAATCAAGTCTGCGAACGTCTGGAAAAAGCTCTCGACCGTCTGCAAACCGATAATTTAATCAGCGGTTGGCAATATGTTGATTGGAATTGGGAAAATGCCAAAAAACACGGTTGGATTAAAAATTGGCTGACCACCAAAATTGCCATTGAGCCACCCGATCTCATTCGGGATTCTTATCAAAGTATCGGGCAAACTATTGAAACACCATTACTTACGTTGATGGATAAAATCCAACCACCGCGAAATGAAGCTGAGATTGCTTTGCAAACAAAGGCAAAACGGAAATCGCTCAACTTATCACAAATGCAACTTGCGGAAAGACTTACGCTTTCACAACCCACTCTTTCCCGAATTGAATTAGGTAGAAAAGTTTCTAAAACAGAGAAACAAAAAATTCTTCAATGGTTAGCATTAGA
Organism: Pyrinomonadaceae bacterium; assembly: GCA_963779235.1. Classification (GTDB taxonomy): domain Bacteria; phylum Acidobacteriota; class Blastocatellia; order Pyrinomonadales; family Pyrinomonadaceae; genus JAIBCC01. Next base: position 15,821 of record CAVZXI010000031.1, read on the forward strand.
AACGGAAAAGACTGAATAATTGTCGCCATCATCATCTGCAATTTAAACTCGCTAGAAAAATTCAGAATTAACTGAATAAAAGTCGCGGTTGTTGCATGCATTTCAAGGCGGATTTAATTCGTAACCTCCTAATCAAATCAAAAAAACAATGCAATCCGGTTTTGAATAAAAGTCGCGATTGTCACCTGCATTTCATTATTTTATTCTAATCGAAGCGTAACCTAGTCTCACTTTGAATAAAAGTCGCTACCATCACCTGCATTTCCTCAAAATCTCGTACAACTTATTGAATATCAACAGGTTAGAAGTTAATTTACAAACTTACTGAATAAAAGTCGCGGTTGTCGCATGCAAAATCTTCAACCACGTTATCTCAAGTGTTTATAACCTCCTACGAACAAAACTCTAACTTTCTACTTTAAGATTGAACTGCTGAATAAAAGTCGCTACTGAATAGTGCAATAGTCGCGGTTATGACCTGCAAAAGTCGCGGTCATAACGTGCAAAAGAAAACTGTAATTGTTGTAAATAATAGAAATATCTCTGCAAAATTTTTCTAATAATAATAATGATATTAACACGGCTGAATAAAGCTATCGCTTTTCCAGCCGAATGCTATTTTTGACGAGGCACTTTGCGACACTTTTTCAAGAGTGCGAGGTCAATAATCTTATTTTAAGGATAGGCAAATGAATAATAATGTTCCGCGTTTAACGCTCCTTTCGGATTTAGTTTCAGAATTTGTAGCCGATACCGAAGCTGCTCAAAAGGCACTCGAATCAGGAAAACCACGTGGACCGGTGACCGGATTACCGCGGTTGGATGAAACTATCGGTGGTTTTTTTTCTAACGGATTGCATATTTTACAAGCCGCTCCGGGAGCAGGGAAGTCAGCATTTTCGCTCCAAGTGGCGGCAAATTGTCAGTTTCCATCGCTTTATTTGACTGCCGAAATGAGCATTTTGGAATTATTTCGCAGACTGATTGCCCGTGAGACCGAGACATATTTAGGAAAACTGAAAACAGGTGAAATAGGAGGGAAAGAAGCGATGCGACTAGCCCTCGAAACCGTGAAAAATTTGCCAAGTTTTGCGCTTTTAGATGGAACTTGCGGTTATGCTTCGCCCCAACAAATTTTAGAGGTGGCGGAAGCCTTGAAAGAAAGAGCAGGGACTTCGCAGGTTTTAGTTGTGGTGGATTCAATTCAGGTTTGGGCGAAAACAGTGCGCGGAGTTGATGCGGATTTTGTCGGAGCGAGTGAATACGAATTGATTAACGCGGCTTTGGGTTCGCTTTCCACTTTAGCGAGTCAGCTAAAAAGCCCTGTTTTAGCGGTCTCACATCGGAATCGGGTGGGAAATCGGAGCAATGACGCAAGTTTGCATTCTGCAAAGGGAAGCGGGGAAGTCGAATATTTGGCAGAATCGGTGATTGATTTAACCCGTAAAGATGAGCAACCCGATTCAAACGGAGAAGTAGAAATAAGTCTCAAACTTCTAAAAAATCGTCACGGAGTTCCAGGGTTGAATGTTCCTTTAAAATTTTGCGGACGAATTCAAAAATTTAGAGAGGCGATGTAGGTAAATTATGAATACACAACAATTATCATTATCAGAACTAGAATCTTTTGATGCAAAAAGTCCAAGTCGGGGCAAAGAAAGACGCTTTGCTTGTCCGCTCTGTGGACAAAATAAACCGATTGATGCGCCACATCGTTCGTTAGCCGTAAATACTGAAAACGGCTCATTTTTCTGTCATCGTTGTCAATCCAAAGGGCGACTGCGTGAATTTTGGGAATCGCGTCCGATAATCCCCAAAAAACAAAAGACCAGATTAAAATTGATGTCGCATTTTTCAATCAACGAAACAACAGTAAAAAAAGAGGAGGCTGGAAAGTCTGAAAATTTGTGGGAAAGAATGGAGAAGTATCAAGCGGAATTTCTTCATTCTCCGGCGGAAATTTATCTTCTATATCGTGGTATTTCGACCGATGTGGCAATGCAAGCAAACTGTGGTTATGCTGAAAATTGGGAGCATTGGGAAAAACAAGGTGAAAAATGGATTTTGCAGGGAAGTGATCGGCGGGTGGTTTTCCCAATCTTTGACAGAGAAGGGAATTTGGTGGCATTGCACGGAAGGGCGGTTGATGGGAATCATTTTGCATCATCAAAGATTACCCGAGGTGATAAATCGCAGGGTTTGTTTTTATCAGACGCAGATGTGCTAAATAAACAGGTTATAGCTATTTGTGAAGGAGCAATCGATGCGATGGCGTTGAGCAGTTGCGGGATTTCAGCAGTTGCGATGACAGGAACGACACCGCCGGATTGGTTTTATCGAAAAATGCCTTTTCGCAATGTTTTGTTGGCGACAGATGCGGACGATGCCGGAGATAAATCTGCTTATAAATTGCGGATTGAATTACAATCACGCGGGGCAAAAACCCTTCGATTACGTCCAAAAAACGCAAAGGATTGGGGGGAAGTTTTGGAAAAAATCGGAATAGAGGAAATGCAGAGATTTATGTCGGGTTTTGCCGAAAATTTATCGGATGAAGCGCGTTTTTCCGAAGCATTACGGCTTCAGCAATCCGGTAGAATTGAGGTTGCAGAATTTGTTGCCGGATTGATACACGATTTGAATTTAAGAGAAAACCTCTTATTAGAACTGCGATACGATCAGTTAAAAATCGCTTGATTCCAAGTGGGTTTAAACTTTAATAAATATTTTTTTACGGAAAAGCAACCACATCAAAAATAGCCAAAATAGAATGTAACTAATTGCAAAGGCAAGAGATGCGTTGATGGGTTCGGAAATCCAATTTGTAAAAAATGTTTGATAAATCCACTGTTGAGCATTCATTGATTTTCCGTCGCCAATTTGCCATTGAATTCTAGCTAAAATTCTAGCAAAAATGGCTGAACCGAAATACAAAGCTAAAGCATTTGTGCCGAAAATAACAAAAGGTTTGGTCCATTTTTGATAATTTTTGATGTCAATCAGCCAGTAGCAAACCGCCAGAAAACAAAGGGCGAGTCCAGCCATAAACATCACATAGCTGCTCGTCCAAAGCGGTTTATTGATGGGAAACCAAAAGTCCCAAATCCAACCGATGGAGGTTAAAACCACGCCAAAGAAAAACATTCCTGAAACTTTGTCTAAATCGCTCCGCTTGGTCCTGAGCCAATGTCCACATAAAACGCCGGCTAAACAGCTTGAAATCGCCGGAATCGTGGAAAGAATTCCTTCAGGATCATAGAAATTTTGTCCCATTGGTTTGGGTTTATAAAGATGCCATTCGGTTAAGACCAAGCGATCTATCAAGCCTGAAAAATTACCTTCAATCGAAAGGTCGCCATTCCCCCCGTAAAGCATCAAAACCCAATATAAAAGCAGTAAAATTAAAGCGATATAAATTTGCTGCTTCCAATTTGTCCACAGAAAAATGAGTGAGGCAAACAAATAACAAAGCGCAAGTCGTTGCAAAACGCCCATTATTCGTAATTTTTGAAAACTTTCGTAAGGAAATCCTTGATTCAAAAAGTAAAATAATCCTAAAACCGCAAACAATCCAAGCGTTAAATATGCCGAAAGTCTGAATTTATCAGTAAAAAAAAGGAAAATAATAACCCCGATTGAAAGAAGGGAAATAATCTTTATCGCCAACGGCATTTCTGTTTTGACAACATCAAAAAACGGGAATCCCATCTGGATTAAACCGAGTAAAAAGATCAGGGCGGCACGTTTGAGGATTTTCCAATAAACTTCGGTATTTACGCCGTGCTCAAGCCTTTTGCCGAGCGCAATCGGAATGGCAATCCCCATAATAAAAACAAAAAAAGGAAAAACAAAATCCGTCGGTGTCCAACCGTGCCAGTCGGCGTGTTTGAGTGGAGAATAAATTGCGCTCCAAGTCCCGGGATTATTGACCAAAACCATTCCGGCAATGGTCATTCCACGAAAAACATCTAGCGAAATCAGACGTTTTTGTTCGATAGTATCAGACATTTTTTAGTTTTCCTTGAAATTGGTTTGAAGCTATTTTCGCTTAAATTTTGAGAATGTCAATCATAATGTAGCGTTTTGGGGGGGAACGCAATAGTTTTCTGGGGAGCAATAGCAATGGAACAGAATCATGGTATCGCCATCCCTTACCTTACTCGGATTTCTCGTTTAGCTATTTTCTAAACAATACATTCGCCAATTATTTAGCGAAATCACAAATTTAAATGTTGAAAATAAAAGACTTGAAAAATTGACCGAAAATTTGCAAATAATTGAAAAGATTCTGCTTTTTGCTGACCTCGTTTTAATTATAAACGCTGTTTCTACTGATAGATACAAAGCCAATTAAATCAATATAAAAAATCAATTTTTCGATTCTAATTTTGGCTAAGCTATTGCTAAATTAACAGGTTCTAATTTGGGGGCGAGCAGATGGATTACAGCGAGGGCAATTAAATAAGCCGAAGCCGCAATGATGAAAATTGGAACGTAACTTCCTGTTGAGTCCAAAATCCATCCAACCAGTTTCGAGATAAACATTCCGCCGATCGCACCCGCCATTCCGCCGATTCCAACTACTGAACCAACCGCTTGTTTCGGAAACATATCTGATGCAGTTGTGAAAAGATTTGCCGACCAGCCTTGGTGAGCCGCCGCCGCAATCCCAATCAATATAACAGATAGCCAGAGACTCGAAGTCGTTGAAGCAATCACAATCGGAATTACTGCCAACGCACAAATCAACATTGCAGTCTTGCGGGATTTATTAATTGACCAGCCACGCTTAATAAAAAACCCCGAAATCCAACCGCCCCCGATACTGCCAACATCGGCAATAATATAGATAACTGCAATTGGAATCCCAAAAGTTTTCAGATCCAACCCGTGTTGTTTATTGAGAAAATCAGGCAACCAAAATAGATAAACCCACCAAATCGGATCGGTCATAAATTTTCCGATAGCAAACGCCCAAGTTTGGCGATGCGGCAACAATTTTCGCCATGGAATTTTCGGTTGCGGTTCTTCCTTATCACTTTGAATGTAGTCGTATTCTTCTTTGGTAATTTTCGGATGTTGTTCGGGCGTTCGGTAATAAATCAGCCAAAATATGAGCCAAATAAACCCTATAAGTCCAGTAATTATAAAGGCTTCATACCAACCGTAAGTGTAGGCAATCCAAGGCACAACCAAGGGCGTAACCAAAGCTCCGATGTTTGTTCCTGAATTAAAAATGCCGGTCGCAAACGCTCTTTCTTTCTTAGGAAACCATTCAGCAACGGTTTTAATCGAGGCAGGAAAATTGCCCGCTTCGCCGATTCCGAGCACAAATCTGGCAATCATAAAGCCGATAACCGAAACGCCAAGAGTCCAAGCCGATGCTTCCCAACCGAAAATGTAACCGCAAGCCGCAACCACGCCAACACCAATCGGAACTGCCCAAGCGTGCATTACCGCACCAATGCTCCAGACAATAATTGACCACGAAAAACCTTTTTTCGTTCCCCATTTATCCATCAATCTGCCAACAAACAACAAACCAATGGCATAAGCCGTCTGAAACGCGAAAACGATCCAAGCATAATCTGATTCACTCCACTTGAATTCAGTCGCCAAGCTCGGCTTCAAAATTCCGATAACTTGTCTGTCTATGTAATTTACGGTTGCTGCAAAAAACAATAACGCACAGATTATCCAACGGACTCTGCCTTTCGGTTTTGGGACTTCATTAGCTTGTATATTTTCCATAATTTTTAATTGTTTGTAGCTCCGCATTCCCGCGGGGCTAGCTTCATATTTACTATGATTTACCGCATAAATGCGGAACTACACACGGTAAATGTCGGGGGTATGATATTCAATTCCGTCAATGATGTTTGAAATAGTTGGAAAATTTGGCGAAGTTGTTATCACCTCAATTCTGTTTTCACCGACAATAAAAGTTTCTTCAGATTTTGTTCCCGTTATGCTCGGATTCCACGCAAATGCCTGATTTAGTTGGACCTGCTCGTTTGATTGTGAATGCGTAACCCAATCACGAGTTTTGTATCCGCACGCTCCGCCTTGATGATGTTTGGTTTCTTCATTCGGAAATCCAACCTCGGAATAAGCCTTTTTCGTAATTTCAAAAATATCTTTCGCAATCGAATTTGGACGAGTCGCGTGCATCATTCGTGCATGAACCTTCGCCACGGCATCAGTTCGTTTTCGCAAGTCATTGGAAACATTTCCAATTGAAAATATTCTTGAGAGCGAAGCGATTAAACCGTCACGCTTCGCACAAACGACAATCATTAAAATTCGCTTCCATTTATTTTCGGTCGGAATCGGATGTCGAAAATTCGCGATTCGCTCATCCGCCGCGACCAAGGTTACAACCGAATTGATATTTCGTTTTCCTAATTCAAATTTGACGATGTTGGCAATCTCAATTTCGCTCTGCCCAATTTCTACCTTGTCGTAAATCTTGCCGACAATCTCACCTGTGTCTTTGCCTAATTGTTGAAATCGTTCAATTTCATCCGTTGTCAGTTGATAACGACATTTGGCGATCAATCCTTCAACAACACGATAATTTGGACTAAAAAAAATATCAGTTGCTAAATTTGAACCATTTTCGAGCAAACTTTGTGCAGTTTCCAAAACAAAATTTGAGTTGATTTTATCACTTTCCCAGTCGAATTCAATTGGCTCAAAATTGTTTTTGGAAACTTCTTCCTTCAGCATTCTTGGCATTTCGATTTTGTTGGCAATTAAAAATCGTTTGCCGTCATTTCTAATTAACAAAGAGCTTACGCCATTTTCCCGACTCAAATCTACGCCATTTTGATGTCCGCCGGTAAGCCAGGCAAAATTATGCTGCGAATTGAGCAAAACTCCACCAAGATTTTCGGCGTTAAGCATTTGCACGAGGCGTTCGGTTTTAATTTCAAATTCGTTCACTTTTTTTAGCCCGCTAAATACGCGAAACACGCTAAAAATAGAAGAAAAAGTTTTAGCGTCTTTTCGCGTATTTAGCGGGCAATAATTTCTTATTGATTTACGCCGCTCGCCAAAAACCCACCATCAACTACCAAAACTTCGCCATTGACAAAACTTGCCGCCTCCGAAGCCAAAAACACAGCCGCACCTGCTAATTCTTCGACTTTTCCGAATCGTTTCATCGGCGTTCTGGTCAAAAATTCTTTACCTCGTTCTGTTGATTCCAAAAGTTTTGTATTTAGAGCGGTTTTGAAAACTCCGGGAGCAATCGCATTGACATTTACACCGTGCTGCGACCATTCGATTGCCAACGATTTGGTCAAACTTGCAACTGCCGCTTTTGATGCTGCATATGCCGCAACTTCATATAAAGCAACAAATGATGAAAGCGATGCGATGTTTATTATTTTGCCGTATTTATTGGCAACAAAGTGTTTACCAAAAACTTGGCAAGCTCGCAAGGTTCCTGTCAAATTGGTTTCAAGAATCCAATTCCACTCTTCTTCGGGAAGTTCGAGCGTTGGGGTCCTTTTTGTAACGCCCGCGGAATTGACCAAAATATCAACTTTACCAAATTCTTTTACGCATTCATCTAATAGATTTTCCAAAGTAGTTTTGTCTGAAACGTCTGAAGCTAAACGTAGTGTTTTGCTTCCTTTTGCTTCGATTTCGAGAGAAGTTTTCTCAACCTCCTCTTGTCTGCGTGAGGTGCAAACAACATTAGCTCCGGCATCAGCGAATCCGTGAGCAATAGCCCGACCAATGCCCGAAGTGCCGCCAATAACAACCGCAACTTTGTCAGTTAATTCTAAAGATTTGAAACTCATTATATGTTAAAAAGGTAAAACCATTAAGCCTATTGATGAGATGTATTATTATCATTTCTATAAAAATTGGTCAAGTCTCTCCCTGCTTCAAACTAGCTTTTTATGGCAAATTACGATATTATTTGCTTTCTTTAGTGATTTATGTGAAAATCATTGCCTGAGTTAATTGGTAAGACCATTGTGAAAAGGATAGTAAAATATTGATTGCTAAAATTTCAAAAAAAAATGTTTGGATTGCTACCGAAAAAAACGATTTGGCTGAGTACCAAGTCCATTCGATTAATTACCAGGTTTTACCCACCGAGCAAGCAGTCGGGCAAACTATGTTTGAAGAGTTAGAGTCCGCTGTAAATAATAAAAATGGTGATGTGGTAATGATTTTGTTAGGAGGACGCGGAGCGCAATCCTTGCATAAACTGCTTGGACAAAAAGCTAAAACTAACGAAATAGATAATTTATTGGGCAGGCTTCACGTTTTCACACAAGATGCTCTTGCTCCGTTGCGAATGAATAACAGTCTTAGTTTCGTCCGTGATTTTGAAAGGCTCTTAGGAGAAGATTTTTTCCGAAAAGTGAAAAGTTTTACTCCAATGCAGACTGAAACTGATGATTTGGAAGCCGAAATGAAAAGCCTGAGTTTAAGATTTGAAGAATTGGGCGGAATTGACATTTTCTTTTTGGGGCTGGGTCCTGAAGCAGAGAATGCCTCGCATCTTTGCTATATCAAACCCAATTCAGGCGCGAGGGTAAATGATTTTGCCGGTGTAATTCCTATTTCTAAGAGCATTTTGGAACATCATATTTCTAAATTTAAAGCCGGCGGAACAGTAATTTCGGCAGATGATGAAGCCGAATGTAGAAATGCAAAGTTTATTCTAACGCTTGGACCTGCGGCGATTTTGTCGGCTAAAAGAGTTGTCCAATCAATCGTTGATGCTTCAACTGCACCTGCTAAAGTTGCTTGTTTTGATACATATATCAACGCAAAAATTTCTGACGATATAGCGGAAAGAGCAAAACAATTGGAGGCGAATCCGGGACTTTGGTTACGTCTTCACAATAATTTACGAAGTTTGATTTTGCCTGATGTTTTGGCGTGAACAAGGGGAATATATGCTATTAGCTGAAACAATTACACAAACTGCATCGCTCATTAGCGAATATGCGATTATTGTCAATCCAAAGGATAATGTCGCTGTCGTGAAGGCTAAAACCGAATCCGGTTTATCTGTCGTTTTGCCAAATAAACATATTGTCACATTACGTTCGGAAATCCCTCTCGGGCATCGTTTTGCGACGCGGGAAATCCCTGCGGGTGATTTTGTTTTGCAATACGGACAGCCAATTGGGACAAGTTTGGGCATTGAAAAAGGTGAATGGATTTCTCCTGATAATATGTCGAATGATGTTCCGATTGTTAGGGAATTGTCGGAAACTTTGTTTAATTCTGAACCTGAATATTTTTCAGAAATCGCTACTTTTGAAGGCTTTAGACGCGATGACGGTAGAATTGGAACGCGAAATTTTGTCCTGATTGTCCCAACTTCAATGTGTGCCAGCCACGAAGCTACGCAGATTGGAATGATGGCAGAATTTTTGCATTACAAACGCGAAAAGTTTCCCAATGTTGATGGTGTGGTCGCCCTTCCGCATAACAAGGGTTGCGGCTGTCAGGATGGCTCAAATTTAGAAGTAATGCTCCGCACTTTGTCGAATTATGCGGATCACCCGAATGTCGGTGGCGTAATTTTGATGGATTTAGGATGTGAAAAAACCAATCTTCAATTTGTCGAAAGATATTTACTCAAACGCGACAAGGATTTTTCCAAACCAGTCTATAAAATCGGCATTCAGGAAGTGGGCGGAACTCAAAAAGCTATCGAATTAGGTTTAAAATATGTCGAAGAAATGTTACCGATTGTGAACCAAGCAAAACGGGAGACATTTCCAATCAGTGAACTAATTTTGGGTGTAAAATGTGGCGGTTCTGATGGATTTTCAGGTATTTCGTGCAATCCCAGTTTAGGTTATACATCAGATTTGCTGGTGCGTTCACGAGGGACGGTTTTGATAACCGAGATTCCTGAATTTTGCGGTGCGGAACATATCGTTGCTAATCGGGCGAAAGACGCAGAAACAGGTCGCAAAGTTTATCAAACTATTGATTGGTATAAAAATTATGCCTCGAAATTTGGGGCGGTTTTGAATGAAAATCCTTCGCCGGGAAATATTGCCGGAGGCTTGCTAAATATTACAATCAAATCGCTTGGAGCAATGTCAAAAGCCGGAACGACTCGCGTAGAAGGCGTGATTGAATATGCGGAGGTTGCAAAAAATCGAGGCGTAAATCTGATGCAAGGTCCGGGTTACGATCAAGAATCAACCCCTGGATTAGTAGCGGCAGGGGCAACTGTGGTGGTCTTTACAACCGGACGCGGAACGACTATCGGAAACGCGATTGTTCCGGTCATAAAATTGAGTTCAAACACACCAATTTTTGAACGGATGTCGGGTGATATTGATGTCAATGCGGGCGGCGTAATTGATGGAACTGAAACGATCGAAGAGGTTGGAACCCGACTTTTTGAACATATCCGAAAGATTGCCAGCGGCGAAATTCAAGCCAAAGCTGAAATTCTCAAACATCGTGAATTTCAGTTTTGGGCAGAACAAACAGTCAGTTTGTAAAATCCTAAAATGTTATGAGTGAAGTAGTTAAGTAAGAGAAGCAAAATAAAGTTACCCACCAAAATTTGTCAGCGAAGTCCCGCAAATCTTTAGTTAGCGGTTTAGCTTGAATTTAACCCAACCCTAGCAACAAACTGAAGTGTGTTGGACAATCTGTCAAAGACCTCACTTTGAGAAGCGGGTAATCTTATTAAACCTTTGTTACAAAGAGTTAATTGAAGCCTGTGCATAATTAAGTTCTTTGAAATCAGCAAGTTAGTAGCATCAGAAGCTAATCATTGCGAAAATGATTAAAATCGGATTGATGAATTTTGAAAATAGTTCCGATTCTTCTGATGCTTTGTTCAGTTTAATTGAAGAAATTAAACTTGGCTATCAACCACCCGAAGAAGTTCTCAGGCGGGGGAGAAAACCTGATTTTTCTCCCCTCTCTTTTCTGCTTTTGGCAGTTGTCGCGGTGGTGACCAAGACTTTTTCCGACTCTGAATTGCGCCGTTTTCTTGAAAAAGACAGAGAACTTCGCGCCCGTTTGGGTTTTTCTCGAACCCCACATCGGACTCAGATTATGCGTCGTTTGAAATCTCTGGTGCCAACTGCCGAAGAACAAGTTTCGTGGTTTGGGAAACAGATTTTACGAGAAGTTCCAATCTCGGAAGCCAACTCTGAAGTGAGTGCTACTGATGGTCGAATGTATCAAGCACTCGGTCCCCTGTGGCACAAAAAACATCGCCAAGCAGGTCTCATTCCAACGGGGTTGAGAAATGTCGATGTTGAATCAAGTTGGTCAAAATCAAACTATCGTGGATGGGTCCAAGGCTATCGAATCCTCTTGCAAACATTGGTCTTTCCGGTGCCTGTTCCACTTTTTGCGGTCTGGCGTGAGAACTCCCACAACGAAGCTAAAATCGCTTTGGAAGAACTGGGAAAAGGACGACTTCAAGTAACTGATGTGATGCTTGGTGATACAACTTTCGGCAAAGAAGATTTTGTTCCTGAATACGAAAAAGCAGGTGGTTTCGTCTTGACTCCAAATCAACTTCCCGAAAAGAATCGGTCGTGGAAAAATGACTTGTATGACTATCGCAAAGAAACCATCGAATTGCTCTTTCAAAGAATTATCCAAGCCTTTGATTTGAAAAAATGTCAAGTCAAAGGGAAAGGTAAAAATGGAGCATTTATTTTGGCAAGCATTTGGACTTATCAAATCTGTTGGCTCAATAATTTCAAAGCCCAGAAGAATCCGGCGGAGGTTAAAGAACACATCGAAAATGCTCGATTGAGGATTAAATTATGAATTATGCACAGGCTTCAATTTATTGAAAGTTACTTTTCACAACCGATTATGGAGTTTCGCTGAGCTATTTTATAAAACCGATCTTCGTAACCATTGGCATATCTGGCAACATTTTCATTTATCTTTTTGATTAGCAAACAATAATAATTTTGACTGCTGGTTTTTTCCAAAAGAAAATTCATTGCGCTTGCTTCGCCCCAATACTCTCTGTTTTCCCAAATTTTGGTTGGAGTCCCGCCCATTTGATTGGCTAAATCAAGTAATCGTTTGTCATTGATATTAAACCCATTTTTCAAGAAAATAGAGTTATAAACCGGCATCAATTTATTTTCTAACTTAAACTTTTCTTGATTTGATTCAACAGTTAAATTTACATGTCCGAATTCGTGGGCAAATTTTGTCGCAGCCAGCACTTTCCCATCTATTTCTCTCCGATCAGAAAATTCGGAGATTGAATTCATCACCGGATAATAGATTGGATCAGGAAAACCTTTATCTAATTTTCCCCCTAAAAAAATTGTTGCGCCAATCAGCAAACCTTTATCGTCCCAGAGATAATCAGTCGTTCCGGCACCTTTATAATTCTTTTTGCCAACTTGGATGATGAGAACAAAATCCTTTTTATTTTCATATTTCGCCCACAGATTTTTGCCAAATTCGGTGGCAAGAAGTTCTGCTTTCCAAATTTTGTAACGATTTTGAAATTCAATTGGAACTACTTCTTTGATTCCGCCTGAATCATCGGTTTTGATTGTTTTTTCGGGTTTGGGAAAAACATCATCATGATAATTAAAGATGGTTTTGGCTGAAGCCGGAAGCGACAGACTGAATATGGACAAAAACAAAACAACTATTTTAGTTATGAATCTTATTCTCATTAAACCAACCTCGTTTTCAATTTAAAGTTCAATGTAAATAACAAATTAAAGTTTGTCAATCGTTATTAGCTAGTAAAATCTCTTTTAATCTTTTTGTAAGGTTTTCTTAAGAAATTTGTCAATATTTTCAACAGTTATCTCAAACCACGGGCTGAAAAGCCAAAATGGGTGTGGTGTATCAGGCACGACAATTATTTCAGATTTAATCCCTAATGCTTTTAATTTGGCAGACATTTCTTCCCGCTGTTGGAATGGACGAAACGAACTGCTATTCAAAAACAATGTCGGTGCACTTTTCGGATTGACGTGCGTGATTGGCGAGGCTTCTTTCCAAATTTCGGGATTTTGCGCGTAAGAAAATCCGGTCAAAGTTGTATTCGTATTCCACGGTCCTTTGATTTCCTTTTCGATGTTGCCCGGGTCAATAAAAGTAGCAGTTCCGTCAATATCAACCACCGATTGCACCCGACTGGAAAAGTTCGCATTTCCTCCCTCGCCTTCAAAATTTGGCAAATCGTTAGTTGCTCCAAGCAGAGCAACCAGATGTCCCCCCGATGAGCCTCCTATTGCGCCGATTCGATTTTCGTCAATTCCAAATCGTTTAGCATTAGCTCGTAACCATCGAACTGAAGCCTTTAAATCGTGAATTTGTGCAGGATATTTTTTCTCGTTAGAAAGGCGATGCTCTACCGTAATTGCAACATACCCGCGTTTTGCCAAAGCAATTGCCAATGGATTTTCCATCGTGAAATGTCCCGTAATCCACGCCCCACCGTGAACAATAATGACGGCTGGAAACTTTCCTTTTCGTTTTGGTTTGAAAAGGTCAACCTGCATTTCTCGCGTCCCATATTTGGCATAAACCAAACCTTTTTGGAATTCAATCTCTGCGGGAACTTTTGCACTTGGTGGGGTAATAAACGGATATTTTTGGATAATTCCTTTTTCTGCTGCCCCAACCGAAAAAATGGTGTAGCCTTTTGGCAAACTTGGATCAGTTGTCACTAAATCAGCGTAAGGGTCTTTTGGACTAGCGTTGTAATCGAACCAATCAAAGTCAGCATTTGTAGCACTTTCGATGCCGTTTCCACTCGCAAAAAGTCCGATTAGAACGCTGTGCAAACCGTCTGCACCTTCTAAATATTTTGTTTCAACTCCACCAATTTCAGTAAATTCTTCTTCGCCAATGGCAAAAGAAAAACGGTAATATTTGGGGAAACCGCGCACTTTTAGTTTAACTAAACCGTCAGGAATTGCTTGAGTTTGCAGAGTTGGGCGAATGCTTCCGATGGCGTAGCGCAAAAATAATTCGCGCCCCGTAGCGGTTTTTCTGATACCAAATTCGTAATGATGCCGTTCATTTTGGCGCAGAACTATTCCGGCAGTTTCGTTTATATTTTTCGGCTGAAAATCAATTTGGGTAATTGCTTCAAAATCTGTTTGCCCAATTTTTCGCCCGACAAAAACAGGCGCAACTTCGGTATCATCAAGCGTCACAGTCGAACCTTTGAGACGTAGAAAATTTGGTCTTTCAGTCAATGTCCAACGAGATTGGTCAAGACTCCTGACAAAATTCCACGATGTTTCAATTTTTGGTTTATCAAATTCATCGCGGATAATTTCGCCAGTTTTATCTTGGGCGAAAAGGCTCAAAGTCAGACCAAGTATGATAAAAAATTTCCACATATTTCTGATGAAAAAAATAGGAAGATGACCCCCGACATCTTCCTATTTACACCTCTAAATTTTCTCAAATTTAGAAGACAAATCTTATCCCATATTGAACCTCGCGTCCGACATATTGGGCGCGTTTGGCAATAACCTTTCCAAAATTTACGTTAGTAAAGTCCGTAATAGGATTGTCCCAATTGATGGTATTGGTCAGATTATAAACTTCCAGACGAGCTTCGATTTTCATCCCTTCTCTAATTTTAAATGCTTTGCTGAGAGTAGCATCCGTTTGAAAAGTGCTGGGACCATACAACCCTTGGAAATCCCAAGGACTGCTTCTCAAAACATTTGTCGTCGCGGTTGGAACGGAACTAAAGACTGCTTTATTGAACCACAAACAAGTTGAACAAGTTCCAATTTGCGGTTTATCTAAAACAGGACTTCCGTTTACAATCAGGCTTTGTGAAAAAGAAAGTTTTCTACCTGAATAATAGCGGCTGGTATTGGTCAGTTTCCAGCCTCCTAAAATGTAATCAACTACTGTCGGAGCATCACTCAACAACCATTGCCCTTTTCCAATCGGAATATCCCAGGTGAAGACATTGGTAAAACGATGCCTCGGAGCATTGGTGTCTCTCCAGCTAAATTGACGATTATAAGTTGCCAAATCATCATAAAATTCAGTTGTTTCTTCGTGATTAATCGCATACGAAAACATAAAACTGAGTCCTTTGTAATGTGGTCTTTGTATCTGAAGTTTCAAAGATTGAACTCTTGATTTACGTCCGTCATTATTGGCTTGCCAAATAGACTGATAATGCGGAAATGGTCTCAACATTTGATTGAGCGCAACGGTCGAGGCAGTTCGTAAGGGACCCGGCATAATATTTGCCGGATAAAGATTCCTAAAAGGATTCGGAATATTCTGATTGAGCGTGGTGCGCGAAACTTCGTAGAAATACTGCGGATCAACCGCATTGATGTCAACTAAATAAGGCAACCGATGTCCGTAGTTAAAGAAATAATCGGCGGTCAAAATCATCTTTTGCCAAATAGCCCGTTGATAAGAAACTGTGAATTTATCATTGAGCGGTGGTTTTTGATTATATTCATCCAATTGGTTCGATCCATTAGAAGCTGCAACCGTATTACCGACTGCAGTATATATCCCCAAAGTTTGTTGGGTGGGCAACAGAACAGGATTTAATCCTGTTCCTGATGTTGGAAAGGGATTAGACAAAGTTGCTTGTGGAAGACCATTGGCAGGATTCAACGCGGTCGTTGTAACTGAATATCCTGTATATTGGGTGACAAAATCTCCTAATGGATCCCGAATTCTGGCAGAAGGTTGAATGTATCTCGCAAATCCAACTCGAAGTGCAGATTTATCGTCAAGTTTCAAGGCAAAACCTATCCTCGGTAAAAAATCCCAAGGAGAACGATCCCAAATATTGCGATTATCTTTTGTAGCAAACTGCCAAGCTCCGGTATAAGAAGGCGTATAACCTTTTGAAGCCAACAAACTTGCCACCAATGCATTTGGGTTAGTTAAAGTACCACAGGTACTACATGCGGATGTAATCACCGGCGGAGCAGCCGCAATTTCAGGAATTGATTGAGTAAAATCGGGTCCCAAAGAAACACGATTTTGAGCGTCAACCGGACCCGGTTCAAATTCCCAACGCAATCCAAGATTCAAAGTCAGATTGTTGTTAAATTTCCAATCGTCCATAACGTAAGCAGCATACCCTTTTCCTACTACTTCTTGAACCGGAACACGGCTTACAAAGTTGTTTGTAGCTTCGAGAGTGCCTAACAGAAAAGATGCCCAAGCGTTTCCTTGGTCAAGTAATTGTGCAGAACTTGGGTTAGCGTTACCGGCAGTTAATTGTTGTCTAAAGCCAAAATTAAGTGGCTCAAATCGTGCGCCTTTACCTTTGTCAACCCGATACTCACCGCCAAACTTCAATGAATGGTCGTCAATATAAGTATTAACTCGGACTGCGCCATTATATCCTTGCGGATGCTGCCAAAATTCCCGACCTGTTCTGCCAAGCCGATTTGCATTTGCCCCGACTGTAATTGCCGGATAATAAATTTGATCCGTAGTAAAAAGTGATGAGTAAAAAGTATTAGCTCCCCACAAATTGGTCAGCCCGTCTGTTCCTAAAAGCGCATCTGGAACTGCAGCTTCATCAGTTAATTTGTGATAGCCGAGCCGAACATTCAAAACCGTTTTGGCGTTTAAGGTATAAACGGTATCAGCCGCGATACTGAGCCCGTAACGATTACTTCCGGTGCGTGGAAACAAGATTCCATCGGTCGGATTCGTTTCAAGCAAATTTGCCCGAAACTGTCCGTAGCTGACAAAAGTCTTTATTTTTTCGCTCCAGTTCATATCAACCCTGGTCGAAAGATTCCAGTAGTCAACTTCTTCAGTTTTAACACCTTGCCAGTTCAAATCGCTTCCGGGCAAATTTGGTAATGGAATTTCGGCAAGAAGTTTAACCGCCACCGGATCAAAGGGGATATTTATTATATTTCCTGCAAATGCTGTTCTTGTCCCAGCCGTCCCAGTTGAAGTGTATGGATTGTAAATTGTTCTAGCACAAAGGACTCCACCTGTTACAAGCCTGCAATGATTGGCTAAAATTTCCCGCTCTTTCAAGTGCAGTTGGAACGGTAATTAATACACTAATTGGACGAGCATCTTTCCATTTTTCAAAAGATGAAAAGAAAAACAATTTCTTTTTAATAATTGGTCCGCCGATGTTTCCGCCAAACATTTTTAAGTTTGTTCCGCGCAAATTGGTTTCGTCTGCCCCAGCTACACGGGGAATGGTTGGATCGCCATTTGCGTTAAATCTAGGATCACGTCGGTAATAATAGCCTGCTCCGTGAAACTTTTCAGTTCCCGATTTCATATTCAAACTGATTGTTCCGCCCGAACTAAAACCTTGTTCCGAATCAACCGCGCTTCGTTGAAAAGTAACTTCCGAAACCGCATCAACCGAAGGCGTATAAGCTGCTTTATAACTGGAAGTCACCGCAGTTCCGTTTAGTTGAACTTCATTGGCGCGAACCGTTCCGCCACCAGCGTCAACTTCATTGGCAAAAGCGTGGTGATACGGACGATTTTCGGCGGCTTCTCCGGCGTTAATCGAAGGGTCTAAAGTTGTAATATTGTATGGGTTACGCCCTCTCACCGGAAGCTGATCAATGGTTACGTTTTCAATCGTAATCGCCGTCCCGCTAGAATTAAACTGCACCGCAACCGGCGAACTATCCACGGTTACAACTGCACTAACCTCTCCGACTGACATTTTAATATCTGCCGTCAGGTCGCCTTGAATTCTGACAATCAGGTTTTCTTGAATTGTTTTCTTAAACCCATCTTTTTCGACAATAACGGAATAATTACCAGGTTCCACAAAGTCAAACTTATAACGCCCTTCATCACTGGTGATTGAAGTCACCTCAACTTTGGTTAAGTCATTGCGTAGAATAACCTTTGCTCCGGGAATTATCGCACCACCATCATCTGTCACGCTTCCCTGAACTTTACCTCGATAATCTTGGGCAAATGCAAACCCTGTAATTGCCACAATTACCATTAATAAATAGAAACTTCGACTTATATTTGAAAACACCATTTTCAGCCTCCTAAATTTTGACAAAACTATTTTGACGATTCAATTTTTCAGTAAATTGGTCTGACCAATAGAATATAATCGCTAATTTTGGCACAAATAAATATTTATTGCAAGTTCATTTGCTAATTTATTTTATTTTTAATTTTACTGGTTAATTTAAATGGTTTTTCGTTCTTTAAGGGAAATAGAAAGGCGAAATGTTTAAGTATAATTCATTGTAATGGTTTTACCTTTGATAATAGTTTTTGGTAATTTGTGTTTATTATTTTTCAACCCGAAACCAATCAATATCAGCCGTTCCGGCATCATTAAATTTACTGCTTCGGGTATAAAAACAAACCGACTTTCGCGCCAATCCATTTTCCTTCGCGGGCTTTGAAAGGAACGCCAACATTCTGAAAATTCTTGTCCATCGGTGCTGAAACTAAACTTGCAAATTGCTTCTTTTGCCACATTTACACGCAGATAGAAGGTTTTTTCGTGAAGCGCGAAAGGGACGTTTTCGGTTTCGGCATTACCTTTGTCGGCCTCTCTGGCGGTGGCTTGGGCAATGTAAAGTTTGCCGTTTTTATTGGTTACGCCAAGATAAGAATAATCTATCCCCATAACCAGCAAACCGAATTTTTCGCCTTCAAAACGTGGATTGAGGCTAATTTCGCCGTGGCGGTAAATTCTTCCGCGGGAAATTTTTGGAGCAACAAATTTGGCAAATCCCAGAGGTTTTTGTGGTTTTCAGGAGTTTGAACGCTGAATCATCTGCAGAATTCCTTGCTTGGGAAGGGAAACGCCCATTCAGCTTTTTGAAAATTAGCGTGCCATTGCCATTGCAAACCAAGTGTTGGGGAATTGAATTCATCCGAATCGGGCGGGGTTGTCAATTGAAGATTTCGGCAAAATGTTTGGTTTTCGGTAACTCAAAACAGGCTCGCCCGTGCCATTGTTGTCCGCCATCACCGGAAAATCATTTTTCCAAGTCATCGGTTGCAGATGGACAATTCTTCCAAAAGCGACTTTATCTTGAAAATGCAGAAACCAATCTTCACCTGTAGGTGTGTCCACCCACGCGCCTTGATGCGGTCCATTGATTGCGGTTTTGCCTTGTGCGAGGACAATTTTTTCTTCGTAAGGTCCGTAGATATTTTTTGAACGAAGGACGAGTTGCCAGCCGGTTGCAACCCCGCCTGCCGGAGCAAAAATATAATAAAAACCATTGCGTTTATGGAATTTCGGACCTTCGACGGTCGGATGATTGTCGTGTCCGTCAAAAACCAACACGCCATCATCAAGCAATTTCGTTCCGTCCGCACTGACATTCGGTTTACAATCAAAACCGTTTTGATTCCGGCACGACTCCCCGCAAAGGCTGAAACCAGATAGGCTTTTCCGTCATCATCCCAAAGAGGACACGTATCAATCAAACCTTTCGCCGCTTTAACCAAAAGAGGTTCTGACCAATCGCCCGCAGGATTTTTCGTTTTCGATCATATAAACTCCAAAATCGGGATCGCCA
The DNA here is from genome assembly GCA_963779235.1 of Pyrinomonadaceae bacterium. Classification (GTDB taxonomy): domain Bacteria; phylum Acidobacteriota; class Blastocatellia; order Pyrinomonadales; family Pyrinomonadaceae; genus JAIBCC01. The sequence goes on from CAVZXI010000031.1 coordinate 35,326, forward strand.
TAAAAGATGTAAAATTCGCCATTGTGAAAACGAATCGAGGGAGCCCAAACTCCCCCGCCGTGTGTCGGTTTATCGAAAAAATCAAAAGGCGGTTGTTTTTTGAAAGACGTAATTTATAAACTCCAATTGACAAAATCTTTTGAATGAAGAATTGGAAGTCCCGGAATGGCATTAAAACTCGAAGCCGTCATATAAAAATCCGAGCCGACTCGAATCGCATCAGGATCAGAATAATCGGCGTGAATAATCGGGTTTTTGTAAGTTCCGTCGCGAGTTATCGGCAATCCAAACTTTTGAAACATTTGGGCAAAAAGACAAGTTGTTAGAAAGAAAGCTGATACAGCTAATTTGAAAGCAATTTTCATTATTTAATCTTTGACGAAATCGTGTTCTGTAAATCGTTTCCGCTCAGTTTCTCTGGATTGAGCTTTTTGAGTTGAAAGCAAGTGAAAATGCATTGTTTCGCGGGCTTTTTCGATGTTATGTTCTCGAATCGAACGATAAATTTTGCGATGTTGTTCGGCAGAATCCTTTAAATCGATGGCAAATTTAACGGTTTTGTTACGAGTTTCAAATAAAACAGTCGCCACCATATTCATCAAAGCGGTCAAAATTCGGTTGTCTGATGCGGCTGCCACAATTTGGTGAAACTGCATATCGTGGACAAGATATTGCTCCGGTTTATCAAGCGAGGCAAACATTTCTGCCACCTCATCTGCCATCTAAGCAATTTGTTCGTGAGTGGCTCGTTCTGCTGCCAAACCTGCAATGGTCATCTCCAAACCAAGTCGGGCTTCAAACATTTCATCTGACTTAAAACCGTGCAAAGCCGCCAGCATCTGCAAGGGCGAACGTATCAAGACTTGGGGAATCTTCCGCTTCGGCTACAAAAGTTCCGGCGCCTTGTTTGGATTGCAAAACACCAAGAGCAACAAGTGAACGGATGCCTGCCCGCAAGGTTGGACGCGAAACGCCTAAAAGTTTCGGCAAGATCGCGTTCGGGCGGCAGACTTTCCCCAAATTTTAATTCGCTTCGTTGAATCATTTCACGAATTTGTGTGACAACTTCCTCGGAAGAATTTCCGGTTCCATTTGATTCGATTGTTTTAAATTTGCTCATAATGCCTAATCTTAACAAATAACTAACTTTGTCGCTATTTTTTTGCTGGCAATGGTTGGGCAAAAATTTTAATCAAAATAAGGGAAAAAGTTTTCCCCTTCGAGTTGATTCGCTGATGCGGAGTTCCACGCGGAACAACGATCAAATCACCTTTTTTGATGGTATATGTAGTTCCGCCAATTATTTTGTCACTTCGCCATTCGCCCGAGCTTTGTTCTTTCGGATTTTCAAGTTTTCCGCCAAGAGTTAGTTGAGCCGAGCCTTCAAGCACATAAAAAACATCGTCCGAAGCATCGTGAACTTCAGCTTGGGCGACATTTTTTTTTGCATCATATTGAATTGCAACACGAACTTGCAGACCTTCGCCGCCAATCAAATCTTCAGTTTTCGTCACTAAATCTTTTACTTTGATGTCCTTATCAATCGAGTGCAACGCCTTTTCGACAGCCGAAACGTCTTGTTTTGTTTTGAAAACGTAAGGACTGATTGGTTCAGACGGTTTGCGGTCTTGTGAAAACGCAGAAAAACTGCAAACCAAACAAATAAACATACTTATTGAAATCTTCTTCATAATTTTTACTTTTACCTTTTTACTTTTGCCTTTTCTAAAAGCCAAGCCGACAATTCTCTCGCCGCTTGATGATTTTGAAACAAACCTTTCATCTTCCGACCGTCAACATATTCGTTATAAAGCCACGGATCGCCGAGTGCGAAAACAGTTCCTTTGCCGTGTTTTACAACCGCCACGATTTTTTCATTATTCAAACTAAAATCGTTTTACCTTGACCCGAAACTTTGAGCGTTGAAATTTCTTTCAAATACAAATCACGAGCATTTTTGAAGATCTAATTTCCGACAGGAACGGTGACACGCCCTTGTTCATATTGATCATTGACGACTTTATTTTTGCTGTCTTTGTTAAATTCCAAGCCGAAAGCATTTGCCAATTTATTCCAATTATCAAACTCACAATTGCCAAAATCATTTCCCAACATAATGAAAACGCCACCTTTTTTCACCCAATCCGAAATGTTCTTAATGTCGGTTGCCGAAATGTAATTCGGCTTTTCAGTTTCTTTTTCTGTATCGGGGTCAACGATTATGTAAATGCTGGCGTTTGATAAGTTTGCGGAAGTTGGTGTAACTGAAAGAGTGTCGAGTTTTGCCCCAAAAGATTCAAATTGTTTGCCCCAGGTAAAATAACCCGGATGATTTTTTTCGTTCCATTTGTAATGCCAAACTGTGCCGTCCGGCTTTACTTCGTGATTGAAAAAATCATCCAAAACAACGGTTTTGTTTTTTCCAATTTGACCGTTTTCCTGTTGTTCCATTTCGACCGCCATTTGATCGCCGCACCCAAACTTTTCCAATCATTAGTGCGAACTTTTTCGCTCATATAATACTCGAAACTTCCATCACGATAAGGGTTTCCGCCCAAACCCGCCACGCTAACCGCACCTTCCAAATCGGCGTGCCGTCAGGTTTTTTGTTCATAAATTTGGTTTTTACGCCATCCCAACCTTTTTTGGCAACAGTCAAGTATTTTTCCGGCAAATAACCTTTTCGCACACCTTTTGCCAACGCATAGACAAACATCACCGAACACGAAGACTCAAGATAATTTTTCGGTGCATTCGGCAAATTTAGAATCTGCCACCAAACACCCGATGTTTTGTCTTGAAATTTGGCGATGGCTTCGGCTTCGCGCTGTAAAATAGCGACTAATTCGGCTCTGCGTGGATGATTTTTCGGGAAATAATCGAGCGTATCAACCAACGCCATCGCATACCAACCCATTGCTCGTCCCCAAAAATGCGGACTCAAACCTGTTTCTTTATTTGCCCATTTTTGCTCTTTCGATTCATCCCAACCGTGGTATAACAAACCCGTTTTTGTATCGCGGGCGTGTTTTTCCATCCAAACAAATTGATTTGCAATGTCGTTCCAATTATCCTCTTTAAATACTTGCGAATACTCAGCATAAAACGGCTCGCCCATATATAAACCGTCCAACCACATCTGATGTGGGTAAATCTTTTTATGCCAAAACCCGCCTTCATTTGTTCGCGGATGGGTTTTGAGTTGCGAACGAAGTAATTCAACCGCTTTGAGATATTTCGCATCGCCTGTAACGCGATAAAGCGTGAACATCGCCCGTCCCGGCGTAACGTGATCAATATTGTATTCTTCGACCGAATAAGTGCGAATCGAGCCATCTTTTTCGAGCCAATAATCCATCCCTTTTTGAATATAATTGAAGTATTTGGGATCGCCGGTGGCTTGCCAAACTCGTTCAATTCCTTTCAAAACAAGCCCCTGATCATAAGTCCATTTTGGCGGAATACCGGGCTGATTTCGTTCATCAACCCAAATTCGGTTCATGGCGGTATCTGCCAATTTTTCCGCTAAGGGAAGACTTTGGGCAAAGGTTGAAATAGCTATAAACGCAAGTAAAATAATAAGTTGGATACTTTTCATTTCTTTAAATATTTTCTTAGTTTCAATTTTTTTTCTCGAATTTCTTCGACCACAAGTTTGGCAGTTTCTTCCGCGCCGCGTGGATTAAAATGCGTGTTATCATCGACGCCATTCGGATAATTTGGGTTTTCTCCTGCTTTGAGTTGCAAAAATAATTTTTTCGATTCTTCCGCGCCATAATTGACTAAAAGAATTTTTCAGTTTTTTTATGCAAATCAAGTAGTTGGACTTTCAATTCTTTTGCAACGCTTCTGGTTAAATCGGGATATTCGCCGTGGACATCATAAAATTTTCCGTCTTTATCAAAACGGCGACGCATGACAGGGGTCAGCAAAACCGGAATAGCATTTTTCGCTCTGACTTCTGCAACAAACTTTCGCAAATTGTTTTTGAAATCATCTGGCGGAGTGTAGCGGTCAACTTTGTCTTTTGATTGGTCGTTATGTCCAAATTGGATAAAAACATAATCCCCCTTTTTGAGTTTATCAATCACCATTTGCCAACGACCTTCGGAAATAAATGTTCGCGTGCTTCTGCCATTCATAGCGTGATTTTCGATAACAACTTTGTTCTCGTCAAAAAACTGCTGAAACATTTCACCCCAACCAGTTTCAGGGCGTTTTTCAGGTAATTTTTTCGCAGCAGTCGAATCGCCAGTCAAAAAAACTGTGAGAGGCAGTTTTTGAGCAAACGAAGCGGTTGTTATAAATAGCATCAGCAGAAAAATCTTCATCATAATTCCTCAACTTTTTTACCGTTTAATTTAACATTTTCGAGTTTCAAACCTTTTACATTCTTAACGATGTTTTTATTGGTAACTTTTGCAAAATCACAGTTTTTCAAGACAATATCGAAGAGCGGAGCGTTATCAAGTCCTTGTAAATCAACGGCTTTATTGCAATCACGAGCCGTTAGATTCTCAACTACAAAATTCTTTACCATTGGTGTATGTTCGCCCTTGGCACCTTCTTCGTAATTAAAATCAATTTCGATTGCCGCTCTTGAAACTGTCCCAATCGTGATATTTCGATAATAAAAATTTTCAAGTTTTCCGCCGCGAGACGCGTTATTTTTCACTCGAATTGCCGTCCATAAATCAGGACTGTCCATCTTGCAGTTTTCGGCAAAAAGATTGCGAACCCCGCCCGAAATTTCGCTTCCGACCGTAATTCCGCCGTGTCCATCTTTCATTATGCAATTGCGAATGATGACATTTTCAGTTGAAACATTGATTCTCCGACCATCATTATTTCTGCCCGATTTGATGGCGATGCAATCGTCACCCGTGTCAAAAAAACAATCCTCGATTAAGACATCTTTGCAGGATTCGGGGTCGCAACCGTCATTATTCGGACCGTGGGTGGCAATATGAAGTTTGCGAATCGTGACATTCTCGCACAAAACTGGATGAACTTCCCACATCGGCGAATCAATAATTTTGACACCTTCAATCAGCACATTTTTGCATTTGTAAGGTTGGATAAATTGTGGGCGAAGATAGCTGTTTTCGCCAAAAACTCTCTCCGAAACAGGAACACCGCGAGTCATCATATCGTAAAGTTTGTCGCGGTCTGGCTTTTGCGAAATAACCTTTGGATCACCACCGTATTTGGGGTTTCCGTGCCATTTCCAAAAAAAGGATTTACCCTGTCCGTCTAAAGTCCCTTCGCCTGTAACCGCAATGTTTGTTTGCTCAAAGGCGTAAATCAATGGCGAAATGTGCATCAATTCCATCCCTTCCCAACGGGTAAAAACTATCGGCAAATAGTCTTTCGGATTAGTGGAAAATTTAATGGTCGCGCCTTTTGAAACGTGCAAATTGACGTTTGATTTCAAATGAATTGCGCCCGTCAACCATTCACCTTTTGGAACAACGACACGCCCGCCACCTTTTTTGTTACAGTCTTCAATGGCTTTCTTGAAAGCCTCGGTGCAAAGGGTTTTGCCATCGCCGACTGCACCAAACTTTGTAACCAAATAATCTTTTTTCTTAAATTTCGGCGGTTTGATTCGGGCTAGAATTTTGCGGATATCGGTTTTCCATGCATCGTTTGCTTTCTGCCCAAAGACCAAATTCGGAAATAGCGAAACCGCAACACCGCTGGCAACTAAAGATTGAATAAATTCTCGACGATTGCCATTTTTTTTTACTTTTTACTTTTTACTTTTTACTTGGAAATCTTTGCTTTCCATTTTGGATAATCAACTTCCAAAAGTCTTTGCGGCGAATTTGTATAATATTGATAACCCGTCCGACGTTCAATTTCGATGTCTGCCAGATTTGCCCGCAAAATCTTGTCGCGTCCAATAAATATCGGGCGATTGGTTGGAATTTCGTAAAATCTCGCCCACAATGGCGGAGCATTTTGGTCTTGAATAACCACGCGGTCAAAGCCTCTCGGCGCATCTTTGACGGGAATTGTGTCAACCTTTATGCCTGTAATTCTGTTTTTATCGAACCATTTAATTGCCGATTCAATTGCATCAATAATTTCAGGCGAAGGATTTTTGATTTCCATCAAATATTTGACGATTCCCACGCTTTCCGAACCGCTCAAACTAATTGGCTCAAAATTTCGCGCAGGAGCAGGTTCGAGCGTAATTTCATCGTGTTGGGCGCACCAAACCGTTTTCACCCCATTTATCGTAACCTGTGTTTTTAGAATCACTTCCAAACCTTTTTTTATTGATTCTTCGGCTTTTGTGCGCCGTTCTTCGTCAACGAAAACGTAATCTTCTTTTTTCTGTGCAATGTCGCGCAAAAATTCCAACACACCAATCATCGCGTCGTCGTTGTAGGTGATGTGCGTGTAATAGCCGGTCTTTAATGGAAAAAATTGCGGAAATCCGCCGTTTTCATATTGCGAAGAAAGCAGATAATCGAAACCTTTGAAAAATGCCGCGAGATGCTTTGGATGATTAGTTGGTGGCGAAGATTTTTTCAAACTTCCGCTGATAAGTTTGGCTAAATATGCAAGTTGGGTGAAGGTCGTGCGGTTGTCAATCGTGGTCTCAGAAATGTCCGATTTGGTGGCAATAATTTTGTCTTTTTCGGCTTGCGTTAGAATTAATGACAAGTCCATATTCTTTTCCCAACCGCCGTTATCTTTTTGATACAAAACGACTTGATCGGCTATCCGGGCAGCTTCATCGGTTTGATACCAAAGCGGTTGCTGTCGCATTGCATTGTTCCAAGTCACCAACATCCAATCAGGTTTTGCCTTTTCTGCCCACGAATCATCTTGTTTATGTGGATTCCAGCCGTCATTGCCTTTCAAAAAGTTTTCAGGCAAAAATTGTTGGGCATCCGATTTGGAAAGTTGCTTTGACCAAGCGACTCGTTTATCAATCGTTGCACCTTTTCCGCTCGAATTATATTCGGCAAAATACGCAGTTTTCTCACGTTGAACTTCCCAATGATGCCAACCTTCGGGCTTGATATGTTCGCCCATTTCGGTTTCGAGAAAAACCGTCCGCCCATAATCGCGCCATGGACGACCGAGGAAAACGCCTTTTGTGATATTTTCGCCCGTCAATTTCGATTTATAAAAAACGTAACCCGAAGTTTCTTTATCGGAAAAACGCATCGGCGCGGCGATGTAACCATCGCCTTTGGAATGAATTACACAATTTTCAAAAACTGCGGCGGCTTGTCCGAAAATAAAATCAACGTGTCCTTCGATATAAGCAATTTTTATAAAATTGTCGTCCGCCTTTGGCATAAAGCGTGTCTTGCCAACCAATGAAACGGCATTTATTAAAAACGATTCGATCCGCTTCGGCAACAACGGCAACGGCTTGCGAACCTTGCCCGAAGGTATTTTCAAAGGTTAGATTTTCCGCATAAAAATCGTGTCCACCAACATAAAAAGAGTATGCCGCAGAAGTCGAACCAGCCATTTTGTTGGAAATTTTGAATTGTAGTTTAGTTGTTTTTGCGTCTTCACCAATAAGTGAAATGAAAGGTTTGTTGGCAGGAATGCGGATTTGTTCATCATACACGCCCGGTTTGATGAAAATAGTAAAACGCTTTTTGTTGTTTTCGGGAACTTTGGCAATTGCTTCTTGAACAGTTTTGACATCGCCTTTTCCAGTAGAATCTACAATCAAATCATATTTATTCGCCAAAACATTGCTCAGAAAAACTGTCGGTAAAAATAAGACAGAAAATAACCCTATTATCGTAAATTTTATTAAAGGTCTATCCAATTTGACTGTCATCCTATCGTGAATTATTTACAAATACTCTCAAAATACTAAGAGGTTCTTTGAGTTTTTGAATTATTAAGTCACCATCATTTTGTGATTTAATAATGATATTGTCAAGTCATTGGTCTGACCAATTCAGATATTTTTGAACACTAATCTTTTGTTAAAGCTCAAGATTAGTTTAAGTTTTATGAATACCGTCAACAGCCGAGATTAATCTAAAAGTAGAAATTTTGCATAATAATATTTAGTCGTAGTCATTAACTGAGCGGTTTGGTTTTAGCCTGCGAAAGACACTAAGGAGAGCGTAAAGTCAGAACGGTAGTGACGTGGTAAATTCTAACCTTGAGACCCGGTCGCTACCGCTCGCGGTTCTGGCTTTTCGCAATCTAATTGCTGATTGGTATAGTTTCTAGCTTTTCAACTTAATCACTTCCGAGCCAGCCAATAAAAAAGCTCCTGCTCCATAGACTTCCCAACTTTCGGCATCGAAATTTTTGCGCGGGTCTGCGCCAATCGGCTGTGTCCATCCGACTTTTCCGTCTTCTTTGACCAGTGTATTCAAACCTGTCCACGCTTTTTTGACCGCCGGAAGATATTTGTTTTTATTGAGAATCTTGTGGTTAATTCCCCAAGCCAGCGCATAGCAATAAAATCCCGAACCGCTCGCTTCGCCACCCGGATATGATTCGGGATCAAGCAAACTCGAACGCCAAAGCCCGTTGGATTGTTGAAGCGAAACGACACGATTCATCATTTCTTTGTAAATATTTTCGTAAAAACTACGCTTCGGATGATTTTTCGGCAATTCTTTTAAAAGTCTGACAAGTCCACCTGCAACCCAACCGTTTCCGCGACTCCAAAAAACTTTTTTGCCGTTTGCTTCTTTGATTATTTCGGTTTTATCATTCCACAAATATCGCACATCGCGGGCGAAAAGTTGTTCTTCCTTATTGTAAAGTAGGTTGTATGTTTCCATAAAAAACTTATCATTCAAATCATAATAAGTTTTGTCATTGAGCGTTTTGCCAAGTTTGGCAAGGGTTGGTGGTGCCATAAAAAGTGCATCGCACCACCACCAAATGATTCCGTGTTTTTCGACCTCATTGCTCTTTTCGGTCTGAATTTTACGAATCGCGTCAATCGTTGGCTGAATCATTTTTCGGTCTTTTTTGATTCGATAAAGATCAATATAGGTTTGCGAAATGACAATGTCGTCGGCGTGGTCAAAGCGTTTGCCGATTTGCCAATTATTCTTCTCGCCCATCTCCATCAAAGCCTTCATTATTTCAGGCGATTTAGTCGTTTCGTAAGCGGCAAAAACTCCGGCGTAAAATGCACCGTTAGTCCAATCAAATAAATCGTGTTTCGGATTTTTCAACTGCCAATCGGCAACTTTGAGCATTCTCGCTTTGATATTGTTTTTTTGAAAAATCTCGATGCTTTGTGCATTGAGATTTATCAAACACGAAAGAAGAATTAAGACTGCTAACAGATTGAGTTTTCTCATAAATTTATTGTAATTGGCAAATATCCAGCACATTCATATCCGTATAATCAACATTTTCGCCACCCATCGCCCAAACGAAGCTGTAATTCGAGGTTCCTACGCCCATGTGGATTGACCACGGCGGCGACAACACGACCTCTTCGTTTGCCATCACAATCGTGCGAGTATCTTCGGGTTGACCCATAAAGTGCATAATTCGCGCTTTATCATCCAAATCAAAATACAGATAAACTTCCGAACGCCTTTCGTGAATGTGCGGTGGACAAGTGTTCCAAACGCTTCCTGTTTCGAGAGATGTTAGTCCTAAAACCAGTTGTGACGATTGGCAAATGCCCGGAATGATGAATTGATAAACTGTTCTGACGTTTGAAGTTTCAACTGCACCAAGATGCAGTTTATTGGCTTGTTCGGCAGTAATTAATTTAGTTTCATATCGAGCGTGAGCCGGAGTTGAAACTAAGTAGAATTTCGCCGGATTATTGGCATCCGCCGATTCAAACGAAACTTCCGTGCTATTCATCGGAATATAAAGACAATCTTTCACGCCGAGATCGTATTTTTCGCCGTCAACGGTAATTGTTCCTTTTCCCGCGCCGATATTTACTGCACCGAGTTCACGCCGCTCTAAAAAAGGTTTGTCTTTTGCCGAAGCAGGTTCGGTCTGCACAGGTAATGAAAGTTTTTGTTTGGTTGGCATTGCTCCGCCGACCACAATACGTTCAAAATGAGTGTAGTTCAGCCGAATTTCATCATTCGCAAATAAATTGCTGACGAGATAAAGTTCGCGCAATTCTTCATTGGTTGCGCCATAAATTGATTCCGGGTGCGTTGCGTAATAAGTTTTGTTATACATAAAATTAATTTCTCGATTTTCTAACAATAATATCTAAACCATTTGATAATGGTTCTACTTCTGATTGACAATGATACTTTGCTCCAATTTAATGAAAGACAATGAATCATTTTGAACAATTCGTCATCGGAAAAGGCTCACCCGAAGCAGATTTAATGCCGGACGAGGTCTTTTCCATTCTTTCTGATACTCTTGCAAGAGTTTCTGCAAATTCGCGCGTGTTGGTAATTTTATCCGATAAAACACGCGATGATAACACAGATTTGTTGTTTCCTTTCGCCGCACAAATTTTAGCCGAACGAAATATTTCAAAACTTGACGCGATTATCGCCCAAGGCACGCATTTCCCCATGACTGATGCCGAAAAGCTCGCTAAAATCGGCGCAAAGAGTTTCGCGGAAATTCCCAATCTCGGACACATTTTCGACCATCAGTGGAATCATTCCGAAGAACTGATTTCGCTCGGCGAATTGAGTGCAGAAAAGGTCTTCGAGGTAACAGATGGACTTTTCAATGAACCGATTCCCTTGACTGTCAATCGCTTGCTCGCGCCCGGAAACTACGATTTTGTTTTGATATTCGGCGCGAGCGTTCCACACGAAGTTGCCGGATTTGCGGGTGGCGCAAAATACTTTTTCCCCGGAGTTTCGGGTGCGGAATTAACTCATAAAACCCATTGGCTTGCCGCCCTTGCAACTATCGAAAAGATTATCGGCAGAATCGAAACGCCAACCCGCCATTTGATCGAAGCCGCTGCCGATTTTATTTCTGCTAAGGTCATCTCCTTTACTTCGGTCGTTTCTCGAGACAATAAAAATCGTCTGCAAACACACGCCCTTTTCGCCGGAGATTTTCGCCTTGCTCTGAGACGCGCCGCCGAAGTTTCGCGCCAAGTTCATATCAAATACACCGGACGAAAATACAAGCGAGTTATCGCACTTTTAGACGAGCATTACGAAGAACTTTGGCTCGGCGGAAAAGCGAGTTATCGGCTCGGCGGAATTATTGAAGAAGGTGGCGAACTTGTAATTTTCGCGCCTCACCTGCGTTGTATCTCCGAAACACACGGCGAATTCATCGAAAAATTCGGCGGATATGCACCGCTGGAAAAAGTCAAAGAACTGGTCGCTCAATCAGTCGAACTACAAGAAAATCTTTGTGTTGCCGCCCATTTGGCTCACGTTGCTTACGCCGGAAGATTGGATGAAAACGGCGAAACTCAATTTCGTTTCAAAATTACGCTTGCCTCTCAGGTTGACGCAGAAACCTGCTCTCGGGTCAATCTCGGTTTTATGGATCATCAAAAGTTCAAACTTTCCGATTACGAAAATGATTCGGAGACCTTAATTGTCGAGCACGCCGGACGCGATTTATATTTAGTTGCGCCGAACAAAGATTGAATTATCGAGCCATCCAGCCGCCGTCAACTACTAAAATATGACCTTGCAAATAATCGCTTGCGGCTGAAGAAAGGAAAACAACTGTTCCTTGCATATCTTCGGGAGTTCCCCAGCGTCCAACAGGAATTCGCTCTAAAATCTGGCGATTTCTGTTTTCATCTGCTTGCAAAGCCGCCGTGTTTTTTGTCGCCATATAACCTGGTGCAATCGCGTTGACATTGATATTTTTCGATGCCCATTCGTTGGCAAAGGCTTTCGTCAAACCTGCTACCCCCGATTTTGAAGCGGTGTAAGCCGGAACTGTGATTCCGCCTTGAAATGAAAGGAGTGAGGCAATATTGACAATTTTCCCGCCCCCATTTTCAATCATTACTTTGGCGACCGCTTGCGACAATCGGAAGATGCTTGAGAGATTTACTTCAATCACGGTTGACCAATCTTCTTCCGAAAAATCAACCGCTGGCGAACGCGTCGAATCATTCCGGCGTTATTGACCAAAATATCAATCCGCCCGAATTTTTCTACCACGCTGGCAGCAATCTTTTTCGGTGCTTCTTTGTCAGACATATCGCCCGAAACTGAAAATGCTCGGCGACCTAGTTTTTCGATTGCGGCACAAGTTTCGTTCGCTTCATCGTCAAAATGGCAATGGCACGCGACATCTGCGCCCGCTTCGGCGAGTGCAATCGCCATAGATTGCCCAAGCCCCACTGATGCACCAGTTACTAGCGCGATTTTTCCATCTAATTTGAATTTATCTAAAATACTCATTTTTTTTGCAGTTAAGCTTTTCTAAAATCTCAGCAATAAATTACTATCTTTCGCGGAAAGTTTTGGAACTGTCTCCATCATTTTCATAAATTTTTCGTCAGTATATTTTCTCGCCGATCGCCGCATTAGGGGTAACAGTTTTTCTGAGCTCAACCCCTCAATTTGTTGATATTTCCACTTGTTTTCGGGGTTCAAAAATGGATACAGAAATTCAATTGCCTTGCGGATTCCGCTGCCGTCTTTTTCCTGAAAACTCCACAAATCTACTCCAACATTTTCGCTTATTTCCGCGAGTCTGAGTAACGCATCAAGATTGAAATTGCTGTAATTCCAAGATTTTGTGCGTTCTAATTCAAGTGGCATTCTTCCGTCAGCTTCAATCTGTTTTTCGATCCGTTTTTTTGTAACCAGTTCAAATTGCTGTTTGGCAAAGTCAGTTTTACCGATAAATAATGCAAATGAAACAACCTGAACATCGTAAAACATTCCGTGATTATTCTTCGCCGCCGCTTCATCAAGCCCGTTTTTACTGGTCGTCAGCCATTCTAAATATTTTGCAAACCACGCTTCCAATCCGGATTGATCCTCCTTTTTCCACGATTTTGAACCGCCAATCAAACCAATTGAATCAACAACTCGCGTATATTCAGCGGTTTCAATGATTCCGATTCCGCGACCTGTATTCAAACCCGGAATTGCCTGAGCAAAATTAAGATTCGGGTTCATTTTTGTCTTCGGATCGAGAAACCACATTCGCAAGATTTCGCTGGCTCGTGCTGCATATTCTCCTTTTTCGGTGAAATAATAGGCTGTGGCAAGTTTTTCAACCGTTTGAACCATTGTAGATCGACAAATCGTGATCCGGAAAACGTTTGATTTCGGGATTCCGTTCGCCGTCTTTGCGGATATACGGAAAGCCGTCCGGCGTATTCGGATTTCGCCAAAAATACGGTGCTTGGCTCATATAATCGTGTTTATCGCCGCTTGGAGGATTTGCTTCTTTTGTAATGATTGAAAGAACTTCGGTTTTCAATGCCTTTTTAGCTTCGTTATCAAGGGTTTCGATAGCGGCTCTATAAGATGTATCAGGTGTTTTTCTGTTGAAAATTCTCGCTTTGCGTTCACTCAATATTTTTGAATTTAAGACAAAAACTCGCGGGTTTTGGGCAGAAACTAATTGTCCGCAAAATGTTAAAAGAGCAAAACTTAGAATGATTTTTGTCACGATTTTGTAATTCATTATTTAATTATTCGTCTCTCACTAACCTGAAACCGATATTGTTCAATGATGAATCCATCGGCGTTTTACTTCGCCCTGCGGCTCGATAATTGGTGCAGTAATTTTCTGCACAGAGCCATGATCCGCCGCGAATCACTTTTTCCTCGCCCTTTGATGCACCTGTCGGATTATCGGGGTTTCCCCATTTATAATAGTCTTCGGCATACCAATCTTGCGTCCATTCCCAGACATTTCCGGCAACGTCATAAAGTCCGTAACCATTTGGCGCGAAACTCATAACGGGGGCACGTCCATGGAAACCATCTTCTTTCAAATCGTCTTTTGGAAAAGTTCCTTGCCACCAATTGGCGACAGGTTTTCCGTTTGGTTTCAGTTCGTTTCCCCACGCATATTCGTTTTGATCTAATCCGCCGCGAGCCGCATATTCAAATTCTGCTTCGGTCGGAAGACGTTTGCCTGCCCATTTTGCGTAGGCGTTTGCGTCATTCCAAGAAACTTGCGAAACAGGCTCATTCGGATTCGGCTTTTTGTCCCCGCAATCTGGATTTCGCCAGCTCACTTTATCGCACTTCGTCCAACCTACGGTGATACTAAAAACGCCTGACCAACCAATCTCTTCGCCTTCCGTAACATAACTTGTTTCTTTGACAAATTTTGCAAACTCAGTAATCGTCACCTCGTGTTTGTCCATCCAAAACGAATTCAGCGTTACTTCGTGAATCGGGGCTTCGTGCGGCATTCCGTGGTCGCCGCCCATTTTGAATTTTCCGCCCTGAATCAAAATCATATCTTTCGGCTCTTCGCCTGTCGGATTTTTTACTCTTTCAATCGGCGGTGCTTCATTGGGTGCGGATTTCGTTGCAACTTCGTCACGATTCGGTATTTGACAAGCGGTATGGTCTTCTTGAACTTTGACGAGTTGCACTTCAGACGTTTGGCAACCGACCATTAAAAGTCCGCTAACAAAAATTGCTACTGCTAGAATTTTGTTAATTATTGTCATTTCTTTCCTATGTTTCGCACGCGGTTGGTCTATTTTGCCAAAAAGTCTTCACGAATCGGCGAGAAAATATCAATTAAAACCACTTCTTCATCAAGCATTGTTGCGCCGTGCCAATGATTTGATGGAAAATGCAAAACGTCTCCCGCCGAAACGATGCGTGTTTCGCTGCCCAAGAAAATTTCACTTTGCCTTGCATAACGAGCGTCATCTGTTCGTGAACGTGACTATGTTCAGCCGTAACTGTAAAGGGCGCGAATTTGAGTCGGCAAATCATAATGTTTTGCCCGATGACCATTTGGCGTTCGATGCCTTCCCCAATATGTTCAACCGGAATCGTTTTCCAGTCTGTTACTAATGCTTCTATTTGTGCTGCTTCACCAATCATAAAATTTTTTTTGTTCGACTGGAACGCAGGCAGCCTGCCTGCAAGATTGCGTGAGCAATCTAACGATGCTTGGCAAAACTCAACTTGAATTTAACCAAGCATTTTCGAACGCCTTCGCGTCCGTGCAAGCGAGCCGCTTGCGTTCCAGTCTTATTTCAAAACTTCCAAACTAATTTGCCAGGTTACTTTTTTGCCTTTTTTGAGTTGAATATTTTCCGCCTTATAGATCAAATGAAGCGGAATTGCTAACAAAACGCCTTTGCTTAATTTGCTGTCGCCGCTGGCGAATAGAGAAATATGGTATTTCCAATCGGCGTTGGCAGAAACTTTGAGCGTTCCTTCACGACCTTCAAAAATATCGGTTCGTTTGTTTCCAATCATTTCAATTTTTGAATTATCGGCAGTTGTTGGAACTGCAACCACCATTTTTTAATGGTCAAATCTTTGTTCGCGGTTAAAGTTTCGGTTCGAATTAATTTATTGCCGACAATTCTCCAAATCACTTCGCTGATAATTCCATTTTCAAATCGTTCGCCTGATTTACTGCCGATTTGTCCCCATTTTTTCCAAACTACCCACAAAGATTGTCCGTCTTTTGGCAGGTTCAATTAAGTTGAGCCTTCGCCCGTAATATAAGTTTTTCCGTCTTCCAATTCGAGAAACGGAACCAGCGATGGATAAACTTCTTCAACGGTGCGGCAAATCCCGCCAGACCAAATGGTGCGGCTAAATAATCGGCAATTGCCGGGTTTTGATGCCGGTCGTAATCGGCAACGCAAATTTCAAATTCCCTTGACGCACAAGCCAAACGCCGATTGTTTGGAAATCTTTGATTTTTCTAAAAAACTCAAATCTCGCCACATTTCCAAGTTTCGGTTGGGCAGGAATTTCTGTAATTTTTTCGCTTTCGAGAGTTTTCATAAAACTATCGTGTGCCACAATAATTTTGGCAAAACTCGTCGCAATTTGCTGAAATTCGCGCTGAATACTGATGTAGGCGTAATTTCCTCGTCCGTAAGCGAAAATGTTGAAAGTGTGTCGGTCATCAATATAACCGCCGCGAATCCACCGCCACGCGAGATGATAAAGACTCGCAATATCAGCCAATCGGAGCAGGACGAAATTCAGGGTTTTCCCCAAGAAATGCAACAATTTCAAGCGTATCGAGATAGCTGACAAGTCCTTGACTTCTGCCCCAATTGTAGCCGTATCCTTGATCCGAAACTAAATCCCACCAAAGTTTCATTTGGGTTTTAATCGAAGGTTTTAGCTTTTCTAAAATATCTTTACGACCGACAACTTCAGCCGCCTTCCAACAAAATCTGACATATTCATTTGAATAACGGTCATAGCGTCCGTTTGGAAAATCATCATCCGCATAAATTGCTCCGTCCGTAAATTGTTTCGCCGCTCTTTCAAGCAGTGAATCAAGAAAAACCTTGTCTTTCATTATCCCGAATTCGTAGCCGTAAGCCGCGATTCGTGCCGCAACGCCCAAATAATTTTCGGGCAGATTGATGACTTGCCGTGTTTTAGGATTGTAAATCCGCGTTGCATCAAGAAGGGAAGTCCATTCTTTGCGCTCGGCATCGTTCATACTTTGCCAAACCGCATTTTTGCTTAAATCCGCGCCAAAATGCCTAAGTGCCTGTGCCGCATAAAGTTGCGAAAATGCCTTTCCACCTTTGCGAGCCTCATACAAACCCATTTCGGCAATTGAACGAGCCGTATCTTTTCCGGCAATTATTTGAACTTCCGCTCACTCTCACTTTGAGCCGCGACAACTCGCATAAAACTACCCCAAGTGTATTCGCCCGTCGTAATTGAGCCATTAACTCGATCGGGTGGCGGATTGAGCGTTTTGATGTCGCCGAAATGAATTGCGACCTCTTTTGCCAAAAAATCCCGCACTTCGGCTTTTAATGCAACAGTCTTGATTTCATTTCCACGAGCTTCATAATTTGTTCTCATTGTTTGAGCAAAAATCTGAATTGGGGAAACAACCGTCAAAATGACCAGTAATTGAAACCAAATAAATATTTTTTGTTTGCACATAAACAATACTTTTTCCACCTTGATACTTTGGTTTGGGCGGAAATCGGGAAGTTTTTGCTTTATCTTTGCCATACTCCAAAATCAGATTTGGCAGTCCAGATAAGATTCAAGAGTTAAAAGATTTTTTTGAAAGGCGGGGTCTTTAAAATATTCATTTCCCAATGAGAAATGAAGCAGAGTTTCATTAAACTTTTTGGATTGAAATTGGATGAAATTTGTAAATTCCGCCGAATCATTTTGAAGGATAAATTTAACCACCCGGGTATTAAAAATGAACTCATCTTCTCTGATTATTTCATTTATATCTTTTAAATTACTGATTGCTTTTCTATTCAAAAATCCTTCAATACGCGGGTCTTCATCACCGATTAATTCGGCATAAAACAGAAACACAACTTGTCCGGTGAAATTTACCGAGCGTAAAAGGTTTTCGATTCTTAATTGATGCGATCCCGTAATTTTTATGTCATCAATTAAAAACAAAATTTTCCCTTTAATCAAATTTTTATCAATGTAGAAATCATCGGAATTTATCGCATTATCTCGATCCTCTTTAGACATCGAATCATACTCGGTAAAATAACTATGCGCCCGATAAATTTTCATTTCTTCAACCGATTTTGAAAATTTAAGAGTGTGTGTTTTGTTAAATGTTTGAATGAAATAATCTTTTAAAATAGAACTAGCTGTCGGAGTAAATTTATATGGAGCGGATGAGACTAAAATCGGAATTTGTGACAAATCAAAATTACGTTGTAAATCGTCATAAACCAAACTGTCTATAAATTTTTTGCCTAATTCGCGTCCGAATTCTCTGGCAATGTTTTTACTTCCATACTTAAATTTGCTGTATTTTTCGGGACAAAAATTAAGTTCCTGCCGGTTATTAAATGGTTGGGCTGAAAATGTATGGACAATCATAATCTGGTTTTGACGTGCTGCCAAAAATCCTCCAGGGTTTTCCCGTTTGTTCTCACTTGATAAAACTCTATCCCAAAATCTACGCATTTACCATCGGCGATGACATTATCTCCAACGTGAATAAACGGCTTGTTTTTAAGAATTTGAAATGCCCGACCATCAGGTTTGGGAAAATCCATGTCGGAGTAAAATATATTTATCCCTTTTAAAATAGTAGTCTTGATAAATTTATCCAAAGTTTGACCGGGGATTAAAATTGTATTACTGATGATGGATAAGTCAAGCTGTTTAATTTTGAATAATTTTTCAAACAACCATTTGGAATCCTCCAGCAAAATGGGCGGATGGTCTAAAAAAAGTTGATTGTAAAGTTGCAAAAATGACTTAATTTCTTCGACATTGGTTTGTTCGACCCCGATTTCGGTCAAAACAATCGCCCAAGCGGTAATGCTTTCAGGTTGAACTAGGAATTTTTCCTGTATTTTGTCCAGTAACTTATCCGCTCTGACAAAAGAGGCTAAAATTTCCGCATCAGTTTTGTCTAGTTTGAAAAACTTTCGGATAAGTTCGCATTTTTCCCTTGTAAAACTTGGATTCCGTCCAATCAGAGTTACCCACAAGTCGAATGAGATAGCCTGGTTCATGATGTTTTAATTGATTGGTTTGTCGCTTCAATCATTCAGAATTAGAGGTACGCATTCATAATCGGCATCAACTCTTGAAAAGTTCGCCCTTGTGCATATTCGCCAATCGCTTGCATCTTCCACTCGTTGTTGTGACGATAGAGTTTTGCCATCACTTGGGCAGTATGAGAACCTTGTCCATTCAAATTGTAACGGGCAACTTCCTGTCCGCTAACTTGATTAACAACCCGACAAAAGGCGTTTTCCACCTGACTGAAATTTTGTCCGGTGAACGAATTAACGACAAACATCAAAGTTTTAACAGTAACCGGAATCTGCGATAAATCTACAATGATTTGCTCATCATCACCATCTCCCGCGCCGGTTCGGTTGTCTCCTGTGTGCGTGATACTGCCATCTTTACTTTGGAGTTGTTTGAACCAAATGGCATCAACTGCCTGATTATTTGTATCAAACATTATGCACGAAGCATCAAGATCAATTTCGCCGCCGCCACCGCCACCGCCAAAAAAGGACGAAAAACCTTTTTTCTGCACCACATCCCAACCGAGTCCCATCACGACTCGCGTCAGTTGTCCGCCAGCTTCTTTCTCAAGCGAAATTTTCTGTCCTTTCGTCAAATTGATTGCCATTTTATTTTCTCCTTTTTACCAAAACTCGCTAAAACATTCTATTGTTTAAAAAGTTGAGGTCCATCCATGGTTAAAAAAACCTCTCCTTGACTTCTCCAATGTAATCTTGGAGTTGCCTCGCTATGAGGCAATGAAACAACGCCGGAAGGACTAATTTCAGCTGTCTCGCCATTCAAAACCGCGAGCCCGATAACGTAGGTATAAACAAATGTTTCCGATGAAGGATGAACGCTCAGAGTATAATCATACGCACATTCAATGACATCACTCCCATTTTCTATTCTCATTTTTGGTTTGAGTGAAGCAACCGAAACCGCACCATTTTGAACCGCTGAATACACACTAAAAACCAATCCCAATCTTCCGCCAACCAACGCTGAAATATCGGAACGAACCTTGACCACTTCTTCGCCGGGTTCCTTCACGTCACCTTGATGCTCAATAAACGGAAATTTGTCTAACGAGCCGGTATCATCGGCGTGAACCATCACCATTTGACCATTTGGCAAAAGCATCCCAACCCGTAAATCCAAATCGTCATTACCATCGTTCCCGTCATTATTATCAAACCACTGGGCGCGAACGATTAACAAATTCTGATGTCCTTTCGCCAAAGAAATTTTATAAGGCTGGTCAGGTTTATCTAAAACTACTTTCTTGGGCGGTTGAACGGAAGTTTCGACAGCAGGTTGTTCTTCAATTTCTTCTCCGCCGAAATGTTTGAGCAAGGCACTCAAACCTCCGTTAAAGCCTTGTCCGACAGCCGCAAATCGCCAAACATCTTTCAGATAAATCTCGCCAACAATGAGAGCTTTTTCATCTTTAAAATCCCTGCCGGAAAATTCAAATCTGACAACTTCCAAATTTTGGTCAAGAATTCGCAGATAACCATTAGCAATCTGCGTCATCGTCCCCGCTCCATCAATGGTGATAGTGAACACCAGTTTGGTGATAGATGCCGGAAGTTTAGTTAAATCTATTTGGAATATTTCTTTATCATCTGCTTGAGAACCGAGTGCCAGAATTCCACCGCAGGGCGAAACTTTTTGATTAAAAAAAATAAAATATTTATCGTCCGAAAGTTTTTCGGCAGCATCAATCCCAAAACAACTAATATCAAACGCTACATTAGGGGTTGAGGCAGTGACGTTTAGTGCCAAATTTAATTTGGTTGATGCGGTAAGATCGGCAAGTTTTGTTTTTTGACCTCTGACAAACTGTTTCATCTTTTTTATTTTAGAAATGATTTTGAGAAAAGTGATTTACTTCGTTCGCGTTTGATGTGGAAAATCAACGCGAACGAAGTTTTTGGAAAATTCCAGTTAAATGTTCACGCCAAAGTTTCTGGCTAGTGGTCCAAGTCCGCCGGCAAATCCCTGTCCAACGGCTTTAAATTTCCATTCGCTACCGTGACGATAGATTTCACCAAAAATGAGAGCCGTTTCGATGCTAAAATCTTCGCTTAAATCGTAACGCACAATTTCTTCATTGTTAGCCGCATTAAGAATTCGGATAAATGCAGCTTGAATCATGCCGAAGTTTTGCGAACGGGCTTCGGCATCGTGAATCGTCACGCCGAAAGCGATTTTGGCTATTTCGCCCGGAATGCCGGTTAGGTTAGCTTTGATTTGTTCGTCATCGCCTTCTCCTTCACCGGTTGTATTGTCGCCAGTGTGTTCAACTGAACCGTCAGAAGATTTAGCATTATTGTAGAAAACAAAATCGCTATCGTTTCTAACTTTGCCATCTTCTTTAACCATAAACGCACTAGCGTCAAGATCAAATGCCGCCCCGTCCGTTGAACGAGAATCCCAACCTAATCCAATAACAATGTTACTTAAGCCCGGAGCTTCCTTGCTAAGAGATACATTGCCACCTTTTGATAATGAAACTGCCATGTTAATTGTCTCCTTAAGTGTATATGATTCCAGAGAAAATGTTACTTACCCTGATTAGTTTTGTCAATCACAACCTTTTATTTTATAGCCTACATTACGCATTTACATTTTTTAGCCCACGCTGACACCTTTTCCAACGGCGCAAACCACATTTGTCTAACATCAGTTACTATTATTTAGAGAGAACTACTTACCGCATACAATATGGATAGACAAAAACCTGCATAAACTCCCGCCCATATATCATCTACACAAACGCCTAACCCATCAGGTAAATCTTGAAGCACGTCAATTGGATACGGTTTCCAAATATCAAATAATCGAAATAACAAAAAGCCCGCTAAAATCAACCACCAAGAAATGGCAAACGGGACAAATGCAAAGGTGATTAACTGTCCCATCACTTCGTCAATCACGACTTGTTGCGGGTCTTTAGTTTTAAATAAATGCGTGGCGCGGGTTGAAGCCCAAATCCCAATCGAGCAAACTAAAAACAATAAAAATCCATTTATGACATAAATCCAAGCCGTAACTATTGCAGTTTCTTGAAAATTCCGTTGCAGAAAACTCCATAAAATTTCGGTTTCCAAATATCGAACTATTAGAAAAATTAAAACCCCGACTGCCGACCCCCAAGTTCCCGGCGCAAGTGGGAGATAGCCGACTCCAACCGTTGCAATTCCGAGTGAAAGATAATCCAACCAAGATTTATTTTGTGTTTTGTCCTCTGTCAATTCAGTATTGATAATTTACACCTCGCAGATATTTTTACACATAAATTTAGTTTCCAACAGTCAAAAGTTGTCAATGTTTTGAATAACTTGGTGGGAACTTAATTGAAGAATTTTACGGAAGTTTTAAGTAAATTTCAGACAGGGAATGGATGATTCGCTGAATATCTAAAACCACAACTACGGAAAATCCAATTTTTCCATGGTCGTGATTTTAGATAAGCGACCGTGCGATTAAACTCAATCAACCGGCGAATCATCAGCTGAAGATTCAGCATTTTCTTCTTCGCCCGACTCTTCCTCATCGTCAGGAAATACTACTGATGCCAACACCGATAAAACTAATGCGCTGCCAACCACTATCAAAGAATGAATAGATTCAATATGATAGAAGGGACCAATAACCATTTTTATCCCAATGAATGCAAGGACAAACCCGATTCCGTATTTTAATTTACTGAATAGATGGATAAAATTTGCCAGCAAAAAGTATAAGGCGCGCAAACCCAGGATGGCAAAAATATTTGAGGTGTAGAGGATAAACGGATCATTTGGCGCAATCGCAAAGATAGCCGGAATAGAATCCACTGCAAATAATAAATCGGTGAACTCAATTACTCCAATTACAACTAACATCGGGGTTGCCAGTTTTTTAGCGTTTTCGATGGTAAAAAACTTGCCTCCGTTCCAGTCATCGCTGACGGTAAATAATTTATGGACAACTTTTGCGCCGGGGCTTTTGCTAAAGTCTTTGTTTTCGTCATCATCCTCTTCGGCAAACGCCGATTTAGTGCCCGCGTAAATGAGAAATGCACCAAATAGAGTAAGCACAATATTCGGTTTGAAAAATTCTCTGGCGGCATAGTTAATAGCTACGCCGTCACTGTGTTCCAGAATAAAATTCCAGCCAAATAACGAGAACTTCGGTAAATAAGTTAATTCAACTATCCATACTCCGGTAAAAATAAAGAAGGCTCTTAAAACTATGGCTCCCATAATGCCCCAATACAGAACCTTGTGATGGAGTTCTCGCGGGACATTGAAAAACCCAAAAACTAGTATAAAAACAAAAAGGTTATCAACCGATAATGCTTTTTCAATCCAATAGGCAGACTGAAATTGAGAGAATTTCTCTAACCCGGCATACATATAGATAAAACCGCTGAATACCATGGAGAGACCTATCCAAACTGATGACCAAATAACGGCTTCTTTGTTTGAAATAACATGGGTTCTTTTATTGAAAACCCCCAAGTCTATTGCAAGCATAATGACAATGACTATTCCAAATCCCAGTATCAGTCCGGGGTGATTGATTAAATTATCCATATTTTTTATTTACCTTTTTAAATTCCTTTTATTTTAGGTTTCAGGTTAACCGCTAACCATCTGGACTAAAACTAATCTTCCCCCGTCTTCATCGGTTAATAATAGTTTTTTTCCATCGGTGATTTCTACCATTGAGTTAATCGGAACATCTTTATCTTCGGTTAAATCTTTCATTTTCAATAGGGTTTGATTAACAAAAACCCATTTTCCTTGATGTTGCACAAAGTAGCCAACCGGCTTTTTATCCTTTTCGGCAATTTTTTCATTGGGCGAGATATTACGATCAACGTGCCAAGGATATAAATACTGATTATGATAAACCATCAAACGATGATTATCAGGCAAAAAATTTCCTTTACCGCGCGATGAATATAAATTCAAAACCGGAAGTTCGCCCTTGTAAGCTGTTTTGCAAAATGGACAAATCGGTTTTAGCGTATTATCAAAAACATACCATTTTTGTTCGCAATTCGGATTCGGGCAAGGTTGCATCAAATCTACGGTTTTAACCAAGGATTGCTCCCAATCATCGGCACTCGGACGTTTGCTTGGATCGTGCAAACCCTCGATAAAGGCACGGTCAAATAAAGTTTTCAGATACGGTCCGCAAATTGTATGAGGAATTTTCGTGACATCCGCCCAAGGCAAAGAAGTTGGTTTGACATCCTTCAGATTTGGACTATTGCTGGTATCAGTCGGGTGTTCGATAAATAACGCTTTTTCGCCCATCGAAAGCAGTTCATCTTTTTGCGGGTCGGCATCGTGAATCTTTTTACCGCGCAGAGGATGTCGGTAAAGCAAATACATATAAATCAAGACCGCCAGCGCGTGACGATCAGTTTCAATACGGGGCAGATTTTTCTTTTGGTCTCCGACCTTTAAATGACTTGTTTGTAAAACTTCCGGCGCGATGAAATCAGGCGTTCCGACCACATCCGGCGGAAATTTACCCGGCACGACCAGCCCGTCAATATCAATCAGGCAAGCATTTCCGCCTGCCGGATCAACCAATACATTTTTATAGGATAAATCCGAATGCGCCAACCCCGCAGCGTGCATTCGTTTGACCGCCCGACTAATCAAAATTGAAATTCGGAAATATGAAAGCCAGTTGCCACGCTCTCTCGGGTCAAGGAAACGGTTTTGATTAGAGGCAGAGGCAAACCATTTTCCTTCTTTCTCATTGCCCTTAATGCCGAGCATATCATTGTTTTTAGACCCATATTGAAAGAAAAAATGAGGTTTGAAAAATGGTGTGACGACTCCTAACCGACCATTATATTCAACGACATGGGTTGGAAAACAAAAGAGATTTTTCCAATACTCACCGCCAATTTGGTTAAAAATCTTTTCGCGGTAAGTTCCGGAAATCATCGTCAAACGCTCTTTCGCGGTTGCGTCCTGTTTATCCCGAAAAAACCCCACGACATACGAACGATCGGGGCTGAAATAAATATCTTTCATCCCGCCTTGGGTTTTCATTTCGTCAATGAACTCAATCGGAGTGCCGTCTGTTGCCGTAATGCGAATAATATTTGCCATGTAGAATCTTAATACAAAATTGCTAAGGTTCGGTCGTCGTGTTCACCGGGCGACCAAAAATCCATATAATCCAAAAGTTGTTCGGGGGTCGAACTATTAGACCTGCTGAAATCTATTGTTTTTGCCAGTTCGTCCACAAACTCTTTCCATTTTTCGGATGAGACAAGATTATTATCCGTTCCAAATTTCGGGTCTGAAATGCCGTCCGTCATCAAAGCCAACACATTAAATTTCTCAAATAATTTGAATTTAATCCGCTTTAACATTTCATTGCCATCGCCGATAACTTCGCGCATCGTCAAAAATCTGGTTTGACCGGAAAACTCTCCACCGTCCGGGGTAATCATTAGCTCAATATTGCTAGGTATTTGTTGATAAACGCCAATCGCCCCATCTCCGATGCCAAAACTGGCGATGAAAAACCCTTTGGCGCATTTTTTGACAATGGCAATCAAAAGCGTGGCGGAGAAATCTTTGAGCGGGTTTCCGGTGGTGGCTGATTCTTGCTCAAGTCGTTTATAAGAGGCGAAGGCGGCACCGCACAAAACTTGATATAACAAATTTTTAATCTCTTTGTGGCTATTTTCGGTAGCTGCGCTTGCAAATTCGCGGATTAAAGAATCAAATTTGGGTTCGAGCAAATCGGCAATTGATTTTTCTAAAGATTCCAGAGCGGTTTGACAGGCGAGATACGAGCCGCGTCTGGACAATTGGGCAGAACCTGCGCCATCCGAAACAATCAGGATATGCCAGCCATTTTCGATTGCCTTGACGGCAAAATCATCTTCCCGAAATTTACCTTCGTGAGCATGCGAGCGTCCACGTCGGCTTGCCGCCACCATCTTAAAGTCTTCGCTTAAAACTAAATCCGTTGCTAAATGATCTTTTCGATACGGCAAATTTTCATCCGGCTCCAGATTTTTCCATAATGATTTAGGGTCGGGGTTAATTAGCAAAATAAATTTTTTGCGTTGCGTTTGAATCTCGCCCTCAAAGGCATAATCAAGGCAAAGTAGATGTTCGCCGTGTGCGTCAACAATCGGAGCACCTTCGATCTGAATAATATTTCCTTCGCGGGCAACGGATAAACCAAGTTTTTCGACTTGATCGGCAAAATCGGATTTAAGTCCGGCGGTTTCAATTCGTAACTCTTTGAGATCAATTTTTGCCTTGTAAGGCTTATCAACCATTGCATTAACAAGTTGATAAGTTCCGGTAACGATTGGTTCGAGTGCAGAAACGATAGGTTGAGTTGTCTCAGTATTTAGCACTAATTCGGCAGTTTCAGGGATAGTTTTTTCGGGAAAAGCACTTTCAATAAATTCAGTCGGAGTGGCTGAAATATCCGCCACGATTTGAGCCGAGGCAGAGATTTCTTCCGAGTCTAGTATTTCATCCGGCTCCTTCGGCTTAAAAGTTTTAACCTCAAATTCCGGCAGATTATCGTTTGAATCTTGTTCCATTTTTTACCCCAATCCGCGGGCAATGTCATCATCGCCTTCGCCATATCCGTAAACGCCTTCCGAGCCGCACCAAGGACAACGATTAAGCCCTGCTCCGTGCGAACAGTGAATCCCTCCACAAGCGCAAGTGCTAAAGCCAAATTGATTTCCGCAACACGGACAAGAAGGATTGCCGGCAAGTTCGCCGGTGCTGATGGTCATATTTGAGGACTGGTCGGTCGAAAGCTCCCGATACTCATCTGGAGCGGTGATGGCAAATGCTCCGGCGAGAATAAAAGTGCGGTTAGGAGCATTATTCACACGGTCTTCATAAATAACCTCTGCCCATTCATCAAAAGCCGCATTACGCTTGAATTTGATTAAATAAGGGGCTTTAGTTTGCTGACAAAGTGCATTTAGAACGACGCAGTTTTCATCAACTTTTGACGCTCCCGGTTTGCTCAAATCCAACTTAAAGGCAATCGTCTCGTCAAGTTTTTCCAGTTGAAAATTATCATTTGCCGAAATATCCACCTTTTGACTTTGAGTCGAAATTGAAGCCGTCACCCATTTGAAAAAGTTTTTGTAGGCTTCCGGCTTGGTGTCGTTGAATACTAAAACCTGATCGGTCAATCTCCGCAACGTATTTAGATCGGCATTGTTTCCGATGGAGATCGCTACCAGATTGGCACGATTCCGGTATTCTACTTCCCATTGTCTGACAGATTGTTCGGCATTATCGGTGGGAACGCCATCGGTAAATAGAAAAATCACCGGCTTCCAGTCTCCTTTGGTAGTGCCGTCATTTTTGACAAGTTTAGAATTCATCTCTGCAATCAGATGATTCAGTGCGGCACCGAGCGAAGTTCCACCACCGATTGGCATTTGCGGCGGATAAAAGGAAGCAATATCGGTCAATGGAACGAGTGTTTTAGCTTTTCCGGCGAAAACGATAACTGAAATATAGGCGGTTTCGAGCGCGGTCGGGTCTTGCCGGAGCGATTGAATCATAGTTCTCAGCCCCACCCCAATATCCGCAATCGGTTCGCCAACCATTGATTCGGAAACATCAATCACAAAAAAAATCGGTAATCTTCTCATAATTTTAAAGTGTTGAAAAAATAATTTAGCTGGTTGCGTTGAATGGAAAATCAATCCGTCAGCGCAAGTTAAATATAAACAACCATTCGCCCCGAAAGGTGTCCTTTGAATTTGGTCGAGCCGTCAACGTAAATTTCTCCTTCGCACGATTCCACCTTAAAATGTGCTTCGCCGCGGGAATCCGTCCGTTCGCTATCCGTGACACCGCTAGCTAAAAATCTGCTGACATAAAGGGCGACTCTTTTGCCCTCTGCCGCCTTGCCGGAACTTTTATAAACAACTTTTACGGTGACCATTTTCAAATTGTCCTGCGTAGCTTGTTTATTAAACCACGACTTGAATTTCCGGCGGCGGTGGCGGTAAAACGGCTTCGTCACCTGTTCCCATACTGCGATTTCCAATGCTGACCGTGCTTGAAACCCATTTGAAAAATTGTCGAAAAGTGGCACTATCAGTCGTATCCAGATGAACAACATTTGGAGTTAATTCTTTCAAATAACTATCTTTGGCTTTGGGTCCGGCGGCGCAGGCAATAATGTTGCCAAAATTCCTTTTTTTGATTTCCGGCACTTGTTGATTAAACTTTTGAATATCTGAAGGGCTACCATCAGTCATTATAAAAAGAAGCGGCATCCAGTCGCCTTTGTGTTCACCTGTATTACGAAGAATATCACGGTCAACCGTTTGGCAGAGCAATTCCAGGGCTTCGCCTAAATGCGTAGGACCTGAATCAGGGGTTACAATTTTAGGGAGTTGCACTTTATCCAATTCGGTTAAAAGCAATACTTCCTTAACTTCGCGGTCAAAGGTGATGATACTCAGATAAACCGATTCCAGCGCAAACGGGTCTTGCCGCAGAAAAGTCAACATACTATCCAACCCGATGTTGACGGATTCAATCGGTTCACCTTTCATCGAGCCGGAGGTGTCTATCAATAAATAAACTGGTAATCGCCTTGCCATTTTTCCTGTCCTTAACTAACCATTTTAACTAACAATCCTAGATGACAATCTTGATTTCAGTAGGCGGCGGCGGTAGTTCGTCCAAGCCGGTAATTTCCTTTCCACTGCTTTCCACCTTTTGACTGCTGGTGCTGATTGAGGCTGAAACCCATTTGAAAAAGGCACGAAGCGAAGCCGTATCGGCAGTGTCGAGCGTTACCACATTTTCCGTAATTTGTTTTAAGACGTTGGTATCTGCCCCCGTTCCGGCAGCGCAAGCCACGACCACGCCGAATTTTCGTTGTTGAAATTCTCTGAGACCGGCTTGCCAATCATCGGTCGGACCGCCGTCAGTCATAATAAAGACCATCGGTTTCCAGTCGCCTTTGGTATCGGCAGTAGTTTTTATAACTTCTTGATCCACCCGTTCAGCCAACAGTTTTAGTCCGGCTCCCATTGCCGTCGCACCGCTGGCTTGGACGTTTGGCACATTAAAAGTGGTCAACTCCGAAAGCGGAACGAGCTGCTGGGCTTGGCTATTGAAAGTGATGACACTCAAATAAGCGGTTTCGAGTGCATATGGGTCTTGCCGAAGCGCGCTAACCAATATTTGCATACCGTTTTTGACTGCTTCAATCGGTTCTCCTGACATCGAACCGGAAGTGTCTAAAACTAAATAAACAGGTAGTTTTCTCATAATTTTGTTAAACGAAAAATGTTTTACACAATTTCATTCTCAAGCTAAATTAGGGCAATATATTAGCCTAATTTAGCCCTCTAAATTTAAAATTCTTTTCCGTCTGCTTTACATTTTAACTAAACATAACTTCGGAGAATTTCGATAAAACTATCAGTGGGATGGGGATTTCCCAAAGCACGGAATTTCCAATCAGCCTCGCGGCGATAAAGTTCGGCAAAAACGACTGTCCGCATTTGGTTGAAATTGGCATCACCTGACAAACTGAATCGCAACATTTCTTTACCGCGGGCATCAACGGCACGGATAAAGGCATTATCAAGCATCCCGAAATGCTGGTTTTTTTGCATTCCTTGATAAATCGAAACTACAAAAAGAATTTTGTTATATTGCGGGGAAAGGGCGTTTAGTTTAACGATGATTTGTTCATCATCACCTTCGCCGGCACCGGTTTGATTGTCTCCGGTCAGCCAAATATTTCCGGATGGATGCCTGAGATTATTAAAAAAGATTATGTCTCCGCCAATCATTTGTTGATTGCCCAGATTGATAACCTTGTCGTTTTGGTCAAGTAGAAATGCGATTGCGTCTAAATCATATTCTGCTTCTTTTCCGCCAAAAAGACTGCCGAAGAAACCACCACCACCCGTTTTTCTGACATCCCATCCTAAACCAACGGTCACAGATGACAAATCATATTGACTTTTTTCGAGATTGATTGTTTGACCTTTGGTCAAGTTAATTGCCATTTTCTTCTCCTTCTTTAGTTTCAGATTTAATTATATTTATTAACCAGAGTTTGCAAACCGCCTTGGTAACCTTTACCAATTGCTTCAAATTTCCAAGCCCCATCACGCCGATAAAGTCGTCCGAATTCGATGGCAGATTCGGTGGAAAAATCTTCATCCAGTTCATATTTTGCAATCTCTTCGTTATTCATTTGATCATAGATCCGAATAAAAGAGTTACGAACTTGTCCGAAATTTTGTTTTCTGACATCGTATTCATAGATTGAAACCGTAAAAACAATTTCTTGCACATCCTGACTGACTCGGGCTAAATCAACCTTAATCGTTTCATCATCGCCGTCACTACTGCCGCCGGTGGTGTCATCATCTGCGCCTTCGACTGCACCATCGGGCGAGAGTTTATTGTTGAAAAAAATAAAATGTGAATCGGTTGGTAGTTTCCCATTCGCGCCCAACATAAAAGCCGAAGCGTCTAAATCATAGTCGTCTCCGCTCGCCTCGTTCGGGTCCCATCCTAACCCGACTCCTACTTTTTGCAAACCAATATCTATCCGTTGTCCTTTGGTTAAATTAATCGCCATTTTCCCTCCTAAAATCTCAAAGTAATAATTTTGCCTTACAATTTGCGGTTATAATAATCGCAAAAAAAAAATAGGTTATGTCAATAAAACATTGTTCCAAGTTAATAAATTGTCTTCAATTCGGTTGGATTATAAAATCCTACCACTACTGCCTGATTAAGGGAAATTTTATTATTATTTAATGCTACCGCCGCAAGAAAAAAGTTTTGGGTATGATTACCTTTAATCTCGATCTCAATGCTTTTATTTTAGTTTTGCTATTATTTACAGAGTTTTCACATCTGTTTTTACAGGATGTCACCTGAAAATCGCTAATATGGTTGAGATAATTTACCGGATACAAACATTTCATAAGGTTAGAATTAACAAAATGAATAAGTAAATTTAGGTTATTAAAGCGGTCACAGGCTATCATATTTGAAAACGAAACTCAACTTAATTCTGAATTATTCAATCAATAACCGTTTGATTTTTATTTGATGGCGAGAGCGATTCAAATTCACAAAATCCGTAGCCCCAAATGATCGCAAGGAGCGTCTGTCAAATCTTGCTCGACTCCCAGATATTTCTCGGTCGTCTGGATTGAATCGTGTCCCAAAGAGAGTTGAATTTGGTCAATTGGCGAGCCCCCTTTGTGGGCAATTGGAGAAGATGACCAAGATGATTCGTGCTATAATGTCAGAAAATGAAGATAATGTCCGATATTATCAGATGTGTAAATCTTGTATTTTAAGCGTTGGAGTTTTTGGCGGAGAGCCTTTAATTGAAACAAAAGCCGCCTACGTTATCTGATAAGTTGTTTTGATTGAGAAGGTTACAGCATTTTTGGTGCGAACCTCCGTTAAATTTGTTGCATTTTGATACACGAAGTTTGTAAGTTATTGAATTGAGATATGTTTAAGTCGTTTTGAAAAGAGTCAAAATTGGTCGAGGTTCGCACTCGTTGATTTTATTGGATTTAGCTTGATTTTTAGAAAAAAAAGTAGTAAATTTATGTCACTTTTCGAGGGTAAAAATGAGGTTCGCACTTTGGGGGGGCTAAACTATTGGGCTAACAGGAGTTGCAAACACAGCCATTGGAGAGAACTTCGCGTTCAAAGCGGATTGAAACAGAACTTGCCCTGTAACTAGGCAAATTCGGTTTGAATTGGAGAGAACTTCGCGTTCAAAGCGGATTGAAACTAATATAACCTCAAGGCCAGAACTTCCATATGAATTGGAGAGAACTTCGCGTTCAAAGCGGATTGAAACATTTGTGTAGTGGAAGGGCTGATTTTCATAGAGATTGGAGAGAACTTCGCGTTCAAAGCGGATTGAAACCATGTCGCAAACTTCTATATTGGTGATTTTCACTTTATTGGAGAGAACTTCGCGTTCAAAGCGGATTGAAACTAAATCAGCGACACGAGTAATTCTCGTATCGTTTTGAATTGGAGAGAACTTCGCGTTCAAAGCGGATTGAAACTAAAGCCAGCGAGCGAGAAGTAGAAAAGCCACCAAATTGGAGAGAACTTCGCGTTCAAAGCGGATTGAAACACATTTGTGCGAGGCTAACCCCCACAAAATGGAAGTATTGGAGAGAACTTCGCGTTCAAAGCGGATTGAAACATGAAAGTTTATACTGATAAGGATTTGAAAGAAGATTGGAGAGAACTTCGCGTTCAAAGCGGATTGAAACTTTCCAAGCGAGTTTGGCTCGATAAATTTCCACATTGGAGAGAACTTCGCGTTCAAAGCGGATTGAAACTGCGTTACGATGCTGTGCATATCGTTCAAAACTAAAAAAATCCGCACCCATAGTATGAAAAAAAATACTATGTAAATTTACCATTCATTGTTAGATATTCTCACAATACTTGCGAAACTTAAATAAAATGATTATAATCACTCTGTGTTCAATCGGGATATTCAAAACAAGTTAAATATTGCACTTACCGATACGCCTGTGGTGTTAATTGTCGGTGCCAGACAGGTTGGCAAAACGACTTTGGCTCGCTTAAATTCCCGCACGAATTATCTAACCTTTGACGATGTAAATATTTTATCAATTGCCAAGAAAAGTCCGCCGGATTTTATTGCTAATCTCTCGAAACCCATCATTATTGATGAGGTTCAACTTTGCCCTGAAATCCTGCCCGCTATTAAACAAACCGTTGATAATAATCGAATCGCCGGACAGTTTATTTTGACCGGTTCGGCAAATGTTTTGACCTTGCCAAAGGTTTCTGAGTCATTAGCAGGAAGAGTTGAAATTTTGACCTTGCGGACGCTTGCACAAAATGAAATTGAAGGTCAGACGACTAATTTAGTTGATAAACTTTTTGCCGATGAGCTTGAATTTCCGACTATTTTTCCGGAGATTGAACGAGGTGAATTACTCAATAGAATGTTGATTGGCGGTTATCCCGAAGTAATTTCCCGAAAAACCGAATCGCGCCGCAATGATTGGTTTCAATCCTATTTGACGACAATTTTGCAACGCGATGTGCGGGATTTGGCAAATATTGAAGGCTTGATTGAAATGCCGCGCTTGCTTTCGCTCTTGGCGGCCAGGGCAGCCGGGATCTTAAATGTCGCGGAAGTTTCGCGCAGTATCGGTTTTCCGCAAATGACGGTTAATCGTTATCTGTCATTGTTAGAAAAAGTCTTTTTGATTGAAACCGTTCCGGCGTGGTCGGGAAGTCTGAAAAGCCGTTTAATCAAAGCTCCAAAAATATTTATCACCGACCCGGGGTTGATGAGTTATTTGCAGGGTTTGAATTTAAAGAAAATACAAATTGAACCAACCTTAGCCGGAAGTTTAACCGAAAATTTTGTCGTTACTGAACTAAAAAAACATCTTAACTGGAGCGAGATGAGAGCCGACATCTTTCATTTTCGCACCTCAAATGACCAGGAGGTAGATATTATTTTAGAAAATCCTTCCGGCGAGTTAGTCGGCATAGAAGTAAAATCAAGCGTAACCATCAAAAAAAGCGATTTCAAAGGATTGGAAATGCTCGCCAATTCCTTACCAAAAAAATTCAAAAGAGGAATTATTCTATACACCGGAAATAAATTTTTATCTTTCGGAGAAAATATGTTTGTAGTTCCGCTAACCGCATTTTGGGATTAAATCCTGCAAAAATCCTTGCTTCATAAATCGCCTCTGAGCTGTTTTTTGAACTAGAGGTAAAACAAGCGAGGGCGGCAATAAACCGCAAAGTAAGCAATATCTATGTTTTTGTTCTAAAATGGCTCTCTAGCTTAAGCGGACGATTTTCATTTCTCGCCAAATTCAACAATTTTTGGTGAATTGAAACGGTTAGATTCTTTATATCTTTGTTCATTGCAGCGCATTCAAATAAGGTTTAGTGATTTTTTCAACTCGACAAATCCGATATAGATTTTGATAATTCGGACTGTAATTTTAGTGTGTAAAATATCCTGCAAATTTTATAAAGTAAAATAATGGCAAGAAAAAACGAATACGGACAAACTTGGTGGGGCAAACAGTGGCTCAATTCCTTAAGTCAGATTGATTTTGACAATCGGCTTCCGCGTGGTAGAAGCTATGCTAATAACGGTTCAGTCAAATCACTAAAGATTGAAAAGAATCGAATTACTGCAAAGGTTCAAGGTTCTTCGATGTATAAAGTAACGGTTGAAGTTCCGATTTTTTCCGCTGAACAAAAAACAAACTTAGTCGAAGCGATTGCCGAAGATGCCGTTATTTTGTCGAGACTATTGAATGCCGAGCTTGATTCGGAAATTTCCAATATTGCCGACAAACAGGGAATTCAGCTTTTTCCAAGCAAATGGAAAGACTTTCAGATGCACTGTTCTTGTCCTGATTGGGCGGTGCCGTGCAAACATTTGGCGGCGGTGATTTATCTTGTTTCACGCGAGATTGATAAAAATCCATTTTTAGTTTTTGATTTGCACGAACTTAATTTGCTCGGAAAATTAAAGAATTCGGGCGTTTCTATCAGCGACAAAGCAAAATCACAAATTCCAATTTTAGCGGAACTTTTAACCCCGCAAAATGAGAAAACATCCGACCAAATTGATTTCAAAATTATTGATGAGATTGATTTTTCTACGCTCGAAGATTTACAGCAAAATTTGCCTAAACTATTGACCGACAAGCCTTTATTTTACGAAGATGCCGATTTTAAGATGTTGTATCTCAAGGCTTTAAAGAGTTTGCCAAAAGCCGTCAAAGAACATTTTGCTGAGATAGAATCGGGACATTTAGCTGAAATAATAAAGAATCGGCTGGCATATTCGGACAAATTTGAGTTGATTTTGAATCGTGAAAATACGCTGGAATTTGACCAAAACATTTCAAATATTGGTTACACATTAGCCTTGATTGAAAGCAAAAATTTGTTGAATTATTCGCCATCCGTCATTGCTCTGCAGACGATTTATTTTTTCTGTTTGCAACTGCTCAAACATCAAGCAATCGTTCCAAACATTCTCAAAGTTGATGATAAAACTTTCAAAATCCGCTGGCTTCCGGCATTGCTAAACGATTCTGTCAAAAAGACTTTTGGACAAATATCACAACTTGTTCCAAATAATCTTCTACAATTTCAAACGGCTAAAAATAAAATGATTGCGTTGGAAAAAGAATCACAAACTTTAGCTTTATGCGGTTTATTTTTGACGGAATTTATATGCAAAACAAATGGTTTATTTTCCGAATTTCGTTATTACAAAGGCGACAAAATCGTCAATCTATTCTTTTTCGACAAAGCCGAAAAGTTCGAAAAATTCGGTGAAACGTCCAAGCCTGATGCCGTCAATATTTGGCTCAGTCGGTTTTATGTTTCGCACAAGAATCTTGCACCAGTTTTGCGGGTAAATGAAGGAAACAATGAAGATTTTCTGTTAGATGTGTTGGTCGAAAACAAAGAAAAACCACTCGAAGCTCCATTTGAATTAGGCAAACTTTTTAGGGAAAAGCAATATTCGGAGGTTAAATTTGAAGTCCTGAAAGACTTGAGTTTGTTGGCGGAATTTTTCCCGCAACTCAATGCCGTGGCTCGTTCCAAAGGCGAAAAACCCATCATTTTTGACTCTACGGAATTTGCTCCGATATTCTTTGAAGTTCTGCCGCTGATGCGTCTTTTCGGCATCAATCTGATTTTGCCGAAATCTTTGCGGCATCTGATTCGCCCCGAAGTTTCGCTGAAAATCAAGAAAAAACCGGCGGAAAGTTCAGGCTTTTTGCGGCTTGATGACTTGCTTGATTTTGAATGGAGAATCGCGGTTGGCGACGAAATTGTGACCGAAGACGAGTTCAGAAAACTGCTCAAAGGTTTGTCGGGTTTCATCAAATTCAAAGGTCAATATATTTTCTTGAGCCAAGCAGAAATTGATAAACTTCATCAGAATTTACAAAAACCGCCGAAAATTTCAAATTCGGACTTATTGCGAACTGCCTTAGCCGAAGAATTTCAAGGGCGAAAAATTGAGCTAACTGTTGAAATAAAAGCCATTTTGGAACAGTTAAAAAACTCGCCCGAAATTTCTTTGCCGAATGATTTACAAGCCAATTTGCGTCCCTATCAGCAACGCGGATTTGAATGGCTTTACAAAAATTCGAGCCTTGGTTTCGGCAGTTTGATTGCCGATGATATGGGTTTGGGCAAAACTTTGCAGGTCATCACCACGTTGCTTAAATTCAAGCAAGAAGGACGTTTAGCCAAAGAAAAAGCGTTGGTAATTGTTCCGACCAGCCTTTTATCAAATTGGCAAAAAGAAATCGAAAAATTTGCCCCAAGTTTAACCAAATTCATCTATCACGGCGCGACCAGAGACTTCAAACCAAACGATTTCGACATCACTTTGACGACCTACGGCATCATTCGGAGCGACCTTGAAAAATTTAAGAAAATCCATTGGCAAGCGGTCATCGTGGACGAATCGCAAAACTTAAAAAATCCCGACACGGCTCAAACCAAAGCAGTTAAATCATTGAAAGCAAATATCTTTATTGCAATGAGCGGAACGCCGGTCGAAAATCGTCTGTCAGAATATTGGAGCGTCATGGAAATTGTCAATCGCGGATTTTTCGGCAGTTTGAAAAAATTTAGCGAAGAATTTGGCAGACCGATTCAACAAGAACGCGACCACGCTGCCATTTCACGTTTTCGGCAAATAACTTCGCCCTTTTTGCTCAGAAGACTGAAATCCGATAAATCAATCATCAGCGATTTACCCGACAAAATCGAAAATGACCAATATTGTTCATTGACCAAAGAACAAGCGGCGTTGTATCAAAAAACGGTTGAAAGTGCTTTGAAAACGATCGAAGGAGCGGAGGAAAATTTTGCCCGTCAAGGCTTGGTTTTACAGATGATTTTGGCACTCAAACAGATTTGTAATCATCCCGCCCAATATCTGAAAAAAGGCGAAACTAATCCAGAACTTTCAGGTAAAGCCTTGATGATGCTGGATTTATTAGAAAACATTTTAGAAAATCAAGAGAAAGTTTTACTCTTCACACAATACCGGGAAATGGGTAACCTTTTGGAAAAATTCATCGGCGAAAAATTCGGTTTGGAAACGATGTTTTTGCACGGCGGAAATTCTCGCAAACAACGCGATGCAATGGTTGAAAAATTCCAAAATGACCACACCGCCAAAGTCTTTATTTTATCATTGAAAGCAGGCGGAACCGGCTTAAATTTAACCGCTGCTCAAAACGTTATTCACTACGATTTATGGTGGAATCCAGCGGTTGAAGCCCAAGCTACCGACCGCGCCTATCGCATCGGACAGCAAAAAAATGTGATGGTTTATCGGCTCATTACCAACAAAACTTTTGAAGAACGCATTAACGAAATGATTCAAAACAAAAAAGAATTGGCGGATTTAACCATTGGGGTCGGTGAAACTTGGGTGGGAAATCTATCAAACAAAGAACTGCGAGATATTTTTACTTTGGCGAACTAACATTTTATTTTCTCAAAAAAAGACCTTTTTCGATAAGGTTTTTTCATAAAATCATATCTGGGATAAGATTTTCACAGCTACTTTAAGAAATTCGCAGCCATATTATGCTAGAATAAGAATTTAGATGAGCGATAAAAACGAAAAATCTTTGTCTTATTCAGTTGGTTTAATGGCAGTTATCTAAGAATTAGATTTGCCAGTTCCACTTCCATCGGTTCGTTCAAAAATCTCCGTTGGAGCCAGAAAAACGATTATTGATAACGGCATTATCTATGAACAATATCCTAAAACTTACGGTGTGAACGGTTTATATGAAAACCTGAAATTTGCAATGCGTTATGAACCGATTGACTTGGGAATAATGTCTGTGGCTTTTGAAAAGATTGAGGCAATACAACTTGAAAATTGGATAAATGCTGAGAAAACAAGTATTTATGCTCGTAAGATTTGGTATCTTTACGAATTTTTAACCGAAAAAACCTTAGATATTTCTGATGTTCCGCCCACGGGTTATGTTGATTTGTTAAACTCAAAGCTACATTACACAGGCAAAACCAAACAAATTCAGAGACAACGAATCAACGATAATTTATTGGGAAATAAAGATTATTGTCCGATGATTCGGCGAACTGAAACGCTCGAAAAGTATATTTCTAACGCTTGAACGAA
This sequence comes from Pyrinomonadaceae bacterium, assembly GCA_963779235.1. GTDB lineage: Bacteria > Acidobacteriota > Blastocatellia > Pyrinomonadales > Pyrinomonadaceae > JAIBCC01. The sequence goes on from CAVZXI010000031.1 coordinate 73,173, forward strand.
GCAACCAAATCAATCATTGCCGAAAGCGATCCGATAATTTTAGCCAGAGCGGTGAATTTTCTTTATACGAAAGAAACGAAATCTTCATTTGCGATTGAAGGCGAACAGGTCAGCAAAAACCGAGGCGAGCGTTTTGTAGTGGCTTTAACCACAGCAAATGACTTTAAACCGTTGGAAAAGCAGAGTTTTGTAAATCTCCAAAATTCAATTGTTGATACAGGGCTTTCCTATAAAAATTGAAAACAAGGTTGAAAAAGGTTATTTTTATAGTTTTGCGAAACAGAAAAGTAACCACATATGCAACCTTGTCCAGAAGATAATCGCAGTTTTTATGAGAAACTGCAAAACGAGAAAGGCTTAGATTTACGCGATAATCGTGGGAAACGACACGATTTAGCCGTTGTTTTAGTTGGCGTGATGTTGGCTCTTTTGAGTAATCGAGACGGTAATCTTTCAAGTATTCAACGACATTTGAAGAATCATTATGAGCAATTAGTAGCAGTTTTAGGGGTTGAAAAAAAGAGACCTGTCTCACGTTCTCAATTACCAATTATTTTGGCAGAAGTCTCGGTTTCGGTGTTTGACCAAATGTTATTTGAAAGTTATGGAATCAAGTTAAACGAAGCCGAACAGAAATGGTTTGCGGTGGATGGCAAAGAGTTGCGCGGAAGCATCGAAAAAGGTTGCAAGCGAGGCGAAGCGATAGTCCAAGCCGTGTCGCACGAGGATTTACAAGTAGTGGGACAAGATTATTATGCCGGAGAAAAAGAGTCAGAAGTTCCAATCGTGCGGAAGTTGTTGCAAGATAACGGATTAGCATCTCAGAAGATTAGTTTGGATGCCTTGCATTGCAAAGTTGCCACCTTAGAAATAATAACTCAGGAAGGTGGTAAATACTTGGTTGGATTGAAAGAAAATCAAAAGCAATTGAAAAAGCAAATCTGTTTGGCAACCGAAAATCAGAGTTGTTTGCTGAAAATCAAAACCGAAGAAAAAGGACACGGGAGAATTGAGACGAGAATTTATCAGTTTTATGATGTTTTGGAAATGGAAAAAGATGAGCGCTGGGAAAATTGCCAAATCAAAACGGCAATCAAAGTGAAACGGGAAAGAGAGGAGCAAAAAAGCGGAAAAATGAGTGTCGAAGAAAGTTATTATTTGAGTAATGAAGTAGGAAATTACGAAGAATTAGCCCAAGCGGTCAGACAACATTGGCAAGTAGAAACGAATAATCACATTCGGGATGTGAGTTTGCAAGAAGACAAAATGCGTTCAAAAAAAAGAGGTTACAGCAAACGATGGGAGGTTTGAGAACTTTAACTACTGCAATTTTGCAAAAAACCAAATGTCAGAATAAAAAAGCTCAATTAGATGATTTTGCCGATAATTTTGACAATCTGATTTTAACATTAAAATCTTTTAATTTTTTATAGGAAAGCCCTGATTGTTGATAGCCGATATGCAGAAAATGATTGGCGAAATTTGCAAAATTTTGTCGGGCAGACAATGCGTGATTACAGCGAACAAATCAATTTTGTTACTCCAAAACCCGAAGATGTTTCAAATTTAATGAATGGTTGGGTAAAGTTTGTCGAAAGGCTGCAAAATTCAGAGATAGATGCAGTTTGTGCGGCGGCGGCGATGTCGTTTGGGTTTGTCTTTATTCATCCATTTGAAGACGGGAATGGTAGAATTCATCGGTTTTTGGTTCATCGCGAGCTTGCCAGAAGTTCATTTGCACCGCCAAATTTTATCTTTCCGATTTCGGCGGTTATTCTCCGCGAAAGAGTTGATTATGAAAGAGTTTTGGAAAGATTTTCGTCATCAATTTTGCCTTTTATTGATTATTCAACCAATACTAAAGGTGAAATAACCGTCCAAAATGAAACCGCCAATTTATATCGTTATTGGGATGCGACCGCCTTTGCCGAATTTCTTTATCGTTGCGTCGCAGAAACTATAAATCGTGATTTGGTTGAAGAATTAAGATTTTTGCAAGTTTTTGATTTGGCAATGCAAGCCGTTAAAGAAATTGTTGATATGCCAGATCGAAAAGCCTCGCTTTTGGTCAGATTTATTTTGCAGAATTGCGGAACTTTATCAAAAAATAAACGAAAAGATTTTGTTGAATTAACCGATGATGAAATTGTAAATATCGAAACTGCCATCAAAGAAATTTCAGATTAGAAAGAATTTGGTAAATCTAGCTGAAAAAACGTGCTTAATAAATCGCTTCTGAGCCGTTTTTTCGGATTAAGGCTAATCTTGGTATGTCTTGATTTTTGATGATTTGATAAATTTTCTCCAAACTAGTTTTTCAAAGCATCCCGAATTGATTTTGAGTGTTTATCTTTTTTAATAGCTAATCTTTGCACATAAATCTGGGTAGTTTTGATGTTGCTGTGTCCAAGTGCTTCTTGAGTTTCCGCCATCGATTCTGAATATTCCGAGACTATTTTGGCGAAAGTATGTCTCAGTCGGTGAATGTGAAAATGTGAAATCCCGGCTTCAATCGCGTAAATTTCCATTCTTCGAGCAAATCCGTGTGAAGTTAAGCCTTTCTGTTTATTTGAGTTAGCTCCTTTATCGTGTCTGAGCCAAAGCGGTTCGTCTTTGCCAAAAATATCGTTTCGATTAGTCGCTTCCAAATAAGCAAACAAAGCATTTTGCGTGGTCAAATCATTTAACTCAAAATTAAGGAAAAATCCGCCTTTGACTTTGGCTTTGATGAAAAAACGATTGTCTTTAATTTCAATGCTGTCGCCACGAAGATTGATTATTTCCGCCCGTCGTCTGCCCGTTGCTACATAAAATTGCAAAATTGCATTATCTCTCAGATGCACAGGTTGTTTATCCAGAACGTGATTAGCAACTACTTCCAATAATTTCCCCAACTCTTCACGCGATAGTGCCTTGACGCTTTCCGACTGGAACGGCTTACTCGCCTTGGGCAATGAAACTTTTGCCGGATTGATTGGAATCAATTTCATCATTCCAACTTCATTTCGCAAATATTCAAAAAACTGCGAAAAAGCCGAAATCCGATTGTAAATCGTTCCATCGGCTAATTTTTGAGTTTTCAGATTCCAACGCCATTCTTCGACATCACCCGGTAAAACCTGTTCAGCCGATTTTCCGCAAAAATCAAAAAAATCAAAAACGGCTTTACATTTGTCGTTGCGAATATCGTTATTTCGTTTAAGTGATGAATTGACGGTTCGCGTCAACCAACTTTCAACAACTGAATTGACATCGAGCGAAACCGTAAAATTTTCGAGATCGGAAATTTGAAGTTATTCAGAAAGTTTTCACACTATTATTCTAAACAGATTTTCCTCCAAAATCAAGGTTACACATTTTGCTCAATGTGTAACCAAAAAATGTTTAATAAGAATTATTGAATTTGAAATGACAATTTCTAATATCCACTTTTAAACATTATTGGCGGCATAGTTTTTGCTGTGATAAAAATTGCTGGTTATTTTAAGAATTTTGCCCACGAAAGCCACGAAACAAACAAAAAAAGCTGGCTCGAAAAATCTGTTTCCTTTATTTTTCAGTCCTTTCGTGCTTTTCGTGGGCAAAATCTCTTGTTTTCAAAGCTACTGCAATTTTTGTGCCGCTCAGTAATGACTTTTAACGTTATTTTTGAATAAATTTCACAAAGCTTTCTTTACAAAATCAACTAATGCAGTGTTGAAACTGTCAGAATCCTCAAAGTTTGCTGATACCAACGGATTTTGTGGTTGGTATGACAATCGTAAATGAAGGGATGATTTGTTAAGATGTTTTTAGTCAAGCGACTAAACAAGACTAAAGACAAAAAACAAATCATCCATGACTAAGAATATCTGTTTAGGCTTTGCAAGTGAAGCCCAATATCAAGAATTGTCGACGATCCGATGCTTTTTCGTGATTTTTCAGACACCGCTTATCAGCAATATCCCGAACTTTTTCCTCAATGGGAGTCTGGGTTCACTTTTCATGATATTTATCGCTCTCAACAAACCGATTTTTTTATTCGGCGGGTCAAACTTTCATCCTCGCCAGAGGTCTTTTCGATTCGTCCGTCTTTCTTGATGCCCTATATGACAGCCCGCACCGAGGAAGTTGAAAAAGCACTCTATCTTTGCCAATTCGGTGTTCCGCTGGCGGCACTCGTTTACGTCTTTGGACGTGATGAGATGTATTGGTATCGGCTGATTTTGCAATTCGGTCGCCCATCTTTGGTTGGAACAACTGTCAAATCGAAAGGGAAACTGCCGCGAGACCTCGCCGTTGATGAGAAACATAGCTGGCTCAATGGAGAGAAAGTTTTCATTCCGACCACGGTCGCCAAAGGCGTTTTCCTGGGGCGACCGTGGTTGAAAAGCTGATGCTGAACATCTCACCAGCGGCTATCGCGAATTCCAGGAAGAAGCCTCGGAACTTGATCCCAACTACTCACCCGAATCAGTTTGCACCGATGGATCTTTTGCCACCCGACTGGCTTGGCGAAACCTCTATCCAAAGATCGGGTTGATTTTGTGTTATCTGCATATCATCATCAAATTGCGCGACCGCTGTCGTTAGATCTCCGAAAAAAGGTCTTAGACCGTGCCTGGAACATCTATCGGGCAACGACTAAACGCGCCTTTTCACAACGCGCCCGCCGCTTTCAAGAATGGGCGACTAAGAATCTGACCAATTCGATCCTGGAAATGCCGGCAACCTGCGAAAAAAACCAAAGAGTATCTCCAAGCATATGAGCAACCGAACTGCTATGGGACTTCAAACGCAGTCGATAGATTAATGAATTATCAAGATCGAAAACTGTTTGCGATGCGTTATTTTCATCATTCAAAGATCAAGAGTGCGAGATTGCTGGCAAGAGCGATGGCGATGATCTGGAATTTTCGCCCCTATAGTCAAAGGTTACGCCGGAATGATGAAAACAGAGTCTCGCCTTTTGCTGACTTGAACGGCTTTCAATATCATGGAAATTGGCTTCAAAACTTCTTGATTGCCTCTTCGATGGGAGGTAAAAGACTTTGACCACAAAATCCGTTGGTATCAGGAAATTTTAGGGAAGGACGCGCATTGAGCAATTTGCCGAACTCATTTTCAGGAATCGGGCTTGATGAAGGAGTCTTTCGTTGGGAGTATTTGGACAAATTGCTCATCAGTTCAAAATGAATCTCCGTCCATTGCTGATAAATGTTGATTTTACAGATGTTTCCGATAATTCGGATTTATCCAAAGCAATTGAGTTTCTGCGACAGACTTTTTGAGCGAGGAATTTTTGACCAATATCAGTTCTCGAAAATTTCCAGTTGATTTTATCCCCGAAAAGAATCGGGCGTATCTTACCAAAAGCCCACATTTCCCACGTGTTTGTAACTTCTTAGAAATAAATGGGTTAAAAAATGAGAAATTTATGTCCAATAAGGTTTAAACACTGATTTAGAAGAAGTTAAACAAGTTATGTGGGAAATCTCGGCAAAAGGATAAGAAATAGCAGAAAAAGCAGATTCGTCCCAATCGGTATGAATTTCTGGTTTACCAATCTTTGGCAAAGGCTTTGGATGCCGGAGAGATGAATTGCCGTGAAAGCCTCAAATTCCGCAGTTTTGAAGACGATTTGATTGATGATAAAACCTGGCAACAAAAAGATATTTTGCTCGAACAGTTAAATTTACCAATCCTTTCACAGCCAATTGAACTTCACTTACAAGAACTTGAAGCACAACTCGAAAAAAGGTTGTCGCAAGTAAATCAACGGATTGCCAAACAAGAAAATGAGTCTTTCAATTCTAAAGGAACTCGTTGGTCGCTTAAATATCCGACTCAAAATGAAACTCATTCAGATTCCTTTTTGATTCGATGTCGCAGATTGACCTTTATCAAGTCTTGCGCTTTGTTCATCAACAAACCGATTTCATTAGTGCTTTCTCGCATTTGCGGGGAAAATATGCCAAACAAAAGGTTGATGAAACGATTATTTCAGCCTGTCTAATGGCGTGGGGAACCAACACCGGGATTGGGAGAATGAGTAAAATCTCTGATTTCAGAGGAGATGTTTTGCAAATCGCTTCGGATAATTTTATTCGACCCGAAACTTTGCAAAATGCCAATCACCAAATTGTTGACCAAATTGCCGATTTTGATTTGTTCCATCAATACGACATCAACCAAGCGGTTCACTCAAGCAGCGACGGACAAAAGTTTGAAACCCGTTTTCAGACCATCAATTCGCGTTATTCACCAAAATACTTCGGTCTCAAAAAAGGCATTGTGGCTTATACTTTGGTTGCCAATCACATTCCGATCAACGCCCGAATCATCGGAGCAAATGAACATGAAAGCCACTATGTTTTCTATGTCCTTTTCAACAATTCGACCAAAATTCAGCCGGAGATTCATTCAATCGACACGCACGGCTCAAATCAAGTTAATTTTGCTCTGCTTCATTTGTTTGGCTATCAATTCGCGCCTCGTTTTAAGGATATTTATGATACGGTCACCAAATCTCTTTACGGTTTTCAGCATCCGAGCCGTTACAGCGACTGTCAAATCAAACCGATTCGGAAAATCAATCGAAAACTAATCATTCAGGAATGGGAAAATATCCTAATGTATTAAGCCTCGTTTTTGGCAAGCAAAGCGACTACTCAAAGCATTATTACCAGAAAACTTGCCTCCTACCATCGAACTAATCAAACCAAACAAGCCTTGTGGGAATACGATAACATCATCAGAAGCCTTTATTTGCTTGACTATATTGATTCTTAGCTGCTCAGACAAAATGTCCAGCAAGCCTTGAATCGGGGCGAAAATTATCATCAACTGAAAAGGGCAGTGTTTTTTCGCCAACTTCGGTAAACTCCGTTTCAAAAGCGAATATGAACAGAATATTTGGAATGAATGTAGCCGGTTATTCACGAATTGCATTCTTTATTATAATTTGAAGATTCTTTCGGAACTAATGAAAGAAAAAGAGAAAAACAACCGTCTTGAAGAGGTTGAAATCATTAAACGGATTTCGCCTGCGGCTTGGCAACATATCAACTTTATGGGACGGTATGAATTAAAACAACCGCCGAAAGAAATCAATATTGCAAAGATCATCAAGGAAATAAAACATCTGCCCTTAATTCAAGCTAAAACTCCTTATTGATACTTT
>CAVZXI010000032.1:0-525480 GCA_963779235.1 Pyrinomonadaceae bacterium
TCAGGTCAGGGCGAAGTTTGTGAACCGCAAAATATTTAAGCGGCGTACCGTTCATATATTTCGCGGCAAAGTCTTTCATTTCATCGCCGCACGAAAGCGTGTCTGTTTTTTGTTTCGGACTGCCATCCAGGTTTAATCCTTGTTGATAATACGGGTGAAACATAGGCGGGTTCATTGCGCCGTACCCATTATGATCCTTGTCAAGAATCATCTGGTAAATCAGATTTTTTTTAGCGTCTGGAACTTCGTCCGAGTAGTTCCGCAAGTAAATCAACTTCCATACCTTTGTGATTTTTTATAACGCCGACTCTAACGCTCAAAGGTTCGGAATACTCGACAATCTTAACAGTACCGTCTGCTGCCGGACTTTCGGTGGTGGCGATAATTTTTGCCGGAATGATGTTCGGAGACTTACCATAGAGTTCAAATCGCTGATTGGAGCCTGATCTCAATTTATTTTTAATTTCTACACTCGCATCTGTTGATGCTATTTCTACCGGCTATTTTCCTATTCCTCCGCCCGACTGCTGCAATGCTACTGTGTTGCCAAATAATAGTGTATTTTTGAAAATAAAAGTTTCGTCATTTAACCGAAAATTTGCCATTCTTGCTCCTCTCCTGCATGATACTGTTCCCGAATTCAAAATCGTCAATAAAAATAAAAAATGAACTATCGAATGCCCCTAATTGCTTAACTAACAATTAGGGGCAATTATGCACTTTTTGTTGAATTAGAATACCTACTCTGATGGGGGGGTAGGTTCCTAAAAGTATTTTGGCTAAACCAATTTTTCGCCCAAGGCTTTGGCAACGGCTTCGGTTTTCGAGTGAACCTGCAGTTTTTCGTAGATGTTTTTCAAGTGAAACGAAATGGTATGAAATGAAATTCCCATCTCCTTCGCAGCAGTTTTTTTGTGATGACCTTCGATGAGTAGTTTGAGCAGTATGATTTCTTGAGGAGTTAGACGATAGTCAGATTGTTCGGGCGGGCGAAATTTACGAAAGAGTTTGACCACGCGGGCGGCAACCTGTGGCGACATTGGCGAACCGCCTTCAACGGCTTCTTGCAAGGTTTCAAGCAGACGAGCGGGCGGGGTGTTTTTAGCGTTTTCAAATATCCCTTATGGAATACCTTCGTGCCATTTCGCGGGCAAATTCTTTTTTCTTCCAACTTTGCTATAGTCGCTTTATCGGGCAAAACCACGATTAAGCGTTATCTTGAGCGTTCCAGGGTAGCTGCCGTTGCTTCCGTAAGCGATGCTGACAATCTTGATAATCACGAGTTGCCGCTTGTTGAGTTCAACGCTTTGGGTTATCCGCGAAGTTCCTTTGTTGCTTGCTTGGGCTACTTCCTGACTTGATAATTCGTCACCTTTTTGGTCAAGTAAAGTCAGATAAGTGCCTGCGTTAGAACTGTTTGCCTTAACATCGTAGGTGATTTCAATTTTGCCTTGACCGTAGAACGCAAGAAATTCTTCTCCATTATCGCCGCGAAAATTTAAGACGGAATATCGGGTGGCTAGCATTCTGGGGCTGTCAATGCTTTTGCCCGTCCAATCCAAATTGATTGTTTTTTCAAAGTCTGTATCATCTGTCGAAGAAATTCCGCTACTTGGGCGAATTCCGTCAAATTCTCCGTCCAGAGAAATTTTTAAGTTTCCTGGATAAGAAGCCCTACTGCCGTAGGCAATGCTCTTAATTTTAAGGATAACGGTTTGAAATTTCTTGCCGAGCGAGAGGTTTTTAACCATTCTGTCAGTTCCGCGATTTTGGGCTTGGACAACTTCCATTTCGCTCAGTTTTTTTCCTTTCGCGTTCAAAAAATCAACGTAAACGCCAGCGTTGTCCGACAATGCTTTAACATCGAGCGTGACGGTAACATTTCCTTTTCCGGCAAAAGAATAATAGCTTTCGCGATTGTCGCCGTTAAAGGTAATTTCGGTTTGATATTCCGAAATTCGTTGCGGATTACGAAACACATTTTGGGCATTTGCCGAAAGTGTGGTAATTGCTAAAACTAGAATTATTGCAAATGTTTTTATGTTTGAGAATTTCATTGTTTTGCTCCTCTTAATCTATTTATTTGCAAGCCTTTTTTGCCTGCCTATTGAGTAACCCACGGTTTTGAAATTTAAACCTTTATTATTCTCCTTTTGCTTTAACTAAAATTTAAATGTATTCATCTTCCGAAAACATTTGTATTTGCTCTTTTTCATCAAACAATTAGATTTTAGAAATTCAAATATTATTTGTAAGCTACTTTGATAGGTAGGGTAAATTTTCAACACAGATGCAAAATGGTCTAAGTGAAAAATCTCAAACTAATTTCTCACGAAGAGCTTTAGCAACAGCTTCAGTTTTTGAATGAACTTGAAGTTTTTCGTAGATATTTTTCAGATGAAACGAAATGGTGTGAATCGAGATTTCCATTTCCTTCGCGGCAGTTTTTTTGTGATGCCCTTCGATGAGCAGTTTGAGAAGTGTAATTTCTTGCGGGGTTAAATGATAATCGGCTTTTTCGGGCGGGCGAAATTCCCGAAAGAGTTTGACCACACGGGCGGCAACCTGCGGCGACATCGGTGAACCACCTTCGACCGCTTCTTGCAAGGCTTCAAGCAGACGGGCGGGCGGCGTATTTTTCAATAAATAGCCGTTTGCGCCGTTGCAGAGAGCATTAAAAATATTGTTGTCATTATCATAAATCGTCAACGCAATAATTGGCACATCGGGAAAAATTTGCCGTAGTCTTTCGATCCCTTCAATTCCCGACATTCCGGGCAATCCCAAATCGGTCAAAATAATATTCGGTTTATCATTTTCAATCCTTGCCAGCGCGGTTTCCATCATCCCGTAATTATTTACGCATTTGTAACCCGCCGTGCCGTTTATCAAGGCAACCAAACCTTCGCGGATGTCGCGCAAATCTTCGATTATCACTACTCGCAAAGGCAAATCCTGACTCATAATTGGCTTTGTCTGCATCACTTTTTAGATGATTTTTTTACGTTCTACTGCCTAAACACAAGCACAACAAAACTGTTGCTGAGAAGCGCAGAAACCGGTATCGCAAGTAGTCGATGTTGCCATACCACTACAACAGACGTTCATTCCCGCGTCGGAGCAGCTATTAAAACATTCAAGTCCAATAGCTGTGCCAATCGCCCCCGGCTGTGTTCCTCCATTACCTGGTGGACAGCAAAAACTTCCCACCGGAAGAAAAGAGGTAGATGCACAATTCCCTGATGTGCATTCCGCTGGTGACTGGCAACGGACAGATGGATTCGATTGTGATTGTGCCGCCGCCGGGCTTGGGGCAATTACCGAAGCAATTATCGGCAAAGCAACCATTGACGCGAATCCGACTCTTTTGACGATTTCCCGTCTGGATAAACCCTCAAAGTAATCGGTTAATTCTTCATCATTTCCCAATAGATTATCCTTCTTTAAGCCCCGTAAAGCTAACCATACAAAGTCTTCGCCGACCAATATTCCGAGTTTCTTACTCATCAACTCGCTGATTTCCGAAGCAGTTTTAGTGCCGTCGGAAAATTGGAAAACAAGTGCGGATGTTTGGTTTAAGCAATAGACTTTGTTAAGCCGCAAATCATAAATTAAGAGTTCATTTTCCAAATCCTGCACCAAAATATCCGATTGACGGCTTAATGGTTTATTCGTCATAAAACAATCTTCTCCACCTTATAAAATTAAAAGCAGATTGAGTCTATATCAGAAAGAACTATGCGAATAACTACTCAAATGTGTAGGTTTTTTTGGAGATTCATTTCAATTCTAATGGTCGTGCCTTCATTTGAATCAATCGTTAATTTTCCACCCAGCGATTTGGCACGGCGCGACATACTTCGCAAACCTTGTCCATCTTGATTTTCTGACGAATCGAAGCCTTTGCCATCGTCTTTGATTTGCAGACGCAAAATCGAATTTTCGCAGGTAAAATCAATCCCGACTTTAGTGCAATCCGAATGTTTCACCGCGTTGTTGACGGCTTCTTTGAAAATAAGTAGCAAATCACGGCGCATCCCAACGCTTAATTTCAATGCCGATTCAGTCCTTGGCGGATTAAAATTCAAATCAATCTCGCCGAAGGTAAAAACTTCTTCGGCGTGTTGGCGCATCCGGCGGGTTAAATCAAGCAAACTATCGTGTTCCGGCGAAATTGCCCAAACGATGTCGTTCATTGAAGAAACCGATTCACGGGCAATGTCGGCGATTGAATTTAACAGATTGCCATTTCCGTTTTCACTTTTTTGCTTGGCGACTTCGCTCAACAGAGAGATGCGCGTCAAATTTGCGCCAATGTCATCGTGCAAATCGGTGGCAATTCGGGTGCGAACTTTTTCGAGTTCCAAAAGCCTCTGCAAACGATACCGATAAATCGCGTAAATTATTAAGCCGATTAAAATTATCGCCGACAGCAAAAACCACCATCTCTGCCAAAGGGGAGATGCAATACGAAACGAAATATTCGCAGGTTGGCTGTAAATTCTATCGGCAGTTATGGGCGCGAACTTCAAATCGGTAATCGCCTGCCGAAAGGTTCGCAAAATTTAATGTTCTTTCGCTCGTCGCTGTCCAATCCGCCTCGCCTAAACGATATTCATATTTTAGTTTTTCCCCCAAACTTGCGCCTAAGCCGAGAAATTCAACGCTGATTTGTTTTTGGTCAGAATTTAATTCGATGTTCTGAATGGCTGATTCGCCTAAAACTGAAACGCTTTGCGATTCGCCGTTGACGCGCAAATTGGTGATTAAAATTGTTGGTGGTTGGCGTGTCCGTGGCGGTTCGGGGACAAAACGGGCAACGCCGTTATCTGTTCCAAACCACAGATTATTTTGGCGGTCACGGAAGGAAACCTCAACAAAACTCGCGGGTAGCCCATCGGCAGTCGTGAAATTTTCGACTTGTCCGGTGTCGGGGTTCAGACGGTCAACCCCGCGCCACGATCCAACATAAATCCGTCCGAATGCGTCCTCAGTTACCGAAGTAGCGGCATCGCTGGTTAAGCCGTTTGCGACTGTATATTTGATAAACTCAAAACTCTCACCATTTGACTCATCAAGCCGCCACAGTCCGTTGCTGGATGAAGCAATCCAAAGCCTACCGCGAGAATCAAGAAACAAATCCCAAATCCAACCCGCAGGTGCGCCTTCCGTTTGGTTGAAAACACGAAATTCGCCGTTGCGATAGCGAATCAATGAACTGATACCGTAATCGCTGGACACACCAATCCAAATGTTGCCGTGGCGGTCTTCGGCAAAAGCTGAACCAATGCCTGATTGCGCCAACCCAACTTGCGAAGTGTAATCGTGCCAGGTATTTGAAGCGCGTTCCCAACGCAAAAGTTCGTTAGCAACTCCAACCGTTGCTATCCAGATGTCGCCGCGAGAATCTTCAAAAAGGCGGAAAGGCTCCATTGCTTTTGCACCCGTTTCTTGTTTTTCAAGCGGCGCACGGGCGAGATTTTCAAAACTCGTTTTGTCGGGCGAGCGAAAAAGTCCATATCCAGTCGGAATCCACCACGCCCCACGGCTGTCCTGTCGAACGGTTTGTTGCCAGCCCCAACCGTGATAGTCCACATAATCGGGCAACTTGAGCTTGAGAAGAGAAAAATTATCGCCGTTAAATCGGCTGATAACCCGCTCAACTTTTGGATAGGCGGTCACAAATAATTCTCCCGTCGAATTTTCAAAAATTGAATTGGCGTGGTCATAATTTAACCCGTCGGTAGCGTTGTAAGTGGTAAAGCCGTAACGGGCAATTTTCTTTGCGCCACACGGCGAACCCGTCCATAAATTTCCGTCCTTGTCTTCGGCAAGCGTCAGAATGTTATCGCACAAATCGTTTTTCGCCGTGTAAGTTTTGCAAACCGAGCCAGAACCTTCGCCCTGCCATTTGCAAAGACCAGGAACTGTTGCCAACCACATCTGACCATCGCTGGTTTGGAATATATCCCGAATCCTGTTTGAACCGAGACCGTCTTTCGTTGTGTAGCATTTTTTGATCGGCTTTTCGGTGTCTGCCGGGTCTAAAATACAGACTCCGCCCTTTTCGTCTCTTCGCATCCCCATCCAAATCTGACCATCGTGGTCTTCCAACAAAGCGGTGATTTTGTCATCACCAAATCCATCTTTATCTCTCACGAAACGCCGCACATTGCCGTTTGGCAACAGGCGAAACAATCCACTTCCGAAAGTGCCAATCCAGAGTGTTCCACGGCGGTCTTCGAGAATTGAATTGACGGAAAGTGTGTTTATACCAGGCTCGGCGTTGGCTCGCCCCGACCACTCCAAAGGTTCGCCCAATTCGACTGCTTCAAACGTAATCTGTCCGCCTTTTTCAATCAATTTATAAAGCCCGTCGCTCGTGCCAACCCAAATTTGATTCTTTTTGTCTTCATACAAAGTCAGAATTTTTTCGGCTTTTGAATTGTCGGGCAAAAGATTAGTGAACAAAGGGTTTTCCGTCGAACCGCGCAGCCCGTGCGGATTGAGCCGCGCCAAGCCTGATTCGGTAGCAATGTAAATTGTTCCGTTTTTTGTTTCGAGAAAATCGTGAACTTCGCGGTTGGGCAAACCATCGGCAACGGTAAAATTCGTCATCCCTATCGCCATCAAACCGCGAGATGCCCTCACCTGTGCAAAACCATAAAAAGCCACGCGAATCTTGCTTGATTTTATTAACATAATCGCGCAACAAACCATCGGCAACCGTATAAGTTTTAACTGGTAATCGTTCGGCGTGAAGCGATAAAACCAAGATAGAAAAAAAAGCCAGCCAAAAAGCCAAAGTAAATCTCTGCCTTTGAAGGAAATAAACCTTTTTTTGACATAATTTATGTTGCACAGAAATTTTTCCCCAAACAAAATACTTTGATGAGCGCATTATGGCACTTGGGAAAATGATTGACAAGAATTTTTTGTCAATGGATTTTGACTCAAACTGTCAAAACACGCTAATCTCAGCCGAATCTGCTAATTTCAGTCAAGATTTATTATTATCAAGAATGATAAAATCCGACTTATTATGCAAAAAATCGCAGTTTTGATTTGTTTTATTTTTTCAATTCAAGTTTCGGTGGCAAAATCAGTTGTCGGTCATTGGGAGGGCGTTATTATTCACGAAGGAAAAGAATGGCGCACTTGGCTTGATGTAAAGTTAGTTGAGGAAAAGTTAAGCGGCACAATTGATTTTCCAGATTTTGGTTTGTATGCCTTGCCCGCCAACCTAACTGTCGAAAATGAAAAGATAAAAATCGGCACAATCGCGGGAAACTCGGTCGCAACTTTTGATGGAACTTTGAGCAATGAAAATTTCAAAGGCGAGTGGAAAGGGTTGAATATTACTGCAACCTTTAACCTCAAACGATTGAATGTCAAACCTTTAGAGCCTTACATCGAAGAAGAAGTAGCTTTCCAAAACGGCGATGCAACCTTGGTTGGAACGCTCGTCAAACCTAACAAATCAGGCAAACATCCGGCAATTATTTTTACCCACGGTTCAGGTAATCAAACTCGGACACAGAGTAATTATCGTTCTCGTGCCTTTCTGTTTGCACGAAACGGAATCGCTTCTTTGATTTATGACAGACGCGGAACGGGTGCTTCAAAAGGCGGTGGCGAAAATGCGAATTGGAATAATTTGGCAGATGATGCAATCGCGGGACTGAAAATGTTGCAAGCTCGCTCAGACATCAATCCGAAAAAGATTGGTGTGAGCGGTTTTAGTCAAGGCGGTTGGGTTTCACCTCTGGCGGCGTTTCGTTCAAAAAATGTTGCTTTTGTTTTGGTCGGTTCGGCGGCGGCAATTACGCCCGAACAACAAAATAACTACAATGTTGAGAGTATTTTGCGAGACAGAGGCGTAGCAGAAGAAACAATAAAAGCTGTGATGAATCTACGCGGACGGGTTGATCAATTCTTACATAATCCAAACGGCGACAAAGCGATTTTAGAAACCGAAATTGCCAAGTTGAAAGGTGAAACTTGGTTTAGAAATGCCTTACTACCCGAAAAACTTGAGCCTTATGATGCCGAATCAAAGGCTTATATTACTTTTGACCCTGCGCCGATTTGGGAAAAAATAAAAGTTCCCGTTTGCTCGTTGTGGGGCGAAAAAGATTTGAATGTGCCTTCGGAGCTGAGTAAAAAGATAATGGAAGCTGCCCTCAAAAAAGCAAAAAACAAAAAATATTTATTCAAAATTTTCCCCAAATCGGGTCACGGAGTGAGCATTGTGCGCGAAAAAAACGCGGCTTGGGATTTTCCGCGGCTTGCCATTGGCTATCAAGAAACGATGGTTGAATGGGTTATAAAACAATTCAAAATAGTTCGTTAATTAGAGAGGTATCATAATGAAAAATAACAGGTTTAGCTTAATATTATTGGTTGTTGCAATTTTATCTGTGACAACTTTTGGCAAATCAAACAAGGTTGAAAAAATTGATGAGTTTATTGGTCAATTTGTCAAAAATAATCAGTTTTCAGGCGTAGTTTTAGCAAGTGAAAACGGCGAAATCGTTTATGAAAAAGCATTTGGATTGGCAAATGCGGATTATAAAATCCCGAATCAGTTGAACACGCGCATCGGAATTGCTTCAATTACAAAATATTTCACAAAAATAATTTTGATTCGTTTGGTTGAAAGCGGCAAGATTTCGCTGTCGGATAAACTCTCGAAATATATCCCTGATTTTCCTGATGGTGACAAAATTACGATTGAGATGGTAGCTCGGCATCGTTCGGGGATTCAACATCGCGTGATGCCGCCCGAATCCGAATCAATTCCATATACTTCGGCGGAATTTATCGAGAAAGTTAAACTGTCAAAACTCGCGTTTGAGCCCGGCACACAACATCTTTATAGTTCCGGTGGCTACGCAGTTTTGGCTCGGAGTTTGGAAATTGCTTCGGGTAAATCTTATGCCGATTTATTACAAGAATATGTTTTTAACCCTGCCGAAATGACTGATTCGCTTGATTTTAACGGCGAAACGATTATGGAGCGACGGGCGCAAGATTACTTTTTGACTCCAAACGGCTACGTCAACGCCGCGCTCAAAGATTATTCGTTTTTGGTCGGCGCAGGTTCGGTTTTTAGCACTGCAAAAGATGTTTATAAATTCGGAAACGCAGTTTTAGACGGCAAATTTGGCGAGGGAGCTAAACTTTCCTTGATTTCGGAAAATAATCTCAACGGAAGTGGGGCAACCAATGGACATCGAGCTTATTTTGAAATTGCGAAAGATAAAAAATACGGCTACGTTGTGCTTTGCAATGTCGCATCTGGCGCATTTGATTTGATTAACCAAGGGATGCGTGAAATTTTGCAAGACAAAGAATTGAGCATCAAAAATGTGCCGAATCCAAACTTTATTACGCTTTCAAATGAAGAAATGAAAGGCTTTTTGGGCAAATATCGGCGAAGCGATGGCAACGGTGAATATCAAATGCGGATTGTAAATGGTGCGTTATTGGCGGGTGACATCAAACTTTATCCGACCAAAAAAGATTGCTTTTTTGATTACCGATTTTTTGGCGAAGCCTGTTTTGTCCGCGATGAGACGAGCAAAATCAAGGAAATAAAATGGAAGGGGCAAGGCTTTGATTTGACTTGGATTAAGCAATAAATTTTGTCATAAATTATCGGCTAATGGTGTTATTATTTTAGAGCAAAATCTAATTTCGGGAGTAAAAATATGAGAGTAATTTCGTCATTTCTAATCGTCATTTTTCTTTTTGTTCAATTTATTTCCGCCCAAGAGACAAGTCTGTCTCAGGCTCAACTGGTTGAGTTTGAAGAGTTTGTCAAAAAACAAATGGCGGCGGATAAGATTCCGGGTTTGAGCCTTGGGTTTATCAAAGATGATGTGATTTGGACAAAAGGCTTCGGCTTTGCAGACCTTGAAAATAAATCTCCGGCAAAGCCCGAATC
Organism: Pyrinomonadaceae bacterium; assembly: GCA_963779235.1. GTDB lineage: Bacteria > Acidobacteriota > Blastocatellia > Pyrinomonadales > Pyrinomonadaceae > JAIBCC01. The sequence continues at coordinate 9,950 of CAVZXI010000032.1, forward strand.
TATGTATCGGATGGCTTCTGTAAACAAACCAATGACGGCAACCGCTATTTTGCAGTTGGTCGAAAAAGGTAAAATCAACCTCGATGCCGAAGTGCAAACTTACGTTCCATATTTTCCCAAGAAAAAATTTCCTGTGACGGTGCGCCAACTGCTCGGACATATTGGCGGAATCAGTCATTACCAAGATTACAACCAAGAAGGGCATTTCAAAGATTACAAAAACACGCGCCAATCAATCGCTGTTTTTGAAAACTTCGATTTAGTTGCTGAACCCGGAACTCGCTATAACTATTCAAGTTACGGCTATAATTTGCTTGGCGCAGTAATCGAAAGTGCTTCCGGCAAATCCTACGGCGAATATATGACCGAAAATGTTTGGCGACCTTTGGGGATGACGGAAACGCGGCTCGACAACCCGAATGATTTAATTCCGAATCGAGTGCGCGGTTATCAACTTCTCGATAATCAAGTCAAAAACTCCGAATTTGTGGACATCAGTAGTCGCTTTTCGGCAGGCGGGATTCGTTCAACCGTTTTAGAAATGCTCAAATTTGGGAAGGGAATTCACGAAGGCAAAGTTTTGTCGAAAGCAAGTCTTGATTTGATGTATCAGCCGATGACCACCAAAGGCGGCGAAACAACTTATTATTCAACAGGTTGGGGAACATTTCCGCTGAACGGACGGTTTTCGATTTCGCATAGTGGCGGACAGCAAGAAACTTCAACCTTGCTTTATAGTTTTCCAACCCGAAATTTGACGATTGCCGTTGCCGCCAATTTGGAAGGGGCAAACAATGGAGTCTTTATCGGAAAACTTTTTGAATTGTTGACGGGCGAAACTTGGAACGTAAATTCGTATATTGCAGACCGCAATAAACTTCCCGTTGCGCTGGTGATGCAGGGGATTTTTGAAGAAGGACGAAGCCATTATGAGCGAACCCAAAAGCCTTTTGTCGATAATTCAACCGAAGCATTTGCCGTTATCAATCAATATGCCAACGCCGATTCTTTCAAAAATAATCTGCAAACGGCGCGGACAAAACTAAACGATGCGCGGCATCCCGTCGGCGGTTCGCAATACGCCAAAATCGGCTCGTTGATGGCGCAAAAATTGAAAGATTCGGGCAAACATTTGGCGGATTATTCGACAACAGGTTCGGTTGCGTTCTTTGCCGATTACATTGCGCTTTACAAAAAAGATTCAAGCATTCCAAAGGAATTACAATTTAATGAATCTTTTGAACAAGTTGCAATTGCTTTAAACGAAAGTTGGAAAAAAACTAATAAAGCAGAATTCAGAAGCCAAATTTTCAATGCCAACACCGATTTTGACGCAGTTGGAGCGAAATTCAGAACGACTTTTGCCAACGCCGAAATTTATCCGAATTATGGCAATTCATTAAACGATTTAGCTCGCAATCTGTTTTTGGGCGGAAATGCGCCAAAAGCCTTGAAAGCAGGGCAGTTAGCGGTTGATTTATATCCGAATCTGGAAAACGTGAACACCACGCAAGGGCTTTTATTGACTTTTTCGGGCAACAAAGAAAAGGGCAAAGAATTTCTCAAAAAAGCCAATGAACTCAACCCAAGAGGTGAAGCAAGTGCTGGCGGATTAAATCGTTTGGCGTATCAAATACAGGGCGCAGGTTTGATTGATGTCGGGCTTGAGGTTCTGAAAGTCGCGGTTGAACTCTATCCAACTGATGCCAATCTTTACGACAGTCTCGGCGATTTCTATGCGAAAAAAGGAGTCAAAGATAAGGCGATTGAGTTTTATCAAAAGGCTCTGGAAATAAACCCGAATTATCCAAATGCGGAAAAAGCTAAGGAGATTTTGAAAAAATTGAGGGAAGAATAATTTGAGAAACTGTTTTACAACTAAAAATTCTTTTGCGTCTCCAAAGGAGACAAACAATATAGCGTAGGGTAAAGCGAATGATAATGAGCGACACCCTACGGTAGTTAAAGAAGCCGTTTCGACGCTGAAAGTGTCGCACAATCAACGATTTATGTTCGTCACCTTCGGAGACGGAAAATCTTTTCTATCCTGACGTAGCGATTCTCGCTACGCTATAATGTTCGTCACCTTTGGTGACAAAAACCTTTAACATTAGAATTTAATAATAGTTTTTGAGGTCAAAATAATGCAGAACAAAATCAATCGTCGCACTTTTGCGATTCAAAGTGGTGCCTCAATTTTAGGGCTTTCAGCACTCAAAGGCTTTGCTTCAACTCCGCCAAAATCCAAACCTTTATCCGAAAAATTTCTAGCGCAACTGCCCAAAATGTTGGAGTTGGCAAATGTGCCGGGAGTTGCGATTGCCGTAATTGAAAATGGTCAAAAAACATGGGCTGGCGAGTTCGGCGTGAAGAATGCAGACACTAAAGAGCCGATTATCACTGAGACGGTTTTTCCGGTCGGGTCTTTGGGCAAACCTGTTTTTGGATATGCCGTGCTTCAACTTAAAGATAAAGGTTTGCTTGATCTTGACCGTCCGTTGATTGATTACTTACCTGGTGATTATGTGCCCAATGAACCTCGCGCCAAAACAATTACGGCGCGTCACGTTTTGAGCCATTCATCAGGCTTGCAAAACTGGCGTTTTCAAGCAAATCAGCCGTTGCAACTTGCTTTCAATCCGGGCGAAAGATTTTCCTACTCTGGTGAAGGGATTTATTATTTACAACGGGCGGTTGAAAAAATCACAGGGCAAGGCGTGGAACAATTTATGAGAGAGAAAGTTTTTGAGCCGTTTGGAATGAAACACAGCAGTTATTTCTGGTTGCCCGAATACGATAAAAATCTTGTCACCAGTCACAATCGGGATGGACAAGTTGCTCAGTATTTCACCACACCCCATATTCCAAGAATGCTTGAACTTGCAACCAAATGGAACAAGCCGGTTGAGAAATGGCTTCACGAAGATTTCGAGCGTGCTTTTCCTCTTATTGAAACTAGAGTTCCGACACTGCCAACCTTTTTTGCCATAAATTCTGCCGGAAGTTTGCAGGCAACAATAAATGATTACGCGCAATTTCTGATTCGGGTAATGGACAAATCCAGCCTGAAAGATGGAACTCTCAAAGAAATGTTGACGACACAAAGCAGAATCAACAGCGCACTCTCTTGGGGGTTGGGGATAGGACTCGAAACAAACAAAAATGGTTCTTACTTCTGGCATTGGGGAGAAGGGATAAGTTACAGAACTTTCTTCATTTGCAATCGGGCAAAAAAATGGGGAATAGTAGTTTTTACCAACGCACGAAATGGTCAAAAGATTTGTGAAAGAATCATCAGAGAAGCAGCCAAACAAGATTTCGCTTCTTTTTTGTGGGTGTAAGGATGTCGGATTGGGCATTATCGCATAATAAAAAGACGCAAGAATTTTGAAACAAATCAAAACCCATTGCGTCTTTTGTCCAAAGCGAAATCGTTCAAACTATTCGGTTGAATAATCGGTGGTCGAAGTATCAACCGTTGAATAATCAGCCGCCGGAGTTTCATACGAGGAATAATCAGTCGCCGAAGAATAATCTACTCCGGCATCATAGCTTCCGCCCGTTTCTACTTGTGACGAAGCATCGTAAGTTGAGCCGTCAGTTGTAGAATCAGCATATGTATCAGCTTGGGCTTGATGTTCTCCGGCACTTTCGGCATAATCGGCGGCTGCGTCATAATTACCTTGTTCGGCAAATTCTTCGGCACTACTGGCATACCACTCGGCGTTATTTTCTTCTGAAACCGCATTTTCAAGTTGATATTCTTCATTTCGAGCCTGAGTGGTATGGTCATCACCGCTGGCATAATAATCTGCGTCCGAAGTGTTTTCAATGACTTTGTTGGCGGCTTCTTGGGCGGCTTCATAATTGCCTTCGGCGGTATATTCCGCCTGTTGCTCGCGGTAATAATCAGCATTATCTTGCTCAGATGCGGCAATGTCCAATTCGGTGGCATTGCTACCTTCCAACATACTGTCGTCACCGGCTTCCCACGCGGCATTTTCGGCAACTTCACGCGCTTGCGAGGCGGCTTCATAATCTCCGGCTTCGGCAAATTCATTGGCTTGTTCTTGGGCTTCTCGCGCCACCTCCGCCTGTGCTTGTTGCTCGGTTTGTTCAGCTGTTTCGGTCGTATCGGTGGTTGATTCAGTTGTTTCAACCGTGCTTGAATCGGTAGTTGGCACAAACGAAACATCATACGCATCCGGCACGAAGTCAGTTGGTTCAGAACCATAATTGACCGGAAGGATAATTTCGGGTTCATATGAAACGGGTTGTGATTCTTCGACCGCAACAGGTTCGGTTGATTCAAAGGAAACAGGTTCACTTGTTTCAGTTGATTCAAAAATGGACGGCTCGGTTGTTTCGGTTGACTCAAAAACGATTTCACTTGGCTCGCTGTCGGTCACGATAAAATCGGTTTCGGCGGTATCGGAAGGTGTTTCGGATTCTTCCGAAGCAGTGTCAGTAGCATCAGCCTCTCCGTCAAAAATGGCTTCGATAACTTCTTCGATTAACGATTGGTCATCAGTCCCTTCGGGCGGCGTTTGGGTAATCTCAATTTTAGTTTCCGTGCCATCAGGGGCAGTTTGGGTTATGGTTACGCTTTCAGTTTCATTCGACATAATTCAAATTCCTCTCTATTTCTCGCTGCTCTTTTTTGGAAACTTCATCTCCTTTGGGGGCAGGTTTAGTTTGCTTTTTTAGATACGTCATCTTTCCGCATTTTGCATCGGGACAACGAATGGATATTTGCGATTTACCTTCAAAGACTTTGCCGGGGATTCTCATCGGCGTTCCGCAAGATGCACATTTCATTCGGATGTCATCTTGTTTTTTGCCTGTCTCCGGCGGTTTGGCTTTGGCGGTATATTGTTTTATAACATCTTTCCAACGATTAAGTTCGGGGCTTTTGGCAAATTCAGCCAGCAATTTCAGCCGCCGAGTTATGTAGGGAGTCGAAGAAGTCATCAACTCCGACAATTTGGTCATATCGTCATCACTCACGGCTTGCTGTTCCAACCACGAGGCAACATTTATTTGACGATAAAGCAGGGGCGATTTGAGCGACCACGACAGCAAAACTTTGCGAACAATGTCTTCATTGCCAACGGTCAGCATTCCGGCGCGGTCAGCCGTAATTTCGGCTTGTCTTGCCCAAGCCATCAGCGGAACTTCAATAGTTTCGCTAATTAGCGCAGTCGGGCTGAGAACTTTGCCGAGTGCGCCAAACAAACCTCCGCCCATAATTCCGTTTCGGTTTCGTTGTTCGCCGATTAAAAATCGGATGACGGTTTTCCAAAGGGCGTGTCCGGTGCGGCAATGTCCCATTTCGCGGGCGAAAAGAAAAAGTAATTCGGGACCGCGAAAGTTGGTCGCCAGAGCCGAGCCGATAATCACAAACGAATCTTTGTCGCTGCCGTAAGTGCGGCAATCCCACATCAATTCGCCCGAAACATAAACATCCGGCATATACGACATCCCCAAAATTCGGGCGGCGTGAACGGCTTGAAAATAAACTTCGGGAAGTTGTTTTTCGCCCAAAAGCACTCCGTTGAACATCGTTTCGATCCAACGCCGTCCAACCTTGTCGGAAACAACTTCAGCCGCCATCTTAAGCGGAGTCATTGAGCGCAAAACTGCCATCGCTTTGCCATCTTCCGCCCATTGAAAAGCCTCCGGCGAAATGCCATAGCCGGGTGCCAGCGGACGCAGCCATTTACATTCCTTGCAAATTAAAATTTTTGCCTCAAAATTTTTCCCTTCACCGCCGCAAGTCGCGCACGGAGGGGCTTGATTGACTGGGGCAGATGGTTGAAAAGGCTGTTGATAAACAGCCGGAGTTTGCGGTTGAAAAGTCTGCGGAGGTGGTTGATTAAACTGCTGTTGGGGCGGGTTCGATGGCGGCAAATTGGTCGGCGGAGGAACTGGATTTTGCGGTTGAATTGGTGGCGGAACAGGCGGTTGAGCAGTTTGAACCGTGAGCGGTGTTCCGCAATAAATGCAAAATCTCGAACCTGCGTTCGGTTGCTGATGCCCGTTTCGGCAAACTATCGGATTTCTGTTTTGCTCAACCATAATTAAAATTCCTTCATTGATTCATTGATTCATTGATTCATCAGACAATCAGCCTAATTTGATATATTTTGACATTTTATTGTCACCAAGACTTGTCGCAAAAAAGAAATGATTCAATGATTCAATAATTGCGGAGGCAAAATTTCCCCTTCGTTTCAGTAACGCAATATTTTCAATCGGGACGGCTCAGAAAAAATTACAAACTCATCAAAACTAATAAAATGAGGGTGGCAATGGCATTGATAATCGTTCCGCCAATGCCCAGCCAGAGTCCAACTTGCGCCATCATCATACCTTCTGCCGAGGCTTTTCCTTCCTTGATAGCCGAGATTTCCAGCCAACCTAGAATCGCCGCCGGAATTCCAGTAAAAAAGCCGCAACACAACAAAGCCGCAACTGCCAGACCTGCCGCCGCCATCGCTCTTTGAGTTGCTCCGCCCGATGTATTTGCAAAATTTGGTTGCATCGGTTGATTGCCAAAATTTGGTTGATTCCCGAATTGCGGTTGCGGATTGGCATATTGCGGCTGAGGGGCTTGCCCGCCTCCCAGTGGCGATGCACATTGACGGCAAAACATCGCATCAGTCGGATTGGTTTGATTGCAGTTTGCACAAACTTTCATAAAATAAAATCTCCGTGATAAAAAATCCTTTCAGCGGGAAAAAAATCCTGCTCGTTCCAGTAACGCAATAAATTTCAAATTTGCGGCTCAAATTTTTTATAAATCTCTATGGTTTTTATTGTAACGCGAGAGTGGCGGAAAAAAAAGGTAATTCTGTGCGGGAAAATAATCGGGCAGTGATAAATTAAGAAATAATTTTTTTAGCTAAACCTTACAAGTCTAAAAAAATCTGAAAATGTCTTCGCAAATTTTCCGAGATAATCTGAGTTCGTTTTCCATTCTCTCCAATCGAAAACCATTCGGGCAAATCCTTTTGCAAAAGGAGCGATAGTTCGGCATTTTCTTTGCTCATTCCAAAATGTGAGATTCTAGCTTGTGCTAACGCGCCTCCCCGCATAAATCCATCGGTCGGAGTTCGCGTCCAACCCGCTTCGATGGTCAAACATCTTACTCCGTGTTGAAATTTTAGCAGTGAGCCGACCATAGTTGCCTTTTCGACCGAAAAACGGTGCGGATTTTCGCTTTCAATTTCGAGTTTGATGCCTTTTCGATTGACTTCTTCGGATAATTCGAGAAAGGAATCAAAAAGCCAACGGCATCCGGTCGAACGAATTGAATCATTTGAGGATTTAAGCGCGAGATATTCGGCAATATCGTTTCGCCCCGTTGCTTGCGCGTTGGCGATTGCCTTTTCCATCATTTGCAACCAGAGGTCATCAAGTTCGTTCATAATTTGAGGATAAAACCTATGCCACTAAAACGCAATTTTGTGTTATTATTTGTGCGATAAAAGTTATACTTGAATGTTTTATGATGAAAAGATTATTTTTTTCCTTCTCAATTTTAATTTTACTGTCGGTCATAAACTTGGCACAGTCGCCTAGCCCAACTCCCAAGACCGCTAAAAAGCCGATTGCCTCCAAAACGCCGAAACCGACCAAACCCGTGACGGATGAAAAAACAGCACTGGAAAAAATTCTGGCTCTGACCGATTTAAACGAAAAAATCAACGCTTTGAAAAAATTTGTCGCGGATTTTCCTGCCTCAAAAGAGCTAAATCGGGCGTTGGAAAATCTGGTCAGCAGCCCGCGGTCAACTCGCCGATGAAAAACTTCAGGCGGGCGAGATTGAAGCCGGAATTCAACTTTTCAAAGATGCGGTCAAAGATGCGCCCGATCCGATTTCGGACGCGCTTTTTGCCAAAGTGGTTTTACAATTTCCCTCGAATCTTTTTTACCGGAATCAACCTGCCGCCGCCTTTGAAATCGCCCAACAGATTGAAGAAAAAGTTGGCGAAAGGGGCAAACAATTACTTGGTTTAGCGACCTTTTATATTGGCGCGGAAAATCCTAAAGAAGCCAAACGACTGGCTGAAAAATCAATTTCTTGGTCAGCAATTTGCCGGCGGCGTATCACACTTTGGGAGTTGCGTATCGGCTTGATTTTGACCTCGAATCATCTATCAAAGCCTTTGCCAAAGCCTTAGAACTTGATTCAAACGCCGTGATTTCCAAACGCTCTTTGGCGGAGATGAAACGGGCAACAGGGAAATCCGAAGAAGCCATTACGCTCTATCGTGAGATTATTGAAAAAGATGATAAAGACGTTTTGGCGAACAATGGCTTGATTCTTTCGCTGTTTGAAGCCAATCAACGCGAAGAAGCCGAAACTTTGCTTAATAAATCACTCGAAGCCAATCCCAACAACCCGTCTTTACTGGTCGGGGCGGCTTATTGGTATGCGGCGCATAACGAAGCGGCGAAGGCAATTGAATTTGGCAGCAAAGCTGTCGAAATCGAACCGCGTTACACTTGGGGTTATATTGCACTGGCGCGTGGTCAAATGTTGCAAAATCAACCGCTTGAGGCTGAAAAAACCCTTTTGGTTGCCCAACATTACACCAGTTTTCCAACCCTTGATTACGAAATTGCTACGGCTCGTCTGCAAGCGGGTTTAATCGAAGAAGCAGTCCGTGAACTCAAGCGGCGGTTTGCGGTTAAAGATAATTATGTCCAGACCTTTATCGCCGGACGTAAGGCGTTGGAAGCCGAAAGTTTTATGGAATTGCTCGGAGTTGAACGGGCGGCAAGCATTTATACTCCAATCTCGGCAGACAGTGCAGAGAATTCGGAAAAATTGAAACGCCTTTTGGATTTCAGTCTCAAACTCGCCAATAAAGAATCAACCGAAGAAGAATTAAATCAAGCCGCAGACGAATTTGCCAAAGGCGATGACAAGATGAAAGCCCATCGCCAGCTTTACGCTGCCAGCCGTCTTTTACAGGAAAAAAGGAGTTTGCCGAAGGTTTTGGAATTAACTCAAGGCGCGATCAAAGGCGTTGATTCTTCGTTAGAGGTTACTGTTCCAACCGCCTCCGTGATGGCGGACGAATTATTTGAAACTCGAACTTTGGCACTTTCGAGAGGCGAGGTGGTGATTATTCCCGATGTTTCGCGTCAAACTCTTTCGACCATTCTCCGCGGACGCATCGAAGAAATTATCGGTTGGACATTTTACGAGCAAGATAAACCGCAAGAGGCAGTTGTCAGGCTCAAACGGGCAATCAGCATTTTGCCGGAAAAAAGCGCGTGGTGGCGTTCGAGCCATTGGAAACTGGGAATGGCTCTCGATGCCGCCGGAAATTCAAAAGACGCGCTGGAGGCTTTGGTTAAAAGCTACAACAACGGTCAACCGGATAGATTCAGACGCGCCATAGTTGAAGGTGTTTATCGAAAGGTCAACGGAAATACGGACGGTCTCGATAAACTAATCGGCGCAAATCCGTTTGAAGATGTTGCACAAGTTACCGAAACACCAACTCCAAGGATTGAATCTTCGCCGAGTCCAACACCGAAAGTTACGCCCGAAGTTTCTCCGACACCTACACCTGAAACGACTCCGCAAGTTGAAGCCACCCCAATTCCAACCGCTGTAAGCACACCAAGCCCGACACCCGAAGCAACTCCGACAGTTGAAATAACCCCGACTCCAACACCTGAAATAAAGGTCGAAACTTCTCCAAGTCCAACGCCTGAAACAAAGGTTGAGCCAACTGCCACGCCGACACCCGAAGCTACCCCTAGTCCAACGCCAATTCCGACTTTGGAAATAAAAAATCCAACCCCGACTCCTGAAATAAAGGTTGAAGCGACTCCATCGCCGACTCCCGAAGTTAAAACAGAAACTCCAACCGAAACCAAAGCCGAGGCTACCCCAACCCCAACGCCTTTGTTTCCGACTATTGTGATTGAGGCAGGGAAAACAGAGCCAACGGCTACTCCGACTCCGACTCCGGCGGAAAACAAAGTAGGAGAAACAGTGGCAGAAAATAAAGAAAAACCTGTTGACCCTTTTGATCGTCCTCGAATTGCTCCTGAGAAACCCGCTGAAACGCCAACCGCTGAAACTCCTGTGACAGAAATCCCAACCTGTTTAAATGTCAGTCAGGATAGCCTTTCAATTTTAAGCAATGGCGGGAATTTAGGAGTTTTGGTGGGCTACAATCAGGAAGGTGATATTTCCAAAATCACGGCTGAATCAAGTAGTCCCAACGATGTCACGGCAACAGTTGAACTTGGGATTGGCAGTCAATCAAACCGCGCCTTTTTCCTTGTCAAATCCATCAGCGAAAACAAAGGCGTTTTTACCGTAACTTTCAATTCACCCTGCGGAAAGAAAGAAATTCAAGTCAAAGTAAGGTAGAATCAATTACGAATTTCAAATTACGAATTTCAACCTATTGAAATTACCTTGTAATTCGTCTTTCGTAATTTGTAACTTTATAATATGACTTCTAAAAAATATCAGAGCGGCTATGTTGGCTTGATTGGTCGCCCAAACGCCGGAAAATCAACGCTACTAAACCATTTAGTCGGCGAAAAAATTGCCGCCGTTTCCAATAAACCGCAAACTACTCGCCATAAAATCAAAGGAATCGTCACCTCTGAAACCGGACAAATCGTTTTTATTGATACACCCGGAGTCCATAAACCGGGCTATTTGCTCAATCGGCGAATGATGGCGGCGGTTCACGATGCGATTTTATCGGTGGATGTGGTTGTTTTGATGCGTGATGCTTCGGTTTCGACGGGAAACGGCGATAAATTCGTGCTTGATTTGGTCAAACAATCGGAAAAACCTGCGATTTTAGTGCTAAATAAGATTGATAAAATTAAGGAAAAACATCAACTTTTGCCACTCATCGAATATTATTCAAAAGAATATAATTTTGTCGAAACTGTTCCGATTTCCGCACTCAAAGGCGAGGCGATTGAGAATTTATTAGAGCAAATCGCCAAACATCTTCCCGAAGGCGAGCCAATTTTTGCCAAAGATGAATTAACCGATCAATCAATGCGAAACATCGCCGCGGAAATGGTGCGCGAGAAAATTTTGCAGACGACGGGCGAAGAAATTCCGTATGTAACGGCGGTTGTCACCGAAAAATACGATGAATCCGACCCGAATATGACCAAAATTTACTGTGCAATTTATGTTGAAAGGTCTTCGCAAAAAGGAATCATTATTGGCAAACAAGGCGCAAAACTGCAACAAATTGGAACAAATGCCCGCATCGAAATTGAAAAATTATTAGGTAATCGCGTTTATTTGCAACTATTTGTCAAAGTTGTCGAAGATTGGCGAAATCGTGAACGCGATTTGAACGAAATCGGGATTACGGAGTGAGATAAATGAGAGACATTCAGGAAAAAGATTGGAAATATTTTAGTTCATTAAAACCAATCTTTTTAAACAGATTTGCCGAAGAGACGCTTTCAAAAATCAGTAAGATTATTGCGTCAAAGGATATTGAATCAAAGCACGAAAAATACATCAAAATTTACCGCTACATCGAACGAAGAGACAAAATTCTAGCCGATGATTTAAGCGATTTTCGGCGTTCAAATGCAAAACTCAAGATTTTGGTAATTCACCGAATGGGTTTATTCAACCCCGAAGAATTCAATCAATTCTCGGACGATGTGAAAGATTTTGTAAAAAAATGCAATGAACTCTAATAACGAAAAACTTTGGTTTGCACTAGATATTTTAATTGATTCGGCGGCATCGGAAGCCATCGAATTTGCGTTAAACGAACTTGAAGCATTAGGCACGGAAATTAATAATCTCGGCAAACTTCCAACCGAAACTTTAACTGTAATCGGCTATTTTAACGAAAAGCCAAATGATAAATTCTTACAAACTCAATTATCCGAAGCCCTGCGAATTTACAGTTTTGACGATTCAGCCATCAAAAATATCGAATGGCGAGAGGTCGAAAATCAAGACTGGCTGGCGGAATGGAAAAAACATTGGAAGCCAACCGTGACCGATAAATTTATCATTGCGCCGATGTGGGAAACCGTTGAAAATACCGACAAAATCGTGATTCGGATTGAACCTTCGATGGCTTTCGGGACGGGGACGCACGAGACGACGCGCCTTTGTTTGCAAGCAATTGAAGAACATTACAACGGGGAGAGTCTTTTGGATGTTGGCACTGGAACGGGAATTTTGGCTATTGCCGCGGCGAAATTCCAGATTTCAGATTCCAAATTCCAAATTGTCGGATGCGATACCGATGAAGATTCGATAAAAATTGCGGTTGAAAATGCGGAAGTTAATGGTGTTCCTGAGATTGAATTTTATGTCGGTTCGATTGAGGAAAATACGCTCGAAGTTTGATTTTGTGTTTGCCAATTTGACGGCGGATGTGATTATTCCGCTTTTACCGCTTTTGGTTGAAAAATGTAACAAAATGCTAGTTTTATCAGGCATTTTGGGGGAACAAGAAAGTTGGGTTTTGGGCGAATTGAAAAAATTGGAAATCGAAAACGGTAAAGTCAAAATGGATGGCGAATGGATTTCTATTGTAGTGGAAATTAGTAATTCATATTACGCGCTTTGATCACCAAAATAATTTTCCTGTATATTTATCCCTCAATGTTGCTATCTTTGATTTCAAATAAATAATGAAGAATCGCGCTGTTCCCCCACAACAGCGGAGCAAAGTCTTCAATGGTGTGGACATTAAACTGCCTCCGGCACCGCTTAGGGTCGGTCGGTACCCGCTTCTCGGTATGACAATGCCTATTTTGAAGTTCTACGGGTCGTAGTCGTCTTATAATTGTAAAGTGTCCTTAATTTTGACAATTATCCTTTTTAGGGGGTTTCGCAGACGGAATATCGCCGTCACCGGTAATTGTAATCATCATTTCTCTTTGACGGTGAAAACTTTTTTCGTTTTCTCGAAAGTCTTGTCGGCTTGACTAACGAAATCATCTATTTCAAGTTTTTTTTGTTCACCGGTTTGCGCCACGACTAAGGCTGACAGAAACAGAAGACTCAAGAGTGAAATTGAAACCGAAAATAATAAAATGCGTTTCATAAATTTTCTCCTATTTTTCAAACCCCTTCGGGCATCTTCAAAGGCGGCATCTCTTTCACACCCAAGATGCTCCCGATAAAGAGCAAAATCTTATACTCCTCAATGGTTGTCGGTTCGACGGCGACATCGTTTGATTTGTATCCGTGCGGACTGCAACAGACCGAGCCGTTAATTACTGTCGGTTTGTGCGTGATGACCGAAACTTTAGTGCGGTTATTGCCCGCATCGGTTAAATGAAGTTGAAATTCGGCGCGATACTCTAACGGCTTGCCATCACCGAAATAGATTGGGGAAGGTCCGATTATCTCCCCGAAAGAATGTAAATACAGGTCGTTATTATTTTCAGGGTTGGCAAATATGTCTTTTGAAAACGAAGCGTCCTCTCTGCTTTCAACCGAAACAAGAAAGCGGGAGTTGGAATCAAAAGACGAAGCAAGTTTTTGCCTCAAATCAAAATCCTTAAAAGCCGTGAAGAGTTTTCCCCTGACCTCTGAAACGGGGAGAGCAAATTCATATATGGTTGGGTTCTTTTGGCTGAAAGGTTTTGTTTTAATGGGGTGAATGTCTCTATCGCAAGAAATTACGGTCAGCAAAATGCCAAGAATGATTAATATTTTTGAAGTTGTTTTTGACATATTTTCTCCTTCGGTTAAACCGCTTTCACTCCAATAATTACAACTTTATTTGTTTCGGGCAAATATTTCACTTGAATAATTTTTTTTGGGTTGATAGGAAGGGATGTGAATAATCTCAACATTCTGCATTGACTATCCAATGAATTTCGAGCGATTTGACGGATAAAAGAGTCGGAAACTTGCCTTCCATCAATCACTCGAAAGGGACCTATCTCATCTAAATATGGAACTTTAGATAAACTCGTCTGTTCCAATAATCTTTCAAATAGTTTTTTGAAATGACGACTCTCAAATCTATAAAAACCATCTTTGAGGGTTGAAAACGGGGTTGCCTCAAAGCCTAATGCCTGACAAACTGGGTTGGTTTTTAACTCAACCGTCAGATTTCTCAAAGAACTCGTTTGATAAACATAACCAAAAATCAATTTCCGGACAAAATCAGCAAAAAAGAGTTTTTGCGAATTGCTTTCTTGGTCTATAATTGGCGAAATGGAGGCAATGATTGCCTCTATCGGGTGCAAAAGTGTGTTAAATAGTGTTTTGTTCACACTTAATATTATTATTTTTCACGCTTTTGCGCTTCTTTTTGCTCATAGCAATTCTTAGACCGCTCAGTAATGAACTAAACTACTTATTTATACCCTTTTTAGCTAGAAACTATGCAATAAAGAGTCCAACAAACTTCAGTTTGTTGATGGCTTAAACACTTCAACAAACTGAAGTTTATTGGACTTCCCAGCACAAAGTTTCTTGATGCTAATGCACGGTTTCTAGCTGGAAAGGGTATTATAAGCATTTTACCTTTGTTTAGGTTTTCGGAGTGGACTCATACTTCCATTTTCAACTGTACTCGTGGATGCGGGGGATTGAATCTTTCAAAATGCAACTTTTTATGTGCTCGGCGGTAAATTCAATTTTTATCATTTCTACATCCTACAAAATTTATCCTTTTTATCAAATTAGTGCGTTGGTGAGTATAACAAACTGATTAATTGGTCGTATTGGGTTCCGTATGACCACGAATGGCTAATGAATAAGTGATGTGTTTTTGACATATAACCTCCAAAGTGAAAATGTAATCAAGTTTCTAAGAATTCATTTTCACACAAACATTCTTCTCTTCCGTAAAAAACCGCAACGCTTCAAATCCGCCTTCGCGTCCCATTCCTGAATCTTTGACACCGCCAAAAGGGGTTCGCAAATCTCGCAAGAAGCCAACAATTTATCCAAACAATTCCGGCTTCGATTTGTGCGGCTACGCGATGCGCCCGTGAGAGATTTTCCGTCCAAATTGTTGAAGATAAGCCGTAACGCACCGAATTTGCATAATTTAGAACTTCCTCTTCGGTTTCAAAGGGCTGAATTGTCACGACCGGACCGAAAATTTCTTCTTGATTCGTGCGGCAATCGTGCGCAAGATTTTCGATGATGGTCGGCTCGATAAACCATCCGTTTAAACTTTCGACTTTGACCGAATTTCCACCGCATAAAACTTTTCCACCTTCGGTTTTGGCGAGTTCGATGTAGGATAAAATTTTCTCGAAAGTGTGATTGCGAAACGATTGCCCCGATGTTTGTTTCAGCATCTTTTGGATTGCCGATTTTTAACGCTTTCGTCTTTTCAACAAAATCATTTCTAAATTTTTCGTAAATCGGTTTTTCGACAAAAATCCGCGAGCCGCAGAGACAAATTTCGCCTTGATTTGAAAATGAAGAAAGCAAAGTCGTTTGCAGCATTTCTGCGTAATTGCAGTCAGCAAAGATGATATTGGGATTTTTTCCACCGAGTTCGAGCGATAATTTTTTGAACATCGGGGCAGTTTCACGTTGCAATCCATTCGCCGGTTGCCGTTCCGCCGGTGAACGAAATCGCTTTAATTTCGGGGTGTTTGACGATTGCCGCACCTGTTTTTGTGCCGAGTCCGTGTACGATATTCAAAACTCCGGCGGGCAATCCGGCTTCAATGCAAAGTTTTGACAAAAGATATGCGGTCATCGGTGTCACTTCCGAAGGTTTGGCGACCACGCAACAGCCCGACGCAATCGCCGGAGCAATTTTCCAAGTGAAAAGATAAAGCGGTAAATTCCAAGGCGAAATGCAACCGACCACGCCAATCGGTTGACGCAAAGTGTAATTGATAGCTTGCCATTTACGGTTTCGTAAGATTCGTTTGAAAGGTGCATTTGCGCGGTTGCGTAAAAGCGAAAATTGGCGGCGGCGCGGGGAATATCAACCCGTTTGGCGAGTGAAACAGGCTTGCCGTTATCAACGCTTTCGGCTTCTGCCAAAACGTCTAAATCGCGCTCAATCAGCCGAACAAGTCGCATCAAAATTTCAAAACGCTCATCGTGGCTCGTTTGCTTCCAACTCGGAAAAGCACGTTTGGCGGCTTCAACTGCAAGTTGAACATCACGTTCGTCTGAATCGGGAATTAGCGAATAAACTTCGCCGAGCGCAGGATTAAAATTGTCGAGATAATTTGCAGAAATTGGAGCAACTAATTCGCCGTTAATGTAATTTTCGATTTTTGTTAAAGGCATTTGCAGTTGATTTTAATACATTTTGGTAAGTAATAAAAAAGAGATTAGTAACAAGTCCGAAATAAAGTGAATCATTAAGATAAAATCGTATAAGATAATTTCGGCATTGATGGATGCCTTAAAAGTCTCTTTTCGTCAATCTCTTCAGCTACTGATAGTTGTTTGAGTGGATAGAATTTTCGGTTTATTCTGACTTCCACCCGCAACCCTGTTTTAGTTGCCGTTTTGCTCATCAATGCTTTGACTTGTTCTAAATCTGTTAAAATCGTTTCTTTGATGGTTCGCTGGACTTGGGCAAATAATCTTCTTTCAATCGGATTATACTTGCTGCAATATGGCGGATAATGACAAATCACTAACTTTTTGCCGATTTTCCGTGCCAATTCTTGCAACAATTTCTTGAATAAATGATGCCGATGTCCATTCGCTCCGCCGCTATCGCATAATATCAAGATTCTGTCAGCGGTTGGATATTCGTATTGTCCAAAATTAGTCCACCACCATTCTAAATTATCCACTACAAACTCGGCTGTCTCGTGCGAATTGCCCAAACTCAGATAGCCTTTATTCAATTTCAAGTCATAAATCCCGTGTGGAATCGCTTTCCCTACTCCAAGATGCAAATAATCGTGGTCATACGTCTCAACTGCTTTCTTTCCTTTAGTTAAAACTGGTTCATTTCTCGTCAACTCACCTAAAATCTCTTTTTTCTTAGTATCAATGCTGATTATCGGATTGTTTTCCATCAGCATAAATACCGCCATTAAAAATGAAATCACCCGAAATTGTTCACTTCGGTCGGGACTCTTTCCCGTTGCCATCTGCTTGGCTGGCTTTCTTTTTCGATACCCGTTTGCAGATAAAATCCGTTTGATGCACTTGGGTTTAATTTCGACTTGATACCTATTTTCTAAATAATCAGCAATGTCGCAATATCTTAAATGTGTCCATTTAACCCGTTCATCCGTTGGACTTCCCGCCGTGTTTTGGTCAACATACTCAAGTATCCAACTCGTTAATTCAACCTGACTTACTTCGTTTTTTTGCGTCCGCCACCAGCTTTTCGTTGGCGAGAGTAATCAGCTTGGTAATTACTCTCGCTCAATTCTGCTAATCCTTTCTCAATAGTCAACCAATGACACCCAAAGACCCGACTTAAATACCTTTTGCTGTCTTTGCCCAACCGCTGATGCTCCATCGCTAAAAAATGTCGTCGCTGTTTTTCTGGCAAACTCCGATAAAAACTTACTTGCTTCTCTAAAAAATCAGCTTCATAATACTCTTTTTTTACTCTCATTCTCTTTTGATGCAATATTTCTTTATTGCATCACTTTATTTCGGACTTGTTACTTATCGTAAATAAGGAGGCAGAAGCCTGCGCGTCCATCTTGGGCGCAAAATTTAAGGCGGAATTCAAGTTTTAGGCTTATGCACAGGACACGCGTGTTTCCGCCTTTTCACGCAAACTTGAACGATTACAATAATATCTATTAGACCTGATACCGAATAAGAGAAAACCGTTTGAAAGTAAGAAATTTGCCCGCGAAAAAACGCTAAATGACGCTAAAATGAAAGTCAAACAATCGAATTTATGCTTTTTTTCGTGTTTTTCGCGACTTTCGCGGGCAAATTCTTATTCAGTATAATGTCTATTAAATTAAACACCTTCGGCGACAGAAAACCAACTTCTTACTTGGAATAAGCACTAGAACGATTTTATTCTTCAAATGTCTTTCTTGTCACCAAAAGAGAATTGATAGATAATGCAGATGTTTTCACATTAGAGTGATTTTCAAATTTAATGCGGCAACCAGACCGAAAAATTCCGCTAATAATCCCAAATTAAAAGGAAAGTTTGATGAACAATTTCACAAATTATCTCAGAGAGATTGAAAAAGCCTTTCAAACTAAAATCGCCACCGAACATACTTACCGACACGCTTTGATTGCGCTGATTGAATCTTTCGGAGACGAAATTTCGGCAATCAATGAGCCGAAACGTCGAACCTTTGGTGCGCCCGATTACGTTATTCGCAAGCGTGAAATCCCGCTTGGTTACATTGAGGCAAAGGATGTTGGTAAAGATTTGGATAAACTCGACAAACGCGAAAAGGAACAACTTATCCGCTATACGGATTCGCTCAACAATCTAATTCTGACCAATTATCTGGATTTTTATTGGTATGTTCGCGGTGAAATTGTGCAGAGAATAACACTTGCCGAATTTGACGCGGACGGCAATCTGCAAATCAAGGCAGATGCTGAAAAACAGATTGAAAACCTTTTCAAAGAATTTTTGAGCAAAGAAGTGCCGACGGTTGCCACGCCAAAAGAACTTGCTAAACGAATGGCTTCGATTGCCCGCTTGATTCGGCAAACGATTGAAAAGGCTTTGGCAGACGAAGAAACTGCGAAAGAAAATACCTTGCACGAACAATTTGAGAGTTTTCGCAAATCTCTGTTGCCGAATTTGACCGAACCCGAATTTGCCGACCTTTATTCGCAAACTATTGCTTAGGAATATGTAAAAAATAAGTTATAACGATATACTAATACTTGAAAGTTTAGTGTAACAAGAATTAGTGATGAGTAAAACTGATGAGCAAATATTTTTCGAGTCTTTGAACGAAAAACAAAGACGACAATATGCTGCCTTAAAAGCCAACGAACTTGGTTATTTGGGGGTTGGTCAAGTGGCAGAAAGACTTGGGATTAACCGACATACGATTCGGGTTGGACAAAAAGAATTGGTCGAGATTGCCAAAGGCTCAGAGATTTCTGCGCGGATTCGGCAAGTTGGCGGTGGGAGAAAAAAAACTCGCCAATGAGCCGCATTTAGGAAAAGTCTTTGGGGAAATTGTGGAGCATCAAATTGCGGGTTCACCAATGCGGGAAAAAGTGCGTTGGACAAACCTCAAAGACTCTCAAATAGTCAGATTATTTGGCGAAAAAGGATATTCAATCTCTCGTTTTATCGTCAAACAATTAACCGATTTAGCGGGATTAGCCCAACGCAAGATGAAGAAAACAAAGACTTTCAAAGAAGTTGAGGAACGAGACGAGCAGTTCGGGCGGATTGCTGATTTGAAAAGAGATTATCAAGCGAGAGGCTTGCCGATGTTGAGTGTTGACACCAAGAAAAAAGAGTTTCTCGGACAGTTTTATCGCGCTGGAAAGTCTTATTGTGAAGCATCGATAGAGGTTTGTGACCACGATTTTCCCTCGTTAGCCGAAGGGCGAGTAGTGCCACACGGGATTTATGATGTGATACTTAACAAAGGTTATCTAAGTATTGGGAACAGTAAAGATACGTCTGAGTTTCTGTGCGACAATGTGAAATATCATTGGGAAAATAACATCCGGCAAGACTATCCTGAAGCCACCGAAATGTTACTTTTAATGGACGGCGGCGGCAGCAATTCGTGCCTCCATTACATCGTCAAAGAGGATTTACAGAACTTGGCAAATGATTTACAAATGACAATTAGGGTGGCACATTATCCAGCGTATTGTTCAAAATATAATCCAATCGAACATCGGTTTTTTCCACATTTACAAAGGAGTTGGGAAGGAGTTTTGTTCTCCGATTACGAGATTGTCAAAGAGCGAGCCGAGCAAACTACGACACAAAGAGGCTTAAAAGTAGTGGCGTGGATCAACGAAAAACTCTATCAAAGCGGCAGAAAATATAGTGCTGATTTCAAAGAAACGATGACTATTGCTTTTGATGAACTGTTACCGAAATGGAATTATCAGATTCATCCGTTATAACTTATTTTTTACACGTTCCTTACGGGCTATTTACGGCTCGTTGTTTTGACAAATCGCCACCTTTTACCCGCCAAGAAGCCGCTTATCTGTTGCCGAAAACAAATCCTTTTTTGCGTGATACATTTGACCGGATTGCCGGAATCCATTTGGACGAAAGAATCGTCTGGGCGGTTGATGATTTGGCGGAATTGCTGAATCGAACTGATATTTCGGCAATTTTGCAGGATTTTGGCAAACGCACCCGCCAAGAAGACCCCGTTGTTCATTTTTACGAAACATTTTTGTCGGAATATGACCGAAAATTGCGGGAAACTCGCGGAGTTTATTACACGCCGGAGCCGGTCGTTTCCTACATTGTCCGCAGCGTGGATAAAATTTTGCAGGATAAGTTTAATTTGCCCAAAGGTTTAGCCGATTCTTCAAAATTGGAAACGGGCTTGCATCGGGTTTTAATTCTTGACCCCGCGACGGGAACGGGAACATTTCTGTATAACGTCATCAAAAATATTGCACGGCGTTTTGAAAATAACAGAGGGATGTGGGACGGCTATGTTTCGCAACATCTTTTACCGCGCATTTTCGGGTTTGAATTGTTGGTTGCGCCTTACGCGGTGGCGCATCTAAAACTCGGTTTGTTGTTAGAAGAAACGGGTTACAAATTTGAGACAAATGAGCGTTTGCGGATTTATCTCAATAATACGCTTGATTTTACGGCATTGCGCGAAGAGTCCGATGCTTTTTCGGCATTTATCAACAACGAGGCGCAAGCGGGGCGCGAGATTCAGCAAGATAAACCCGTGATGGTGATTTTGGGAAATCCGCCGTATTCGGGACATTCGGCAAACACGGGCAAATGGATAAACGATTTGTTGCGCGGTTCGGATTCATTGAACGAAAAAGCTACCGAAAACTATTTTATGGTGGACGGACAGCCTTTGGGTGAAAAAAATCCGAAATGGTTAAATGATGATTACGTTAAATTTATCCGATTTTCGCAATGGCGGATTGAACAGACAGGTTACGGCGTTTTGGCATTTGTGACCAATCACGGTTATTTGGATAATCCGACTTTTCGCGGAATGCGGCAATCTTTGTTGAAAACATTTGACGAGATTTACATAGTTGACCTGCACGGCAATTCCAAAAAGAAGGAAAAATCGCCCGATGGTTCAAAAGACGAAAATGTTTTTGATATTCAACAAGGCGTGGCGATTGGAATTTTTGTCAAAAGAGAAGGCGAAAAAGGCGGAAACCCGCACGTTAGTAAGGGTGCTGTGGTTAAACATAAGCATCTCTACGGTGTGCGCGAAATTTGGACGGATAACGTCAATGATGAGAAGGAATTAACCGGCGGAAAATATTATTGGCTGTGGCGCAATGAGATTGACTCAACCGAATGGACTGAGATAAATCCGAACTCGCCGTTTTATCTTTTTACTCCACAAGACGAAACTTTGCGTGAAGAATATAACGCATTTTGGAAAATTACCGATGTGATGCCCGTCAATGTTTTAGGCTTTCAGACTCATCGGGATTTTTTTGCGGTTGATTTTGAGAAAAGCGAATTGCAGAAACGAATAAGCGATTTGCGTGAAACGGTTAAAAGCGATGACGAAATTCGTAGAACTTATAATCTTACTGATGGTGGGGGTTGGACTGTTTCAAATGCCAGAAAAGAGTTAAGGGCAAAAAACGATTGGCAAAGTGATTTGATTCAATGTTCTTATCGCCCGTTTGATAATCGTTTCTGTTATTTCAGCACGGTGGCAATGGATAGACCTCGCCGAGAATTGATTGACAATGTGGCAAAGAAAGAAAATCTTTGTTTCAATATCGTGCGTCAAACAAAAGCAGAAAGTTGGCAGCACTCGATTGTTTCAAATTTGCCAACTCCCGCAGTCTTTGTTGAAATAAAAGACGGCTCAAATGTTTTCCCACTTTACCTTTATCCAACCGAAAGACGCAGTTTATTTGACGCAGAAACCACGGAACGACAGCCGAATTTTTCCGCCGAATTTATTGCCGAATTGGAAGGCAAGTTGAAGGTCACGTTTCGAGGAAATACGGTTCACCCACCCGCTACCGCAGGCGGTTCTGACGTTTCGCCGGAAGATGTTTTCAATTACACTTATGCCGTTTTTCACAGTCCAAATTATCGCACCCGCTACGCCGAATTTTTGAAGATAGATTTTCCGCGATTGCCGATAACTTCAAACCTCGCCTTGTTTCGTGAATTGGCAAATTTAGGCTCAAAATTAGTCGAACTGCACCTCTTAGAAAAAGACCTCAAAACAGCCGTCACCTTTCCCGAAAAGGGTTCAAATGAAGTGGAATTTGTAAAATTCCAGATTTCAGATTCCAAATTCCAGATTGGAGAGGTTTGGATAAATAAAGAGCAATATTTTGCTAATGTTCCCGAAAATGTGTGGAATTTCCACATCGGCGGTTATCAGGTTTTGCAAAAATGGCTCAAAGACCGCAAAGGCAGAACGCTGGAGTTTGACGATTTGGAACATTATGCCAAAGTCGTTTCCGCACTTTTACAAACGATTGAACTGATGCAGAAAATTGATGGCGTGATTGAGGAAAACGGCGGTTTTCCGATTGGGTAAAAAGATTGAGATTTATGCCCACTAGAAGATTTGAACTTCTGACCTCTCGCGTGTGAAGCGAATGCTCTACCACTGAGCTAAGTGGGCGGTTTTAGCTAAAAATTTAAAAAAGCAAAGGAAAGTGCGGAATTTGTGAGTTTTGAGCCACTGCTTCAACAGACTTTTAAGCCGTGTCATCGTGAAACTCAAAACGTTTGAAAATCCTAAATTTCAAGATAATTGAGAATTGACAAAAATGCAAAAGTCCGCAAAAAACAAAGAATAAGAATCAAATAGTTGATATTAATATATTTAAGTATTTTCTTATAGTAACTTCACTTTATTTTATCGTATTATTTTTTGCACGAAGAACAAAGGACACCATTGTAAATAGTTTGGACATTTGTGCGGTCACTAAAAGTTCCATCAGGAAAAACTTCTTTAATAAGATTCCACTCTTGCGCGACTGCCTGGCGAAACTTTTCAAAACCTGGTTGATAGCTAAAATCATAAATACCTGTGTAATGAAAACGTTCAGTCTGAGCAATCATCTTATCAACTAACTTAAGGGCGAGTTCTCCCGGACCGTCAATCATCATTGTGAATCTGCGAATGGCATCATCCACCTCACAAAATCGAATATAGCACGCCTGAGCCATAACAGCCGCCGATTCGTCATCAATCCCAAGCACTCGATCATCAGTTGATTTGGCAAACAAATCAAAAATCGCATGCGTTGTCTCATGGACAATCACCGTTTTCTCGAATCCATTGGTCATTCCATAGTCTTCGCGGGGGAATTGTATCGTGTCTTTGTCAACATCATAAAGAGCAAGCATGACGTTACCCGGTGCCATATTTTGACCGGGTGATAGGTTAAATTTGTTAACTGCCTCGCACGAAATTCTTCCTTGTTCAATTGCGCTCAAAACTTGTCTTAACCGTTGACCGGTGACTAATTGTCCATTTATTCGAAAATTAATCTTAGCTATTCCGGGATGATTAATTACGCTCCTTACGATTGATACCAATTTCGGATTTGACATAATTTACTTACCTGCTACAAATGTTTAGCCAAGAAATACTGTTTAATTTTGGCTGAGTCTCTATTAAATTTTTCTATTTTATCAAAATCGAATATTTCAAAATAGAAGTTATGAACTATCTGACGAGTCCAGCAAACAACTATTTTTTTGGCGTATCGCCCACCGGCTGACGATATTTTTCCTTTTCCTTCTCACGTTCAAGATACGGAATTCCTTTTTGCATCCAGTCGGGAGCAGGTGCGCCTTTTAGTTTGTTATTAAAAAATTCAAACATTCGACGTGAATAGTCTTTTTGATTTTGTCGTCTGCGGAGTCCGTGAAATTCGCCGTTGTAGTTAAAGAAATAAACCTCTTTGCCTAATCTGCGGAGCGATAAATAAAATTCAATTCCTTGATACCAAGGCACTGCGTCATCATTATCATTGTGCAACATCAAAATCGGGGTTTGGACATTTTTGACGGCAAAAAGTGGTGAATTTTCCATATATTTATCGGTTGCGTCCCACAGATTTGCCCCGATTCGACTTTGCGTGCGTTCATATTGGAATTGGCGCGGCAATCCCGTTCCCCAACGAATCCCGTTATATGCGCTAAACATATTTGAAACCAACGCACCCGGCGCGGCGGCTTTGAATTTGTTGGTTTTCGTGACCATATAAGCGATTTGATAACCGCCCCAACTGTGACCTTGAATGCCGATTGCATTTTCATTGATAAAGCCTTGTTTGACGATTGCATCAACTCCCGGAATTACACAATTTAATGCACTTTGCCCCGGATAGCCAATTTTATACACAATGTCAGGCATAAAAACCACATAATCGTTGCTGGCGTAGAAACTGAAATTGACCGAAGTTCCGGGACCCGGATTTTGGAAATTATTGACCGTATCCGACATAATTTCATACAGATAAACCATCATCGGATATTTTTTCTTCGGATCAAAATTGTCGGGTTTGATTAAAACACCTTTCAGCGGAACGCCGTCTGTGCCTTTGTAATTGACGAGTTCAGATTTTCCCCAATTATACGGCGCACGTTGGGCATCGCCGTTGCTCAATTTCTTCGGCGCATTGAAGCTTGTATTTGTCACCCAAACATCGGGAAATTCGTCAAAGCGCGAAGCCGAAAGCATCAAGGTATCAGCGTCCTTGGCTTTGGTTGGGAAACCAAAATTTTTCGCTGCCATCATCAGCTTTTCGGGCGTTCCATCCAATTTGACGCGGTAATAACCCGAATCACGAGTTTCTTCACTTTCGGCGCGGAGCAACATCGTGTTTCCGGGTTCGATAAATCTTTCGTCTGGATTGAGGCGAACATAACGAAATTCGGTTTTAGCTTGTCTGCCGTTGGTCAAAAGTTTGCCGCCGCTGCCGTCTGCATTGACTTGCCAAATGTCGAAATGGTCATAAATCAAGACTTGTTTATCGTCTTTTGTCCAACCGCCCAACCCATACGGCGGAGCGGCACTTGGCGAATCGTGGTCTTCGCGGGCAAATTTTGAGTTTAATTTAGCGGTTAAATTCGTCACTTTGCCATCAGGAATTGAGACTGAATTCCAATCTTTGCCGTCAAAATACATCGCATATTGTCCATTTGGCGACCAACTCATCCCAAATTGTCCGCCTTTTCGCAAAAGTTTTCGTGTGCCGTCAACCGTATTGACCAAATAAATGTCGGAAAATCCGGGGTCGTAATTGTTCGAAATTCGATAGGCACGGTCATCCGTTCCAAGTGCGTAAAGTCCATTTGAACTTGGATTTACATTTTCCATCGTAGTATCGGCAAGCTGGACAAACTTTTGTTCTTTAATGTGAAAAACTGCACGATATGAACGGTCACGGTCAGCATTTGCTCTAACTCTTTGCATCGGTTGGACATAATCGTCTTTCCAATGCCATAAATCAACCGTTACCCGTTCTTCATCGGGAACAGCATTATTCGGGTCAGGTTCGGGATCGGGTGGCGGTGCATTGCTCAAAAATAGACGAGTTCCATCATATGCAAAACTTAACGAGCCTTTTTCGCTGACGACATATTCAGGGCGAAATCCAGCGGTTTTGACCGAAACAACTTCGCTCGCTGTCGGCGCGGTGCGTGACCAATGATAAACCCTGAACTTTGGTTGCGTTGCAGTTACATCATCTTTATCGCTGATAAATGCGAGTTGAGTCTGCTTTTCATCCCAAGTAAATTTCAAATATTTTCCTGCTCCCGCAAGCAACGCAACGGGCGCGGCATCAGTTTGCGGAGTAGCGGCAAACGCGCCGTTAGTTTCCTCTTTTTTAGACGAAACTGCATAAACCAAAGATTTTGCATCTTTGCTGAAACTATATTCCAAAACATCGGCAAAGGTGCGGTCTGTGCCAGTCGCTAAATTCCGCAAAAGCAAATCTGTGCCATACTCTTTTTTCTTGGCGGGTGGTCGTGCTGGCGGAGCATTTGGAGAAGGCGCAGTCGGTTCGGCTTTGGCGGGTTCTTTCAAAATGGCGACAAAACCTGCACCATCTTCCGGAACTTGATAATTTTTAGCGTTTTCAATTTTAGTAACTTGCCCTGTTGCCAAATCCATAATGCCAAGCGCATTTTTCGGGAAATCATCAGGACGTTTTTTGTCTTTTCGCGCTTTCAAAATTTCGGCTTTGGTCGGCTCAAGGTTGAAAAACAAATATTTGCTGTCAGCCGAAAAGGTTGGACGCAACAAACGACCTTGAGCGATAAATGCTTGAGTTGCAACAGGATCAGACGGGTCAGGCGGCGGAGCAGGCGGACGATAACCGCGCTGGAATTTCCATTCTGCGCCCGTTGCCGTATTTTTGACAAACAATTCACCGTCACCGTCTTGCGGTTGCATGACATACGCCACAAATTTGCCATCACGCGAAATGGTTGAACCTTGCAAACTGCGCCAAGAATCAAAATCTTGTGCTGTCAAAGGACGTTTAGCCGTTGCTTGAGCATTGATTTGCGAGTTGAAAAGACTCAGCAGACAAAGGACAAAAAAGACCGAATACGAAAAACGCTTAGACCTAAAAGACATATTTCTCCCGAATTGAATTGAAATTTTTTGTAGAACTATTCTAAAAATAACGCTTGAATGGATTTTTTACAATCTGATAAATGAGTAAAAAATTAAATAATTCACTAATTATGGGAACTTTTCTCACATTTCTACATCTAAAATAGTGTTACTTGAAATATTTATGGTGCGAATTTAGGGCAAAATCTTGTAGAATAGAAAAGGCGTTTGCCCCCAAATAAAAAAATGAGAGATTGGATAGTCAGCGAAACACAACCAACCATCGTCCCGCTTACCTTTAACCCGGCTGAGAAAATTAAAAATCTGCAAACTGCCATTGAGCAGGTTATCAAAGGAAAATCCGAGACCGTCAAACTCGCGCTGGTAGCGATGATTGCCCGCGGACATCTTTTGATCGAAGATGTTCCCGGCATCGGTAAGACTACACTTTCAAATGCTTTAGCCCGTGCGCTTGATTTATCTTTCCAACGAGTGCAGTTCACCTCAGACCTTTTGCCGTCAGATGTTATCGGGCTGTCAATCTTTAATCAGCGAAGCGGTGCATTTGAATGGAAAGCCGGACCGATTTTTGCCAATATTGTTTTGGCAGACGAAATCAATCGGGCGACTCCGAAAACTCAGTCTGCGCTTTTGGAGGCGATGGCGGAAGGACAAGTAACAGTAGAAGGAGTTTCGCGCCAACTTCCGATGCCGTTTATGGTGGTCGCCACGCAAAATCCATCGGAGCATCACGGCACTTATCCGCTTCCCGAATCTCAACTCGACCGTTTTATGTTGCGCTTGCACATCGGCTATCCGAATCAGATGGATGAACGCCGAATTTTGCGCGACCGCGAACGCCGAAATCCATTGGAAAGCGTCCGTGCCGTAATGTCGGAAAGGGATGTTTTAGAACTACAAGAACTCGCGGCAGAAGTTCGGGTGGACGATGCTTTAGTGGATTATTTGCTCAAAATTGTCGCCCAAACTCGTGAAAATGAAGCTATCGAACTTGGCATTAGTCCGCGTGGAACTCTCTCGCTTTTCCGCGCCGCTCAAGCCTTAGCCTTGATTGAAGGACGCGATTTTTGTATCGCAGATGATATTAAACGTCTGATTCTACCCTGTTTCGCGCATCGAATTATGGTCAGTTCGCGTTATGCCAATGTTACCCGCCGCACAAATGAAGCCGAACAACTTTTACAAGAAATTTTGTTGAAAACGAAAGTTCCGGTGTAGGTCAGAACCGTTTGTGGTAGCGAACGGGTTAGCTTGGGAGTTCTGACAATTTACTTTTACTTTTCCGCTCGAAAATGTTTCAATAATTATTGGTTAGAAAATTTGATTCCGCAATGCGAGAAAGCATTCGGACGGGTTACGCGATGCCCCGTCTTGACACAAATGGCACGTCGAAAATTTCGTAATAATCAGCGTCACGAGCCTGTTACCCAGCGTTCTTTTCAAGAATACGTTGCAAATTCTCCTGCGCCGCACACTTCGCGCACCGAACTTATTGCGCTTGATTCGCGGCGGCGAAGACACTTTTCTCGAACTCAAAGTCAAACTTTCAAACAGCGAACGAATCGCACAAGGAATTGTCGCACTAGCAAATACTTCGGGCGGAGTGATTGTTTTTGGCGTGAATGATCAGCTTCGCGTAGAAGGCGTGGATTATCCCGACACGGTGCAAAAAGAATTGGTCAGAATTTGCCGAGAGGAAATTGTGCCGCCCGTCATTCCTTTACTTGAAGCGATTTCTTTTGACGATGGCAGGCGGGTGATTGCGCTCGAAGTAGAGGGCAAACGCCGTCCGTATCGGACTCGTGACGGGCGATATTATTTGCGAATCGGAGCGGAAAAACGCGAAGCCACGCGCGAAGAACTTTCGATGTGGCTCGAAGAAATTCGTCCACTCGGATATGAAAATGTGACGGTTTTACAGGCAACTGAAAACGATATTGACGATGGGCTATTGTGGAGTTTTGCCAAACATTTTGAGGGAGATTTTGAACTCAAAATTGACTACAATACCAGAGAATTTCTCAAAAAAGATTTGCTTTTGGCGGTTGGAAACTTGGATGAATTTGTTCCGACCATTGCCGCCATTCTGCTCTTTGGCAAAAATGAACGAGTCAGCCAACTCGTTCCGCGTTCGGGCGTGACGCTGGTGCGTTATGCGGGTGAAACGATAAATTCCCAGATAGTTGAAAAAATTGAGACTGAAGGTAATTTGCTGTCGCTCTATGAATCGGCAATGCGTTTTGTCAAACTCTACGCCGATTTGCGCGAGGAAAAATCTCCAAAACAATCTTTCAACGGAAATTCACCGATTCAAGCCCGTGCCAACTATAAATTTGATGTCATCAGCGAAGCCATTGCCAACGCTTTGGTTCATCGGGATTTAGCCTTACGCGAACCCGCCACTAAAATTTCAATTTTTGATAGTTTTATCGAAATATCAAATCCGCGTCGGCACCAATGGATTTGTCCCGCCTGCTTCGCGTGCAATTCGTTATGGAATTACTCAACGCCTGAATCCGCAAATCACCTCAATTTTTTCGAGCGAAGCCTACGAAGCCAAACATTCAAATATCGGTTTGCCCAAACTTCTTACATAATGCACGAGAATTTTCGGGCAAACGTGCTGAAATTTATACTTCAAATGATGAATTTCGTCTGAAAATTTACGGGAGTTTGTAAAAAATAAATTTCAAATAAGTCAGTATTATTTTCTTATCACCAAAATCGCCGATTGAGCAATCAGTCAGCGGTTCTTTTCTTTGTATATCTCATTTTGGAAATTGAGATGTTTTGAGAGCATCTTGTTCTCAAAACATCAGACAGGATGCTTGCACTACTGATACAAAAAAAGACGGGCAATGAAGAACCACCGCCCATCTTTTTTGTTTCTCAAATTTGTTTTTAAAGCTACGGTTTTTTGACATAACTTTTATGAATCACAACTTTATTTTTTTCGTCACGGGCTTCAAAGACGACATTTTCGCTGTCTTCTCTGGTAACGGATTTGTTGCGATTATTTATCGCTCTTTCCTGTGGCTTGGCATTGTCGGCATCATTGATAAAGCCTTCAATTTCGCTGATTTTTACCAATTTTGAAGGTTTGCCGGATTGCATTTCGACAACGGCTTCGGTGGCGGTCGCTTTCAGCAATTTCAACCACAATTTTTTGAAAAGAAAGTTTGAAGCGTAAACGTCCGCGCTATTGAGTTTGCCGTTGATGACAAATGCGTAGCCGATAACATCGTCTTTTCCATCAACGATTCCAGCGAGTTTATTGACGAATTCATCCGCTGTGGCGACCACTTTTTTGTTTTCCAAAGTGAGTTGCAAACTGGTGGCAGAATCTTCTGAATTAACCCTTCCGCCCACATTTTGACTGAGTTTATCTTGTGCTTCGGTAACTTTTGCCCAAACCTCGCCTTGTGAACGCGCTTGATTTGCAGCGATTTTCAAATCTTTGGTCACAATCCGTTCATTGGACGATGAAAACTGACCTGCTTGCTCTTTTCCGCGCTGTTTCCAACGACCTGATTCTACGCAAAAAGCCTCAATCGTGATTCGTCCCGAACGCGCCGGAATAATGATCGTAATTGACAAAACGCGGTCTTGTTTGCCGCCTTTCACAATGTCGCCCGATTGGATAAAAACCTCGTATTGCGAAGATTTATTCTCAACCGCAAGTTCGTTGACATCCGAAGTTTCATAAACTACGAAAACCCCCTTGTCCATCGCTTCTTGCAAAGTCAAGATGTTTTTATTCTTGATTTCGTCTTTGCCGTGAATCAAAAAAACCGATAAGTTTTTATAGGAAACAGGGGCAGAAATTCGATAACCACTTGATTGAGCAAATAGTTGCAGTGATAGCGCAATGACTAAAGCCAATCCGCCAAATATACTTTTTAACTTCATAATTATTCTCCTTTTGGTTAAATCTATTCTCGGAGAGAGATTTTGGTTTCAATAGCTGAACGCCCGAAAAAAAGTTTTCTTGCAAAAATTGAAAACTTTTATTGATTATTGTCGGAATTAGTTTGAAAATGGTTTTAGTTTTCAAAATCAATCTGGAGTCTAATCAATGAAATTTCTTTCTTTTGGCGTTCTTTTCTTGGCTTTGTCATTTTGCAATTTGGCAAATAGATTTATCGGCAAAACCGAGACCCCTTCTTCAAACTCAAATTTGACTAAAACGTCTGATGCAAATACTTCCCCCAATACTTCGGGCGGTGACGGAATTGCCGATAAATATGCTTTAACGCCCGAGCAATCAACCATTTTGAATGGCGGAAAAGAGGTAAAATGGGACGAGCAAGGAATGTCTTGGACAATGCCGGCGAGTTGGAAAAAGACAAAGGTTGAACTCAATAGCCTACTTTGGTCATCATCGGATGGCGCGTTTTTGATTGTTTCAATTTCGCCGATGGGGGCGGATTTTCCGGTTGATATTAGCCTCAAAGCGTTTTATGATGGCGCAGTCACCCGCCAAAAGAATGGCGAATTGGAAACATTGCGCTATCTCGAACTTGATGGAATCAAAGGGGTTGAATTTATCGAAACGATGCTCAAAGGCAAAAACGATCCGCGCCGAAACCAATGGATGGGGTATCGAAAATATGCCGGACAAGTTCAATTGGTCAACGTCATGCTTTCAACCATGGGCGGAAATTTTGACAAACAACGAGACACTTTTGCCGCGATTATGTCTTCGACCAAAATGGCGAGATAGTCTAGGGAAGGCAAAAGGTAAAAAGGCAAAAGTTAAAGAATGCCTTAAATTCCAACAATATCAACGGAAGCCTGTTGCTTGACTGCCTATTCAAACGTAGTCCCATTAACTGTTATGAAAATTTTTTACTTTTTACTTTTTACTTTTACCTTTTTACTTGCGCCCGCCTGTCGTCCGGCGGCGGCACCCGTTTCGGTTTCCAATAAACCCGTTACAATCAATAATATTCCGCAGACTAATGCTGCCTTTGCCGCCGACCAAACCTGTCGAAGAAATGTATTGGGCAAAATTTGACGGGCAAACCGAGAAATTGAAGGATTTGCAGGGAAAGGTCGTGGTTTTGGATTTTTGGGCGACCTATTGCAAACCGTGTTTGGAAGCGATTCCGCATTTTGTCGAATTGCAAAAGAAACACGCGGATTTGCAAGTGGTCGGGCTTCACGTTGGCGGCGATGAAGACCGCCCGAAAGCCCCACAGTTTGCCGCAAAGCTCAAGATTAACTACACTTTAGCCACACCCGAAGATGCTTTAGTTTCATTTATTTTTGCGGGAGAAACGGCAATTCCACAAACCGCGATCTTTGATAAAAAAGGAAATTTGATAAAAAAAATCACAGGTTTTGACGCAAATATCAAAGCTGAAATTGATAAAACAATTTCTGAGGCATTAACAAAATAAAGAATGTTTTGCCCGCGAAATACACGAAATGACACGAAAAAAAAATCTAAAATCTAAAATCAAAAATCTAAAATAACCAATGTCTCAACGAAGATTCTACGCCCTCGGCACAGCCAGCCAAGTTCCAACCCGTGATCGAAATCACAATGGATATTTTTTGCGTTGGGATGACGAAGGATTTCTATTTGATCCGGGTGAGGGAACTCAGCGACAGATGATTTTTGCGGACGTTTCCGCATCACAAATTACCAAAATTTTTATCACACATTTTCACGGCGATCATTGTTTGGGCTTGGCGGGAATTTTGCAACGTCTTTCACTCGACCGAGTTACCCAAACCGTTCAAATCTTTTATCCTGCCAGCGGACAAAAATATTTTGAGAACCTGAAAAACGCTTCGATTTATTACAATGTCGCCAAAATCGAAGAAGTCCCGATTTCAACCGAAGGTGTAATTTTCAAAGGCGAAAATGTTCAAATCGAAGCGAAAAGACTCGACCACACGGTTGAAACTTGGGGCTACCGGCTAGTGGAAAATGATAGCTTTACGATGTTGCCCGAAAAACTTGCCGAGTTTGGCATAAAAGGTCGAGACATCGGCAAATTGAAACGCGAAAGCAAAATTGAAATTGACGGCAAAGCTATTAAAGTTGAAGATTGCGGAGTTTTCAAAAAAGGACAAGTCTTTGCCTTCATTATGGATACGCGGATTTGCGATAACGCTTTTCGTCTGGCGGAAAACGCCGATTTGCTCGTTTGCGAATCAACTTATTTACAAAGTGAAACATCCGACGCAATCAAAAACGGACACCTCACCGCCACCCAAGCCGCCGAAATTGCCAAAAAGTCAAACGCTGATTTGCTTGTCCTAACCCATTTTTCACAGCGTTATTTTTCAATCAAAGAATTTGTCAAAGAGGCAAAAGAAATTTTTCCGAATGCGATTGCGATGAAAGATGGTGAGTTTGTGGATTTCCCGAAGAGGAAGTAAGTCTTTTTCTTTCAACCATTTAATAAATTAACTTGGCTTATTGAAAAACATAGGCTAAAATGTTGATTTTTAAGCCTTTTATGTCCAAAAATACTTATTCAGCCAAAGTCGTAGATTTGTTTTGTGGAGTCGGAGGTTTGACGCACGGATTTGTCAAGGAATCTTTCAATGTTGTAGCTGGTTATGACATTGATGAGAGTTGTGAATTTGCTTATGAAGAAAACAATCAGGCGAAGTTTTTTAAGAGAGAGATTTCAACAGTCACAGGACAAGAAATTCTAAGCCATTTTGGCGATGCTAATGTAAAAATTTTAGTCGGATGCAGCCCTTGCCAGCCGTTTTCAACCTACTCATATAAACATCAAGACGAAAATAAATACAGTTTGCTAAATCAATTTGCTCGGCTAATTGAAGAAGTTCAGCCCGATATTGTTTCAATGGAAAATGTTCCGCGTTTAGCAGAATTTGATAAAGAACCCATTTTTACTAAGTTTTTGCAAACTTTGGAAAGTAATCACTACAAAAACCCTTGGTGGGGAATTGTCAATTGCCCTGATTATGGAATTCCCCAAAATCGGAAAAGATTAGTTTTGCTTGCCTCAAAACATGGGGAGATAGAACTTATCCCTAACACCCACACCCGTAAAAATTATGTAACGGTTGAAGATACAATCAAAGATTTAGAACCTTTAGAAAGTGGACAAGTTTCAGAAAAAGATTTTTTGCACCGAGCGTCAAAACTTTCTCCTCTTAACTTAAAAAGAGTCAAACAATCTAAACAAGGCGGAAGTTGGAAAGAAGATTGGGATGAATCTTTATGGCTCGAATGTCATAAAAAAGATAGCGGTAAAAATTATGTAAGTGTGTATGGCAGAATGAAATGGAGTGAGCCTGCTCCAACAATGACTACCCATTGCACCGGGATTGGAAACGGCAGATTCGGACACCCCGAACAAGATAGAGCAATTACATTACGCGAGGCTTCATTATTTCAAACCTTTCCCCCAGATTATAAATTTGCGGATTCTTCAAACTTTAATGTAAAAACAATTTCTACTCATATTGGTAATTCTGTTCCTGTAATGTTGGGGCAAGTAATTGCAAAAAGCATTAAGCAACATTTGGAAAAAATATTTAATAAAAACGATGGCGACTAAAAACTATAATCCTAATCAAGAAGAATTGTTTTCACCTTTTTCTGATAAGCAAATAGATGAATCTGAACAACAGATTATTGAAAGACATAAACCTGTTGATTATGATGTTCATGAATATCCTCTTGATGTAATTGTCCAAAAATATGTTCAAGGAAAGGAAAACGATACTAATGAATTATTCATCCCTAAGTATCAGCGGAAATTTATTTGGGACGAAAAAAGACAATCAAAATTTATAGAGTCCTTACTTTTAGGCTTACCAATTCCCTTTCTTTTCACAGCGGACAACAATGGTCGTTTAGAAATTGTTGATGGTTCGCAAAGAACTAGAACACTTGAGGCATTTTTCAGTAATAAGTTGGTTTTACAAGGCTTAGACGATTTAACTAAATTAGAAGGTTTTAGATATAAGGATTTACCGCTTTCAAGACAACGAAGATTTGCTCGAAGAACAATTCGTTTAATTGCTTTAACCGAAAAAGCAACCCCGCAAATTAGACAAGACCTTTTTAGAAGAATAAATACGACTGCCGTAGCTTTAACTGACATGGAAGAAAGACGCGGTTTATTCGATGGGAAATTCATTGATTTTGTTGAAGAATGTGCGGAAAATCCAAAATTTAGATTACTTTGCCCTGAAAGCAAAGTAAGAGAAGAACGTGGTGAATATTCTGAATTGGTTTTGAGGTTCTTTTCTTATTCTGAAAATTATGAAATGTTTGAGCATAGTGTTAAAGGGTTTATTGATGATTATATTAAAGAAAAACAAACAATAATTGACTCAAAACTAAATTCCGAAATGATTGATGATATGAGCATTCATTTTGAAGATATGCTTGATTTTGTTGATAGATATTTTCCTAACGGTTTTAGAAAAAGTCAAAATGCAAAATCAACTCCTAGAGTTAGATTTGAAGCTATCTCTGTTGGCGTTAGTTTGGCGTTAAAAGAAAGACCAAACTTAATTCCTAAAAATGTAAATCAATGGCTAACCTCTGACGAATTTCAAAAATGGACAGAAACAGATGCGGCAAATAATAAGAGCAATGTATTAGGTAGAATTGAGTTTGTGAGAGATAAATTACTTGGAAAATGATAGACGTAAAATTAGACTTTCAAGAAAGATGTGACGAAATAACACTCTACTTCTCATTTGTTGAAAAAGTATCAAAGCGAGGAAGTAAAATTTCTTTGTCTAGCGGAGCAACTGAAAAAGTTGATATAAAACTCTCTAAGACATTAAAAGCAAATGGCTTTTTGCTTCTTTACAATTTGGTCGAATCATCAGTTACAAAAGCGATTGAGCAAATTTATGTAAAGATGAGAAATGAAGGAACAAAGTTTGATGATATTAAAGTTGGAATTAAAAAAGAGATAATCCAACACCTTAAAACTCATAAAAATCCAACTAAATTTGTTGATGTTGTAAATTCTATCGCTGAAGATATTATCGAAGAGTGTTTTTCATCTGAAAAGCTCTTTTCCGGCAATGTTGACGCAAAAAAGATACGAGATGTATCTCAAGAATATGGATTTTCAGTTGCCACCACTTATAGAAAAACTAAAAGTGGTCGTGAACTGCTTACGGTCAAAAACCGAAGAAACGATTTGGCACACGGAATTCTTTCATTTCAAGAAGTTGGTCAAGAATTTACAATTCAAGATATGCAAAGAATTAAAAAAGAAGTTGTTGCATATCTTAGTCAAATACTTGATAACATTGAAATTTATATCAACAACAAGGATTACTTAAACCGCCCGTAATTATTTCTTAAAATGCGAGACATTCCCGTAGGCAACGGCTCGTTGCTAGTAAATTTTGACGACAAATATCAGATTCGTGACATTTATTTTCCGCACGTTGGGCAGGAAAATCACACGGAAGGCTTTCCGTTTCGCTTTGGCGTATGGGTGGATGGCGAATTTTCTTGGGTTCACGAGGACGAATGGACGCGGAAATTGAAATATATTTCTGAAACGCTGGTCACGGATGTTCGATTTATCAATGACACTCTCGGCATCGAAATCGTTTCAAATGATACAGTGGCGAGCCACGAAAATATTTTTTTGCGGCGGGTGCGGGTGAGCAATTTGCTGCGATAAAGAGCGCGATGTCCGAGTTTTTCTGCACCAAGATTTTCGCATTTCCGAAAGTAAAATCGGTGATACGGCGTTTTATGATCCTGAAAGTGAAAGTCTCATCCATTACAAACGAGACCGTTATTTTTTAATCAATACCGAGCCGCATTTTGACGAATTTGCGACCGGACGAAAGGCTTTTCGTGATCAAGAAGGAACTTGGCGCGATGCCGAAGACGGAAATTTGCACGGCGGCGCGATTACCGAAGGCTCGGTTGATTCAACCATTTGCGTCAAATTTACGCTCGCTCCGCAAGCGACACAATGAATTTTATTATTGGATTTGTGCGGGAAAATCTTACGGCGAAGTTGCCGAATCTAAATAATCAAGTCAAAAATGAAACGCCAGAAGGTTTTCTGCAATTACACGGAAAATTATTGGCGGGTTTGGGTTAATAAAAATGATACTGATTTTGATGGTTTGTCGCCGGAAATTATTGAACTTTTCAAGCGTTCTCTGCTGATTATTCGCACTCAAATTGATAATGATGGCGCGATTTTAGCCGCCAATGATTCGGATGTTGCCGAACGCGCCACCGACCATTACAGCTATCTTGTGGACGCGCGACGGTGCGCTTGGTCGCAAACGCGCTCGACCTTGCCGGTTATTCGCATCTGACTCGAAAATTCTTTCAAATTTTGCGGCGAAATCGTTCATCGCGAAGGTTATTTTTTGCAAAAATATAACCCTGACGGCACGCCTGCTTCGGGCTGGCACGCGAGTTGGGATAAATGGGCAAAACGCAACTTGTGCCGATTCAGGAGGACGAAACCGCGCTCGTGATTTGGGCTTTGTGGGAACATTACGATCGTTACCGTGACATCGAATTTATTCGCCGTCTGTATCGTCCGTTAATTCTTCTGTGCGCTGACTTTATGCTCGAATTTATCGGAGGAAAATCGGACTGCCAAAAGCGAGTTGGAATCTGTGGGAAGATCGGCGCGGAGTTCACGCTTTTACTTGCGGAACGGTGGTTGGCGGACTTCGTGCGGCGGCTAATTTTGCCAATCTTTTTGGCGAAATGGAACGCGGCAAATTTTACGAAAAAACGGCAGACTGAAATGGTCGAAGCAATCCGCAAACATTTATTTTCAAATGAACTTGGCAGATTTCTGCGCGCAATCGAAACTCAACGATGATGTAAATTTTCACGCTGATACGGCAATCGGTGCAGAAACTTTTGCGCTTTTTTATTTTGGCGCGTTTTCGCCGCAGATGAGAATGATTAAAACCACGATGCAAGCCATTGAACAAAAACTCTGGATACCAAACGAAATCGGCGGCGTGGCGCGTTTTGAAAATGACGGTTATATGCGAGTTTCGGACGAAATCAACGGGTAATCCTTGGTTCATTTGCACGCTTTGGCTGGCAGATTATCGAATTGCGGTTGCCAAGCAAAAAGAAGATTTGAAAGGTGCGTTGGAGATTTTGGAATGGACTTGCAAACGTGCACTGGCATCGGGAGTTTTAGCCGAACAAGTTAATCCGCATGACGGCGAAGCGCGTTTCGGTTGCGCCGCTAACTTGGTCGCATTCAACTTTTGTCGCAACGGTGATGAATTATTTGAAGAAACTTCGCAAGATTGATGAGGATAATCATGAAAATAATCCCAATCATGTTTACTGATGATCTTAAAGTTTTGAAGTTATGCCTTTTCACAAACAGCGACGGAAGTGATTATTTCCCCGATATTCAGTGCGGCGAATTCTATACCGCATCAGACTCTTTACAAAGATGGAAATTAAAACAATCCGATGAAAATGAAGATTGGTTTAATTTATTATGCGGAAGTAGAGAGATGCTACGCGATATGACGATAAGTCGAAAAAGTCCATGAAACAGTTATAAAAATCTTAAATATGAGGAATGCTTTGAATAGTGCCAAGCCGATTCCGCTTTATCTAAAAATGGTTAA
This sequence comes from Pyrinomonadaceae bacterium, assembly GCA_963779235.1. Taxonomy (GTDB): domain Bacteria; phylum Acidobacteriota; class Blastocatellia; order Pyrinomonadales; family Pyrinomonadaceae; genus JAIBCC01. The sequence goes on from CAVZXI010000032.1 coordinate 48,269, forward strand.
AGTAACAGTAATAAGTTTGTTTTGATTTTGCGTGGATATCCAAGATTCTTTGAATTAGAGTTTTGGAGTATGCGGCATCAGGAACAGAAATTCTCGAAGCAAAGTCAAGATTTTGAACGCAAAGATATTAAGTTTGCAAGAGGAAAGCCCCAACCTCCTCGAAGAATGGCTTGTTGTTACGATCAATGTTGAAATTTTAGGTTTATTTTAAGAGCAATGTTTGCTACAACGGTGATAAATTATTTGCGGAAGCTGAAAGAATTGGAAGAAAGAATAATAATTATCGAAAATCCTCCTCCCCTCTGTGTAATCAGCCAACTCTGTGGCAAAATAAACGCTTATGCGAAGAGCAAAAATTTTAGCCACCATCGGACCTGCCTCACACGATCAGGAATCATTGAAAAAATTATTGAAGCCGGTTTGAATGCGGTGCGAATCAATATGTCGCACGGAAATTATGACGATCACCCCGAAACAATCGCAATGCGCGGGCGGCGGCGGCAGAAACTTGGCAAGCCTTTGCAATTTTGGTTGATTTTTCGGGTCCGAAAATCCGCACCGGCGAACTCGAAACGGGCGAACCTGTCTTGCTCGAAACGGCGCAACTTTTGTCATCACTTCGCGCCAAATCAAAGGCAATGCGCGGGAAGTTTCGACCAATTACGTTGACCTCCCGAAAATTGTCCAAAAAGGCGAGAAAATTTTGCTCGATGACGGCGCGATTGCGCTCGAAGTGGTTGAAAAATGAAGAAAATGTGTTTTGCCGAAGTTATCAGCGGCGGTTGGCTCAATCAGCGCAAAGGCATCAATTTGCCGAACACGGTGTTGCCGATTCCTTCTTTGACGAAAAAAGACCGCGCTGATTTGGAATGGGCGATGGCGCAAAATGTTGATTACATCGCGCTTTCTTTTGTCCGCAAAGCCGAAGATTGCACCGAAGTCAGGAATTTAATCAAACAACTGAACAGCCGAAAATTGGGACGCGCACTTGCTGGTTGCCAAAATCGAAAAGGCGGAAGCGATTGAAAATCTCGAAGAAATTATCAAAGCCACGGACGGCGTGATGGTGGCCCGTGGCGATTTGGGCGTGGAAACGAGTGTTGAACTCGTGCCGGTCTATCAAAAACGAATCATTCAGGAAGCCGTGGCGAGCGATAAATTTGTTATTACCGCTACGCAGATGTTGCAAACGATGATTGAAAATCCGTTTCCGACTCGCGCCGAAGCTTCGGACGTGGCAAACGCCGTTTGGGACGGAACTGATGCGGTGATGCTTTCTGCCGAAACCGCCAGCGGAAAATATCCGCTCGAATCCGTCGAAACAATGGCTCGCATCATTGATTCCGCCGAAACCGTCAAGCCGAAATATCTGCGAAAACCGATAAAATTTTCGCAAAAGCCATCGGGCAGAACCTCGCAAGCACTTTGCAAAGCCGCTGCGTATGCCGCCGAAGAAATGAAGGTCGAAAAGATTGCCGTTTTCACCGAATCGGGTTTAATGGCGCGTCGGCTTTCGGCGTTTCGTTCAGGTTTGCAGACTTTTGGGCTGACCACTTCCGAAGATGTGCGAAACCAATTGGCGTTGATTTGGGGCGTGCTTCCTTTTTATCACAAAGATTTAAAAACAGGGGAAGTAACAACGCCCGACTTTGGCGAAAAAACGATGTTTGACTTACTTAATTCAGGCTCAGGAACAACCGAAGAAATGTTGAAGGTCGGCGAAAGAACTTTGCTTGAGGCAAATGTGATTGAAGCTGGTGAAACCGTAATTATGATGGCTGGACGGCTTTCAGGTCTTGGACTTTCGAGTTCCGTTATTGTTTGGACTATCGGCGAAGACGTGCCGCGAAGATGACAAAAATCAGAACCGCGAGTGGGGGCGAGTGGGCGGTTTTGCCAAGTCGCTACCGTTCCTTGTTTTTTCTTAATTGTAACTGGTATAAATATCAGATTTCTATGAATATCCAAGCTGAAATTCAAAAAGCATACACGCGCATCAAGCCTCACGTACGCGAAACCATTCTCGAAAAATCCATTTTCTACAGTCAAAAAGGCACGGCAAATGTTTTCCTGAAAATGGAAAATCTTCAATACACAGGCTCTTTCAAAGTTCGCGGAGCAATGAATAAAATTCTTTCGCTTTCCAAAGAAGAATTAGAACGAGGAGTCGTAACGGCTTCGACCGGAAATCACGGCGCAGCGGTCGCTTTTAGTCTCAGCAAACTCGGTGCAAAAGGAATTGTTTTTGTCTCGGAAAAGGCAAGCGTGTCAAAAATTGGAGCAATTAAAAGACTTGGTGCAGAAGTCCGACATATTGGCGATGATCCGATTGAAGCGGAAAATTACGCCAGAAAATATGCGCTCGAAAATAATTTAGCCTATATCTCGCCCTATAACGATCCGCAAATTATCGGCGGACAAGGAACTATCGGCGTAGAATTAGCACATCAACTTGAGCAAATTGATGCCGTTTTTATTGCGGTTGGCGGTGGCGGATTGATTTCGGGAATTGCGGGTTATTTAAAATCGGTTAATCCAAAAATTGAAATAATCGGTTGTTCGCCCGAAAATTCGCAAGTGATGGTTCAATCGGTTGGAATGGGAAAATTAGTTGGCGATTTGCCATCTTTGCCGACTCTTTCCGATGGCACGGCAGGTGGAATCGAAGACAACGCAATCACCTTTGAACTTTGTCAAAAATTGGTGGATGAATACATTACGGTGACAGAAGACGAAATCAAACAAAATCTGCTCGAATTTATGGACACACATCATCTTTTAATCGAAGGTGCGGCGGCAGTGGCGATTGCTTCATATTTGAAAATGCGCGAAAAATTCGTTGGCAAAAATGTAGTCATTATTTTGTGCGGGGCAAATATCGGGGTTGAAACTTTAAAAAAAGTTATGTTATGAAAATCATTTCCTTAGCCCAAATCAAAGAAATCCTGCCTTCGATTGACCTTATTTCCGAAATCGAAAAAGGATTCGCAGCATATTCACAAAATCGGACAGTTGTTCCGCCGGTTGGCGAATTATTACTTGAAAAAGGCGAAGTTCACATTAAATATGGATTTATCAAAAACGATGACTTCTACGTTATCAAAATTGCTTCGGGCTTTTATGAAAACTCGAAACTCGGTCTTTCTTCGAGCAACGGTTTGATGCTTTTGTTCAAACAAGAAACGGGCGAATTGGCAAGTATTTTACTCGATGAAGGGCATTTAACCGATGTCCGCACCGCCATTGCGGGAGCTATCGCCGCCAAATATCTCGCTCCCGAAAAGATATACAAAGAATCGGAATAGTCGGGACAGGAATTCAGGCTCGTCTGCAATTGAAATATTTAAGATTAGTCACAGATTGTCGTCAAGTCTTGGTCTGGGGGCGTGGCGAAAAACAATTAACCGATTACAAACAAGCAATGGAAACCGAAGGATTTTCCATCGAAACAACTCTCAATACAGACGAAATTTTATTGACTTGTAATCTAATCGTCACCACCACGCCATCTGAAAAACCTCTCCTTTTTGCCAAAAATCTCCAACCAGGAACGCATCTCACCGCAGTCGGCTCAGACACTCAGCGCAAACAAGAATTGGATTCCGATATTCTGCAAAGGGCTGATTTGGTCGTTGCCGACAGCATTTCGCAATGTCTTTTGCGGGGCGAAATTTATCAGGCAATCTCGTCAAATCTGATAACAAAAGATGATTTGGTCGAACTCGGAGAAATTATTTCGGGAGTAAAAACAGGGCGCACTTCTGAAGAACAAATTACCGTTGCAGATTTAACGGGTGTCGCGGTTCAAGATATGATGATTGCTAAAGCTGTTTTTGAGGCAATCGCATAATTTTGAGTGGCAAGAGGCATCCTTTTGGGGTTGTGCAAATTCGAGGTGTTATTTATCAAAGTAGGTCGTTTCCCAAATTTTACTTTCTGTATTGATGTTTAGCTTCAGGATTTTTTTGTGACTGAATAGAATTAATTCATCATTACGAAAGTCAAAAAGATTTTCCGCATCAACATTTAAGGGGATTGCCTTGACTAAACTTCCTGTTTTTATGTCATAAATATTGGTGAAATATTGAGTTCTCATTTTCCCCTCGCCTCTTAAATATTTAACCCCGACCGCAATTTTAGTTTCATCGCTCGAAAAAATCACACCGTAAATTTCTCCATCCTCAATACTTTTTCTGATGATTTCTTTATCTTGTTTGGTGTCATAAACTGCAAAAACATTACCTGTTTCAACAAAAGTGAACAATGAAATCAATCTGCCGTTTTTAGTTGTAGAAGTTTTAGGCGAACGGTTGAAATTTATATCCACATCGGCTTTTTTTATAGTTCCGAGGATTTTGGCTTGTTCAGTTTTCAGGTTAAAAACATAAAACCCCCAAGGCTCAGGAGAAACATTTGTTTCAGTTGGTGTTTGAGAATAACTTTGCGGAGTCGCGCCGACAATGAGTAAAAGATTTTCGCTATCAAGCAGGCGAAGCGGTTTTATCCAATAATGAAATGCCTCTTTTCTAACACCCTCAAATTTTTCTAAAGTAACAATTATGGGCTTTAAATTTTCAGTATCTTGCCCTAATTTTTCGAGATATAATTCAAGCGGTCTGGCTCTGTCATAATCGCCATCCGAATCGGTAGTCAACTCACCACCTAAAAATGTCAGCAAAGTTTCTTTATCAATCAGGTCAAAAACTCTGCCTTTGACCTTATGTTCAATTCGCCGATTGTCTTTCAGATTTACTAAAAGATTTGAATAAACGGAAAAAATCTCGTTATTTTGAGTGCAAAGAGCAACGCCAAAATCCAAATCTTTTCCATCTTTTTCCGATTCTTTTTTGGTCAAAATATTTCCGGTTTTGGAATCTATTAAAGTAACTCCGCCATACATATCGGTCAGAGCAATCTGAGAACCGTCCGCAGATAGACAATCTTTCTGAGAAGAGATAACAGATCTTTTGCCGCAACAACCTAAAACCACAAAAACGACCGCAACGACCAATAAAAGATTTGTTAAATTTTTCATTGCTTAATCTTATCAGTAATTGAAAACTTTGCGATAAAAAAATACGTCCAACGGCTATTGAACAATAATTATGATGGCTGGAAGGCTTTCAGGTCTTGGACTTTCGAGTTCGGTGATTGTTTGGACGATTGGTGAGGATGTGCTGCGAAGATAGGTAATGCTCGGCATAACGCGCGTCATGAACTATCATGTCAAAAGGCAAGCTGGAAACCAGTCGGGTTAATGCGGTTGTTAGGCAGGGAACGCATCAGGTAATAATCTTCTGCCTCTTCTTCGATACTAAACCCAAACTTTTCGTATAGCCGCCGCGCCGCCTGATTGACCTTCAAAACCTTGAGACTGACACAAATTCCCTTCTGCTCTGCGTCTATAAGAAGAGTTTTGATGACCCTTGATCCAATACCTTGACGCTGATAGTCAGGATGCACATGAAGGTTGGCTAGAAAGATTTCCTTACCTGTGCGTTCTAGTTTAAGATAGCCAACATCGCTACCGTTGTAAACGATTACAGATATTTGATAAATAGAGAAGTCAAAATATCTGGTAAAAACCTCTCTCTCTTTAGAATCATTCCAACCTATAGTGGCAGCGACATAATCTTTCATGGTGATGCACACCAGATGAAAGAGGTAGTCGAAATCAGATATTGTTGCTGGTCTGATAGTAATGTGACGCATATAAATGTGATGCCTAACTATTGATTAAATCGAATCATTCCCCTATTATGAAGAACGATTCTGCAAATGCGCTTTACCTACTGATTGATTATACAAAAAATTTTAGAGTTGGCAATGGAATTTTGAAATTCACTAATTCCGAATTTTTGCCTTTCCCCTTGCCTCTATTGATTGCTAACCAAAGCCAAATTTTTCCCGTCAAAACTAACCGCCAATCGTGTAGCGTCTTTAATTCCAAACGAAGCTAAATCTGCAATTTGAACCCAATTTTTATCGCTTTTTTCGTCAAATCTAAAAAGTTTTGTGCCGCTTCCAGTTAATAAACTGCCGTCATCCATCCAACAATAAGTTATTTTTGCGTCTTTGGGTTGGACAATCGGGCGCACCGCTTGATTGGTTGGGTTAAACTCATAAATCCATAATTCATCATTCGGCAAACGCTTGATAAAACTAAAGTTATCGGTGTTGGGAATCCGTTGCGGAGTGCTGGGTTGGGCGTAATCGGTGACAAATTTATTGATATTTTTTTCGGGATTGATCCAATGAATAAAATACGCGTAGCGAATCCAGACCAGTGCATCGCCTTTGGAATTGAAGGCGTAATAGGCAACAGGCTCTTTATTTTTCAAAGCGGGCGATTCTTGTTTGGTTTGGCGGTCATATTTCCAAAGCGTCATTTCCTGACCTTTGCCTTCGCGGACAAAATTTATGGTGCTGCCGTCAAATTCTTTCGCTGTATATTCGTTGTCTTCGGAGGTTGTGATTTGGTTTGTTTTGCCGTCAACTAAAAAGTATTCGTAAATATTTGTGTCTTTCGTTATTTGTGACGAGGTGAAAAGAATGGAGCGATTATCGAGCGAAAACGACGGTTGATTATCGTAACCCGAATTATTGCTGATGTTTTTACCATCAGCAAACGAAAATTTTCCATCTTTTTTCTCAATTGAAAATAGATAGATTTCGGGATTGGATTGTTGCGAAAAAACAGACAAACTCTGACCAAATAACACTAAAAGCAAAAGGAAAAGTTTTCGTAGGTTAATCATTCTTAGCATTATTCTCCAAAACTTTCTGCGCCGCAAGTGCCATCCCTTTTTGGTCGTGGGCAACATTTGGAACTTCAAACATTTTCCATTTAGTTTTTGGATTTAAGGCATTGATTTTATTGAACATAAACAATGCACGTTCAAAACGATTTTTGCCTTGGGCATCAGCTTCTGGCGTTTGGCGAAGATTTTCGGTGCGTTGGACATCCGCCGTTCCGCGCATCAGAATCAAATCCCGATTCGTCCATTTCAACAAATCATTTTGGGTAATTTTGACGGGCGAGTTTTTCAAACCGTAGGGAAATTTTTCGTTCAAATCGGGTAAAGTATAAAACCCCGGATTTGCCGCAATCGCGACTCGCACCCGATTTTTAGGCATAAAAAGCATAAACCGATGGACAAATTGACCGCCCGCCGAATGTCCAAAAAGGTCGTATTTGCTTTGATTTACCTTAAATTCTTTTTTCGCAAAATCGAACATCTGTTCAATCAAAGTAAAAGCCCATTTCGATTTCGGATTCGGAGTATTTTCTTTTTCTTTGCCCGATGCGATATTTCCAAAATTGTAACCGAGCGGTTCAACCCAATTTTTATCATCAAATTGCGGAGCTAAAACCAAATAATCATTTTGCTTGCCCCACTCAATCCACGATTCAAGGTAGTTATTCGCGTCACGTTGTCGCCCTGCCATTACGAATAAAATTTTGGTTTTAGCCGAAATTTTCGGGGGCGCAGAATAAAAAACTTTGACATCTGGATTGTTCGTGCTTTTGAAATTGAACGAAGTTAGATTTTTGGGTTCAACCACGCCAACCACCCCAAGCGTAATCAACAAAGCACGTTGGCTTCCAATTTGGCTGTCAGTTGTGTCAAATTGTTCGTTCAGTGAATGTTCGCCGTCTCCTTTCCCGCCGCCGTCAATCGTAATTGCAGGAATGCCAAGACTTATCGGCACGTTTGAATCGGTGCTAGAGGCAGAAAAATTCGATTTGATATTAAAAACTTTATCAGCTAAAGCCGCAAGTTTGATAAGCGGTAAATCGGGCGATTGCGTTCCCGCCGGACGATTGCCGATTTGTTTAACCTCAACCGTTAATTTTCGCGGACTCGTCCAACGAGCATTTTCTTCGTCTAATGCAGTTTGCGCCGCTTTTTTGAATTCGGCATCAATTTTGGTTAATTCTTCGAGGCTTTCCGAGCGCATATCCATTTCCAGCGAAGCCGAATATGCAATCGAATTAACACTCGTTCCACCCTCAATTCTGCCGACATTAAAAGTTGTTTTGGGTTTTGCAGGAACCTGGAAACGCGAAACTTTTTCAATCAGCCGTCCGAGTGCGTGAATCGGATTCGGCAACCCAAACGCGCCGTAGGAATGTCCGCCCGGTCCCGTGTAGGTGACCCGATAGCGAAAACTGCCAACTGCCGCCGTAGTCACGGTCAGCCCACTCCCGTCAATCGAAATAAAATGCGTGATTTTGCCTTTAAGTTCCTCATTAAACAGATGTTTCGTGCCGATTAAATCGCCCAAACCTTCTTCGGCAACATTGGCAACAAAAATAATATTGCCTTGTGTTGCAATTTTTTGAGCTTCTAAAGTTTTGGCAATCGCTAACAAAACCGTCAAACCCCGTCCATCATCTGAAATGCCTAAACCTTTGATGACGTTACCATTACGAGTAACTTTAACTTCCGCGTTATCAAAAACCGTGTCGAGATGTGCCGCTAAAACGAGTGTTGGAGCATTTGCGTCGCCTGTTCCCATCCGTTCGCCGATAACATTACCAACCTTATCAATCCGCACATTTTTTAAGCCAAGCTCGGTAAATCTTTGTTTGAAATATTCGGCACGTTTTCCTTCTTTAAAAGTTGGTGCAGGAATTTCAGTAATTTTGATTTGCTCATCAATCGTGTTTGGTTCGATTGATTTGATGTAGTCGAGCGCGAGTTTAACTTTTGGATTATTCGCTAAACTTTCTGCATCCTGCGTTATTTGCGCGGATATGGTAAAAAAAGAAAGACCAATTAAAAGAGCAAAAGTGAAAAATTTATTCATATTTTTTCCAAAGAAAAATTCACAGAGATAACGAAATAAACGAGATATAATATCCCTTTTTATCCCCTCAATCCCTGTGAATCCAATAAATAACTGAAGCCTGTGCATAATTAAGTTCTTTGAAATCAGCAAGTTAGTAGCATCAGAAGCTAATCATTGCGAAAATGATTAAAATCGGATTGATGAATTTTGAAAATAGTTCCGATTCTTCTGATGCTTTGTTCAGTTTAATTGAAGAAATTAAACTTGGCTATCAACCACCCGAAGAAGTTCTCAGGCGGGGGAGAAAACCTGATTTTTCTCCCCTCTCTTTTCTGCTTTTGGCAGTTGTCGCGGTGGTGACCAAGACTTTTTCCGACTCTGAATTGCGCCGTTTTCTTGAAAAAGACAGAGAACTTCGCGCCCGTTTGGGTTTTTCTCGAACCCCACATCGGACTCAGATTATGCGTCGTTTGAAATCTCTGGTGCCAACTGCCGAAGAACAAGTTTCGTGGTTTGGGAAACAGATTTTACGAGAAGTTCCAATCTCGGAAGCCAACTCTGAAGTGAGTGCTACTGATGGTCGAATGTATCAAGCACTCGGTCCCCTGTGGCACAAAAAACATCGCCAAGCAGGTCTCATTCCAACGGGGTTGAGAAATGTCGATGTTGAATCAAGTTGGTCAAAATCAAACTATCGTGGATGGGTCCAAGGCTATCGAATCCTCTTGCAAACATTGGTCTTTCCGGTGCCTGTTCCACTTTTTGCGGTCTGGCGTGAGAACTCCCACAACGAAGCTAAAATCGCTTTGGAAGAACTGGGAAAAGGACGACTTCAAGTAACTGATGTGATGCTTGGTGATACAACTTTCGGCAAAGAAGATTTTGTTCCTGAATACGAAAAAGCAGGTGGTTTCGTCTTGACTCCAAATCAACTTCCCGAAAAGAATCGGTCGTGGAAAAATGACTTGTATGACTATCGCAAAGAAACCATCGAATTGCTCTTTCAAAGAATTATCCAAGCCTTTGATTTGAAAAAATGTCAAGTCAAAGGGAAAGGTAAAAATGGAGCATTTATTTTGGCAAGCATTTGGACTTATCAAATCTGTTGGCTCAATAATTTCAAAGCCCAGAAGAATCCGGCGGAGGTTAAAGAACACATCGAAAATGCTCGATTGAGGATTAAATTATGAATTATGCACAGGCTTCAATTATTTATTAAATTTTTGTTGAAAACTAAAAGGGGTTTTGCAGAAATCATACACCTATTTGCTAAATAAAAGCCATAACAAAGTACGATTTAAGGTGAAAAAGACTGCAAGTTGGAAGGAAAAGCCTTTATGGTGGTGACAAAAGATTGAACCATTATTCACTTTATGATGATAGATATGGAAAATGCAGAAACACGCACACAGTCAGGTTTATTTTAATCAGCAAGTTCCTTTCTCAAATAAACGGCGACATCGGTAATAAATTGATGGACTGATGCTTCGGCAATACGATGTCCGACAACGGCATCAATCAAACTGCCGAGAACTCCAAGCGGCGGCTCATAATTTCCCGATAAATAAAGTTGTGTTTCGGTAGAGGTGAGCGGGTAAATGGAAAGTTCGGCTTTCATAAAAGGGAACAGACCCGGCATTTTTGTTGCTTCCCATTCAAGCTGAATCTTTGTGACTGCAGACGACATTGCTTTAGCCGGCTGGTCTTCGACTGATTTGACCGAAATGGCTATATCAGTTCCAACCTCAATTCCGGCAATGTTGACATGCAATTCCGAAGCAACAGTTTTGGCACGCAAAGCTGCAACCTTAGTTGCATTACGAAAAACATCCGTAGTTTCGGCGGTCAATTTATCCCGCACCGCTTGATATGGATGATTCACATAATCATAAACATTGATGGTTTTACTCACGGAAAAATGTCTCCTTTAATGAAATAACATTTCGCTTTCATTATCGAACTTTTCTACATTCAGTTATGTGATTTTCATCACCACTTAGATTATTGTTAGAATATAACATTTTCGAATGATTGTGCGAAAAACAGATGACAAAACCAAAAGTAAAAATTTGTTGCATTTCTTCGATTGAAGAAGCGGCATTAGCAATCGAATGTGGGGCATCTGCGCTCGGTTTGGTTGGCGAGATGCCATCGGGTCCCGGCGTAATTTCAGATGCAGAAATTTATGAAATTTCCCGCACTATTCCGCCGCCAATTGCAACCTTTCTTTTAACCAGTCAGACGAGTTCGGGCGGAATTATCGAGCATCACCAAAAGGCGCAAACCAATACCGTTCAAATAGTTGACGCATTGAAAAGCGGAACTTACGGCGAAATTCGCCGAGAACTTCCAAATGTTAAAATAGTTCAAGTGATTCACGTTTTAGACGAAAGATCGGTTGACGAAGCCTGCGAATTAGCCGAAATGGTGGACGCGATTTTGCTTGATTCGGGCAATCCCAATTTAGAGGTTAAAGAACTCGGCGGAACGGGTAGAACTCACAATTGGACTTTGAGCCGAAAGATTGTTGAAACCTGCGGAAAACCTGTTTTTCTGGCGGGCGGATTGCGGGCGGAAAATGTCCGCCAAGCAATCGAAGCCGTTCAACCTTTCGGACTTGATTTATGTTCGGGCGTGCGGACTGATGGACAATTAGACAGGGTAAAATTGGAAAAGTTTTTTGCGGCGATTGAAAAGATTTAGGAGGGTAGTAAAGTTGTTAAAGCTAAAGTAAGTTAAACTCATCGAATTTCAATGCAACAGGTTTTTCCTGAGCCAAAACTTGAAACGAAAAAATTAGAATCCAAAATAATGCAAGTTTCTTCATAAATTTCACCTTTTAAAATTTTCTACTGTCGGAACGCACGCGCCCTCGCGTGCAATGAACGCGAAAGCGTTCAAAAATTAACAAATCTACGGATACACTTTTTTATGTTAATTCAAACTTGTCAATCTACATTATTGATTTTGCTTGCTTAGGCAAGCAATGCACGCGAGGGCGCGTGCGTTCCGGCGTTACGCTTTCGGATGCGCTTTGTCATAAACCTCAATTAGTTTTTCCATCGAAACTTGGGTGTAAATCTGCGTGGTTGAAAGCCTGACGTGTCCGAGCAGTTCTTGAATGTCGCGCAAATCCGCGCCGGAATCAAGCAAGTGTGTGGCAAAAGAATGTCTGAGACATGCGGCGAAATATCGCGGTTGATTTCTGCGCAAAGTTTGATGTATTTATCCACCATTCGCCCGACTGAACGAGTGGTAATCCGTGTCCCTTGATAGTTTAAGAAAACTACCTCGTCATCACGCTCGGTGGGCGGACAGTTGTTGAGAAAAACGGGGCGAGTTTCGTTGAGATAAAACATCAGGGCTTGCAGGGCGGGTTCACCAAACGGCAAAATACGTTGTTTTTTTCGTTTGCCGGTGACGCGGACGAGTTTTTCCCGAAAATCAATATCTTTCAAATTTAAGTTGACAAGTTCGCCGACGCGCACGCCCGTTGCGTAAAGAAATTCTAAAATTGCGCGGTCACGTTTGCCTAAATCGGTGTTTAAATCAGGCGTTTCGATAAAGCGGACAGCATCTTCCATTGAAAGATGCGTCGGCAATTTGCGTTCAATTTGCGGCGTCGCAACCAATTTCGCCGGATTGGTTTCCAAAACTCCTTCGCGCACCAGAAATTGAAAAAATGTCCGCAGAGAAGCGAGTTTGCGGGCAATCGAAGTCTTCTTTTTATTCAACGAGTGAAGCGCAGCCATCCATTCACGAATCGTTAAATGGTCAATTTCGCTGACCTTAATTTTCAACGCCCCGATTTTTGCCAGATGGTCGCGGAATTGTTCCAAATCGCTGGAATAGTTTCGCAAAGTGTGTTGGCTCACATTTCGCTCATAACGCAGGTGTTCAAGAAATTGTCGCAAATATTCTTCAAGCATATCTGCTATTCTAATACAATTCGTCTTTAAGTCTATCCGTATCAACTCCCGAAAGTTTGAGGAGATAAATACAAGCCTCTTGATAGTCATAATCATCAGGCGGATTTCGGTCAACAACGTGATAACGTCCATCTTTTACGCCTTCCAGAATCCACTGTGCGCCGTCATGGACTAAAAGGTTTTTTTCTGAAGGCATCTGCCAATATTTGCTTTTTTCCAACAAACTCAAAAATTCACACCATTGTTGAGCGTCCAAAATTTTATGTTCTTTCCTCAATTCTTTGCCGGGTGTGTATCCGCCTGCGCCATCAAATTCTTTGGAAAATAGCTGAATTGAAATGCCACTCCGCTCAACTCTCACAAACATCGGATGATGAAAAGTTCTGAGCCACAAGAAACGGTAAACTTCTTTTTCATCGGAAACGTTGAGCAGAGATTTTTCATCCATTGCTTTCAAGTATTTGCCATACCAACTATCTATACCACTTAAAATAATATTGTCGCCAGTTTTAAAATCTTTCCACGTTCCCTTTGGAAAATATCCGCTTTTTCCTTTTTGTAATTCGGAAATTTTCCTTGAAAGTCCCGGATAACTTTTTGATTTAAGACAATCGTTATCCAAGAGCGGGATCGGTTCAATTTCTACAATCTCTTTTTGTCCATAATACAGCCCCGCTAAAACTGTGAAAATGCCGATTGAAAAAGTAATCACCGAGATAATTATCCAAAACGAAAATCTTTTCATTATTTTGTCCTCAATTGATTAGACACTATTTTTACGAGAAAGTTCCATCAGAGATTAACTTGCTTGGGAACATAATAACCTCTGCGGGTGCAAATATTCTAAAATAAATCAACGGGTTTTGATACTCCTCCAACTATATTTATCTGAGGGGTCGCGGAGTTTTAACTCTTTTAATTCAATAATTTAGTAACATACAAAAGGCTAAATTCGCGGATTATTATCAATTTGTAAATCTTGGTATTTTTAAAACCTTTATTTACGCCACTTAGAAAAAGTTGATTCAAAAAAACTCCGCGCCCCCTCATTTATCTAGGAACACTCAATTTGGTTAATTTGCGGCAGAGTGTTAAATTTTAATTCACCACAAAGATGATTATGGATAAAAATTTTATTGCCAAAGACGATTTTTTGAAGGATGTTTTGGTCATCTTACGCGAAACTTTTGAAGGCTCGCCCTTCGGAGTTGGAAGTACCGTATCTTGACCACGGAATCGGGATTTTGCCAACTATCGAAAAGTTATCAGCCGAACAAGTTTCCCGAAAAATCAACGGCACAACCATCGCGGCACAGACCGAACACGCCAAGTTTTACCTTGACCGAATTTGCGAATTTATGACGGGCAGAACTGAAGCGGTGAAGTGGGAACAGAGTTGGCTGATTGAAACGGTCAACCAAACCGAATGGAATGCCCTGCGCGATTCGGTCAAAAAATCTTACGAAAATGTTTTGCGGACGTTTGCCGAAATTGAAACTTGGAATCAAGACAACATCGGCGATGCGGTCGCTATCATTGCACACACGGCGTATCATTTAGGCGCGATTCGGCAGATTGCTAAAGGAGTTTAAGTTTGAAAGAAAAAGAATTACTTATTACTCAGAAAAACAAAAAAACAGTCAATAAAATTGGCGGAGAGATTGATTCGTCAACAGTTTCACTACGTTTTTTGGGAGACAATCTTTGTGTAGAGGAAATCACTCAGTTATTAAATTGCTCTCCATCAATGGCATATCAGAAAGGGGACTTTTTGAATAATCAAATCGCAAAAAAGGGGGCTTGGCTTTTACAAGTTAAGAAATCCAAAAAATCTTTAGAGCATCAAATTTCAGAGTTGCTTAACCAATTAAGCGAAGATTTGGAGGTTTGGCAAGAGCTAACAACAAAATATAAAGCGGATTTATTTTGTGGATTGTGGCTTAATGGTTGGAATCGTGGAACAGATTTTTCGGCAAAAATATTAAAACAGATTTCTGAGCGAGGTTTGAAACTTGACCTAGATATTTATTGTATGGATGATGAAAATTAGATTATGAACAACTTATTTCATTTAGCTTTTCCCGTCCATAATTTGGATGAAGCGAGAAAATTTTATGGCGAAGTTTTGGAATGCGAAGAAGGCAGAAGTTCGGATATTTGGATTGATTTCAATCTTTTCGGACATCAAATTGTCGCGCATCTAGCGGATAATGCTGGAATTGTCCATCGTAACGAAGTTGATGCTGACCACGTTCCTGTGCCACATTTCGGCATCGTGTTGCCAATGGACGAATGGAAAAATTTAGCCGAAAAATTGAAGTCAAAAGGTGTTAAATTTATCATCGAACCCAAAATCCGTTTTGCGGGTGAAGTCGGCGAGCAAGCCACGATGTTTTTTCTTGATCCAAGTGGTAATGCGTTGGAATTTAAGTCATTTGCAGACTTTTCGCAGGTTTTTGCGAAGTAATTTTGAATCTTTTTGAACCACATAGAGACATAGTTTTGCACATAGATTCACATAGAAAACCTTTTGAAAATCCTTGTGAATCTATGTTTCTAATGTTTCTATGTGTTTAATAAATTTTATGAAAGTTATTTTATTTGCGTTATTTTTAGCCGTTTCAAACTTTGCTCAAGATCGTCAAATTGCCGTTACGATTGATGATTTGCCTGTGGTTTCGACTCGTCGAGATTTAAAAAATCGGCAGACGATTACTAAAAACCTGCTCAAACATATCAAAGATGCAAGAGTTCCCGCAATTGGATTTGTTAATGAAAATAAACTTTATACCAATGATAAACGAGACGAAGCGCAAGTTGATTTACTACGAATGTGGCTCAATTCGGGATTAGAGCTTGGCAATCACACCTTTTCGCATCTGAGCTTGCACGATAATCCTCTCGAAAAATACGAAGCCGATATTTTGAAAGGCGAAATTATTACCAAAGAACTTTTGCAAGCTAATCGCAAGCAAATGCGCTATTTTCGGCATCCGTATTTGTGGACTGGCTTGAGTTTAGAGATAAAATCTGACCTTGCAAAATTCCTCGGCGAACATAATTACACCATTGCACCTGTCACGATTGATAACTCAGATTGGATTTTTGCAGCAGCTTACGACAAGGCTTTTGACAAAGGTGATAAAAAATTGATGAAACAAATCGGCGCGGCTTACGTCCCGTATCTCGAAGCAAAAATGGATTATTGGGAACGCCAATCGGTCAAACTTTTTAACCGCGAAATCAAACAAATATTACTCTTACACGCCAATTTTATTAATTCGGATTATTTTGACGATTTGGCAAAAATGCTCAAAAAACGCGGTTATAAATTCATCACTTTAGAAGAATCTTTGAAAGATGAAGCCTACAAATTGCCCGATAATTTCATCAAGCGCAACGGAATTTCGTGGTTGCATCGTTGGGCTTTGGACAAAGGACGCGAATTTATTGTGCCAAACGAGCCGAAAGTTCCAGAGTTTGTTCTGAAGGCTTCGGGATTTGAGTCTGAGTAGATTTTCAACACATAGAAACATAGAACACATAGATTCACATAGATTCACATAGTTTTATTTTTGTTTTTCTATGTGAATCTATGTGTAATCTATGTTCCTATGTGGTTAAATCACCATCCATCATCCTCGAAATTCCAAGCGGATTTTCGTCTTTCAATTCATCCGGCAGAGCAGAATTCGGGAAATTTTGAAAAGCAACAAAACGGCAAAAACGGACGAATCGCACGAGTTCCGACGGCACTTGTCCGCGAATCCGAAGTGGCGGGATACGGTCCGCCGTGAACCATCGCATCACCAACTTCAACGCCTGTTGGATAGCCGTTAAAAATCAAACGTCCAACTTTTGTTTCCAAAATCTCAATCAAATCCGCGTATTCCGTTAAATCTTCGGGCGTTGCCGTGAATCGTGGCGGTCAATTGTCCTTCCATTTCCCGCGCGATTTGCAAAAGTTCTTCGCGTTTATTTGATTGGACAAATAGCGTAGTTGGTCCAAAAATTTCATCTGCCAAATGTGAATCTGATAGAAAAGTTTCAGCATCGGTGTAAAAAGCGGATGGATTAACTTCGTAACCGTGCAAATCGTGTTGAGCCGAAACTTTGTTCAAACTGCGGTCTGCGGTCATTTTTACAAAATTATTGCGGATTCCTTCAGTCAAAAGTGGATGCGTTGGAGTTCGTGCGATAAGTTTTGCAAAAACTTTACCAAAATCGTTTGTTTCGTCAATTTCAGGCAAAACTACAATCCCCGGTTTGGTGCAAAATTGTCCCGCACCCGTGATGACGGAGGTATGCAAACCCGTCGCAATCGCTTCAAAATTTTCGCGCATCGCAGACGGCAAAATAAAAATTGGATTGACCGAACTCATTTCAGCATAAACGGGAATCGGCTCGTTTCGGGCGGCGGCAATATCCATCAAGGCGCGTCCGCCTGTCCGCGAGCCGGTGAAACCGACGGCTTTGACGTTTGGATGTTTGACCAAATTTTGCCCAATTTCGTAACCTTTCGAGAAAATCAGACTAAAAACGCCTTCGGGTAATCCGCAACTTTTTACTGCTTCCGACACCGCAAGCCCAACTAATTCAGCAGTTCCCGGATGTGCAAAATGTGCATTGACAATCACAGGACAACCCGCCGCCAAAGCCGAAGCCGTATCGCCACCAGCCACCGAATACGCCAAAGGAAAATTACTCGCACAAAAAACAGCGACTGTTCCAAGTGGGCGCAATATTGAGCGAATATCAGGTTTTGGAACGGGCAAGCGGTCAGGATTTGGCGTATCAAGCCTTGCATCAACCCAATTGCCACGCTCAACCAAATCGGCAAACATTCGCAATCCCGCGCAAGTTCTACCACGTTCACCAACAAATCTCGCATTCGGCAAACCCGTTTCCAGCGTCGCCCGTTCAATCAAAGCATCGCCCAAAGCCTCAATATTATCAGCAATTTGGCGCAGAAATTTCGCTTTATTTTTGCCCGACACTTTGCCGTAAGTTATTCGCGCATCGTTGGCTAATTCACAGGCTTTGTTTAATTCATCCAAACTTGCCGAATAAAATTTCGGTTCAACCGCTTCACCCGTTGCCGGATTAAAAGCGGTAAATGTTGTGTCGCTTTCATTTGCACGACTAAAACCGATGATTGATTTTCCCACTAATTCATTTATCATTTATCATTCACCATTTATCAAAATTCGACAGGACTGCTTCTGCCAACTGCTACTGCCTATGGGCGATTTGCCAATGCTTTTTCAATAATCGCCAAAGTTTCTTCCAATTCCAAATCGTTCAATTCAAGGCGTGGCGGACGAACTCGCGCATTTCCCCAACCGACTTTTTCTTGTGCAAGTTTAATCAACTGCACAAATTTTGGCACGGTATCAAGCCGTAAAAGTGGTAAAAACCAACGATAAAGTTCAAATGCCTTTTCGCTTTCGCCGTTCATCGCGTAGTTAAAAAGATTAACCGATTCTTTTGGAAATGCGCTGACCAAACCCGCAATCCAACCCGTTGCGCCTGCGTTGATTCCTTCGACAATCGCGTCATCAACCCCGACAAAAATTGACAATTTATCGCCAATCAAAGCACGAATTGCAGTTACTCGGCGAACATCGGTACTTGATTCTTTGACGGCGTGAAGGTTCGGAAATTGTTCGGCAAATTCCGCAATTTGTTCAGGCGTAAAAATCAGTTCCGTAAGCCACAGGATTATTGTAAAGCATACACGATAAAGAGGTTGCATTAAAAATAGCAGCTAGATGAAACTCCATTTCGAGCCAATCACCACGATAAAGATATGGCGGCAAAACCATCAAACCTTGGCATCCGGCGGCTTCGGCGGCTTTGGCTTGGGCAACGGCTTCGGCGGTCGAAAGTGCCGCAATTGCCGCAATTATCGGAACTTTATCACCAACCGCTTCGATGCAAGTCGTCCACAACGAAACTTTTTCTTCAAATGAAATCGTTGCGCCTTCGCCTAAACTCCCGTTGCAAACAATTCCTGTGCAACCGTTTTCGACCAACCATTTAACGTGCCTTGCCGTAAATTCGTGGTCAATTTTGTAATTTTTATCAAAACAAGTTGTAATTGCCGGCATTACGCCTTTCCATTCCATAATTTCTCCTATTTTTTAGCCACGAACAAACACGAAAGAACACGAAAAAAGAAAAATTAACCGCAGATGGACACAGATAAACACTGATGAAAACTAGATAAAATCAATTTACCTTTATCTTCTAAAAATCCGTGTTTATAAGTGCAAATCTGTGATTTCATAAAATATCCTTTCGTGTCTTTTCGTGTTTGTTCGTGGCTAACTCTTTCTTATTCTCCTAAATTTTCCAATTTCACCGGAAAAATCGGCGGACGCACCGAATCGTTTTTCCAATCAAATAAATATTCTGTGGCAGTTCCACAAATTCGCCCTTGGCAACTACCCATTCCGCAACGGGTTTGTAATTTTGCTTCTCGAAACCCATTGCAGTTTTTCAAATCTTTAAACTTTACATCTTCGCAACGGCAGACGATTGTTTCTGTATCAGGAAGATTTTTTAGTTCATCGCGCAATGCAAAAGTTTTATTCAAGTATCTGCAAATCGTTGTGATTTAAGCCTTTCCGCAAATAATTTTTCGCTTTTTCAAATTCGCCAACCGCCGGAAAGTCCCGCAATTTTTCCTTCAATCAACGAAAGTTCGACTCCGCCGATTCCTGTCGGTTCGCCTGCACAAAAGATATTTTCGATTGAAGTTTGTTGAAATTCATCAACCGCAACAACGCCATTTTCAATTTTGCAACCGAGCATTTGCGCGAGTTCGATATTCGGCACGAGATGAAATCCGCAAGCCAACATATCACATTCAACTCGCCAAATGTTACCGTTGCGAGTCAAATTTACGGCTTCAAGTTTGCCGTTGCCTTCCGCTGAAGTGACGTAGCAATCGGTTAAATATTTTACGCCAAAAAGTTTAGTTTTCAACGAAATAGCTTGAGCAATTTTTTTCGGTTCATGCCATAAACTAAAGCCGAATTTTGCTAATTTTGCGGACGAAGTTTGTTCGGCAATCAACAAAACTTTCGCGCCTTTTGACTTCAAATATTCGGCAACTGCGAGCAGTAATGCGCCCGTTCCCGATACAACAATTCGTTTATTTTGAACAGATAACCCGCTTTTCACCAACGCTTGCAAACCGCCCGCACCAAACATATTCGGCAAAGTCCAATTTGGAAAAGGCAAAAATCTCTCGCGTGCGCCTGTCGCCAAAATCAATTTTTCAAACTGTAATTCAATCGTTCCGTTCGGCGTTTCGGCAAGCAAAGTTTGATTCATCTTTTCTGGGCAAAAACCTGTGCATTGTTGATAATCGAAACTTGTTTTGCTTCAATTTTTTCAATCAAATTTTTAGCTTCGGGCGATTTAATTTTACCCAATTCCGCCCGCCAAATCTGTCCGCCAAGTTTAGGATTATCATCAACAATCAAAACTTTTTTCATCCGATGCTGAAACTGCCGCCGCAAGTCCAGCCGCACCACCGCCAATGATTAAAATTTCTGTTTCATTTTTTTTAGTCATTCAAAAGATTTTGATTTATTCGCGTTCTTTCGCGTTCTTTCGCGGGCAATTTCTTTAATCATTCATTTCAACTTCCATCCCATTTTCCGCCAAAATCTGACAACTTCGCTGATGTTTCACGCCGTTAATTGTGACGCGACATTCAAAACAAACTCCCATTCCGCACAAAGGAAATCGCGGTTCGCCCGAAACTGAACGGCGAAAAATTTCCGCATCGCTCGCAAAAATCGCAGTTGCAACGGTGCTTCCTTCGGCAACGGGAATTTCTTGGTTGTTGATGTCGTAATGTAATCATTTTTTAGTTAGCCACGAACAAACACGAAAGAACACGAAAAAAAGCTGTTGCAAAATATCTAAAAAATCTGTGTTTATTTGTGTCCATCTGTGGATAAAATTGCCTTAAAACTTTCGTGTCTTTTCGTGTTTGTTCGTGGCTAAATCTTAATTCTTAAACCTCTTCGGCGAATATGGTTTGCGGTCAATTTTCGATTCCCGCCCCAAAATTTCATCCGTCAAAAGTTCCGCCGTGCCAAGCGAAGTTGTAATCCCTAAACCTTCGTGTCCGTTGCTAAATAGGTATTTTCAAAATTTGGATGCTGTCCAATATACGGCAAATTGTCGGGCGTAGCGGGACGAAAACCTGTCCAAACTCGAACTGCCGAAAGTTCTCGCAATTTCGGCATAAACTCAAAAGCCCGATTTATCATTCGCCGTAAAATATTGTAATCAATGACTTTATCCTCCGAATCAAACTGGCGCGATGAGCCAATTAAAACTTGGTTTGTAATTCGTGGCTGGACATTGAACGCGACGGAATCCGATTCGCTTTTGTGCGCCGATTTCAAATATCCAAGTTCGACCAATTGATGCTGAACAAAATTTGGATAGCGTTCCGTAATTATCAAATGACCTTTTTTCTTGACGATTTTCAAATCTTTTAACAGATCTTTTGACCAAATTCCAGCGGCAACAACAACCTTTTCAGCCATAATATAGGTTGATTTTTCCAGTATTAAATGCCTTTCAACAACTTGCACAAGTCTTTCGCCAAGAAAAAGTTTTGCCCCAAGTTTTTGCGCCTCTTCAATAAAAAATTTAGTCGCACAAGGCTGATAAACTACGCTGTCACTTTTGACCAACAACCCGCCTGCTAAACCTTCGCGTAAATTTGTTTCGGCTTCGCGCAATGATTTTTCGTCTAAAATTTCAGTTTGCACATCACGTTTTTCGTAAAAATCTTTTTTGCGTTTTACCTCGCGCATTTCTTCATCATCGGATGCAACCCAAATTGTTCCGCAAAATTCGTATTCGCTTGATTTGGGCAATTTTTCGGCTAAATCATTCCACAGAGTTTGCGAATAGTTCGTCAAAGCAAATTGCGCCTCGCTGTCGTCCATCACGACAATATGCCCCATTCCTGTTGCAGTCGTGCCACTTGCAACTGCATTCGATTCAATGATTGCAACATTTAAACCTTCGGACGCGAGCCGATACGCACACGCCGCGCCGATGATTCCTGCTCCGATGATGGCAATGTCGAAAGTTTGCATTTTTAAAGTTTAACCGCTGAGACGCAAAGGCGCAGTGGAAAAAATGAAACAAACTCTGCGTCTCTGTGTCTCTGTGGTGAAAATTTAGCTTATTCCAAATCTAAACGGATCATTTTCATCCAAAATCAATTCATTATCGCCTGTAATAAAAGCATTTCCGCGAATCATTGGGATAATTTTGCCGTCCACGATTTTTACTTTTCCTTCAAATATACTGCCGATAATACTTTCTTGTCGCCAAGTTTCGCCTTCCTGTAATTTGCCATCTTCAAACAAACAAGCGAGTTTCGCGCTCGTCCCTGTTCCGCACGGGGAGCGGTCATATTCGATGCCCGGACACAAAACAAAATTTCGGCTGTCGGCATTTTCAGTCTTTGAAAATAATTCGATGTGGTCAATTTCTTGTCCGTCTGCGCCCGTGATTTTGTTTTCGATTAACGCCTCGCGGACGCTTGCCGTAAAATCTGTAAGCTGTTGTAAATTAGAAAGTTCTAGTTTTAACGGATGCTCTTCAATCAAGAAAAACCAGTTTCCACCCCACGCAATATCGCCGCAAATTTTGCCGTAATTTCCGACTTCGATTTCGACATTTTTCGCAAAACGATAACTTGGAACATTGGTAATTGTGACAAATCCGTTTGCATCCAATTCAGCTTCAACAATTCCAACAGCCGTTTCAATTTTAGTTTTTCCAACGCTAATTCTATTCAAAAATTGAAGCGTTTTGACCAATCCAATCGTGCCGTGTCCGCACATTTTCAAAAATCCGACATTGTTAAAAAAAATCACGCCCGTATCACAAGTTTTGTCGAAAGGCTCGCATAACAAAGCCCCGACAATCGCCGAATGTCCACGCGGTTCATTAACGATTGCATTGCGTAAATGGTCAAATTTTCGGCGAAAAACTTCTAATTGTTCAGCCATCGAGCCTTTGCCCAAATCGGGAAAGCCTTCAATAACAACGCGAGTCGGCTCGCCGGCGGTATGTGAATCTATGACGCGAATTTTATTCATTTCGGAGTGCAAACTTCTTTGCAATATAGCATAATCGGTTTTTAACGAAAAATCATTTATGACAGCACTTATTCATCATCCGATTTATCAAAAACACGACACAGGTTTTGGACATCCCGAAACGCCAAAACGGTATGAAGTTGTGATGAATGCTCTCAAAGGGGACGAAAAACTTTGGGCAGAATTAACCGAAATCCAAGCTAAAGAAGTTTCCAAAGGAATCATTCTAGCGGCGCATACGAAGGATCATTTTAAGCAAGTAGAAACCGCTTTTGAAAGAGGTTTAGACCGCTGGATGCTGATACGATTGTTTCGATGAAATCGTTTGAGGCTTCTATTTACGCGGCGGGTGGGGCATGTCGGGCGGTTGATGCGGTGATGTCAGGCGAGGCAAAAAACGCTTTTGTCGCGGTGCGTCCGCCGGGGCATCACGCAACGGCTGAAACTGCGATGGGCTTTTGTTTGTTCAACAATATTGCGGTTGCGGCTCGATATGCTCAGAACAAATATAAAGAAATCGAAAGGGTCGCAATAGTTGATTGGGATGTGCATCACGGCAACGGAACGCAAGGGATTTTTTACGATGACCCAAGTGTTTATTTCTTTTCGATGCACCAATATCCATGGTATCCGGGAAGCGGTGCGCGGGGTGAAACTGGCTTTAGCAGGGGATTAGGTTATACAAAAAATGTTCCGGTTAAAGGGGAGACTAACCCGAGAGAACAAAAACGAATGTTTAATGCAGCAATTGGTGAAATCAACAAAAATTTTAAGCCAGATTTGATAATGATTTCCGCTGGATTTGACGCACATTTGACCGATCCGCTTGGACAATTGCGCCTTCAAGACGCGGATTTTGTCCAGATGACTCGCACGGTTAAGCAATGGGCGGGTGAAACTTGCAACGGCAGAATCGTTTCGGTTTTGGAAGGCGGTTATAATTTGGAAACTTTGGGGAAAACGGTGGTTAATCACGTTGCTGAGTTGAGCAGGTAAGGAGTGAGGAGTGGGGAGTAAGGAGTGAGGAGTTGCGTTATGAAAAAAACTGGAATTACTTATAACTATTGGATTTATGTTCTGACTTGCTTTTTCGTAATGGCAGTTGTGATTAAAATCAAGGGACGTGACCCCGGAACTCAGTGGGATTATTGGCATATCTTTTCAAGATTAGCCAGTATGACCTTTTTTGCTACTTTAGCTTGGATCATAGGCAAAAAATATCGTTTACATTATTCCTTGGTATGCGGTTTATGTGTTTTGATAATGGTTGCTACAGGTGTTATTTGGGAATTTAGTTTAATGTTACTTTCCCACTTTTCCTTTCGTCTGGAGTTTGTTTGGTTAGCGATTTGGCTAATTGTTGGTAGCATTTTGTTTGTTGGTGCGGCTATTTTTATTATCTCGTTTCCATTTCAGTTTCTCTATTTCAAATTGCGACAGCATTTCAGAAAACTGGAGTAATCAAAAAGTTACTCTCCACTCTCTACTCCTTCACTCCCTACTCCCCTTTGTGTTAAACTTCCCCAGAGGAGATAAAAACGATGCCAGACCTAGAGCTACCGTGTGTTCAATGTAAAGAGATTTTTCTTTTTACCGAGAAAGAACAAACTCTTTTTTATCAAAGGAATTCGCCGCAACCGCAGAGATGTCAGAAATGTCGTTCAAAAAAGGCGGCAATGCGTGAAGGCGCCCCGACTCGTTATGAAATCGTTTGCGACAATTGTGGCAGACATGACCAAGTTCCTTTTCAACCGAAAGTTGGTCGGCAAGTGCTTTGCAAAGAGTGTTTTCAAGCCAGTAAATCGAGGGCAAGAGTTGCCTAAAAGTGAAAAAGTTTAAAGGCGAAAAAGTGAAAAAGTTTGGTTAATTGCCATTCAAGTTTCCGTTTTCGTTTTGCCCTTTTTCACATTTTCACATTTCTATGAATTTTGAAACTATACTTTACAATTTGACGGAAAACGTAGCAACCATTACATTTAACCGCCCTGAATCGCTGAATTCTTTGTCATTACAACTGACCAAAGATTTGAGTTCAGCGATTGATAAAGCGGTTGAAGATAAGGCTCGTGCAATTGTTTTGACTGGCGCAGGTCGGGCTTTTTGTTCGGGTGGAGATTTGCTTGGAATGATTGAAATGCAGAAAAAAGGCGTGATGCTCATCGAACCGCTTCGATTGATGCACAAGGCAATTTTGCAGATTCGAGAGACTCCAATCCCTTTTGTTGCCGCAGTCAATGGTGTTTGTGCAGGCGCAGGAACAAATTTTGTACTGGCTTGCGACATCGTTTTTGCGGATGAAAACGCAATTTTTAACGAAGCCTTTATCAAAATCGGTTTGTCGCCTGATTGCGGCGGAAGTTTCTTATTACCGCGTGTTGTGGGTGAAAAAATTGCCGCCGAATTGATGATGACGGGAGATTCGATTGACTCAAATCGCGCATTGCAATTAGGAATGATAAATCGCGTAGTTTCCGCCGAAAATCTTTTAGCCGAAGCAACGGCATTTGCGGCAAAACTTGCAAAACAACCAACTGCCGTTATCGGGCGGATTAAAAAGATGATGAATGCAACTTTTTCAAATAATTTGCACGCCCAACTTGATTTAGAAGAAGCGTGCCAAATTGAATCGGCAAGTTCACCAAATTTCCGCGAGGGCGTGCAGTCATTTTTTGAGAAGCGAAAGGCACATTTTTCAGGCGATTGAACTAAACGAAGTTGTATCAGTCACGTTCATCCATTACTGAGCGGCATAAGATTTGCTAGTAGCTATTCAGCAATTTAAGTAGTTCATAATCAACTATTTGATTTAGCGAATTCTTCACTATCAAGAGCCAATTCTTGCTGATTTTCCACGACTTGTAAAATATTTTTCCGATTTCTTTGATCCATTCCGACGGGCTTAACCCTTTTTTTTCTCTTTTTTCCTCAACTTTTTCTTCTAAATCCTCATTTTCTTGATTGCTTTGCTTGAATTTCAACATCAAGATCGCTGTCGTCAACAACAGATAAAACTGGATATCCACTCCGTTTTGACTCTGATTGAGCAGATGTATTCCTTTCATCGTTCGTTTCATAAACTTGAAAAATAACTCTATCTGCCACCTGTAAGCATATAAAATAATTATGTTTAGCGTGCTTAACTGAAACCGGTTCGTGACTATCCGAAAATAACTTCCAGCTATCGTAAAAGTAATTAAACGCAGCCTATTCCGCTTTTCGTCATTCGTGAAAATGATGATTTCATCCGCCACCCGATGAAAACAATTTGGGATTTCCGCTAAATTGATGACACCACTCTCAACTACCTCGTAAAGCAGATTATCCTTCACCCTCATCACCAAAAACGCTTTGGCTTGCAACACTTTATCCGCTAAAGCAAAACTGAAATAGCCTCGATCTGCGATGTATGTAACTCCCGCTGTTACCACTTTCTCTAAAAATGCTCGCTCACTTGAATTCCCGCTTCCAACCCAAAACTCAGTCGCCATCATTCGATTCAATTCAAAACTTAAATGTAGCTTGAACGCATTTTTCTTTTCCCGATAATTAGTCCAAGTAATGGATAAAAGCATCGGAAATAAACTCCCATCTATCACTTGGCAAATCCCCAACTCTTCAATAAATGCCACTTTAGAGAGATTTGCCGATTCCAAGAGAGTCTCATATAACTGCTTGAAATATTTGCTCTGAAAGCGTGAAAATCCATCTTTCAAGGTTGAAAATGGGGTCGGTTGCAAATCCAAATCACGGCATACCGCATTGGTTTCTAATTCCACCGTCAAACTTCTCAAAGAACTGTTTTGGTAAAGATAGCCAAAAATCAATTTCCGCACAAAATCAGCAAAAAAGAGTTTTTCCGAAGCTGCTTCTTGGTCTATACTTGGTGACATTGAAGCCAACATCGCTTCAAGTGGACGCAAAATGGTGTTGAATAGTGTTTGATTCACACTTAAATATCTGTTTTTTCACCCTTTTGTGTCCAATGCAATTTTTATACCGCTCAGTAATGACGTTCATCAGACTTCAAAAAGAAAAATCAAACTTGAAACCGCATCATTCATCGGGAATCCTTGATCCGTTCATACTCCACTTCTATTTTCAGTTCCTCATTAAAGAGCGACATCTTTCGCCACCATTTTCCGGCAAAATAATCGTCGTAAAGGCGAACACGAAACTTTGAAACATTACGGCTGACATCAGAAGTGAGAGTCAGCCCGTTACCGTTCAGTTTGTAGCTTCCGTCGGAGGCAGTGGCAGTTGTCGTTTCAAGATTTCCCGTGGTTGTTATACTCCCTCTGCCGGACGCATACCGTCCGTTTGTCATAAAATTGTATTGCGTTAAGAAAAAATTATTGCTGTTAATGGATGCTCCACCGCCAGTTGAACGCCACAAACCCGTCAATTCTTTTGAGAACGCTTTGCCCCAATCCGATGTCCATCCGCGCGGACTAAGACTGTGAAAAAGCCGGACAAAATTAGGATCGAACATATAGCAATTCGATGAACCATCCCCAACACCCAGAACAATATTGACCTGTCCCGCTCCGGCAGGAAAAGCCAACGCCATCGCGTATGCAATGCTTGTTCCGGCAGAATTTTGGATAGAAGTGCCAAACAAGAAATATTTCCATCCGTCCGGCGCAGTGCCGCGCATGGCGTTGTAGCGTTCACTATTGAGTATTTGACCGCCCGCAATGGGTATTTCGAGAGCGGCTTTCCGCGCATCTGCCTCTAACGAACCTTTCGACGGACGGGGTGGGCTGATCCAGTAGGCGCACGGTGTTTTTTCATTGAGTTTTGGCGGAGATAGTAGAATCATCCGACCATCATTTTTTGCCGTCAAGCCGGATGGAACTTGATAATCAACTTCAATCTCTCCGCCGGAATTTGATTGAATGGCAGATGTTTCGGGCGTAATTTTCAGACTCTCGAAAAAAGCTGTAACTTCGCGCAGAACATCATCTCCGGCAGACATGCTCAAGACACAAATTGACTTTCCTTTCCCGACAAAAGAAGCAAGCACCACTGTCATCATCGCGTCTTTGGCATTGACCTGTTGTGTCCCGATGGCTACCGAATAATCGCCTTCACGTTGGATTTGCGGTTGCGGTGGTTTTCCCGGCAAAGTCGGTTCAATCCGTAATCGCCACATCTGAGCAAATTCTTCGGATGCGGTGCGAGTAGTCGGATTGCTCGCGTAAATGGTAATTGCCCCGATTCCGTTTTTGTGCTGATATACACTTTTGTCCTGTGATACCTGATTTGTCCAACTGCTGGGCGGCGTGTAGGTCAGAAATTCAAATGTTTCGGCATACACTTCGCCGGCAAAGATTGTTAAAATGGCTAGTAATCCAAGTATTGAGATGTATAAATTGTGTGTCATATTTTCAACTCCTTCAAAAACTTTCTATCATTTCGGCAAACGCCTTAACATCCATCTGACTTGAATTTCATTTGTTTGGGTCAGCGAAATATTTCCCTGCTGCGAACTGAGATTTCCGGCAGTTGGCTTTTCGATTTTGCTGCCTTCCAGATAGTCGGGCGAACCGGGTTTTATTTTGTCGTTAACGCTGTAATATCCGGGTCCGTCCAGCCGTGTATTAACGGGATTGTTATAATTATACGGTTTTCCGTCACAGCCGCCGGTAGTGTTACCAAATGTTTGTAATTGTCCGCTGGCGGCAACCGAGAAAAATGACATATAAATGTGGTATTCTCCTTTACCAGAATAAATATCCAAACGAAAATCGCCTTTGCCGTTAGCTTCTCCCTCAACAAAATGCTTTTTGCCGCTTGTTTGCAAAACAGTCTCATCCGGTTTTTGTTTTGAACAATAAATCCTACCGTTTATTATCTTACTTTCATCCAGCGTAAAAGCCGCATATCCTCTAGCACTCGACATTTTTCCTTCTTCGACAAAAATTGTTCCGATGTAGATATTTTTGAAGCCTGAGACATCGCTTCCGCCGTTATTGATACTAATTCCGGCATCCGGTCGTCTAATCTGCGTGGTCGCGGAGGAATAGTTTTATTACTTACCTGAGTTTTAACTTTTTGATAAACGACATACCCGAACCAATCGTTTGGACGGCAGCTTTTGGGAAGTGATTTGAGCATTTTTAGAATAAAATTCTGCATTGCCTGATAGGCTGAAATTTGATGTTCAATGACCTGCTTCATTTTAATTAAAGATTTGTTTAGACCGGGCTGGCTGATGGTTTCCTCACAAGCCTTTTGATAAACATCAAAGAGGCTTTTATAGATTTGGCGCAGACATTCATTTTGAGTGTCTTTTTCCGTGATCGAACAATCGCCGATACTCATATCGGGGAGTCGGTATTTTGTCGCCCCATTCCCGCTAACGTCAGCCAAAGCTGTCTCAATGAGATTAATCAATTTGGCAAAACTATCGCGGGAATACATTTCAGGTTGACTATTCCTTTCCTCTCTCTGATTTAATAAATCCAACTGAGAATTGTATTCCTGAATCGCTCTTTGAGACATATTCAAAAGGTTCAGCAAATCTTGTTTGTCAGCACATCCACAGGGTTTGGTCTGCGCCTGTGCCGAAATAAAACCTGATAATATCAAAATAATTGACATCACAAAAAATTTTATCTTCACCTTCCACCTCCTAACTTTTTCTTTTTACTTTAACAATACTTCGGACAGAATTAAGAGAAGATAGTGGCGTAATTTCTTAGTTCTGTCAGAGTTTCTTTGTATTTTATCAAACTCTGCTCCAAACCTAACTTGGAAATAAATAAATTGAGCAGCTGTTCATTGAAATATTGCTGTTTGATTGATTTCATCGAAAACGGTTTTTTGGCTTCTCCTTGTTTCTCGGCTTGAAGCGTCATTCCTCTGGCTAAATTGACACTCGTCAGTGCTGTGTTCCAATGAAATTCAAGTGCTTGATTATCTCTGGCTTGGCAATCATTCAAGCCACCTGATTGTTTGGCATCCCGAATCAGAAATTCAATCGTGAACCGACTTCGATACAACCAAAAGATTTCTTCGGCTTCCATTTCCAAATCGGTGGAAAACAAATTGACCGTTTTTTTCTCATATTTGACCACCACTAATTTGATTTTTCTTTTCAAACTGACTGACCAGACTACTTTCGAGTAAAGTTTGACTTCTTTGTTTTCAATCTTGACTTTCGTTTCGGCAAACTTGGTTAAATCAAGAAAATCAACTTTCCCGTCATATTTCCGATGCCGTCCACGCGGTTTTTGCTCGCCTTCATACAAATATTGAAGATTGGCATCTGAACGTAAGCGGGAAATCACCGTAAATCCTTGTCCAACCATTCGGCGGACAAACTTTTCTCTTGGCATAATAACCGTCAAAGAGCCCGATTCGAGTGTGTTGCTGAATTTGCGAAGCTACTTTTTCGACCTGCCCGGCATAAAAATCAATCCGTGTTTTTCGCTCAGAATCTGCGGCTTGATTTGATAAATTCGGCTCAGTTTGGTCAACCGTCAAAGCAAATGAAGCCTGATTTTTGCCGCAGACCAAAGAAATTATCGAGGCTTCCAAGCCTTTTTCCGCCCGCGAAGCGCAACCGTTCCAGAATTTATCCAAGCCGAAAGTTTGTTTCCCGCTTTTGCGAATAAAACTGGCATCCATCGCAAAAGCCATAATTTGACAATCTGCTTGAGCGATGATTTCTTGGTTCAGTCCAACAAAATCAAGCTCTTTTTGAAACTGTCGGCGAAAGGTGCGTTCATTCAAGTTGGAATTTCTCGCCAAAGCCGAAAAGTTAATTCTCGACGGACAAATGAAAATAGTTTGAAAAAGAACTTCTAAAAACTTGAACTGTGGCTTGTTAATATTTTTCAAGCCTTCTAAAATTTGATTGATGAACAAAGCAGAAACCTCCGTTAGCTGAATTTTTTGCAAAATTAACTAAACTTGTTTCTGCTTTGTTTGTCAAAAAACTGTCCGAAGTATTGTTTAATTTACTTCCTGTTTTAGTTAACCGATTTTTCTCGGCAATTTCGTCTAAAACCGTTTTTGCCGCTTGTTGTAACTGCGGTGTTAAAACATCTTCGCCGTCTTTTTCAGTCGTCTTTTTTAGAACGGTTTTATCCAGTTCGGAAAACCCTGTCAAACTCTTTCGGATTTTGACAAAAACCAACTCTTCTATTTCAAATGTAATTTTCAACTTTCGTTTCATTTGGAAAAATCCTTGCCTTCGATACTTGAAAGAAGCTAAACTTGAACTATCGCATTTCTGTTGCAATTGGTTCGTTCTCCATTCTTCTTTGAAACCGTAAAAAAAGTCTTGCGGTTTTTTTGTTTTTTTTATGACTTTTTTATGACTTGATGGAAGATGCTGAAAACACAAGATTTATCTACCAATTTGGGAAGTTTATGCTTGACCCGCAAGAGAAAACTTTGTTTGCGGAGGGCAAAGCGATTCATCTTCCGGCAAAGGAATTTGAGACTTTGCTTCTTTTGGTCGAAAACAACGGCAGGGCTTTGAGCAAAGAACAGATGATTCGGGCGATTTGGCAAGATGCTTTTGTCGAAGAAGGCAATCTCGCCAAACAAATTTCGCGGTTGCGGAAAATTTTCAATTCAGACGGCGAAAAACTTATCGAAACTCTGCCCAAACACGGTTATCGTTTTACCGCCGATGTAAATCAAACTTTAAAACTCAATGAAGAAACCTTTCTCGAAAAACATACAATTAAAAGACTAACCGTGCGGGTTGAAGAAGAGTTTGAAGACGCGCCACTCCAAGTTTTACCGCCAGCCGCTAATAAATTTCCCACTCGGCTTGGTTTTACTATTCTCGGCTTGACAGTTTTAGCCGTTGCTTTGGGCATCTGGTATTGGAACAAATCGAGCGTTCCAACCAAAATTAATTCAATCGCGGTTTTGCCACTTAAACCCTTGACGGCGGAAGTCAATAACAAAGAGTTGGGACTGGGTTTGGCAGACGCTTTGATAACAAAACTTAGCAGTCTGCGGACGATTTCTGTGCGCCCGACAAGTTCCGTAGTTAAATTTACCGAGGCTGAGACGGATGCACTCGCGGTTGGCAAAAAATTAAATGTGGATGCAATTCTCGAAGGCACAATTCAGCAATCGGAAGGACGGATTAGAATAAATGCGCGGTTGCTGAATATTGCCACGGGCGAACAAATTTGGGCAGAAAAGTTTGATGAATCGGTGAACGAAATTTTTGCTTTGCAAGATTCACTTTCTAACAAAATCGCCAAAACTCTGGCTTTTGAACTTAACAAATCTGAACTTGAGCAACTTGCTTCGCGTCCGACAAAAAATGCAGAAGCCTTTGAACGATATTTACGCGGACGTTTTTATCAAAGCCAAAACACCGAACAAGGCTTGATGCGAAGCATCGAGTTTTACGAACAGGCGATTGCGCTCGACCCGAATTTTGCTGATGCCCACGCCGGAATCGCTGACGCTTATTTGCTTTTATACAATTTCAGTTTAAAGTCGCCGGATGAAACGATTCCAAAAGTAAAACAAGGTCTCAGTCGAGCCTTATTGCTCAATCCGAATCTTTCGCAGGCTTATTTGACCTTTGCCCAATTGGAGTTTTTATATGAACGCAATAACGAAAAAGCCGAAAAGTCGTATCGAAAAGTAATCGAACTTTCGCCAAACAACGCCGAGGCTTTCTTGCGATACGGCTATTTTTTGACTTCATTGGGAAAATTTGACGAGGCACTTTCCAAACTGAAAAAAGCCCAAGCATTAAATCCGCTTTCATCCTACGCAAAGATAGATATTGCCTTAGTTTATTTGTGCCAAAGAGATTATCCGGCAACGATTGAACAATTAAATAAAACCATTGCAGAAAATCCTGAGCTTTCGTTTCCGCATTGGATTTTGGCGGCAAGTTATGACGCAAACGGCGAAACCGAAAAAGCCTTTGCCGAAAATATGCTTGCCTTAAAACTCGAAGGCGCGGTGGAATTGGCGGAAAAACTCAAAACAATTAAAGAAGCAAACGGTGAGCAAATCGCTTATCAAACTTGGTTTGAGGAAATGCTGAAATTAAGAAAAAATAGTTTTGTGCCTGCCATTCAAATCGCTACTATCGCCGCTGTTTTGAAAAATCAGGAGCAAACGCTCAATTGGTTGGAAAAAGCCGAAGAGGAACACGAAGCAACCCTTTGGCAGATAAAATATGTTGCACGCTATGACTTTTTGCGTGAGGATTCACGGTTTCAAAACCTCTTGCAAAAGATTGATTTTAAGCAAAAATAATTTTTAACTTGATGCTTTTTCGTTCAAGGAGTAGTATTTAACTTTCGTTCCAAGGGAACAGACGCAAAATTTTATGATGAGTTGGAATTTATCGAAAATTACTATACCGCAACGAAGCGATTCGGTTGCGTTGTTAGTTGTAATTAAAACTGCATCAATGCTTCCGGCACATTATTCGGTTATTTTTACTAGCACTTGAAATTTTATTTTATCGTTTGGGCAAAGCCGTTGGGTTTCTAGCCTGACGGCTTTTTTAATTGATAATGGAAAATTGATAATGGAAAATAATCTGGCAAAATTGCCTAAAAATTATCCATTATCCATTATCCATTTTCCATTGTTTTATGAATTTAACTAATTGGGAACTTATTAAAGGTAATCGAAATTTCCGTAACTTATTGGCAGGACAATATGTTTCGGAGTTGGGGAATTGGTTTAACTTTATTGCCGGACAGGGGATTGTGCGGAGCGTAACGGGCGGAGCGGTTGAACCATTGATGATTTTTTTGATTTGTCGAACTTTACCCTGGGCG
This sequence comes from Pyrinomonadaceae bacterium, assembly GCA_963779235.1. Classification (GTDB taxonomy): domain Bacteria; phylum Acidobacteriota; class Blastocatellia; order Pyrinomonadales; family Pyrinomonadaceae; genus JAIBCC01. The sequence goes on from CAVZXI010000032.1 coordinate 81,926, forward strand.
TTGTTGATGCCGATTGCCGGAACTCTTGCCGATAGAATCTCGCGTTGGAAATTGATGATGATTACGGATATTATCCGCATCTTTTTGTCTCTCAGTTTTATTTTTGTGAGGTCGGAAAAAGACCTCTGGATTATTTATGTCGGTTCGGTTGTGATGTCCGTCGCGGCATCGCTGTTTGATGGAGCAAAGAGTGCCGCCACGCCAAATTTGGTTGGCAAAGAAGGACTTTTGGCAGGGACAGCTTTGATGTTTTCGTCCAGATTTTTGCTGATGGCACTTGGCAATGTGCTGGGTGGGATTGCCGTCACCTTTTTGGGTTACGAAGTGGCGTTTGTCATCAATTCGCTCTCGTTCCTAGTTTCGTCATATACCATTTGGCTGATTCCCGAAAGCGCAACTGAGCAAGAAGAAACGCGGAATCGTGAAAAAGAGTCGTTTTTCAGCGAAATGTTGGAAGGTGTTCAGTTTGTTATGCAAAAACCTTTCGTGCTGACGATTGTTTTGATGAATTTGATTTGGGCGGTTGGCGGTGGAGCGATTCAGATTATTTTAGAAAGACTCGGCGGGGATGTTTATGCGCCACGCGAAAACTTGGTTTCTGACTTTGCGATTGGAATGTTGTGGGCGGCAAACGGTTTGGGTTTAGCTGTTGGAATGCTGGTCGCGCATCGAATCGGAGCGTGGGTTGAAATCAAAAAATGGACGAGCGGATTTATCGGATGGACTTTGATTTTGCAGGGTATTTTGTTTGCTATTGCGGGTTTGATGCCAAGTTTATGGCTGGCGGCATTGGTCTTTTTTATCTCCAGAGTCATCATCGGGGTTGAATACGCGGTGCAGGAAACACTTTTTCAACACGCTTTGCCCGATTATATTCGCGGCAGAATTTCGACGCTTGACCGTGGGATGGAAATCACAGTTTTCAGCCTTTCAATTTATTTGGCGGGCATTTCGCTGGGCTATATCTCGCCCCAAATGCTGACGGTTGCTTCCGGAGTTTTAACGGCTTTTGCCGCCTTGATTTGGTTTGCCAGAACTGCGAAAGGGAATCTGCAATTGGCGGGAAACTGAAAACAGTGGCAGTGTCAGTGGCAGTTCAGAGTTCAGCGTTTAAAGTTTAACTCTTCTCGCCCTTCGCCTTTCGCTCATTCACGCCGTAATAATCACGGCTTTTGTTCCCGTCAATTCCGAAAAGTCTTTGGTAAAAATCGTGTCCACGCGGCGGAGGTGGCTGATGGTTTCAACGATGTCTTGGGTTGAAATAAAGCCGTCTTCGACGTGCGCGATTGCCCAAGTTTCGATGTGCGAAGCGGTTCGCAAAATATCTTCAACGAGGCGTAAATATTGAAATTTTGTTTCAATGTGAGTGCCGAGTTTGCCGGTCTGTTCGGCTTCCAGTGCGTCCCAAAATTCATCGCCCAAGCGAAACCATTCTTCGCGCCAAGCCTTTTTGCCAAGCGATTCGCGCAAGCCCAAATTATGAGCGCGGGGAAGTCGTAAAAACATCAAATCAGGATAATTTTCGGCGACAAATTCATTCACATTTCGATTTGAACAAGTATTATTTTCGCCATTATTGAAAGGCGGCGGTTTGATTGAAGAAAGCCGTTTGTAAATATTTGAAAGCGGTTGACGAAGTTCGAGCGTTTCATCGGTGAAGCTCAAAACATAATCGCCAACTCCCATTCCAACGCTCAGGGCAATCGCTTTGGCAATCGGAGATTCGAGTTTTTCGATATTCTGCCGAACATTGTCAAACCACCACGAATCCGTTTCGTTAAACCAATTGCGAAGCGCGGAATTTTGCAACCGATAACGCGGAACGTAAGCGTCTTCCAAAATCTTTTCAATGTCTTCGGTCGAAAGCACTTCGCTGTTATTTTGAATATCGGCAATGCCCTTGATCCAAGACCATTTCATCGGATCGTTGGCTAAAACCTTGCCCCCCCAACGCTTGAGATATGCGCCGAGGTTTGTCTCGCCGGTAAACGGCAACGCCGCCGATTTGAATTTCAAACGGCGTAGAACATTGAGTTCAAAAGCTAACCAGCCTTTCGGTGTGACAGTTGACTTATTCAACATAAAATCCAATTACTCTAAAAATGATTCCAATTCCCTCATTCTTTCAAGTTCTAAAAACGCTTTGATGACCTTCGGATCAAATTCTATCCCTGCCCATTCGGCAATGTATTGTTTGGCTTCGGCTTCAGAGAGCGGCGTGTTGAATGGTCGGGTATCGGTCAAGGCGCAATAAGTATCAGCCAGACGCAAAATGCGAGCCGCGAGCGGAATTTGTTCGCCTTCCAATCCATCGGGATACCCTGTTCCATTCCACCATTCGTGATGCCAGCGGACAAGTAGTTGCACCGCCCGACTAAGTCCGCGTTTGGCGGCTTCTTGTTCGCCGATGACCGGATGGCGTTGCATATCAACTCGTTCATCATCACGCAAAACACGATTGCTTTTGATGTAATCCCGATTCATTATCACTTCGCCGATGTCGTGAACCAGCGAGGCTTGGCGCAATGAATAACGGTCGTGCGATGCCAGATTGAATTTTTGGGCAATTGCCTCGGCGAGTGTCGCCACGCGGGTGGCGTGCGGATGCAGATAGCCCTCGAAATCATCGGTCAGCGAAGCCATTTTCAGCAAACGCTCTTCAAGATTTTCTTCCCTATCAGAAAGATTTTCCATAGTATCGGTTAAATTAAACAATTCTTTTCTAATAAATATCTAATCGGGGGAATATTCCGTGAGACATTTTTACTACTAATTTTTCAAACTGTCGAGGAGAACCTGCGCTTCTTTGTTATTTGGAAACATTACGAGGAGTCGGTTAAGTTCGCCTTCGGCACGTTTTAAAAGGTTATATTGAATAAAAAACTCAACCAGCATAACTCGAAAAGTTGAATTGTTAGGATCGAGTTTGATGGCAGATTGAATCTCGGACTCGGCTTTATGTCTTTGAGTTTCGTCAGCCGAAAGAACTTTTCCGTGATAGGCGCGAAAGCGGGCGTTAGCGGGCGACATTTGGGCGGCTCTGGCAAGATAGGGCAAGGCTTCTGCGTATTCTTCATCCATCAAGTGTTTAAATCCTCTTTCAAATTCTTCGTAGGCTTTGTCTGATTCATCCCCCGGAGTAGCAACCGAAGAAGGTTGTGCATCCCTAATTGAGTCCAGATATTTACGGAGTTTAAAATCATAAACTTCGCGTGCGCTTTCGTCCTTGAGCGTTTCATATGAGCGGGCAATTTCAGTAAAGGCATTCTGAACGCGTTGTTGAAGTTCGGTATTTTCTTCCTGATGATATATGTCGGGGTGAAACTGCTTGGCGAGTCCGAAATAAGCCGTTTTAATCTCGACCAGATTAGCTTTAATCGGAATATCTAAGATTTCATAATAACTTTCAGCATCTTCAATTCGTTTCAGATAGGCTTCAAGCAGACGTTTTTCATCAATTTTAACTTCTATTTTTTCGTCCGTGACAGCCTCAGCAGTGGTTTGTTCCGTTTTTTCAACTTTCTGCGGAATAGGTTTAGGCTCTTCTTTTTTCAAGGTCAATTTGGCAGAAAGAATGTCTCTTATTTGATTATCCGAAAAATCTGAGTTCCAATTTTTGCGGGTCACAAAACCTCCAAACCATAAAGCATAAAGACTTCGTAGAGTTTCAAGGTCTGACAAACCGCTATTGGTTTTTATGTCTTGGATTCGCGTCAAAGTCGTTGCGAGTTGCGAAAAAATAAAGCCTTCTTGCGGACGTAAATTAAGATTGGTGGGATGCTCTTGCCGGATTGCAAATCTTTCTTCAAAACTCTTAAATCTTCTGATAATAGTTTCATCGGGCAGATTTCTGGCATAATTTAATAATAAATTTACAGTATCTACCTTGAATTGCACGCCCTCTTTGGCTCGGGCTAAATGACTAAAACTCCAAGCTCCGGTTTTCCAAGCGAACGCCATATTTAGAATCTCTTTGATTTGTCGTGAAAAAAACTCGTCAATTTCGGTTTTGGTAAGAATTTCTTGGGTGAGTAAAGCATATCGGAGTTCGAGGTCGTTGGTAAAATACGGAATGTCGGTTAAAACATCTTGTTTAACTCGCTCAGTTTGCAAAAGCATCTCAAAAAGACGATGTTGACGAAGATTTGAGACTGCAAAAACGACCTCGCCGTCTTTCAGATACACGATGGTTTTTTCCTCTTCGTGAGCCAGCCGAAACGAGCCGCTCAATTGGGCTTGAGTAGCTTCAACTAAAAGTTCGGCAAAAGGAGATTCCTGAAAAGTGCCTTTAATGTCTGTGCGATTTGGGGCGAACATATCGAATGCAGGATAATTAGAAAAGAAGATGGTCAAACTTGACCAGAATTATGATAACAAATTTTAGAGTGGAAAGTTAAGCAAAATTATTAGGATTTGACAGTTACGGCACAAATTGAGAAAGTTTCAAGAGCATTGAAATTTGATGAAGATCGAAATCCGTGAATGTTTAACCATTGAAGAATTATCAAATTGCGTTCAATTACAACGCGATGTTTTTGCCCTGCCCGACATTGAAATTTCGCCCGTCCGACATTTGATTGTCACCAAGAATGCGGGCGGTTTTACGCTCGGCGCATTTGTCGGAAATGAATTGGTCGGGTTTGTCCTGAGCGTCCCCGCGGTGCTTTATGGCGAAAAGGCTTTTTATTCACATATGACTGCGGTAAGCCAAAATTATCAGAGCTACGGCATCGGCGCGAAGCTAAAATGGGCGCAACGCGAGCGGGCTTTGGCGGAGGGCGTAAAGTTTGTCAAATGGACATTTCAGCCGGTTCAATCCCGCAACGCTTTTTTCAATTTGGAAAAACTTGGGGCAATTATCAAACATTATGAGCCGAATTTTTATGGAACTGAATATCCAAATGATGATGCAACGCTCGGACTCGACAGCGACCGTCTTTTTGCCGAATGGCATCTCGACAGCGAAAAAGTAATCGCGCTCTCGAAAGGCGAAAAATTTATCGAAACGGCGGAAGTAAAACAAACCGTTGAAATTCCGAAAAATTGGAGCGAATTGGTTACAGAAAATCTTAGACAAGCAATTGACGAGCAAAATCGCGTCAAAAATGAATTAAACAAAGCCTTTGCCGATGGACTGATTTGCAAAGGTTTTGACCGCGAAAACGGAAGATATTTGTTATATTGATTAGACCTTTGATTTTTGATCTTTGACCTTTGATTTTATTGACTAAACTCCGCCCTCAAAAATATTCAAAACAACCGTTCAAAGATCAAAAATCCAAAATCAAAGAACATTAGAGGATTATGAAAGCACAAGAATTTATTGCAAACCTTAAAACCTTAACTCCGCCGATTGAGGTGGAAAAGTATGACGACAGCGAAGATTTTGCCGATGAACTGGTTAATTTGGTCATGAATTACGATGTTTCCGAAGTTGATTTTGGCGACATCGGTTTTGCCGAAGAAGTTTTAGGCGATGAAGAATTTTACGAAGTTGGAATGTTTGAGGAAAAGTTTATCGTGATTGATCGTGGGACAGGCGAAGTCCGCATCGAAGATGACGATGAAGAAGGAACAATCATTTTCAGTTGCGCCGAATCGAGCGAACAGTTTATTGATGCACTGTGGCTTGCCGTCCAATATTTTTCCAAACAATTAACCGAAGGGTTGAAAGAAACCTCGCTGGATGAAGCCGAAGCCAAAGCCAAAGAGTGCGCCGAAGTTGCCGGAAGCCAAGATTATTTTCCTTTCTATCAGGATTTTTTGAATTGTTATGAAAGATAACTCAATGGATAATTGATAGTTGATAATGGATAATTGAAATCTAATTTGAACTTAAGCAGGTGATAAAAAATCTTGAGAATCAGTATAGCGAGCGGTAGCGAACATCGTTATTTTCAAGCTTGACTGAGTGTCGAGAGACTCGCTACCGCTCGCTATACTGATTTTGTGGTCAATTATTATGCCATTTTGCCCACCTGCTTAACACTTTAATTTCAATCAAGGATTATCAATTATCAATTTTTTCAGTTCTTCTTCCGCATTTTCGCTTCGCATCAGAGTCTCGCCAATCAGGAAACCGCGAAAACCCAATTCTTGCAATTCGAGTAAATCTTCCCGCGTTTGCAAACCGCTTTCGGCAATCATCAGCGCATCTTTCGGGGCGTGTTTTATCAATTCACGCGAAACGTCCAATGAAACTTGAAAAGAATTTAAGTCTCGATTATTGACTCCGATAGTGGTTGCACCAATGGCTTTGGCTCGCTCTAATTCTTCTAAAGTATGAACTTCGACCAGCGCATCGAGTTTTAATTTGTCCTCAATAATGCGTCTAAATTGCAACAACTTTTTGTCTTCCAACATTGCCACAATCAGCAAAATCACGTCTGCACCGGCAGCGGCAGATTCAAAAATCTGAAACTCATCAAAGATAAAATCTTTTCGCAAAATCGGAATTTTTACGGTCTTTCGAGCGAGTTTAAGATCACTCAAACTTCCGCCGAATTTATCTTCTTCGGTTAAAACTGAAATTGCGGTTGCGCCACCGAGTTCATAATTTCGAGCAACTTCAGCGACATCAATTTTATCGTTGATGATGCCTTTTGAGGGCGAAGCACGTTTGATTTCGGCAATGATATGAATTTCGTCATCGGCTTGCAGTTTTTGGCGAAGCACGTGAGGCATCGCACGGGCGCGGACACTAAAGGTGTGATTTTTGAGGGATTCCAGATTGTTATTTGATTTGGCTAACTCAACTCGTTTTTGTTTGAGTTCGAGAATTTCTTGTAGAAAATTATTCATTGATTCATTCTGACACCAATTTAGCGAAAAGATGAATCGGAAAACGGGTTTTTATTACTTATTCGTGGTTTGAATCAATCTTTCGAGTTTATTTTGCGCCTGACCGCTATCAATTGATTGTTCGGCAAGACGGGCGGCGTGTGATAAATCTTTGGCTAAACCGCCGATGTAGATGGCGGCGGCGGCGTTCATCACCACCAAACTTCGCGCTTGGTCACGGCGTTTGCTTTGCAAAACTTCCATTACGATTTTTGCGCTTTCTTCGGGTGATTCGGCTCGCAGATGCTCAATATTTCCACGCTTTAAACCGAAAGTTTCGGGATCAACCGTAAAAGTTTTGAGACGATTTTTAGCGACTTCCGCCACCAAAGTTTCACGCGACAGAGTAATTTCGTCCAAACCGTCTGCACCGTGAATCACCCACGCTTTTTCCGTTCCCAAAAGCGAGAGGGCTTGCGCCATCGGTTCGACCAACGACGGATGCCAAACGCCGATAATTTGTTTTGGGGCATTGGCAGGATTGGCAAGCGGACCAAGCAAATTGAGCGAGGTACGGACTCCCAAATTTCGCCGAATATCGCCCACCCGAAGCAAAGCGGGATGAAATTTCGGGGCGAACATAAAGCAAATACCGATTCCATTCAAACAGGTTTGAGCATTTTTCGGCGAGCCTGAAACCTTGACCCCGAGTTTATCCAAAACGTCTGCGCTCCCTGTTTTACTGGTCACGGCGCGATTTCCGTGTTTGGCAACCGCCAATCCTGCGCCTGCAATTACGAAAGAAGCGGCAGTTGAAATATTGAAAGTTTTGATGAGACTCGAACCTGTTCCGGCAGTATCAATAAAATTTTTGTGACGAGCCGTGATTTTCAAACTCCGTTGGCGCATCACGCGAGCCATTCCGGCGAGTTCTTCAAAGGTTTCGCCTTTTGCCGCGAGGGCGACCAAAGCCCCTGCAATCTGGGCGGGATTCGCATTTTCATCGGTTAAAGCATTAAAAAAATCGGAGGCTTCATCCACCGAAAGATTTTCCCCGCGCATCAGACGGACGAGAAAATGATGCAAAGGGGTATCCGCTTTGCTATTGGTGGCAGATGTCGGCGCGGCAAGAAGCCATTCGGTTTTTGACATAATTCGTTAATTGATAATTGATAATTGATAATTGATAATGGTTATGACCAATTACCGACAAGGCGACTTTGCACCGTAATTTGGAATAGTTTTAGGAAAGGGCAAAAGGATTTTGAACAATCGCAACAAACAAATTATCAATTATCCATTATCAATTATCCATTCTTAACTATCTCAAAGACTTAGAAAGTTTTGCAAGAGTTTTTTGCCTTCGACGGTTAAAATTGATTCGGGATGAAATTGCACGCCTTCCACTTTAAAAGTTTTATGACGCAAGCCCATAATCAAACCATCGGGCGTGGTCGCCGAAATCTCCAAATCGTCCGGCAGACCTTCGCGGTCAACAATTAGCGAATGATAACGCCCGGCTTTAAAACGATAAGTCAGCCCCGTAAAAACGCCTTTTCCATCGTGACAAATTTCGCCATATTTGCCGTGAACGGGGATTGGGGCGCGGACAATTTTGCCGCCAAAAACCTGTCCGATGGCTTGATGCCCCAAACAAACACCCAAAATCGGCAATTTTGCCGCAAAATGTTTTAACACTTCGAGCGAAACTCCGGCATCATCGGGCGTTCCCGGACCGGGCGAAATCAAAATGCGTTCGGGCTTCAAATCATTTTCGATTTGTTCAACCGTAATTTCGTCATTCCGGCGCACCATCAAATCTGCGCCGAGTTCGCCCAAATACTGCACGATGTTGTAGGTAAAAGAGTCGTAATTGTCTATTACTAAAATCATTTCTCTAAAATGGATAATGGATAGTGGATAATGAATAATTTATTGGTTAAATTTCAATAACCATTGTTAATTATCCATTGTCAATTATCCATTGTTATAGTCCCGCCTCTGCAATTTCAATCGCTTTCACCAGGGCGCGAGCCTTGTTAATCGTTTCTTCGTATTCTTTTTCGGGGACGGAATCTGCCACCACGCCCGCACCTGCTTGGACGTAAGCCGTTCCATCGCGTAATTCGAGCGTCCGAATAGCAATACAAGTATCGAGATTATTGGCGTAATCAATGTAGCCAACCGTTCCCGCATAAACGCCGCGCGGAGTCGGTTCAAGTTCTTTGATGATGTGCATTGCGCTCACCTTTGGCGCACCTGAAACAGTTCCCGCCGGAAAACACGAAGCCAGCGCATCAAATCGGTCAAAACCTTCGCGTAAAGTCGCACTCAGACTCGTGACCAGATGTTGGACATGGCTGTAACGCTCAATCGTCATCAAATCTTCGACCTCAACCGTGCCGTATTCGGCAATCCGCCCCAAATCATTGCGCCCTAAATCTACCAGCATCACATGCTCGGCAATTTCCTTCTCGTCCGAACGCATATCTTCGCCCAAAATCCAATCTTCGGTTTCGGTTGCGCCACGCGGACGAGTTCCGGCAATCGGACGATAATCAAGTTTTTTGCCCCGACAGCGCACCAACATTTCAGGCGATGCGCCGATTAAAATTTCTTCGCCAAATTTGAGGTAAAACATATAAGGCGAAGGGTTTGTCGTCCGCAAAGCGCGGTAAATATTGATTGGCTCAGCCGAAACTTTACGCCCGAATCTTTGCGACAAAACGACTTGATAAGCATTGCCAGCCAAAATATGCTCCTGAATCTTTTTGACGCTTTCCATAAAACCTTTTTTTGTCCAATTTGACTCAAACCCTTTCGGTTTTTCAGCCGATGACTTTGGTTTTGATTCGGGAAATCTAGCGGTTTCAGACAATAACTTTTCGATTCGTTCGGTTTCGGCAACTGCTTCATCGTAAAGCTCTTTGAGTTTTGCATTATCGCCGTTTGCTTCATCGGTAAAGACCACCGAAACGATTTCGATGCGTTGTTTGAGACGGTCGAAAGCGAGAATAGTTTTGAAAAACATCCAAACGGCATCTTCGCGTTCAAAATATTTGTTGTCGTCCAAAATCGGCTCAAACCAACGCACCGCGTCATATGTTAAAAAGCCGACTGCTCCACCGCACAGAGGCGGCAGATTTTCGCGCCAAGCAAGCTGATTTTGTTCAAAATATTCGCGTAAATATTCAAACAAAGTTATATCTTTCAAGGCTTTAGTTGCGCCGTTTTTGTCAATGAAAAGATCAACATTCTGAGCGCGAACCGTCTTCAAAGGATTAGCCGCGAGAAAAGAATATCGCGCCAGACGTTCGCCGCCTTCCACCGATTCGAGCAAAAACGACTGTTTCGCATTGCCGCAAACCCGCATAAAGGCACTGACGGGCGTGTGCAAATCCGCCAAAACGCTCCGCACCACGGGAACGACATTGCCGTTTTTTATCTCGGCTACAAATTCATCAAAAGTTTTAGGGCTAATTTCAAGCATTCAATTTTCCTAGCTAAATGGTAATGGTTAAATGCGAATTGGTAAAGTGTTACGGCTCTTGTAAAGTCGCCAAAGGCAACCAACAATATAGCGTAAGGTAAAGCGAATGATAATGAGCGACACCCTACAAAATTGATTAAATAGCCGTTCCATCGCTGTAAGTGACGCACATTCAACGAATTATGTTCGTCTTTTTCAGAGACGGAAATCTCTTTTTATCGGAAACGTAGCGATGCTCGCTACGCTATAATGTTCGTCATTTTCGATGAACCAGAAAAAATCTGACTTTGTAAGAGCCATAGGTAAAGTGTTTATTTTACGAAAAAAAACTTGTCACGGATTGAGCAAAGGAGTAAGATTCACTCAAATTTACGGAGGCTCAAAATGAAGATTCAAAAAACTTTTTCGGTAATGTTGATGGTGGTCCTGCTTTTGGGAAACATCGTTGCTCAGACCAATTCAACCATCAAACAGCCTGAAATTTCACCCGAACTACGAAAAAATGCGGTTGAATTTTTACGACAAACCATCAAAGAAATTCCAAATCTGAAAGCAGAGGAAAACCGTCAATTTTTTATGATTGAAACGGCGAGATTACTGTGGAAATATGACGAAAAGGAAGCTCGTGCAATGTTTCAACAAGCAATCATAGATTTTAAACAAGCTCTTGCCAAAACCAATGCGAAATACAAAACCGCAGTTGCCGAAGCGAAAAAAGCGCAGGCTAATTCCAGCGTAAATTACGGTGCTAATGGCTATTACGCGAATGCCAAATCAAATAGTTACTATGCGAACACAGCAAACACGATGGCAAATTTTGCATCCGAACCATCTTTTCACGAACTTGGAATGACTAACGAATTTCGTAAAGTCATCGGGTTACGGAAAAAAATCATCAATAGTTTGATAGATACTGATCCTTATTTAGCGTATCAGTTTAGCAAAGAAACTGCGAAGATAATTCCTGATGCCGCAGACATGTACGGAAATTATAGCGATTTTTATTCACAACAACGAATCATTTACAAATTGCTCGAAAAAGGCGAAATTGATAAAGCCATCGAAGTCTCTCGTGATTCTTTGGGGAACGGATTAACTGACAGCTATATCTATACTCTGATCTCAATTCACGAAAAAGATATAGTCAAAGGGAGCGCACTCGCCGAAGAAACTTTGCAAAAAATCAAAACTTTAAACGCCACAGAAATTGAGACTGATGCGATAAGTTTATTCTTTGAGACAGCAGTCGAAATGAAAGCGGAAGCACAACCATTTTTGAGCGACAAATCCATTATTGAATTAGCTAAACTGTTTGGAAACCATGTTTTATCGGCAATGGACGGCGAATATTATTTTTATCCGCCTGATTATGCAAAACGGATTCAAAAATATGCCCCGCGTGAAGCCTTAAAAATTATGCAAAAAGCCAAACAACGGCGCACCAATAATGCTAATCGCATTACCTCAAATTCTCCCTATTATAATACAGCCTCAAATATGCCGTATTATCCAGCAAACACAGCGGCAAATATGCCATATTATCCATCAAATACGATGGCAAATTCTGCGGCAAATAGTCCAAAGCCAAAGACAATACCAACGCCACAAACTTCTGCAACTCCACCAATCACATATAACGAATTTGAAAACGAATATGAGTTAATGCAAAAGCTCGAAATTGGTAAATTTACGGCGGACGAGCGCAAAAAAGTTATCGAATCGGCAAAGAAACACGCCATTGAAGAAAATCGTTGGGGATATGCCAGACCTGATGGGTTTATCTTAGTTGTTGTGGCATTGGCAAAATTTTCGTTAATCAGCGCGGATAAAGAGGTTGCCGATGTATTGATGAAAGAAGCCGAAGTTTATGTCCGCCCCGAAAATAAAACTTATCTTGATTATGTTGGAAAATTAGCCTTAGCCGGTGGTTATTCACGTCATCAGCCCGACAAATCTTTTGCCTTAGTGGAATCAATGGCGACCATTAACGAAGTTATCGAAAGTGCAGTCAAATTAGGTGGTTTTGTTGATGTTGGGTTAGATTTAATGCCTAATGGTGAAGCGAGTGCGCCTGCTCTTCTGGGCGATTGGGAAGTTATCGGTGGTATTTCACCAAACAATGAATTACCAATGTTTATCCAAAACCTTGCCAAAGCAGATTTTCAACGAACCAAAGGTTTAGCCGATAAATTTGACAGAAACGAAGTAAAAATGGCGGCTAAAATATTGATTCTGAATAGCTTGTTGGGAGAAAAGAATGTGTTTATGAGAGGTTTTTGATTTATAGTTTAGGAAGTTGCGGAAGTTTGGGAAGGAAGAACAAGTTTTCTCTTCCTAAATTTCCTAAACTTCCTAAACTTCCGCAACTTCCCGAACTTCCCAAACTCACTAACCAAAACTCGTCCCCAAAAGCCATTGTCCGCCGTCAACTACGAGTGTCACACCATTGACGAAACTGGCGGCATCGGAACATAAAAATAACGCCGAATCTTCGATGTCTGCAATTTTGCCCAAACGTCCAAGCGGAATCCGTTTCTTAATCATCGTCAAAACTTCGGGAGTTGCCAAACGTTTCATTCCTTCGGTGTCTTCAATCGGACCGGGCGCAATTCCGTTGACACGAATGCCGTAGCGTCCCCATTCTGCCGAAAGATTTCGGGTAATCGCATCAACTCCGGCTTTGGCGGCTGAAACGTGAATTTGCATCGGAGTCGCCAAATAATGGAGCGTTGCGCTGATGTTCAAAATTTGACCTTTCGACTTTTTGAGTTCTTCAAAAGCCGCCCGACAGACGTTAAAAGTTCCTTTCGTATCAATATCTACCACCGTCCCAAAACCGTTTGCTGAAAGTTCGTTTGCCTTGCATAAAAAATTACCCGCCGCGCCGTTAACGACAATATCAATTTTGCCGAATTTTTCGACTGTTGCGGCAATTGCTTTTTCAACTGCTTCATAATCCCGAACATCGCAAACGACCGAAAAACATTCGCCGCCATTTTCGTTAATAATTTTGCCGCCGATTCTAAATTTTCGATTTTTCGGGAAGTTATCGCTACTTTTGCGCCCGCTTCTGCCAGTGCGCGAGCCACTCCGCCCGTGATTCCCGTTCCGCCACCTGTTACAAATGCAACTTTGCCTTGTAAAATGTTATCTTGAAAAATGTTTTCGCTCATAAGTTTTGGATTTTACCACAGAGACACAGAGACACAGAGAAGAGAAAGGGGTTTTGGAAAATGTTTGAGAAAACTTTATTTAGAAATTATTTTCAATCGGTCAAAAAGTTTTTAATCATCTCTCTGTGTCTCTGTGTCTCTGTGGTAATTTTTTCATCCTGTCAATCGGCTCAAAAGACCGATTTGCGTTCACTTTCACCTGCCGAGACGCTCGTTTATTTGGAAACCAACGATTTGGGCGAAACTCTTCAAACCATCACGCAAAACAAATCTTTCCAACAACTTGCCAAAAATCCGAGTGATTTTTCCGCGCTTAAAAATACACAGGTTGCCGTAGTCGTGACAGGTTTTGAAACTTCCGAAAAACAAGTAACGGACGAATCGGCAATTTTGAATTTCAAACCACGTTTTGCGCTCATCGCTGACACGCACGCTTGGGAACAAACCGCCGTTTCGCTGGTCGAAAACCAAATCGGACGCTTTGTCAAAGAAAATTATGGCGATGAGGTAAAACTTGAAAAATCTGATAAAAAAGGCGCAAAATTTTACATTTGGACGGCAAATGACGGACGCAAAATCTTTGCAAGTGTTGCGGGAAGTGTAATTTACGTTGGCAATGATGAAACGATTATTGACAAATGTTTAGCCGTCAAACGCGGCGAAGGCGATAATCTTTTGAAAAATGAATCGCTGGCACGAGCGCGTGAAAAGGCGGGCGTTGGAAATTTGGCTTTCGGCTACATTACGCCCGAAGCAATCGCCCAACTTGCCAATTTAGCCGGAGTCTCGACGGCGATTAACGCTTCGGAAGAAGATTTGGTAAGAAGTTTTATTGCCAAAATTTTGCCAACGATTTTGCAAAAGACGGCGAAAGAAGCCGTGTGGACAGTGAGGAAAACCGAGCAAGGCATTGAAGATAAGATTTTGATTAAGACTGATGCGGAAGTTTCAAGCGTTTGGAAAGAGACTTTGATTGCCAAATCCGAGGCAAATTTTGAGTCCGTCCAATTTCTGCCGACAGAGGTTAATTCCTTGACTCGCTATAATTTACAGAATCCACAAATTGCTTGGCGAAGTGTTTTGCTGACCGCTTCAAAACCGTTGGATGCTGTGAGTGGGAAAATTCTGATGCAAGTTTCAGGCAGTTTTTTTGAGCCTTACGGAGTTGAAGATATTGAAACTTTTTTGAGCGCAGTCGGCTCGGAAATTGTGACTGCCCGTTTTGATGAAGAAGGCGATAAAAGTGTGGTCATTGCCGAAATTAAAGACCTCGAAAAACTCAAAAAATCGCTGACTGCGGAAATCAATTTTAAGGCGCAAACATCTTCAAATCTTTGGCAATCGGCGGATAAAACTTTATCGGCGGCAATCATCGAAAATCGTCTGATTTTGGGCGAAACCGAAAGCGTAATGAAATGTCTGCAAGCCAAAGAAAACGGACAAAATTTTATTAAAAGTGAATATTTCCAACAATTTGCAAACAGCAACGCAGTGACGATAACTTTTTCCAAAGATTCTGAAACGGCGGAAAAATTAGTTGAGATTTTGGGCAATCCAAAGGAAGAAGTTAAAAAGTTGACGAGTTTTTATTTGACCGAAACCCGTTTTGAGGCGAATGGAATGGAGCGCAAAACCGTCTCCGATTTTGGTTTAATTGGAATGATTATTGAGCAATTTGAGAAAGGAAATTAGGGAAAGTAAAAAGGAAATAAGGTAGAAGGCAAAATTAAGAAAGATTTTATTTTCGCATCCTTTTGTTCTTTCGCACGGTTTTCTTCAAATTATTAGCGTTTTTCTCAATCCATTCTTCCGCTTCATAAAAAAATGCAAAATCTTTTTCGTCACGGCGAAAGGCGGGTGTGTGGCTGTAACGTCTGCCGTTCTCAAAACGAGTCGGGTGCTTGATGTGGAGCATTTCGTGATAGACGACATATTCTACCACAAAACGCGGCACGCGAATATCGTCCAAAGATTTGCTGATGGCGATGGTTTCGTGAGTCGAATCGTGATGTCCTAAAATTCGATAAGTGCTGTTAGCAGACCAAGTTAGAGTTGTTTCTGGAATAGTATGTCGAAAATAAATCTGATTGAGTAAATTGAAAATCTCGTCCAAATCATAATATTCGCCTTGCGTCCCTTTCAAAACTTTTCGTCCGCGAGTTTTGCGAGATTCGATAGATTTTTCGCGCACATCGGGTTGTTTGACGAAATTATTGTAGATGTTTGAAACCTCTGCCGGAATTTTTTTTTGATAGAGTTTGCGGAGCAAAATTTCGGCTAAGGCTTGATGAAATTCGAGCGGCGCATCGCGCAAAAGGTCGGAAAGTTTAACGTGAATCAGGTCATCGCGGAGACGAATCCGATTGTTGATTCCAACGTAAGGATAGAACTCAATTTTCAAACTCGGTAGCTCGCGCGGATTCTTAATAGAGACGATTGTTTTTTCGTAAATTTCTTTGAGTTGTTCGATTTCAACGCTCATTTTGTCTAGTTTGGCAATTGTTTATCAAATTTTAACTATTAAATCTTGACATTTCATCAGTTAAAATGCTATTCAATTAAAAGAGCATAACGTCCTTTCGCGTTTGCTTCAAATCAATTGATAAAAATGCCTGTCCGTGATTCAAATTCGAGTTTCAAAAGAGATTCTGCAATTCCCGATGCACGCGGGCAGATAATTCTCTCAGCTATTATCAGCGAACATCTTGTCTCAGGCGAGCCGGTTGGCTCAAAAGTTGTGGCTGAAAGGTTTGCACATTCAGCGGGTTGGAGTTCGGCAACGATTCGCAACGTGATGAGCGAACTTGAAGAAGGCGGATTTGTCGAACAACCGCACACCTCTGCGGGGCGCGTTCCAACTGATAAAGGTTATCGTTTTTATGTGGATAATCTGCTTGGAGTTTTAAGTCTTTCGGATGTTGATTTGAAATTGATAAATAAAGAACTCGGTTTGAGTGATTTGGATATTTCAGATAAACCTGACCGCTTGATGGAACGCACTTCACAATTGCTCTCGGCTCTTTCAAATAATGTTGGAATCGTCATTTCGCCAAATTTGGCAAATGATTATTTACAACATATCCAGTTTGCCAATCTCTCGGATAAACGAATTTTGGTGGTAATGGTTTCGGCTCCGAATATTGTTCATAACAAAATTATTCGATTGGAAGAAACCTTTACCCAAGAAGACCTGGATCGCACTTCGCGTTATCTCAACGCCGAATTTGCGGGCAAAAGTCTTTCGATGATTCGGGCTGAAATCTTACGGCTCATGCACGAAGAAAAAGCACTTTTTGACAAATTGTTGCAAACGGCGATGATACTTTGCTCGGAAAGTATTGAAAGTGAAAAAGACACCATCGGCGAAATTTATGTGGATGGCGCGTCAAATATTCTCACCAAACCTGATTTTTCCAATTTTGAAAGATTGCGCGAATTACTTCGCACGATTGAAGAAAAATCTCGGCTGATGCAAATCTTAAATGAATGCTTAGGACGTGATTTATCAGCCAAAGGAACTGTGCAGGTGGTCATCGGAAGTGAAAATTCAACCTCTTCGCTTCAAAATTGCACTTTGATAACTGCTCCTTATCGCATCGGAAAAGGCGATGCCATCGGAACTCTGAGCGTTTTAGGTCCCACTCGGATTGAATACGCGAGGATGATTTCGATTGTCAGCTATATTTCCAAAATCCTCGAAAAAATGATGTTGGATGAATACTCAGGCTCGAAAAAAAACTAACTATTTTAACTATTTATAATGAACCCCGAATACGATTCAATCAAAAACGAAGATGCGTCAGACGAAATGGACTTAGATGATTCCGGTTCGATTGATGCTTTTCTCAAGGAATTAGAAGCTAAAGAGAAAGACCTCGATATTTCTTCCGAAATGATAGTGGAAATTGAAGCTGATGATATTGAGCAGGATGAATTGGCAGAGCTTGAAAAATTGCTGACGACTATTCAGCCCAATAAATCCTTTGAGCAATCATCGGTCGCTCAATTTAATCCTTTAAATCCTTTAAATCCAAACAGCAAAACCTATTCAGACCTCGAATCTGAAATTGCCCAACTCAATTATCAAATCAATCGCATTTCAGTCGAACGCCAAGAAATGTCGGAAACAATGCGGCGGCGAAGCACCGATTTTGAAAATTTCCGTAATCGAACCGAAAGAGAAAGAGCGGAAATCTTTCGCAGTGTTTTGAGCAATTTGGCAAATAAAATTCTACCGGTGATTGATAATTTAGGACGGGCTTTAGATTCGGCTTCCAATCACGAAGTAGAAAAATCTCCTGATTTCCAACAGTTTGTGGATGGCATCGGACTCGTCAATCATCAATTAACCGAAGTTTTAGGAGAAATGGGGATTAAGCCGATAATTTCTATTGGACAACCCTTTAATCCTCATTTTCACGAAGCCGTGTCAACTGTTCCTTCAGATGAATTACCACAGAACACGGTGGTCGAAGAACTTTTGCGCGGTTATCAAATTGACGATAAAGTTATTCGCCCCTCGATGGTTAAGGTATCTTCTTCCACTAATCCCACATCTTCAGACTTATCTTTAGAAATAGAATAAATTAAAAGGACTCAACATCTTATGGGTAAAGTAATCGGAATAGATTTAGGCACAACCAACTGTTGTGTTTCGGTTCTCGAAGGCGGAGCGATTCAGATCATTCCAAATAAAGAAGGCGGCAGAACCACGCCATCCGTAGTTGGTTTTACGGAAAAAGGCGAACGACTGGTAGGGCAAATCGCCAAACGCCAAGCTGTCACTAATCCGACCAATACACTTTTTGCGGTCAAACGTTTGATTGGGCGCAAATTTAATTCGCTGGAAACGGAAAAAATGCGCGAAACCTCGCCGTTTGAAATCGTTGAAGCCCCAAATGGCGATGCACATATTCGGGTGCTTGACCGCACTTACAGTCCACCTGAAATCTCAGCCATCGTTCTCCAACGTCTGAAACAATCAGCCGAAGAATTCCTCGGCGATACCGTCACCGAAGCGATTATTACCGTCCCCGCTTATTTCGATGATTTTCAACGTCAAGCTACTCGTGACGCGGGAAAAATTGCCGGTCTCGAAGTCGAACGAATTATCAATGAGCCGACGGCAGCCGCCCTCGCCTACGGATTCGGTAAAAAGCGTTCGGAAAGAATCGTGGTTTATGACCTTGGCGGCGGCACTTTTGATGTCACGATTTTAGAAATCAATGACGGCGTTTTTGAAGTTCTTTCAACCTCCGGCAATACGTTTTTGGGCGGCGAAGATTTTGACCAACGCATTATCAGTTGGGTGGTAGAAAATTTCAACCTCGAAAACAATATTGATTTGAGGGAAGACCGACTGGCTCTCCAACGCTTGAAAGAAGCGGCAGAACGCGCCAAATGCGAGCTTTCGTCTGTAACGGAAACCACTATCAATCTTCCGTTTATCGCGGCAGATTCGAGCGGTCCGAAACATATCAATACAGTTTTAACTCGCTCTAAATTTGAAGAACTCGTCCAAGATTTGGTCGAGCAAACCATTGAGCCGTGCCAAAAATCGCTGTGGGATGCCAAACTCAAAGCCGATGATATTGATAAAGTTATCCTAGTTGGCGGACAAACCCGCTCGCCGATTATTACCAAAACCGTGACCGAACTTTTTGGCAAAGAGCCATCTACCGAAATCAATCCTGATGAAGTAGTGGCGATGGGCGCAGGCATTCAAGGCGGAGTTTTGACGGGCGATGTCAAAGATATTGTGCTGTTAGACGTTTTGCCTTTGAGCTTAGGTTTGGAAACTCGCGGCGGTCTTTTCGTCAAACTAATTTCGCGTAATTCAACCATTCCCCTCAAAAACGGAATGACTTTTACGACTGTGGTTGACAATCAGCAATCAGTAGAAATTCATATTTTGCAAGGTGAACGCGAACTTGCCAATGCCAACCGCTCACTCGGAAAATTTGAGTTGATTGGGATTCCGCCCGCCTCGCGTGGAGTTCCGCAAATCGAAGTAATGTTTGATGTTGACCCGAATGGAATCGTCAATGTTTCTGCCAAAGATAAGATGACCGGACTCGAACAAGCAATGCAAATTACGCCATCTTCGGGGCTTGCGCCGGATGAGATTGACCGTTTGATTATGGAAGCCGAGACCTCAATTGACCACGATAGACAAGCCAAAGTAATAATTTTAGCGCGCAACAATCTGGACTCCTTAATTTCCAATACCAGAAATGCGATGAGCGAATATGGCAAGGGACTTCCGCACAATCATCAATTGGAAATTAACGGCATTTTAAATGAAGCGGAAGCCTTCATCGAATCCGATAGCATTGAGAAAATCAAAAGTGCTATCGAAAGGGTTAAGGCGACAGCCAATAAACTTACCGAAACCTTGATGGCGACGGTCAGCTAAGGCAATTCCAGATTTCAGATTCCAGATTTCAGATTTCAGAATCTAATTTGGAATTTGGAATTTGGAATTTGGAATTCCCATATAATTTGGAATTTGGAATTTGGAATCTGAAATCTCTATGGCACATTTGACAAGTGTAATCCGTCTCGTTGCGCTTGAAGAAAAACTTCAGATGTCGCAAAATTAAGTAACGTCAGTTCATAACAAATTTGGACTGACGTTATCTTTGTATTTGAATTTGAAATCTGAAATCTGAAATTTGGAATTTACCAAAAATGAGCAAACGCGATTATTACGAAATTTTAGGAATTAACAAAACGGCTAGTGATGCCGAAATTAAAACGGCTTATCGTAAATTAGCCATTCAACACCATCCTGACAAAAACCCTGACAACCCAACGGCGGAAGATAAATTTAAAGAAGCCGCAGAAGCCTATTCGGTTCTCTCAGACTCTCAAAAACGTGCGGCTTACGACCGTTTCGGACATCAAGGCGTAGGTGCGAGTAGCGGATTTGGCGGATTCGATGGCGCAGGTTTTACCAATATCGAAGACATTTTCGATATGTTTGGCTTTGGCGATATGTTTGGCGGGAGCGGTGGGCGCACTCGTCGCAGTTCGGCTCAACGCGGTTCGGATTTGCGCTACGATTTAGAGATTACCCTTGAAGAAGCCGCCAACGGAAAGGCTGAAACTTTGCATATTCCGCGACTGGAAAAATGCGTTGAATGCGAAGGAAAAGGAGCGGAAAAAGGGACTTCGCCCGAAACTTGTATCACTTGTCAAGGACAAGGACAAGTTCGCTATCAACAGGGCTTTTTCTCGGTTATGCGGACTTGTTCAAACTGTGGTGGACGCGGACAAATCATCAAAAACCCTTGTAAAAATTGTCGCGGAGCCGGGCGGATTGAAAAAGAAAGAACGCTCGAAATCAAGATTCCGGCGGGGGTCGAAACGGGTTCACGTCTGCGCGTCAACGGCGAAGGCGAAGCGGGAACAGGCGGCGGACAATCGGGCGATTTGTTTGTTGTCATCCACGTTGCCGAACACGAAGAATTTGAACGACAAGGTGCAAATCTTTATTCGGCTGTCCCTGTTTCATTTGCCCAAGCGGCACTTGGCGCAGAAATTAAGGTTAGAACTTTGGATGGCGAGCAAGATTTAAAAGTTCCGGCGGGAACGCAAACCGGCACAGTTTTTCGCCTCAAAGAACAAGGAATGCCAATTTTAGGCGGACGCGGTAAGGGCGATTTGTTTGTCGCCGTGACCTTGATTACGCCCAAACATTTGACCAAAGAGCAACGCCTTTTGCTCGAACAACTTTCCGAAATTGAAGATACCGAATTCAAAGACGAATCATTTATGGACAAGGTGCGAAATATTTTTGGGTAGAACAAACAACGGATTACACGGATTACACAGATTATTTTTATAGTTTTTGTAATCCGTTACCCGTTGACAAATCTCTCGTATTGAAGACTTTTTTTACCGAAATTTATCAAATATGCAACCCGCAAGCCCGTGGCTTTTAGATAATTTGAAGCCTGTGCATAATTCGACTGACTGGAACGCAAGCGTCCTCGCTTGCATACGCCGCGTTTTTCAGCGACGTAAAAAACTTTGCCTAAATTCAACTTGATTTATCGCAAACCCCGTTTTCGCTTCGCTCATTGCAAGCGGGACGCTCGCGCTCCAGTCCGATGCCCATTTTTATTGACTTTGAATTACGCACAGGCTTCAGATAATTTATTGTTTGGGAACGATGGGCATCTGTCAAGATTAGCGTGCATTATAGAATATCGTGTCATAACGTCCATACAAATCCACCCAGTCCCTCATTCTTGGTGCTGCGCCTGTCTGAGCAATGATCTGCGACAACTCGCGGAAGTATTGTGCGAAACTTGGGGCGAATGTGCCAATGATGCGACCCGTGGATTTGCCACTGTTGCGGAATCCATGTGGCTGACCACGCTTGACAAGCAGAAACGATCCTGGGTCAGCAGTCACGGTGGTAGTCCCCAGTGTGAACTCGAACTCCCCCTCAATAACGTAGAACGTCTCATCGTGACCATAATGAATATGTTGCGGCGAACCCTTTGCCGCCGGCGTAGCAATATACTCATAGTATGCCATCGCACCATCGGTAATGTTGCCGGGGGTCTTGATGATTAGCTCGCTGTCATCAAGGAAACGAAGGCTCTCTCCACCGCCGGGCTTTAACAATAGATAGGTTTGAGTGGACATTGAACACCTCGCAATCTCCCGAAAAGTTTCGGAGAATTAGAAATTGTAGCAATCTTAAATTCATAATAGGTCACGTTAGAATATTCCTTGTTGGCATCACTAAGAGCCGAATAATAATTTAATATTCAGGTTGCAATATAAATCATTTTTGTTCTGATTACAATAAAATTGTGTAGCAAAAACTTCACTTATTAGCCCAATTTATTGATTTTGCAATTTTGCTTTGACCGTCTCGCTCACTAATTTCCCATCCACAGTTTTCCCCACCAATTTTGCCATTGTCGCCTTCATCACCAAACCCATTTCTTTCATCGAACTGGCACCTGTTTCGCTGATTGCTTCGGTGACGGCATTGGCAATTTCTTCCGCACTTGCGGCTTGTGGCAAATAATCTTCCAAAACGGCTAATTCAGCTTTTTCCTTTTCGGCAAGTTCCATTCGCCCGTTGTTAGTAAATTGCTCAATCGAATCTTTGCGCTGTTTGACGAGCGTGTTTAAGATTTTAGTAATTTCTTCATCGGTCAGAATAGTGCCGACACCACGTTTATTTTCTTCATTCATCAAAGCGGCTTTGACCATCCGCAAAGTTCCGGTGCGATTGGCATCTTTCGCCTTCATCGCCGTTGTCATATCACTAATAATTTTGTCTTTCAAATTCATAATTTCATTTATCATTGAACATTTATCATTTAACAATTAACATCTATTAAACTACAAAATGATAAATGATTATTGATAAATGGTAAATGTTAAGTGGCGATTTGGAATTATAGCGGGTATTTTCTTAGCGATTTGTGCGATGTATCCGCAACTGAAAATGTGGTATGTGCGCGGTAATGATTGGCAAGGAGCGTATGCTTACAACGATATTGACGAAGTGGCATACGCGGCGTATCTCAATGCTCTCATCGAAGGCAGACCACGCCGTAATGACCCTTTTACCGGACGCGATGACACGCCCGAACATAAACAGGAAGAATCTCTTTTTTCGATTCAATTTGCCGCACCTTATTCGGTGGCGATTCCGGCTCGAATTTTCGGCGTTTCGATTCATACGGCAATGTGGGTTTCGGGCGGACTGGCAGCGTTTATCGCAGGTTTGGCGTTGTTTTGGCTGATTGGCAAAATAACGGATGATTCGATTTATGCGATGGCGGGAGCGTTGATTGTGGTTTGCGGTGGTGCGATTTTCGCGGGCGAAGGCGCAATCGGTGAAATTTGGGACGATGGTTTTTCGTATCCATATTTCCCGGGTTTGCGACGGTATCTTCCGGCAATGCCGTTTGCCGCGTTTTTTATTCTTTGCGGATGTGTTTGGCGAATGCTGACGGCTGAAGAAAATCGCCAACGAATTATTTTTACCGCACTTTCCACGCTCTGTTTTGCCTACACTGTCTTTTCATATTTCTACCACTGGACGACTGCGGTGGCGTGGTTGGGTTGTTTGGCAATTGTTTGGCTGATTGTTCGTCCTGAAGGCTGGCAAAAAGATTTTAAGGCATTGGTTGGACTTGGCGGGCGTGTTTACTTTCGCTGATTCCTTACGCTTATTTGCTTTCCAATCGTTCGCATACGATGGACGAGGTTCAGTTATTCGTCTTAACCCGTCAGCCTGATCTTTGGCGAGTTCCTTCGCTGATTAGTTATACCGTTATCGTAATGTTGATTTTGGGAGTTTTGCTCAAAGCGGTAAAACTAAAAGATCGTGCAAGTCTTTTTGTGCTGTCGCTGGCTTTGGCGGGGATTGCGGTTTTTAATCAACAAATTTTGACCGGACGCGAACTGCAACCGATTCATTATCAAGTTTTTATCGGAAATTATGTAGCAGGTTTGGCGTTGGTTTTGATGCTTGGCATTTTGTTCAAAACGATTGCTCAGAACAAAGTTAAACAAGTTTCGTTTATTATTTTAGCTCTTATCGCGGCGGTTTGGGGAATTGTGGAATGTCATTACACGGTTCGCGTTTTGGACGAGGCTAATCTCATTAGAGACGAAGGGATGCCGGTGGCGAGACGCTTAAAAGAACTTTCGGGAACTGATGTTCCATCGCCCGATAGTCAACGCGCCGTAACCTTTGCCCCAAGTTTGATTCAAGCGGACGATTTGCCGACCATTGCGCCACAAGCCATTTTATGGGCGCGGCATCAGCACGTTTTTGCGGGCGTGACGTGGCAGGAAAATAAAGAGCGTTATTATCAATATCTCTATTATCTGGATTTGGATGAGGAATGGCTCGAAAAATCTCTTAAAGAAGGCGAGTTTGTTCCGATGATTGCGCTTTTTGGTTGGGGCAGACATACCAATCGTCTGAGTAGTGAAGCAAAGGGTTTAACCAATGGCGAGATTGAAGAAGAAGCCCGTAAATATGGCGAATATCGCAAAAATTTCAGTTTGAAAGAGGCTTCGCATCCGACCATTTCATATTTGGTAATGCCGATTGATTGGAATCCCGAACTAAATAACTTTGACCGTTGGTATGAACGCGGTGAACGGGAAGTATTTGGCAAATATGCGCTTTACCGAGTTAAATTCAGAAATAATCAATAGAGATTTTTTTTTAAGAGTTTTACTGATAATAATTTTCGAGCGAATCAATAAACAAAAGTTGTTCGTAATCAATCAACCCAATCTGCAAGCGGTCGAGAAAGCCGATTCTGCCCAAAACGCTGACTCGAAATCCTTCATCTGTCACAAAATAAACTGTTGTCATATACTCAAGGTCAAGAAATTGAATACCAATTTCATGACCAAACGCTGTGAAACTACTGTTTGCCGTTCTGAACTCTTTTCGATTACCGGTTTCTACTTCTAAATCTAAAAAATCCGCATATATTTTTTGGAAAACACAATAATCTGCTCCAGTATCAAGTTTAACTTTAGCAGCTACCGGATTCTTTCTGTCAGATATGAGAAATATGTCAAGATATATACCTTTATCGTCATCTGGGTATTCAATTTTTTGACTAAAAGTGAGATTATGCAAATTACAACCACCCTCCTACAAAGGGTCTTGGGTCATCATCTATAAAATGAACAAATGGAATTTTTACCCCTGCATTTCTTGCAACTTCAACTAATTCTTTAGGATTATTGCTTGCTCCTATTAGTTTGTCTCCATCCAAAACCACCCATTTACCAACGTAATTATGTTGATTTTCGTCAAGCCATTTTTGCGAAAGACTCAAATCAACTCGCCCTTTTGTTTTTCTAACTTTTGGATAATCATCATTTTTGCTTTCGGAAATTTCTTTGAGATACACCTCAACCGTTACGCCTTTTAGTTTTGCATCTTCTAAAATTTGGCGTGCCATGATTGGATTTAATTGTGTTTCGGAAAAAATCATTCGTCAAAATTTAGTGCCGACATACTTCACCTAAACAAACTTTGTCATCACCACAAATGATACTCAAAACAGGTTCAGGCACTTCAGCATAATTCACATATCCTCTGGAATATAATTTTGAATACAAAACCAAACAAAATATTGTGCTGAAAGAGAAGGTAATTAAAAAAGTAAATAAGTAAAACAGAGATTTTCGGAGTGATTTCATAAAATCTAACCTCAAGGATAATTTACTCCAAAAAGTGTTTGATTTCAACATTTTTATCTTCTCTCAATCCGCATCGTCATCCCGTATTTTGAGCGTAGCGTAATCATCGGTTGCGGGACGATTCTTTGCTCAGGATTGAGATTTAACTTCCACTTTCGCCCTAACGCTGCGAGCAACAAAACGCCTTCCATCCAAGCAAATTGTTCGCCGATGCACCGCCGCACACCGCCGCCGAAAGGAAAATAGATGAATTTATTTGAGGCTTCTTTGATGGCGTTTTCGCCCAAAAATCGTTCGGGTTTGAAACTGTCTGCGTCCGTCCAAAACCTTTCATCACGATGCAAAATATACATTGACATCAAAATCAAAGATTTTTTCGGAATTTTATAACCGCCTATTTCGTGTTCTTCGATTGATAATCTTCCCAATGCCCAGGCGGGCGGAAAAAGCCGCATTGATTCGGCTAAAATGGCTTCGGTAAATTTTAATTTCGGATAATCTTCGGGCGTTAAATGTTCTTTTTCGGCAAAAACTTGGTCGAGTTCTTGGTGAAATTTGGCTTCCGCTTCGGGATGCTGTGAAAGCAAATACCAAGTAAAAGTCAACGCATTAGCGGTCGTTTCGTGTCCGGCGAGGAAAAGCGTCAGGCATTCATCGCGGACTTGTTTGTCGTCCATTTGTCCGCCGTCGTCTTCGTCTTGAGCCATCAGCAACATCGAAAGCAAATCACCTTTGTCTTCGCCCGATTTTCGGCGTTCGTTAATAATCCCGTAAATTACTGAATCCAAAGTGGCTTTGGCTTGGTGAAAACGTCTTGATTGCGGCAAAGGAAGTTTTTCGAGAATTTCTGAGAAAGGCAAAACGAGGTAATCGAACAATTCAACTAGTGTGGTCATCGCTGTCCCAACTTCGTCCGCTTCATCTGCCACATTCGCACTAAAGAGTGTTTTTCCAACAATATTGAGCGTCAGACGCATCATTTCTTTGGAAATATCGCGTTCTTCGCCATCACTCCATTCGTCCGCCATTTTTTCGCCAAATTCAATCATCGCGCTGGCATAATTGGCAATTCGTTGGCGGTGAAAGGCGGGCTGAATCATTCGGCGTTGTCGTAAATGAAGCTGATGTTCGCTGGTCAAAAGACCTTCGCCAAGCAGATTTTTCGCTCGTTTTAAGGCTCGACCTTTTTCAAACTTGGCGTGATTCGTGACCAAAACATCTCGAATCAGATCGGGATGATTGACGAAAAAGGCTTGTTGCCACCCTAATCGAAAATAGGTAATGTCTCCCAATTTTTGCAATCTGCCGAAAAAATCTAGCGGACTTTTGCGAAATTGACGAAAATGTCCGCCAATCCAATTTGGTTTAACCGAAGGCGGTAAAAGTGCTTGCGTCATTTTTATATTCTACCTTGACGACAAAAGTTTGGGAATGCAGAATTGTCTTGTATTAGACACAATTGCAAAATGAGGTAGAAAAATGGAATTTCTTAACAGCAGAGTGAAAGTAATGGTCGGCAATATTACGAAGCAAGAAATTGATGCGATTGTGAACGCCGCAAATTCATCTTTGCTTGGTGGCGGCGGAGTTGACGGAGCAATTCACGAGGCGGGTGGCGAAGAAATTTTGCGTGAATGCGAAAAATTTCGGGCGACAACTTATCCGAAGGGTTTGCCGACGGGTGAAGCCGTCATCACCAACGCCGGAAGATTACCCGCCAAATTTGTCACTCACACAGTTGGACCAATCAAGGGAATTGACCGCGAAAATGAAGCAGGACAACTCGCCGATTGTTATCGAAAATCTCTGGAATTAGCCGTGGCAAACGGTTGCCGGAGCATAGCTTTTCCCGCTATTTCAACTGGAATCTACGCCTATCCGAAAGACCAAGCCGCCGAAATTTCGTCAACTGCCGTCAAGGAATTTTTAGCCGAAAATGATTCGATTGAAGAAGTTAGATTCATTTTTTTCAATGAATACGAAGCAAAAATCTTTTTGCAAAATCATATCTTCGATAAATGACGCATTGGCGTACTCGAACGCTACTGGTCTGGTTTAATTTTCTTCTCAAAACTGTTATCTTTTAAAAATTATGACAGAAGCAAAAGTTAAAAAAATCAAACCCGATATTCGCGCCATTACGCGGCTAGTTCCGCCAAGTGGAAACCTTGTCCAAGGGCAATCCGAACTCCCGATTAACCCCCAATTAGCCAAAGAAGCGGCGGAAATTATCGCTGCCAGCCAAAATCATTACGGCGGTACCGAAGGCGACATCAATCTTCGAAAAGCCGTTGCCGAAAAGATTAAAAAATATAATGGTGTTGACGGTTGATGTGAACGCAAACCCTTTGGAAATAATGATTACCAATGGCGGAACGGGCGCGTTGATCGGCATTGCCCAATCGTTTTTGCGTGGAAAATCCGCATTCGTTTTTGAGCCGTATTATCCGTATCATCGCAAAATTTTGGAAGAATTCGGCAGTAAAACTGAAGTGTTTGAATTGGACGCCAGTTTGACGTTTTGAAAAAGACGCGCTTCTGGAACATTGCGAAAGTTGAAAAATCGCACCGAATTTCCATTGAAAGCA
This sequence comes from Pyrinomonadaceae bacterium, assembly GCA_963779235.1. GTDB lineage: Bacteria > Acidobacteriota > Blastocatellia > Pyrinomonadales > Pyrinomonadaceae > JAIBCC01. Next base: position 110,167 of record CAVZXI010000032.1, read on the forward strand.
ATCATCGTTTGCACGCCCGCGAATCCGAGCGGAAAAGTGATGACGCAAACCGAACTCGAAGCGATTGCCGACGTGGCGAAAGAACTTGATTTGATGGTTGTTTCGGACGAAGTTTATGAGCATTACGTTTATGGCGAAAATCCGCATATCCCGATTGCGACTTTGCCCGATATGTGGGAACGCACGATTACGGTCAATTCATTTTCAAAATCGTGGAACATTTCCGGCTGGCGATTGGGTTACGCTTACGGCAAAGGCGAACTTGATTCAACCGATAAATAATGTTGCCAATATCGTCAATGTTTGCCCGGCAACTCCTTTGCAAGCAGCGCTTTCCCGCGTTTTAATGGCGGACGAAAATTATTACGATAAACTGCGCGAGAAATTTGAAGGCAAACGCCGTTTTGTTTCGGACGAAGTTAACTGCGTTAGGTTTCAAAATTTACAATTCAGGCTCGGCATTTTATCTCTGGGCGCGAATTCCCGAAGAGTTTGACGATGCGCTGAAATTTAATGAAATGCTGATGGAAAAAGCCGGAGTCGGCGCAACTCCCGGCAGTGCGTTTGCCGATTCAGACGATTGGGATGCTTATATGCGAATTTGCATCGCCCGCGAAGATTCAATTTTGGAAGGCGCGATGGAGAAAATTAAGTCGGTTTTGAAGTAAAATGCTAAAATCTTTTTTGAGGTGAAATTATGATTTCAACGGCAGAAGAAATGCTTGAAAATGTTCGTTCATTACCGAAATTTGAGCGCGAAAAATTTTTCAAGTTGATTGAATCTGAAAAAGTTCAAGCAACAACCAAAGACGAAGAACTCAAACTCAGCAACGAAAAGTTTCAGCTTGCTCTGAAATGGATTGAAGACCATAAAGAAGAGTTTGACGGGCAATGGGTTGTTTTAGATGGTAACAACTTAATTTCACACGGAACTGATTCAAAAACAGTTTGCGATGAGGCTCGGGCAAAAGGAATAGAAGTTCCATTCCTCAAGCGGGTAAAAGCAAAAATCTTACCTTGGGGAGGATGGTAAATGCCTGAAAGATTAGAGTTTGACTTGCTTCATCATTACAATATGTTTGTTGAAGGAATTACAGTTCCGATTGTCTTAAAATATGGAGGACTGTTCACTACTTTCGATGCCAACGTTGATACAGGCTCAACTTATTGCGTTTTTGAAAGAGGTAATGGAGAAGGATTAGGAATTGAGATTGAAAGCGGAATCCCAATTCTGATGGGAACAGCAACCGGAACTTTCAAAGCGTTTGGACACGAATTAGCCCTTTCAGTTCTTGGCATCGAAACAGTTTCCACCGTCTATTTTGCCGAAAGCGATTATTTTGATCGCAATGTTTTAGGCAGAATCGGTTGGCTTGATAGAGTCAAATTGGGTTTGATTGAACAGGAAAACAAATTGTTTTTGAGTGAAAATCAAAGTTAATATCTGCAAATCAAAAGGGCTGACAAATAACTATACACAAAAACTTTCGCCGCAAAGTCCTCATAAAATAAGTTGCCAAATTCCGGTATCAAATCCGGTGCGACATAATTCATTCTCGCTTCTTTGAAAAAAGAAGTTCGCGGCTGTAAAATTTGAGTGGCAATTTCGAGTCATCACACGAAGCAATCAAATCATTTGCCAAAACCGACAAACTTTCGTTGTCTCTGCGTTGATCTAAAAACTCTTTAACCGTAGTCATCCAAAAACAAGTCAAAGTTTCGTGATAACCGCTGTTTTCGGTATTTGGCGTGCCGTGACTGTCATTCAGCCAATAAATCCCATCCCGCATCAGTTTCGTGCCATTCCAAAAGGATGATTAACGCAATAATAAAGCCCAACGGTCAAATGTGCCGCGTGTGTCCAATCTGCTTTCAATAAAGTCCGTTTTTCAAATCCTTCAACTAATTTTTTAACCTCTTCATCTGTTTTATAAATCATCATCATAGCTCCGAATTCTTATAAATTTGCCGACAAAGTTTGTCTCTTGCCAACCTTAATAATTGAAAGATACCGCAAGAAAATGGATTCGTCACCATCCGTTTGGGTAGTTAATTTGAAAAAATACGAAAATAAACGGCAGAAATGGGCGGGAGAAAAATTAAACCGGATTTACTAAATGAATTGAAAGATTTAGAATCTTCCCAAGATGAAAATTTACGATGTAACGATTGCCGTCAGCGAACTTGTGCCGACATTTCCCGGCGATCCGAAAGTTAAAATTGATGTTTGTGCGTCATTGGCAAATGGCGATGTGGCTAATGTTTCGCAAATTTGTTTTGGTGTGCATACTGCAACGCACGTTGATGCGCCGAATCATTTTATCGAAGGCACTCGGCGGGTGGATGAACTTGATTTGTATAAACTCATTGGCGAATGCCGCGTAATTCAATTAGATGAAAGTGTGATGGCGATTACAGCCAAACACGTTGAAACAATAGAAAATGTGGAAAGAGTTTTGTTTAAAACGCGGAATTCACAATTTTGGAACGAACCCGAAAAAGGTTTTCGAACCGATTTTACTTATATTTCGCCCGAAGCCGCGAAGGTTTTGGTGGAAAAAGGCGTGAAATTGGTCGGGATTGATTATCTTTCGGTCGAGCAATTCGGCGCAAAATCTTTTGACACGCACATCATTTTGCTGGAAAGGGAAGTCGTCATTATTGAAGGCTTAGATTTACGCGAGGTCCCTGCGGGCAATTACGAAATGTTTTGCTTACCACTCAAAATTGTTGGCGGAACAGGGGACGGCGCACCAGCGAGAACGGTTTTAAGGGCAAAGGGATGAAGGATGAGGGATGAATAGAAATGCAGAAGCCCAAAAACTTTCAAAATGGACGAAATGGTCAGAACAAGAAGCGGTAGCGACTTGGTAATCTGGAATTTGGAATCTGGAATCTCAAGAATGGACGAAAAACGTAAAAAGAAAATCAGCAAATTCCTCAGCCTAATTTTGCGGCACAAGCCCGAAGTTGTCGGTTTAAATCTGGAAGAAAACGGATGGATTGAGGTAGAGAAACTCATCAAATCTTGTAGCGATAATGGAAAGAATTTCACCATTGCAGAATTGCGCGAAGTTGTTGAAACAAATGACAAAAAGCGTTTTGCTTTTGACGAAACTGGCAAGAAAATTCGCGCCAGTCAAGGTCATTCGGTTGAGGTCGAAATCGAATTTGAAAAAAAACTCCGCCCGAAATTTTGTATCACGGAACAGCTGAGAAAAATGTTGGTGTAATTTTTGCGGAAGGATTGAAAAAGATGTCGCGTCATCATGTCCATCTTTCGGCTGAGCCGGAAACTGCCACGAAAGTCGGAATGCGATACGGCAAACCTGTTATTTTTCAAGTTGATACAGCCTGCGATGATGGCAGAAGGGTTTGAGTTTTTTGTTTCTGCTAACGGCGTTTGGTTGGTCGAAAGTGTTCCGCCAAGTTTTTAGAATTAATGAATGAAATTTGCCTACGAAATACGCGAAATCGTCACGATAAAATTTGCAATCTATTTATTTCGAAATTGATTTCGTGTGTTTCGTAGGCAAAAATAAAAAGGAAATTTATGCAATCAGATTTAGCAATCGCTCAAAAAGCAACTCTTAAACCAATTCACGAAATCGCCGAACAAATGGATTTAGATTCGGACGATTTTGATATTTACGGCAGTCCGCATATCGCCAAACTACGGCTTGACGTGCTGGAAAAAGTAAAAAATCGTCCGACTGCAAAATACATTGATGTTTCGGCAATTACGCCGACTCCGCTTGGCGAAGGCAAATCAACCACGCTCATCGGAATTGGCGAAGCGATGAAGCACATCGGCAAACGTGCGGTTATAACTTTGCGTCAACCTTCGCAAGGTCCAACCTTTGGAATTAAAGGCGGGGCGGCGGGCGGCGGTTACGCTCAAGTCGTCCCGATGGAAACTTTTAACCTCCATCTGACGGGCGATATTCACGCCGTTAGTGCGGCAAATAATCTGTTGGCAACGATGATTGATAATGATTTGATGCGCGGAAACGCTCTCAATATTGATCCTTACAGCATCACTTGGAAGCGCGTGGTGGATATGAACGACCGCGCTTTGCGAAAAATAATCATCGGTCTGGGCGGAAAATTGGAAGGCGGAGTTCCGCGCGAAACAGGTTTTGATATTACGGTTGCTTCGGAAGTAATGGCGATTTTGGCTTTGACGACTTCGCTTCGGGATATGCGGGAAAGATTTGGCAGAATCGTCATCGGAATGACCAACGACAAAAAGCCTGTGACCGCCGAAATGATTGGAGCGGCGGGAGCGATGACCGTTTTGATGCGTGACGCACTTCGTCCGACTCTGATGCAGACGCTCGAAAATACGCCTGCGCTCGTCCACGCCGGACCTTTTGCCAATGTCGCGCACGGCAACAGCAGTATTTTGGCGGATTTGATCGCGAGCAAATGCGGTGATTATCTGTTGACCGAATCAGGCTTTGGCGCGGACATCGGGGCGGAAAAATTCTTTAACATCAAATGCCGTTACAGCGGTTTAAAACCTGATGCATGTGTTTTGGTCGCCACGGTTCGCGCCCTCAAAGCCCACAGCGGAAAATATAGAGTCGTTGCCGGAAAACCTCTGCCGCCTGAAATGCTGGAGAAAAATGTCGCGGATGTTGAAGCGGGTGCGTCAAATCTCATCAAACAAATTGAAAATATAAAGATTCACGGCGTAACTCCTATTGTCGCCATCAATGCCTTTGAGACCGATCACCCCGAAGAAATCGAAGCCATCAAACGAATTTCCATCGAAGCGGGCGCACTTGGCGCGGCAGTTTCGCGTCATTGGGCAGACGGAGGACGTGGTGCAATTGAACTCGCTGAAATGACCGTTGCGGCGGCGGAAGAGCCGATCTGAATTTAAGTTTTTATACGATTTAGACAAGCCGATTGCCGCCAAAATTGAAGCGATTGCCACCAAAATTTACGGCGCGAAAGATGTCAGTTTTACCTCACAAGCCGCCGAACAAATCAAAGATTACGAAGCCAACGGATTTGGGAAACTGCCAATTTGTATGGCAAAAACTCATTTGAGTTTGAGCCACGATGCTACGCTGAAAGGTGCACCGAGCGGTTTTACTCTGCCAATCCGCGAAGTCCGTGCGAGCGTTGGAGCAGGTTTTATTTATCCAATCTGCGGCGATATGCGGACAATGCCCGCCCTGCCCGCACATCCGGCGGCGGAACGGATTGACATTGACGAAAACGGCAACGTAGTCGGATTGTTTTAGGAAGTTTAGCCACGAACAAACACAAACTTACACGAAAATTAAAGGAATTTATTTCGAGTTTTTTCGTGTCCTTTCGTGGCTCAAACTCTTTTGTGGTAAATTCTTTTTATGGACGTAGATGAACAAAGCTACCGCGAAAGAGTTTATGAAATCGTCCGCCAAATTCCTTTGGGCAAGGTGATGACTTACGGGCAAATCGCCGACATTTTGGGCGAAGGCTACACGGCTCGCACAGTCGGGTATGTGATGCACGCGGCTTCGACACAAAATGTTCCGTGGCAACGGGTTATCAATTCTCAAGGCAGTTGCTCGACCTCGAAAATGACCGCTCCTTTCAATCTCCCTCCAACAAAGTCTGCTTGAACAAGAAGACATAGTTTTTGCCAACGAAAAGTGTGATTTGAAAGTTTATCGTTGGACATCCGAAGGCTGTTTGGAAGACGACGACCAACCTAGTTTGTTTGATTACTGAGCGGCATAGTTTTTGCTGTGATAAAAATTGCTGGTTATTTTAAGAATCTTGCCCACGAAAGACACGAAACAAACGAAAAAAGCTGGCTCGAAAAATCTGTTTCCTTTATTTTTCAGACCTTTCGTGCTCTTCGTGTCTTTCGCGGAGCGACTGAGCAAATATTTCTTGTTTTCAAAGCTACTGCAATTTTTGTGCCGCTCAGTAATGAGTTTGTTTGGATAAAATTGTAAATGCTTTAAGTCCCAAAGCTATTGATGTATAATCTGCTTGAGGTGTAAAATATGCAATTTATTTCCAAAAGAGTCACAATCGATGAAAATATTTGCAACGGAAAACCGATGTTTCCACTACCTATCAAGGAAAGTGCGAAATGCCCTAAAAGTTGGTGAAAAATTGAGGTTCAAAAAAACTGTAATTGACCAGCTACTAAACAGTTGTTTCTATTTTTACCGGATAGTTTGGAGGACTATAAAATGAAAAATAGAATTATTTATGTATCGCTTGGTTGTCTTTTGCTTCTAGGCGGCATGCTATTGCTTTTGACTTCGCCCCGATCTTCCGCGCAAGTCTCGGATAATAATACCCAAATTGAAAATGAGTGCCGGGAAATATTAAATGGGTTTTATTTAAGGTCAAAAAACCAACCAGGTTTAATCAAAGCCTACGGATTTTCCGATGATCCAATCGTGGAACGCCTCGTATACGAGTTGAGACTTGATATGTTGAAAAGTCTTCTTTCCAAAGAACCGTCTGTTTGTTATGACCTTGATTCTCTCGAAAAAATTCTGATGGGAGAGGTTAAACCCATTCCGACACCGATGCCAACCCCACCTAAGATGATTGCTACCAACGTTACGCCAAGCCCGATGCCCTCGCCGACAATAACGCCGACTCCGACACCATTGCCGACCAAAACTCCGTTTGATGCTAACTTGATACTTAACCCGAATTCCCCACCTATCAAATTCACGCCCGAAGAAAGAGCAGAACGCTGGAAAAAAATAAAGAAACTTTTGGACAAACTTTTTCCAGAGACAGGCGAGATTGAAAATTGGATACGAAAAATAAAGGAAAAAAACAAACTCCCGGAGCCGCCAAAGCATGTCAAAATTCGTGACGAGGGAGGCTGGCAGATTGACAGTTTTTTTGACATTTTTATTGAAGTTGATGCCGGTAATATCAGGCTCAAAATACCGAAAGATATTCGCCCCGGCGATATTATCACCGGCACGGTGACAGCCGAACCAAAAGGCAAAACCGAAGAGGAAAAAAAGAAAAATGAAGAGGAGCTAAAGAAATACGGGCTTGAAATTGTCTGCACCCCACCGAGCGGGTCAGCATTTCCAAAAGGTGTTACTACGGTCTCACCAACCGCGACCACACATCCGCCCGCAGTTTGGCGTGCGCCGGGAATTGATTCTTGGTTCAGTTTTTACAATGAGCGTCCGGTTGAGCCTCTGCCTGCGGGATACCAAATACCAATTAATGTTGCCGTGACGAAGAATGATCCGCAGACAAATATCCCCATAGAATTAGTTCAATTATCTTTGGTTTCGGTTCAGCCGATAAACGTGAACTACTCCGGCAAGTCGGACAGTCCTTGGCAGATGCCGCAGTTTGTCCAAATCGGCAACCCGGTAGAAATTCAGGGAAAATTTGATGGGATTGCCGACACTACTACGTTGCAGATTGACGGCAAGCCATTGGAAATTATCGCCGAATCTCCCCGAAGTTGCTTTTTTACCACCAAGCCGAGCGAGGTTGGTGCGCTTGCATATGCCCAGGGTAACGATATACATCTGGGTTCAGGTGAGATGACGGTCAAGGAAGGCGATAACCAACAAAAGCTGCCGTTCCGCGTCGTAGGAGTTGGATTAAGTGCGCCAAAACTGAATCTCTTGCGCGGCGAAAAAACAACTGTTACGGTGCAGGTGAGCGGACTAAAAGACCTTCTCGAAACGGAAATTGTTCCGCTTCAGCTTGTTTCCAACGGAGTTATCAATATGGCTGGCGGCGATTCGCAAAGTTTGCAGATTCGCAAAAAAGACGTGGATAAAGATGGCGTTTATCGGACTACGCGAGAGGTTACAGGTCACAGCAGTGGCGGTTGGGGAGTGACAGCAACCGTCATTGACCCGCGCCGGAGACCGATTTTTATCCCGTTGATTCCGAATTCTAAAGGCAACGGATACCGTAGCGAGAAGCGAAACAGTGAGAATCTTTTTACGGCTTTTGAGGTGCGACATCCGCTGACGGGGAAACTGCTCGAAGGCGAACATAAACTGGAAACAGGATGTCAAAATCCAACTTTGGCAAAAATTCCGATGATGTCGCTTCTTTTCAAAAACGGCAACTCTGAGCGCAAGAAAACAGATTGTTTGTTGTTTGTGACACCACGAATAATTATTGCAGATGAGCCGTAAATACCACTCCTAAATCCAATAGCCACGAATTTACACGAAAAAGCGCGAAAAAAAACAGTTAAATTTTGTGCTTCTTTGTGTTTATTCGTGGCTAATTCTTCTTTGTGGTAAATTGCTTATATGAATGTTGACGAACAAAGTTACCGCGAAAGAGTTTATGAAATCGTCTGCCAAATTCCCGTTGGCAAAGTGATGACCTACGGGCAAATTGCCGAAATATTGGGCGAAGGCTATACGGCGCGAACAATCGGCTATGTAATGCACGCGGCTTCGACACAACATGTTCCGTGGCAACGGGTTATCAATTCTCAAGGTGGTTGTTCGACCTCAAAAATGACGACTCCGCACAATCTTCAGCAAAATTTGCTTGAACAAGAAGGCGTAGTTTTCAAAGGTGAAAAATGCGACATCAAGATTTATCGCTGGACTCCCGAAGGCTTTGAGGAAGAGGACGATCAGCCGAGTTTGTTTGGATAATTTCAAACAGGATGGACAGGATAGGCAGGATAAGCGAAAATTTATTTGACAAGGAGACAATCGGAATGAAAATACTCAAAAGTATATTTCTTACAATTTTAGAAGGAATTTTATTCGGTAGTTTAGGTGGACTTTGTTTTGGTTTTTTTATGGCTTTTGTTGACTTTCTTCAGACAAGCTCTCGTAGCACTAATAATACAAACATTGATTTCTCTTGTTGCAGTAGCCCTAGCTATGGAGTTGGAATTCTTTGGGTGTGTTTTAGTTTATTTGGCTCACTAATAATATCAAATTTTTTGTTTCCTAAATCAACAACCCTTTTTTTAGAAAGTGGCTTTTTGTTTTAGTATTTTCGACCGTCTTTTCTATAATTCTCTCAAAAACTATTTTGTATTATTTTGTTGGAGAAAATGCCTCGGAAGACATAGGTTTTGATGATTTAACCCTTATTTTTGTTTGTCTCTTTACCTTTATCTTCATATTTACTAAGGGGTTATTCTTAATTAACAGAATAAGAGAAAGAAATTCACTAAAACTATCTTAAATATATGTATCAATCTATCCATTTCAACGATAAACCACGAGCTATCACAAACGCTTCAAACCCCGAAGTTATCGAAAAACTACGCCAAATTGTCGGGGCGGAAAATGTTTTAGTCGAACCTGATAAAGTTGAGCCTTACGGCGCGGATGCTGTCAAGGAAAAGTTTCCGCCCGAAGCTGTGGTGTTTCCTGAAAATACGGCGCAGATGGTGGCGATTTTGAAACTTGCGAATGAATATTTGTTTCCGGTTACGGCTCGCGGTGGCGGAGTCGGTTATACGGGCGGGGCAGTTCCGATTGACGGCGGAATCGTGATTGGGACAGACCGGATGAACAAAATCTTGGAAATTAATGCCGATGATTTGTATGTCGTTTGCCAACCCGGAATCCGCACGTTTGAACTACAACAAGCCGTCGAAAAACACGGCGTTTTCTTCCCGCCAGATCCGGCGAGTTACAAAGATTCGTTTATCGGCGGAAATATTGCCGAAAATGCGGGCGGAATGCGGACTCCGAAATATGGAATTACGGGGCGGTATGTGCTTGGATTAGAAGTTGTTACGGCAATAGGCGAAGTTTTGCGAATTGGCGGAAAGGTTGAAAAAAATGTGGTCGGGTTTAATCTGACTTCGCTGATTGTCGGTTCGGAAGGAATGCTCGGAATTATCACCGAAGCCACGCTCAAACTTTTGCCGATGACCGAAGCGACTTCCACCGTCCGCGCCTCGTTCAAATCAATGGAAGAAGCGTGCAAAGTTCTCACAAAATTCACGCCCGAAGGCTTACTTCCAATGGCGATGGAAGTAATTGACAAACATTGCATCAACGCGATTGAGCAGAATTACGCCTTTGGATTATCGAAAGATGCGGCGGCGATTTTGTTGGTCGCGGTTGACGGTTCAAAGGAAGAAGTTGCGAAAAATGCTGAACGAATCGAACAAATTTTGAGCGAAAACGGCGGATTTGACGTGCTTCGCGCCCAATCGAAAGAGGACGAAGACAAACTCTGGGATGTCCGCCGCGCCATTTCGCCAAGTCTGATGAAATTCGGCACGCTCAAAATCAACGAAGATGTCGTCGTCCCGCGCTCAAAAGTTCCCGAACTCGTCGCCAAAGTCGAACAAATCGGCAAAAAACACAACACCTTTGTCGCCAATTTCGGACACGCCGGCGATGGCAATATCCACGTCAATTTTATGTGCAACCGCGAAGATGCCGACTCGATTCAACGCGCCCGTCTCTGCGTCAGCGAAGCCTTTCAGCTCTCAGTTGACCTCGGCGGCACAATCAGCGGCGAACACGGCATCGGCTACGTCAAAGCCCCATATCTGGACTACGCGATTGATAAACCAACACTCGAAATTATGAAGGGAATCAAGAAAGTTTTTGACCCGAACGGCATTTTGAATCCGGGGAAGATGTTTGTTTAATTCAGATTTATCAAAAAAAGAAGTAAAATAGAGTTAAAATATTTCTTCAAATTTTAACTCTATTATGTCAAAACTAGACCAAATCCAAACCGCTCTTGTGAGCATTGACCAAGGAAACTTTCAGAAACTTTGTGACTCATATTTTCACAGAACTTTAGATATAAAAGAAATAAATTCTGTTGGTTCAGTTGCAGGTGAAGCCAAGACACGCACAGGGCAACCTGACACGCTCATAACTTTGAATAATGGAAATTATGTTTTTGTTGAAGCTACAACTGAAAAAAGTGGTCTTCTGGCGAAATTCTCTGCTGATTTAGATGAATGTTTTGATGAGCATAAAACGGGAGTTCCGCTTGTTGAAGTTGAAAAGATAATTCTTGCTTGCAATAGAAAATTATCACAAAAAGATAAAACTGCTTTAATCAAAAAAGGACAAGATAATAGCTGTATAGTTGAATTTCTTGACCTAGACACGCTTTCATTTGATCTTTACCAAAAGTTTCAACCGTTAGCAAAAGAATTCTTAGGAATAGAATTAGATACAGGGCAAATCCTTACGCCTATTGATTTCATACAAGAATATCAAAAGAGTAAATTTGCAACGCCTTTAGATAACAAATTTTTCTTTCGGGAAAAAGAGAAAGAACAAATCATCGAATCAATAAATACTAATGATTTTGTAATTCTTTATGGAAAAGCTGGTGTTGGTAAATCTAAATTAGCTTTAGAATGTGCAAAAGAGTTTGCTGATGCTAATTCAAACTTTCAAACTTTTTGTATTACTAGCAAAAATCTTGATTTATACGAAAACCTAAAGGCTTATTTTGGGGCTGATGGAAGCTATTTAATAATCGTTGATGATGCCAATCGTCTTTTACAACTTCAACATATTCTATATTTGCTTCACGAACAAACTGCTACGCGAAAAGTAAAAATCATCTTAACTGTTAGAGATTATGCAATCAATCAAATAAGAAATGAAGCAAAAAATTATTATCCAACTGAAATTGAATTACAAAAATTTTCCAATGATGAGATTACAAAAATATTGGAAGACGGTTTTGGAATAAAAAATCACGACTACATTTACCGAATTAACAGAATCGCCGACGGTAATCCAAGACTAGCAATTATGGCGGCAAAGATTGCTCTTGAAACAAATCGCTTGGATAGCATTAACGATGTTTCTAATCTCTATGATGAATATTTCATTTCTATAAACAATGATTTGGCGGAATTGGGAAATACAAATTTGATAAAAGTTGCGGGAATTATTTCATTCTTCAAGACATTAGATAGAACAAACACCGAATTATTTGAAGAAGTTGCTCAGGCTTTTAACTTTACACCAAATGAATTTTGGACAAGTTTAGAAAAATTGCACGAGCTAGAAATTGTTGACCTTGATTATGAAATTGCCAAAATTTCAGACCAGATTCTCGGAACGTATATTTTCTACAAAGCATTTCTCAAAGATGAAGTATTAGACTTTTCTATTTTATTAAATGAATTCTCTGACAGATTTTCTTATAGAATGGTTGATACATTAAACCCAATAATCAGAGATTTTGACACTAAATTAGTTTATGAGAGGCTTCAGCCTCATGTGAATAAACGATGGGAAAATATTAAAGACAATGAAGAAAACCTACTTAGCTTCATAAAACTGTTTTATTACTTAAAACAAACTGAAACTTTACTTTTTCTAAAAACAAAATTTGATTCTTTTGAAAAAATTAACATTCAAGAATCTGAGATAATATTTCCGCCAAAGAATAATATACAAATCACCGATAAATATCTTGAGGTTTTGAGATTATTAGAAAATGAAAATATTGAAACAGTTCTTGATTTAACTTTTTCCTATCTCGAAAAAAATCTTCAACTTTTACCACAAGTTATTCATTTATTGTCTGATGATTTTTGTTTTGACCACTATTCGCATTATTGGAATTATTTTATTCAAGAAAAAGTTGTTCAAAAGCTGATTTCAAAATCTAAAGATGAAAACACGAAGCTCTATAAAAAAGTATTTTTACAAGTTTCGGGCAAATATTTACAGATGAAATTTCACTCGAATTCGTCAAGCGGTTTGAGTGTAACAATTCATAATTTTCAATTAAGACCTTGTGAATCAATAAATGAAATAAGAAAAAGTTTGTGGCAAAGGCTAATTGAAATTCATCAGACAGAAGATTTTAAGCAAGATGTTTACAAAATAGTAATAAATTATTCTCAAGCGTGGCACGAAGATTATGTAGTTAAAGAAATAGTAGAAAAAGACGCGGAGATTCTAATCCCTTTTATTTCTTCGCTAAATACAGCAGATTATCCAGTTTGCGTTTTGGCTAATAAATATTTTTATTTTCTTGAAAAAGTAGGTGTTAATTTTGATAAATCTATTATTTCAATTTTCACTAACAAAACTTATGAAATTTCCCAAGTTCTTTCGAGAGAAGATAGAAGATATTTTGAGCTTGGATACGAAGATTATCAGAAGTATAAAAAAGAATTGTTGGAATCTTATTTCAATTCATACAAATTTGAGGATTACAAAGATTTGTTTGAAAGATGTCAAGAGATACAAAATTATCAAGAAGAAAAACGAGATCATTATCAACTCCATTATCCGCTAATAAACGCTTTAGTGAACTTGGCAGATATAAATGAAGAATTATATTTCAAGGTCATTAACTATCTAATGGAGTCAGGAAATAAACTTTATTTAGAGGGAAATCATCTTATTTACAAATTAGTTGAAAAAAGTAAAAACTCCATTGACGTTTACAAAAGCATCAATGAAATTGAGTTTAATTGTAAAACAAATTGGCTTTTTAGCTTTTTTCAATCATTAGACAAAAATTCTACAAATCAATATTACTTAGGTGAACTCTATAACCTTTACAAAACTGCAAACTTAAATGAAATTCCTCAAAGATTTGAACATTTAGAAAACTATCTGCATATTGAAAATGATGTTTACATAAAATCAATTAACTCTATTTTTGAGCGAGTAAAAACCGGCGAAGGATATTTCAATTTTCATTTAATTTTTAATTCTCATACAGATAACTTCACCAAATTAGAAGAAATTTTTGCCAATGACATATCTTTATTGAAAGAAATTTATATTCATCAAGAAAAAATTGAACGATATAACGATTACGAAAACAGAGCATTAAAGAAAATCTACAATCTTGATAATAGCTTTCTTTATGAATATTTGGATTACTTGTATAGTGAAGGAAATTCACATGATGTTTTTCACAATGGCAGAAACAATTATTCATTTATTTGGGATGATGAAAATGCCTTGGAATTATTTAGAAATTTATTGGAATTTACATATAAAAAGGAAGAAGCAAAACAATACTTTTGGAGACCAAGCTACATAGAAATATTTCTTCAAAATCTTTCTGATGCTCAAAAAGAAAAAGCAATAAATTTATTAAAGGAAATTCTAAAAGAAAATGCACACGATAAAAATAAAGCAAGCCACATATTTCAAATAGCTACAAATTGTTTCGGTGATATAAAGAAAGAGTTTTTAGAAGCCTTTTTGGAAGTGAATAAAAACGTAGACGACTTCAAATGTCTAAGTTTTGAAACCAATCATAGTGTTGTCACAGATGTTGGAAATTCTATTTCTATTTATGAACACAAAATAAACTTCTATGAATCGCTTCTTCCATTATTTAATTCATTAGATTTTTTAGAACATAAATTAGCAGTTGAAGAAACCATTAAAAACTATAAACAGCATATTGAAAGCGAAAAAAGGAGCAATTTTATTGGACATTTTTAGTTTTGTGCTTCCGTTATAATAAAGTTAATTTATGACTCTATATTTTAAGTGATTACTTATCTCAAAACCCAAGTTTATTGTCGAAACCCTCGCAAAATGCTAAATTCAACTTATTGTTCGAGAGGTTAATAATTTTATGGCAAATGATTTAACACAAATTGTGACGGAAAAGATGCAGGGTTTGCCGATTGAAGAACAGCAAAAGGTGGTCGAGTTTGTTGATTTATTATTGAAGCCGAAAAAGCAAACGCTTTTGGAAAAATTAGCAGTGATTAGTAGCCGTGTGCCTGATGAGATTTGGGAAAAACTTCCTGTTGATGGTGCGGAAAATATTGACCATTATTTGTATGGTTCGCCCAAAAAGAAATGACCAATAACAAAGTTTTTGCCGACACATTTTATTGGGTTGCTGTCTTAAACGTCAAAGATTCGGGACATTTTCAAGCGATTGAAGTTCGTCAACTTCTTGGCGAAATCATTATTGTTACAACCGAAACTGTTTTAATCGAAGTCCTCAATTATTTTGCTGAATATGGCTCATATACCAGAAAATCTGCGGTTGACGCAGTTCGGACAATTATTGATGATGATGAAATCGAATACCTCTCACACTCGCCCGACATTTTTCTCGAAGCACTTGATTTTTACGAAAAGCGTTTGGACAAAGGTTACAGTTTGACCGATTGTGTTTCGATGCTGACAATGAAAACTCTCAATATTCACGAAATTCTCACGCACGATAATCATTTTGAACAAGAAGGCTTCACCATTTTGTTGTAAAGTTTGATAAACTCAACCGTAAAATCATGAACGAACCACTTTTCGGCATCGAAAATCTTGATGGATATATCATTATTGGAATCATTCTGTTTTTCAGTTTGTTGGAAACAATTGCGGGGTATTTGACTGCTACGAAACGCACTTTTAGCGATTGGATTCAGGAAGCGGGCGGTTTTGTCGCGTTGTCGTTTGTCTATAAACCATTGATTATTTTTGCAGCATTTTTGTTGGGTAAATCGTTGATTCCAAACGTCCAAAATGCAGTTGCTAATGCAAATTTGTGGCTCGTTTTTCTCGGATATTTGTTGATTGATGATGTTTTGCAATATTGGTATCACCGTTTCGGACACGAATACGCTTTTTTGTGGAAACTGCATCGTCCGCATCACCAAGCCGAAGAAATGGGCTTTTTTGTTTCGTATCGAAACGCGGGGTTATATTATTTGCTGATGCCGAATATTTGGTGGGTTGGCGTTTGTATTTTTCTTGGCGGAGCAAAGGCTGTCGCTATCGGTTTGATTGCGAAACAAATTATCATTATCGGTTCGCACAGCACGGTTCGGTGGGATGAGTTTTTGTATAAATATAAGTTTCTCAATCCTTTAACTTACATTTTGGAACGAATTTTTGTTACGCCCGCCTTTCATTACGCGCATCACGGCAAATCAATGATTGACGGCATCAGCGACCCAAACGGCAATTTTGGAAATATGTTTTCGATTTGGGATCAGCTTTTTGGAACGGCAAAATTTACCCGTCAATTCCCAACCGAATTAGGTTTGGTCAATGACCCGAAAGACAAATGGACAGCGAGCTATTTTTATCCCGTCATTACTTCGGATAAACCCGAAAGCGAGATTGCGCGAGGTTTCAAAAAAGAATTGACGACCAAACTTGAGCCGACAACTTGTGAATTTAAGGCAGACGAAAAATATCTCTGGTGCAAATGCGGACGAAGTAAAAATCAGCCATTTTGTGACGGTTCGCATCACGGAACAAAGAATAAACCTTTACTTTGTTCAGCAAAACGCGATGGCAAAGCAAAATTGTGCAACTGCAAATTAACAAAAGTTGCGCCGTTTTGCGATAATTCGCATTCACAAGCGAAATTATAAAAGTCTTTGATTCCATCGGCATTTTGAATCCGTGCCAGATGTTTGTATGATGTAAATCCAAATGTCATATATGAAAATACTACTTTCCGTTTTTTTGCTTCTATTTTTATCCATCTTTGCAAATGCCCAAAATCTAACCATTATTTTGGTGCGTCACGCTGAAAAAGATGCTTCGCCAACAATGGTTAAAGCTGACCCCGATTTGTCGCCCGAAGGCAGACAACGTGCCGTGCGTTTTTTTGAAACGGTCAGAAAATACAATCCGCAATGGATTTTTTCGACCAATCTGCGGCGCACCAGATTTACGGCTGATCCATTAGCCACCAATCAAAATGAGAAGTTTCGGATATTTGTGGAAGCCTATAATCCTTCTGAACTTGAGGCTTTCGCCGAGCGTTTGCTCAAACTAAACGCAAAATGCGTGGTCGTAGTCGGGCATTCCAATACCACGCCCCAGTTGGCAAATTTTTTGCTTAAACAAGAGAAATACAAGGATTTAGACGATGCAGTCTATAATAAAATTTTCATTATCAAAATTAAGGGGAAGAAAATAACCGATGAAGTCATTGAATATTAAATTTGGAGATTGAAATATGGCAGAGTTAAAAACCAAACTTAATGAGGCAAGTGTTGAAGAATTTTTAAACCGGATTTCGGATGAGCAACGTCGCAAAGATTGTTTTACGGTTTGCGAAATAATGCAGAAAATAACGGGCGAAGAACCGAAAATGTGGGGCGATTCGATTGTCGGATTTGGCTTATACCAATACAAATATACTTCGGGACGCGAGGGCGAATGGATGATTTGCGGTTTCTCTCCGCGCAAGCAAAATCTGACGCTTTACATTATGTCCGGCTTTACCAAATACCAAGCATTGATGCAAAAATTAGGCAAACACAAAACCGGTAAATCTTGTCTTTATATCAACAAAATCGAAGATGTGAATCAAGAAGTTTTAGCGGAATTGGTCAAAAGTTCGGTTGAAGCGGTGCGACAAGGGAAGATTCATTTTTAGAAATATGAAAAAAATTATTTTGTTTTCGCTCATCTTTTTGGCTAATTCAATGGCTTTTTCGCAAGCCAAACCACCCGATAATACTTCACAGTTTTGGAATTCATTGCAAAAACTTTGTGGCAAGGCTTTTGCCGGAACGGTTGCCGTCGCCCCTCCCGAAGACACGACTTTCAAAGATAAAACATTGGTGATGCACGTCCGTTCGTGCGAAAAAAATCGTATCAGAATTCCGTTTTTTGTGGGCGAAGATAAATCACGAACTTGGGTTTTAACTCGACAAAAAAATGGTCGAATGTTACTCAAACACGACCACCGCCACCAAGACGGCAAGCCCGACCAAGTAACGATGTATGGCGGTTTGACGACCAATTCAGGTTCAGCCACCCGACAGATGTTTCCCGCCGATGATGAAACCGTCAAAGTAATTGCCGCCGCCGCGACTAATGTTTGGTGGATTGATTTGGTGTCGGGCGATTATTTTTCCTACAATCTGCGCCGGATGGGGACGGAAAGATATTTCAGCATCAAATTTGATTTGACCAAAGAAGTCAAAACGCCGGATGCACCGTGGGGCTGGCGGGAGAGGTAGGCAGTAGCAGGAGGCAGGATGTTAAGCTGCCAACTGCAACCGCCAACTGCAACTGATTATTTTCCTTTTGCCTTTTTACCTTTTCCTTTCGCAACAGGTTCAGGTGCAAAGCCTCGTTTAATCATCAGAGCCTCAACCTTCGGGTCACGTCCGCGAAACTTTCGATAGCCATCCGCCGGGTCAATCGTATTTCCAACCGAAAAGATATATTTCACCAATCGGGCGGCAACTTGTTTATCGTATGCTCCTTTGCCTTCGGTAAATGCGCCGTAGGAATCCGCCGTGATGACATCCGACCACAAATAGCTGTAATAACCCGCCGAATATCCATCGCTGGCAAAAACGTGAGCGAATTGCGGGGTGCGGTGACGCATTACAATTTCCTTCGGCATTCCGAGTTCGGCTAAAGTTTCGCGTTCAAACGCATCGGCATCAATTTTTTTATCACCTGCCAAGTGCAATTTCATATCCACCAAAGCACTCGCCAAATATTCAACTGTGGCAAAGCCTTGATTAAATTTTGACGATTTATTGATTTTGTCCAAAATCTCTTTCGGCATCGGTTTGCCCGTTTGGTAATGAAGCGCAAATTTGTTCAAAACTTCGGGCGTGGAGAGCCAATGTTCGAGCAGTTGCGAAGGGAATTCAACGTAATCACGAGCCACATTTGTTCCCGAAAGCGTCGGATAAGTCACATTTGAATTCAAACCGTGCAGGGCGTGTCCAAATTCGTGAAACAGTGTCGAGGCATCATCCCAAGAAATCAAAACGGGTTCGCCTTCCTTTCCTTTGACAAAGTTTGAGTTGTTGGAAACGATGGTGGTTGTTTCTCCGTCAAGTTTGTCTTGACTGCGATAGGCATTCATCCACGCGCCCGAACGCTTGCCTTCGCGGGCGTAAGGATCAAAATACCAAAGCCCGATGTGTTTGCCTGTTTTACGATTTTTTACCTCCCAAACCTTGATGTCCGGGTGATAAACGGGAACACCGCTGACGGGCGTAAAACTGAAATTAAAAAGTTCACCGGCGACATAAAACATTCCTTCACGCAGTTTGTCGAGTTGCAGATACGGCTTGACTTCGTTTTGGTCTAAATCATATTTTGCCTTGCGAACTTTTTCCATATAAAACCGATAATCCCAAGGCTCAATCGTGATTTTCGCTCCCTCTTTATCGGCAAGGGCTTGCATATCGGCAACTTCTTCTTTAACTCGTCCAACCGCAGGTTTCCAAACTCCTTCCATCAATTTCATTGCGTTTTCGGGCGTTTTTGCCATCGCAACTTCCAGACGAAAATGTGCGTGAGTCGAATAGCCGAGCAATTTTGCGCGTTCTACCCGCAATTGCAGAATTTCGGGAATGATGGCGTTGTTGTCGTTGGCATCGCCATTATCGCCGCGATTGATGAACATTTTCCAAACCTTTTCGCGCATCTCGCGTCTTTCGGAATAGGTCAAAAACGGGTCAACCGATGAACGAGTGTTGGCGATAATCCATTTGCCGTTTGCTTTGCGGGCAGTCGCTTGAGCGGCGGCGGCATCTTTCAAAGATTGCGGCAAACCTTGCAAATCAGCTTCGTTTTCTATCACCAAAAATTTGCTTTCATCAGCTAATAAATTTTGGCTGAATTGATTAAAAAGCGTGGCAAGTCTTTGGTTAATTTCGCCCACTCGCACCTTTTCTTTTGCCCCAAGTTTCGCACCGCCACGAACAAAATTTTTGTAATAATCTTCAACTAAACGCTTTTGTTCAGAGTTTAATTTAGCTTTGTTGCGGCTTTGATAAACGGCTTCAATTCGTTTGAAAAGTTTTTCGTTTTGAGCAATCTTGTCGCCTAATTCGGCAAATTTGGGTCCCATTTTGCGCGAAACTTTGGCAAACTCAGGGCTATTCATATTGCCTTGCCAAATGAAATAAATTATCGCCACGCGATTGAGTTTATCTCCGGCACGTTCCATTTCAACAATTGTATTCTCAAAATTCGGGGCGGCTTGGTTATTAGCAATCTTGTCAATTTCTGCCAAATTTTCAGCCATTGCTTCCTCCAGTGCTGGTTCAAAATATTCAACCTTAACCTTGTCAAAAGGCGGGGTGCCTCCATAATTGCCTGTCCAAGCAGGAGTTAGCGGATTTGTTTCATTTAAATCGTTCATAAAAGTATTTTCGTCTGCTTGATGATTAGTCGCGGGAAAAATCGGGGTCGTCAAAGCAAACAATAAAAGACCAGTCAAAATACTACGACACATATTAAATTGTCTCCTAAAATTATTTCTAAAATTGGCGGGGAAAGCTAATTTTTATACGAATGAGAATAGCAAAAGTTTAGCTGACTATCCAACCAAAAGACGTGCTATAATCTCGGACGGTAAAACCTCAATGAAACATAACGACTTAGACATCGAACATTGGAAAGATTGCGGCATCAATACAGATTCCTTGTGGCTCATCAAAGAACGCGACAAGAGCGGAAAACACCAAAATATATATCACGGAAATTTTGTCCCGCAAATTCCGAATCGAATTAATCAGACGTTATACAAAAAAAGGCGAGACGGTTTTTGATTAAAAATAATGGCAAAAAATATATTTGACTCAACTAAATTCATGATGATGCAATTTTGGGGCTATTCGGCTAGAATGGTTTAGAACTTTCAAATCCCAAAAAATCAAAAGGAAAAATAAAATGCCACTTCAAGATGAAATTGACAAAATGCGGAAGGATATTCGCACAAGTGACCTTAAATTGTCTATCGGCGAATGGATGAACTTATACAGTGGTGAAGAGGTAGATATTCATCCAGAATTTCAACGGTTTTTCCGTTGGTCTCCGAGTCAAAAAACTAGACTTATTGAATCAATTTTACTCGGTATTCCTATTCCGCCTGTTTTCGTTTCTCAACGCGGAGATGGTGTTTGGGACGTTGTCGACGGATTGCAAAGACTATCTACTATATTTGAATTTGCGGGAATATTAGTAGGCGACGAAGGGAAGTTACTTCCGCCTCTAGTTCTTGAAGGCACAAAGTATTTGCCCTCTTTAGAAGGAAAGAAATGGCAAACGAAAGATAACGCTTCGGATGATGATGAAAATTACTTCACGGTAGCACAACGATTATACATTAAACGAGCTGCGCTTGCTGTAACAATAATTGAAAAAGAAAGCCCTGAACTTGCTAAATATGAACTATTTCAAAGATTGAATACAGGTGGCTCAATTGCCAAGCCCCAAGAAATCAGAAATTGTATCATGGTCATGTATAACAAAAAGTTGTATGAGTGGATGCGCGAACTTAGCCAATACGAACCTTTTCGGGATTGTATCGCCCTGACTGACAAAGCCATAGAGGAACAATACGATTTGGAATTAGTTTTACGATTTATTGTTTTTAGAACACTATCGGAAGATGGTCTTAAAAAAGTTAAAGACGTTGGCAACTTTATGACTGATAGCATGGTTGATATTGCGAATAACCCAAAATTTGACTTTCAGGAAGAAGAGCAAGCCTTTAAGACTACTTTTCGTGTTCTCCAACAATTTACGGATGACAATAGCTTCCGCAAATATAAACCTGCAGAGGCTAAATTTTCAGGTGGATTTTTAGTTTCACCATTTGAAACTATTGCACTTGGTATTGGTTTTAATTATCGCAAGTTAGAGCAAGCGCAAATTAATATTGAAGAACTTGTAAAAAGTATATGGAGTAACGAAACTTACAATAAATACTCTGGTTCTGGGATTACTGCGGCACTTAGGCTACCCAAAATTGTTCCATTAGGTAGAAAGATATTCAAACCATGAAGATTAGAACTCATGAGCAATTATTCGATTTACTTACCAGTGAAATAGCATGGCGAAAAAAGGAACTTGCAGACTTTAAATCCTTAGTCCAAACCAAAACTTTTGCCGACTCCAAACACCATGCTTTAGTTAGGGCTGGAATCATGCTGTTATATGCTCATTGGGAAGGATTTGTAAAACAATGTGGAGAATATTATTTGAACTATGTTTCCATGCAAAAATTACCACATGAACAACTTGCGCCTAATTTCATAGCAATGTGCGCTAGGGGTAAAATTAACGATTTAGGGGAGAGCAACAAAATAACATCTCAACTAAAAATAGTCGATTTTTTCTTAAATGAGCTATCAAAATCAAGCAATATTCCGTATAAGAATATGATTTGGACAGAGTTCAACTTAAGTTCAAAGGTTTTCCAAAATATCATGTTATCTTTAGGACTGGACTATTCTTTTTTTGAAGCAAAATCTGTGTTATTAGATGACAAACTCTTAGATAAACGAAATAGAATAGCACATGGCAATTATATGCTCATATCAGATTCGGATTATCTTGAAATCCATGAAAAAGTTTTGGAAATGATGGAGTATTTTCGGAATCAAATTGATAACTCGGCATCAACAAAAGCTTTCAAACACATGTAGATTTTTCCAAAAAGTTGAGTCAAGTATATTATTACCCAAATTTTTAATTTTATTAGCATTGACCTATATTCATAAACATGGTAAACACATGGCTTAGGAGATTTTGCTATGAAAATTACGAGGAAATTTGAAATCACAATTACAATTGATACAGTAAAAGCAAATACCAATGCAGATAAATGGGGCGATACATATGATTGGAATGGTTATCCAAATTGGCAAATTAATCATCTTGACAGAGAAGGTGAATTTATTAAGGCTTGTGTGGAATCAATTAAATATAATTTCAAATTTACAGGAATGAGTTGTAAAATTAAAGAGTTGAAATAACTAAGATTTGACCATCGAATATCAACGATTCAAAACCGAAAATCGCAATCACAAAGCCAGCGAAACAGTTGAGTATTTACACATTTTGGAAAAGAATTAAACTACTCTAATCCGGCGGTTGCCAGAGTTCGATTTTGTTGCCTTCAAGGTCTAAAATCCAACCGAATTTGCCAAATTCACTCTCTTCAATTTCGTCAAAAACGTGAACGCCTTCCGCTTTGCAAAATTTCCAATAATCCTTCCAAATCTTCCACCCGAAAGTTGAACATAAAAGGCGATTCCGATGGCTCAAGATATTTCGTGTCTTCGCCAAAAAACGACAGCACATTGAAGCCTTTTCCCGTCGAGGGAAAATCTGTATAGACGTTTCCGCCGAAATTTAAACCCAAATGTTTTTCATACCAAGCGGCTAATTCTTTGGGGTTTTTGGCTTTCACGAAAACCCCGCCTAATCCGATAACTCTTTTCATACCAATTCTTTCCTTTGTTTAATGAAATAATAAATGGCAACCAAAAGCGAGACAAACATAATCGCCGCCGCCACCCAATAATTTCGTTTGAGGGTAGAATCATCCACTTGATTCAATGCGTTGTTGAGCAAAAAACCACATAAAAGTGGTCCGATGACTCGTGCCAGACTCGCGCCTGATTGCATAACTCCCAAAGCTTTTCCTTGTTCGAATTCGCTCGCGTTTTTTGATGCCAAACTTGTAATCGAAGGCGAAGCTAACGAATTTCCAATCGCAAAACATGCCGAGCCAAGCAATAATCCAATCAATCCGCCGTAATCTTTGGTGATAAACGGGACGATGATAAAAGTTAAAGTCAGCATAAAACAACCGAAAATTGCCAAATTTGCTTCGCCGAATTTTTTGGAAAGCGGTCCGAAAAATCCGCCTTGCATAATAACCGCGATCGCTCCGACAAAAAACAAAATATAGCCCGTTTGCGCCGCATCATAGCCGAAATTATGTTGTGTAAAATAGGCAAAAGCGGTGGTCATCATCGAAAAAGCGGTGACCAGCAAAAAATATTCAATCGTCAGAATGGTAAAACGCGAATCTTTGAGCGAATCGAATAATTCGGTAAAACGATTTTTGCGTTCAACTGCGGGTTGCGGTAAATTTTCGTGATTCAGGGAGGAGAAAAAATAGCAAAATGGCGTTGAAAAAACTCAAACCCGCCGCAAAAACAAACGGAACGTCGATGCCCGTATTGACTCAAAACTCCTGCCAACGCCGGACCAAACATAAAGCCCAAGCCAAACGCCATTCCGAAAAGCCCCATTCCTTTGGCGCGATTTTCCCGCGTGGTCACATCCGCGATATAAGCCTGTGCGGTCGAAAGGTTTGCGCCCGTGATTCCGCCCAAAATTCGTCCGGCATAAATCATCCACAATGCGCCCGCAAAACCAATCATCAAGTAGCCAATGCCCGCACCGATAATGCTGAAAAATAAAATCGGACGGCGACCGATATTTATCCGACCACGCTCCCCAAAATCGGCGCAAAAAGAAATTGCATCAACGAATACGAAGCAACCAGCAAACCAATATCAAGCGGCGTTGCGTGAAATTCTTCGGCATAAAAGGTCAAAAGCGGAATGACAATCCCAAAGCCTAAAAGGTCAATAAAAATCGTCAAAAAAATGATTAAGAAGCGGTTTGGTAAAAAACTTTTCGTTAATATTCGTCTCGGTTTGCATTTGTTTCAAAGGTCACACGGCGATAAATTTCGGGCAATAGGAATAGTCAAATCAACTGAGGTAAATTCAACAATATCATCACTTTCGTTAAAAAAATAAGTTATCCAGCCGCCATTTGATTGTCGGCGATGGACTTGGACTTCCATTCGATATTGGTCAACTACGACATATTCTTGGAGGCTTGGAATTTGTTGGTAGGCAAAGAACTTTTTCCGTCGGTCAATCCGTTCGGTTGATTTCGAAACGATTTCAATAATCAAAATCGGATTGTTGCGAAAATATGGGTTTTCAGGATTTTCTTCGCACGAAACTAAAATGTCAGGATAATAATAAACTGTTGGCGTTACGCGAACTTTAATGTCATTTGAAAAAGGCTCACAAGTTGAATTACGCAAATGAAGTGTTAAGGCAATCATACAATTTTCCTAATATTCTAGCGTGATTATCACTCGCGCCAGCCATTGCATAAACTTCACCATTCAAAGTATTCGCGTCGAACCGGACTTATTTTTTCGCTTTCCAAATAATCTTCAACACTAATTTTTGTTTTAAATTTCGGTAATCCCATAACTCAATTTTAGCAAATAATAGTTTCGTTGTAATATATCTCAAGACAAAATAACATCTTAACGGAGTTTGCCAAAACAATGCGACTGAATCCAAACTTAAAAGCGATAATAATTTTACTCGTTGCGATAATTTTTATGTATCAAGAAACTAAAGCCCAACCCAAAAAGCCGAAAGGCAAAGCCAAAACGCCCGCTGTTGTAGAAGAAGCGAAACCTGTTCCGCCGGAAGTGAGTTATGCGGTTTCAATGTCGAAGCCTTGGACGCACTTTCTCGAAGTTGAAATGCGCGTCAAATGCAAGCCAAAATGCCGGAAAAAAGCGAAATTGCAATGCCCGTTTGGACTCCCGGCAGTTATCTAGTGCGTGAATATGCGCGCCACGTTCAGGATTTTGCGGCAAAAGATGTCAGCGGAAATGCTCTTGAATTGGTCAAAAATCAATAAAAATAATTGGCAGATTGAAACGAAAGGTTTATCTGAATTTGTTGTTTTATATCAGGTTTATGCCAATGAGCTAACTGTTCGCACTAATGAACTTAATGACGAACACGCCTTTTTTACTCCGGCGCGCTTTGTTGATGTTTCCGAAAGGTCATTTGAATATTTCTTCAACCATCAAAGTCAATCCTTACGGCAATTGGAAAGTTGCGACGGGTTTGCCGAAAATTAGGCGAAAACACTTTCCAAGCCGAAAGTTATGATGTGTTTTACGATTCGCCGTTTGAAGTTTCGAATTTTAAAGAAATCACGTTTGAAGTGCAGGGCAAACCGCATCGTTTTGTGATTACGGGCGAGGGCAATTATGACATCGATCAAATTGCCAAAGATACTGCCAAAATTGTTGAGGAAGGCTACAAAATGTTTGGCGAATTGCCTTACAAAGATTATCTTTTTATCCTCAACACTCGCGGCGGCGGCGGTCTGGAGCATTTGAATTCAACCGCTTTGCAATGGAACAAATTCGGTTTTCAAGGTGGTCGCTACATCGATTTTTTAACGCTCGTTTCGCACGAATATTTTCATCTGTGGAACGTCAAACGGATTAAGCCCGATGCTTTAGGTCCGTTTAATTATGAAGATGAAAATTACACCAAATTGCTGTGGGTGGCGGAAGGCGGCACGGCTTATTACGAAGGCGTTTTGGTGCAACGCGCCGGATTGATGTCTGATCGACGATTTTCTTTCCGGCAAAGCCGGTCGCAAATTCAAGCCCTGCAAGAGCGTCCGGGCAGATTTCAGACGAGCGTTGAAGAAGCGAGTTGGGACGCTTGGATTAAATATTATCGGCAAGACGAAAACTCG
Organism: Pyrinomonadaceae bacterium; assembly: GCA_963779235.1. GTDB lineage: Bacteria > Acidobacteriota > Blastocatellia > Pyrinomonadales > Pyrinomonadaceae > JAIBCC01. The sequence continues at coordinate 136,419 of CAVZXI010000032.1, forward strand.
GTAAATAACCAAATTTCGTATTACGATAAGGGCGAAATCGTCAATTTTTTGCTTGATGTTGAAGATTCGCAGCTGCCTCCAAAGGCGCAAAATCGCTGGATGATGTTTTGCGTTATCTTTACACCGAACATTACAAAAAAGGCAAAAATTACACGCCCGACAGATTATCAAAAAGTTTCGGAAATGATGGCAGGCAAGAGTTTGGACGATTTTTTCGAAGCGTTATGTGCGCGGACGCGATGAGATTGATTACAATTCAATTTTGAACGGTTTCGGCTTGCAACTTTCGGTCAGCAAATCGCGCGAACAAGCCTATCTCGGCGCAACTTTGAGAGAAACGGGTGATAGATTAACTGTCGCTGCCACGCCCGCCGAGACACCTGCTTTTGAGCAAGGCTTAAATTTTAATGACCAAATTGTAGCGATTGACGGCTATCGGGCTAACCTGAAGTTTTTAACGGATTATGTGGCTGAAAAGAAAGCAGGGGATAAGGTTAAATTGACCATTTTTCGGTTTGAAGAACTGAAAGAAATCGAAATTACGCTTGGCGGAAAAGGCTCGGCAAATTATAGAATTGTGCCGATGGCGAATCCGAGCGATGAGCAAAAAGCCTTGTATCTCGGCTATATGGGATCTGATTTGAAGTAGGGAAAGTGAAAAAGGGAAAAAGGGAAAAGGTGAAAAAGTTTGGAATAATTCTCTCAATTGTATTACTTTTGGGGAGTCTCGCATCCTGTCAGAAAAATATTTTTGAAAAGGAGACGGTGACACCTGCCTCTTTGCGCGATGTTCCGGCGTTGCGTCTCAATTTCCGCTTTGAAAATGACGTTCCCGCCCCGCCTGCCAATCCTGCACAGACGCAAACCGAAGAAAAAAATGCGGTGATTCAAACGGATTTTGACCAAAATCGCCCCGAAGAAACTTTGGAGCGAACCATCCCTTCGCCCGATAAAAAGAGATTTTTGGTGGTTTATCAAAAGTTGGGGGATTTGGCGGCAACCTATCGGCTGGATATGTATTCGGCAGAAGGCAAATTGATAAACAAAATTACGCCCAATGGTTTGGCAGTTTTTTATCCCGATACGATTGTTTGGTCGCCGGATAACAACAATGTGGCATTTGTCGGGACGGTTCGGTTAGGGCAAACTGTTCCGATTCCCACGCCTACCCCTGATGCGCCGATTCCACCGAGTTTGGAGGATTCAAACTCGAATGTTGACGCGAATTCAAACGTCAATTCCGAATCAAATATCAATCAGAATGTTGCCACTCCAATCGAGCCGACCAAACAGGTTTTGACCTTTCGCACCGAACAAATTTACACCTGTGACGCAAATGGCGGAAGTTTGAAACCGCTCACCCAAAATGAAGGATTGATTTATTTCTACTTCGTTTGGTCGCCGGATAGTTCGGCGTTGGCGGCGTTGGCGGCAACTTGGAAAGAATGGCAATATTTGCAATATCAAGCCGAACAAAAGAAGGAAATGTTTGTCCCGATTGGCAGACCTCGTTTGGTGGAAAAAACGGGTAGAATCAGACTTTTGGACGATAACATAACGGCGGTGCGCCCCGTCTGGTCGCCGGATTCAGCCAAAGTTGCGTTTGCTTTTGACAAGGAAATCAGAATTTACGATGCGATTGGAAATACGCCGACTCAAGCCGCGATCCCTCTCAGAAATCAAATGCTGATGGCGGCTAAAAATTATGACGATGAGCAAAATCGCAAAGAGTTGAGCAATGCCAATGTCAATTCAAATGCCAACGCCAAGCCGAATTCCAATGCCAATAATACGGCGAATACGGCGAATGTTGCCACGCCAACCGATGTCAACACTTTGCCAAATGAACGCGAGTTGCTTTCGTTTAATCCAATCATTCAACTCGAATGGGCGGATGATAAAATTCTTTATTTGCAGACGGGGTTTATCAAGGAATTTTCCGGCGCGGATTCGGTTCACAATGCCCGAAATCATTTGCGCTGGCATCGTTTGTTGTTGAGTCCGCAGGCAGTAAAACTGAATTAGTTAATTGAATCATTGAATCATTGAATCATTTAATCATTGGGAAACAAAAACAATGACCAAATGAATCAATGAACCAATGAATCAATTAAAAAGGAGATTTATGAACTATCAAACTATCGCCGAAATTTACGAAGGAAATGCTAAAATTCGTGAAAAGTTAAAAACGACTATCGCTGATTTGAGCGATGAACAACTCAATTTTCGCGCTGATGAAAATGTTTGGACGATTGGTGAAATTGTCGAACATCTTTCAATTGTCGAAAACGGAATGGCGACAATTTCCAGCCGACTTTTGCAAAAATCAACCGAAGAAAATCTATCGAATGACGGCAAAGCGCATATTTCCCACGAATTTTTAGCCAAAGCCAATTCAATTGCCGACCGCCGTACTCGCAAAGCCCAAGCCCCCGAAAGAGTTATGCCGACGGGCAAACTTTCGATTACTGAATCTCTGGCTAAAATGGATGAAAATGCTGAGATTCTCAAACAAATTCGGACAGGGTTAGAAACTGTCAATACCCAAAAACATAAATTTCCTCATCCTTTTTTCGGCGATTTGAGTGCCACTGAATGGCTCGCGCTGATTGGCGGACACGAATTCAGACATATTGACCAAATTGAGGAAATTTTGTCGAATCAAAAATGAAGCAAATAATAAAAGTTTTACTGGCAGACGATGATCCGATTTTGCGAAAACTTTTGCCGCACCAACTTTTCGCCAATGATTTTGAAGTTTCAACCGTAGCGGATGGGCAAGAAGCCCTCAATGCTCTCAGCGAGGAAGATTTTGATGTCGTTTTGCTCGATGTGAATTTGCCTGAAGTTTCGGGGCTTGAGATTCTTTCGACCGTTCGCCAAATCGAAGATGCGCCCGAAACCGTGATGCTGACGGCGGACAGCAGTTTGCAGACGGGGATTGAAGCAATGCGGCGTGGGGCTTTCGATTACATCACCAAACCTGCCGCGCCCGAACTAATCGAAGCCATCATTCGCAAGGCAGCCGAAAAACACCGCTTAGTCAAACAGAATCAGAGACTTCGGGCGGCAGTTCGCTCACAAAATAAAAGTTCGACCACCGAACCCGTCCATCAAAGTCCGCAGATGCAAAAGATTTTTTCGCAAGCGGCAATCGTTGCCCAAACCGATACTACGCTTTTGATAACGGGTGAATCAGGGACGGGGAAAGATGTTTTAGCTCGCTGGATTCATTCAAATAGCGAACGGGCAGATTTGCCGTTCATCTCGGTCAATTGTGGCGCATTACCCGAAAACCTGTTTGAATCCGAATTTTTCGGACACGAAAAAGGTTCATTTACGGGTGCTACCGCGCAAAAAATCGGACTCATCGAATCGGCAGATGGCTCAACTCTTTTTTTAGACGAAATCGGCGAAATGCCTTTGGCAATGCAGGTCAAGCTCCTTCATTTTCTCGAAAACGGGGCATATCGGCGAGTTGGGGCAACCCGTGACCGAAAAACAGATGTCCGAGTCATTGCCGCCACCAATCGCCCATTGGAAGAAGATGTCAAAGAAGGGAAGTTTCGCGCCGATTTGTATTATCGCCTCAATGTTATCTCGTTTCATCTGCCGCCTTTGCGCGAAAGACGAGAGGATATTCCCGAATTGCTCGAATATTTTTTAGAAAAACTTCGCCTCAGATTTAAACGCCCGAACGTAAGCCTTTCCGAAAATGCGAGACGCTCACTTTTGAATCATCAATGGCAAGGCAATATCCGCGAATTAAGAAACACTTTGGAGCGTGCCGTAGTCCTTTCGCCCAATGATTTAGTGGGTGAAATTCACGGTTTGGATAATTCCGCAAAGTTTGATTCTCAGCCTAAAACCTCAATCCCAGTTACTTTATCGCCTCTTTCAGAAATTGAGCGACAACATATTTTGTATGTTTTATCCGAAGTTGGCGGCAAACGCGAAAAAGCCGCTTCAATTCTCGGCATCACCTCCCGCACCCTCTATCGAAAACTAAAAGAACTGAATCTTGAAGCCTGACATTTTATCCGATGGCTGAAAAAATAGCCTGACATTTTGTCAGGCATTGAAGACTAGAGATTTTTATTCTTAATTGGGTCTGTGAACTAAGTGTTTGATTAACAATACATTACAGTTTATTTTAAAAATCGTAAGACTTTGGCACGCGGATTGTATTAGATAGAAACAGGCTGAGAATGCTTCTAGCTAAAAGAACCTACGGGGGCAGGGGATTTTGATTCAGAAGCATTCTCACCGAAAGTTTAATAAAATCAGATTTAAAAGATTTATGGTTTGACTGGAATCGGGGGAAGCCAATCAAACTATAAATGCAGGTTGAAAAGACCTGTCTTTTGAAGAGATGCACGAGGTGGGGACGGGGGTAGCCCATCAAGTGCAAGCTCAGTCTTAAAAGGACCCTTTGGGACTGAGCAAATTTTAGGGCGAGGCAATTTGTCTCGCCTTTTTCCGTTTAATCCATCTATAATTTCATCATCACTTCTTTATGGAAAATAATCAACAGACATCGCAAAGCCAAATTATCCGCAACCAAATGATTTTGCAATCGGTAGCAGAAGGGATTTGTGTAATTGATTTAGAAAATAAAATCTCTTTTGCCAATCCATCGGCAGTTAAAATGTTGGGGTGGGAAGGTCAGGATTTAATTGGGCAAAGATATGAAATTATCTTTAGCAAAGAGCCAATTTTTGAGCCAGCCGAAGATGAAGTTTATCTTTTTCCGATACAATTTGCGCTGATTGAAGGCGAGATGAGCCACGTCAATACCGAAACTTTTTATCGTCGAGACGGAACGAGTTTTTTGGTCGAATACATCTGCGTCCCGCTCCGGGAAAATGGTGAAATTGTGGCGGCTGTCGTCACTTTTCAAGATATTTCCGAGCGTCGAGACCTCGAAAATGCGGTTGACCAAGCCCGCAAATCTGCCCTCGAAGCCACCCGCGCCAAAGCAAATTTTCTTGCCAATATGAGCCACGAAATTCGCACCCCGCTCAATGGAATTATCGGGATTACGGAATTACTTGCTTCAACTTCGCTTTCAAATGAACAAACGAATTATGTTGAAACGCTCAAGACGAGTGCCAATCTTTTGCTCGAAATAGTCAACGACATTTTAGATTTTTCAAAGATTGAAGCAAACAAACTCGAACTTGAAACGATAGGTTTTGACCTTCGGAAAATCATTGCCGACACTCTTCAACTCTTTGCACCCGAAGCGGTTAAGAAAAGAATTCAGTTAAAATTTGAGATTGAAAAAGATGTGGTTACAATGCTCCAAGGCGATGCCGGACGGTTGCGCCAAATTTTGAATAATCTTGTCAGTAACGCCGTCAAATTTACATCGGACGGAGAAGTTTTTATCAAAATCGAATCGAAAGCTGAAGACGTTTTGCGTTTTGAAATAACCGATACTGGCATCGGCATCGAAAAAGATAAACTGGAAATAATCTTTGAACCCTTTATGCAAGGCGATGTTTCGACCACTCGTTATTTTGGTGGAACGGGTTTGGGATTAGCCATTTCTAAACAATTGGTAAACATGATGGGTGGCGAAATCGGAGTTGAAAGCGAAGTCGGAAAGGGCACAACTTTTTGGTTCACGGCGAAATTCAGTCGGCAATTATCAGTTGAAAAAGAGCCTGAGTTAGTTAAAACGAATATTTTCAACAAGTATCAAGAAAAAACACCGAAGATTTTAGTGGTCGAAGATAATCAAATCAATCAAGAAGTTGCTTTGGGCAGATTACGCCAACTCGGAATTATCGCGGATGTTGCCCAAAACGGTTTGGAGGCTCTGAAATCGGTGAAAAGTAAAAAATATGACTTAATTTTGATGGATTGCCGAATGCCGGAGATGGATGGTTTTGAAGCAACTCGTCAAATTCGTCAACTCAATGGCAGTGCTAGAAATGTGAAAATTATTGCGATGACTGCGAGCGTCACGGCAGACGAACACGAAAAATGTTTAGCCGCCGGAATGGATGATTATTTAGCCAAACCGATGACAATTGAGGATTTAGCAGAAACCCTTAGCCGGCATTTGCAACTGGAGATTTCACTCAAAAGGCTTGACGCAGAAGCAAATTTCATTCAACATCCTCTTACAGAAATTCTTGATGCCAAGATATTAAAAAACTTTTTGGAAATAGAATCTCGCGGAGAGAAAAATTTTGCCCAAGAGATGTTGGCAATTTACTTAAAGCATTCTGAAACCCAATTGGTTGAGCTAAAAAATGCTTTTTTGGAACGAAATCGTGAATTAGTTAAAAATAAAGCGCACTCTTTGAAAGGAAGTAGTGGTAATATTGGAATCATAAATTTATTTCAGAAATTTGGAGACCTTGAGGAAAAGGTCGAAAAAGATGATTGGATAAGTATTGAAAAGATGATTTTTACGATTTTGCAAGAGTTTAACGAACTCAAAGCAAAGGTTTCACATTTAACTGGATTTGGAGATAAAAATGAAAGCTGAAACAAAGAAAAACGCCCCTTCCGAAGTTCAGGAAGAAGGTAATATTGATAAAATTCGTGACATTCTTTTTGGCTCACAGGCGCGAGATTTTGACCGTCGTTTTTCACGGCTCGAAGAGCGTTTGATAAAAGATGTCAACGAAATGCGCGACGATACCCGCAAACGGCTGGATGCGTTGGAGGATTTTATCAAAAGTGAAGTTAAATCGCTGACTGACCGTTTAGCCAGCGAACAAAATGCACGGGCTGACGCGACCAAAGAACTTTCCGGCGAATTAAAAGAACTTTCGCATAATTTGGATAAAAAAGTGATGCAAATCAATGAACAATCCGCCAAAAGTGAAAGCGATTTGCGCCAACAAATGCTGACACAATCAAAGAATCTGACCGATGAAATTCAAAAACGTCACAACGAAGCCATCGCCACGCTTGAAAGAGAATCTTCTGAAATTCGTGAAGATAAAGCTGACCGCACCGCGATTGCCGATATTTTTAACGAAATGGCGATGCGTTTGACCAATGATTTTAAACTCCCGACAGATTGAGTCGTGAGTCTGGAAATCCGCGTTTCGAGTGGCGCGTTGACGCGCTTCTCGCCCGGCTTGAAAGCATCTGAAGACGCAACTCGAAACGCTTGAAAACTTAAAAATTGCTCTACTCAAGACTTGAGACAAAAAGAAAATGGCATTGAAAGCGGTAAAAATGGAGAATGAAAAAGTTTCCACGTCTGACCGTGAAATATCCGAAAATTCTCCATCCGAAAACGCACAAAACGAGATAGCCGAACTTCGACGTTTGCTGATTCAATCGGATGAAGTGAGCGAAGTTTTGCCTTCTGCCATTACCCAAAGCAATCAAAAAGACAATCAATTAGCCGAAGCCACTCTGCCGTTGGTCGAAGAAAATATCCGACAATCCGTTCAACAAAATCCCGACATTTTAGCCGAAGCCTTATTTCCGGCGATTGGTCCCGCGATTCGTAAAGCCATTGTCGAAGCCTTGAGCCAAATGGTTCAATCTTTGAATCAGACGCTCGAAAACAGCGTTTCGCCGAAAGGCTTGCGCTGGCGATTTGAAGCGTGGCAGACGGGCAAACCTTTTGCCGAAGTGGTGATGCTCAATTCTTTGGTTTATCGGGTGGAAGAAGTTTTTTTGATTCATCGGGAAACGGGCGGTTTGCTCCAACACGCTTCGGTGCAGAAAAATGTTTCCGAAGATGCGGATATGGTTTCGGCGATGCTGACTGCGATTCAGGATTTTGCTCACGATTCATTTAAAGAGTCGGAAAATGCAACGCTTGATTCGCTGAATTTAAACGATCTTTCGGTGTGGCTGGAGCGAAGCCCTGATGCAATTCTGGCAGGAGTGATTCGTGGAAATCCGCCGCTAACTTTGCGCGAAATTTTCAAAGAAGCGATTGAAGCGATTCAATTTGTCCAACGCGAAGAATTTGATAACTTTGATGGTGACACAACAAAATTTGAAAAGAGCCGACCGATGTTGGACAATTGTTTGCAATTTCAATTAAACAGAGGTGAGGAAAAACAAAGGAAATTATTTACTCCGGCAAGGATTTTGGCAGGTCTTGCCGGAATTTTGCTCCTAACTTTCGGATTCATCTACATTCGGGATTATTGGCGTTGGACGAATTATCTGAATCGTTTGAAATCAGAGCCGGGAATTGCCGTAACCGAATCCGATTTAGGCTGGTGGCGAGATTCGATTAGCGGTTTGTGCGATCCTTTGGCGGCTCATCCCGAAGAACTTTTGGGTGAATATAATCTCGACAAAAATTCGGTTGAATCCGATTGGAAACCTTATCAGGATTTGAGTCCGCAGATGATTCTGACGAGGGCAAATAAAGTTTTGCAGCCACCCGAAGGCGTTAATTTTAGCTTTGAAAACGGAGTTTTAACGGCAAACGGAAAAGTTACAAATGAATGGTTTAGTGAAGCAAAAAAAATGTCGGTTGGGCTTGCCGGGGTGAAAGAATTTAGGCTTTCGCCGGAGGCTTTGGAGTCGAAAATCGAAGCCCAAAATGTTTTTTTCAATTGCAACACAACTGATTTTGCTGAAGGACAAAATGCAAAACTTGTCGAAGTTACTAAAGATTTGGAAATGTTGACTGATTCAGCTAAAAATTGGCAGTTGGAAGTTCGCGGACAGGCTGATTTGACGGGAACGCCGGAATTTAATACCGAAATTAGTAGTCAACGTGCCGAAAAAGTAGTTGCAGAATTGAATAAATCCGCTAAACTAAAAGTTGTAAATCAATCAATTAAACCGATTGGAATCGGCACGAGTAAAGATTCGAGTTGTAAAGTAGATTTCAAAGTTATTCTCGAAAAGCAATGATTCAAAAGAAAATATGTATGCTTGGTGCGTCAGGGGTTGGTAAAACCAGCCTCATTCAACGCTTTGTCAAAAGCATCTATTCCGAAAAATATCATTCGACCATCGGGGTCAAGATTGATAAAAAAACCTTTTCCGTCTATGGCGAAGATGTTACCTTGCTACTGTGGGATTTGCAGGGCGAAGACCACGTTCACAAAATCCGGTCATCATTTTTGCGTGGCGCATCAGGTTTTTTTGTGGTGATTGATTTAACCCGTCACGAAACTCTGGTGACGGCTTTTTCGATTCAACAAATGGTCGAGCGCGAAGTTGGAAGTTTGCCGTTTTATGTGCTTTTCAATAAAGATGATTTGACCGATGAATTTGCTATCACTGAAGAAGAAATTGAAGAAATGCAAAAAAATCACGGTTGGAGAGTTTTACGGACAAGTGCCAAGACAGGCGAAAGAGTCGAACAAGCCTTTTACGAACTCGCTGAATTGATGATTAAGAAAAATTGAGTTTCAGCCATTTGCGAGACGAAAAACTTTTTACTAAACTAGAAAGGCTCAACGCCCTTGTAGCTCAACGGTTAGAGCAGCGGACTCATAATCCGTTGGTTGTAGGTTCAAATCCTACCGAGGGCATAGAGGAAAAGACAGTCAATTAAGGCTGTCTTTTTCGTTAGGTTTAAATTATGCACCGCAAACTGGGGTAGCACCAGCACCCCCACAAACACCGCTTATGCAATCCTCGACAAAGGCGCACCTACAGCCGGGCTGAACGATTCCATTCATTGCGCCAAACGGTGCACAAGCTACTGCAGAACAGCACGGAGTGGCACCTGATGCAGTTCCGGCGGTACAAAGTCCGAATACATTAGGGATAGCAAAGGAACAAGAATTAGTGCAACAATCGCTGTTTGCATTACAAGAGCAGCCGCCAGTGCGTGCCCGCTGTGTTGATGGAGCAGGACAACCACAAGTTACCGCAGCCACTGATTGGGCGTTGACAGCCGATGGGGCGACAACACCAGCAATCATGGGCAATGCCACAGTTGTGGCAAACCCGATGCGTTTTACTACTTCCCGTCGAGTGAGACCGTCAAAAGGGGTTGTCAAAGAATTGTTTTTTTCGAGCAGTTTATCCGATTTGAATTGGCTCAGTGCTAACCAAACAATGTCTTCGCTAACAGGTTCCCCTGCCTTTTTGCTAACCGCACGACTGATCTCATCAACTGTTTTTGTGCCATCGCATTCTTGCCAAACCATTGCCGAAGTTTTATTCAGGCAAAACGCTTTATTTTTTATTAAATCATAAATCAGAATCTCGTCATCAACTTCTTGAATAACGATATTGTCTTTGCGACTCAAGGGGGCGCACTTCATAATCTTAAATACTCCTATGTGGTTTTGGGTGGTTATAAAAGAAAACTAACATCATTTGAAAGTGCAGTCAAATCGTCTAAGTCTAACCTGTTCAATATTTTAGACTAATTCCATTTATCTGGATTTCGCTTTTTTTTTGAAGGGCTGGCGTGTATTTGAAAAACAGAAAAGCCAGTCGAAAATGGCTGTCTTTTTTTCTTTTCACCAAAGGGTAGTAACGATTGTTAATGAGATGATAAGGCAGAAAATTTTATCTTGAGGCTTTGATTTTTGGTTGGAACGTGGCAATCTAATTTTAAAAAACAGGGAGGAAAATAAAATGTTGGATAAGATTAAAAGTCTGTTGGGGATGAGTGATAGTCAACGCGAAAAATTACCTGAGCTAACAACTACCCAAATTACTGAATTTCATAATGCAATGAATCGAGTTGTGAGTATGACGACCAATACCGAATTTTGCAATCGGGTCAGAAATCTAGGATTAAATGTCGTTAATGTGATGTGGGAAGATACAGCCCGCACTTCGGGTTCGGCTTGGGGACCAAATATCAGCGATATGACGCTTCAAGTCCGTTATCCCGATTCTCCTCAGCGCAAAGAACTCCTCCCTGTTATTCGCTATCCTAATTTTACCGATAAAACGGGCGATGTCCCTCTCGAACTTATCAAAATGAAGGTTGGCAACGAAAAAGATAATGAACTGCAAATTGTCACTCTTCGAGAGTATTTAACGAATTTAGCCAAATACATCAGCTACCCTAGGAAATTTAATCAAGAGAATCAGCCATTAGTCAGCGAACAAGATACTCACGTTTTAGTCAGTGCCCAAGCCTGTTTTTTACCGATTCTTCAGCAAGGTAAATGCAGTTTTAATCCGGTGCTTTATAATTATCAATCGCGTAGTGATAGTCCGGCGGTTTTGGCTATTTTGATTTCAACCGAAGGAAGTAGTGCCACAATAATTGATAACACGACTGACAAAGCGAGTTGGGGACAAAATATTTATTTCAACAATAATGGACAGAAAACTTCTTTAACTGGAGAGCGGCTCAGTGATTATAAAGAAAATCAAGCTCAAGAAATAGCCAAGCAAGAAGGAATTTTGCTCGAAGAGGCTCGCGCTCAAGTAACAGTTGCTCAAGATGTCAATATGGTAATGCTGGCTCAAGTCCCGCTAAAACATAAAGAACCTGAGTATGTGAGTTATAATACTGGTTCATACTCGATGCCGATGATGTCGATGCCGATGGCTGAATCCGCTAGTTTTGGAAGCAGTAGAGAAAGTGTCAGCGATATGGAAGATGCCGTCATCGGACACGGTGAGGATGAAGGCGAACACTTAGAACTGGGAGGTCACAAGCTCGAACGCGACGACCGTTATCCTCTTCGGGTAACAGTGCAATTCTACAAAGCCACCAGTAATGGCATTATTGACGCTAAAGATTTAGAAAATATTGAGAAATGTATTGAGGCGGCTTACAATAGTGCTGATTATATCGGGTCTTTGGTGGTTGGGACGCTGGAAAAAGGTGAGATAAAAATGGGTCAAGCACGTCCCACTCAACCTGCTCCGTCTAATAAAGCGGTTCTCGGTCCCCCAAAAGATTTTCTTGAGATTGTTGATCCCTTCGAGCCACATCAAAAGCCTAAAGCAAACGAGTGAAGTGTAAAACCAGCTTGGGAAGGTGCAAAGTCTCGCTCATTTAAGGAGCTAAATTATACGGAAACTCTGGTTCCGCCAGCCTTATAATCAACTAAGGATTGTTTCACTTTGCTCTCTATATCTAGTAGAAAATGCATCATTTCCTGATTTTCTTTGATGTTATATTTATACGAGATTGAGGTGAACATATTTTCAATTTCCAACAAAACCATTACTTTAATATCATTTTCTTCCATTTCCGAAAGTGCCATAGTGCCTCCTTTTCTGTTGTTCAAAACTTTTTCACAATCATAGCCTTTAAACATTAAAAATGCCACAATTAAATTCTCAGGAAAGGACACAACTCCGTGAAATTACTCAAAATCACGCAAAAGTCGTTTGAGCAAAATAGTCAAATTAGTGATTTTTTAGATTTTTAAAACGAATATGTGTAGGTAAAACCCGGATTTTTTCCGCGAATCATCAGAAAGGTTAAACCGTGTGTTTCATTAAAGTTATAAGTCAGCATCGGGTGAACTTTTACTCCGTCAAATTGAATTAGCGTTGATAAATTATCGCGGATTCTGATATTTAAACCGCCGATTGCTCGCCATTTTTTTTCGTAAGTTCCATAGACAATTCCGCCATATGGAGCAATCGGCAAACCCGTCCAATTAGTTAAATCTTTGCTTGCCGTCAGATAAAACGAAGTTCCGCTTGGCGTGCCGATTCTATCGGAACTGAATCCGAAAATTATCGCCGGACGATTCGCCGTTTCTTTCAGCGGAATTAACGTCAAAAGCGGACGAACTTCGCCAACGTACGGATTATATTCAACCCCAATACTGATTTGCGGATGCGGACGATACATCAAAGTTGTCCGAACTTTCGCCCGTTCAACTTGTCCCGGAATTACCCGCAAACCCCAAGTAAATTTTTTTACGTTTGTAGCCGTCCCCCGGACAGCCGAGCCTTCACCCGGTCAGACGGCTCAGGCAGGCACGAGCGAGGTGACATCTTTTTTCTTGTCCCGCTCTTTCATTTTGGAATGTGCAACTTTTTCATTGAGCAATTTGTCGAGTTCTTTACGAAGTTCAACCGCATCAATTTTACCGACTTTTCGCCAGATGATTTTGCCTTCACGATTGACGATAACTGTGGCAGGCAAAGCCTTGCCCACGCCAAAACTTTCCATTTGCGGATTGGTCAATTCTAGCCAAATCGGAAAATTTACTTTCATCTCGCGGACAAATTTCAAAACTTTGGCTTTATCTTTTTCCGCGTCGGCTGTCACACCGATTACTTGCACGCCGAGCGGTGCATATTCGTTTTGAATCGCCGCCAAATCGGGCATTTCTTCTTTGCAAGGCACGCACCACGTTGCCCAAAAATTGACCACCACAAAACGTCCGTTGTAAGTTTTCAAGTCTTGGGGAACGCCAGAAAGATCATTCAACGCGAGTTTTGCGTCAACAGGTGCAGCATTTACGGCAACTTCGGTTGATTTAATAACTTTCAGCGCATTAACTTTGATAAAATTTTTGCTCTTTGTTTTGCGGACAATTCCTTCAATTTCAACGGTTTTTGGCACGAATTCGAGAAAGTCTTTCGCCTTCACTGCAAACGCGCCTTTTTCCAATTGATACAGCGTAAATGCGCCTTTTTCATTCTTAACCGCGAGCGATTGAGACAAACCTTTTTTGGAACAATCCGCCGCACAATCTAAATCGGCGGACGTTCCGTATGGCGATTTATTGCGGTCTTCTTCTTCAAACCAGCAGGATGAACAAACAACTTGTCCCGTCAATTTTTCAGTTTTGGCTTGAGCAAAAACCGCGATGTTTAAACTCAATAAAACTATTGTTAATAAGATATATTTTTTCATATTTTTTAATCGTGTTCGCAACAAATCTTGTTGCTCTTTGCTTTTTCAAAACACTCTTTGCCTTCTTTGAAAGACAGATAAGCAAGCCCTAGAGTGCCAATACTGTCAATATATGCAAAATTTGTAAATGCGTAAATCAGACTACTAATCAACAAAATAATGGACATATAAATGCAAACTTTGGTGCAGTTTGCGTCTGCCAGAATCGCGTCAGAATTTAATTGTTTCCCGACCTTGATTTTACCAACAATCAAAGCCCACATTGCCACAATTGAGACAGCAGAAATCACAATTCCCCAAAATGTTGTTTCGGGTTTGTGTCCTGTCCAAATATTATAAATGCTTGTGAGCAAAAGACCTACAACTAATCCGTAGAACGCAAAACCCGTAATTTTTAAGGCAGTTTGTTCAAAATTATCGCGGCGACTATTTGGGTTTTGCTGAATCCGAATAATCATCGAAGCAATTCCGATTCCCGAAATTACCTCAATAAAACTATCAATTCCAAAACCAAACAACGCCAAACTTTCGTCTGTGTAGCCGAAATATGTCGAGACAAACCCTTCAATTATATTATAAGTGATGGTAAAAACTGCAAGTGCGAAAGCGAACTTGTAAAGCGTGGGTTTGTCTATTTTTATCAGGATGATATTTTCCATATTTTCGACCTGCTTACTTCTTTAATTCTTCTTCTATTAACGATTTCAAATCTGATTCGTTAAGCCTTGCAAGCTGTCTGCCATTGATAAAGATGGTCGGGGTTTGGCGAACTCCAAGACTTTGTCCGTCTTTTTTATCGCGTTCAAATTTTGCGGCAAATTTATTTTCTTTAACTGCCGCATTAAATTTTTCCAAATCCAAGCCAAGTTCCATCGCGTATTTTTCAAACAAAGCCGGTGCATCAGGTTGGACAGTTGTCGCTGGACCGTGTTTTGTTCCCCATTCGGTCTGTTTTTGAAAAACGAACTCTTGTGCCTGCCAATATTTTCCGTTTTCGCCAGCGACTTCGATAAAAGTTGCGGCTAAAATTGAATTCGGATGAAGCGGCATAATTCTTGCGACTAAACGGATTTTGCCATCGTAATCTTTCAATACTTTTTTGATAGTTGGATGAAACGCCCGACACGATTCGCATTCGGGGTCGTAAAATTCGACAATCGTGACAGGCGCATCCGCCGAGCCAAGCGATGGGCTGTCAGGTCTGATTAACGCACTATTCGCCGTTGTCGGTTTGCGTTCGTTTTGGACCGAACCGCGATAATAACTTGCTCCAATTATTGCGCCAACTATAACTAATGCTGCAATGATGCCTAAAAGTATGGTTTCTTTTTTCATAAAAATTATTGTTCCTTTGGTTTGTAAATTAACAAGCACAGCGTGATTAAAATGAACGCTGCCAAGCCCATCAGCGGAATCGTTATAAATCCTAACAACTCGATTTGAACGGCGTTGCACGGTATTCCCTCCTTGCACGGCGTAATACTCTCAGGAATCACTCCGTAATAGAGCAAATTGTGATAAATCGAAATCGCTAAACCGATTAAACACAACGGCAAAGCGTAATTTTTTACTCTTTTATCGTGCAAAATGATTCCAATCCCGATAATCAAAACCAACGGATAAATAGCGATTCGCTGATACCAACACAAAACGCAGGGCGGCAAATTCATCACTTCACTGAAAAACAAACTTCCGACCATTGACACTAAAGCTATTATCCATGCCAAATACGGCAAAGCATAGTTCAGATTTCTTTTCTGCAAGCCATTAATTTGTTCCGATTTTTCCATTTTATTCTTCTTAATTTTCTACAAATGCGTTTCGTGCGTAGCAAAATCACCGCGCTCAGTCTGCACGGTAACGTGCGAGATTTTGAATTCTTCCGTGCAATGCTCGTGAACCCGCTCCAAAACATCGTCGTGTTCCGCGCTGTCAGCCAAAACCGCGTGAACGCTCATCGCATTTACGCCTGAAGTCAAACTCCAAACGTGAAGGTCGTGAATTCCGGCAACGCCTTCGATTTTCGTCAGACTTTCGCGCAAATTTGCCAAATTTACATCCGATGGCGTTCCTTCTAATAAAACTCCGGCGGCATCTTTTAATAAAGCCCAAGTGCGGGGCAAAATAAACAAACCAATGCCCGCCGAAATTATTGGGTCGGCGTAATACCAACCTGTTGTTAACATAATTATTCCGGCGATAATCACGCCGATTGAAGTCAGCATATCGGACAAAACTTCAAAATACGCACCTTTCATATTAAGGCTTTCCTCTGAACCGGCGCGAAGAACATAAACGCCGATTAAATTGATAACCAACCCGATTGCCGCCACACCGAGCATCGCCGCACTTTGCACTTCGGGCGGATTTTTGAAACGCTCGTAGGCTTCATACAAAATATAAAGCGAAATCAAAATCAACACAACGGCATTGGTTAAAGCCGCGAGAATTTCGACACGATAATAGCCGTAACGTTCTTTCGGGCGAAGCAGGTTTTTCCGCAAACCAAATCGCCAAAAGTGCCAGACCGACTCCAGCAACATCCGTCAACATATGTCCGGCATCGGCAAGCAACGCAAGGCTTCCCGTCCAAAATCCACCGATGATTTCGACAATCAAATAAAACGCCGTCAACCCGAAAACGATTGCCAAACTTTTCTTATTGCGTCCTGCCGCACTTTGAATATGACCGTGTGAATCTCCCATTTCTTTCTCCTTATTAAATTAAAATGGCGTTTTCAATCGGTGTAATTAAAATTATTCCATCGCCTTTTTTACCTGTGTGAGCCGCTTTTTTCAAAGTGTTGACAATCTCCTCAACCATATCATCTTGAGCGGCGATTTCGACGCGTTTTTTTGTCGCGAATGGATTGAGATTGTCGTAACTCGAAGTTCGCAATCTCTGCCCGAAACCTTCGGCATCGGAAACGGTAATGCCCGGAAAACCTTCGATTTGTTCGAGTCCAAGCACGATTTTATCCAGCGTAAATGGTCGCACGATGGCAATTATCAGTTTCATTGTTCCTCCGTAAATTCTCCTTCTACATCTTTTTCAAACCAAGCGTAAAGTGTCGGCAAAATCAAAAGTGTCAAAAGCGTTGAAGTTATCAAACCGCCGATAACGACAGTTGCCAGCGGACGCTGAACTTCCGCGCCTGCCGAAGTTGCCAAAGCCATCGGGATAAAGCCCAAACTTGCGACCAGTGCCGTCATCAAAACAGGTCTCAGTCGTGTCATCGCACCTTCTTTGACGGCATCAATGACCGACTTTCCTTCTTCGCGTAAATGGTTGATAAAACTGACCATCACCACGCCGTTTAGCACCGCCACGCCAAATAGAGCGATGAATCCGACACCTGCGGAAATCGAAAAAGGCATTCCGCGAAGAGCCAGAGCAACCACGCCGCCGACAATCGCAAACGGAATTCCGGTGTAGATAAATAAGGCTTGTTTGACCGAATTAAAGGTCGAAAAAAGCATCACGAAAATTAAGAAAAGTGCAATCGGGACAACGATTAAAAGTGTAGTCGGTCGCCCGTTCCAGATTTTCAAATGCTCCGCCCCATTTCAGATAATATCCGGCTGGAAGTTTTACTTCTTTATCAATTTTCAGCTTTGCTTCTTCGACAAAACTTGCAATATCGCGGTTGCGGACGTTGGTTGAAATGACGATTCGGCGGCGAGTATCGTCACGCGAAATTTGTGCCGCACCGTCAACTACGGCAACCTCGGCAACTTCCGAAAGTGGAACCCGCTGACCTGTCGGCGAGGTTAAAATCAGATTTTTGACCGATATCAACTGTTTGCGAAGCGTTGTCGTTTAAGCGTAAAACAATGTCGAAACGTTGTTCGCCTTCGATAACTTCGCCCGCTTTTTTACCCGCAAAAATTGATTCAACCAAATCATTAACATCTTCGACATTCAAACCATAACGGGCAATTTTTTCACGATTCGGCTTAACTTGGAGTTGCGGCAAACCTGTCGTAACTTCGGCTCTGGCTTCGACCGCGCCGTTTATTTTTGCCAAAACCTGCTCAATTTCTTTACCTTTTTCCGCCAAAATATCGAGATCATCACCAAAAAGTTTGATTGCGACATCGCCGCGAGTTCCGGCAATCAGCTCGTTGACCCGCATTTCAATCGGCTGCATAAATCCAAACGAGGCAACATCAGGAACGCCCGATTCAAGTTTTTTCGACATTTCCTCAATCAATTGCTCTTTCGTGCGTCCGGTCGTCCATTCGCCGGGCGGTTTGAGAATCACAAAAACATCGCATTGATTAAGACTCATCGAATCATTGGCAACTGCCGGAGCTCCACATTTTGAAACAACAATTTTGACTTCGGGAAAAGTTTTGACGATTTTTTCAACTTCAGTAGTTGTTTTTGTTGCTTGATTTAGCGAAACACTCGGCAGATAAAATTGTTTCAATCAGAATATCGCCTTCGTCTAGATCGCGGAATAAATTCGCCGCCGAGAAACGGAAAAATCGCTCCCGAAATAAAGATCAAAGCCACCGCAACCGCCAAAACTTGTGAACGAAATTTCATCACAAATTCAAGCGAAGGTGCGTAAATTTGTTTTGACCAACGAATCAGAAAACTTTCTTTTTCCGAAACATTTCCTCGTCAAGAATAATTGCCAGCATCGCAGGAACATAAGTCAAACTCAAAATCAGCGAACCGATTAACGCAAAAATAACGGTCAAAGCCATCGGGACAAACATTTTGCCTTCGATTCCACGCAAAGAAAGTATCGGTAAATAGACGATTCCGATAATTGCAACGGCAAAAACGACAGGTCTCGCAACTTCCTGACACGCTTCTAAAATCGTTCGTTCGGGCGGTTCGCGTGAGCCAATATGTTGGGCTTCGGCACGGCGGCGAATGACGTTTTCGACCATCACGACCGCTCCGTCAACAATCAAACCGAAGTCCAACGCACCCAAACTCATCAAATTGCCCGACACGCCAAAAAATCGCATCAGAATTGCCGCAAACAACATCGAAAGCGGAATAATCGTCGCCACGAGTAATGCTCCGCGCCAGTTTCCCAAAAGCAAAAGCAAAACAAAAATGACCAGTAACGCACCTTCGACTAAGTTTGTTTCAACCGTCGCAATCGCTCGTTTGACCAAGTCGGTGCGGTCATAAAACGGCACAATTTCAACGCCTTCGGGCAAAGTTTTTTGAATTTCATCGACTCTCGATCGTAACTCTTTCGGCAACCGTCCGCGAATTTTCGCCTTTTAGCATAATCGCCATTCCCGAAACAACTTCGCCTTCGCCGTCGGCTGTTACCGCGCCTTGCCTGATCCCTTTTCCTTCAACAACTTCGCCCAAATCTTTAACAAAAATCGGAACGCCTTCCTTGCCGGTTTTGACGACAATATTGGCAATGTCTTCCGTTTTTTCGACCAAACCGATGCCTCGCAAAAGATATTGTTCCGCACCTTTTTCGATGTAACCGCCGCCAACTGTGCCGTTATTTCGCATCACGGCTTCATAAACATCGCGCAGAGTTAAGCCGTAACTTTGCAGTTTTTCAGGCGAGAGACGAACTTCATATTGCTTGCCGATAACCGCCGTGCGAATTGACTTCCGTTACGCCCGGAACGCCCATCAATTGACGGCGAATATTCCAATCGTGAATCGTTCGCAAATCGGTTGCCGAATATTTCGAGCCGTCTTTGGCTTTAACTTCATATTGATAAATTTCGCCTAAACCCGTCGCAATCGGACCCATTTCAGGCGAACCGATATTTGCCGGAATCTGCTCACGAGCCTGCGAAAGCCTTTCTAAAATAAGCTGTCGGGCAAAATAAATGTCGGTTGATTCATTAAAAACAATCGTTACATTTGAGATGCCAAATTTGGAAACCGAGCGGATTTCTTCGACATTCGGAATGCCCGACATCGCCACTTCAACCGGAAAAGTTATCTGTCTTTCAACTTCCAAAGGTGCCAGCGAAGGTGCCGAAGTCAAAACCTGCACCTGCACATTCGTCACATCAGGCACGGCATCAATCGGCAAATTTACGAGGCTGTAAATCCCTGCTCCCGACATAATCAAGACCAGCAATAGCACCACCAATTTTTGAGAAATAGAAAATCGAATTATTGCGTTTATCATAATTATAATTCCAAGAAACTCGTCCACGAAGTTTCACGAAGTAAGCACGAAGGTTTTTAAGAGAAGATTTTTATATGTCTATTTTTCTTTCCTACGTGAAATCTTCGTGTTTCTTCGTGGATAATTTCTTCCGGCTTTAATGCTCATCGCTCATTGAGCCTTTTTCAACTTGGGTTTTGAGCGTAAAACTTCCTTTCGTAACAACCGATTCGCCGATTTCCAAACCTTTTTTGATTCGGGTGTAACCGTCAATTTCTCCGGCAATTTCAACTTCGCGGATTTCAAAAGCTTCGGCTTCGTCTTTTTTCGGAATAAAAACCACATCTTTGCCGTCAATTCGTTGAACCGCGTTGCTTTTAACAACTATCTCTTCGCCGCTTGCCGTTCCTGCCCGAAAACCAATTTCGGCAAACATTCCCGCTTTTAATCTCTCGCCGGGATTATCAACCGCCAGCCGAACTTTCGCCGTCCGCGTATCTTCATTGAGCATTGTGTCGATGTTGGTTACGCGAGTCGTGATTGAACCTTCGCCCAAAACTGCGGTTTTAACTTCGGCAATTGTCCCGATTTGAATCACGCGAAGCTGATTTTCCGGAACATTCGCCGTTATCCAAACGCTTGAAGTATTTGAAATCGTCAAAATCGCTTGATTTGCCTCAATTCCTGCACCATTATTGAGCGTTCTTTCGCTGACAATTCCCGAAGCCGGAGCTGTAATAAAAACCTCCGAACTATTTTTCTTGTGATTTGCCAGCGAATGTTCGTCAACCTTAATTCCGAGCGAACGCATCTCGTCACGAATGTGCGATAAATCAACTTTCGCGGTTTCTACCTCAGCTTTTGCTTCTTGAATTTCTTTGTTGAGCGAAATATTTGTCTGAAAATCATATTCAGCCTTCGCAGTTTTGTAAGCAGTTTCCGCACTCAAAACGTCGCGTCCCGAATTTATTTTGACGAAATCTCTTATCTTTTTGAGACCACTTTCGGATAATTTCAAATCGTTCAAGCTGGTTTTGTAAGCCGTTTCTGCTTCCTCTAAAACTTTTTTTGAGGTTGCACCGAGTTCAAAAATCTTCTTTTGACGAACAAAGTTTGCGTTGGCTTGGTCAAATCTGGCTTTAGCCGACGCAAAATTTGTTTCCGCCGTCAAAACGTCTTTGTTTGAATTAAGTGAAGAGAAGTCTTTTATTCGCTGAAGATTAGAATTAGCTTCGTCAAATTTCGCTTTAGCTTGCAAAACTGAAACGCGATTTTCCGACTTCATCGCACGACTCAAATTTCTTTCGGCAATTTGAAACTTCGTTTCGGCTTCGTGCATTTTTCCGTGAATTTGTGCAACTTGCGGACTCGAAATTACCGCAACAACTTCACCCACCGAAACTCTGTCGCCGATGGAATAATTCACCCGCTCAATTCGTCCGCTGACCAAAGATGAAATCACTTGAATATTTTGCGGATTCGATTCGATTGTTCCCGTTACGTTGAGCAAAGCAACTGCGGGGCGAGAGGTTACGCCTTCGGTTTCGATATTTGCCGAAGCCAAAAGTTCAGGTTCGAGTTTAACTTCTTTGCCTTCGCCTTCATTGTGTTCTTCTTCCTTCTTTTCTTCGCTTGCCGTTTCACCTTTTGTCGAAAATTGTTTAGCCACAATCCAACCGATGCCGAGCAAGCCAATCAAACCGATAATTGCTGCCGTAATCAACCAACTTTTTTTGCTCGGCTGATTTCCAACAACTTCCGTTTCAATGATTTCTTTTTCTTCTAAATTATTTTCACTCATAAAAATTCCAATGTCCGATAAACTTTAGTTTGTCGAAATGTTTAGCCAACAACAAACTAAAGTTCGTTGGACTTTTTTCGTTATTTCTCGAAGCCCGCTCCAATCGCAATCAATAAATCGGCATTTGCCCGATAGCGTTCCGCCAAGGTTTCGGTTAAATCGCGGTTTGCGTCCAAAAGTCGGCGTTGTTCGCTAATTAAATGAAGCCTGTGCATAATTAAATATGTGTGTTTGCAATAAGTTAGAAACTTTTTTGAAAACTTCTTGGCGAAACTTTGCGTGCCAAGTATTTTTGTAACGCCAAGAAACGCCCAGTTCGCAAAAATTTTCTCAAAACTGAATTATGCACATTAATTAAATCCGTGATTTTAAGCTCGCCGATTGTATAAACTTGCTTGATAACTTCCAGATTTTGCCTCGAACGCGGCAACACGGCAGTTTCCAATTTTATCAACGCAGATTTCGCCGCCGCCAATCTCAAAAACGCTGTAACTACTTCATTTTTAACAACTTGTTCCGTAAAAATCTGACGTTCTTCGGCTTGTCTAATCGCAATTTCGGCTTCGGCTTTCGCACCTGCATTGCGGTTAAAGATCGGCAAACCGATACTCACGCCAAACGTCAAAAGTTTATCTTTTTCAGTAAAAGATCCACGTGGCGAATCGGTGATTGATCTACCGTTTGAATAGCGTGTGAATGCCGAAATGTCAGGTTTACTGTTTGAACGAATGAGCTGCAAACCATTGATTGCAAGTTGTTTTTCGAGTTCACTAAGTTTCATTTCGGGGCGATTTTTTACAGCCACATCCAACGCAGTTTCGAGCGTATTGGGAACTTCCGGAAGTTGTGCCGAATCAATTTCTTCACGCAATTTTAGCGGTTCTTTATAGTCAATTCCCGCGTAGAATTTTAGTTTGGAAACTGCAACTTGCAATCTACCTTCAGTCAAAATTCGCCTTGCACGCAGACGTTCAACTTCTGCAATCAATAGACTTAACTCAAGCGGAGCAGTATCGCCTTCGTTGACGCGAATCTGCACAAAACGAACGGTTTCGGTATCTAGCTCGAGAATATCTTCGAGCGTTTTTAGTTCTCGCAAACTCGCCAAAGCTTCGGCATAACTCGTTAAAACCTCATTCGCCAAAATACGTTTTCGTGCGTCAACTTCGGCTTCTTTGAGTGTAATTTCAGACTTGGCAAGATTGATCCGATTGCCACGTTGACCAAAAACCTCGAGCGGCACAGAAACGCCGACGGTCAATTCGTTATCGCCTTTTGAACCGGTAAATTGTCCAGTTTTTTGCTCAATATCAAGTGTTGGATTCGGACGCGAGCCAACTTGCAATAAACGTGCTTTTGCCTTTCCAACTTCGAGTTGAGCAATTTTCAATTCGCCGTTATTTTCCCAAGCCTTTTTAATAATTTCTTCGAGCGAAACGCCGTTTAGATCGTCAAAATAGATCGGCATCGAAGATTCAACCAAACGCTTTGGCGAAACTGGTTTTCCCTCAATTTCTGCGTCGGAAAAAGTCTTATTCGAGGCAATTTGCGTTTGAGCAAAAACTGTATTCAATAAAAGACAAAACGCCAAAACGCTGTAATGTAAAATTTTCATAACTCTGATTTTCTTGACTTAAAAGGCAGAAATGTAATTATTAAGGAGCGTGTAAACTCCAAATAGCAACACGCTTCCTAACGGTCGCGTTTCTGCCCCTGAAACGATTTTCCTAAAACACACATTGGGTTTAACGAAAAATCGTCCAATTGTTTTTTGAATTGTTATGGGGAAAATTAGGCGATTTGCGGCGGGCGAAATAGATTATCGCGTTCAGAATTGGAGTGTTTATTTTCGTAAGAAATTGATTGAGTTTTAGTCTCAGTTACTTTCATAACATTTGATTCAACAGCAAACGAACTGATGACAACATGCGAATTGCAAAAGCAACAATCATCCCCGCAATTTTGCTCAGAATCTTCTTGGTCGTGAGATTGTTGAAAATTATTTTGTGAATCTTCGTTAGAATTTTCGCTTTCGGCAGAATTGTTGTTGCTTTTTGCAAAATGATGAGCCGGCGGAATTCCAACCGATTCATTGCCGCAAAAGGCTTGCAAAACGCTGACATCCGCCAAAGCATAAATTACAAACAAAAGTGCCACGCCACGAACAAATAGGCGTTTCAAATTTAATTTGTGATTTGGTTTGGAGTTTTTCATCGAAAAATTAAGACTATATTTTTTCTAAATCAAAGTCAAAAAGGAGATGTTTTCAAATCTAATTATTCTTTTTCAAAGTCGTTCTGACCGAACCGCAATCAAGCATTTTGTCACCATAATACGGATTTCTGATGTCTTTGCTATTCGAGAGCCAAGACGCTTTTTTCATCGGACAATATTGCAGATAGGCTTCGGTTTCGTTTGCCTTAAAATTAAAAACCAGCGCATACATATTATTTGAAAGTTGCATAAAATGCTTGCGTTGATGGGCAATTTCTTTGTTTTCGTTGATGTGTTTGGCATCGAGTCGGAGCAATTTTTCTAATTTGCCCCACATCGTTTTTTGTGCGTCAGTCATTTTTTTAACGTCAATTGCATCAAAAGTTTTTGCTAATTCATCAGCTTTTGTGCTTGATTTTTCCGCATCGGCATCAATCAAAGCGTCTTTCAAACCGTAATAACTCGTCAAACTTCCGCCGATTTGTTTTTGCACATTCGCATCAATTTTGCCAAATTCCTGAGCATTTGAAACAAATGTAAAAAGTAGCGTAACTGTAATAAGTAGAATAGTTTTCATAATATTTTTTTGAGCCATAAGCTGTAAGCCACAAGCTATAAGTCAACAAAAATGTTTGAGCAACCCATCTCAATTTTCAATTTCATTATGGCTTCTAGCTTACAACTTATAGCTTATTGCTTACGGCTTATTCCTAATAATTAAACGTCAAACCCGCGCCGAAACCATAATGATTATAATAGTTTGCCGAAAGTTGCCAGCGTTTTGAAAGAATATATTTCAGCCCGACTTCGTATTCTTTGTCTGTGTTCCACATCGCATTAAACCGCAGACGTTTTGACAATGCCAAATCTTCGCGTTCAAATTGCAGACGAAATTTTCCTTCTGTGTTGACGCGAGCATCAGCTTTGACAAACATTGGCAAAGTGTATTCGATGCCAAAAGTGCCAAAAGATTCTGTCTTAAATTTATCTTCGGCGTGATTTTCTTCCCGATTTAGTTCAAAACCAACGTAAGCATTGAAAAACTGTTGTTTATCTAAAAACCTTCCAAATTTATTTTCGCTTTCAAAACCGTGTTTCGGATTATAATGAAACTGCGTGGTGGCAAAATAGTAATTATTCATCACCATTCCGTGTCCAAAAAGTCCATTGGATTGCGCCGAGATTTCAAACATCGGGTGAATCATTCGGGCATCTTCGTTTTTGAAATAGTTCCAATTCTTTTTAGTCGGTGCAACTTGCGTATTTGGCGGCGAATTTTCGTAGCTGAAAACTCTGCCCATTCCCGACATCATATGATAAAGAATGTGGCAATGGAAAAACCAATCCTTTTCCTCGTTGGCATCAAACTCGATCACGTCCGTCTCCATCGGCATTATATCAAGAACATTTTTGAGTGGCGAATATTCACCTTGCCCATTCAAAACGCGGAAAAAATGTCCGTGCAAGTGCATCGGATGGCGCATCATCGTGTCGTTGTAGAGCGTGATGCGAACGATTTCTCCTTTCTTAATCATAATTTTGTCTGATTTTGAAAGCGGTTTATCGTCCATACTCCACATATAACGATTCATATTTCCGGTTAATTTGAATTTGAGTTCACGCACCGGAGCTTTTGGGTCTAAAGCCGTTTTGGTCGGAGATTTGAGCATCGCATAGTTGAGCGTGAGAGGCGGGACAAACGGCGTGTCCGCAATTTTTTCAGGGTCGGGCGTAACTTCGGGATACATCACCTCATTCATATCCATCTGCTGATAACTCATTTTCATCGTGTGTTTGCCCATCTCGTTCATCATTTTCATTCCCTCAAAAAGTTTGAGTTTGGGCAATTTCGGAGCATTTACCTTTTCACCATTCCCAAGCCATAACGAAGTAGATTTGGTTCTATCTTCGGCAGTTGCGAGTAATTCAAACGATTTATCTTCGGGAATTGTGACGATAACATCAAAAGTTTCAGCGACCGCAACAATCATTCGGTCAACTTCGACTGGTTCAACATCCATTCCGTCCGAAGCAACAACCGACATTTGCCCACCCGCAAATTGCACCCAAAAATAAGTCGAAGCCGAACCGTTAATAATTCGCAGACGAACTTTTTCGCCCGCTTTAAATTGAGGCTGAGAATCCGAGATTTTACCGTTGGTCAAAAACGCATCGTAATAAACGTCCGAAACGTCCATCGCATTTTGTCGCAACCATTCTTGTTTGAATTTTTCCTTGATTGCACCCGCCTTTGCTGCTTCGCCGTAAGATTGCACCGCATCTTTTTTGATGGCGTAATAATCGTTGGCATTTTTCAAACTTCGGTGAACTTCGTGCGGACTTTCATCAGTCCAATCGCTCAATAAAACCGTGTAATTTGGGATCTTCGGCTCATCTTTTTTGTTGATGATAAACGCTCCATACAAACCGCGTTGTTCTTGCAAATTACTGTGCGAATGATACCAATATGTGCCGTTTTGCTTGATTGAAAAACGAAAAATATGCGTGGACTTTGGGGCGATTGGCGTAGTCGTTAGATACGGAACGCCATCCTGTTCGTTAGGCAATAAAATCCCGTGCCAATGAAGCGAACTTTCTTCATTGAGATTATTGAAAACGTGAATTTCGGCAATATCGCCCTCGGTAAAAGTGAGTTGTGGCGCAGGAATTTGACCATTTATCGCTAATGCTTTAACTGTTTTGCCCGAATAATTGACGGTTGTTTCATCAATCTTCAAATCGTATCGCACGATGTTTTGAGCAATCATCGACAGACAAAAAAAGATTATAAAGCCAATACTTAAAATAAATTTCATAGTTATCTTATGCTTAGTGTTGGTGCGTAGGATTTTGCTTGAGCAATTCAGCACGAAGCAAAAAACTTCCATTGGTGACGATTTTATCACCAACATTCAAGCCTTCCAAAACTACGAATTGTCCGTTGTTTTCCGTTCCCAGCCGCACAGTTTTCATTATAAAAACATTCGGTTTATCGGTTGCTGTAAAAACTATCTGACTATTATTCATATTTTGCACGGCAGCACTGGGAATCACGGGTGCGGTCATTTCGCCCGTTCCCAAGGCACCGAAAGTGACATTGACATACATTCCGATTTTGAAAATTTGTCCCGGATTTTCGAGCGCAACGCGGACTTGGGCGGTGCGCGTTTCTTGATTGATGTTTGGATCAATGTATGTCACCTGTCCGCGAAAAAGTTTCCCCGGATAAGCATCAGTCGTCACGGATGCGCCGCTTCCAACACGCATTTTTCCTAAATCTTTTTCATAAATTTGCACAATCACCCAAACAGCGGAAAGATTCGTTACTTTCAATAATTCTTTATTGGCTTCGATGGTTTCGCCTTGATTGACAGCACGATTTGTCACAGTGCCGGAAACTGGTGCGGTCAGTGCAAATTCAGAGCTTATTTGCGAAGCGGAACGAAGCCCATTGACTCGTTGCTCTGAAAGTCCAAGCAATAATAATCTTTGTTTTGCCGAAGCAAATTCAGTGTCGGCAGTTCTCAATTTGACGGCGGCTTGCTCGACTTCTGAATTTCCGGTCGGATTGATGCGGACAAATTCCGAAGCGCGGTTGTATTGTTTTTTCGACTGTTCCACTTCAGCTTCGGCGGTTTTGAGTTTGGTGCGGTCTTGTTCAAGTTCTTCACGGCTTGCCGCGCCGATTTTGATGAGTTTTTCGGTTCGGTTGTGGCGTCGTATGCATCTTCATCAAGTTCGGCTTCTTTGGTTTTTAATTTGGCTTGCGCTTCGTCTAATTCAGCGCGGCTGACCGGATTTATTTTCAGAAGTTTTGCCGCGCGGTCATAATTTTGTCGCGCTGTTTGCGTTTCGGTTTGCAAAGCAAGATAGCGTGATTGAGCCGCTGCGAGTTCGTCACTGAAAATGACCGCAACCGTTTGACCACGGTTCACATTTTGCCCAAGTTCAGCATTTACTTTGCGAACGACACCGCCAACTAAAGAAATAACCGGGGTTTCGTTGTAAGCGTTTGGCTGAACAACGCCCGTTGCGGCAACCTCTGCGGCTTCGCTCGACATCGTTTCGCCGACGGTTTCAATTTTAATGCCGATGCGTTCGACTTGTTCGGGTTCGATGGTGATGGTTTGTTCATCTTTTATCGGAGCAGTTTGCTCATTATTGTTTGAATCAAACGAAACATTGCGCGGCGCAGGCACAGCTTGTCCGCCTTCCCGATTGCGAAGAAGCCAAAAAACGACTGCCCCTAAAACAACGACTCCAATGATTGCCAAACCAACAAATATCGGCTTGCGGTTTGATTTTTGCGGGTAATCGGAAACTGCCGCTTCTTCGTTTTCGATAATTTCTTCTTTATTTTCTTCGATCATTTTTTTCAACTCCGCCGCGTTTGTCGTCCGCAAAATCTCCATATCTCGCCAAATAAGTTTCGAGCAAGGCATCAATCAATTCATTTTCAATTTCGAGAAAACGGCGTTCTTCGGCGATGTAATCGGACAAACTGTTTTTGCCGAATTCGTATGTTTGCCAAATGACTTGCAGATTTGTATTGGCTTGGTCACGCACGCCATTTTGAAAAATCGTCAAAGAGCGGACGGCTCGATTGTATCGAGCAAATGCGACATAGACTTCGCGCCTAATGGTCAGTTCGCCAAATTCGATTCTTTTTTGCGCGGCTTCTTGTTCAAAAAGTGCGGCTTCAATCGTGCCCTGATTGCGGTTGCGAACCGGCAAGATCAATTTCTACACCAAAGGTGAAAAAATGAAAAACGCTTTCGATGGGTTGAATTGCGCCTGTTTCTGTCAAGACCATTCAACGGAAAACCTGAATTCATCCGTTGATAGCCAGCCTTGAAACTTGCATCAATTTTTCCTTCGGCTCGCGTCTGTTCCAGACCGGCAAGAGCGCGTTGTCTCAATTGCTCTTGCGCCTTGCAAATCAGGACGCGATTGCAGAGCATTGACGACAGCTTGATCAATTGAAGGTAGTGCATCAAGCAGATTTTCAAAATCGCCGCGCAGACGCAAAGGTGTTTCGGGTTTCATTCCGAGCATATTCCGAAGTTCAAACATCGCCGTTTCCACTTTTCCTTCCGCTTTTCGCGCAACGAGCGGAGACGGTTTAATTCGACCAACATCATATTTTGTTCGAGCGGGGCAAGTCGTCCTTCCGTAACTTTGGCAGTAATGAGTTTGATAGCCTTGGTTGGCAGTTCAAAAGCATTTTTTCCAGTCAACTCAAGTTTTTTGATGTTTGCCAAAGCCTCGCCGAATTTCATGCGGACTTCCGCCGCCAGTAATCTTTCCTGATTTGCCAATGCAAATTCGCGGATTTCAAGTTCAGCTTGCGCGACTTTGACACGCGCCGAACGCCTGCCGCCAAGTTCGAGCGGGAGAATTCCTTCGCCATGACTTGTGAATCCGTTCCGCCGATTTGCCGTGCGCCGTTGGCTTCGAGTTTCGGATTCGCCCTTAAATTTGCTTGTTTAATCAAACTTTTGGCAGCTTCCGTTTCTTTTCGAGAGCCTGAATTTCTCCGTTGTTTTCCAGCGCAAGAGTCAACCGCTTCATTCGCCGTCATTCCGTTTTGCAAATCAAGATAGAGCGATGCTTTTGCCGCGTTTTTCACGGTCGTTACCGATGTTTGGGCGGATAACGAATGCACCGTCAGCAATAGGCTGATGCAAATCGGAAGGAGAAAGATTTTAGTCGCTTTCAAAAACATTTTTTATTGGACAATCAATTTTCCGCGCACCATATTCATCCCACAGGCAAACGTAAATTCGCCTATTTTATTTGGTGTAAAGCTAATCCCAACCGATTTATTCAAGGGTAGTTCGCGGCGAATTCCGTAAGCGGGAAAAACTACTTCGGTCGCGCAAGTTCCTTCGACTCGGCGCACAAAAGTTAAACGTGCGGGAACACCCCGCTTGAGCCGCAAACTCGATGGTTGATAGCCGTTTTTAGTTATTTGCACCGTTGCTCTTTGCACTTTCGGTTTGACGATTTTACGTTTTGTTTGGGCTTGTGTTTGCGAAAACATCGTAAAAAATATCAGCGCAAAAATGGGCAGCCACAAGGCTATCCGGCGATACTTTTTTAATTTAATTGTGTTTCTCATATTTTTATTTTCCCTCTTTTTCTTCTTTTCGTAATTCGCGCAAACGAAGCCAGTAAAAAATCACCGGCGTGACAATTAAAACGTGCAAAAGACTCGAAACCATTCCGCCAAAAACTGGTGTTGCCAGCGGCTTCATGACTTCCGAACCCGCGCTCGTGCTCCACATAATCGGCAAAAGTCCGGCAACGATTGTCATCACCGTCATCACTTTTGGACGCAGACGAAGCAACGCCCCTTCGGTCACTGCTTCGAGCAATGTTTCCTTTATTTAGCTTCGCCGAGTTCCGTTTCTTTCTTTCGACGGCTTCTTCCAGATAAACACCATCACGATGTCGTCTGCACCGCCGCTCCAAACAGCGCGATAAATCCGACCCAAACCGCAACCGAAAAATTATATTGCAAAAGCCAAACGAGAAACACGCCGCCCGTCAGCGCAAACGGCACGGCGAGCAGAATATGCGCGGCTTCGATGAACCGAATGATAGGTCAGATAAAGCGAAGCCAAAAATAATCAGCAGAACGATCGGGAACGACGAATAAAAGACGCTGATTGGCGCGTTCCTGATTTTCATATTGTCCGCTCCAGGCGATGTAATAGCCGTTCGGAAGTTGAACTTTTTTGAGAATTGCCGTTTTCGCTTCATCAACAAAACTGCCGATATCGCGCCCGCGCACATTCAGCAGAACCGTGCCGCGAAGTAACCCGTTTTCGCTGTGAATCATCGCCGCGCCTTCAGTTTGCCGAATGTCCGCGAGATTGGCGAGCGGAACGGTTCCGCCTATGGGCGGCAATCGGGATATTGCCGATGGCTTCGGGCGTGTGGCGAAATTCGGGCGCGTAACGAACCCGAATCGGGAAACGCCTCCGACCTTCAATCGTCACCGACAGATTTGTTTCGCCGATGCCTTTTTCGATTGCGTCTTGAATCGTGCCAACATCAATGCCGTAACGCGCCGCCGCTTGACGGTTGATTTTGATGTCAATATACGGCGCACCGCTGATTTGTTCGGGATAAACGTCAGCCGCGCCCGGAACGGTTCGAACGACATCGGCGATTTGACGCGAAACATCTTCCAACTTATTCAAATCGTTACCGAAAACCTTGATGCCGACCTGCGATGCGGATTCCCGTCGACAGCATCTCGATACGGTTGATAATCGGCTGTGTCCAGATGTTCGTAACGCCCGGCATTCGCAAAGCTTTCGTCCATTTCGGCAATCAGTTTTTCCCGCGTCATCCCATCGCGCCATTCATTCTCCGGCTTCAGATGGATGATCGTTTCATTCATATTTGATCGGCGACGGGATCGGTCGAAGTTTCGGCACGTCCGGCTTTTCCGACTGCCCAATCGACTTCAGGAAAATTTTTCAGAATTTCATCCTGATGGCTCATTATGCGCGTTGCTTCGTCAAGCGAAATCGCCGGATCGGTAACGGCATAAACATCAGATCGCCTTCGTTCAGAGGCGGCATAAATTCCGAGCCGATGTCGGTTGCCGACAAATGCGGCACACAGAAAAAAGGCGAGCGCAATCAAGCTGTCAAAAGACGTCGAGCGCAGAGCAGAAATCAAAACGGGTTTATAAATTGCCCGAATCCAGAACGCATCAGCGGATTCCATTCTTCGGGGCGCAATTTTCCGCCTAAAAAGTAAGAGCAAAGAACCGGAACGAGCGTGACAGCAATCGCGGCGGCGGCAATCATCGCAAAAGTTTTGGTGAAAGCCAGCGGATGAAACAGTTTTCCTTCCTGTCCGGTGAGCGCGAAAACTGGCAGAAATGCTATAACAGTAATCGACATCGAAGCAAAGATCGGACGACCGACCATTTTCGTTGCTTCGAGAACCGTCTGCCAAACAGCCCGTTTATCTTTCGTGTCAACGCCTTTACTTTCAATAGCGCGATAAGCGTTTTCGGTAACGACAATTCCCGCATCAACGAGGTCGGAAATCGCAATCGCAATTCCGGCAAGCGACATAATATTTGAAGTAATGCCGAAATACTTCATAAACAAAAACGAAACCAAAACGGCGAGCGGCAGCGGAATCGTAACGACCAAAACCGAACGGAAATGCGCCAGAAATATGAGATTGACGAGCGTAACCAGAATTAGTTCTTCGATCAAAGCCTCGCGCAAAGTGTCGGCGGTGCGCTCTGATAAGTTCTGTGCGGTCATAGAAAGAAACTAATCGCACGCCTTTCGGCAAACCCGGTTTTATTTCCTCGATTTTTTTCTTGACAGCTTCGATGGCTTCGAGTGCGCTCACGCCGTAACGCATAATGACCACGCCACCGACCGCCTCTTTGCCGTTTTTGTCCAGAGAGCCGGTGCGAAAAGCGTTGCCGAGTTTAACCACCGCCACATTTTTGACGTAAATCGGTGTTCCGTTCTGTGAGCCGATGACGATATTTTCGACATCTGCCACCGATTCGACCAGACCGATACCGCGCACGACCGCCCATTGACCGGCTTGCTCAACGACGTTTCCGCCGACATTGTTGTTCGATTTTTCGACTGCCTCGACAACGGTTGAAAGCGGCAGATTAACACCGCGCAGTTTGTTCGGATCAACGTCAATCTGATACTGCTGGACATATCCGCCAACCGTAGCGACCTCGGCGATGCCCGGCACGGAATTTAATTGATACCGCACAAACCAATCTTGAACGGAGCGCAAATCGCGCAAATTCATCTCATCAGATTCGAGCGTATACCAGAAAACCTGACCGACTCCGGTCGCGTCCGGTCCGAGCGTCGGTGTCACGCCTGCGGGCAATTGTTTTGCGACCAGATTGAGCCGTTCCAAAACTCGCGTCCGCGCCCAATACAGATCAACATTGTCCTCAAAAATGACGTTGACCATCGAAAAACTGAACGCCGAATTTGCACGAACCGTTCGCACACCCGGAAGCCCTTGCAGATTCGTCACCAGCGGATATGTCACTTGATCTTCTACTTCCTGCGGCGAGCGTCCTGCCCAATCGGTAAAGACAATCACCTGATTATCCGAAAGGTCTGGAATCGCATCAATCGGCGTGTAGAGCAAAGCCCAATAGCCCCACGCCGCCAAGCCCAGATAGAGAGCGATGACGATAATGCGATTATTCAGCGACCATTCGATGATACGGTTAATCATATTCTTTGAGTAGGCGGTTTACTGCTTTTTTGCCAACTGCCTACTGTCACTACGTTATGGAACTACTGCGCCGTAATCGGAAAAGATGTTTTTCCCGTTCCTGCCGCACCTTCAAAGGCGATTTGCACTTGCCATTCGCCCGACATTGATAGTTTTACTTTCCCGTTATAAATGCCGGGCGTTCCCGATGTGGTCAGCGTTGCCGCATCGTTCATCACCGCCATTGTTCCCATGGCAGGCATATGGAAATTAACCGAAGCCGCGCCAACATCCACCGGCTTACCCGAAGCATCGGTAAAGGAAAGCGTAAAATCATTCGCACCATTTTTGATAACGCCACTCGCAGTTGCCAACGTTACGGTCAGATTATTGACTGAGCCGGTTTTGACGGTTTTTCCGCTACTTGTCGGATTACTTCCACCTGAACCACAGGCGGAAATAAAAATTGAAATACTGATTAAAACCAGAATAAATATAACTTTTTTCATAACATAATCTCCTTATTTGAAATATTTTGTTTAGAAGCTGTTTGAAAACTCAAAATGTAGCTGCATCGGAGCGAAATGTTTATAGAAAAAATGTGAAAATAGAGACTGAGTTTCATGGCAACGGCATCTTGTCTATGTCGTTCTTAAGAAACTCACCCGATTTTTATAAATTCTCAGCTTTAAACACAGCATTTTTAGCGAAACTAAAGAGTTTTCAAACAGCGTTTAGACCTTTTAATCTATAAACATTTGAAGTTTTATTTTAACTCTCTTTCTTGTGCATTGGACAATCTTTCATCTCGCCCGAATTTGATTTCATTGGGCAAGAATCCTTGTCTTGGCAACATTCGTGGTTCATTTTGCACTCGCCGGCTTTGCAGCAATCTGCCATCTGACAACACGAAGTTTTTGAATTATGTTGATTTGAATGATTTGTGTAAGCATACGCCGCGATTGAAAATGCGAAAAGCATTAACGCGACAACTGATAAAATAATTTTCTTTTTCATGGTATTTTCCTTTCTACAAAATGTAGATTTCAAAGCTGATGTTTATCGAACTTTAGACAGAGTTCGACCTCAAAAGTGCAATTTTGAACACACTTTCGCTCTAAATTCGGAAAACACAATTTTGCAGATAAGTGCTACCGCGATTACGGATTGCGGAATGATAAACTTTGGAAGGTTGGTAGGTTTGTTTGGGGAAATAAACGGGTTTTGGCGTTTCAAATTTTTCGGCTAGAGATTGCGATTGCTTGCTGATTTTTGTATTTTGTAAATCAGTTGATAAAGTTTTTTGCGGTTTGAAAGCACAACAATCAATCGTTTGGCTTTTATCTTCCGAAACTTTCGGCGAATTATCTTCAACTTTCGCCTGTTTTTTGCAACATTCGTGTCCTTTGCCAAGCGGACAACTTTCCGCTTCTTCGTTCGCCACATTCATTGCCGAAACCATAAAAAGACGCGAACCGCACCCGACCAAAACCAAAACGCTACTCAACCAAAAGACAAAAAACGCCGAAAGACTTTTCAGCATAATTTGTTTGAATTTTGATTGTTTAGCGTTCATCAACTTCATGATAGCACTCTGAAGTTTGAAGTCAATCTAATTTTATTAAATTTTTCTATTAAGCAAATCTAATTTTCTAAACATTAAAACGAAAGTCCACCACATCGCCTTCTTGCATAATGTATTCTTTGCCTTCGAGCCGAGCCAGACCTTTTTCACTCGCGGCTTTACGCGAGCCACAGGCGACTAAATCTTCGTATCCGATAATTTCCGCCCGAATAAAACCGCGTTCAATGTCAGAGTGAATTTCTCCGGCGGCTTGCGGTGCTTTTGTGCCAATCGGAATCGTCCACGCCCGGACTTCTTTTTCGCCGGCCGTTAGGAAAGACATCAAACCGAGCAGACGATATGCCGATTTAATCAAACTTATCCACGCCGCTTGAAGTGACACCGACATCCGCCAAAAATTCAGCCCGTTCTTCGGGTTCGAGCGCAACTAAATCGGCTTCGAATTTGGCGCAAATGACAACCGTTTCGGAATTTTCCGCGGTTGCAAAATCTTTCACAAGTTTAACGTAAGGATTTTCGTCCGAATCCATCAGCGAATTTTCATCCACATTTGCCGCGTAAATCGTCGGTTTGGTAGTCAACAAAAACCATTTTCGGACGACCTCGTTTTCATCCTCAGATAAACTCAGACTGCGAATCGGTTTGCCGTCTTCCAAAACAGGAATCAGTTTTTCGATAATTTCGAGATCGCGTCTGGCTTCTTTATCGCCTGATTTTGAACCGCGTTGCGCTTTATCTCGCCTTTTTTCAAGACTTTGCAGATCAGCCAATGCTAATTCAATTTGAATCGTTTCGATGTCACGAATCGGATGAACCGAGCCTTCGACGTGGATGATGTCGTCATCGTCAAAACATCGGACAACTTGAACAATTGCATCGGTTTCGCGGATGTTTGCCAAGAAACTGATTGCCTAGCCCTGCGCCTTCCGAAGCACCTTTGCACGAGTCCGGCAATATCAACAAATTCAACCGTTGCTGGCACAACTTTTTGTGCTTTGTTCAATTTTTCCAACACGGCGAGGCGTTCATCCGGCACGGCGACCACACCGACATTCGGCTCAATCGTGGCAAAAGGATAATTGGCGGCTAAAGCGGCTTCTTGCGCCGTTAAAGCATTAAAAAGAGTTGATTTTCCCACGTTGGGCAATCCAACGATTCCGGCTTGTAACATATAAATAATTCCAAATTAAATATTCC
Organism: Pyrinomonadaceae bacterium; assembly: GCA_963779235.1. GTDB lineage: Bacteria > Acidobacteriota > Blastocatellia > Pyrinomonadales > Pyrinomonadaceae > JAIBCC01. The sequence continues at coordinate 172,316 of CAVZXI010000032.1, forward strand.
AGATTCAATCCACAGTTTGAAATGTTGAATTTAGAATCTGAAATCAAAAACGAATATTGTAACCTTTAATCTGAATTTTGAGAAATCGTTGTATTTTGAAAATTGTAAATTCGCCTGAAACGTCTGGAAAAGTTATAATACTGAAATCGTCCGGCGCATTCGTCTAGTGGTTAGGACGCAAGGTTCTCAACCTTGAAACACGGGTTCAATTCCCGTATGCGCTACCAATTCTTGATTCTTAAAATCTCTCAACGGAAATAATTCTACCTCTAAACTTTAAGAAATTTGTAACTTGTGGCTTAATTTGGTTGGTGAAAATATGATTATTTCATTAGCGGTTATTCTCCTGATTACTTTTAGTGGAACTCTTCTGACGTATCTTTACGAAAAAGAAGATTCGCTGCTGGTTCGTGTCGGTGCAGGGAATGTTATCGGCTCAGTAATATTTGGAACTGTTGCTTTTTTACTTGCTTGTTTTTTCGGTTTCTCCGCCGCCACAATTTTAGCCGCTTTAATCATTGCACTTTTACCTTTGATTTTATTAACAAACAAAAATATTCGCCAAAATCTTAGGGGTAATGGGTATTTAGCAGTAGCAGTAGCAGGATTTAGTGGACGAGCAAGTAGAAAAGAATATTGGATGTTTTGGCTGTTCAATATGGTTTTGGGGATTGTGGCGGTAATACTTGGCAATGTTCTTGGAACATTTAAGGGGGTTGGATATGGTCCAATCTATTTAATATTTGTTTTGGTGACTTTAATCCCTAATTTAGCAGTTACCATCAGACGACTTCATGATACAGGCAAAAGCGGTTGGTATGTCTTGGTAGCTCTAATTCCTATCATCGGAAATATTTGGTTGTTAATAGAGATGGCAACCGAAGGAGATGTTGGGGAAAATGAGTATGGAGCAAATCCAAAAGACAAATTTGAAGGCTCAACTTTCCGGAAATTCCTCAGTTTTACTTATTACATCCTGATTTTCCTAGTCTTATGCCTCTTTTTTGAACGCGCAATGCTCGAAACCAAAGACGGAATTTTCACCGGCGGTTCACAAAATTTAGGCGATTTGCCGTTTCATTTAGGCGCGATTTTTAGTTTTACCGAAGGCAATAATTTTCCGCCCGAAAATCCATCGTTTGCGGGAGCGAAATTCACTTATCCTTTTTTCGTTGATTTTATTGCGGCGTGTTTGGTCAAATTGGGGGCAACTGTCAAAGATGCAATGTTTCTCCAAAATGTGACGCTTGGTTTTTCATTGGTCGTTTTGTTTGAAAAATTCGCAGTCGCTTTGACGAAAAATAAATTGGCGGGCAAACTTGCACCCGTTATTTTTCTCTTGAGCGGCGGACTTGGTTTTGTAATTTTCTTTCGTGATTATTGGCAAGACGGGCGCGGACTTTTTGAGTTTTTGCAAAATCTGCCGATGGATTACACGATTCGCCCCGAAACTCTGCGTTGGGGAAATTCATTGGTCGTGCTGTTTATGACGCAACGCGGTTTTCTGCTCGGAATGCCGATTGTGCTGATTGTTTTGAGTTATCTTTGGAAAATTTTTACCACAGAGACACAGAGTCACAGAGAGGAAGAAATTCACAAGGATAAAGGGGGTAAAGAGGTTGAAAAAACTTTTTCACTTTTTCACTTTTTCACTTTTCCACCTTTTGCTATTGGTCTATTGGCTGGAGCTTTACCTCTGATTCACGTTCATAGTTTAGTTGTGCTTTTCATCGTTTGTGCTTTTTTATTCTTTTTAAGCGCATTTAAAACAGATAATGCCAAGTCGCTACCGCTTTTTGTTCTGACACGGATAAAATGGCGCGAATGGATAATTTTTGGTGTGGCAGTTTCGTTGATTGCTGTTCCCGAATTGATTTGGTCTTTGTCAGGAAGTGCAACCAATTTGAGCAAATTTATCGGTTGGCATTTTGGCTGGGACGCGGGAAAGGAAAACTTCTTTTTGTTCTGGGTAAAGAATTTAGGAGCGTTTATTCCGCTCCTTTTGGTAAGTTTGTTCTTAACGCAAAGACGCAAAGAAGCAGAGACGCAAAGTGAAGAAAACAAATCGCCCCTCGCCCCTCGCTACTCGCTACTCCTTTTCTACATCCCCTTCGCCTTCATTTTTATTCTCTCAAACACGGTCAAACTCGCGCCTTGGGAATGGGATAATATCAAGGTTTTAATTTATTGGTTTGTTGCCTCTGTGCCGTTTGTCGCGTGGGTTTTGGCGCATCTTTGGGAGAAGGAAACATTTTTCAAAGTAATTGCCGTCAGTTGTTTGATTATCTTAACTTTCTCAGGCGGATTGGATGTTTGGCGGGTAATTTCGAGACAAATCAATTATCAGGTTTTTAGCAAAGATGCGGTCAAAATTGCGGAAGAAATTAAACAAAAAACTCCGCCCAATGCTTTGTTTTTGAATGCGCCGACTTATAATTCTGCTGTTGTCCTCGCAGGCAGACGTTCGCTAATGCGTTATTCGGGGCATCTTTCATCCTACGGAATTGATTACGAATCGCGTGAGAATGAAGTCAAAAGAATTTACGAAGGCTCGGCTTTGGCGGATAGTTTTTTAAGCAAAAATAATATCGAATATGTTTTAATTTCACCCGAAGAGGAAAGCTACGCGAATCAAAACAATTTAATTTTGAGGGATGCTTTTTTTGCAAAATATTCTAAAATAGCGGAAAGTGGAGAATACAAAGTGTTTAGAATCAAGTAGTAAGCCCTATTTAGATATTTGTTTTGCACGTCTAATTTGTTCCATATTTGTGGTGAAAGAAAAAAAAGAGCGTTGAAAATGTCAACGCTCTTAATTTTCAAAATCATACAAAATTATTCGCCGGCTAAAACAATTGCGCTTTGAGGCTTAAAGGATTTCACCGGAGTTTTCGCCGGACCACCCGCGTTTGCGCCGTCAGTTCCAAATTTTGAACCGTGCGAAGGACAGGTAAATAATTGCGTTTTTTCGTTATAACCAAGAATTCCGCCTTTATGAGTGCAGACGGCTGAAACGGCGGCAAAAGTTGTTTCGCCTGTTCGTGCAACGATGACTTTTCCTGAAGGAGTTTCGACAACTTGAGACCCGCCGACTTTGCTTAAAGGACTTTTGTCATCAAGTTTGATGACGGTATCAGCGGCTGGTGCAATCGTTTCGGCGGAAACCTTTTCGACATTTGCCAAACTCAGGACAAGTCCGCCTGCCAACGCACTTGCGCTGACCAGAAATTCACGTCTGCCGCTACATTTTTTTTCAGTTTCATTACATAAATTATTCATTGTTTATTTTCCTCGTTTAAAGATTTCCAAAAGATTAACACAGCTTTATAAAATCAACTAGATTTTTTCGTGAACCAATGCTACTTAATCAATTCAAAAAGATAATAACAAAAATTCCCTATTCCCAGCGTGGCATATTCGGAATGATTATTTTAGCCGATGCTTTCAAAATAATCGCGGATTAACCATTACAGTTTTAGCGAAACAACTATTGCGTTTTGAGTCGGAAAAGAGGCGAGAGGTTGTCTGGCAGGTCCACTCACGCTTTGTCCGTTGTCTGCAAATTTAGAATTATGCAATGGACAAACAAACTGTTGAGTTTTTTCGTTGAAATAAACTACACCGCCCTGATGTGGACAAAAGGCTGAAAATGCTACAAATTCCGTTTCGCTTTTCCGCAGGACAATTATTTTATCGCCTTTATAATCAAAAGATAGAGTGCCGCCGACTTTGCCCAAAGGACTTTTAGCATCAAGTTTGAGCGTGACATCATCGAGGTCATTTTTTTGCGCTTGGAGAGGATTTAAACCCGCCAAACTTAAAATTAACCCGCTTGCCGTTGCCGTAGTTTTTACTAAAAACTCGCGCCGATTATTACAATTCTTTTTGTTTTCCAAATCTTTCATTCAGGATTCTCCTTGCGGTTTTAGACGTTTGAATCTTTTGAAAAGTTTAAGTTTCAAATTGAAAAAATTTAGTTGTGTCATTTATTGATATTTGTGCCATATTGTTTGTATAATGACATTGTAAAAGGAGCTTGTCATAATGCAAACAATAATCAGAACAAAAGTAACGCAAGGCGGCAGAATTGTAATTCCGGCAGAAATGCGAAAACAGCTTGGAATCGAAATTGGCGAAGAGGTGAATTTAACTTTGGAAGATGATTCGGTTAAAATTTCAACTCAAAAAATTGCTTTGCGAAGGATTCAAGAAGCAGTCAAATTATTTGGTCCGCGAGATGGTTCAATCGTTGATGAATTGATTGCCGACAGACGCAAGGAAGCCGAAAATGAATAAAAAAGTATTGGATTCATCGGCAATTTTGGCGGTAATTTTTCAAGAAAAAGGTGCGGAAGTTGTTGGATCTTTGCTTGATAATTCAAAAGTTAGTAGCGTTAATGTTGCTGAAGTTTTTACCAAACTTGCTGAAAAAAATGTCTTGACTCAGCAAACTATTGACGATTTTCAACAACTTGGACTTGAAATAATTGATTTCGATTTTGAACAAGCTGTCAAAGCCGCCGAACTTCGACCTTTGACCAAACATTTGGGCTTGTCTTTAGGCGACAGAAGTTGTTTAGCCTTAGCGATTTTGCACAACACAACTGCCGTAACAGCCGACAAAGATTGGCAAACATTATCGTTTTGCCCGATTGAATTGATTCGATAAGTTTTAAAATTATGCGTAAATTAAAAACCTTTTTTGTCCTAATAATTGCACTATTTATTTGTGCCAGTCCAATTTTTGCTCAAGAAATCACTCGACAAGAAACACTTCGCGGTTCAATCACGCCCGAACGCGAGTGGTGGGATGTTTTGCATTACGATTTGTCGGTGCAATTTTTTCCCGATACAAAAACGATAAAAGGCTCAAACGTCATCACATTCAAAACGCTCAAATCGGGCAATAAAATGCAGATTGATTTGCAAACACCGCTTGCAATTACCAAGATTTCGCACGGTGCATCACAACTCAAATTTGAGCGCGAAGGCAATGTTTATTGGGTTTCGTTTGAAAAAGATTTAGCAAAAGGTGTTGAAGATAAAATTGAAGTTTTTTGGGAAGGCAGACCTGTCGAAAGTCGTAATCCACCGTGGAGTGGTGGGATTACTTGGGGGCGCGATGATTTGGGCGAGCATTTTATTACGACCACTTGCCAAGGGATTGGCGCAAGTATTTGGTGGGCAAACAAAGACCACGGTGCGGACGAACCTGACAAGGGAATGCGAATTAACATCACTGTTCCAGCAAATTTAGTCGCGGTTTCCAATGGTCGTTTGAAAAAAATTGACGCAAATCTGAAAGACAAAACCAAAACCTTTCGTTGGCAAGTTACGAACCCAATCAACAATTACGGAGTCAACGCCAACATCGGCAACTACGTCAATTTCTCCGAAAAATACAAAGGCGAAGGCGGAGATTTGGACATAAATTATTGGGTTTTACCGCACCAAAAATTAGCCGCAATTAAACAATTCAAAGAAGTTCCGCGAATGTTGAAAGCCTTTGAGCATTGGTTCGACAAATATCCTTTTTACGAAGACGGTTTCAAATTGGTCACGGTTTCATACGCGGGAATGGAACATCAAAGTTCGGTAACCTACGGAAATTGGTTCAGAAATGGCTATCGCGGGCGTGACGTGAGTTTTACGGGAATCGGTTTCAAATTTGATTTTATTATCGTCCACGAATCGGGTCACGAATGGTTTGGCAACAATATTTCAATGAAAGATGCCGCCGATATGTGGATTCACGAAGGCTTTACCAATTACACCGAAAATCTATTCGTCGAATACCATTTTGGCAAAAAAGCTGGCGAAGATTATGTCATCGGAAGCCGCAAAAATATCCGCAACGAAAGCCCGATTATCGGCACATATAACTCCAACCGCGAAGGTTCGGGCGATATGTATTACAAAGGCGGCAACCTGCTCCACACCATCCGCAATATCATCAATAACGATGAAAAATGGCGCGGCATTTTACGCGGATTGAATAAAGAATTTTGGCATCAAACTGTGACCACCGAACAGATTGAAAATTACATTTCAAAACAAGCCGGAATTGATTTAAGCAAAGTCTTTGACCAATATTTGCGAAACACGAAAATCCCGCTGCTAAAATACAAGCTTGATGGCGATAAATTGACCGTCCGATACGAACGAGTTGTCAAAGGTTTTGCAATGCCAATTCGTGTAATTCTTAATGGTAAAGAGGTTACAATAAAGCCGAACGAATCAACTCAAGTGATTATGTTTCCCGAAGAGTTAAAAACTATTGAGGTTAATCGCAATTTTTACATTGATACAGAAGTGATAAAATGATGATTATCTGTGATAAAATCTAGGTGAGGTAAAATCTATGACTATGGCTCAGGTTCAAAAACTGCAAAAACTAGAAGATTTTATGGGGATGCGTTTTTCATTCTTCGTTGGCGAACTTTCCGACAAACAGTTTGAAAAACTTTGCAGTAAAAACCGCGACTTCAAAATTGAACAAACCGCTGAAGGAGAATTGATAATAATGCCACCAACACTTCCAGATTCGGGTTGGAGAAATAGCGATTTAAATACTGACGTAAATAATTGGAATAGAAAGGAAAAAAAAGGAATTGTTTTTGACTCCTCAACTTATTTCACTTTACAAAACGGTGCTAGACGTTGTCCTGATGTAACTTGGATGCGGCGCGAAAAATGGGACAGTTTGACTGAAGAACAACGAAAAAAAGTTTCCCGCATTATTCCAGATTTTGTTATAGAATTGCGTTCTTCAACCGATTCCCTCAAACCTTTACAAGCCAAAATGCGGGAGTATATAGAAAACGGTATCAAATTAGGCTGGTTAATTGACCCGAAAAATCGCAAAGTTCACATTTATCGAGCAAACGGCGAAGTTGAAATTTTGCAAAATCCCGAAATACTTAGCGGCGAAGATGTTTTGGCTGGCTTTGAACTCAATGTGCAAGAAATACTCTAAGTTGACGTAAAGGAGTTGAAAATATAGACTTTTATTTTCCAGCATTTGTTAGGATTGGAGTTAAGAAAATGCCGTCAACGATAAGTAAATACAATGCTCTTTCAACAATTATGTCTAGCCCGATTGTGTTTCATTTCGGCGGATTGACTGATACGCAACTTGAAAATCTATGCAAAAATCATCCTGATCTAAAATTTGAACTCAATAAAGAAGGAGACTTAATAATCGTGCCGCCAACGAGTCCCGAAGCAGGTTGGAAAAATAGTGAATTAATAACTGACGTAAATATTTGGTCAAGATTAGATAAAACAGGCAAAGTTTTTGATTCAACCACAATGTTCACTCTTCCAAATGGTGCAAAACGCTCTCCAGACGTTTCTTGGATGAAGAAGGAGAGATGGGACAAACTTTCTGATTTAGAAAAGAAATCCTTTTCAAAAATAGTTCCTGATTTTGTAATTGAGCTACGTTCGCCCACGGATAATTTGAAGCCAATTCAAAACAAAATGGTGGAATACATCAAGAATGGTGTTCGTTTAGGATGGTTAATTGACCCAAACGAAAAGAAAGTCCATATTTATCGGGCAAATGGTGAAATAGAAGTTTTGGAAAACCCCGAATTAGTTTCAGGCGAAGATGTTTTAAGAGGTTTTGCTTTGGATGTCAGTCCAATTTGGTAGATTTTCCAATTGACTCTGTTTGGCTAAATCTATAAACTTAGTCTTTACAAAGTGGTGAGTTACAGCGACTTGCGACCACTTTAAAAATCGCTAAAAAGCTAAGAGTTTCAATTGAATAATTTTTGAAGAAAACTCTGTGCTTGTTTAGCGCGGAGTTTTTTTGATTTTCGGATGAACGACAAAAGAATTGAAATAGAAGTTGAAAATACGGCGAGAGATTATCGCCGCGTTTTGCTGTGGTTTTATTTCAAAAAATTATTGATTATCGGTGTGTTGTATTTAATAATCGTAACGCCAATGCTTTGGCTGACCTTTTTCGGCGCAGGTGCAAATCCGTTTCAAGGCAATAATAATTCGGTGATTTTGATGATTTTGGTTTTTGCTTTACTACCCATTGTTATAATCGGAGGAATTTATTTGAACATTTGGAAGCAATCAAAAAATATTGAAAAAACTCTTGAGCCTGCAAAATTCATTTTTTCAGATAAAGGTTTAGATTCAACCTCAGCATCGTCTTCGGTAAAAGTTACTTGGGACACTTTTCAAAACATTCAGGAATTAAAAGAAGATTTTTTGTTTTACCCTCAAAAAAATATTTTTATACGATTCCGAAACGCTCATTTCAAAGTGATTTTCAAATTGAAGAATTTAGAAATCTGGTGCGTGAAAAATTAGGCAAAAAAGCTAAACTTAAAAGTTAATTTATGAAATCATTTCTCGAATTATTAAAAGAAAAAGTCATCGTTTTTGACGGTGCGATGGGAAGCAATCTGCAATCGCAGGAATTTGACGATTGAGGATTGGGGCGGAGCAGAATTTTGAAAATTGTTCGGAAAATCTGCTTTATACCAAACCCGAAGCGATTGAAGCAGGTTCACATTGGATTTTTGGAAGCGGGCGTGATGTCATTGAAACCAACTACTTTCGGCGGCGGCGAAGTCGTGTTGGCGGAGTTTGGAATTGTTGAAAAAGCCTACGATGTCAATCAGAAAGCGCCGCGCAGACTGGCGAAGCGTTTGGCGAATGATTATTCGACTAAAAATCATCCGCGTTTTGTTGCGGGTTCGATGGGACCTGGCACAAAACTTCCGACGCTCGGGCATATTTCTTATCGAAAATTTGAAACAATCTTACGATGAACAAGTTCGCGGGCTTGTTTGACGGCGGCGTTGATTTGTTTATCGTCGAAACTTGTCAAGATATTTTCCAAACGAAAGCCGCACTTGCTTCAATTTTTGAATTTTTCGACGAAAAATAAAGTCCAAACTTCCGGTCATTGCGCAAGTTACGATTGAAACTTTTGGGACGATGCTCAACGGCACGGAAATTTCCGCCGCGCTGACTGCGCTTGAACCGTTTCCGATTGACGTTATCGGGATGAATTGCGGCACGGGTCCCGACCAAATGACCGAAAACGTCAAATATCTGTGCGAAAATTCGCCGATTCCGGTTTCGGTTTTGCCGAATGCGGGTTTGCCCGAAGTCAAAGACGGCAAACAGTTTTACAGCGAAACGGCGGAAGATTTTTCGCGCAAAGTCGAGCATTTTGCCAAAGATTTTGGCGCAAATATCGTCGGCGGTTGTTGCGGAACTTCGTTTGAGCATCTGCGGCAGGTTGTCGAAAAAATGCAAGATGTTTCGCCGAAAATTGCGGGATGCAAAATTTACGCCGTCGGCTTCTTCGATTTATTTTTCAGCAGCCTTATACGCAGGATAATTCGTTTTTGATTGTCGGCGAACGAGTTAATGCGTCGGGTTCAAAGAAAATGCGCGACCTTTTGAACAAGCCGAAGATTGGGACGGACTGATAAAACTCGCCAAAGAACAGGAACGCGAAGGCGCACATATTTTGGATGTCAACGTGGATTTTGTCGGGCGCGACGGCGTTGCCGATATGCACGAACTTGTTTCAAAACTCGTTACAAACGTCAAAATTCCGCTGATGCTCGATTCGACCGAGTGGGAAAAAATGGAAGCCGGATTGAAACTCGCGGGCGGCAAATGTATTTTGAATTCAACCAATTACGAAGACGGCGAACCGCGATTTTTGCGTCTTTTGGAATTCGCGAAAGAATACGGCGCGGCGATTGTCATCGGTTTGATTGACGAAGACGGAATGGCGCGAACCGCCGAAGATAAAGTGAAAATTGCGCGTCGTGCCTTCAAACAAGCAACCGAATTTGGCATCGAAGCGCACGATATTTTCTTTGACCCGCTTGGCTTTACCGATTTCGACCGGCATCGAAGAAGACCGCGCCAACGCGCTCGAAACAATCGAAGCAATCAAACAAATTCACGCAGAAATGCCCGAAGCGAATATAATTTTGGGCGTTTCAAATGTTTCGTTTGGACTAAATCCGGCATCGCGCATCGTTTTGAATTCAATATTTTTGCACGAATGCGTCGAAGCCGGAATGAATTCGGCAATCGTCAATGCTTCGAAAATTTTGCCGTTAAATCGTTTCAACGAACACGAAATCGAAGTCGCGCTCGAATTGATTTACGACAAACGAAAATTTGAAGGCGACATTTGCACTTACGATCCGCTCGGCGAATTTACGACGATGTTTCTCGGCAAAACCGCGCAATCAATGAAGGTTGACACGTCAAATTTTCAATCGAAGAAAAACTCAAGCATCACATCATTGACGGCGAAAAAATCGAACTTGAAGACCATCTGAAAATTGCGCTCGAAAACTTATCCCGCGCTCGAAATTGTCAACGACATTTTGCTTGGCGGAATGAAGGTTGTCGGCGATCTTTTCGGCTCAGGACAGATGCAATTGCCGTTCGTTTTGCAGTCGGCGGAAGTGATGAAAACGGCCGTCAAATTTCTCGAACCGTTTATGGAAAAAGTCGAAGGCGAACAGTCAAAAGGCGTGATGGTTTTGGCAACCGTCAAAGGCGATGTTCACGACATCGGCAAAAATTTGGTTGATATTATTTTGACCAATAACGGTTATCGAGTAGTAAATCTGGGCATCAAACAACCGATTGACGAAATTTTGCACGCCTATCGAAGAACACAAATCGCGATGCGATTGGAATGAGCGGTTTGCTCGTCAAATCAACGCTCGTGATGCGCGACAATCTCGAAATTATGAACGAGCGCGGCATCAATGTTCCCGTAATTTTGGGCGGTGCGGCGCTCAATCGAAAATACGTTGACAACGATTTATTCCGATTTATAACGGCAAACTTTTCTATGCGCGTGATGCTTTTGACGGGCTTCACGCGATGGACGAATTAACGAGTCAAGAGTACGAAAGAGACACGAAGAAGACAAAAACGGCGGTTGCGGAAACGGCAAGTCAGAGCCGCTTGCGGTAGCGGTGCGGGTTAAACGATGCGATTCAAACCGTTGCAGACGTCGAAGATTTAGTCGGCGAAGATGCAAAACTCGGCAATGGTTGCCGCGAGAGTTAATCAATCGAAAAGCGACGGACGACACAACGCACACCACAAAATCTGATATTGCGCCCGCCGAAATTATTCCGACTGCGCCTTTTTACGGCTCAAAAGTTGTTGAAATCAAAGACTTGAACAAAGTTTTCGCATTTCATCAATGAAACCGCGCTTTTCAAAGGTCAATGGCAATACAAACAAGGAAAATCATCGAAAGAAGATTATGCAAAACTGTTCGAATCAGAAGTTTATCCAAAATTCAAGGAAATCAAAGCGCAAGGCAATCCGCGAAAAACTGCTCGAAGCAAAATTGGTTTACGGATATTTCCCGTGCAAATCCGAGCGGCAACGATTTAATAATTTTTCAAGACGATGAACGAACCGAAAGATTACGATTCACTTTTCCGCGTCAACCAATCGAACAACGCGGCGGCAAAAATCTGTGTTTGGCAGATTATTTTTCGTCTGAAAAAATTGATACAGTCGCGTTTCATCTCGTAACAATGGGCAGAAAAGCAAGCGAACACGCCGCAAAACTTTTCAAAGCCGACAATTACACCGATTATTTATTATTTCACGGCTTGTCGGTCGAATCCGCCGAAGCCCTCGCCGAAATGTGGCACAAACGCATCCGCGAAGAACTCGGAATTGCCGACAATGACGCGACCAGAATTAGCCAAACTTTTCCATCAAGGCTACCAAGGCTCGCGCTACAGTTTCGGCTATCCGGCGTGTCCGAATCTCGAAGACCAAACAAAACTTTTTGAACTGCTCCAACCCGAAAGAATTGATGTCGAACTCTCGGAAGAATTCCAACTTCATCCCGAACAATCAACTTCGGCGATAATTATTCATCATCCAGAGGCGAAGTATTTTAATGTGGAGTAGTTTTTATGGAAACAAGAGCCGAAAAACTAGAACTAGAGTTTGATCTGTTCTTTGAATCTTTACAATATCAAAGAGTAAGCAAAATTGTAGGAAGTTCTCCACAATTTGATAACGCCGATTACATAAATTTTGAAAAATCAATTACTGTCGAATTGAAAATCATTGATAAAGACTTTTTTGCTGAAGGCGGAGTTATTGATAAATTTCAGATGTTATTTGCTGTTCCAGAAAATATTGATTCAGAAGGACAAGGTTTTTATCAAATAAAACTTCCTGACAGAAATAGAGAGGGAAAACGAGATACAATTGAAGAACCTCTAAGGAGGATTCTTAAAAAGGCTAATAAACAACTTAGAGAAACAAAAGAAAAGTTATTAAATAATCAAGGTTTTGGTTTTGCAATGCTTGCCATAAATTTGCAGACTACAATTAATCCTCAAGTAATTCAAGGGTTGACAATAAAACTTTTAGAAAAAGAATTTTCTTCCATTTCTGGTGTGATATTCTGCACACCTAAATTTGGTCTTATTATTGACGGATATTTTCAACCTGTTTGTTTGCATTGTAATGACCATGATTTACCCAAACATATTCAAGAAGAAGTATTTTATATTTCTAAAAAATGGTGTGATTTTATTGATAATGGCGGGCATAATTAAGCTATACTCAACAGCGCATTAAACTGTTGTTTTAGAAAAGGTCTGAAATTATAAACACAAAAAAGCATTGGATTCTTTGCTGACTTTGAAGTTTCAAACTTTTACTCAAGAATCAATTTAATGCGTTGGCGAGTATAAATACCCTGTTCTTTAGAAAGATTAAATCGAGCAGATGTTTTACTTCAATTCAAACGCAACAAAGTTGTAAATTCTGTTGTCACAGCCGAAGTTGATGTCAAAGCAACGGCAGAGGATTTTGAATCTTCGGGCAAATCTCCAAACATTACTTCATTTGCGCGAATCAGAAGTGCTTACATTGATAATCCTGATTATTTATTCGTAATTTTATCGCTAAAACACAAGGTTTATTCGCAAAAAAATTTTGAAACAGGGCTAATGGATGGAATAATGGAAGTCGTCAAATATAATGCTTACGACATTAAATATCTTTCGGATTCTGACATTAGTTACAATCCGGCATTAGGAACAGGACAAATTCAAATTCGAGATATTCATTATGTAACTACTATAAACAGAACAGCTTGGGAGTTTTGTCAGATGTTGGATAGAAAATATCTTGCTTCTTCAAGACGTTCGTTTGATAATTGGTTAGAATTAGCCACAAAATATGGTTGGGTGAAATGAATAACAAAATCGAAATTTTACAAGGCGAAGCAATCGAAAAATTAAAAGAATTGCAAGATGAATCTGTTGATTTGATTATTGCCGACCCGCCATACAATTTAAACAAAGATTACGGCAATAAATCCGACTCAAAAAGTTTTGATGAATATATAAACTTCACAAAAGAATGGACTAAAGAAGCGACCAGAATTTTAAAACCCAACGGAACAATTTATGTTTTTATGGGATTTAGATTTATTTCATATTTGTATCAAATTTTAGAAAACGACAATTCCCTTTTATTTAATAATTGGATTTGTTGGTTTTACACCCAAGGAATCGGCAAAAAGAAAGGATTTTCACCACGTCACGATGATATTTTAATGTTCACCAAAAGCAAAGATTTCACGTTTAATTTGGATGAAATAAGAATTCCTCAAAAATACTATCGTTCCATCAACAATATGCGTGGCGCAAACCCTGGCGATGTTTGGGAATTTTCGCACATTCATTATTGCCAAGAAAATAGACAAAATCACCCAACACAAAAACCTGAAGGCTTAATGGAAAGAATGATTTTGGCTTCATCAAATGAAAATGATTTGGTTATTGACCCGTTTGCAGGAAGCGGAACAACTTTGAGAGTATGCCAACAATTGAACAGAAACTGTCTTGGAGTTGAACTAAATTCTGAATATGTAAAAATGGTTGAAAGCCGTTTAAATGAAGCATTTACAGGGTTTGACAGCATTGACCCACGAATGGAAAGAGTTCCAAATGATTTAAACGACGACCAAATCAGAGAAGAATATTTAGCCAATCACATTGAATGGTTTTTGAAAAATCACAATGGAGCTAAAGACATATTTTTTAATGAAGTAGAAAAAAAATACGGACAGAAAATTTCAAAAGCTAAATCAATGCCAATTCAAGAAAGTCTTTTCAAGTAATGTTTTTAATCTAAATTTTATCCCGAACAATCAACCTCGGCGATAATTATTCATCATCCAGAGGCGAAGTATTTTAATGTGGAATAAAAAACTTTATGGAAATCAAATACAAACAACCTAAATTAAAAGATTCACTTTATGGCGAGATGTTTTGGCAAGATTTCAACGAAGATTTGGAAACAAACTGGTTTGCCCGAATTGAAAATGTTCCAAATGAAAAATTTGAAGTTTTAATCGAAGCGGAATCACCGTTGGATTTTATGGCGGTGCGAAACACGCATTCGACCTATAAAAAATTGATTGCTGATTTACCTTCAATTCGGCAAAAAATGATTGAGGATATTTTGCAAAACATTGATGAATGGGCAGAAACTCGGACTGAGCGAAAAGAATTGCGGGAACGATTAAATCAGCCTTTAAAACTTTGTTCCATTACAATTTATGAAGATTTATCCTCTAATATTGAGTTTGCCGAAGAAGGTTACGAGGATTTGCCGTTTGACGAAGTCCTTGATAATTTATATGCCTTAATTAGCAATGATGGTGAATTTTTAGAGGCAGGCATTGAAGACATTTAACCTAATTTATGAAAAGACAAGACGTAGATTCATCAATGCTGGCTTCGGTTGGCTATGACGAGAAAACAAAAACATTGGAAGTCGAGTTTAACAACGGCGGAGTTTATCAGTATTTTGATGTCGAAAAAGAGGTCTATGAGACTTTGATGAACGCCGAATCTTTGGGAAGCTATTTCTACCACAACATCAGAGATGATTACAGTTATAGCCGTCTGCGTCGCCGATGATTCATTAAAAACCAACACCTTAACTTCCCCCAAAAATCTTCTCGTTTCACTTGCCTTCAAAACATTTTTTTTGTATAGTTATTGTTGCATAGATGAAACAATATTGCACAAAAGTTGTGTAGAGTTTCAACCGAATTTCTACAAACAAATAAATCATTAAGGAGAAAACAAAATGGCAAAAATAAATCCATACTTAAATTTCAAAGGTAATACGGAAGAGGCGTTCAACTTTTACAAATCGGTTTTTGGCGGTGAATTTGCAATGTTAATGCGTTTCAAAGACGTTCCAAACCAAGAAGGTTGCGAGAATATGTCTGAATCGGACAAAGAAAAAATTATGCACGTTGCATTGCCAATCAGCGATGGTCATGTTTTGATGGCGACTGATGCGGTTGGCGAACACGCCGAAAAATTGTCGGTTGGCAATAATATTTCGCTTTCTGTTAGTGCTGACAGCAAAGATGAAGCCGATAAACTTTTTAATGGACTTTCGGACGGCGGAACAATCACAATGCCTTTGGGAGACACATTTTGGGGCGCATATTTCGGAATGTGCAATGATAAATTTGGCATCAACTGGATGGTCAATTTTGATTATCCGCAAAGTTAAATTAAATCTTTTTTGCCCGCGAAATGGCGCGAAATGGCGCGAAATTTTTGAAAACTTTCAACAAAAATCGTTTTTATTTTTTTCGCGTTTTTAGCGTAATTTCGCGGGATAAAATTCTTTTGGGGAGAATAAAATATGAAAATTGCAGTTATTATCGTTCGTGTTTTGATGGGACTTTTGTTTCTTTTTGGTTCGATTGCGTTCTTTTTAAAACTCGGCGGCGAGCCACAGATGGAAGGAAATATGAAAACATTTTTTGAAGGTTTGGTCGCTTCAGGTTATTTTCTGCCGTTATTGAAAATTACCGAACTCGTTTGCGGAATTGCTTTGGTTGTCGGACGATATGTGCCTTTAGCACTTGTGATTCTTGCGCCGATTATCGTCAACATTTTGTTTGTTCACATTTTTCTGGTAACAACCGGACTGCCCGTAGCGATATTTTTGGTTTTGGCAAATTCTTTTTTGGCTTATGCTAATTGGGATAAATTTAAACCGCTTTTGGAGGCGAAATGAAATATAATTCTATCGAAGCCTTTGTTCCTTCGGGCAAAGATTTTCAATCATCACGGCAACTGTTTTTAGAACTCGGATTTAACATTCTTTGGGAAACTAATGATTATGTCGGGTTTGAAAATAACGGTTGCCGATTTATTCTGCAAAAATATGACGAAAAGTCCTTTGCAGAAAATTTTATGTTGAGCGTCAAGGTTGATGACTTAGACGAATTTTGGCGAGAAAATCAGCAAACTGAATCTACCCGAAAAATTTGGCGTAAAGTTGAAAGAACCGACCAATTTCCCATGGGGCAGAGAGGTTAATATGATTGACATCGCGGGCGTGTGTTGGCATTTTGCGGAAGGTTAAATTTACAAGTCAGAACCATTTGCGGTAGCGAATGATTTAACTTTTAACCCCGCTCAAATTTAAATTCGGGTAGGAAATTTCACAATGGAAAACCTTTCTGCAAGAAAAAATTTAGCAGACGTGATAAACTTGCAAAAATCTGGACGCAAAAGCAGTCATACATCGTTCAATTAAGCATTAAAATTTAAAATTAAAAGGAGTTATCGCCAGTGCGTCAACAACGTCCATCTTTTCTTTTGCTTTTTCTATCGTTATTTATCAGCCTGAATTTGGTTGCTCAAACACCTACGCCGACTGCCAATCCGACAGTTACGCCGACTCCGACAGCAACCCCTGCGCCAACGCCCGACCCGATGAATGCTGTTTTTTCGGGCTTGAGATTTCGTTCAATCGGTCCGGCGGTCACATCCGGTCGCGTAATTGCGTTTGCCGTTGACCCGAATGATCGCGCCAAATATTTCGTCGCGGTGGCTTCGGGCGGAGTCTGGAAAACGGTCAATGCCGGCACGACTTGGACACCGGTTTTTGATAACTAAGGCGCATTTTCGATTGGCGACATCGCGCTTGATCCGAAAAATCCTTCAACCGTTTGGGTTGGCACAGGCGAGAACAACAGCCAACGCAGCGTTGGTTATGGCGATGGCGTTTATAGATCTGAAGATGGCGGACAAAAGTTGGCGAAATATGGGCTTGAAAACTTCCGAACACATCGGACGAATCGCGATTGATCCGCGCGACAGCAATGTCGTTTATGTCGCCGCACAAGGGCCTTTGTGGTCAGGCGGCGGCGAACGCGGGCTGTATAAAACGACTGATGGCGGCAAAACTTGGAAAGCGTTATTGCCGATCAGCGAAAATACGGGCGTGACGGATGTCGTGATTGACCCGTCAAATCCTGATACGATGTATGCCGCGACTTGGCAACGCCGACGGCATTTTTACACGCTCATCAATGGCGGTCCCGAAAGCGCGATTCACAAATCAACTGATGGCGGAGCGACGTGGACAAAGCTTCGCAGCGGCTTACCGCCGGGCGATTTAGGGCGCATTGGACTTTCGATTTCGCCGGCAAATACAAATGTCGTTTATGCGACAGTTGAAGCCGGCGGCAATTTAAGTGGCATTTTCCGCTCAAATGATCGTGGCGCAACGTGGGAACGAACGAGTTCAAACATCTCTCAGGGGATGTATTACGGACAAATCGTCGCTGACCCGAAAAATGTTGATCGCATTTATATTCCAAACGTAGTTTTTCAAGTTTCGGATGATGCGCGGAAGAACGCAACGTCCGCTCGGCGAACGACTCAAGCACGTTGACAATCACGCGATTTGGATTGATCCGAACAATACCGATTATCTATTAGTTGGTTGCGATGGCGGCGTTTATGAAAGTTTTGACCGTGGTGCAAATTGGAATTTCAAAGCGAATTTACCCATCGCCCAATTTTACGATGTGACGGTTGATAATCGGCTTTCCGTTTTATAATGTTTACGGCGGCACACAGGACAATAATTCGCTCGGCGGCCCTGCCAAAACTCGCAGCACCGCAGGAATCGTCAATTCCGATTGGTTCACGACGAATGGCGGCGACGGATTCACTTCGCAAGTTGATCCGCTAGACCCAAATATTATTTACGCCGAAAGTCAGCAACGGCGGTTTGGTCCGCTTTGATAAACGCACTGGCGAACGAGTCAGCATCGTACCTGTTCCCGGCAAAGGACAGGAATCCGAGCGATACAATTGGGATTCGCCATTAATCATCAGCCCGCATTCACGTACACGGTTATATTTCGCCGGACATAAACTATTTCGCACCGATAATCGCGGCGACGATTGGAAAGTCATCAGCGGCGATTTGTCACGCGGACTCGATCGTAATGCGTTGCCGGTAATGGGCAAAATCTGGGGGCCTGATGCGATTGCGAAAAATCAATCAACCGCGCTTTACGGCAATGCTTCGGCAATTTCCGAATCACCGAAAAAAGAAGGTTTGATTTATGTCGGCACGGATGATGGCTTAATTCAAATCACCGAAAATGATGGCGGAAGTTGGCGCAAAGTGGACAAGATTGCGGGCGTTCCGAACAGATAGTTATGTGCACCCGCGTTCTGGCTTCGCAGCACGATGCAAACACGGTTTATGCCACTTTTCAACAATCATCAAAACGGCGATTTCAAACCGTATATTGTGAAAAGCACCGATGCCGGAAAAACTTGGATTTCGATCAGCGGGAATTTGCCTGAGCGCGGTTCGCTGTATGCGATTGCCGAAGATCACGTTAATCCAAATTTGCTCTTTGTCGGCACAGAATTCGGCTTTTTCTTTACGGCTGACGGCGGGGCGAAATGGATTCCGTTGCAAAGGCGGAATGCCCACGATTGCGGTGCGCGACATTGCCATTCAAAAAACCGAAAACGACTTCGTTTTAGCTACATTCGGACGCGGAATTTATGTGTTGGACGATTATTCGACTTTGCGACAAATTAAAGATGAAACACTCGAACAGAAGTCTGCGCTTTTCCCCGTCAAAGATGCGTTGATGTATGTTCGCTCAAATGCAACTTTTGCCGGTTCGCAGGGCGCATCATTTTTTACCGCCCCGAATCCGCCCTACGGCGCAACATTTTGGTTACTTTTTGAAGGAAGCCCCAAAAACTTTGCGACAAAAACGTCAAGAAGCCGAACGCGCCGCCGAGCGTGCCAAACAGCCGTTCAAGTATCCTTCAATTGCCGAATTACGAGCCGAAGCCGAAGAAGAAGCACCGACTTTGATTTTTACCGTGACTGATTCGGATGGAAAAATCGTCCGCCGTTTGAATGCTCCAGCGATGCGGGGAGTTCAGCGGGTGGTGTGGGATATGCGCTATACTGCGCCTTCGATTTCTGCCCCGCAACAAGTTCCGCCGGGGTTTGAAGGTTTTGGCTTTGGTGGCGGTCCGCAAGGATTTTTGGTAATGCCGGGTAAATATTCGGTGGCGATGGCAATGCGGGTAAATGGTGTCGTGACGGCATTGCCGGGTTCGCAAACTTTCAATGTTGTAGTTGAAGGCAGAGAAAAAATGACTCCTGCCGAGATTGCAGTTTTAGCTGAATTTCAAAAGAAAGTTGCTACCCTTCAACGAGCTATCAATGGGGCAAGTAGTTCAGCAACCGAAGCCAAAACGCGAATCGGATTTCTCAAACGAGCCGCCAACGATGCTCAGACTGAAAATAAACCGCTGATTGACCGAGCCGAAACTTTCGATAACGAAATTGACGCAATTATCAACGAATTGCGTGGCGGGCGCGAAAATTCAGACATTCCGCCACCTTCAATCAGTGCGCGGGTGGGCAATGTGGCAAATGCAACTCGGCTTTCAACCATCAAACCGACAAACACTCAAATTGAGCAATATAATCTCTCTGATGCAGAATTTAAACCTGTTTTAGCGAGATTAAAGAAATTGGTTGAGGTTGATTTGCCAGCATTTGAAAAACAACTCGAAGCCGCAGGCGCACCGCTCACACCTGGGCGTTTGCCGCAAATGGATAGATAAAAAAGAAGGCGAGAATTTCAATAAATTTGGAATTCTCGCGCTCAAAATTTTTGGACGAACCTGACTGGAAAAGTAATCTTCAGTCCGAAATTACAATTTCTGAGTAGTTTTATCCTAATTTTACTCTCATCAATTTTAATAATGAAAAGAGGAGTAAGTTTTAAAACTCACTCCTCTTTTAACTTCAGATATTACTTCAGTTACCCGCTTTCGCTTTGGCAAAATCACCCGCTTTGACAATCGTAATCTTATCCCACGTTAAGTATTTCTTTATCGCGGCGTTGATTTGTTCGACGGTCAATGACGCGACTTTTTCTTAATCACATCATCAAAACGTAAGAGTGCGACTTTTAATCAAGTTCTCTTTTTTTCAATAATTCCTGTTGTTTTTCATACGAAAGATTATTCTTTATCCAACTCTTTGGCGAATCGCCTTTTAGGTAGTGTCCAAACCATTCCAAAATTCTCTTTTGATAATCAGCTTGGTTTTTCTCTTCACGCAAACCGTGACCTTCTTTGGCGTAAACCAACAACACCATTTCTTTTTTGGCACGGCGGGCGGCGTTATACATTTGGTGTCCCTGATTGGGATTAACATTTGTATCTGCATCGCCAACTTCCATCAGCAAAGGCGTTTGCATTTTATCAATATTGGGAATCGCCGAATTGCGTAAATAGCCGTTAATATTTTCCCAAGGCGGAGTCATCATTCGCTCTTGACCGACTTCAAAATGCTTGCTCTCAAACTGATTTTGAAATGCCGGTGTAATCGTTCCATACATTGTAAGCAAATTTGAAATACCCGCACCTGCCACCGAAGCGGCGAAAATATTGGTTCGGGTAACGGCAAAAGCGGCTTGATAACCTCCCCACGAATGTCCGACCAATCCGACTTTTTTTGCATCAACCAATCCTTTATCAACCACCGCTTTAACCGCAATTTCCAAATGTTTTGACCGAAGAAACTCCCGGATCGCCGGCATCAAAAACAATATCGGGACTGAAGAAAAAATATCCTTTGCTGGTAAAAACTCTTCGGCTGTAGTAGTTCGTTTTGGATCGGCACATTATAGGAATGAAAACCATCCGACAATTTTTCGTAAATATAAGTAATCATCGGATATTTTTTGCCGGGCGTGTAATCATCTGGATAATAAAGAGTGCCTTGAAGTTTTATGCCGTTGGCGTTTGTAAATTCGATTAACTCGGCTTTTCCGATCTTAAATTCGTTTTCAAACGGGTTTATTTTCGAGACTTGTTGAATATTTGGACTACCATCGCGGGAAATAAATAAATCAGGCGAATCGTTATGTTTTTCGATGGTAAATGCGGCGACTTCTTTATCGTTTGCCATCGTAATCCGACCAACTCTCGCATCGCCCCAGTAGATATGATTTAGAGAACTTCCGACGAGTTTTGAATGACCCGATTTTTTGCTCCATTCGCCAAACCTCTGAACGTAAATAGGTTCGTCCAAATTGATGTATCTGCTGCGACTGTCCACGGAAGCATAACGGTTCCTGATTTGCTCGGCTTTTCCATCAGTCAACCGCGTTCCTTTCCCGTTTTCGCATCAAATTTCCAGATGTCATATTTTGAATGAGCGACAAAATATGAGCCGGTTTTATCCCAGCCCGCAAATTCGTAGGGACTTTTTTGCGGAACGGGGTGGTCGTCATCAAGATTCACAAACGCCGCGTCAATATCTTTGGTCAGATTCGTGTCTTTCCCCGTCACCAAATTGTAGAGGTGATAATGATTGTCCTTGATGTAAGTAAATGCGTCGCTGCTTGGGCTAACTGATTGGACAAAAACAACATTCGTCAGCAGTTTTTTTCTTTCGCCCGTTTCAATGCTGATTGAAAAAACATCCGCACTTGGTCTGCCAAACATCCCTTGAAAATCGTATGGAGTAGGATCAATCCGAGGAGAATCTTACTATCGGGTTGGAATCGAATATTTTTCACCTCTTTGCTGCCGATTTGGACAAACTTGTTTGCAACCAAATGCCAGACGGAAAGGAAGGAATTGTCTATCGGGTTCACTTTCTGCTCAGGAATCGTCAAAACGTCTTTGCTATTCCAGATTTCAACTTCTGGAATTTCAGGCTGAGATTCCTTTTCTTTCGGAGCTTCTTTCGGAGTTTCTTTTTCAGTTGGTTTCGGCTTGGGAGGCGATTTTTCCCGCGTATCAATGCTAAAGAAAAGCGAGTTTCCGTCCGATGACCATTGCAGCGGTTTTTTATCAAGAATTCGCATATCCGCCGGAAAACCCGTTGCTTTAGTAGAATCGAACTCGCTTACTGAACCCGATACCGAAACATTTTTCCAAACCAAAATTTTGTTAGTCTCGTCTTTGAATCCCTCTGTTTTTTGGGAACGAAACACGGCAAGATCGGTGGAATCGCGTCGCCAGGTTAGTTTGTTATAAACCGCTTCTTTACTATCCAAAACGGCGGAAACCTTGCCGTCAAAAAGCATTACGCTATTTCCGACAACTTCTTTAGTATCAACAATCATCGCCAGCAGAGAGCCTTGATCGCTCCACACATATTCTTTAACATTGCCGAAGGTTGAATCCATTCCTGTCGCTAAATTGCGAACGATAATCGTGCTGGTTTTGCTTTCCGATTTCGGGTCGGGATTTGGTTTTAAGGCGAGAAACTTTCCGTCTTTGCTAAAACTAAACGACGAGATATTTTCTACTTTGGTTGTTTCACCCGTGGCGAGATTCATCAGTTCAAATTTTCTGATGATCGGTTTTTTTTCTTTCGTTAATGCCTCGATCGTTTTGGCATCAGGCGAAATCAGATAGCCGAGCCATTTGTTATCTTCTGAAAAAGTCTGAGTTCCGCCATTTTTTATTATCTTGGGCGTAGTGTTCGATAAATCCTGAAGCCGCAATTCGGTTTCTTTATCGTTATTTGAAACGGTATAAGCGAGCCATTTTCCATCATTAGATAGAATCGTGCGAAATCCCAAAGTCTCCCATTTTCCGTAATCCTTTTCGGTCAATGTTTTAAGTTCAGTTTGTCCGAAGATTGTGAGGGAGAAATTACTCAGGACAATAATGAACAGTAAAAAATGTGATAAAGTAATATTCTTTTTCATAAAATTAACAATACTTGGGAAAGATTCAATCTTGGAAATCTTACCTAAAATTTTGAATCGAGACTATTTCAAAAGCCCCTCAATGATTTTTTCCGTGTCTTTTGACGAAGGAACAGGAGCGTTTAGATTAGCAATTTTGAATGATTTATCAATAATTATGGTTCGCGGAACTCCGACAACATTATAATCAAGCAAGCTGTTACGGTTAATCAACCATTGGATTCCCTCGGCTTTTCTTTTTTCAACATCCTTTTTCCAAGGATCAATTTCGTCATCTATCGAAAGCGAAACAAAGGCAATATTTTCATTACCTTTATATTTTTCTTTTAGCTTCTCAAAGAAAGGCATTTCGTAATAACAAGGTCCGCACCAGGTTGCCCACATATCAATGTAAATAACTTTTCCTTTCAAACTTGCCAGATTAACAGGGTTTCCCTTGGTATCAACCGCTGCAAAATCTACCGCAATATCGCCTTTACCGAATTTTAATAGCTCCTCCAATCTCTGATTGACGACAGTTTGATACTTAATGGTTTTGATCGCTGAAATCTTGGAATCGAACTTTTTAAGTTCGTTTTTATCGCTCACATTGCTCATCGAATTAACCAAAGAACTTGCCGTCTGCCAGTCGTTTATTTTGTCTATGTCGGCTTGCTTGGCGGAATATTTGAGCAAATGCTTGGCAATATCCCGATAGACGACAATTTTCATAAACGAAAAATCCACAAAGTTTTTGCGAAGATTTTCTATCTCAGTGTCGGATAATTTTTGATATTCCTCGTCATAAATTTTGAGAGCATCGGCAGAGAGTTTTGGTCTGTAAGAGCCAACACGTCCGCCTAAAAGACTATTAATTGTGTCGGCTTTGATGCGGGCGGTTTCGAGCCGTTTGAATTCGGCTGTTACACCTTTTAGTTGGTCTAACGCTTTTTTTCTGTTGCGGGCAAGTTCCAAAACAAATTCAACCGTTTCTTTGGCAGTAGGTTTGGCGTTTCTGCCCGCTTCCAGATAAGAACCACCTTTTGGAAACGGCGTAGCCAACAAAAACATATTCGCCGGACTTCCTTTCCCTTTAAAATTCCCATCGAGAGGTTTGTCGCGGTCAATAAAGACAGTCAAATTATCGCCCGGCGAAAGATATAAAATATTTCTTCCCAGACGAAAATAATTCGGACTGTTTAACTTAAAACTAATTTGAAATTTGCCGTCAGCATCAGGAATCACAATCCTTTCAGCAGTCGGCGAGAGAAGATATTGCATATCCGACATATCTTCGATTATCACCTGATTACTGAAATTTTTGAGAACTCCTTTGATCGTCACCGTCTTAGCTGTTTGGGCTACAACGCTGAAAGGAAATAGAAGAAGTAAGAGACTTAAAGCCTTGATAATAGAATGATTCATAAAAATTTTCCATCTTGGGAACTTGAAATTATCCGATCGTATCTAAAAACGGTGCGGCAAGACATAAACTATCTCACCGCACCAATTAGTTACTACCTAAGAGCTAAAATCTATATCTGAACGATAATTGAACACCTCTTGGCGAACCTCTAAACGATGAGTAAGTTCCAAAAGTTGTCGTCAAATCAGGACGATTTGAGTTGGCAAAACCTAACGGGGTTGACTCGTTGAAAACATTGAAAATATCAACCGCCATTTCGATTTGTTGACTTTCCCAAGGAAGTTTAAAGTTCTTGCCCAACCGCAAATTAACCTTATGTCTGGTCGGCAATTGCAATCTGCCTTCGCTTCGGGCATTCAGCAGTCTTGTTGTTGTCCGTAATGGGTTAGATACTGTTCTTGTTCCTCCCGTCGGCACGTTAACCGTAATACTCGCCGGATGTGCAAGGAATGCCGGGTCGGTGCTGGATAAAACTTTCGTCAGATAACTCCCGTAATTTCCGGCTTCAACGGTGTAAATAGCCGATGCCTTGAAACCCCACCATAATTTGGCATCGCCGTTAAACGCAAATAACCAGGGGCGAACCTGTTTGTCATCGTTAAAATACCCCGAAGGATGCAGGTAAAGCTGCGGGTCATCCGTCGAAAAATCGCCTGTCAGCGTTCGTTTCTGATAGTTGAAGTTGGTAAAGAATGAATATCTGCCGCCAATGTTACGAATCAAACTCATTTGGAAACTGCGATACTTTTGTTTGATGTTCGTTACATTCGTCCGAAAATTGATTACATTGTAGTTGGGGTCAACCAATCCGGTGAATTGTCCGTTGGAGAAAACATAGTTTCGATTGAAAAGTCCAACGAAGTCCTTGAAATCCGATTGAATATAACTCGCGTCCAAAACCATTCTAAATGGCAATTGCCGCGTATATCCCAACTGAAATTCGTCTTTGTAAGAAACCGAAAGATTTGGATCAATCTCCTGAAAAGTCAGACCTGTCTGCGTAGTATTCAATGTCGTGCCGGGCGTAATCACAACGGTTTCAAGCGTTCCGTTTAGGTCATTATCATATTCGGTTCGAAATCCCGGACTGTTGAGGCTTCCCGGTAAACTTGGCGATGCCTGAATTGTCAGAATATCGCTATATCTACCCCACGAACCTCGAATAACATCCCGCTGTTCTTTATTCAGCGAAAAAGCGAAACCAATTCGCGGATTGATCGTCCAGGGATCAAGAGCGGTTCGGTTAAAAGAATCAACTGACCTTTGATTATCGAAACGTGCACCGAAATTTATGGTCAAACTCGGATTGATTCTAAACTTATCCTGTATATAAAAACCATCTTGAGCGGTTGAACGGCTGGATTCTGCAAAATTCGTCGAATCCCAGGTAAATCTGCGGAAAGGAACTCTGGTGTTGCCGACGAGCCTTTCATCAATAGCCGTTGTTCCTGAACTCGGAGCGGTTGATTGGCTTATAAGAAGTGTTGAAGGTCTTCTTAAATAACCGGCTTGTATAGTATGTTCCCCAAAGAATCTCTGGAGCCATGTAATATCGGTAGTAAATTCTTCGTGAGGTCTTCGTCCAAGACTTGCCAGGGCATTACCCGCACGATTACCGTCATATAGCAAAACCAGCCCTGAACCGATTCGGTTGCCGCTTGAAATCACAGTAGTTTCCCAAACAGTTCTGGCTGGGTTGTCGCCGCCTTTGGCTAAAACATCATTGTTGACCAGTCGTTTGCCGTATTGAGCAGTCCATAGAAAGTTAGCAGACAGGTTTCCAGTCCAGGCAAATTGATAGGTCGGTCCGCCCTCTTTGATGTCAATGGTTGCTTCAAGCAATGCTCCATCCCGGTTGTCGGAATTGATAACCGTTCCCGAATCGTTCAGGTAGTTGAAGACAAACGAATGTTTGTCGTTCAATTGGTAGGATACTTTTCCCGTAAAGCGTTCGCTTCGTTCCAATTTTTCAAAATCCGGCACCGGAAAACCGTATTGTGTGAATCTGGCTAAAACGGCGGCTGAGCGGGGAACGCCCTCGTTCGTAATGACTTTTCGATAGGTTGTAAAAAACCAAAGTCTATCTTTTCCTTTCCATAAACCGGGAGTTCCTTCGCCAAACCAGGGGAGAATGACGGGACCCCCAAAAGAAAAGTCAGGCTGAGTGAGCGTTAAGGTTGAAGATGTGCCGCCCGGAATGTTCGTCCAGTTAAATTTCTTTGGCTGTAAAAAGATGCCTGCCGACCCGTGATACTTGTTACCGCCTGATTTTGTGACGACATTGACAGCACCTCCTTGGGCTAATGGGGTTGAAGCGTCTGCTCCGGCTGTCTTAACCACTACGTCTTGAATCGCTTCAGTGCTGAATTGTGTTCTCCAACCTTGATTAGTGAACGAATTCCCGATGTTGAACCCGTTCAGCGTGTATGAATTGGAAACGGGTGTGAGGATGCTTTGATTGGTGCCTGATGTCAAGCCGCCTGCACCGTTAACGACCGGGTCAAAATTTGCTCCGTCAGGAAAACCGCCAACACCCGGAACCATTGTCCACAAGGCTTCCCAAGTCTGACGCGAATTTAGCGGCAATTGTGTGATAAACTCACCGGAAATGTTATAATTTTTCTCAGGATTGCTAGTATCAACAATCGGAGTGTCTTCGCCCGATTTTATTTCAACAGTTCCTTTTGCCTCGCCGACTTCGAGCGTAATGTTCAAATCAATCGTTTGTGTAGCTTTCAGTTGAACATCATCCTGCCGCAAAGTCTTAAAACCGGATTTGGTGACTAAGACCTGATAAGTTCCGGGCATTAGCCCCAAAAAGTTATAATTACCGTCGTTGTCTGTAACTACGTTTTTTTGACCTTGAACTTGGTCGCCGGTCAACGTAACGGTTGCCCCGGCTATGACAGCTTTGTTTTGGTCAATTACCTGCCCCTTTAAGATACTGTTGTTTTGTGCGAATAAACCGGAAACCGCGAACAAAACAACCGCCGTTAATAGAAATAATTTTTTAAGCATAGTCGTCTCCTTTGGAAATTCTAAAAATCTAATCCTTGTCGAATAATTCCGATAAAATCTTGGCTAAATCATCGTTGGGTTTTATCAATTGAATTATTTTTCCTTCTCTGTCTATCAAAATCTTGGTTGGTAATGCCTCAACCTTTAAAACTTTTGTAGCGGCATTTAACGAACTTTTGGGTTCAACCATCGTCCAATTGGTCGAAAATCGTTTCGCAACCGCCTTTCCGCGTTCAAAACCTTCTGCAACGGCTGCCGCATCAGCTTCTTCATCACCAAGCGTTTCTGCTTGCAAACCTATTATTTCAAAACCGTTTTCCTGATATTTGGCATACAATTCTTTCAATTTTGGAAAATCCGCCAAACACGGTTTGCACCATGTCGCCCAGAAATCAAGCAGAACAACCTTGCCACGATAATCCGAAAGTTTTCTGGCTTTTCCTTCGTAATCGGTGAAGGAAAATTCAATGGTGTCGGCGGAGGAAGATTGAGTTTTGACCTCTGATTTTTCAGCCGAAACTTTGGTTATCGCCGTTTGATTTTCCGCACCGATTTGCAAATCAACGCTGACCGAAACCTTTTTCGGCGGATAGCATTTTTCATCGTCACAGGCTTGGGCGTTGAGCGTTCCGCCGATTTTTTTTAGCCCGATTACGTCTTTCTCAATCGCAAACGGAACTTCGATAATTGAGCCGTCGCTGTAAACTTTCAGCGGATCAACCGAATACCATTCCGTCACCTCAACCGTCGGCGGATATTTCACTTCGCCCCAAGTAATTCCCACGATTTTGTCGGGCGTAAAAGTGGTCGGAATCAAGTTCGGATCAGCCACAATCGCCGCATTAACGTGAGCCTTTTCAGGCAATTTCAAAATTATTTTCAGAACGCCTTTTTCGCCAGCTTTGATTTGAGAAGGGAAAATCTCGGCTTTGGCATCGGCAAATTTCGCCTGTCCGTAAGTCGTTGAGACTATTAGAAATAGGAATAAACACGAACCGCCGATTTTAGTTCTAAAGATCATCATAAAACAATTTTTACTTCTTTACTTTTTCCCTGCCCGTTCTAGCATCATCCGAATTTGTAGCTCAAAAATATGTTCATTTTCTTCGCCGACCACGTTTCCCAAACGGGCGGTCATTCTTCCTTGCGGGTCAATCAAATAATTTGTCGGATAACCGTATGCGTTCCAATCTTTTTCGGCAAATTCCTGCGAACCGCGAAGCGGCACAAAATCGAATTTCATCCCTTTCAAATAGGGCAAAACATATTCGTCTTCGTCCGTGTGAACATTGATTGCCAAAATCTCGAACTTGTCGCGTCCGATTTTCTTTTGCACTTTGTCCAGACTTGGATTTTCGCCGCGGCAAGGTCCGCAATAGGGATACCAGAAATTTATCATCACCACTTTGCCTCGATAATCTTCCAAATTGACTTCTTTTTTGGTAGCGTAATTGACTAATTTGAAAGGCTTTGCGGGTTTCAGCGAAGCATCGAGGGCTTGCCAGACATCCGCCTCAATTTGGGTTTGATTTTTGCCCAATTTTGTTCCTAAACGATTGACGATTGTTCGCAAATTATCGGTTGGAGCTTTGACCAGTTGTTTTACCAAATTGTCATACGCCGTTTGGACTTGTCCGCTGCCTTCGAGGGCTTCGTTTTTCAACTGTTGCGAATCGCTTGCCAAAAGAAATCTTGGAACGGTCAATTTGTCCAGTATCGCAAAGGCTTCAGCGTGTTTATTATTTTTCATCAAATCTTTCGCTTGATTGACTGACTTTTGATAATCCGCCGCTGTTTGCCACATCTTTTTGCTGTTTTCATCTTTGAAAGTTTTGACCATTTCTTCCGCCAACGCTAAAGCCTTTTCAGGCGAATGTTTGCTGTGCAGGCGGAAGAGCATTCCTGCCCCGCTGGATGACCACGAAAAATCATTGACGGGATATTGTTTGAGCAATTTGTTCAGATACATTTCGGCTTTTTGCGGGTTTTTCAAACTATGATTGCCTAACCAATAAAGTGCTTGTGCGCCCCGCATATGGGTTGGAAATTTTTCGGCAACTTGCAACGAAACTTTCTCGAAAAGTGGAAAGTCAATGTTTTCCAAAGTGTTGGCGTAATAGAAAAGATACGCCGGATTGTCGGGAGCAGATTCGGCGGCTTTTTTGTAGTATTCGATTTGTTTTTTGACATCACCACTGACATCCGCAATCAACGCAAAACTTTGCCACGCACGAGCAAATTTCTGGTCGAGTTTGAGGGCTTTATTGAGATTTTGAGTAGCTAATTTGAGGTTTGTTTCTTTGTAAATATCGCCCAATCCAAAGTAAAATCCGGCAACTTTGGGCGATTTTTTAATCCATTGGTTGTAAATTTCAATCAGCGTAATCGTTTTGGCATCCCGATATTTTTTGTATTCCGCCGAACTCGGAGGCTTCGGCATTTGGCGATATGTGAAGAGAAAGTTTGAATGAGCTTCGCCGTAATTCGGGTCAATTTCGATTGCCTTTCTGAAAAATTCAGCCGCTTCGGGGTAACTGCCTTTTCCCATCAATGCCTCGCCTTTGATGTATTCGGCTTTCGCTTCGGGTGTTCCCATGCTTTCTTCGGCTTGAACTCCAACCGTTACTAAAACAAAAAGAAGTAAAACCAAACTCAATCTTTTCAAATTCGTAAATACTTTTTCCCAATTCATATTTTTCTCCAATAATTAAGGCTTTTTTGCCGTTTTGTTTGAAAATTATTTTCAGACCACCGCATTCATTTATTGCTTTTTAGGCGGATAAAATGGTCTTAAAAACTTGGCAAACTCTTCAACCGAAAGTTGTTTAATGTTTGGATTGTCAATCAGTATTTTGGCAAGGTCGTTATTTTCAAATTCCTCTAAAGTAGCCTCTTCCGAAGAGATTCGTCGAGCCTCTTCAGTCCACAAACCGCCATCTTTGAGAAAATATGTCGAGCGGTCGCGGATTTTCTGAAACGTGTTCTCATCAAAATCAAGTTCTCTTTCCATCCCCGTCGCCCGTCCGCCTTGGGTAGGCTTATCTGACTTGAGAAAAACGCTAAGCGTATTTTTGCCTTCAATCTCGTGTTTGTTAACTTTTTCCTCGCGGTAATTGGTCATCATCCAATTAACTTCGTTTTGAGCAACTTTCTGAACATTAACTGACTTTTGCTCTTTTTCAAGGTGCTTTTGCAAAACATATTGGTCGTCCGAACTAAGGCTCGGCATCTTTTGTTTGATAGCATCAAAACTCGGGAAAACTTTTAATCTATCCTTATTATCAATATCAAATAGGATTTCCGAACCGTCGGCTTTGTCCCATCTACCCCAAATAAAGTTGTTTTGTTGGTCATATTTGAGAATTAGTGATTCCCGCCGTTCGCTTAAATTGTTACTCCAATGATGCGAAACGTAGCGACCATCAGCAGTTCTTGGCGAGTTTTTGAAATTCTCTTCCCAAACCCAATGTTTGACCTTGCCCGGCTCAAACTGCCAGGTTAGTTTTTTTATTTCAGCTTCTTCCAAAATTGCTTTGGCAGAAAGTCTGGTTTGCTTTTCTAAAATCATCCAACCGCCAAAGGCAATCACAACCGTTAAAGCGACAACCGCAAAACGTCTCCAACCGAAAGAAAATAGAGTAGTTAGATTGGAAACATATTCGGAAATGCGATTGCCGATTGAATGAGTCGAAGAAGTTTTGTTTCGGTTTTCGGAGATTGGAAAAACTGCGTCATCAATCGTGTTTGGATTTTCCAAAATTGCCTGAACTTGTTTGTAAGTCGGGTCTTGATAACTCAATTTTATTTCTGCTCCTTGAGCAATAAAGCCGACATTGACCTGCAAAAACCGTTCATCACTAAAGCCAAGTGTATGAGTAGAATCGGCTTTTTCGTGCGGAAATGAATTATCAAAATTGAGAAACAAAAGCCGTAACTGCTGTTCGCTATAAACTTCAATAAATTCAATCGGTTCTTTATTTGCAACCGCCAAATCAATTTCATTCAAATCCGAATTTACTTTGAGTGTGCCTTGAAAATTGCCGTTGACGGCAACCCGCAATTCTTTCGGTTTATGTTCAAATAAAAATTTTGCGTGTTTTTCTAATTTTGCCAACATATTTTACCCCTTTTTTTTGTCGCGCCCGATGGCATCAGTCGGAAATCGTGAACTCAATTTCGGTAATTTCAGATGCGAATTAACTTCGTCCAAACATTGTTGACAGCTAACCAAATGTGAAAGCCTTTCCACCTGAATGGGCGAAGTCTGATCATTTTGATAAAAATCCGTAAACTCTTCTTTTGACTGATGTTCGCCTTCCCGAAATTTAAAAATAACTGAGCGTAATTGATTCAAAAACTCATCTTGGTTGCTATGGCTTTGAATTGGCAGGAATTGAAAAATCTCTTTCGCCGAATCATCTAGCCCGATAAATTTAACGCCTTTCGGATTTTCCAAATACGCTTTAATTTCTTTGCGAGCCTCTAACAAACGGACATCAACCGCAGGTCTCGAAGTCCGTAAAATCTGGGCAATCTCGCTCGGAAAATAGCCGTGAAAAAATCTCAAGATAAAAACTCCGGCGGTGCGGGCAATATTTTTGCGAACTGCCAAAAAAGAACAAATTTTTTGCAATTCGTCCCGGGCATTTTCCTGATCCCGAAAATCCAATCGGCTAAAAGCAAATTCCGCTGAATCGTATTCAAATATCGAAAGTTGAGTGAGCCGATTTCGTCCATTTCGCCGAAAATTTGCCAAACATAAATTTTTGAGCAAAACATACAAATATCCGTCCAGATTTTGTATCTCGTCTAAGCGACGGAGCATTCAACGTGAACTGAATATATGCGTCCTGAATAATATCTTCGGTCAATTCCGCATCGCCTTTGGTCAAAGTTCTAGCCCAAGTCAAAATCGAACTGTATCGTTCAATAAAGACTTCCTGATGGCTTGGCTGTTTTTTCAGCAAACGCAACATAAAGAGTTAATTTTGTTTGAAATAAAGACTATCTACAAGGTTAGAGTCTTTTAGTAAGACTAATCTTATGCTGATTTAATATTTTCTTGATATTTTTTCAACGAATGTTAGAAGGTCTCATTTTTTAGGCTATGTTTTCCAACGTCTGCAATTGCATATTTGATGCGCTTTTGTAGCTTGCCCAATCTTAGAATCGCGCCGGAATTTTTCCATCAGACACGAACATCGCTGGATGTTGAAACGAATTACAAGTTATGGCTTAATAGGTTTTGCTGACAATTAAACATCAAACATAAACTTCCGATTGGATGAAGCAAAGAAATAAGAAAAGAAATAAAAGAAAGTCACCGAAGGCACAAAACGAGATTTTAGCTTTGCAGAATGGTGAACGTGCTTTGGCTTCGGGACAATTTAGCGAGGCAATCAATTATTTTGCGAGTATTTCCAAAGATTCCCCCAATTATGGTCGCGCCTGTAAAGGTCACGGAGCGGCTCTTCTGAGAATGCAAAGATGGTCAGAGGCGTTTCCTATTTTGCAAATCGCTTATAAAACCTTTCCGAATGACCCCGAGATATTGGTTGACGGAGGCGATATTGCAAGGTTAATGGGTAATTTGAGCGCGGCTGAAGATACCTACCAAGAAGCGCGGAAACTGGGGGCGGACGGCTTTCAGATTAGATTTGGAGAAGCAGTTATTTGTCAGGAGCGAAAACTATGGATTGAGGCGGTTAGATTATGGACAGCGTTAAACAAATCTTATCCGAACAATCCGCTTGTGTTGCACAATTTGGGGAAAGTCCGGCACGAATTAGGGGAGACCGATCAGGCAGTATCGTTGATGTTGGAAGCCCTCGAAGCAGGTGGCGAGACGATTACCCTCTCAATGTTGGGGATGCTAGCGCCACACGCCGGAAGTTGCGATCATGAAAAAGTAAAGCAATTTCGGGTTAAATTGGGCGAACAACTTAAACTGGAAGAAGGTAATCCGAGTGATTGCAAATTCCGCCGCCGGACAAACAGACGAATAAACATCGGTTACGTTTCAGCCTTTTTCCATCGTCGCAATTGGATGAAACCGGTCTGGGCGTTATTGAATCATCACGACCGCGAGTATTTCAACATTCATTTGTTTGCGGATAGTCCGCCGGATGAAATCAATACAGAAGGCGGTTATGTCGCGCACCAACAAGATAAAATTTACGATGTCAGAAACTTAAGAAATCGGGAGTTGGCAAAACTGATTAGCGATTGTGAGATTGATGTTTTGGTTGATTTGAATAGTTATAGCGCGATGAATCGCCTTGGTCTTTGGACTTCAAAACCCGCGCCCGTCACCATCGGTTGGTTTAATCTCTACGCGACAAGCGGAATGCCGGGGATAGAATGGTTAATTGGCGATGAGGTCGTCATTTGTCCTGACGAAGAAAAGTTTTATACAGAGAAAATAATTCGTTTGCAGCAGAGCTATTTAACGTTTCAGGTTGGGTATGATACGCCCGATATTGAAATTCCTGATGATGGTGAACCATTTACTTTTGGCTGTTTGGGTTCAGGTTATAAAATAACGCCCGAAGTCCGCGCCGCTTGGATTAGAATTTTGAGCGAAACGGACGGAGCTCAGTTGATTGTGCGAAATCAAGTATTGGGTGAAGAAGCTCACCGGAAATGGTTTTTAGACTTTTTTATCCAAGCGGGAATTGATTCGGAAAGAGTTATTCTGCTAGGTCCGGCTGAACATCGTGAATTTCTTGAGACTTACGGAAAGGTTGACCTTGCCTTAGATACTTTCCCGTATAATGGCGGAACGACCACCATGGAGGCACTCTGGCAGGGCGTTCCGGTTGTCTGTTTTAAAGGAGACCGCTGGATTAGCAGAACGAGCGCAACGCTTTTGAATTCAGGCGAGTTAAATGATTTTATCGGCGATAACGAAGGCGATTATGTTGAGATAGCGATAAAATGGAGCAAATCTGAACAAAAAGATAGACTTAGAAAGCTACGAACTGAAATGCGCGGACACCTCGAAAATTCCAAGGTCTGCGATGGAGCGGGACTAGCTAGGGATTTTGAACGGATTATTTTTGAAATTATCCGTTAGTCTGTAATAGTATCGCAAGCTCAGCGTAGGCTTTCGCCTGCGGCAGCGATTCGCTCATCGGAGTTCCAGAGTATTCATTCAAGAGAGTGTAGCAATCGGCGAGACCCGCGTAAGCGAGTGTGTAATTGGGGTCGCGGTCAGTCACGGTTTTGAATTGCTCGATCGCTTTCTTGAGGTTTTCCGCTGTTCGTCGGTTTCAGTAATAGCGTCCTTTCAAATACGCTTGATATGCTTCGGGATTTGCCGTTGAAGTTTTGGTGACCTTTGCTTCGTCCGCGCCCGAAAATCTTAGTTTGAGTTTAGTCAAACCAATTTCGACAAAACCGCCAAAATTTGGCGCAACGCGGGATTTATAGTCTCGACTCAATTCATTATCTTGGCTACTGCTGAGTTGGGGAATACTCACACCGCCCTTAAATCCGATGTAATGATTTTTTTCGTCCTGTGCGTAGAAAGAGAGGCAACTCATTACGACCAGCAATAAAACTATCAATAATTTACGCATAATAAGCAATCTCCTTTAGATTAGAAAAACGCTTACATTATCGCTCAAAAACGATTTTTCCACCAACAATCGTTGCCACCGCACAACCTCTGAAAGTGTGATTATGAAACATTTGAAAACTTGTTCTCTTCAAGTCCCGTTTTGGGACTGGCACACAATCATCTATTCACCCTACTGACGAGATCCTGAAACCGCGGATCGGGTCGCAGTCGCTCTAACTGCGGTTCTATCGCTATCCACCTCATCCACGAACACTTTTCCCTGTAACCACGCTCTAACCATTCGATAGCCCGGTCATTATCAGCGAGCGCGACATATACGCCGGCAATGAGGACTGGATTGACGTATGTTTCAGCCGCCGATTTCAGCAGATTGGTCAACAAAGCCTCCGCCTCACCGCGCTCGCCGG
The DNA here is from genome assembly GCA_963779235.1 of Pyrinomonadaceae bacterium. GTDB lineage: Bacteria > Acidobacteriota > Blastocatellia > Pyrinomonadales > Pyrinomonadaceae > JAIBCC01. The sequence goes on from CAVZXI010000032.1 coordinate 207,838, forward strand.
CTGACGCAAATGTGTATGCCAGCACAACCTGAAGCTCAAGCCAATCCGGCGACAGCCTTTGACCTTCGCGCAACGCGGCAACTGCTTCGGCGTAGTTTCCCTTATCCGCATAGACCAGACCAAGAAGGAAGTAGCTATTCGAGAATGATGGATCGAGCTTGATGGTTTTTTGTAATTGCTCGATTGCCGCGTCGGGTTGTTTTGCCAGATAGTATGCCCAGCCGAGTTCGGAATTGTTGACAAGCGAGAGAGGCTCAAGATCAACGGCGGTCTTCAATTCACGAATGGCTTCAGCTTCCCTTCCCGAAAACTGCAAGCAATGGCTGTAAAAATGACGCGCGTTCCCGTATTTGGCATCTAAGCTGATAGCCTTGCGGTATTCCTCCTCTGCACCCTTAATGTCCCATTCGTAGAACAACTTGTATGAACCCAGGGAGGTGTGAGCCTCAGCCAACGAGTCGTCCAATGCGATTGCCTGTATCGCTGCGACCCGAGCTTGAGGCATGGTGTCGTGAGCGGAAATGTAGTCAACACCGAGATTAACGTAGGAATCTGCTAAACCGGAGTATGCCAGCGCGTAGGTCGGGTCTTTCTGTATCGCGAGTTCGAAAAGCGGGATGCTTTTTTTCAGACTATCGTATGAAAACTTGTTCCACTCATACCGACCTTGGATATAAAGTTGGTAGGCTTCTGCATTCTGCGTAGATTTTTTTGCCAGTATCTGTTTGTCCGCGCCCGTGAGCCTGATTTTCAGTTTGCTTAAAACATCTTGGGCAATCTCGCTTTGCAATGTCACAAGGTCGGATTGTTTGCGATTGTAGGTTTCGCTCCAAATCACATCCTGAGTTTGGGTGTTGACCAATTCCAGACTCAATTTCAAGTCGTTTCCGCGCTGGACGACTCTGCCTAACAAAACCGCCTGCACTTTCAATTCTTCGCCGATTTTCTGTGGTGAAATCTCCTTGCCTTTGTAATAAAAAACCGTGCTTCGCGCCTTAACATTCAGGTTTGGAATCTGTGAAAGACTATTGATAAGCGTTTCGGTCATTCCGTCCGACAAATATTCAAAATCCGTGTTGCCGCTTTCATTGACAAAAGGCATCACGGCGATTGATTCGATTTGTTTTGTATTGCGATTGAAGAAAAACCAATAGCTCAATCCGAATACCGCGAGCAACACCATCAACCCAACTGCGACAAGCGGTTTGTGCCATTTGATTTGCCGGACGAAACTGTAATTTGTTTCGGCGGTTTGAAGGTTTGCGCCGTCTGTCGTGGCTGGTAAAATCTTCGTGGCATTTTCCGCATCGGGCGGATGCGATTTTTCCAAGCGTTCGTCAAACGCGAGATTTTCGCGTAAATCCTTCAAATCTGCGAGCAAACCTTTCATCGTTTGATAACGCTCGTCTTTCTTTTTGCGGAGCATTTTGGAAACGATTCGTTGCAATTCATCCGGCACATTGGCGGCGAAACGTGCTAAACGGCTGCGGTTCTTGATTTATCAGATTGGCAAAAGTTTCCGACATCGAATCGCCCACAAACGGCGTTCGCCCCGCAATCATCTCGTAAATCACCACGCCTAGACTGAAAATATCGGTGCGTCCGTCAACCTTTTCGCCTTTCGCTTGTTCGGGCGACATATAATTGACTGTTCCCATAATCATACCTTTTGCCGTTTCATTTTGTTTGACCGTTGATTCTTCAAAACCGATGGTTTTCGGCTCAACTAATTTTGCCAAACCAAAATCTAAAATCTTCACATAACCATCGGGACGAACAATGATATTTTCGGGTTTGATGTCGCGGTGAATAATGTGAGCTTGTATGTGCCGCGACTAGAGCATTAACAATTTGAATTGAAATTTCCAAGACTTCCGCCAATTTCAACGGCGATTTGTCAGAATGCTCGCGCAGGGTTTCGCCTTCGATAAATTCGCTGACGATATAATGCGTGTCGTCCGATTCGCCGATTTCGTGAATGACCAAAATATTCGGATGATTCAAGGCGGAGGCGGCTTTGGCTTCCTGAATAAAACGATTGAGATTCGATTCGTGACTGGCAAATTTTTCGTTGAGAATTTTTATTGCCACTTGGCGGTCAAGTTTTTTGTCTTTGGCGAGATAAACTTCGCCCATTCCGCCCGCGCCGATTTGTTTGATGATTTCGTAATGATTGAAGCGTTCACCAATTTTCAAATTTTTATCTTCACTATCAAACATTTCCGCCACCTCGCCAATTGCCGCTTGCTCCATAAAACTGCCGACGTTTTTCGAATCCGCGAGCAAAGTTTCGACCTCACGGCGCATAGATTTGTCAGCGCAAACTTCATCTAAAAATTGCTGACGCTCATTGGACGGATGTTCCAATGCCAATTGCAGAATTTCTTTGACTTTTTGCCAACGCTCTGTTTTCATTTCTCAAACTCACTTTTCAAATCCAACCCGCCGTAACAAATCCTGAAAACGCGGGTCATCGCGTAAAGGGTCAAGTCTTGGGTCAACTTTGAGCCAGGTCATCAACTCGGAGCGATCTTCGTATGCTTTTTCGAGCCATTCAAATGCTTTTTCTTTTTCGCCGAGACCTGTATAAATGATTGCCATTTCGTAATCCTGGCAGTTCGCCTCGTGCGGCTCGCTCCTTTAACTCGCCTAGCATTTTCAATGCTTCATCTCGCTTGCCGGACACCGCGTAAGCATGACCGAGCGATGCGTCCGTGCTACCGCCCAACATATCCGACGCTTTGCGAAACTCTTCGATGGCTTCGTTATACATTCCTTTTTGCTCGTAAGATGCGGCAAGATGGAAATGAGCCAGAGGTATATTCGGCTCCATCTCAATCGTCTTTTGGAGTTGTTCTATCGCTTGGTCATATCGGTGGGCAAAGAAAAAAGAAACTCCTAAAGACCATCCGGTCGAGAAAGGATTGATTTCCTCCGCCCGTTTTATTTCGGCGAGGGATTCATCGGGTCGTCCAACCAACGCCAAATACCAGCCATACCATTCATGTGCTTGTGCATTGTTCTGATTCAACTCAATGGCTTGCTTGTATTCTTTTTCAGCACCCGACCATTCCCAGTCGTAAAATGTTTTCACCAATGCCAGCGAAGTATGGGCTTCCGAAAGCGTGTCGTCAATTTCCAATGCTTTCAGAGCCGCCGCCTTTGCTTTCGGCATCGCTTCTTTGGGCGGCAAATGTAGGTAGGAAAGGTTGTAATACGTATCGGCGATTCCGGCATAAGCAAGCGCATAGTTTGGGTCTAAAGCGATTGCCTGTTCAAAGAACTCGATCCCTTTCTTGATTTTTTCCGGGTTATTCCGGCTCGAATAATAACGACCTTGCAGATAGAGTTTAAAGGCTTCGGTATTCTTCGTATATTTTTTCGTAACTCGTTGCTCGTCCGCGCCTGAAAGTTTCGTTCGCAGTTTATTTGAAATGTCGCGGGCAATCTCGCTCTGCAACGCCACCAGATTTGACAGCGAACGAGTGTAATTTTCGCTCCACAAAACTTTTTCCGTCGCCGCGTCAACCAATTCGACAAACAAAGTCAAATTATTTTCGCGCTGGACGACGCGCCCAATTAACACGGCTTGCACGGACAACTCTTGTCCGATTTTTTTGATTTCAATTTCTTTGCCTTTATAGCGGAAAACCGAACTCCGCGCTTTAACCGAAAGGCGCGACAGTTGCGACAAACTGCTAATCAGCGATTCGGTTATACCGTCTGACAAATATTCGACATCGGCGTTGCCACTCGCATTTTGAAACGGTAAGACGGCAATTGATTCGATTGGTGCAGAATTTATCGAGCGATTGGCGAAAAACCAATAGCCGAAGCCGATTACCGCCACCAGCAAAACTGCCAGAACTGAGACAAATCCGCGTTTGTGTTGTTTGATTTCGCTGACAAGATATTCCGCGCTTGAGGTTGTTTGCGGGTTTTGAATTTCGGTCAAAGTTGCTAATTTATCCGCCGTTGGACTTTTAATTTTGGCAGGCGCGGCACTGCGTTCCAATTTTGCCTCAAATTCCGCCTCTTGTTTGAAATCTCTGAGGTCAATCAGCAAATCCTTGACGTGCTGATAACGCTCATCGGCTTTTTTCCGCAAGGCTTTACTAACGATATGCGCTAAATCCTTTGGAACATCATATTGGGAAAGCGGGGCAGGTTCGGTTTTCAAAATCGCGGCAATCACATCGTTCGATGAATCGCCCTCAAACGGCAATTTGCCCGACAACATTTCATACATCACCACGCCGAAACTGAAAATATCGGTGCGGGCATCTACCTTTTTTCCACCCGCTTGTTCGGGCGACATATACGCCACCGTCCCCATGATTAAACCGGATTTTGTTTGCACCAGAGCGCGGGTTTCGGCTTCGGCATCAAGCGGAGGCGGTTCTGACATTTTTGCCAAACCAAAATCTAAAACTTTGATTAAGCCGTCTTCGCGCCGCATAATGTTTTCGGGTTTGATGTCGCGGTGAATGATTCCGCTTTGGTGAGCCGCGTCCAAAGCCGTAGCGATTTGAACGGCGATGTCGAGCGTTTCCATGATTGAAAGATTTGGTATCCGTTGGCGCAGAGTTTCGCCTTTGACATATTCGGAGGCGATAAAGCGTGAGCCGTTTGCTTCGACAATTTCGTAAATCGTCAAAATATTCGGATGATTCAAAGCCGAAGCCGCTAGTGCTTCTTGTTCAAAACGCCGCAAAGAATCTTTATCGGCGGCAACATCATTGGGCAAAACCTTCAGCGCAACCTGCCGATGCAGATGCAAATCTTCCGCCAGATAAACTTTGCCCATTCCGCCCGCGCCCAATGGCTCAATGATTTTGAAATGGCTCAAGAGTGCACCGCTTGTCAAATTTTTATCTTCACTCTCAAACATTTCCGCCACCTCGCCAATTGCCGCCTGTTCCATAAAACTACCGACATTCTCGGAAGAAGCGAGTAAAATTTCAATTTCACGGCGCAAATTATCATCACTGCAAACCTTATCTAAAAAAGCCGCCCGATTTTCAGGGGCAAGTTTCAGTGCCTCACCCAAAATCTCCTTCGCTTTTTTCCAATGCTCACCTGACATGTTTTTAGTCCCAAATGCTATCGGGCTGAATTTTTTTGAGGTTTCATATATGTATGACAAAGAATGGCAAAATGTTACACTTTTTTTGAAAAACTTGATTTTTTTTAAATCAAACCATTTAGTTAATCCTTCGTCCTACGCTGGTTTAGTTTCCTCTAACTGCCACTGCTACTGCCACTTACTTTGTCAATTCGTGATGAAGCCAAATTTTTGCCACGTTCCAATCGCGCTTAACGGTGGCGGTTGAAATGCCCAAAACGTCTGCCGTTTCCTGCAAAGTCAAATCGGCGAAAAACTTGAGTTCGACGATACGGGCTTGCTGTGTATCCATTTTGCTGAGTCGGTTCAGGGCTTCATCAAGCGCAATCAAATCAATATCTTTTTCGTCTGCCGCTACCAATAATGCCTCTTCAAGCGGCAAATTGCTATTCACACCACCGCGTTTGAGCCGATGTTTGGTGCGGGCGTGGTCAACCAAAATCTCGCGCATCAGATTTGCCGCAATCGCAAAAAAATGAGTGCGGTTTTCAAACCGAAGATTTTTTTCCTTCACAAGTTTTAAGTAAGCCTCATTTATCAGCGCGGTAGTCTGCAAAGTATTATTTTGGCGTTCACGGCGTAAATAGCGATGTGCCTGACGATGCAGTTCTTCATAAACCAGCGGTAAGAGGGAATCTAACGCTTCACGCTCGCCATCGCTCCAAGCACGAAGTTTTTCGGTTATTTCTTTTGATTCGTCTGCGGGTTTCGACATTGAATTTTTATAGAAATGCTTAATTGTTTAGCTAGAATATGCCGATAAATAAATGAAGTCAATAATTTTTTCGATTCGGGTGAGCCAATCTGTGGCTGATTATCGCACTATATTTATGAAGGCAAAAAAAATGTTGAATCAGCTAAGAACTTATTGTAAGAAAAATAATTTGACCTCTGACTTTCAAAATAGTCGCGCTAATAAGTAGAGACAAAATGTTTTTCAAATTAAGGAAAAAAATGAAATAGATTGAAAATTCGTTGTTGCTGATTATCGCAGTAGATTTATGAGCGCAAAAAAACGTCTCAAGCAAAACAAAAGGATAGCTTCTCAAGAGGCTTTTTTGTTCCAACAAATTACACATCTTGTGAAATGTCGGAGCAAACAAAAATTTAACTAAACTTGGAGTAGAAAAACTATGCAAAAAAATATCATTAAACAATTAAATTACATTAAATCAGTCATCGCACTGATGCTTATAATTTCAGTATTTGCCTTTGCAACCGACTGCCGGAATTACATGTCCAACCGGAACAGATAGGAGGGGTTAGCTTTTTTGCCGCCCCCGGTGAATGCATCAATCCTGAAGGAAATGGTTCGACCTTATGCTCTTAAAAAGACCGGAGATTTGCAGGGTTGTCTTTACATTTTTGTTGAATATGCCAATTGCACCCAAAGCGGTGTTTATTATGAGAGAGGTGTCGAGACCTTTGTTGGTTGGTATCGGGAAACCCCGGCACGTTCAGGACAACTTATAATTTTGAGGCAAAATATCAAAACTGCCCCAAGTTCGTTGGAGAAAAAGTTGGGCGTTGTCAACATCCTATCGTCAAGGGTAGCGGGAAAGGTGTTTTTGATGGAGTCACCGGGCGAATTGACATGAAGGATGACATCCAGGCGGGAAGCTTCCCATATCGAGGTCACTTATTGTGGTAAGTAAAATCGAGATTAGCAAAGACTTTTGAGTGAAACAGGTCAAAAATTAGATAAGCTCAACCAACTATTTTCCACTGTTGCTTGAGCTTATTTTCGATAAACGATTTTTCCACCAACAATCGTTGCCACCGCACAACCGCGAAATGTGTGATTATGAAACGGCGAATTTTTAGATTTCGATTTGGTTTGATTAACGTTGTAAGTCCATTCCAAATCAGGGTTAATAATCGTCACATCTGCGATTGAGCCAACTTTCAAAGTTCCGCGTTCTTTCAAACTAAAAATACGGGCAGGATTGGTGGAAAACATTTCAACTAAATCGAACCAAATCAATAATTCCGGTGATGCACCAATTTTTCAAAAGCCAATCCAACCGCAGTTTCCAAACCCGTAATTCCAAACGGTGCGTTGTCGTATTCGAGATTTTTTTCGTCCGCGTGATGCGGGGCGTGGTCGGTGGCGATGGCATCAATCGTGCCGTCTTTGATGGCTTCGATGACGGCTTCAACGTGTTCACGCGAGCGCAACGGCGGAGCCATTTTGGTATTCGTGTCGTAGCCTTCAACTGCTTCATCGGTCAGCGCAAAATGATGCGGAGTAACTTCGGAAGTGACACGCAAGCCTTTCGATTTTGCCCAACGAACGGCTTCAACTGCGCCTTTGGTTGAAATATGTGCGATGTGAATTTTCGCGCCCGTTGCTTCGGATAAAAGAACATCGCGCATTGCATCAACATCTTCGGCAAGTGCTGGCATCCCTTTTAATCCCAACAATAAAGACATTTTGCCTTCGTGCATCACGCCGCCGTGCGAGAGCGATTTGTCTTCGCAATGGTCAACGACAGTTAAGTCAAAATCCTTCGCATATTCGAGCGCACGACGCATCATTCCCGCATTCGGCACAGGTCGCCCGTCATCCGAAACTGCCACGATTCCCGCCCGTTGCATCTCGCCCATTTCGGCAAGTTCCGTTCCGTCCGATGCTTTCGTAATCGCGCCAATCGGAAAGACATTTGCCAAACCTGCACGATTCGATTGCTCAATAATAAACCGCGTAATCGCCGCATTATCGCAAATCGGTTTGGTGTTGGGCATACAGACAAATGCTCGTCCAACCACCCGCAACCGCCGCCGCCGCACCCGTCGCAATCGTTTCCTTATGTTCCTGTCCCGGTTCGCGCAGATGAACGTGCAAATCTATGAATCCGGGCGCAACGATAAGTCCTGTTGCATCAAAGGTTTCAACGTCTGTCGGCAATTCGTCATTCGCACCGAGCCACGCCGCTACTCGTCCGTTTTCGATTAAAAGATGTTTCCCGCTATTTTGATTTTCGGCGGGGTCTATTAGGTGTCCGTTGGTGATTAAAAGTTTCATTATTAATTTAGTTATAATCCTCTTTCATCAATTACTTTCCAATTTAAGTATCTTTGAAATTCTTCCGAATTTGTGGAACAGTTCCTAACTGCTTCCAAATAAAAATTTTGAATGAACTGGGAATAGGAATCTTCTTCATCAAAAATATATTTAGGTTTAGTTGAAACTTTCCACATATAAGGCATTACTGAGCGGCATAGAAATTGCGGTAGCTTGGAAAACAAGAAATATTTGCCCGCGAAAAACACGAATGATACGAAAATTGGGCAAAATATTTTTCAACCCAGCTATTCACCAAAACTTTTTCGTGCTTTTGGTGTTTTCGTGGGCAAAAATTAGTCAAATAACCAAAGACTTTTCAGCAAGCAAAAACTGTGCCGCTCAGTAATGCATATAAGGTGTATAAATATTGGCGTGAAATCTTTGGGCATGGCTTTTCGTTCCAGAATAAACAGCTCTTTCCATTTCTTCCGAGTTTGAAAATCGGTCATTTAGATTTATTTGAATTGCTTTATCAATTGTTTCAGACAACTCTCTACCAATAAAATGAGTTGCTGTTACGTCAAAATTTGGTAAGCCAACTTTCCACTGAAGTTTGCGATTTTGACCATAAGAAAACTCCATTGGATTTTTTCCTGTTAGCATAAAAATTGCTGTCATACCTAAACTAAACAAATCGCTTCCAGGTTCAGGGAAGCCACCTGCTTGTTCTGGTGCAGTATAACCTTTTGAAGTAATTTTAGTTTGACCATATTGTTTATTTACGATTGTTTCTTCTAAGTCTTTTACAACTCCAAAATCAATCAATATAGGCTTTCCATCTTCTTTTCGTAAAATAATATTGTCGGGCTTGATGTCTCTATGAATAATGTTATGAGAATGAATAAATGAAATTACAGGTAAAAGACAGACAAGAAAATCTCGAACAAAGTTTTCAACAAAAACTCCGTCTTGTGCAACTTTTTGAGTGAGTGTAAGACCTTCGATATATTGTTGCACAATATAAAGTTCTCCATTTTCCTCAAAGAAAGCATATAATTGCGGAATTTGGTCATGATGCCCAACAATTTCTAAAATTGCTGCTTCTTGTTTAAATTTATCTTTAATAAGTTGGTAATCAGCAGGATCATTTGTTGAAGGTTTGAATTGTTTGACTACGCATTTAGGCTTAGAAGGCAAATGAATATCTTCTGCAAGAAAGACTTCGCCACATCCGCCAACACCAATTTTCCGTATGATTTGATAACGATTACTTAAAAGCATAAGCAATTATTCTCCAATAATTTCAATTAGTCATCTTTTGTAATTAAAAGTCTCATTTAGATTCGGATTTTAAAGGGCTTTGCCCACCGATGAGCGGAAAGTCTCTGACTTTCCGACAAACTGCCCCCAACTTTAGAGGCTACGCCTCGAACTTTCAACAGGGAGGCAGAGCCTCAAAGAATCTTAGGAAACAGTAACGGCGAGGCGAAGCCGTCGCCGCTCATCAGAACGGCAGAGCCGTAAGAAAATTCATTCTTTTGAAGCTACCCATCTCTCCATTTTATTTGTTCAACATCCATCTCCAAAGGTTCATTTTCAAGCGGCTTTCTTTTCCAAATACGAACGCTTGAATACAAATAATCATCCATATTTTTAACTAAATCTGCTCGAATCGGATTCAAATGAATATAATTTACTTTTTGCATAAACATTGATTCGGAAGTAATCGAAAAAGTGTCCGAATGATGCTCCCACAGCGAATATTTATAACCACGTTTTTTCTCAAATTGTTTCAATTTATTCAAAGAAGATGTGAAATTACTTTCTTTCAAATAATCAATCACCCGTCTCGCTGTCACACCGTTCAAATATCGCAAAATATTGGAGGGCTTGAGTTTGCTGTTTGTAATGACATGAAAATGGTCGGGCATAATAACGTAAGCAAATATCAAAATGTCGGATGAAGTTCTAGCTTCATTGATTGCCTTGCAAGTTATTTCCTTTAGCTTATCGGTGCGAAAAACGGGCAACCGATTGTTTGTTACCGAAGTAAAATAAAAGCAAGGATTATCTTTTGAGATGTAGAACATAATTGCTAAAAAGGGAGGCAGAGCCTCGAAATTGGGGGCGAATCTGATGGAAAGTCAGAGACTTTCCGCTCATCAGAACGGCAGAGCCGTGAAAGAATGATATTTATTCGTCTTCAAAATACCTACTTGGAAAATATCTTCGACTTTGCCCATTCCGCTTAATTTCATTGCGGCGTTCAAATGATTTGGAACGTGAGCCAAAAAACCATAAGCAAACGACCTAATTTTATCAGAGCTTGCATTACCAATATTTGAGTAAAGTTCTACCAGTTCTTGCAAATCTTTCATCCAATCCGTCAAATGAAACCCAATATCGTGAGCAACATTTTCAGTTTCACCAATTTCTTGAAAAGCCCTTGTAATTTTTTCTTGAATTTTGATTTCATTTTTAACAATTGAATCAATCATATTTCTCCCCTAAACTCCGAAATTACTTCAATTTTCCCCACAATATTCCGATTAAACTCTTCCAATTCTTCCGCCGGAATCCAATATTCTTCGCAGATTTCACCGCCAACAACTTGGACTTCGTAATTGTCCAAAAATGAGTTGCGAACCTCAAATTTTGTCACATAGCCAAGTTTATCCTTGTTATATTTTGCATTCCAATCACGGGCAATTTTGGTTGCATATTCTTCGTTACAAACAGGATAAAAAATTGGCTGTTCGGGCAAACGAGGCGGAAAATCTTTCCAACCGCTTGCTTCGATAAGAGCAAGTTCATTTTTTCCAGTTGGACGAAATAAAGTAATAGTTTCCTTACTCACTACTTCCTCCGCTCAATAAATAAAGCACCGCCATTCGCACCGCCAGACCATATTCGACTTGGTTGAGAATCAATGAACTTGAGCCGTCTGCGACATCTGAGGCGATTTCGATACCGCGATTCATCGGACCTGGGTGAAGGACAATTGCATCTTTTTTTGCCAGTTTGAGACGCTCTTTAGTCAAACCGTAATGGATTGAATATTCTCGCATGGTCGGGAAATAAGCGTTGTTCATTCGTTCTTTTTGAATCCGCAAAACCATTACCACATCAGCATTTTCGAGAGCGTTTTCGATGGTTGGACAGATTTCTAAATCATTTTCAACTAACCCGCGAAAATCAATAGGAACAAGCGGATTAGGTCCTGCGACGCGGACTTTTGCACCGAGTTTTGTCAGCAGATGAACATTTGAACGAGCCACGCGGGAATGGAGAATATCGCCGAGAATTGCGACGGTTAAGCCTGCGATTCCGCCCTTATGTTCCTTGATGGTCATTGCGTCCAAAAGTGCTTGAGTTGGATGTTCGTTTGAGCCGTCACCTGCATTAACAATTGATGCTTTACTTACTTTGGCTAATTGATGCGGGACTCCGGCTGAACCGTGCCGGACGACAATAATATGTGGAGCCATCGCATCCAAATTCATTGCCGTATCAAGGATGGTTTCACCTTTAGTAACGCTGGAGGTTGAAACGCTGATGTTGACCGCATCGGCAGAAAGACGTTTGGCGGCAAGCTCAAAACTCGTGCGGGTGCGGGTAGAATTCTCAAAAAATAAATTGATAACCGTTTTCCCTCGCAGTGCCGGAACTTTTTTAACCTCACGGCGCGAAACGTCTCGAAAAGTATCCGCCGTCTGCAAAATCATGTTAATCTCGTCCGCGGATAAATCGCGGATTCCGAGTAAATCTTTGCGTTTGAAAGTTTCGTTCATTTTTTTTGAATAGATTCCGTCAGCCTTCTTTTATACAACCAAATTGAGCGACTAATAAGAGGTAATACTATAAAAGCAGACACGATATGAAAAATACTTCCCCAAAAATAAGTTGAATCAAAATAATCTTGACGGCGATAAATCTCAATTGCTGAGGAGATTGCACCCCACGTCATAGCCAAGCAAATTATTATCGTAGCAATTACATAGATATTTATTAAATCGGTATTTACCAAAATGACTGCCAGCCAGAAAGCGAAAAATGCGAAATATAAAGGAAAAAAAAATAAAGAGAAGCCCGTTTAAACCGAGCATATTTCTACTTGAGTAATCAATAATCGAAAATTCAAGCATCGTTAAGAGAAAACCCGCTATAGCTGCGATAAAGCAGGTCGTAATGACGATAAGAATTTTCTGTTTGATAGTTAATGGCTTAATTAAAATCATATAAAAAAAGCAAGGCGTTTAACCTTGCTCAAAAATATTTATGCCGCAACTAACTCCTTTTCCAAATGTGGTTGCGATTGTTGAAAACCCAAAACAATATCTTCGGGCGGAATGCCGTTATCAATCAATTGTTGGACAATTTCTTGGTCTGTGCCGTCCCATTCAACCCAAACTTTATTGTCTTTGATACGAATATGGATTGGCATTGCGTGTTGTCTGCCAAACGCTAGCCAACCCACATCAATCACCAAATAGTTATCATTATGCTCATCACAAACCGAGTAGGTTTCGACATTACCAACGCTTGACTGAAACTTTCCGTATTGTTCAACGATTTTTTTTATTATTCTGCGATATTTTGCCAATTTATCCATCTCACAACCTCCTCTCTTTCCACCTCAAAAATTAGAAGATTTATTTTTTCTTCAGCAACGATTTCTTGAATTGACGGACGTAAGAAAATGCTTTTGTAAACTTCGGTTGAAATCGCTAAAAATAAAGGTCTGTCAATTTCGTTTTTCCGCATCGCAAAAAGATAAATGTCGTATTGTCCTTTTGCTTTTTCAAATTCTGTAGTTTTCGATTTGCCACCGAAAACTTTTATTTCAACTACGATTTTACTCTCATTTTGGTCTTGAATGAAAATCTTTTCCGCGCCCAGATCGGCAAAAACGGTTAAATCTTTGTATTTCAAAACAAAAGGATCGTGTGTGATGCGCCAACCGTCTTTTTCCAAAGCCCGTTTAACTATCTCGTGATAAACATCTTTCGCCATAACAATTTACGGTCGTTCAAAAATCCCGACCGCTTCTACATCGTCAAATTGCTTGAGCATTACTTTGATAATCTCGCTCTTTTTAGTTGGAACGGTTTTGCCGACGTAATCTGCTTGAATCGGCAATTCCCGATGCTCCTTGCCACGGTCAACCAAAACGGCGAGTTGAACGCGATTTGGACGACCAAAATCCATCAATTGATCCATTGCCGCGCGAATTGTTCGTCCTGTGTAAAGCACATCGTCAATCAAAATGATGTTTTTATCTTCAATATCAACGTCTAATTCGGTGCGATTGACGACCGGATTTGCGCCAACTGTTGAAAGATCATCACGGTAAAGTGTAATGTCCAAAATACCGAAAATCGGACGCACGCCTTCCAGTTCTTCGATTCTTTGAGCAATCGTTTCCGCCAAAGGCACGCCCCGCCGACGGATTCCGACCAAATATAAATTTTCCGCGCCGTGATTATTTTCGACAATTTCCGATGCAAGCCGCGACAATGCACGCCTGATACTCGCGCTGTTCATTATCCGAGATTTTTCTATTAAATTTACTTCTGACATTTCGCTCAAATCGTAACAAAATAAGATGACAAGTTCAAAGTTAAGAGATAAAATTTGAGTATGTCGTTAGCAAAATTATATCCGACAATTTCAGTTTCAGAATATCTCGATATGGAACGAGTGTCCGAAATCCGACACGAATATCTGGATGGACAAGTTTATGTAATGGCAGGTGAAAGCCCTAAACATAGCAATATTTGTTTTAATTTGTATGGTTTGATGCACCGTGATCTTCGGGGCAAACCTTGTCGTGGATATTCGCCAAATATGAAAATTGCCACTAATAACAAAGGACTTTATGCGTATCCCGATTTAGCGATTGTTTGCGGTGAGCCGAAATATCACGATAAAAAAGGCGATGTTTTGCTGAATCCGACCATTATCTTTGAAGTTTTATCGCCTTCTACTCAACATTATGATCGTGGCGAAACATTTCTCCGCTACACAAATTTTATTAAATCTTTGACTGATTATATTTTGATCTCGCAAGACAAACCTTTGGTAGAGCATTTTTCAAGACAATCTGATAATTCGTGGCAGAGCGTGGTGATACAAGGACTTGACGCAGTGCTTTTGCTTCCCAAAATAGATGTCAACTTGCCGCTTAGGGAACTTTACGAAGAAATTTCGTTTTAATGTCAATTTACAATTCAATCATCCGTCCCGCACTTTTCAAACTGCCAACCGAAACGGCGCACGAAATCGGTATCAATGCTTTACGCTACGGTTTAGTGTCTGAATTTCTACAAAATCAATTTACTAAACGCTATGAATGCAACGAGTTTGGCGGGTTGAAACGCTTTGGGTTGACCTTCAAAAATCCTTTGGGAATGGCAGCGGGTTTTGACAAAAACGGCGTAGTCGTCAATCAATTAGCCGCGCTTGGCTTCGGCTTTGTCGAAGTTGGCACAGTCACAAATTATCCACAAAAGGGAAATGAGAAACCGCGACTTTTCCGCTTACCTGCAGATAAAGCCTTGATAAATCGGCTCGGTTTTAATAACGAAGGAACGCCAAAAGTGATTGAGCGATTAAAAAAGATTCATCCGAAATGCGTGTTGGGCGTAAATATCGGTAAAAATAAAGATGTTCCAAATGACGAAGCGATTAAAAATTATGTTCAAAGTTTTGAGTTAGCCCACGAAGTTGCTGATTACATTGCGGTCAATGTTTCGTCACCGAATACCCCGAATTTGCGAGAACTACAAAAAGCGGAAAATTTGGAAGAACTTTTGAGCGCATTGCAAAATCGAAATTTGGAACTTTCAGCAAAACCTTTACTCGTCAAAATTGCCCCTGATTTGTCTGAAAGTGAAATTGAAGCCATTGTTGAAATCGCCTTAAAATTAAATTTAGCTGGAATTATTGCGACCAATACAACCATTAGCCGAGAAGGATTACAAACAAAAATTGATGAAACGGGTGGTTTAAGCGGAAAGCCCTTGACCAAACGCTCAACCGAAGTTATTTCAACGATTTACCGCTATTCTAAAGGCAAAATTCCCATCATTGGAGTCGGCGGAATTTTTACTGCTGAGGATGCTTTTGAGAAAATTTGTGCAGGTGCAAGTTTACTTCAAGCCTACACCGGATTTATTTATCAAGGTGCAAGTTTTGCGCGAGATATAAATTTTGGATTAGCTAAAATGTTGAAAGAGAAAGGTTTTAAGAATTTGGATGAATCAGTTGGAAGTGGTGTAAAATGAAAAGATTCGCAACTCAATTTTTTCTTACCATTCTCTTTGTCGCAAATATTCACGCCCAAACCGACACAATTCAAAAAACACAAAAAATTATCAACGAAGTTATCGAAAAATCTTTGCCCGAACTAAAAACTAAAAAAATCGAAGTCAAAACATTTCAATCCGAATCCGATTATTTCCAATCGAGGTTTTCTTTTGGCAAAATGCTGACTTTTCAGACGATGCGCTACATCATTTATGTCAATCCGAAAGTTTTTGAACGCAATGCACCCGAAAATGGAATTCGTTCAATCCTTGCTCACGAACTCGCTCACGTTTTATATTTTGCGGAACGAAATCGGTTTGAATTAATGGGTTTAGTCAGTCTTTCATCGAAAAGTTTTACTCAAAGATTTGAACGCCTTGCAGATTTAGAAGTGATTGCGAGAGGCTACGGCGAAGGTTTGATTGAATATCGAAAATGGCTTTATCGAAATATTCCGCCGGAGAACTTAGAGGAGAAAAAACGCAATTATTTTTCACCGGAAGAGATTGAATTGATGCTCAAAATTCTCAAACAAAAGCCTGAAATGTTGGAAAAATGGCGAAAAAATATTCCGCGAAAGAAGGAAGAAATAACGTTTTAGTTTGAAGTGCTGGTTTGACACGCAAAACTCAAAGGTTATAATAGACGTTTTGTTTCTTTTGCTATTTGAAACGCTTGTTTATGTATATTGATTTAAACCAACTTTCCGATGGTCAAAAGGACTTTGATGAAACGCTCCAAATTGATTTGGAGGATAAATCAGTCCGATTGATTGAGGCGGTTAGATTGGCAGGGAAATTACGAAAGGGAATTGCCCAAATTGAGGTGGTAGGAAAGATTAGCGCAAGGTTTGAAATAGAATGTTCGCGCTGTTTAAGTCCTGTCAATTCAACACTTGAGACGCAATTTAAAGTTGCTTATATTGCCGAAGACAATTATACAAAAGAAAAAGAAAGCCAATTGCAGGGCGATGATTTGGACATTGCTATTTACCAAAATGAACAGATTGATTTATCCGAATTAGCCTATGAACAAATTTTACTGAATTTGCCAACCCAAGTTTTTTGCCAAGCAAATTGCCAAGGTTTATGTCAAAAATGCGGAGCAAATTTGAACGAAAAAGCGTGCAATTGTGAAACAAAAGAAATTGACCCAAGATGGTCAGCATTAAAGAATTTAAAATGAGGTTTAGATACTGATTTATTAAGATTATTAGGATTTTTTAAGAAAAATCTATAACGCTTTTTTTACAAAAGAGATTAAAAAAAATTTCATTATCCTAACAAATCCTAATAATCTTAATAAATCAGTGTCCAATAATAAAAATTATGCCAAATCCAAAACGAAGACATTCGCATACCCGCACCCGCACCCGTCGGGCGCATCACGCGCTAGACGTGCCACAATATTACCTTGATAAAGATACAGGTGAACCCCAAGTGCCACACCGAGTTAATCCTGATACCGGTATGTATAAAGGTCGTCAGATTATCGAAGTAAAGACCAAGGAATAGAGGAATTTTCGATTTTCAATTTGCGATTTGCGATTGGACAATAAATAAAAAAATGCAATAAAATCCTTTCCAGTCGAAAATCAAAAATCAAAAATCAAAAATCAAAAATGGCAAATAACGCAGGAATACTCGGAATGGGACACGCTTATCCCGAAGGGTGTTTTAACCAATGCCGACCTAGAAAAGATCGTTGATACCAACGATGAATGGATAATTTCGCGCACCGGCATCAAACAACGCCGACAAAGCCGCTGAAGACGAATATACTTCGCAATTTGCAGTCATCGCCGGAAGACAGGCCCTTGAACGAGCCGGAATTAAACCCGAAAGAAATTGACATTATCATTTGTGCCACGACTTCGCCCGACCAAATTTTGCCTTCGACAGGTTGCTTAATCCAAGCAGAACTCGGTGCGATAACGCCGCCGGAATGGATGTGTTTGCGGCGTGTTCGGGCTTTTTATACGGTTTGACGATGGTTGAATCTATGATTCGGACCGGGCAAATTCGTTATGCTTTGGTCATCGGCGCAGAAGTTTTGACCAAATACGTTGATTACACCGACCGTTCGACTTGCGTAATTTTCGGTGATGGCGCAGGGGCGGCAGTAGTTGGCGCAGTTCCCGAAGGAAAAGGGATTTTAGCTACCAAAATTCGCTCAGACGGACGCTACGAAGAACAACTTTTCGCACCCGGTGGCGGCACAAAACTCGGTACAACGCACGAAACAATTGACAACCGCGACCATTTTTTCAAGATGCGGGGCAACGAACTTTTTAAAGTTGCGGTGCGCTCGATGACGGAAATTTCGTTGGAAATGCTGGAAAAAGCAGGTTATACGGTTGAGGATGTTGATCTTGTTGTTCCACATCAAGCCAATCAACGAATCACCGATGCCGTTGCTTCGAGGCTGGGCGTG
The DNA here is from genome assembly GCA_963779235.1 of Pyrinomonadaceae bacterium. Lineage (GTDB taxonomy): Bacteria > Acidobacteriota > Blastocatellia > Pyrinomonadales > Pyrinomonadaceae > JAIBCC01. Next base: position 225,711 of record CAVZXI010000032.1, read on the forward strand.
CCGGACGAAAAAGTTTATTCAAATATCGCCCAGCACGGCAACACTTCGTCCGCTTCGATTCCGATTGCGTTGGACGAATGTTTGCAATCAGGTAAAATAAAGTCCGGCGATTTAGTATTGCTGACAGCTTTCGGCGGCGGCGTAACGTGGGGCGGAACGGTGATTCGATTTTAGATTGCCGATTTTAGATTTTGGATTGTTTTGGAGGTGAAAATGGCAACACAAACTTTGGACAGTTTAAAGATAAATTTAATTGTCGAAATTACGCATTTGGATGACGAGGTAGTTTTGCACCGAATTGCAAAAGTCATTGATGAAGAAAAAAAACAACCGACAGAAAGACAATTAGAGTTATTGAAAAAATTAGCGAAGCCGATAAGAAAAAAAACCGACATAAACGAGATTAAAAAAGAACAAAATTGGAAAGGAGTTGATCGGGAAAAATTCGACAGATTAGTTAAAGAGTTGAATATCCAAGAACCACTTGAACAACTCATCGCAGACATTGGCAGATGATTTATTTACTTGATACTAATATTATCATTGCTTATTTGCGAAATAACGCAACGCTTATTTGCGAAATAACGCAACCGCGATGTTTATTGAAAAAACTTACTCTCCGTTAAGAATAAGATGTCTCGCCGAGTATTTCGGCGGTAACTTTAGGTGAGTTAAGGTCTTTAGCTTTACAAAATAATTGGGGAAGCAATCGGCTGAAGAATTTGGATGAGATATTGGAAGAGATTATTGTAATTGATATAAATGCCGAAGATATTTTGAATCGTTACGCCGAAATAGACGCATTTAGCCAAGGCAGATTGGACAGCAAAAAGTCGAATTTTACGGCGCGAAATATGGGTAAAAATGATTTGTGGATTGCCGCAACTGCTTCGGTTTTGGATGCAACTTTGCTGACCACAGATAACGATTTTGACCATTTGCAGAACGAATTTTTACAGGTTGCCAAGATTGATATAGTAAATTGATGTCGAAAATAGCATTCATATTTCCGGGACAGGGAAGCCAAGCAGTTGGAATGGGCAAGGATTTATACGACAATTATCCGATTGCCCGCGAGGTCTTTGAAGAAGCCGATGAGGCTTTAGGTTTTTCGCTTTCCAAAATGTGTTTTGAAGGAACGGCTGAAGATTTGGCGTTGACGGCAAACACTCAACCTGCGATTCTAACTTGTTCGATTGCCGCATTTATGGCAATGCAAAGCGAAGGTTTGCCGTTGCCGGACTTTGTGGCAGGACATAGTTTAGGAGAATATTCGGCGTTGGTTGCGGCAAATGCGATGAGTTTTTGGGATGCCGTTCAAACCGTTCGCAAACGCGGAACTTATATGCAGGAAGCCGTCCCCGTTGGCGTGGGAGCGATGGCGGCAATTTTAGGATTGGACATTGAAACGGTTGAAAAAACTTGTGCAGAAGTGGCAAACGGACAAGTTTGCAGTCCGGCAAATATTAACTCGCCTTCGCAAATTGTGATTGCCGGAAATGCCGAGGCGATTGATCGAGCCTGTGAATTGTTGAAAGAAAAGGGGGCGAAACGGGCGATAAAATTGAATGTTTCCGCGCCTTTTCATTGTGCCTTGATGATGCCGGCGCAAGAAAAATTGCACCAAGATTTGAAAGAATTGAAATATAACGATTTGCGTTTTCCGATTATCGAAAATGTTTCGGCTGAAATAAATTCAAATGGTTCAAGAGTTTGCGAAGCCTTGACAAACCAAGTTTCAAGCCCGGTGCGGTGGTTGCAATCGGTGGAAAAATTAGGCAAACTCGGAGTTGAAACCTTGGTCGAAGTCGGAGCAGGAAAAGTTTTAAACGGTTTGGTCAGACAAATAAACCGCGATTTTAATTGTTTAAATGTTGAAAATTCAGAAACTTTACAAAGCTGTATCGAAAGTTTCGGAAGTTCTAAACAAACAAAAAATTCAGAAGGAGTAGGGGGCGCGTGAGTTTCCTATTTGTTTTCTGGAAATAAAATTTATAAGCTATCAAAAGATAAAATTATTGAGGAGAAAATATGTCAGAAGTTCAAGATAAAATTAAGCAAATTATTGTTGACGAATTAGGTGTGGATGAAGCGGAAGTTACTGAAAATGCTCGCTTTATCGAAGATTTGGGGGCGGATTCATTGGATTTGGTCGAACTCGTAATGCGTTTTGAAGAGGAATTCGACATCGAAATTCCTGATGAAGATGCCGAAAAAATCCAAGCTGTTCGTGACGCTTACGCTTACGTTGAACAAAATAAAAAGGATTAGTCTTTAGTTGTGAGTCATGAGTCTTGAGTCAGAGGTTGTTTTTACATATGACTTAAGACTTATGACTCACGACTCTTAAAAATATGAAACGTCGTGTGGTCGTAACCGGACTTGGTTTAATTAACGCTTGCGGAAATAGCGTCAATGAAACTTGGGATTCATTGATGGCTGGTCGGAGCGGGGTTGACCTCATCCAAAAATTCGATACCGAAAAATTTGATGTGAAGTTTGCCGCCGAGGTCAAAAACTTTGATCCGCTGACGCTTATCGAACGACGCGAGGCTCGCCGAATGGGGGCTTTTTCGCAGTTTGCAATTTTCGCGGCGGATGAGGCGATGAAGCATAGTGGACTCGTCATTGACGAATCAAACGCTTTTGAAGTCGGCACTTATATCAGTTCTGGAATCGGCGATTTTTGGGCAATTGAGCGCGAACACGAGAAACTTTTGAAAGATGGTCCAAATCGCGTTTCGCCATTTTTTATTGTCTCGGCGATTGTTAATTTAGCGGCGGGGAACGTTTCGATTCGATATGGAGCAAAGGGACCGAATTCGGCAACTGCCACGGCTTGTTCGGCTGGGGCGCACGCGATTGGCGATAGTTTTAGAATTATCGAACGTGGTGATGCTGATGCGATGATTTGCGGCGGGGCAGAATCGGCGATTACTCCGATGTCGGTTGCCGGATTTAATTCGATGAAGGCAATGTCAACCTTTAACGAAAATCCGCAAAAGGCTTCACGTCCGTTTGATGCTAATCGAGATGGCTTTGTGATTGGGGAGGGCGCGGGAATTCTGATTTTAGAAGAATTGGAATTTGCCAAAAAACGTGGTGCAAAGATTTACGCAGAAATCGTTGGATATGGAATGACGGGCGATGCTTTTCATCAAACGAGTCCGGACGAAACCGGTTCAGGCGCAATTCGGGTCATGCAAAAAGCTATCAAAGATGCCGGAATCACGCCCGAACAAATTGGCTATATCAACGCCCACGGCACTTCAACCTATTATAATGATAAAGGCGAGACCAAAGCCATCAAAGCGGTTTTTGGCGATTACGCTTACAATTTGGCAGTTAGTTCGACCAAATCAATGACCGGACACGCACTTGGAGCGGCAGGTGGAATCGAAGCCGTAATTTCAATTATGTCAATGGTAAAAGAGAATTTACTGCCGACTATCAACTACGAAACGCCCGATGAAGATTGCGACCTTGATTACGTTCCAAATGTGCCGAGAGAGGCAAAGGTTGATTATGTTTTGTCAAACAGTTTCGGGTTTGGCGGAACAAATGCCTGTTTAGTTTTTAAGCGATGGGACGAATGAATCTATGCGAAAAATTCAATATACATTTTGGCAGGACGGCGAATTTTATCTCGGATTTCTGAATGATTTTCCCGATTACCAAACCCAAGCCTATTCAAAAGAAGAACTTTTGGAGAATCTGAAAAGTTTGCTTGCCGATATTGAAACAAATGAAATTCCTTTTATCCGAAAGGTTGAAGATTTTGCTCTAGCTTAATGAAACGCCGAGATTTGATAAAAAAAATTGAAGCGTTTGGTTGTCTGCTGGTGCGACACGGTGGAAGCCATGATTGGTATTCTAATCCAAAAACGAAGCAGTCTCAGCCCGTTCCAAGACACAAAGAAATTAACGAAAATCTAGCAAAATCAATTATTAAGAAACTTTCCAATGATTCTGAATGAATAGTCATTCATTTTCGTTGGATTTTTTTATCCAAACAATTTACAATCAGAAAAGTTATGAAAATCATAGTTTTAATGAAACAAGTTGCCAATAAAGACGCGGTGTTGCGGATTGGCAAAGACGAAAAATGGATTGACGAATCAGACGTTGCTTTCCAAACCAACGAATCCGACGGCTATGCGCTCGAAGAAGCCTTGCGTTACAAAGAAGCCAAAGGCGGTGGCGAAGTTATTGTTTGCACACTCGGCGGACAATCGGCGAAAACCGTGATTAAAGACGCTTTGGCTCGTGGTGCTGACAGGGCAATTCACATCGTTGCGGAAAATACAAACGGAATGTCGCCATACACGATTGCGAAAACGATTGCTGATGCGGTCAAAGAAGAAAATGCCGATTTGATTTATGCAGGTTTGCAGTCTGATGATAGCGGTTACGGGCAAACGGGCGTGATTTTAGCTGAACTTTTGGGCGTTCCACACGCGACTTTGGTGATTGAAGTTGACCGCGAAAGTGCAGAATATCGAGTCAAACGTGAACTCGAAAGCGGTTGGTATCAATGGTTCACCTATCAACTTCCGGCGGTAATGACGATTCAATCGGGCATTTCGCAAATTCGCTATGCCACGCTGAAAGGGATTATGGCGGCAAAATCTAAACCTGTCCGCGAAGTTACGCCAACTATCGAAAATTTCGGTTCAGCGCAAAAAATTGAGAAAGTTTATCTGCCATTGAAGTTGAAAACTACTCAAATGCTTGGCGGTGGCGATGCCAAAAAAGGTGCGGTTGAATTGGTTGAGAAGTTAAAGACGGAGGTAAGAGTTATTTGATATTTGTTAGTCATAAATTGCCCCGCTGGAATTTAGCAAGAACAATTAACAATTAACAATTAACAATTAACAATTAACAATTATGATTTTAGTATTTATTGAACACAAAGACTGCGTTTTAAATAAAACTTCGCTCGAAGCAATTACGGCGGCACAAACTATCGGCAAAGAATTGGGCTTAAGCGTGACGGCGGTTATCCCGTGCGGAAGCGAGTGCGCTTTGGCGAGTGACATTGCAAGTTATGATATTACAAAAGTTATCGTGGCAAAAAACGAAAAACTTGGCACTTACACGCCAGATGGTTACACGGATGCTTTTGCGGAAATTATTCGGAAAGAAAATCCGAAATATGTGATTATGGCGCACACGTACCAAGTCCGCGATTTTGCTCCGAAACTTGCTACCCGATTTGGCAAAGAAGTTTTGGGCGACTGTATCCGTTACAAAAATGATGACGGAAAACTAACTTTTACTCGTCGAATTTTCTTAGGAAAACTTGATGCAGATGTCACGATTGGCGGCGATGCTCCGTATTTTGTAACATTCCAAAGCGGTGCTTTTCGCGGGGATAATGCGGCAAAAGGAAGTGCATCAGTTGAAACAATTGATGTTGCAGTTTCAGATTTGCGGATGAAACCCGAAGCCCCTTTCCAAGAAGCAAAAGCGACGGTAGATTTATCGAAATCCGAAATTATCGTGGCAGTCGGACGCGGTATCAAATCGCAAGAAAATATTGCGATTGCTCAACAACTTGCTGATGTTCTCGGCGCAGATTTGGCGGCATCACGTCCGATTTGTGACAGCGAATGGCTGCCGATTGACCGTCAAATCGGTTCATCCGGTCAAACCGTGGCGCCAAAAGTCTATATTGCGCTGGGAATTAGCGGCGCGATTCAGCACATTGTCGGAATGAAAAATTCTTCGACCATTGTGGCAATCAACAAAGACTCGGAAGCCCCGATTTTCGACATTGCCGATTACGGAATTGTTGGAGATTTGTTTGAAGCCGTTCCCGTGATGATTGAGGAAATTAAGAAGGCAAAGAGCTAAAGTGAATTAAGACATTACGCCATTTAATTTAAAATTCAAATTTGTAAAAATGTCAGCCTTGCGTTGGAGTGAACACAAGGCTGATTTACCTTTTTATCGTTGATTAATGCCATTTTCAGTTTTTCTTTCCCGATGAGTTCAAGAAGATATAATCATTAAGGCTTAGTCCTCCAAACTTCGGAAAATCTCTCAGTTTAATCTGTAAGAGTTTCTTATTTGAGTAAAAAGGAATCATCAAGGCTCGCTGTCCATCGGAAGTCGGTTGGATTATCAAGCCGGTTGAATCATTTTTATACCAGTTTTCCCCACCATCAACAGACACTTCGCCGATATAATCAATTCCTTCTCCTCTCAATTCGCAGGCTTCACCCGGTCCCGCACATTTAACCAAAATTATTCTTGGAATTCTGGCAAATGTTTTGCGGACGGTGAACCAATCGGAATCACCACGAATCTTATCCCGAATTCTAAATTGTAATCTCTTTCCGCCTAAAACTCTTCGCAGTTGTTCATTCAGCCGAAATTCAATCTTGAGGGTTTTCCAATCCAACACTTCAAAATCAGGTTTTGGAAGTTGCTCAGGGGTCATTTGACTATTTTCGATGCGCGTCTCAATGTTAATATTTTCAATGGTAAAATTGTAATCTGTCAGAGCATTTTGCACATTAACCGATATTTCTGCAGCATCAACCGAAAAAACTGACAACGGACTCAAATCGAATTGGGGCATCGTGTTTGTGACTGAAGTGCGATTTGGTTTGTTATTGTCAGAATTCGATTTATCATTGGTAACTGCCGGATTAGTTATCGCAATTCCTTCAATTTCCTTGGCGGCATTTGTCACAAGCGTTGGTCTTGCCAAGGAAACATTAAAAGACTTGGGGTATTGGTAAATCCGATTATTTTCCAGTTCCAGTTCAAGCGAAATTGAATTAGAATCCTGCCGCGTATTTGGATTCTCAAAGACAAACATTTTTTCGGCGGCATTTGCCGGATTCACCTGTTTATTTGCTTCAATAATGGCACGTTTGCCATTTATTTTAATGGCGCGGATTTGCTCTAATCCACTACCGTTTAAGATAGCAGTCCGATCTCCTTTCGAGATTTTGAAGTCTGAAATGCTTGGTGGCAACGGGAACAAATTTATTTTCAAGGTCGTGATTTCACCGCCTTGCTGACGGAGTTCAAGTTGTCCTTCGCCAGGCAGAAATTCTCGCGTATCAATTTCAAAATAAGCCTCTTTTCTGTCTTCCGAAAAGGTCAATTCATTTTTCCGGTTGCCAACTTCAAAGACGAATTGACCGCCGAAAGATGGTTTATAAACCACCGCTTGCAGACAATTACAACTGCCAAGCGTATTTTTCAAAACAATTGCCCGTCTGCCACCGACCGAAAAATCTTTTTCGGATTTGGGGTCCACTACCCAAGTGCCGGGAAGCGAGACGGGCAGAGCAAATTTTTGACTGTGGATTTCGTTAAACCCACGGATACCAGTAATTTCGGCTTCCAATTCCATTTTGATTTTCGGAAGCGCATTCAAATCTTCTTTGGTTACATTTAATTCCCAACCGCTTAATCCCAAATTCTTTTTCATCGGAAATTCTTTGCGAAAGCCATTTGCCGAACTAATCAGTAACTTAAAATCGCGGGTAAAATTATCCGATAACCAATCGTTCATTAAATCGGTGCTTCGCAGAACATTTTGCCTGGGTGCAAGCATTGATCCATCAGCACGGGCGTGGGCAATTCAATAATTTCGGGGTCTGCCGCCGCTTGCCATTTGTGCGTGACAATCGGATACGCCGAGACAAAACCGTTGTCTCGTGGAGATGATTCTGCATAGACGGAGATTTTGACGGGCGCACCATTATTAACCGATGAGTTCGCATTAGCAGAATAATTATTTGTCGCCGCGAAATTGTTTTGATAATTGTAATTTGGTTGATTGTATGCGTATTGCCCCTGATTGCCACTGGTGGAAGTGATGGTCGGGACAATTCTTAAAGGAGTTCGCTGCGTAAGTTTAAGAATGAAATCAATGGCGATGGCGGCAATATTGATCCAATGGGCAAATTGTGGGTATTTTTGAGCCAATTGTGCCGCGACCATGATTCCGCCCTGTTGTAGCATTCGGCTGACACTAATATCAAAATCTTCGAGTTTGACGCCTCTGGCAACACATTGAACTCTGCCCATAAAGTCATTGCCCATTGCATTAGAGCCATAATTCCCATAACCGGAATTATTGTTGTAACCGCCATAATTATTATTGTTATAGCCATTATTGTTATAACTATTATTGTAGCCGTTATAATTATTACCGTTATTTCCATTCCAACAGCTTGGCAGTTCGATGTTGAAACTTTTTGCTAATCTCTCGATTAGTTGTTCTTTAAAACCATTCTGATTATAACTATTGTAACCGCCATAGCCACCATAACCGTTATAGCCGTTATTTCCATAGCCTTGTTGATATGTATTTCGGTTGATTACAGACTGGAGTTCGTTCAAAAAAGAACCGATTTTTCCGTAAGCATCAGCAATTTCGATGGTTTTTTCGCCGATTTTTCTAATTTCTTCCTGATTGTTTGCAATCAACTTCAAAAGTTTTGTCCGGTAATTTGGTTTGGTGTAGAGAAAGAAAATCGGTTGGCTATCGTAGGGAACGGTAAAAGAATACTCCTCATACCAGCCTCTTTTTCTAAATTGGATTTCTTCCGAAACGGTTTTTTCCGCATCATTATTGCGACCCGGATTGATGTAGGCTATCAGAAAAGTCCAATCAAAATTAGTCTGATCCGGTTTCATTCCATTAACCATTTCATCCAGCAGACGCACCTTTAGCACATCTCCTTTTTGTAAGCGGGGAACTTGGGTGATTGACAAAGGTGCTTTGCCCGGACGGACAACCATAATTTCTACCCGTGCGATTTCTTGCCGAAAAGCATTTGAATTCGCCATATAATTTGGGTAATTCGGATAGTTCCCATAATTGTTATTGTTCGGATAATTGCCGTTATACTGCTGATTAGGATCAACTTGGGCAAGTATAGATTGACTAAGAAATACAATGACAGTCAGGATAAAACTGAGTTTCATTAGATTTAAGGTGGTTTGGAATGAATGAATGATGTTCACGGCTTTTCTCCTTTGTTCACATTTCAAGCAAATGAAATCTGATAAAAGTCTTACTTTCTAAATTGGAGTGTGAGATTCTGTATGCAAAGAGCATTTGTAAATTCCCATTCCTTGCGGACAATTTATCTCACGCTCAAACTCTTTTCCGAACTTCCCAACAAGATAACAGATTTTGCCGAATCTAAAATAAGAACGACTTACTTTAGATTACGGCAAAACTCTGTTTATACTCATCGGTTTTCTAAGTCAACAGGACTTAATACCCCATTGACTCAACTAAATTATTGGCAATGTCCCGGACCGATAATGCCATTATTATACTTATCCAAGAAATTCGTTAAGCCTGAAGTATTGGCAGATGAAATAAAGCCACTACCAACAGGCGGAACCACCAGAGGTCCAATCAGATTATCAGCATCCGTAATCGCGGTACCGAGGGCTGCAGGGTTTGCTCCGTTTGCAATATTTAGCTTTGCCGCAATTAGTTGATGCGCCAGCGAAACCAAGCCGTTGCCCCCAGCAGGAGTCGCATCGAAAATATCTTGCAGTTGCACTTGACTATAGAAAGTAGGCGGATTTCCAAGGTTGAGACCGGGAACTGTCCAGACGTTGCTATTGTTCCCAGTAGGACGCGGTCCGTGTGTTTTCCAGTAACCTTGAGTAAAGGTACAACCTTGAGTATTGTTGCAAGGCAAGGTCGTTACCGGTAGTGGATTGTTCAAAGCATCGAACAGATTCCCCTTATCACTAGCCTCATAATTTCTGTTGGCATGAGCAAAAGCACGGAAGACATATGCAGTATCGCAATCCAAAACGTCAGGGCAGTCTGTTGATGTGCCCGGGTCAAGAAGGAAACTTCCAACTTTAACTGTTAAGGTTTGACCTACAGCCAAAGAATAACGGGAATTTGGATTAGCCGCAAACGATGCACCGCACTTGCGCGAACCTAAAAGAGGACCATCCCATCCATAAAGCAAATAATCCGAATATAACATCCAATGGAGCGAAAAACCGGCAGGTGCTCCATAAAGAGGTGCCCCAGTTACATTAATATCAATCGTTGTGGAAGTAACGAGTCCCACCGATAAGATTGGGGGGGATAATGGAAGTTTAGCTGGGGCTTTCCGCGCGTAAACTCTAGCCGAAAAGACCAAAAGCAAAAGAGCAATGGCAATCGAAATTGTCTTTGCGAAATTTAATATATTTTTCATAATAGACTCCTAATTTATTGGGGGTCGAGGCATTTAGGATGCCATTCCCGAAATTGTTATTTATTCAATACGTTTATTGAATACTGGTTAAAAGAAATAACAGACATCGTAATTCTAAATTTTTCAATAACCGCAAGATAGAATTTCCGTTTTCCGAAGGTGGAGAAATTTCCAACGCCTTACAAACGGAGTTTAGTTTCGACAGAAATTATTATTTTCATCCTTAGAAATTGGTTGGAGGCAGACTCCCAATATCCACGGACAATAGAAATAATCCTTCGATAACTGGATAAGTAACGGATTGAAAATAAAGTAACCCACTAAGAGTTTTGAGTAGAAAGGCGGAAACCCGCGCGTGAGCAAGGGTGCTTTCTACAGGTAGGTAATTGTTCAGGCGCAGACTTCTGCTTTTATTTTGGTGGGTTACTTTATTAAATTCTTGTTACTAAGCATATTCTTATCAGCGCAGACAGAACATTTTGAGAGATTTCCCGTATTACCGAGAAAAATCCCAAGAGACGATTATCGAAGACTTATTGAAAAGTCTTGAATCATCACTTCTAATTTGCGCTTAACCAAAACAAACGCAAATTTTGTGCCATAAAGCGGGTTATTCTTATATCATTATTATTATCAACGAATTATTGACGTGATGTGAAAGTTTAAGATTAGATGTCTTAACAGAAAAAGTGAGCATTTCTCTCACTTCATATCAGAAAAAGTCTCACTTCTTTTATAAAAATAATCTATATTACGTTTGGGAGAGAGGAGCAATTTTTGACATTGCCGATTGTGGAATTGTCGGAGATTTGTTTGAAGCCGTTCCCGCGATGATTGAAGAAATCAAGAAAGCGAAAGCCTAAATTGGTCATAAACTGCCGATAAATCAAGGAGTAGCGAGTTATTTTATCGTTGCTCTTTTTATTTCCCAAAACATTGACAAACAATTTAATACTTGATAGTTTTTAGACCTTCCTTTTACTAAAAATTTACTACGAACAAGGGGCAGTATTTCTAAACTCAGGAGTTTGCCATGTTCAAATTTGCCCCCAAACCGATTCTTTCCGCCGAACTTTTTACCATCCCTTTATCAAAAAGTGAGTTTTTAATCTATGCGCCGTTACGTCGTGCCGCTTTTGTCGCCAATGCCAAAGGTCGTCAATTTTCTGGCTGATTTGAAGGAAGGAATTTTTGACGAAACAGTTGAGGTGGACGGTTCTTTGGTTGAGTTTTTGCGCCGGATGGAAATTCTCGATGCCTCGCCCGAACAACTGCCGATTACCGAATTTAAAGGCAATCCCAAACCGATTTCCGTCACTTTATTTTTGACTACGGCTTGCAATCTGCGTTGCACTTATTGTTACGCTTCGGCAGGCGATACGCCAACCAAAAATATGCCGCTTGAGGTTGCCAAAAGTGGGATTGATTTTGTCGCCAACAATGCGGCAAAGCTAAAATCTCCATATTTTGAAGTTTTGTATCACGGCGGCGGAGAGCCAACGGTTAATTGGCGGACGTTGACCGAATCGTTTGATTATGCCAAACAAAAAGCCAAAGAATTAAATCTCGAAGTGCGAGCCGCTTCCGCTTCCAACGGCGTGTTGAAAGACTCTCAAATTGATTGGATTATCGAAAATCTGCACAGCGTCAATATTTCGTATGACGGTTTGCCATCAGCGCACGACAAACACCGTTTGACCGTTCTCGGACAAGGCTCAAGTCATCTCGTAATGCACACTATCAAGCGTTTTGACGAAGCCAATTTTCCCTATGGTTTGCGGGTGACGGTGACGCGAGACCAAATCGCTAATCTGGCAGATTCGGTTGAATTTATCTGTTCAAATTTTGAGGTTGAACAAATTCAGGTTGAGCCTTCGTATCAGCTCGGCAGATGGACAACCGCGCCGACTGCCGAAACCGAAGAGTTCATCGCCGCTTATCGTGAGGGGCAATCACGGGCAAACGCTCACGGACGCGAGATAACTTATTCCGCCGCCCGACTTGGACTGTTGACCAATCATTTTTGCGGTATCACGCAAGACAGTTTTGCGCTTTCGCCTGACGGCAATGTTTCGTCTTGCTACGAAGTTTTTTCCGAAGATAATCCACTCTCAAATTTCTTCTTTTACGGCACACCACAAAAGGAAAAAGGCAAATATAGATTCAATCTGCCCGTGTTGAACAATTTGAGAGATTTGGGTGTCCAACACCGCGAATTTTGCCAAGGCTGTTATGCCAAATGGACTTGCGCGGGCGATTGTTATCACAAAGCCTTGACCGTCAGCGATGATGGAGAATTTCAAGGCTCAGACCGTTGCCACATTACACGAGAATTGACCAAAGACCAAATTCTCGAAAAAATAGCCGCATCGGGCGGACTATTTTGGCACGAAGGACAAATTGCTGATGAAGAAGTAAAGGCAAAAGGCAAGGAGATGTTTGTATGAAGATTAATATACCACGATTTGAATTAACAAGGGTTTATTCGGATGGGACAAGTGAAAAGCCTGAGATTATCCCCGTTGGACAAATTCCTTGTAATACGAAATTTGATAGACGCGGTTTGCTCGGTGTTGGGGTAGGCATCGCATCTTTGCTTTTAGTGCTCGACGGCAAGGCAACTGCCCAAGTTACGCCATCAACTCCAAATCAGACTGATAATGTGCCTGTCAAAGTGCCGGATAAAGTCATAAAGGCGCATAAAGGAACCGTTCACGAAGTAGTATTTAGTCCCGTTGGGAAGATTGTAGCTTCAGGTTCTTCCGATAACACTATTAAGTTATGGTCATTGCCAGATGGCAAACTACTCACAACCCTTGAAGGAAACAAATATTCTGTGAATGCGTTAGCCATCAGCCCTGATGGAAAGATTTTAGCTTCAGGTTCTGGCGATAGTAGCAACAGTTCCGATGGTAAAATCATTAAGTTATGGACACTCCCTGATGGCAAACCACGCACTAATTTAAAAGGAGGAAATAAATATTCTTCTGTCAAAGCGTTAGTTATTAGTCCTGATGGGAAAAATTTAATATCAGGTTCTTTTGATGAAACCAGCAGTTCTGACGGTAAAACAATTAAATTGTGGTCACTCCCTGATGGCAAACTCCTCGCTACTTTTGAGGAACATAAATATTCTGTGAATGCGTTAGCCATCAGCCCTGATGGAAAGATTTTAGCTTCAGATTCTTACGGTGATTATGATGAAACAATTAAATTGTGGTCACTAGCAGATGGCAAACTCCTAGCATCTCTTAAAGGACATAAATATTCTGTCAGGAAGTTAGCCATCAGCCCTGATGGAAAGATTTTAGCTTCAGGTTCCAGTGATAATTCGATTAAGTTATGGTCGTTGCCAGATGGTAAACTGCTTGCTACTTTGGAAGGACATAAATATTCTGTCAGGGAGTTAGCTATCAGCCCTGATGGAAAGGTTTTAGCTTCAGGTTCTGACGACAACACTATTAAGTTATGGTCGTTACCGGATGGCAAACCCCTCGCTACTTTGGAAGGACATGAAGGTTTTGTCAGTGCATTAGCAATCAGCCCAGATGGAAAAACACTTGCATCTGGAGATAGTAGTGGCGTAATTATTCTGTGGGATCTCGAAAAACGTTCATTCCTCAGTTTTCTCTTTGACCCCAAAGCAAATCAGACTGACGCGATTAGTTACAACATTTATGACAATATTACGGGCAGAACTTTAACCTTTACGCTACCTTGCGGCTCACCGATTCCGCTCGGCGCAGTTTGCACCTGCAACTGTGTTCCCGGAACCTTTAAACCACCTACCCCAAGCGGTGGCGGTGGTGGTGGTGGCGGAACATATTGCACTTGTGTTCCAGTTTGCACTTGTAACACTGTTCCATCTGACCGTGAGGTTAAAGAATCGTTTGAAACAACGGACGCAACCGCAATTTTGCAAAAACTCTCCGAACTCCCGATTCAGAAATGGAATTACGAATGGGATGATGAATCAATCCGTCATATTGGTCCGATGGCACAGGATTTTGCGTCAGGCTTTTGCGGTTGGAGATGACGATAAACATATCCATCCGGTTGATGCCCAAGGGGTTGCATTTGCCTCGATTCAAGGGCTTTATCAAATGTTGAAGGAAAAAGATAAAGAAACCGATAATCTGAAAGCCAAATTACAACTTCAACAGGAAGATAACAAAGAACTTGAGACGCGAATCGAAAATTTAGAAAAATTAGTGAGGGAAAATTCAAATGAAAGTAGAAAGACCAAGATTTGAATTAACGCGAGTATATTCTGATGGCACACAAGAAGTACCTGAGATTGTTTCGGTGGCGCAAATGCCTTGGGATACGAAAATGAGTCGGCGCGGGGTTTTGGGGGTTGGGTTGACCGTGACGGGTGTTTTAGCTTTGCTGAGTGGATGCAATGAGAAAAATATTTTCACTTCCCAAACGGCGAAAGAAACGGACATTCAAGATTCGCCCGATGTTCAGCGAAAAAGTCCGACTACTGTTTTGAAAGCGCACAAACAAAACATCGTGAAACTGATTTTTTCTGCCGATTCCGCAAACTTGGTTTCTGCTTCTCAGGATTCTACCGTAAAACAATGGGCAATGCCGGACGGAAATTTGGTGGGGACGGTGTCCGTAACATCTCTCAGCAAAGGGTCGTATTCACATCTTGGGTTGTCACCAATGGAGGTCACGCCGGATGGAAAAACCTTAATCGCCAATTTGGATAAAGATTTAGGTTTGTGGTCATTGCCGCAGGGGAATTTACTGAAAAAAATACCATCCGACACAAATACTCTCGGAAGCATATTTAAACTTTCGCCCGATGGAAAAGTTTGTGCTTTGGCGGGGGGCAACACAATAAAATTGTTTTCTGTGCCGGAGGGCGAACTTTTAACCACACTCACCGGCGATTCACAAAAAAACGTAATGTGGTTGACTTTCGCGCCAAACGGGAAAATTCTTATCTCGGGCGCGACAGATGAAGAATTCAAAATATGGTCTGTTCCTGATGGCAAATTGTCGGGTAAATTGGCGGAAAGTCGCTATTTCAATTTTACAGATGTAAATTCCATCGCGGCTTCTTCGCTTATTATCAATCCTGAAAGCAATATACTTGCTATAAATTATCAAGGACAACTTAGATTTTGGTCTTTGCCTAATGGCGGCAAGATTGAAAAAACAATCAAAGATAATTCCATTCAAACCCCTGCTCTGACATTGGACGGTAAAATGTTGATCACCACCGGCAAACATTACCCGACTCCCGGCACTCCGTCTCCATCGCCTTCTTTTCAGAGTCCACCCCCAAACAGTTATCCGATGCCGATAGCTACGCCATTTGTTCCGACAGCGATAAAACTCTGGTCATTCCCTGAAATGGAATTACAGACGATTGGAAAGATAAAAGACCCTTATACTACGGTTACAAGTTTGGCAAAAATGGTGGCAACACCTGATGGGAAAATGTTGGCGGTTGCCTTTCACGGTAGAAATGATGTGTGGCTGGTGTCGTTACCGGATTTAAAACTTGAGAGTGTTCTCAAAGGGAATATTAGTTCCATTGCGCCGATTTTTGCTTTTTCTCCAGATGGAAAATATTTAGCAATGGGCGATTTAAATGGAACGATTATGCTTTGGGATTTGCAGAAGCGAGAATTTCTGGCGTATCTCTTTGACAAAAACGTAAATAAGAGTTCGGTCAAAGGCGTGGCGTATAACGTCAAAGATAAAGTGACAGGTCGCACGATTACTTACACTTTGCCGTGCGGTTCACCGATTCCACCGGGCGCAGTCTGCACTTGCAATTGTGTGCCGGGAGTTATCAGCGATGCTATTCCAGCGCGTCCCAAACCCCGCCCTAAACCGCCCAGACGGAGTGGTGGATTTTCTTACTGCACCTGTAACAAAATTTGCACTTGCATTCCCGTTCCTTCTGATCGAAATGTTAAGGAATCGTTTGAAACCACAGATGCAACCGCGATTTTGCAACGTCTTTCAGAACTTCCGATAAACAAATGGAATTACAAATGGGACGATGAATCAATCCGTCATATCGGTCCGATGGCGCAAGATTTTATGGCTGCGTTTGCGGTTGGCGATAGTGATAAACACATCCATCCGGTTGATGCAAACGGGGTTGCGTTTGCGGCAATTCAAGGGCTTTATCAAATGTTGAAAGCAAAGGAAGCCGAAACGGAGAGTCTGAAAATTAAATTGAATCTCCAACAGGAAGATAACAAATCTCTCCAATTCAGAGTCGAAAATTTAGAAAAATTAGTGAGGGAGCAATTCAAATGAAAGTAGAAAGACCAAGATTTGAACTGTCAAGAGTTTATTCGGACGGTAAAAGTGAAAAGCCTGAGATTATTTCGGTTGGAAAAATTCCTTTGGATACGCAAATGGAACGGCGCGGATTTCTCGGCGTTGGGGTTGGGATTGCCTCGTTGTTATTTCTGCTTGACGGTAAATCGGAGGCGAAAGATTCTGAGCATTGGGAGAAACAGGAAACGAAAAAACAGGATGATGTTTCCGCGAAAGCTCCGGCTGAATCAATTGCGGCACATTTTTTTTCCATCAAAGGATTGGCAGTTTCCGCGAGCGGCAAAACATTGGTGACGATTGGCGATGAATATCTTAAAACATGGGTCTTGCCGAGTGGTAAATTTGCTTTGCGGCGAAAGATTATGACTGAGGACGATGCCGGAAATGCTTTAGCGATTGCTCCTAATGGCAAAACGGTTTTTGTCAGCTATTCGCCAAATCGTCTGAGAGCCTTTTCACTTCCGGCACTTACTCCTTTAGGTTCTTTCAAAGGAATTGGCGAAGGCGAAGAAATAACGTCATTAGCCGTTACGCCAAATAATCAGATGCTGGTCGGCGTTTCGGATAGTAATCAAATAAAACTTTGGGCATTGCCTTCGCGCCGTTTAGTGGCGACTTTAAAAGGGCATACAGGTCATATCGGGGAAATTGCAATTACGCCCGATGGTAAAATTCTGGCTTCTGCTTCCGATGATAAAACCATTAAACTCTGGTCATTAGCTGATTTTCAGCAACTTGCTGCTTCAATCGAAGGTCATACCAAAAGCGTCAACACTTTGGCAATAACCGCCGATGGCACTCAACTCATCACAGGTTCGGAGGATGAAACGATTAAAATTTGGTCATTGCCCGATGGAAAATTGATAAAAAGTATCAGTGATAAAATTGGCAGTGTCAGGGATTTAGCCGTAAATCCCAATGACCGTTTATTCACCGCCAAAAGTTATAGTGAATTTATTAACCTTTGGTCTTTGCCGGAGGGGAAAAAAATAACTACTTTTGAGGCACATAGTAAATCCTTGGAAATGTTGGAAGTCACACCGGATGGGAAATTGTTAATTTCAGGTCATAATGACGGCGTGGTCTGTCTTTGGGATTTAGTTAAACAAAGTTTCCGCTCATATCTTTTTGATCGAGCCGCCAATGATACGGATACCAAGGGCGTTTCTTACAATTCTTTTGACAAAATTACTGGTAGCGTAATTACCTACACCCTGCCTTGCGGTTCGCCGATTCCAAAGGGAGCAGTTTGCACTTGTAACTGTGTTCGCGGGACTTACAGAGAACCGAGTTACGATGGAGGCGGTTCTTATACCTATTGCACTTGCAACAAAATCTGCACCTGCATTCCCGTCCCGTCAGACCGTGAGGTCAAAGAATCGTTTGAAACAACGGACGCGACTACCATTCTGCAAAAACTTTCAGAAATTCCAATAAACAAATGGAATTACAAATGGGACGATGAATCAATCCGTCATATCGGTCCGATGGCACAGGATTTTGCTAAAGCATTTGAAGTCGGCGACAGCGATAAACATATCTATCCGGTTGACGCAAACGGGGTTGCGTTTGCCGCAATTCAAGGGCTTTATCAAATGTTGAAAGCAAAGGAAGTTGAAACTAAAAATCTGCAAAAGCTGTTAGAAAAACAACAGGAAGACAGTAAA
The DNA here is from genome assembly GCA_963779235.1 of Pyrinomonadaceae bacterium. GTDB lineage: Bacteria > Acidobacteriota > Blastocatellia > Pyrinomonadales > Pyrinomonadaceae > JAIBCC01. The sequence continues at coordinate 243,895 of CAVZXI010000032.1, forward strand.
GCACTTCAAACTAGAATTGAAAAATTGGAACAACTGAGCAGTGAATAAATCAATGAAAATCAAATTGTGAAAATGCGCTAAAGGTTAAAAACAAACTGATTATCCGTAGCATTCTAAACATTTTTATCCTAAATTCTTTGCCGCAAAGTCCCAATTCAAAAGTTTATCAATCACCGCCTCAAGGTATGCCGCCCGACGATTTTGGTAATCTAAATAATAGGCGTGTTCCCAAACGTCAATCGTCAAGAGCGGTTTGAGTTTCATCGTCATCGGATTGTCGGCATCTTCGGTTTTGATGACCGAAAGTTCCCCTTTTTTATCTGCCACGAGCCAACTCCAACCCGTTCCAAAGGTTGAAATTGAGGCATCAGTTAATTGTTTTTTGAATTTATCATAATCGCCGAAAGATTCATTGATTTTATTGAGCATTTTGCCAGAAGGTTTGCCGCCGCCGTTTGGTTTGAGCGAATTCCAATAAAACGTATGATTCCAGACCTGCGAAGCCATATTGAAAAGACTTGGAGAATTCAAATTTGCCTTGTCTTTGTAAGTTTTCATAATGATTTCTTCAAAAGATGCTTCGGCAAGAGGCGTTCCTTCGGTCAATTTGTTGACGGGATCAAAATAGCCTTTATGGTGTTTATTGTAATGAATATTGACAGTATTTTGGGAAATAATTGGCGCAAGTGCATTTTCGGGGTATGGCAAAGGCGGAAACTCACGCGGTTTGGCTTTGCCGATAATTGCGGGAAATCCATTGACACTCAAAGTTGACGCTACGGTAATTGCAGTTAAAGATGCTAAAAATTCTCGACGTTTCATAGTTCAGAATTTACCACAAATAAAAAAAGACACCAAGAGGTTTTATCCTTAAAAGTAAAAAAGGACGACTCCCAAAGCCGTCCTCAAAAAAAATACTTTTGTCACTTCAACTTTAGATGTCGTAATACATCGAAAATTCAAGTGGATGTGGGCGCAGACGAAGCGGATTAATTTCTTTTTCGCGTTTGTAGTTAATCCAACGTTCAATCATTGATTTTGAAAAAACGTCGCCTTTGAGCAAAAACTCGTGGTCGTTTTCTAATGCCAGCAATGCTTCGTCGAGACTTCCCGGCAAACTCGGCACGCCTTTCAATTCCTCCGGCGACAAATCGTAAATGTCCTTGTCGAGCGGTTCACCCGGATCAATCCGGTTTTGCACGCCGTCAAGTCCTGCCATCAACAATGCCGCAAATGTAATATACGGATTGCAACTCGGATCGGGCGGACGAAATTCGAGCCGTTTGGCTTTTGGATTGGTCGAAAACATCGGAATCCGCACGGCTGCCGAACGATTTCGGGCTGAATATGCTAAGTTGACAGGTGCTTCAAAACCCGGCACCAGTCGTTTGTAGCTATTTGTAGTTGGCGCAGCAAAAGCAATCAGAGCGGGTGCGTGTTTGAGCAAACCGCCAATGTAGAATTTTGCCATTTCCGAAAGTCCGGCGTATTCATTTCCGGCAAAAAGCGGGCTTCCATCTTTCCAAAGCGATTGATGACAGTGCATCCCTGAGCCATTATCGCCATACAGCGGTTTTGGCATAAAGGTCGCCGTTTTGCCATTCATAAATGCCGTGTTTTTAACCACATATTTGAAAAGCATCACATTGTCGGCAGTATGCAAAAGATTGGAAAAACGAAAGTCTATTTCGCATTGTCCGGCGGTGGCAACTTCGTGATGATGACATTCGACATCAATCCCAACCGAGTCCAAAACCAACGAAATCGCATTTCGTAAATCAATCAGCGAATCGAGCGGGGCAACCGGCACATAGCCTTCTTTCGGGCGAATGTGATAACCCATATTCGGATAATCCTCGTTTCCGCTTCGACCACTATTCCAATGACCTTCTTCCGATTGAATCGTGTATCCGGCTGAATTTTGATTGTTGTGATAATGGGCTTCGTCAAAAACGAAAAATTCGGCTTCCGGTCCAAAATTGATGGTATCGGCAATCCCTGTAAATTTTAGATAACTTTCGGCGCGAACTGCCACCGAACGCGGGTCGAGTCCATAACCTTCTTTGGTAATCGGATCAACCACATTGGCAATTAAGCTAATGGTCGTTTCTTCGGCAAATGGATCAACCCAAACCCTTGACGGATCAGGGACGAGTAACATATCGGATTCATTGATTGCCGCCCAGCCGCGCAGGGATGATGCGTCAAAGCCAAATCCGTCTTCAAAACTGTCTTCGGTTAATTGACTGATTGGATAAGTTAAGTGATGCCACGAACCGATTAAATCGGTAAAGCGCACCGAGACAAACTTTGCCCCTTGCTCTGTGGCATAAGCTCAAAACATTTTTTGCGTTCATTAAAAAACTCCTAATTGATTTCGAGAAAATAGCTTGAAGGGATGCCGTAGTTTTCTGCAAATGCAATTACAAAATAATTTTACAATAATTTTCCAAAACTTCAAATCGGTGATGTATTTCACGAAAGACGAAAGACGAAATATAGAAATCCTTAACTTTTGTAATTCGTAATTTACTTCGGATCTAAATTGATACTGTTTTCAGTAGCGAATGCGACTGTCTTGCCTTCGCTATTGAGCAGGTGAATTTTGTTATAGCCCTTTTCGCTCCCGACGGCGAGCGTTTTCTTCAAAACGTCTTCCTTGACATCTTTGCTCAATCTGTCCCAAGCCGGTTGGGTGACAGCAAAAAATGTATCTCGATTGATTCGAGCCGTTTTGAAATATTCTTTGAGCGAGGAATTATCCAGATTAACTTTTTTAACTGAGGGCGAAGTCTTCATTTGCGGAGCAAAATATTCAAGATAAACCACCAGCCCACCACAGGCTAAAAGCAAAGTCAGGCAGAATGCCCACACCCAGCTACTGAGTCCGAGAAATTTTCGTTTGGTTTTGGTTTCTTTCGGCTCATATTTTGCTGTGCTTTCAAGTTTTAGAGTTTCTTTTATTTCCGGTGTTTGTTCATCCGCAAAAGGTCTTAGCTCTTCCATTGGATCTTTGAGTAGCTCAATTAATTGCAGTGTTTTGCCGATTGCCTCTGAAACCGGTTGGTCAAGTCCAAAACGATATTTTTCTTCGATTGATTTGATACTGTTTCTTTCTTTTTCAAGCCTGAGTAATTCAACATATTTATTTCCAATCAAAACATTGCTTTCGATGGCGGTGGAAGTCAGGAGAGGGGAAAAAAATTTCTCGCCCGTGCTTTCTTTAAAAAGTCTGAGACGATTAAAAAAGTCGTTTTTGATTAAATCCTCAAAAGTTTCGGAATTTGAGGCTTCAGACATAAAATCTTCTAATTTCAAAGCTCCAATCAAAACATCCGAATCATTATCAGTATCATAGAGCGGAATGCTCGACCAATCGGCATAAAGACCGGAAAGATGTCTAATTAAGGCATCTCTTTCAAAGATTAAAGTCCGTTGTTCTTTGGAAGTTTCTTTAGTTAAGAGCCGAGTGATAATCACATCAAATTTGTTTCTGACCGCCTCAGAAAATGGAGAGTTTCGATAAAATCGGGCAAATGAAATTAAGGCTTGTGAACTCAAAGCCGGTTTTGCGGTTTCACAATAACGGCGCAAATCCCCAATCGAAATATGTTTGTCCCGATGCGAAAGTGCCGAATACCAACCTTCGGTTTCTTGCATCAATTTAAACTCGGTTTGCGCGTGTTCGGGAGACTGCGGATTATCAATAACTTTTAAAAAATCGTGAAGAGCCATACTTACAGCAATGTCATCGTAAGGTTTGGGGACTATTTTCATCTGTTCGCGCTCAATGGCAGAGATGATATGTTCGACAATTTGTAATGAATTTACTTCTTCGGTAGCGCGACGACGGAAAAATTCTTTTTCATTAACCATTGGCGACTGGAGATTGACCGCTTCTTTAAATTCGATTACCTCCGGTTGCTCGTCAGTATATTCTGCAAAAAGTTCTTTTAATTCTTGGTTTTCATTGACTTCGATGTTTGGAAGTGCCTCAATTTCTTCCACTTTTTCGACCGAAAGGGTTTGAGGTAACTCGAATTCTTCGCTGCTTTCCGGCTGGATGTCAATTGGCTCAGAATCAGTTTTGGTTGAAAAAGAGGATTGCTGATTGAGTTCAAAAGAGTCTGGTGGAGTGAGTTCCGAGGTAAAATCCGGCATTGTTTCAGGCTCTGAAAAATCATTGTTGATAGAAAAATCTTGGGTTAAATCAGGAGGTTGAAACTCAGGTGGATTAACCGTAAATTCATTGTTTGAAGTTTCGGTTGCAAAAGTCTGATTTTCCGGCTCTAAGTCGGATGGTGCTTGAACGGATTCAGCTTGAAGCTGTTCAAAATCTCTTTCCAGACTTTCGGCAAGGCTGGTTTCAATGACGGTTTCTTCAATCAGATTTTCTTCTTTTAATTCTTCGATTAGGTCTTCAAATACATTCATGTTCTCTTCCCTAGAATAATGTTGGGCATTCAAATGAGTTTTTTAATGATGCCGAGCGTTCGGAGTTTTGATATTAAGAATAATTTAGGATGATAATCAGGTGAGGTAGTTGATTCTAACTTAATGGCTAAGTTAGGGCAGTATCTGAACAACTTCGCCATCTGCGCCAAATGAAATTACATATGGGAGTTCGGCACTATCAATCGCTCTGGTTGCCACGATATTAAAATTCTCTTTTAAATCAGCGTCAGTTGGAGGAATTGAGCCTCCTGAAACGGTGGGGGTCATGGTATAAAGAAATTTTCCTCGCCGAAGTTCGTTTCCTGCCATCGTTCCAAAATTATTACTATATTTCTGATTTAATTCGTCTAAACGAGCATATCTTGCATATTGAGTATAAAAGCTCAATTGTTCTTGAGACATTATTTTTGTGGTAGCCAAAGCTGAAGTATTTTCTGCGGTTAGAATAGCTTTTTTATATAAGGCGATTCCAATCGAAGCAACTATACCAATTATTACAACCACTACTAACATTTCAACCAATGAAAATCCAGCTTGATTTTTTTTCATTATTTTCACCTCAAAATTTTAGAAAGAATAAAATAATTAACAATTTTTGACACATCAAAATGACAAATTTCGGTATCATTTTTAATCAAATTGACCGACCTTTCATCCAATTTGACTGTAAATATAAGAATTTCAGAGTTTTTCCAACTCCGAAAAACTTAATCGCACTCAGGGAATTAGCAAGGCTCGTGCCACAGAATTGATAAATTTTGACTGTTTTCCGGCAAAGTTTAAATTTTTGACTTGGGGCTGAAAAATTTAGGTGTTGTCCAAAGTCTTTTTTTTTGTTAAATTTCGTATAGATAAAAATCACAAGGCTTCTCGGGGTCGAGAAGTTATTTTTTTCCAAGACCATTTGAGGAGACGTTAAATTGTCCGCAATTATTGAGCAAACCATTGAAACCTACGGCATTGAAAACTGGGGAGCAGGTTATTTTGGAGTCAACCGCAAGGGGAATCTGATTGTCCGTGCTTCTGAAAATGATAATAAAACTGCCGATGTTAAAGAAATTATTGAAGATTTGAAAAAACGCGGAATCAACGCCCCGATTCTGCTGCGGTTTCCCCAATTGATTATCGGACAAATCCGCAAACTTCATAAATCTTTCAAAAATTCAATCAAAGAATACGAATACAAGGGCAAACACATGTGCGTCTATCCGATGAAGGTCAATCAAAACCGGTCGGTCATGGAAGAATATCTAAAAGAAGGCTCGCGGTATGATTTTGGACTCGAAGCTGGTTCAAAAGCCGAACTTTACGCAGGTTTGGCAATGGAACAAGCCGAAGATAGTCTGCTCGTTTTAAATGGCTTCAAAGATGAAGAGTTTATCCGACTTGCTTTTGCCGGCGCACAAGCCGGAAAAAATGTAGTCATCGTCATCGAAAAAATGAGCGAACTTGAACACACCATCAAAATTGCGGATGAGGTCAGAGCGGTGAATTCAACTATTAAACTTCCGATGATTGGAGTTCGCGTCAAACTTTACTCGAAAGGATCGGGCAGATGGGAAAAATCAGGCGGTGAAGCGGCAAAATTCGGTTTGACCACGACTGAAATTTTAGAAGTTATCCGCCGTTTAAACGAAACCGGAAAAACCGATATGCTCCGCCTTTTGCATTTTCATATCGGTTCGCAACTGACTGATATTAAACGAATTAAAAATGCGATGAAGGAAGCTGCCCGCGTTTATTCCAAAATTCGGAAAATGAATATCCCCATTGATTATTTAGACGTTGGCGGCGGAATGGCGGTTGATTACGATGGCTCGAAAACTTCGTTTGAATCATCGGCAAATTATAATGCACAGGAATTTGCCAATGATGTTATTTACGTCATTAAAATGGTTTGTGATGACGAAAATGTGCCGCATCCGACCATTATTCAGGAATCAGGACGTTTTCTTTCGGCTTATCACGCAATTTTAGTTACCAATATTCAGGATGAAATTGAAACGGTGGTGGAAGATATAAAATGTACCGATTACGGTTGACATCAATGATCCGCAAGTGGTCAAAGAATTGTATGATTTGCGCGAAACGGTGAACGGCAAAAATTATCAAGAATACTATCACGATGCGCTCGAAAACCGCGATGAACTTTTTACGATGTTTAATCTCGGCTTGATTTCTTTGGAAGATCGTGCTAAGGGCGAGGTTTTATTTTGGGATGTTTGCGAAAGTGCCGACCAATTTGCACAACAGAAAAAATATGTATCAGAAGAGTTTGACGACCTTCGGCAGCTTCTTTGTGCAAAATATTTGGCAAACTTCTCGGTTTTTCGTTCGATGCCTGATAATTGGGCGTTAGAGCAACTTTTTCCGATAATTCCAATTCATAAACTCAACAAAAAACCGACAGAATATGCTACACTTTGCGATATAACTTGTGATTCTGATGGAATTGTAGATAAGTTCGTGGATTTGCACGATGTCAAACCCGTTTTGGAATTACATAAATTAGATGGCGAACCTTATTATCTGGCAATGATGTTAGTTGGCGCATATCAAGAATGTATGGGAAATAACCACAATCTTTTTGGTCTGCCGCACGAGGCTCATATCCATATCGACGAAGATGGTTACATCATCAAAAAAGTAATTCGCGGTTCGAGCTTGGGCGATGCGCTGGCTCAAGTCAGATTTGAAGGCGCGCAATTGCACGATAGTTTTCGCCGAATGGTGATGCAAAGAATTAAAGACGATGAAGTTTCGACCAAAGAAGGTAACGAATTGATTGAGTTTTATGAAAAAGGGATCAATTCTTACACCTATCTTTCACCGAATGGAGAATGATGGCAACTGAAGTTAAATGTCCAAAATGTAATGAGTCAATGATAGAAGGTTTTCTACTTGACCGCGGGGCTGAAAATTTTACTTTTGAAGGACTTTGGGTCGAAGGGAAAGTGGAAAAATCAATTTGGACAGGACTCAAAATCAGCGACCGAAAGAAACTGCAAATTGTCGCATTTCGTTGTTCTAAGTGCAGTATTTTAGAGTTTTATGCCCCCGAATGAGATTGATTCATTCATTTTTTCATTGATTCATTTGGTCATTGTTTTTGAATGGAACGCTTCGCGCAATCTTAAAATGATTCAATGATTCAATGATTCAATTATTTTTACAATATTATTTTTTGGAGATTATGATGAGTACTCAACGAAAACCAAAGGCTTCTAAATTTTTGACCGTTCCAACGCGTCCGATTCCGGTTGACCGTGATCGTTCAGTCGCCGGACTTTTGGAAAAGATGGAAGGAGCTGGCTTTGGAGCAAAACAATTGGCTGAATCACATCGGATTTGGCTGGATATGCTGGATGATAATACGACGATTTATTTGTGTTGTTCCGGCAATTTAATTCCTTCGGGAATGCGCCGACTTTTGGCGTATGTCGTCAAAAATCGTTTTGTTGACGTTTTAGTGCTTTCGGGTAAAGTCCTGTTTCACGACATTCACGAAACGCTCGGACGCAATCATTATCAAGCCCATCCGAGTATGAGTGATGAAGAACTTGATACATCCGAAGTTTCGCGGATTGGTGATATGCTAGCGTATCAGGAAGAATATCACGAGGCGGACGAATGGATTGGTAGTGTGATCAATCAACTCGATATACCCGTTCGTATTCGGTGCGCGAATTTTTGCATCTGCTCGGACGCGAATTAGCGGAAATCGCCCACGAAGACGGGATTTTTACTTCTGCTTTCAAATCCCGCGTTCCAATTTTTTGCCCCGATTTGATGGGCAGTGAAATTGCCGTCGGGATTGCCCGTTCACGCTTTGAAAAGAAAATTCAGTTTAATTTCGACATCGTGCAAGACACGATGGATATGATGCTGATTGCCCAGCGAACCCGAAATTCAGGCATTATCACGCTGGGAAACGTGAGCGGACAAAATATGGTCAATGTTGCTGAAATTTCGTCATATATTACCCGCACCAATCCGCGTGGACATAAATACGCAGTTTCAATTACGACTGACGCTACACCTTTGGACATTCGCACGCCTTCCATCGGCGGCAATCACACCCACGTTTTTGGCAAACTTCTGCGCGGGGCAACTACGGCGTATGTCCAATGCGATCCATCAATCGCTTTGCCGATGGTCGTCACTGCCCTTTCGCAAACCGCCGCCAAATATATGAAAGGCAGAAAACGTCCAAACTTTTCCTTTGCCAGTAAAGAATTGGGAGTGGACATTCCTTAAGAGTTGGGAAGTTTGGGGAGTTTAGGAAGTTTGGGAAGAAACAAGGCTTTCTAAACTTCCTAAACTCCCCAAACTTCCTAAAACTTTCTAAACTTATGTCACAATCAGCCGCCCTGCCGATGAATTTCGGCGGGATTGACGAAGAAAAATACTCAAATTTTCAAGCCGCGCGAATTATCGTTTTTCCGGTTTCGTATGAAGGAACAGTTTCGTATGGTATGGGAACGGGCGCGGGCGCGATGGCAATTGTTGATGCGTCTCGAAATATGGAACTTTACGAGGAAGAAACCGATTCGGAAGTCTATAAAATCGGGATTCTCACTACCGAAGAATTTAAACCTCTCGAAACGCCCGAAAAGATGATGGAAGGACTTTATCAAAAGTCAAAAGAATTGGTTTCGAGCGGAAAATTTGTCTGTATGCTCGGTGCAGAGCATTCGGTTTCTGCTCCGGTCATTCGCGCCCATGCCGAAAAATATCATAATTTGAGTGTGTTACAGATTGATGCTCACGCCGATTTGCGCGACACCTACGATGGCACGCCACATTCGCACGCTTCGATAATGGCACGAGTGGTCAAAGATATGCGGATTCCTTCGGTGCAAGTCGGAATTCGTTCAATTTCGGCGGATGAAGCCCGTTCGCTTGATGAAGATTTGCCAACCAAGATTTTTTGGGCAAAAGATATAGTTGGGCGCACCGATTGGATTGATGAAGCGGTGGATTCGCTGACTGAAAATGTTTATCTCACGATTGATATTGACGGACTTGATCCGAGTTTGGTGCCAACCACCGGAACGCCTGAACCCGGCGGACTCGGTTGGTATGAAACTCTGGCTCTGATTCGCAAAATCGCAGAAAAAAAACGCATTGTCGGAATGGATTTGGTCGAATTTTCAAAGACTGAAAACTCCGATGCACCTGCTTTTCTCTGTGCCAAATTGGTTTATAAATCGTTGGCGTATATTTTTCAAGGTGAAACACCGAAGGTTAGAAAAAGATAGCTGGAGTTGTAAATTCACTAAGGAACGTGCAAAAAATAAATTATAACAGTTACAAGGGAGATTGTTTTTTGTCTCCAAAGGAGACCAACAATATAGCGTAGTGAGAATCACTACGAACTTGATAAAACAGACATTTCGTCGCTGTAAGTGACGAACCTTCAAGGCAATATGTTCGTCACCTACGGCGACGTGACGACTTTTGGTAACTAACGTAGCGATTCTCGCTACGCTATATTGTTCGTCATCTTCGATGACATAATTCATAAAACCTGAGTTTTCAAACAACTTCTAATTCCGCGAAGCATCAATCAGCCATACATCAGAATCAACCTGCAAATAGCGGAAGAAAATAGCTTTGTTGTCGGGTGAAATATTGGCTTGTTGGATTTCGTAGGCGAAAGGTTTGTAAAGTTCGGTAATCTTTTTGGTTTGTGAATCGCAGAGAAAAATTGTGTTGCGGTCAATAAAAATGAAATGGCGATTATCGTTTAGCCAAAATGGAGATGAACCTGTTTCAGTCATCTTTTCGGTAGTTTTTGTTTCCAAATTATAAAATCCAATTTCAACTTCGTCACCGTCAGGCTCGAAATAAACAAAGAGCAGTTTTTTGCCGTCAGCAGACCAATCGCGCACCGAAAATGATTGGTTATTTGGTAGCGCAAGATTCTGCGGAGTTTGTTCTTGCCAAGTTTTGCTTAAATCAAGAATAAAAGATGATTGAGTTTTGGCATTGATTTCGGTGAAGGCAAGACGTGAGCCATCCGGAGAAAAAACGGCGGCAGTTGCGCCAATAGCTTCGGAAAAAGTAATTTGTTGCGCGTTTGAGCCGTCCGGGTTGATAGTCCAAATCTGATATTTGCCGCTCCGGTCACTGTGAAAAGCAATTTTTTTGCCGTCAGGCGACCAGCGGGGAAGCCGATCGCGGAATTTATCGTTCATCAACATTCGCTGATTTGAACCGTCTTTGTTGATGATTCCAATATCTTCTTGAGTGCGGCTGGGAAGTCTCAGGACATATTCTTCACCATTTGGCGAAAGAGAGGGATTGCTGATTTCACGATCACCACGAGTAATCCAAAGCGGTTCGCTTGATGTTTTGAGAGTTTTTGGGTCAAAAGAAATTGTCTGCAAATTTGACTGACTCTCATACCGAACATAGCCGAGAGTTTTTCCGTCACGCGAAAAAGTAAGGTGGCGACAATACTTTGAAGGTGTGGGAACGGATTCAGGTTCGCCCAAAGTCTTGCCCGTTTTTTCGTCAATGGCAATACGCCAAAAATTCATATTTCCGCTGCGATCCGAAGCAAAATACAAATATTTTCCGTCCGGCGACCAAACTGGATTCCAGTCGGATGAGGCATCGCTCGCTACTACCACCGGCTCGCCGCCTTCCGCCGGAATAGTGGCAATTTCGCCGAGTTTGCCGTCTGCCACAAACCAGAAAGCGATTCGAGTCCCGTTTGGCGACCAATTCGGCATAATTGCATCGCCTTTGGTCTCGATTTGACGTTTTTCACCCGTCGCCACATCAATTACAAAAAGCGAACTATTTGGAACGGTATGAACGGTATGAACGGCGGCGGCTCTATCGCTGACTACGATTTTTTGGCTATCGGGCGACCACGAAGGATGAAAACCGGTGTCGGAAATTTTTCGGACATTTTCGCCCGTTTGTTCCATCACATAAATTCCATTTGGATTGCGTTCGGAACGAAAAGCGATGAGTTTTCCGTCTGCCGAAAATGTCGGCATGGTGTCACTTTCTTTCGAGTTTGGGGTTAAATTGGTCAGGTTTTTTCCGCCCACACGTTGCAAAAAAATATTGCGATCGCTGTTGACTTCGCTGGCAAAAATGATGTTTTTACCATCGGGCGAAAGGCTCGGATAACCTTCAATCCAAGGTGATTCGGTGATTTGCAGATGTTTGGCGGAAATCCATTCGGTTGCTTCAGGTATTTGATTTGAAGGAGATTTAAAATAGAAAAACCACACGCCCAAGGCAAGTAAAGTAAAAATTAAAAAGGCAAAAGTAAAAAGGAAATAGGGACTTCGTAATTTTGCGACCTCACCATTTTGCATCGAATTACCACTTCTGAGCGAGGAAGAAGAATCAAATTCGCGCTTCACTCGTTTTAAATCGGCGCGTAAATCCGAAGCGGTTTGATAACTCAAATCCGCATCTTTTTCCAGTGCTTTGACGAAAATTTGGTCAAGTTCGACTGAAATTTCGGCATTTAATGAACTCGCCAACGGCGGTTCGCCCGACAAAATCATCTTGAAAAGTTGCTTGCCGATTTTCTTTTTTGAACGGATTAATGCCCGTCAGAAGTTCATACAAAACAACGCCGATGCTCCATAAATCGGTGCGATGGTCAACATTTTCGTCGGCGACTTGTTCGGGCGACATATAGGCGGGCGTCCCGATAATCACGCCTTTCGCCGTTTTGGTAAAGTTTTTCAGCGTGTGCAAATCAATTTCCGAAAGTTTTGCCAAACCGAAATCGAGGATTTTTACATAACCATCGGGGCGAACAATAATATTTTCGGGTTTGATGTCGCGGTGAATGATTCCGGCGGAGTGCGCGGCGGAGAGTGCTTCGCAGGATTGGATGATAATGCCGAAAACTTCTTTCAATTTCAAACCGCTTCCGATCAGTTCGCGCAAAGTTTTGCCTTCGACATATTCGGTGGCGATATAATTGATGCCTTCAAACGTTCCGACATCGTAAATCGTTACGATATTCGGATGATTCAAGCGCGGAAATTGCCCGCGCTTCCATTTGAAATCTTTTGACTCGTTCATCATCGGTAGTGTATTCGGCAGGCAAGAATTTTGAGCGCGACTTTGCGGCGGAGTTTTTCGTCTTGAGCCAGATAAACTTCGCCCATTCCGCCTGCGCCGAGTAGTTTTTCAATGGTGTAAGTCCCGATTGTTTTGTCGAGAAAATAAGCGGTAAAGACAATGGTTTCCTCGTCTGCCAGATTCTTGGCGGCAATTCCCATCGCCGATTTTTCCAGAAAACTATTCGGAACTTGTTTGAGCTTTCAGCAAGACTCAAAACTTCATTTTTCAAATCGTCATCGCCATTGGAATTTGCAGACAAAAACGCTTCGCGCTCGGCTTCGGGCAAATCCAAAACAGCATCGAAAAGTTCGTCAATTTGTTTCCAACGCTTTGTGTTCATAAGAATTTATGTTAACGCAAAGACGCAAAGTACGCAGAGATGCAAAGAATAAGTTGATAAAAGTCTTTGCAACTTGGCTACTTTGCCTCTTTGCCGTTAAATTATCATTTCTCACTTAATTCTCGATAAAGCCAAGCCTTCGCTTTTTGCCATTCGCGCATCACGGTATCGGCGCGAAATTTTCAAAACTTCGGCCGTTTCCTCGACTGATAAGCCGCCAAAAAATTTCAGTTCGACGATTTTTGCTTTGCGTTCGTCAAATTTTGCTAATTCCGTTCAGGGCTTCGTCCAACGCAACTAAATCAGCATCTTTTTCCGCTGAAACGGTAAATGCTTCTTCCAACGAAACGTGATGCACGACTTCTTCATCTAAATTTTCGGACGTTTGCGGGCAAAATCAACCAAAATTCTTCGCATCAATTGCGCCGAAACGCCGAAAAAATGCGCGCGATTTTCCCATTTCGCCGTTTTCCAATCAATCAAACGCAGATAGGCTTCGTTGACGAGCGCGGAAGTCTGCAAAGTATGATTTTCGCGCTCGCGGCTCATATAACGTTTGGCGATGCGATGAAGTTCGGCATAAATAACGGGCGTAAGTTCTTCTAAGGCATCAGCATCGCCGCCGCTCCATTTTTGAAGCAGTTCGGTAACTTCTTGTGTTTTAGTTTCGGACATTTTCAGGCTTGTTTTCCCTCTAAATTTAACACAAAGAAAAAAAAACGAGAAACTATTTCATCGAAGATGATAGGTTTTTTCACTCTCAAACGCATTTATAAGTAGCGGAGATTTAAGTCTCCACAAATCTAAATTTTAATGAGGAGTTAAATAATGCCAAGTATTTATATTTATGACAGCAATCAATGGGGAGGTTTTGGAGTCCTTCATGATGTTTCGATTCAGGTTTTTAGTGTTGCTGATATGGTTACTAAAGTATCTAAGGTCTTGGAGCAATACAGAGACCTGAATGAATTGACTTTAGCCGGAGTTGGAGGAGTTGTATTTCAAAGTGTTGGGGCAAACGGAACAACTGATGATACTGGCGACCGAAGTTTGCAATTAGATGAAAATGGAAATTTGAAAGGTGGTGGTGGGAGGTATTTATCTTTGTTAGCAAATCGAATTGGGAAAATATATCTGTCAGGACTTAGTACTGACGGAAAGTATGGAATGTTACTGATTGCCGTTGGAAAGTCCTTAGGAGGTAATGGGGTGATTGTTAAATCCCAAAATACTTATCTTAAATATTATAATGACGGGTCTCAACGAACTCGTAGAACAACTCACGAAGCTACTGTCGGAGATCGAGATGCCTTACGCGGTCGTCTGTCTGAATATACAAAAGGATAATGTGTCGCTATCAAGACTGTTTGTAAAAATTGCGGGCAGTTTTAGGTTGGAAAGATGTCAAATGATAGTTTTTTTCGATTTCAAACGCATTTATTAGTAGAGGCTGAAAATACCTGCTTTTATGAAAGGAGAATTATGAGCGAGCAAACATATAGCAATATCCCAAATTTTAGAGATTCAAGCGGAAAAGAGGTTTTAGGGCGTGATGTGACGGAAACCTTTGGAACATATATCGTGAGTAAGATTCGGGGTGAACAAAAAATACTTGCTGATATGAATTTCCCACGTCTGAGACTTGCCAGATTTCTAGGACTTGGATATTCCTCCGATGATTACTACGAAATTGCAAAGTTAATTTCGAATAAAATCATCAAAGTGTATGAAACGGCGGAAACTGAAAAAACAGATTTTCTGGGAGTTTATCATAATTCAAATAAGTTTATTTTCGCCCAAAAACTGACAAAATCGCCTGATACACATTTAGGAACTATTATTCACGAAGTAACCCATGCCATTCAAGACCTGAAAAAATGGAGAGAATCAGACCGCGACCGGGAGGTTGACGCACATTTTGCAGGTGCATATTTTATGGTTTTAAAAGGGCAAGAATCATTCCTTAAAGCCTCCAAATACAATGGTTATATCAATCTAGCGAAAAATGTCAAAGGTAATCCGAATTATTTCAAAACGATTGAATTTAGTAGAAAAGTGACTGAATTACAAAATACGATTACACAGGAATATGGCTGGGAGTATAAGGATGATCTGAATAAGGTAGAAGATTTTCATAAACGCCAAAGATGGGACGGAATTGCAAGCTAAATTTATATAAGTCAGAGGTTTACAAAATAAAGAAAAATCAGGAGAAACAAAAGAATGCCATCATTTCCATTACCAAAAATCCCGAATCAGGGTTATCACAAAACAAAATGGCACCGAGGTTGGTTTGGTGCAACTAGGGACGATGGACGGATTCACGCCGCCTGTGATTTAATTGCCGCAGCAGGAACACCGATTTATGCGGTGGATGAAGGTTTAATCACAAATATTGATAAATTTTATTTAGGGACGGATGAAATAACCATCCAACATCCTAATTTTACGGTGCGGTATGGTGAGATTGCCAGAGGCAAACTTCCGTCTGGAATTGCAAAACTTGAAAGAGTGCAACCCGGTCAACTAATTGGTTGGGTTGGAAGGTTAAAAATGCTTCATTTTGAAATGTATCAAGGCACGGAGACAGGGTATCTTTCGCAAAAGTGGAACAAAAAGAATTATAAATTTGTGACACCCGGAAATTATCAACGCCGCCCGGACTTAATTGATCCAACTCCCTTTTTGGATGAATGGAAATTTTGGTTAAAAGTTACGAATTGGATTGAAGATGCAATTGAGGACGTTTGGTAAAAAGAGGAAACGCACACGAAATAATTATGTTTTTTGAGCCGTTACTTGATGCAAGAGTTTTATGACGCTTCGTTCTCAAAATGGTTGAGATTCAAATTGCGGAGTGAATTTATGAAGAAATACGGATTTAGACTTTTGATTGGATTGATTACTTTTGGAATTGGGCTGGTTTTTGTTTGGACATTTTTGATGAAAAATTATCTGAGTTGTGAACCGGTTGATTTACAAAATCAACCGCCTGTTTATCAAACTACAAAATTTTCAACCAGTCCGAACGGCAAAATTGAGATTCGATTTAATGGATACGGAAGAATCGAAAATCGTCCAACTCTGATTTTTGAGGTAGTAAATCTCAACACCAAACCTGCCAAATATTGGAGTTTTGAAGAGAAAAAGATTTGGGCAGAGGTGAAATTTAACGGCACAGAAAAACAAGAATTTCGTTGCGGAACGGGAATGAAAGAATTTGTCTTAAATTCAGGCGAGTCATTTACCTTTGAGATTTTCGCCGATGGACAAATTTTTGAATTTCTCAATAAAAACGGAAGTTTTGAATTTGGACATTCCTTTAGATTCGATGAAAAAGATTGGCAACAATTTTGGAGCGAGCCGATTACAATTTCAGATGAATTGAAGAAAGATATTATCAAAAATGCCCCTGAGTTTTTGAAACAAAATTAACTTTTTAAAAGTCGCAAACCATTATTCTCAAATAGTTTGCGGCTTCCAGTTTAATAAGCCCTTGCAAACAAAACTCGCTTATTCGATTCTTTACCCGAATAAACACATTTTCCTTCTTCCTCAATTGCGTTCAAAGGAATACAGCGAATCGTGGCTTTGGTTTCCTGTTTTGATTTTTTCTTCGGTTTCGCGCAGTTCCGTCCCAATGCGCGAGATGAAGCCGCCTTTTTCGATTTGGGCTTTAAATTCGTCCCAAGTTTCAACTTTGAAAGTGTTTTCCTCGCGGAATTTAAGGCTTTTTGATAGATGTTTGCTTGAATTTCGTCCAAGCAGATTTGCAACGTAATCAGCGATGCCTTCGATCGGGCGAGATTCTTTCGTCAAAGTATCACGCCGCGCAACTTCAATCGTTCCATTTTCCAAGATCGCGCATCCCTAAACCGAGACGCACAGGAACGCCTTTGAGTTCGTATTCGGCAAATTTCCAGCCCGAACGTTGTTTATCATCATCGTCATATTTGACCGAAATTCCTTTTGCTTTCAATTCTTCAAAGATTGGATTGACCGCTTCCGAAATCTTTGCCAAATCTTCTTCGTTTCGATAAATCGGCACAATAACAACCTGAATCGGCGCAAGTTTTGGCGGCAAAACCAAACCGTTATCGTCCGAATGCGCCATAATCAATGCGCCCATCAGACGAGTTGAAACGCCCCACGAAGTTGCCCAAGGATATTCGAGTTGGCCTTCTTTATTGACAAATTTTACGTCAAAAGATTTCGCAGAAATTTTGCCCTAAAAAGTGCGAAGTGCCGCATTGCAAGGCTTTTCCGTCTTGCATCAAACCTTCGATGCAATAGCGTATCTACTGCGCCGGCAAATCGTTCGTTTGGGGTTTTTACACCTTGAATCACCGGCAACGCCATCCAACTTTCGGCAAAGTCGCATAAACGCCAAGCATTCTGTTCGGTTTCTTCAATCGCTTCCGCTTCGGTTGCGTGTGCCGTGTGTCCTTCTTGCCAGAGAAATTCGGCAGTCCGCAAAAAAAGACGAGTCCGCATTTCCCAACGGACGACGTTGCACCATTGATTGATCAGCAATGGCAAATCGCGCCACGATTGAATCCAGCCTTTATAAGCATTCCAAATAACGGTTTCCGATGTCGGACGAATGATCAGTTCTTCTGTCAATTTCGCAGCTCGGATCAACGATTAAGCCTTTGCCGTCAGGATTGGCTTTCGAGACGATAATGCGTGACGACCGCGCATTCTTTGGCAAAACCTTCGGCGTGTTCTTCTTCTTTTTCGAGAAAACTTTTCGGGACAAACAACGGAAAATAGGCGTTTTGATGACCTGTCGCTTTAAACATATCGTCAAGCGCACGTTGCATCTTTTCCCAAATCGCAAAGCCGTAAGGTTTGATGACCATACAACCGCTGCACGGCTGAATTTTCCGCCAAATCTGCCGCGTTTGACGATTTCGTTATACCAATCTGAATAATTTTCGCTTCGTTTTGGTAATCCTTTGCTCATAATTCAAAAGGAAAATGATAACGGAATTTGCGGAAAGAAACAATTTGCGTTTATTTTTCAAACGAATTATTGTTTAATTGATTTATGGCAAGTCCAAAATTAAAAGCGAAAAAACCTGTAAAAGAAATCCCAAAATTAGAATTGAATCTCCAAGATACGGCAGTTGCCTTTGCCGATAAATCAAACGCTGAATTAAAGAAAAGATATTGGCTGTTTCGAACTGATGAATTCGCAATTTTTTACGAATTTAGGGACGACCACTGCCGAACTCGGTCTCAAATTTCATTTGCCGATAAATTGGGCGATCAAAGCGACAATTTTCAAACATTTCTGTGGTGGCGAAACGATCGAAGAATGCGAAAATGCAGTTGTCACACTCGGGAATTCAAATATTGGCGCGATTTTGGATTATTCGGTCGAAGGAAGATTTGAAGAGGAAGATTTCGGACATACGAAAGAAGAAATTATTCGAACCATCAAACGTGCCAGAGACGATGAAAGAGTTCCGTTTGCGGTGTTTAAAATGTCGGGAATTGCGCCGTTGGGAACTCTGGAGAAGGTTTCGTCAAGCGTTGAATTGACCGAAAAAGGCGAATGGAAATGGGAGCGGATACAAAGTCGGGTTGACGATATTTGCAAATATGCTCATTCGATTGACCAGCAGGTTTTTATTGATGCCGAAGAGTCTTGGATTCAAAATGCGATTGATAAATTGGCAACCGAAATGATGGAAAAATACAACCGGGAACGTCCGCTGATTTTCAATACCATCCAACTTTATCGCCACGACCGTCTCGAATTTTTAAAGAAAACTCACCAAGAGGCTCGAAATAAAGGGTATTTTTACGGAATTAAACTCGTGCGCGGGGCGTATATGGAAAAAGAACGTGAACGTGCTGCTGAATTTGGTTATGAATCGCCGATTCAACCCGACAAAGAATCAACCGACCGTGATTATAATTTGGCGTTGCAATATTGCGTTGAAAATATTGCAGATATTGCGGTTGTTTGCGCCTCGCATAATGAACAAAGCAATAAATATTTAGCCGAATTACTAAATGCAAAAGGTCTTCCAACCAATCATCCAAACGCTTTCTTTTCACAGCTTTACGGAATGAGCGATAATCTTTCATACAATTTGGCAAATGCAAATTACAACGTCTCAAAATATGTTCCTTACGGTCCGGTGCGCGATACTCTGCCGTATTTGATTCGTCGGGCAAAGGAAAATACCGCCATCGCCGGACAAATGAGCAGGGAACTGGAACTCATCAACAAAGAATTGAAACGCAGAAAACTTTGAACATTTTGAAATTGTCAGACGTTTTATCAAGCAATTATGTTTTGTCCAAAATGTGGAAAATCTGAACAAAAGGAAAATTCTTATTGTCGAAGTTGCGGAACATTTTTGCCTGATTTCGATAAAATCAAAAGTAAAGAAATTTCTCCCGAAACTCATTTTACAGCAAATTATACATTGAATATTATGACGGCTGTCGTCAGTTTGGGACTGGCAATCACGCTCTATGTAATGTTTTTAGGAAGAGAAGATACGCCTTTTGTAATTTATCTAACCGCCGGTTTTTTGACCGCGATGTTCTTTTGGCAAGTGCAAATCTTTTGGCGGACAATGCAACTTAAAAAACAATTTCCAATCAAAAGAAAAGACGAAAAATCTGTTACAGAAAATCAAATCGAATCGGTTGAAACCAATAAACTATTGAACGAAGCTGATTTCAGTCAAATTGTTCCAGCAAGCGTGACGGAAAATACAACCAAACATTTGGGGCAAAAAGTTGAGAGAAAATCAACGGAGTCCTAACATCAAGCGCACTGAGCGGTCTAAAACCTCACGATTCGGATTTTGTTGCCATTCATTAAAACCTTGCAAGTCTTCGGTTTGTAAAGGTTTATGTTTCATTCGGGCGGTTTGAGTTGCTTCAAAAGCCCGATTGGTTAATGCCAGATGAGGCGCAGAGATTTTCAACGAAGCGGGATTTTCGAGTGCCATTTCCGCAAACTCCACGTCTAAAAATAAATCTTCAAATGTCGAAATATGCCAAGTTTTTTCGCCTTGTTCATCCGTTTCGATTGCCAAAACTCGTAGCAAACCATAGCCGCTTTCGATTTGAAAAATTAAATAATCACCTGCCGCAAAACTCATAAAAAAAGATTAGCACAAAATAGGTTTTCAAACTAAAATCAAGATTATGACATACAAAGAAATGTTAAAAATTGCCATCGAAGAAGCCCGACAAGGTTTAGATGAAGGGGGAATTCCAATTGGCGCGGCGTTATTTGATAAAGACGGAAATTGTCTTGGGCGCGGACATAATCGGCGCATTCAAGAAGGCGATCCGAGCGTTCACGGCGAAACGGATGCTTTTCGCAAAGCAGGCAGACAAAGAAGTTATCGTGATAAAATAATGGTCACAACGCTTGCGCCGTGTTGGTATTGTTCGGGCTTGGTGCAGGCAATTCAATATCGGAACGGTAGTCGTTGGCGAATCGGTAAATTTTCAAGGCGGAATTGAATGGCTACGCGAAAATGGGGTTGAAGTGATTGATTTGAACTCCGCCGAATGTATCGAAATGTTGAAAAATTACACGGACGCGAATCCCGAAATTTGGAACGAAGACATCGGTGAAGATTGAAAATGGAAAATAATCTAGTCCTTCCAATCGGCACACAAATTGTTACTTTGATTGAGGTTAAGGTTTTGAACGAAGACCGTTTTCAGCCTCGCGGGACGGTTGGCGTGGTTAAATCTTCACCGAAAGATGCAACTCATTCATATTTAGTTGAGTTTCCTGATGCCTCGCTTTCCTCTCTCAAACGCAATCAATTTGCCATTCGCAAACATTATCAAACCGATATTGCGATTGATTCGCTGAAAGACCAAAACCTTTATGATTATGTGATTTATCGTTGCGTGGTTGGCTCGCGGGCATTTGGGTTGGATGATGAAAAATCCGATACGGATTTGCGTGGAATTTATCTGCCGCCTGCCAATTTGCATTGGTCAATGTATGGAGTTCCCGAACAACTCGAAAATAAAGAAAATGAAGAATGTTATTGGGAATTGCAAAAGTTTTTGCTGTTAGCTTTGAAGGCTAATCCGAATGTGTTGGAATGTCTAAATACACCATTAGTTGAGTTTAAGAATGAGATTGCAGACGAACTTTTATCCATCAAAAATGTGTTTCTTTCAAAATTGGTTTATCAGACTTATAACGGTTATGTGATGTCGCAATTCAAAAAACTCGAACAAGATTTGCGTTCAACCGGCGGAATTCGTTGGAAACACGCGATGCACTTGATTAGACTTTTACTGCAAGGCATCGAAATAATGCGAATGGGCGAATTAAATGTCAAAGTTACGGAAAATCGTGATAAATTATTGACTATTAAACGTGGCGAATTTTTATGGGAAAGCGTCAACGATTGGCGTTTGATGCTCCACAAAGAGTTTGAAAATGCTTTTGCTGAAACGAAATTGCCGGAGCGTCCCGATTACGAAAGGGTTAATAGATTTTTGTTAAAGGCGAGAAAAGCGATGGTAAAATAGAGAAATGGGTTATTCCGCCATAATTTTCTATCTTAAGAGGCAGGAAATCAAAGATGAAAGGTAGCAACAAACTCAGGTTAGCAGGATTGTTCGTCACCCTTGGGATAATTTATGGCGACATCGGCACCTCGCCTTTGTATGTTGTCAAAGCCATCGTTGGAGAATCTGTCTTGGATGAAACTTTGGTTTTGGGCGGAATGTCCTGCATTTTCTGGACTCTGATTTTGATAACGACTTTCAAATATATCCTTTTAGCTTTACAGGCAGACAACAATGGCGAAGGCGGAATTTTTGCACTTTACGGATTGGTCAAACACCGTCACGCAAAATGGACTTTATATGCTGCCTTAATCGGTTGCTCTGCACTTATTGCGGATGGATTTATCACCCCGCCAATCTCAATTTCTTCAGCCATCGAAGGCTTAAATGTCCTTTTCCCCGAACTTCCGACTTTTCCGCTGGTTGTTACAATTCTGGTTTTTCTCTTTGCTTTTCAGCAGTTTGGCACAACCATTATCGGGAAGACTTTTGGACCGATAATGCTAATTTGGTTTTCGATGATTGGGATTCTGGGGTTGCTTCAACTGCTCCAACATCCCGATATTTTGCACGCCGTAAATCCTTATTATGCAATAAATGTCTTAATTAATCATCCGAGCGGATTTTGGATTTTGGGTGCGGTTTTTCTTTGCACAACCGGAGCCGAAGCACTCTATGCAGACCTTGGGCATTGCGGAAAATCAAATATCAGAATCAGTTGGACCTTTGTCTTAACTTGTCTTTTGCTGAATTATTTTGGACAAACCGCGTGGCTTTTGAGTCATCTCGGTGAAACGATAAAAGAAGGAAGCGTCTTTTATCAAATTGTTCCGCCTGCTTTTTTGCCGATAGTGATTATCATCGCAACGGTGTCCACGATTGTTGCCAGTCAGGCTCTCATTAGCGGGTGTTTTACGCTCGTCAATGAGGCGATTCGGCAACGTTTGTGGGTGAATCTCAAAGTCAGGTATCCTTCTGAATCCAAAGGTCAACTTTACATCAGTTCAGTCAATTGGTTGCTTTTTGTGGGCTGTATGTTGGTTATTTTTATCTTTGGCAAGTCATCAAATATGGAAGCGGCATACGGTTTGACGATTACCATTGATATGCTCATGACCTCAGCCTTATTGTTGTATTTCTTCTATTCAAAGGGTTGGAAAATACCGTTTTTGCTAATCTTGGGCGTGATTTTTTTCAGTCTGGAACTTACCTTTTTTGTTTCAAATCTCAAGAAATTTTTCTATGGTGGCTGGTTCACATTTTTGGTCGCAATGTGTCTTTTTGCGATTTTGTATCTCTTTCACAAAGCGAGACAAGTTCGTGACAGACACTATTCGACCGCCTCACTTTCCGATTATAAGGATATGTTTGAGGAATTGATAAAAGACGATCAAATTCCGATTGACGCTTCCAATTTAGTTTTTATGACGCGGAAGAGTAGAAACGACCAAAGCGACCATATTGATAACCGCGTAATTTATTCGATTTTTCAGAAAAAACCGAAACGAGCCTTAGTTTATTGGTTTATCCATGTTCGTATTTTAGATGCTCCGCACGATTCCGAAAATAGTTATGAGATCAAAACAATCATTCCGAAAAAGGTTTTTTTAGTTAATTTGGATACAGGTTTTAAGGTCAAACACAACATTTATCAAATCTTCAAAAAAATTGTGGACGAGATGCACAAAGACAAGGAAATTGATAATTTAAGCCCGTTTCCCTCAATTAGAAAATTTCACATTCCGGCGGATTATCAGTATGTTTTTGTAAAAGCACTGCCTTCTTCGAGCAATAATCTTTCGCCGATAAACAAACTGGCGATGGCAATTTACTCGGCTCTCAGCGAAATTACTTATCCGCCAAGTAAAGAATTTGGCTTGGAAAATCGCAATACAATTACTGACGTAATGCCGCTAAACCTTCATTTTGAAGGGGATATTAAACTACATCGAAAAAAAAGAAGCGATGGTTAAGTAAAGAATTTCCTTAAAGAATTGAAATTAAGAGCGTTTTACGTTTTTGTATAATAAATGGAAAAAAATATTTCACCCAAGCCGACTGTGGCGGTTGTGATTGTCACTTGGAACAGCGAAAAAGATATTGCCGATTGCCTCACATCTTTGGTTGATTTGCCTGAAACTTGGGAAATTTGGGTTTCGGATAATGATTCAAAAGATGAAACTGTAAAGGTCGTGACGGAAAATTTCCCACGCGTCCAAGTCCTTGAAAATAAAGAAAATTTAGGCTTTGCCAAAGGCTGCAATCGGGCGATTGAAAAAACGAATGCCGATTACATTTTGCTCTTAAATCCCGATACTTTAGGGGAAACAAAAACTTTTTTAGAGGTTTTGGAAGTAGCCGAAAAAGAGCCGAAACTTGGGGCTTTGAGCATCAAAATATTTTCGGAAACCGGCGAACAACTTACGAGTTGTTTCCCTTTTCCGAGCCTGGCGAAAAATGCGGTGGACAGTTTGGGACTACACCGGTTTTTCAGCCGAAAGTGGTTGGAAAATTACTTGTTTGACAATTATTTTGACCACGAATCTGTCAAACGGGTGGATTGGACTGCCGGATGTTTTATCCTAATTCCGAGTAAAGTTTTAAACGAAATCGGCAACATTCCAGAGGATTATTTTATTTTTGGGGAAGATATTGATCTCTGTTATCAGATTTGGCAGTCCGGCTTTGAAGTTATTTTTTATCCTCAGTTTGGAATAGTTCATAAGGGAAGTCAGAGCGTTGGGCAATTGCCTTTAAACTGGCGAATTGAAAGGACTTTAATCAGCAAATACGCCTTTTGTTTCAAATATTACGGCGCAATAAAAGCCAGATTGATTCAACTTTCTGATTATCTTGGCTTTTTGGTCGGGGCTTGGTGGGTGAGCGTGCGAAAACCCGATTCGCCTTTGCGCGAAGAGTGGAAAATGTATCGAAAAGTGGTAGGAAAATCACTCAAAATGAGTCGTCAAAAAATGTTGGATTTGTTAAATAATCGTTTGGATTGAGTTTTTTTGAAATCTCAAGACTTCAAATTATCAAGTTTTTCCTGTAAAAGATTAAAATATTTTCCAACGTGAATGCCGTCCATAATTGCATGATGAACTTCGACCGAATGCGGTAATTTCATCTTTCCGCCTTCTTCAAATAGTTTGCCAAAGACGATTCGGGGAATTGTCTGTGAATAATCCAGCCGAGTTGCATTTTTAAAACTGGTGAACGAAATCCAAGGGATAACTGAATAATAAACTAGATCAAGTCTGTTGCTTTCGACCTCAAAAGTTTTCAATTCTTTGTATTTTTCAACCGCTTTTTTTCCCGCTTCGTTAAACTCGAAAACATCGTCTTTTAGCTCAAAATAGCAAAACGAGAAGGTTTCATCATCATTGAGAATTGTTTGGGTAGCCTCGATTTTATCAAATTCAAGCAGTTTTTCGCCTTGCAGACGAATCTTGAATGCAGGAATTTCGTTGGCGGTTTGAATTGAATAAAAAAGACTCGTGATGGCAAAAGATAGTTGATGAGTTTTGCAAAAATTGTAAAGTTTGGTGGCATCTAAAGGAGCAGTAAGATTGAAAAACGGGTTTTCAAAATTGCGATAAAACTCAAAAGTAGCTTTCCGTTTCCATTTTTCAATCTCAATTTCACGAAACATTTTTTAATTCCAGATTCCAGATTCCAGATTCCAAATTTCAAATTGTAATCCTTTGCATCCGCTATTTCGTCTGAGCTTTGACGGTCTGCGGGATTTGTTTGAAAATTTCTAAAACTCGGTCGCTGAAAAGTCCTAAATAAAAAACGCCCAAGACTGTAATCAAAAGCACCGTAGCAAAACTTGCCGAAATTTTCGGTTCTGTCCATTCAGTCAAGCGTTCTTTGAAGAACATTACCACAATCAAACGCAGATAATAGTAAGCCGAAATTGCGGTGCTGATGACCGCCACCACGACCATAATTGTCAAAAGCGAATTATTCGGCTTCAATCGCCGGGCTGAAAACCAAAATTTTGCCGATAAAACCTGCGGTCAAAGGCAATCCCAAAAGGCTCAACATAAACAATGACAGGGTAAAAGCCAAAACAGGAGATTTGAAACCGATTCCGTTGTAATCTTCGAACTCAGTTCGGCGGTCATTCCTTTCACCTAAAAGGGTGATAATCGCAAATGCGCCGAGATTCGTGACAGCGTAAGTCAGTAAATAAAAGGCGACTGCGGTAATTGCCGCATCTCTTGACTCTGTAGTTTTAGCAACTCCAGCCCCGACAAAACCAACCAGTGCATAACCCGCGTGAGCGATAGAGGAATATGCCAACATTCGCTTGACGTTGTTTTGAACAATGGCGGCAATATTGCCGACCACCATTGTCAGCATCGCCATCAAAGCCAAAGCTGTTACCCAAGAATTATGCAAATATTCCGTTGCCGTTACGCCCGCCACCAGCGGAAGTCCAAGCACAAAAACGCGTAGAAAAGAAGCGAACCCTGCCGCCTTTGGTCCCGCCGCCATAAATGCTGTCACCGGAGTTGGCGCGCCTTCATAAACATCAGGTGTCCAAACGTGGAAGGGAACACTGGCGATTTTGAATCCGAAACCAATCAGCAACATCGCTCCGCCAACTAAAAGTAAAGCAGGGAAGTTTGCCGTCCCGATTTTTGAAGCGATTTCGGTAATATTCGTTGAAGCGGTGGCGCCGTAAATGAGAGCCATTCCGTAAAGCAAAAAGGCTGAGGCAAATGAGCCGAGAATGAAATATTTCAGCGCAGATTCATTTGATTTTAAATCGGTTTTGCGAAGTCCAGCCATCACATACGTTGCCAGCGAAAGCGTTTCGAGTCCCAAAAAGATGATGACCATATCGTTTCCCGAAGCCATAAACATCATTCCAACCGTGGCAAAAAGCAAGAGCGAATGATATTCACCAATCGGCACGTCTTCGCGTTCAGTCCAAACGGTTGAAATCAGAATCGTCATCGCCGTTACAAAAAGCATCACCAGCGTAAAACTCATCCGCAGTCCGTCAAAGGCAATCATTCCATTCCAAGCGTTGCTAAAATCGTGACTTCCCGACCATAGCCAAAAGAGCGAAACTGTCGCTAAAATCAGCCCAATCAGCGAGATTGCAACTGTTACGTTGCGTTGCTTCGGAAAGAAACAATCGTAGAGCATCACCAAAACTCCGGCGACTGCCACGATGACTTCGGGCAAAATGCTCGTTACATTGACGTTTGGATTTACTACTTCTAATAAAATCGTATTCATTCTAAAATATAAAAATAAATCAACTGAAACTTATGGCTTCGGAATAGACAAGTTTTTGCAAATTTTTTTTGCCAACAAGTTAGATATTTCCGTGTGTCTTGGCACGGCTTCCGTTGCGCCGGTTTGCGGATTGCACCAAAGCGAATGCTCGCTGCCTTCGCGTTTTAGGAAATATCCGTGCTTTCGCAAATGTCTGAGTAAAGAGCCGCGTTTCATACACCAACCGTAATTGTTTCACGAATCGCATTGTTTGGAACGCCGCGCAAGGCATCTTCCCGACGGTCTGTTAGAACTAAAGCAATCGCTTCTGCTAAATTTTGACGGCATTCTTCGATGGTCCGACCTTGACCGTTTGCGCCGGAAATTTCAGGGCAATAAGCAATAAACCAATCTTCGTCTTTTTCAATAATTGCTGTAAATTCACTCTGCATAAAAACTCCTATTTTACTCTAACTTCGCCCATAAAATCATTATCGCTTATTTTACTTCGGAATCACAAACTTCTTCTCACCTGCTTTGATTTCAACTTGCAAAAAATTCTCTTTCGGCGGAAGCGTGCAAGCAAAACTTGAATTTCCATAAGCGCAAGCCGGATTATGCGACAAATTAAAATCTAAAATTACCTCGTTATTTTTTGGCAATTGTAAATAAAGGTAACGCCCTGCGGCGTAAGTTTCTGTGCCGTTGGTCAAATCTTTGAACGGAACAAAAAGTTCTCTGATTTCCTCTTTGGCTTGCGGATGATCTGGTGCATATTCATAACTGTATGCGCCCAATGACAATTCTTTACCGTTTAGTTTGAATGTCAAATCTCCGATTTTCAAATATTTACGCGAACTGCCCGTTGAAGTCGGCATCAAAAAAGATTTCTTCTCAGTTGTTTTCACAAAACTTGCTTTGATTCGATAATTTTCATCAAAGACAAAATAATTTAAGCCTTCAAACTTCTCAAAATCGCTCGGCAAAAGGGGCGAAACTTCACGATTACGAAAACTTTTATCGCGTATTTCCCGAAATCTTTCAACCTCGCTTGAATCATACTCCTGCGACCAGTTGATGGAGACTAAACTCAAAAAAACCAGCAATGTGAAAAAACAAGATTTCATGACGACTAATGCTCAGTATTGACAGGTTCAGTTTCCTTTTTCACTTCCACCTTCTCAAAACTTCCGCCCCGTTCGCCTCCAATAACTCTTTGCTGGATAGCCATCACACTTTGTTTGGCTCGATTCAAAAAAGGCGCGGGATAAACGCCCATATAAACCATCAAAAAGAGCAAAGGAGCAAGCAAACCGATTTCACGCCAAGTTAAATCAGCTAATCCTTTGTTTTTGACGTTCGTCACTTTGCCGAAGAAAACTCGCTGAATCATCCATAACAGATAAACCGCCGCGAAAATTACGCCTGTTCCCGCTAGCATTGTCGCCACATAATTCAAATTTACGGTTGAAGTGATGAGTAAAGCTGTGATTTCCACATTCCAAGCATTATCAAAAATTCGCCCACAAAGCCGTTTAAAAAGGGAAGTCCGATCGATGACATCGCCGTAATTACAAAAAGCGTCGCATAAATCGGCATCACATTTGCTAATCCGCCAAAATCGGAAATGGCACGCGTATGGCGGCGTTCGTAAATAAATCCGACCAACAAAAAAATGCGCCGGTTGAAACGCCGTGATTCAACATTTGATAAAGTGCGCCTTGCATTCCGTATTCGGTAAAGGAAAACATCCCCAAAATCACAAAACCCATATGTGAAACGGACGAATATGCCACCAAACTTTTAACATCCGTTTGAACCATCGCCACCAATGCGCCGTAAATAATTCCGATAACCGCCAATCCGATAAAAAGTGGAGCAAATTCGCGCGATGCTTCAGGGAAACAGCGTAAAATTGAAACGCATCAATCCGTAAGTCCCCATTTTCAAAACACCGCTGCCAAAATAACCGAACCTGCAGTCGGCGCGTCGGTGTGCGCGTCAGGCAACCAAGTGTGAAAGGGGAAAAGCGGAACTTTGATAGCAAATGCCAAAGCAAAAGCAAAGAATAAAAGCGTGCCGATATATTTAGTTTCGGAGGTGAAAGAAATAGTTCCGTTTTTAAATGCGTTCAATAAAATTACATAATCAAATGTTCCTGTGCCGAGCGTCGCATTCGCATAAAGATAATACAAAGCGATGATCGCCACCAGCATCAGCAAACTACCCAAAGCCGTGTAAATAAAGAATTTAATTGCCGAGTAGATACGATTTTCGCCGCCCCAAATGCCAATTAAGAAAAACATCGGAACGAGCGAGGCTTCAAAAAAGAGATAGAAAACAAGCAAATCAAGCGAGACAAAAACGCCAATCATCGCGCTTTCGAGCAAGAAGAAAAACGCGAAAAAAGCCGCGTGACGTTTTTCAACCGCGTTCCAAGTCGAAACAATCGCAATCGGCATAATAAAGGTCGTCAAAAGCACCAGCCAAATACTTAATCCGTCCACGCCGATGTGATAATTGGTGTTGATTGCTTTAATCCATGGCACATTTACTTCAAAACAAAACCCATTTGACGAAACTGCCGAACTGCCAAAAAGTAGCAATGAAATCAAGAAGTTGATAACTGTGAAACCAAGCGCAATCCATTTATATTGTCCGTCTTGGCGGATCGGCGAAAACATTGCGTGCGTTAAAACCGCGAACGCCCCCAAGACCGGCAACATAATCAAAATCGTTAAAAGATTGTCCGTAATAAAATTCATCTTAACCTACAAGTTTTAATCCGTAGTAAATAAAGTAGCCAAGCACAATCAAGGCACCAAGCAAAATAAACGCCGCATAGCTTCGCACAAATCCAACTTGAATACTTCGAGCTAATGAGCCAAGAGTGGTGACAAATTGACCGATTCCGTGAATGATTCCATCAATCACACCCAAATCGAAACCTTTCCACAAGCCTTCACGCGAAAATTTAGTAATAGGGTCAATCAGGAATTTGTTGTAAATTTCATCCACATACCATTTGTTTTCAAGTAGTTTCGGCATTTCTCGAGCGGAGTTTTGCCAAACATTGCCCAACCAATTCCAATTCCCGATAGAGCTAAAACAACCGAAAGCAAAGCAAGCCACCGCTCAGTTGCGATTTCTTCGGGGGAATGTGCGTTATGGTCTTCGGTCTTTGCCACGCCGGTTTCGTTTCGCTGGCAAAGAAATGCTTAACTTCTTTCTTATCTTCGCTTTGGGTTGCCTCTTTAGGTTCACCTTTTTTCGCAATCACAGGCTCAAGCGTATGTTCAAAAAAATTTGGAATTGACTCCGCCACTCAATAGCGTATGGAACTCCAACAAGTCCGCCAACCGTTGAAAGAAACGCCAAAATAATCAGTGGAACAGTCATTGTCCAAGGCGATTCGTGCGGTTTGAAATCGTGTGGCAAAGGGTGATGATGTTCTTCTTCATCGTCATCATCGTGCGAATCGTCCGCGTGGACATCGTCTCCGTGTTCAGCTAGGCGTGAACATCCGCTTCATCGTGAAATCTTTCTTTGCCGTAAAACGTCATCCACATCATCCGCGTCATATAAACTGCTGTCATAATAGCGGTGATCAAGCCAATAACCCACAAAATCTTATTGCCGGGAAAATCGCCTCCCAGAAAATACTTTGTCGGCGGCAAAAGTTTTGTAAAGAATTTCGTCTTTCGAGAAAAATCCCGCAAAAATCGGGATTCCGCAAATCGCCAACCAACCCGTAACCATCGTCCAATGTGTAATCGGCATATATTTTTTCAAATTGCCCATTTTCCGCATATCTTGTTCGTGGTGCATTCCGTGAATGACCGAACCCGAACCGAGGAACAGCAAGGCTTTGAAAAAAGCGTGCGTCATAACGTGGAAAATCGCCGCGGTAAATGCGCCGACACCGGCAGGCGAAAAACATATAACCGAGTTGCGAAACGGTCGAATACGCGAGAACTTTTTTGATGTCGTTTTGAGCTAATGCCGATAGTCGCGGCAAAAATCGCGGTTGCGCATCCGATGATTGCCACAATCCACATTGCGGTCGGCGCATTTTGATAAATCCCGTTGCAACGGACAACCATATAAACGCCAGCCGTCACCATTGTCGCCGCGTGGATCAGTGCCGAAACCGGAGTCGGACCCGCCATCGCGTCCGGCAACCAAGTCAAATAGCGGAATCTGCGCCGATTTTCCGGTTGCGCCGATAAATAAAAGAACGGCAACTGAAGTAAATCCGCCTGCTACAATCGCGCCCCAAGTGAATGGATCAGCCGCACATTTGTGAAATCAAACTGAGCGAACTTTCGAACTTTTGCACCGTCAACCGTTTTTTCATAAAACGAAATCGAGCCTGTCAGCGTAAAAATCAAAAACATTCCCATCAACACGCCCCAATCGCCGATGCGGTTCATAACAAACGCTTTTTTCGCGGCAGTTCGCGGCTTCGTCTTTTTTGATGTAATAACCAATCAAAAGATAAGAACACAGCCCCACGCCTTCCCAACCGACAAACATCAGCAGAAAATTATCTGCCAAAACGAGCGTCAGCATCGAAAACATAAACAGGTTCAGATAAGCGAAAAAGCGGTAAAACCCTTTATCGCCGTGCATATAACCCGTCGCAAAAATGTGAATCAGCAAACCGACAAACGTAATAAAGCAAGCGTAAATTCCCGAAAGTCTGTCCATTCCCAAACCGAAATCGGCACGGAAATTTCCAACCTGAATCCACGTCCAAAGATGGTCAAGTATCGGTTTATCAGCGTGAAATGCGCCCCGCCATCAGCGATAAACGCGATGTAAATGCGACAATGCACGAAACGGCAATCGTCCCGCAAGCAACCACACCGCTAAAAAGTTCGTTTCTTCAATTTGCCGCCAACCAGCCAGTTGATAACTGCGCCGAGCAACGGCGCAAAAATTATTAGACTTAAAAGATTGTTTTCAGTCATTTAATTAGAAAAATTATCCACGAAGATTCACGAAAGAAACACGAAGTAAGAATAATATTAGAATCAGAACCAAATAACTTCGTGAAAACTTCGTGTTACTTGGTGGATAAAATCTTAGTTCTTCAAAATACTCGCATCATCCACATCAACCGAAATTTTGTTGCGGAAAAACGAGATAAAAATTCCGAGTCCGATTGCCGCCTCGCAAGCTGCGACCGCCATCACCATAAAGACAAAAAGTTGTCCGGTGACATCGCCGTAATATCGCGCAAATGCTACGAATGATAGATTTACGGCGTTGAGCATCAATTCGATGCACATAAACATCCCGATTGCGTTGCGTTTGTAAATTACGCCGACTGCTCCAATCGTGAACAGGATGCCTGAAAGTCCTAAATATGTAGCTAAATTCGGTTCCATAAAATCGAGTTGGCAGTAGCACTTGGCAGAGGCAGTTTCGCTCCTCGCTCTTCGCCTTTCGCCTTAATATTCGTTTTTTTCCTGAAATGCCTCAAAATCTTCTTTGGCTTTAACTAATTCTATTTGTGGTTGGTTCAAATGGCGCGACATAATTACTGCTCCGACAATCGCCATCAGCAACAAAATCCCGACAATTTCAACCGGCAAAAGATATTCGGTATACATCGCTTTGCCAACGCTCATTGTCAATCCGGCATTAGTTTCTTCTACTGGATTTTTCGGCGTTTTGCTGACTGCGTAGAAGATAAAAAACGTCTGCGCGAGCAATGTCAAGCCCAAAACCGCTCCGACTGCATAAAGATATTTCAAATTGCTACGCGGTTTGTCGTCATCCAAATTCAAAAGCATAATCACGAAGACAACCAAAACCATAATCGCGCCCGCATAAACCAAAATTTGCACGGCAGCAATAAACGGTGCAGCCAGCGTGACATAAATACAAGCTAGCGAAATAAACACGCCAACCAATGAAATCGCACTGTAAAGCGGATTTTTATGATAGACGAGCGAAATCGCACAGGCGATGGCAAGTCCGGCAAATAAGAAAAATAGTAAAGAAACTGGTGATTCCATTTTAGTAAATCAATTTTTGGTTTAACTCCAACCCATCACATTCCACACCCAAATCGCAATAATGGTTAAAACAACATTCGCAATCGCCACGGGCAACAAAAATTTCCAACCGAAATTCATCAATTGGTCAAAGCGGAAACGAGGCAATGTTCCACGAATCCAAATGTATAAGAATAGAAATGCAAAAATCTTTAAGAAAAACGCGCCAACGCTGACTGCTGCGTATGGAATTGAGCCGGGTTCTAAAATGCGTCCTAATCCCGGAACATACCAACCGCCCAAGAAAAGCGTCACACACATCACTGAAACAGTGAACATATTGACGTATTCCGCCATAAAAAAGAGCGCGAATTTTAATGCCGAATATTCTGTATGAAAACCTGCGACTAATTCGGTTTCAGCTTCGGGTAAATCAAACGGGACGCGATTTGTTTCGGCAAAAGCGGAAATCAAAAAGACCATAAATCCAATAAATTGCGGAATGATAAACCATTTATACGGCGAATTTATCTGCGCGTGAATAATATCGGTTAGATTTAAACTACCCGCCAACATCACCACGCCCAGCACCGATGCTCCCATTGCCAATTCGTATGAAATCATCTGTGCCGATGAACGCAAACCGCCCATTAGACTGTATTTTGAGTTTGAAGACCAACCAGCGAGTGCAATTCCATAAACTCCAACCGAGGTAATTCCTAAAACAAACAAAACAGCCACATCAATTTGGGCAAGCGTCAACGGAAGTTGTTTGACACCTTCGCCAAGTCCAAACGGTAAAAAACTCCAATCAATCGTGGTAATGGGTGGACCGAATGGATAAACCACCATCGGAATCAAAGCACAGGTCACAGCCACGATCGGCGCGAGATAATAGACGAATTTAGTTGATTTGTCAGGCGCAATATCTTCCTTGAAGATAAATTTAAATAAATCCGCAAATGGTTGTAAAAGTCCCCAAAGTCCAACGCGGTTTGGTCCGATGCGTCCTTGCATCCAACCCAAAACCTTGCGTTCCGCCAAAACTGTGTAGGCGACAATGCCCATTACTGCTCCAAAGGCTACTGTTGCTCCGGCAAAGAGGACAACAATCGGAAAAATTGTTTTAATAACTTGTTCCATTTCTTAACTTGCGGCAACTGCTTTGCCGTCTATATCAAACTGTTTTAATGGCGAGACATGTAAATTCTCAGGCTTCGGATTGCCATTTGCCAAAAGATGAAACTGCGGAGTTTTGCTCGTCATCGTGGTCAAACGATGCAATTTATGTCCAATTCGCGGTGTTTCATTGTTTTTGTTCACATTGTCAGACATTGCTTCGACCCGATTTGTTAAAGCCTTCATTTCATTAGACAAATCGTTTTTGCCGTGAATTTTATATTTCGCTTGAACCGGATTCGATTCATCTTTTAAATGCGGATAACGCAATCCCTCATACGCCGAAACTTCATCCGCAATTGCTTTGAAAACTGCCGAAGCAGAACGCTGATAACCGAAATCAACGCCCAATTCTTTGGCAATCAAATCTGAAATCATCCAATCAGGTTTTGACTGATTGACAGGTTCAATCGCTTGGCGAACCCGCTGAACATTGCCCGCATTATTTGTATAGGTTCCATCCATTTCGGCAAAACTCGCGGCTGGTAAAATTACGTCCGCGTGGTCGGTGGTTTCAGTTTCAAATAATTCTTGAACAACCACGAAATCTTTTCCTTCCAATGCTTTAGCGTCTGGCAAACTTCCACCGATAATCAAAGTTTTGGATTCTTTCAAAACTTCTGCCAGCGATTTTTTGCCCTGCATTACATCATTTGCGCCGACTGAATTATTGTAAAGTGGCAACGAATGAAATAAAACTTTGCATTTATCGGAAGCAAAATTATCTGCCGAATTTGCTAAAACTGCTTGCGATTCGGAACTTAAATCACCGCCAAACATAATGATAAAATCGCCTTCAGTAGCGGAAATTGTCTCACGGACTTTTTCGAGTTCGGTTTTATCAATTCCAAGTTTTTTCGCCGAAACTTTATCGTTTTTCTTATCCAACAAAGCCAAAACGAAAGCATCGTAGCTGCCTTTATTAACATGAATAAACTGCGATTTAGTTCTGGTCAAATTTATCGGAGTTTCGTTGACAATAATCAATTTTGCTCCGCCTTTATTGACAGCTTGGCGCATTTGTTTCGCCGTATAAGTTTGCTCTTCTTCGGGTTCACCGCCGATGAGCAAAATTGTTTTAGCAAAACGAATTTGTTTATGTGTGCAAAGTGGAGCCGATAAATTATCGAAAAACGGCGACAAATCGTAAGCATCTGAAACAGCGTAATTATCTGAATCTAAAGCCTCTTTCGCTAATCGTTTGAGCGTAAAAATTGATTCATTGGTCAATCTTGCACTTGCCACAACCCCAACATCTTTCGCATCTTTTAACTTATTAGCGACAAAACTAATCGCTGCATCCCAAGTGGTTGGAATCGCTTTTCCACCTTTTTTGTAACGAATCAGAGGAGTTTTGATTCGGTCTGGATGATTGATAAATTCGTGGGCAAAACGTGATTTGACATCCAAAAATTCACCATTCAAACCGTTGACATATCTATCACGAGCCACGATTCGATGAACTTCTCCACCACGCGAACCGATGCTCAATTGCATTCCGTCTGAACTGTAAGTATCTGTCGAAACAGTGCGTTCCAGTTCCCAAGGACGTGTGGAATGGCGATAAACTCCATCCAAAAGCGTTCCGGTTGGGCAAACTTCGATGCAGTTTCCGCATTGCGAACAATCAAGCCAACCGCCGTAAGTTCCGATGACCGTATTTGCTCCACGATTACCGGCTTCGAGCACCGTTTCGCCCATCCATTCATCGCAAACACGGGTGCATCGTTTGCACAAAATACAGCGTTGTTGGTCGTTGGCAACCATCGGCGAAAGGAATTTTTCAGGAAAAGCAGTTTTCTTTTCCGTAAATCTTTCTTCCACGCTTCCGGCTTCCATCACCATTTCTTGCAATTCGCATTCACCGCCACGGTCGCAAACAGGGCAATCAAGCGGATGATTTGCCAGAAGAAATTCCGACATCGCTCGTTGAGCCTTTTCGATTTCTTCGGTGTTGGTCGTGACAACCATCCCATCAGTGCAATTGATAGTGCAAGAAGTTTGGAGTTTCGGCATTTTTTCAATCCGAACCAAACACATCCGACACGAGGCTTGCACCGTTAAATCGCTGTAATGGCAAAATGAAGGAATGCTATAGCCGTTTTTGTTGCAAACTTCAATCAAACGCGAGCCTTTTTCGACTTCGTATTCTGTTCCGTTAATCGTAACTTTGATAAGTTCTATTGACATTTAACTATTTGTAAAATGTAAGTTTATAAGATTATTCTTCTTTCTTTTCTTCTTTTTTCGGAGCAACATTTTTCTTGACACTTTTTGGTCTTGATTTACCAAAACTGCCGTTGAAAATCTTTCCGCGCCGAGTTCTTTTATCACCTTTTCCCATAATTATTTACCTCTCTAAAATTTAATTTCCGTTTGTGTTTTTCCAAAGCCATTTTTTGAAATCTTCGGGAAAACGCTTGATGGCACTTTGAAGTGGCCACGCCGCCGCATCACCCAGCGGACAGAACGATTTTCCTTCGATGTTGTCGCAAATATCCAATAAAAGTTGGGCATCTTCGGGGCGACCATTGCCTTCGGTAATTCGGTTGAATATTTTAACCATCCAATCTGTTCCTTCTCGACAAGGAGTGCACCAACCGCAACTTTCGTGTTTGTAAAATTCGGTCAAATTTTTGCTCGATTCGACAATATCAACCGATTCATCCATTACGATAAATCCGCCTGAACCAACCGAAGAACCAGCAACAACTAAACCTTCATAATCAAGCAAAACATTTTTATCAATAATCTGTTCGGCGTTCATAATATAAACGCTTGACCCGCCCGGAATGCACGCTTTCAATTTTTTATCTTTATGAAGCATTCCGCCGCAGTCTTTCAGAATGAATTTTTCCATATCGGCGTAGCCCATCGGAAGTTCATAAACACCAGGTTTTTTGACGTGACCGGATACGCTCCAAAGTTTTGTGCCACCCGATTTTTCCGTTCCCAAATCTCGCCAAGCGATTCCGCCCATTTCGATAATTTGGGGAACGGCGGTCAATGTTTCAACATTATTGACGACAGTTGGACAGGCATAAACGCCTTCAACTGCGGGGAATGGCGGTTTCATCCGGGGATGTCCACGAAAACCTTCAAGTGATGAAAGTAAAGCAGTTTCCTCTCCGCAAATGTATGCTCCTGCGCCGGTATGCGTATAAATTTCGCAGTTAAAACCGCTTCCCAAAATGTTTTTGCCGAGAAGATTTGCTTTGCGGGCTTCTTCGATGGCTTAATCCATTATGTCAATCAAATAATTGTATTCGCCACGATAATAAATGTAACAACATTCCGAACCGAGTGCGAAAGCGGCAATCAGCATTCCTTCAATCAACGAATGCGGGTCGCGTTCCAACAAATATCGGTCTTTGAAAGTGCCGGGTTCGGATTCGTCGGCGTTACAAACAACATATTTCGGTTTCGGCGATTGTCGCGGAACAAAACGACCATTTCATCCCCGTCGGAAAACCCGCACCGCCGCGTCCCCGCAAGGCAGACGCTTTGACCTCGTTGATGATGTCGTCTTGCGTCATTCCCAACGCTTTTTTGAGCGATTTGTAACCGCCAGTTTCTTGATAAACCTTGAGCGTATGACCGTCTTTGACATGCATTCGCTTTAATTGTAACGGTTCACAACCGATTGCTTTGATTTCCATAAAAGCTAATAATTATTTGCTAAAAAGTTCTTCAAAAAGTTGTTTTGCTAATTTTTCGCCTTCTTCAGTTACTACTACAGATTTGGCTTTGGTTTTAGGGTCACTAATAAACCCTTTTTCGTGCAATCTATTCATCGTGTTCCAATCAAAAGATTTCCACGCACGAACACCATATTTGTCTTTCTCCATAACTAGCCACAGCAGAGCTAAAGTTGCTTCATCAATTTTATTTTCATCAAAACTCATTTAGCTAATATTTAAATTAAACTACTTTGGTTTCTCGACTAAAACTGGAGTTTTTTCAGGAAAAACCGTCGGTAAAAACTTTACTTTCAAATACATCACAGCTTGGACATTTGGCTCAAGACTGCTTTGGTTAATTGTCAAATCAAAATCTTTGCCATCAAAACCTGCGTAATAAGCGGTTGTGGCTTTTGATTTTTGCACAACTTTTTTATAACCTTGTGCCGTTCCCGATTCGTAAGCCGTGTAATCTTGATAAAGTTGGTCGGGCGAAAAAGTATTAAATTTTTCCGCCGCCACGCCGACAGGTTTCAGCGCAATTCCTAAAGTCGAATAAGTTTGCTCTTTGCCTTTAATAATTTTGGTGGCTTCCGACAACATCTTTGTTTTAATGCCGGAAAAATCGTTGACCACAAAATCAATTTTTATCAAATCGTAAATGCCCGAAGCATTAGCTAAATTCGTGATTTGGCGCAACGCATTGCGGTCTTTGAAACGAATCAAAATGTTTTTCGCCGTTTTATAACCTTTCAATTTTTCAGTCGCCGTTTTGCCCGAAGAATCAAATTCGTAATAGGGAACTTGGTTGATAAAATCCGTAAAAGTCTCGTTCAAACCGATTGCTGATAATTTAGATTTTAACCCATCTATTTTGGAATCAACAACTTGCTCACTTAGCAAACTCGTGTTCCCATCGCCTTGCACGCCAAACGAAGCGACATATTCATCGGCTTTGATGTTCATCAAAACAGTTGCTTCGAGAAAATAAATTTCGGTGACATCTTTGGTCGTTTCCATTGATGCTAAATCGCCTGTGGCTAAAGTGACTTTTGTGTCGCCACCGCCGTAAGTCGAAGCATTTGCACGCTCTTGCGCGAAAGAAACCAAATTGACAAAGAACAACACTACTAAAACTAAAAACGCTTTTTTCATTTTTACCTCACAAGATTTGGAATATTAACCGCGGGAAGAGTTTGCGGATTTTTGAATTTCACCAAATCTGATGCAGTAAGTCCGCTAAAAGTGGCTTTAACCAAAAAAAGCGTTTTCAATTTTCAAAATTAACCAAACAATCCGCAAAAAACAATCTACTTCGCTTTTTCCGCTTCGGTATCATAAACCATTCGTAAATAAAGGGTAAATTGAACCAATGGCTCAATTCCAACCGGAGAGACTACTTTGTCAAAAGCAGTCTGACTGAGCGGTTGATAATAAAATGATCTTTGATAGCCAACATATCTTTCACCAGGGTAAAAGGCACTATAAATTTCGGACTCTAATCCTTTCGGAGTAAGTTTTACTCCAAACAAAGTTGTATATTTTTCATATTTGCTCAAAACAACTTTACTCGCTTCCTCAAAAAGTTGCGGTCGGATTTTGTTAAAATCACTCACAATATAGTCAACTTTTATCAAATCATAAATTGAATTGGCGGCTGCCAGCGTAACAATTTTTTCAAACAAATTACGATCCTTATAACGAATTGCGATAGTTTTTTTAGTCTGAAAAGCTCTCGTTTGTTCTACCGTTGTCGTTGTTTGAGTAATAAAGTCAACAAATATATCCTCTTCCGTAATTCCAAGTTTTGCTAATGCCTTTTTGAAATTAATAAATATGGTGTTGACTTGCTCATTACTGTTTTCGGAAGTTGAACCCAATCGGTCAAAGCCGAAAACAACCACAAAAGCATCGGGCTTTACATTCACCATCACATTTGACTCAATCATATAATAACGATGATTTTGGGAATGATTCTCGTTTCTTAGTTGACCCGAACTTAGAACAGGCTTCCTAAGCTGATTGCCTGACTGATTACCGGATTCTTGATTACCGTATATTTGATTACCGGCTACTTGAGCAAAACTGGTTAAATTGACAAAGAACAACAAACAAACGCCTAAAAACGCTTTTTTCATACATTTACCTCTTAATAAATTTGGATTATTCACCGCGGGAAGAGTGTGCGGTAAGTGACACAAAAATCAGGATTTTCTCCATTGTGTTTCCAAATCTGATGCACGAGACATCAATTAAGTGGCTTGACTAAGCGTTAAATTTTCAAATTATTTTAATTTATCCAAAATCTTGTCAACTTTTTCAGTCGTCAAATCTTCGTGATAATCAAATCCAATTTGCATCATCGGCGCAGTTCCACAACTTCCCAAACATTCCACCATAGATATTGTAAATTTGCCGTCTTCGGTTGTTT
The DNA here is from genome assembly GCA_963779235.1 of Pyrinomonadaceae bacterium. Classification (GTDB taxonomy): domain Bacteria; phylum Acidobacteriota; class Blastocatellia; order Pyrinomonadales; family Pyrinomonadaceae; genus JAIBCC01. The sequence goes on from CAVZXI010000032.1 coordinate 283,900, forward strand.
CGCCCGCGTGAATGCCGAGTTTGTGGCAAATATGTTCGGTAATTTCCGGCTCGCCCATAATTTTGCACGACAGCGTTTTGCAAATTTGAATATGATGTTTGCCAATCTTTCGCAGATTAAACATCGAATAAAAAGTCGCCGTTTCCCAAACATCGGTAACTTCAATATTAAGCAACTTTGCCAAAAAATTAACCCCTGCGTTATCAACCCAACCGCGCTCACGTTGGATGACAAGAAGCAAAATTGGAATCAACGCCGAACGCTTTCTATCCGCCGGATATTTCGCCAAATGCGCTTCCATTTCCGCCACAACTTCGGGCGAAAACTCAGCTACTTCATCGGTAACTAAAACTTTATTTGTAAAATCTGTTGCAACTGCTGATGCCATATTCTTAAGCAAAAACTTTCTCTTCTAATTTTTCTAAACGAAATGTCAATTTGATTGAGAGTCTCAATCTTTTCAGGGATTTCTTCAATTTTATCGGCTAATAAGTGTAAATCTGTTGAAATGCTTTTAAGTTCTGCCGCAAATTTTAATCCCTGTTCATTCAACGATTGAATTTCTTTTTTTATTTCAGCAATTCGATTCAACATTTCAATAACTCTAGTCATCGAATCACTTAATCTACCGAAACTTATTCTTACTTCTTTTTTAGTAACCTTAAATCTCTTGAGTTTTTATCTACCTTTTTGTCTAATTCATTAAACCTTTCTTTTCTTTATACCCGCCGAGTTTTTGGATAACTAAATCCATCTTTCGCGTCATTTCTGCTTGAAATCTGGTTTCTTCAGCCATAACTTTACCTATCAATTTCCCCCAAAACAATATCCAGCGAACCAATAATTGCGACCACATCAGCAACCATTTCGCCTTCTGCCATAAGGGGTAATGCAGATAAATTAACAAAACTTGGACCGCGGAAATGAACTCGTTCAGGTTTAGGACCGCCATTTGATTTCATATAAACGCCGAGTTCGCCTTTTGAGGCTTCGATGGCGTGATAAACTTCGCCTTCGGGGACATTAAACCCTTCGGCGACAATCAAAAAGTGGTGAATCAACGAATCCATATGTTTTCGCATATCATCGCGGTCGGGCAAAACAATTTTTGGCGCATCGGCTTTAATCGAACCAGGTTTCAGACGGTCAACAGCTTGTCGAACAATTTTATATGACTCCGTAAGTTCGCGCATTCGGACACGGAACCGCGCCCAAACATCGCAATCAAGTTCAACCGGAACTTCAAAATCGTAAGTTTCATATCCCGAATATGGATTATGCTTGCGTAAATCAAGGTCAATTCCGCTCCCGCGCAAACTTGGTCCGGTCAACCCCCAATCAATTGCATCTTCGGGGCTGATAATTCCGATTCCTTTGGTTCGACTTTGCAAATATTGTATTTCCACTGACTAAAGTTTCTAATTCGTCTAATGCAGCAGGGAAGTCGTCCAAAAATTGTTTAACCCGTCTCTCAAAACCGGCTGGCAAATCCATCATTAAACCACCGATACGAAAATAACTTGGAGTCATTCGTCCACCTGAAGCGGCTTCAATTAAATTTAAAATTTTCTCACGTTGTCGAAAACAATAGAAAAACGCGGACATTGCGCCGATGTCTAAACAGTGCGTTCCGAGCCAAACCATATGCGAAGCAATTCGTTGCAATTCGCACATCAAAACTCGGATAACTTGAGCGCGTTCAGGTATTTCCAGTTGTAACAATTTTTCCGCCGCCATCACATAAACAAGGTTATTTCCGAGCGGATTCAGATAATCCATTCGGTCAGTAATGACGATGCCTTGCTGATATTTTTTATACTCGAACAGTTTTTCCATTCCGGTATGCAGATAGCCAATATCGGGAATGGTGCGGACGACCAATTCGCCATCCAAAACGAGTTCAAGCCGCAAAACACCGTGTGTCGAAGGGTGTTGCGGTCCCATCGAAATCGTCATTTGCGATTCAAGCGGTTGGTCAAGAATATCAACTTGACTGGTAAAATTTTCGGTTGCAACGCTCATAAATTAAGTCAAACTATACGGTTCATAACCGCGCAAAGGATAATCTTTTCGTAATGCGTGTCCATCAAAATCGGACGGCAACAAAATTCGGCGCAAATCGGGATGTCCGTCAAAAATTACCCCGACTAAATCATATGTTTCGCGCTCGTGCCAGTTAGCCGTTTTCCAAACCGAAACTACGCTTTTTACATTTGGCTCGTCTTCGGAGAATAAAACCTTCAACCGCAGACGATTATAGTGTTTGGTTGAAAATAGATGATAATTCACTTCAAAGCGCGGGTCTTCTTCAACTCCCCTATCCGCCCCGCATAGGTCAGCCAACATATCAAAGCCGTGTTTAGTTTTCAAAACCCAACAAACATCAACGATTGATTCTCGCGGAACGGTCACGGTGACTTCGCCCAGCGCATCTTTAACCTCAGCCACCCACGCGGAATTTTCCTCTTTTAATTTATTTACAAATTCGTGTAAAACTTCTGTGTTCATATAATTTTACGAACTTCTGCGTCTTTCGTGTTTTGACGGAACGGTATAGGGTTTTATTTCCGATTGTTTTGCCATCTCTTCCAAAACAGTTCCTTCGGTGACAGGCAAAGTTCCGGGAACGATTGATTGACGTGATTCTTTTTCAAAAGTGTCACGGCGATCTTTGACCGATTCCTTCATAATTTTTTCTTGCAACATCATAATTGCGTGGACGAGCATTTCGGGACGCGGCGGACAACCAGGGATGTAAATATCAACCGGAACAATCTTGTCAACGCCTTGGACAATCGCGTAATTATCAAAAACTCCGCCCGAAGTGGCACACGCACCCATCGAGATAACCCATTTTGGTTCAGGCATTTGGTCATAAATCCGACGAAGCACCGGAGCCATTTTTCTGGAAACCCGACCTGAAACAATCATTACATCTGCCTGACGCGGAGAAGCCCGAAAAGTTTCTGCCCCAAATCGTGAAAGATCGTTACGAGCGGAAACCGAATTCATCATTTCAATCGCACAGCAAGCTAATCCAAAGGTGGCTGGCCAGATTGAAGATTTACGCGCCCAATTGACGACTGCATCAAGTTTGACGGTCACGATATCAGGTAATGATTCCCAAATTTCATTTTCTAAACCCATTGTTCACTCCATAAGGTTACGCAGCAATTTTCAAATTATCGCGCTTTAATTCTTCAACCCGTTGCAATTTCTTACTCTTCAAGGCTTTAGCCTCGGCTTTAGCCTCGGCGCGGGCTTGAACATTCCAATCGAAAGTTCCTTTTTTCCAAGCATAAATTAGTCCAATGACCAGCGTGGCAATGAAAACCATTATTTCGATAAAAGCAATTGTGCCGTAGGAAACATTGACTTTGAATAATTCTTTAAAAGCTACGGCGAAAGGAATCATAAACAAAACTTCAATATCGAACAGCAAAAAAACTACTGCGACATTGTAAAATTTGATTGAAAATCGGTCTCGTGCCGAACCGACGGGGTCTTTGCCGCACTCGTAGGGCATTAGTTTGGTGGCGGTTCGTTTTCTGGGTCCGACCAATTGCGTCACCAATATTTGGCTTGCCGCAAAGCCCATTGCCACGATAAACATCACGCCAATTGGCGCATAATCCATTAAGTTAAATTCAGCCATTGAATTTCCCGAAAGTCCTTTCTATTTTATTTCAAAAATTCCAACAAATAATGGAGAATTCCCGCTAAAACTTAGCTTGAGAATTTTTTAACAAGTTAATCGTAAGTTAAGCTACTTTTGGTGTCAAGGCAACGAAGTTTTTACTTAATTTTCAAGATTCAAAATATTCGTTGACCAGCAATAAACGCTTGTGTTACCTTGATAATTGATGTATTTTGCATCGGGTTTGCTGCCATCCTTTCTCGCCAATAATAAATTTACGAAGTGATTACCGGTTTTAACACAGACGTTGAATATAATGGAGTGACATATCACGTCCAGACCGAAGATAAAGGTTTGGACACACCTCTAATTTTGTCTCTGGTCTATAATCGCGGGACGATTTTAGCCAGTAAACGCTCACCGTATAATGATTTACTGCTCGGAAAGTTTAGTGAAACGGAGCTTGCTGAGCGGCTTCAACGTCAACATAAACTCATTTGTGCAGCAATCCGAGCCGGCAGAATTGACGATTTAAAGCGGATGAATTCAAAGAAAACGCCTCAAATTGCGCCAGCTCTTGTTCCAACGCTTCCCAAAAAATCGAATGTTATTCTGGAAAAAGGGATTGAAATCAAGCCTCAAGCAGCTATTGCCTCAACCGTTGAAAACACTCAAAACAAAGTAGTTATTTCTGAAAATCATCAACCGCCGCAAGTTTGGCAAGAGGAAACTCCGGCACCAAAAATTTTGCAAGATGGAGCTAAATTACCTGAACCGATTAAAAAACCAAACATCGAATTGCCAAAACCTGAGCCGAAAGTTGAAGAAATCCCCGATGCTCCGATAGAAATAACCGATGCCGATTTAATTTTTGATGAACTCGAAAACATTACCGATACGGGGAATTTTAAATCGGAAATTCTAATTCCTGAAGAAGCAGTTGAAATAGTCACCGATTTTTTTGAAGAGGCAGTATTTGATGATAATAAACTTTTTGTTCAACTGATGAACGAAGTTATTTTTAAAAGCGGAGAGAGCAAAACGGTCAGCATTTTAGTCAGTCGGGGAAAGGTGGAAAACGCTTTGGCGGGTGTGAATGTAATGGTCAAAGTCCTCGGTTCTAATTTTCGCCCATTGATTTTTCACACTAAAACTGATAGCAATGGAGTAGCGATTGCCAATCTCCAACTGCCGCAGTTTTCGCGCGGACGGGCAGCAGTTTTGATTAAAGCTGTGAGTGGTGGAGATGAAGCTGAAATTAGAAGGGTTATTCAATCGAATTAAGATGGTAAGAATTTTAATCAATGGCGAAACCAAAGAATTGAGCCAAATCTTGAACTTAAACGAATTGCTTAAACATTTTTCTTTGCCCTCAGAAAGAATTGCTATCGAACTGAATCGGGAAGTTGTCCGACGAAAAGATTGGGAAAAAACAAAAGTTTCCGAAGGTGATAAACTCGAAGTAATTCATTTTGTCGGTGGCGGCTAGTTTGAGGGATGAGGGATGAAGGATGAGGGATGAAGTTTTTGAAACTTCGTCCTTTTTATTTTTGTGCGAAAAGTTGTAAATTCAAAGTGATACTAATTTGGATTCGGAGTAATACCAATCTGGAATTTGGAATTTGGAATCATTTATGACCGATTTGTTTACACTTGCAGGGAAAACTTTTAATTCACGTTTGATTATCGGAACGGGTAAATATCGTTCTTTCAAAGAGATGCAACTGGCGCACACGGCTTCGGGTGCAGAGATGGTGACGGTGGCAGTCAATCGAGTTCCGCTTGACCGTCAAACGGAATCTTTTCTGGATTATCTGTCGCCCGAAATGCAGATTTTGCCGAATACAGCGGGTTGTTATAGTGCCGAACACGCTATGTCGGACGGCACGTCTGGCGCGGGAAGCACTTGAAACCGATTGGATAAAACTCGAAGTAATCGGCGACCAAGTTACGCTTTTGCCCGACAATGAACAAACTCTCGAAGCTGCTAAAGTGCTGATTAAAGAAGGCTTTATCGTCCTGCCGTATTTTACGGATGATTTGATTATGGCGAAAAAATTGTTGGACGCAGGTTGTCCGGCGGTGATGCCGCTCGCCGCGCCGATTGGTTCGGGAATGGGTGTGCAAAATCCTTCGAATCTGACGAATAATGCGCGAACAATTGCCCGATGCCACGATTATTGTTGATGCCGGAGTCGGCGTGCCAAGCGATGCGGCGATTGCGATGGAACTCGGTGCAGATGCAATTTTGATGAATACCGCGATTGCTGAATCCCAAAATGCCGAACAAATGGCAACGGCGATGAAATTAGCCGTGCAAGCGGGACGTTTGGCTTATCTTTCGGGACGAATGCCGAAGCGTTTGTATGCGAGCGCGTCGAGTCCGATTGAAGGAGCTATCAAGTAGTGGGCAGTAAGCAGTGGGCAGTGGGCAGTAAAGCCTTGATTCTTATCGCATTTATCGGTTTTACTTTGATCGCTTGTTCTGAAAAAACATACAAACGCGAGTTTGTTCTTGCTGAAAGTAAATCTTATGAAGCCGCGCTGTTTCGGCAAAATTGTGCGATTTGTCACGGGCAAGAGGCAAACGGCAAAGAGGTTGACGGCAAATTAGTTCCGAGTTTGAGATATGGCGAGGTGGCGAAAAAGAGCGAGGCAGAAATTTACGAACAGATAAAAAATGGCAAACTTCCGATGCCTGCGTTCAAAAATCAATTGACCGAAGATGAAATAAACAAAATGGTCAAATTTGTAAGGCGGGAATTGCAGGGTAGGGAGTGAAATAGGAGGTTTAAAAATGAGATTTAATCTTTCAACTATTTATTTGTGGGGAACTTTTTTAGTAATCTCAATTTGCTTTTCCTGCTCCACTCCAAATCAAACATCTATCAACTCTAATTCGGCAAAAGTGTCAGTTGAAAATAGGTTGGCAAATAAAAATTCCTCCAATAAACCCGTAAATATTGCCGAAGAGAATTTTAAAAAAGAGTGGAAAAGTAAATATGAAGCAACCGTTGCCACGTTAGAAAAAAATCGTTTATTGTGGGAATCAAGCAAGAATGTTAATTACGATTTTATTTGCGGAAAACCCGGAACCGGCGCGGTGACCGATGGATGGACACGATTGGCAGTGCTGATAAAAGTTCGTAACGGCGAACAAATTTCAATCGAAAAGGTTGAAAAAGATAACGATTATGTCAGGATTTCAAGAACAGACGGATTTGAAGATTTTGATACAATTGATAAATTATTCAAATATTTACGGGAAGAATTGGAAAAAGGAAGAATGATTTGGGCTGAATACAATAAGAAATATGGCTATCCTCAAGAAGTAGGGATAACCTATTCTTATGAAATTCACGGGGGAGTAGGTATCAGAATTTCAAAACTTCAAGTAGTTAAATGAAGCCTGTGCATAATTCAGTTTTGAGAAAATTTTTGCGAACTGGGCGTTTCTTGGCGTTACAAAAATACTTGGCACGCAAAGTTTCGCCAAGAAGTTTTCAAAAAAGTTTCTAACTTATTGCAAACACACATATTTAATTATGCACAGGCTTCAGTTAAATAACTTTATGAAAATCTTAATTTCAGGCGCATCAGGATTACTCGGAACGCATTTGATTCCAACACTTACGGCTAAAGGTCACAAAGTTTTCAAACTTGTCCGTAAAGCTCCAAAATCGGCGGACGAAATCCAATGGGACGCGGAAAAGGGTTTTGCAGATGAGGAAAAAGCGAAACTTGAAGGCTTTGATGCCGTCATTCATTTGGCGGGTGAAAATATCGCGGCAGCGAATTGGTCACAAGAGCAAAAAAAGCGTTTGCGAGACAGTCGTGTAGTTGGAACACAGGTTTTGGTAGATTCGCTCAAATCATTGCAAAATCCGCCGAAAATTGTTGTTTCCGCATCCGCCGAGGGTTTTTATGGTAGAAACACGGGCGACACGATTTTGACCGAAGATTCGCCGAAAGGTGAAGGTTTTCTGGCTGACCTTTGTGTCGATTGGGAAGCCGAATCAAGCAAAGCTGAAGACTTTGCGCGAGTGGTGATGCTACGAATCAGTGTAGTTTTGACCAAAGATGGCGGGGCGATTGAAAAAATGTTGACACCTTTCAAGTTTGGAGTCGGCGGCGTTCTCGGTTCAGGCAAACAATGGTTTCCGTGGATTACAATTGATGATATTATTGGGGTTATCCATTTTGTTTTGGAAAATGAAATCAGCGGAGCAGTCAATACCACTTCGCCAAATCCGGTTACAAATTATGAATTTACCAAGACTTTAGGCAAGGTTTTGAATCGTCCGACTATCCTACCTGTTCCCGAATTTGCGATTAAATTGATGTTCGGCGAGATGGGCGAAATGCTGCTTTTAAAAGGCTGTCGAGTTGTCCCAAAGCGTTTGCAGGAATTGGGTTTCAAGTTTAAATTTGAACAGCTTGAAGACGCTCTCCAGCACGTTTTGAAAAATTAGCTACCCCAAACTTAAATATCAACAATTTAGCCCAACTTGACATTTGCTTGCATCTGTAACTAGAATTGTTACAGATATGTCAAATAGTCAATTTTCGATGGCAATTCACGTTTTAGCGTTGATGGCAAAAAGTTGCGATAATCGGGTTAAATCTGAATATATTGCTCAAAGTGTCAATACCAATCCAGTTGTTATTCGGCGTTTATTACGAAATTTGTATGAGGCAAAATTAGTCGTTTCGCAGACGGGGGCGTGTGGCGGAAGTTGTCTGACCCGGCAACCAAACGAAATTAGTTTATTTGAAATTTATGGTGCAGTGTCAGGGGGAGAAGTCTTTGCTTTGCATCGGCAAAAACCGGATCAAGATTGTCCGGTCGGTAGGGGAATTGAGACAGTTTTGTGCAATTTACAAAGGGAAGTTGATTTGGCAATTAAGGAAAAATTGTCAAAAATGACGTTGCAAGATGTGATTGAAAGGATTTAAGTCAGAACAAGGAGCAGTAGCGACTTGGTAAATTGAATTTATGAAACAATTTGAAGGAAAGGTAGCAATTGTCACCGGCGGAACATCCGGAATTGGGCGGGCAACTGCAATTGCTTACGCCCGTGAAGGCGCAAAGGTCGTCGTTACCGGCAGACGCGAAGAAAAGGGCGCGGAAACAGTTGAATTGATTAAAGAAGTCGGTGGCGAAGGATTGTTTGTGCAGACCGATGTTCGCAACGAAGAAGCAGTCAAATCGATGGTTGAAAAAACCGTAAGTGCTTTTGGTCGCTTGGATTACGCTTTCAATAACGCAGGCGTTGAGCAGGGAATGACCAAACTCGAAGACACGCTCGAAAAATATTATTACAAAGTTTTTGATACAAATGTGAAGGGCGTTTGGCTTTCGATGAAATATCAGATTCCCGAAATGTTGAAAGTCGGCGGTGGCTCAATTATCAATTGTTCAAGTGTGACAGGCACGGTTGCAATGGCAAAAATTCCGCTTTATGTTGCCAGTAAACACGCCGTAATTGGTTTGACTAAAGGGTTTGCTTTAGATTATGCGAGGAAAAATATTCGAGTCAATAATGTTGCGCCAGCCGCGATCGAAACCGATATGATTGGACGTTTGGGGACGAGTGATGAGGTCAAAAAATATCTCAATTCGCTCCATCCGATTGGCAGAATCGGCAAACCCGAAGAGGTGGCTGATGCGGTAGTTTGGCTTTCATCCGATAAATCAAGTTTTATCACCGGGCAGACAATTTTGGTGGACGGAGGCTATACGATTCAGTAAAATTCCAAATTCCACATTTCAAATTCCAAATTGGATGGAAATTCCAAAATTCAAATTTCAAACTCCAAATTGGAAGACGAAAACAATCTGAAATCTGAAATCTGAAATCTGGAATCTGGAATCTGGAATCTCGAGTTAAATTATGACAAATGAACAACTTATCGAACAATTAAACTGGCGTTATGCCGTCAAAAGATTTGACGTGACCCGCAAAATTTCCGATGCAGATTGGAAAACTTTAGAAGCTGCATTGGTTTTATCGCCTTCGAGTTATGGTCTGCAACCTTGGAAGTTCTACGTTGTAACCGATGAAAAGGTTAAAAAAGAACTTCAACCGCACGCTTGGAATCAACCGCAAATTGTTGAAGCATCACATATTATCGTGATTGCCGCGCAAAAAAATGCCAACGCGGAAACTATCGAAAAATACATCAATCGAGTAAATGAAGTGCGCGGGACTCCTTTGAAAGACCTCGAAATGCTCAAAGGAATGATGCTCAATTCGCAAAAAATGGCGACTGAAAATGGATTCATTAACGAATGGTCAGCCCGACAATGTTTTATCGCACTCGGAAATATTTTGACTTCGACGGCTGTTCTTGGAATTGATGCTTGCCCGATGGAAGGCTTTTTGCCAGTCGAATTTGACCGCGTTTTGGGCATTGAAAAAGATGGATACGGCTCAGTGGTAGTTTGCGCCGTTGGGTATCGGGATAACGAACAGGATTGGTTAAGCAAATTGTCAAAAGTTCGTTACGAAAACAGCGAAGTAGTTAAACATATCTAAAAAACTAAGGAGAAAAATATGAATGAATTTTGGACAGCTTGGCAACCGAAAATTTTGAGTGTTTTGCGGTTTATTGCAGGTTTTATGTTTTTGTGGCACGGTTCGCAAAAACTTTTTGCCTATCCGCCATCAGGTCAACCCAGTGGTGAACTTTCTGCTTTTATGTTGGTCGGCGGAATTTTGGAATTTGCCGGCGGAATTCTAATAATGCTTGGTCTTTTTACCCGTTGGACAGCATTTATTTTGAGCGGAACAATGGCAGTTGCTTATTGGATGGCTCACGGCACAAGCGCATTTTTACCAATTCAAAACAAAGGCGAATTGGCTGTTCTGTATTGCTTCGTTTATCTGTATCTTTTCTTTGCGGGTGGTGGAACTTGGAGTCTGGATAATCTGTTGAAAAAGAAAGATTAACGTCTGAAATTTGCCACGAGCTTGACACAAAACAATGAGTTAATTTGTGTTCACTTCGTGGCAAAATAAATTATGAAAACTTACGAAATACAACAATTTGGAATCGAAGAATTTGCCTTGGCGAACGTGAAACGCCGAACCCAAACGCCAACGAAGTTTTAGTCAAATTTCACGCTGCTCATTGAATTATCGTGATTTGATGATGGTCAAAGGTTGGTATAATCCGCGTTTGAAAATGCCGCTCGTGCCGTTTTCGGATGGCGCGGGTGAAGTTGTTGGAGTTGGCGAATCGGTGACGAAATTGAAAGTTGGCGATAGAGTTTGCCCGATTTTCATCAAGATTGGATTGATGGCGAAGTCAATTTTGGCAAAGCAAAAAAGGCTCTTGGCGGCGATATTGACGGCTGTTTGCGCGAGTTTGGGGCGTTTGATGAAAACGGTTTAGTCCATATTCCGCAACATTTAATTACGAAGAAGCCGCAACTTTGCCGTGTGCGGCGGTAACGGCTTGGAATGCTTTGGCGGTTCGGGCAAAGTACAAGAAAGACGATATGGTTTTGCTGCAAGGCACGGGCGGAGTTTCGATTTTTGCGCTTCAATTTGCAAAAATCTTTGGTGCAAAAACGATTATTACTAGTTCGAGCGATGAAAAATTGCAAAAAGCCAAAGAACTTGGCGCAGATTTGATAAATTACAAAGAGCGCGAAGATTGGGACAGAGCGGTTTTGGAAATTACCGAAAAACGCGGCGTTGATCACGTTGTCGAAGTCGGCGGCGCAGGAACAATGAAAAATCGTTGAATTGCGGTCAAAATGGGCGGACACATTGCGGTTATCGGCGTTTTATCGGGCAAAGGCGATTTAAATCCGGTTTCAATTTTGAAGAAATCAATCAAATTACAAGGGATTTTTGTCGGTTCGCGGCAGATGTTTGAAGCAATGAATGCTTGTATTTCTGCAAATAACTTGCAACCTGTGATTGATAAAGTTTTTGAGTTTGAGAACGCAAAAGAAGCCTTGAAAAAGATGGAATCGGCTTCGCATTTCGGCAAAATAGTGGTGAAGGTATAGAAATTTATGCTTTATATGGTCATCGAAAAATTCAAAGACGCGCCTGAAACCTATCGGCGTTTTGATGAAAAAGGGCGAATGATGCCGGAAGGTTTGAAGTATGTTTCGAGTTGGATTGATGCTGATTTTACACAATGTTTTCAACTGATGGAAACCAATGATGTCAAACTTTTTGACGAATGGATTGCCAATTGGAACGACCTAATGGATTTTGAAATTATTCCCGTTATCACTTCAGCCGAAGCGAAAGTAAAAATTGCAACCCGAAAATAATTATGATTAACCAAGAAATTCAAGATTATGCACAACGTTCTACCTCTCAAGAAAACGAACTTTTAACCGAACTTCGTCAAAAAACAATGGCTGAGAGAGCTGATAAAAATATGCTTTCGGGCTTTTATCAAGGTCGTCTGTTGGCGATGTTGAGCAAAATGTGTCGACCGAAAAGTAATCCTCGAAATCGGGACTTATATGGGTTATTCCGCGCTCTGTTTGGCAGAAGGTTTGAGCGAAAATGGGAAAATTATCACGCTTGATATTCAACCCGAAACTCACGCTGTTGCGAAAATTTTTTTTGCTCGTTCAAATTTTGCAAATCAAATTGACGCCCGATTAGGCGATGCGACGAAAATTATTCCGACTTTGAATGAGACTCTTGATTTAGTTTTTATTGATGCCGATAAACCTAATTATTCCAACTATTTCGATTTAGTTTTTCCGAAATTAAGAGTTGGTGGAATGATTATCGCGGACAATGTTTTGTGGAGCGGAGAGGTTTTGAATGTCGAAAAGGGAACTGAAACGGATGACGAAAGTCGTGTTGCCCTCCACGAATTTAATCAGAAAATCCTTGCAGATGAACGAGTTAGCAATATTTTATTGACAGTCAGAGACGGTTTAATGGTGATTCGCAAAGAAAAGGATTAGAACTCTTTTGTTGTTTCATCCGTAAAACAATTAAACTTTTTACCACTTAATCAAAGGAGACAAACTAATGGCAAAAGCAGAATTGAAAACTAAATTGAACGATGCAAGTGTCGAAGATTTTATTGAAACCATCGAATCGGAAACTGTCCGCGAAGATTGCCGAAAAATTATTGAGTTGATGCAAAAAGCCACCAATGCCGAGCCGAAAATGTGGGGGGCAAATATCATTGGTTTTGGCTATAGACTTCTAAAATATGCGTCAGGACGAGAACTTGAATGGATGCAAATTGCTTTTTCGCCGCGTAAACAAACAATTACGCTTTATTTGAATCTGGGCGAAGGTTGGGACGAAAATTTGCTTTCAAAACTCGGCAAACACAAAATCGGCAAGGGTTGTTTGTTATGTTAAACGATTAAGCGATATTAATTTACAAGTTTTAGATGAACTGATAAAAAAATCGGCAGAAAATGCGAAATAGGAAAGAATTTTAAATATGTCAATTTACGAAATTCCCGTCAAAACGATTGACGGGCAAGATACAACTCTAAGTGATTACAAAGGCAAGACTTTGCTGATTGTCAATGTCGCCAGCAAATGCGGTTTGACTCCGCAATACGAAGGTTTGCAAAAACTTTATAGCGAATACAAAGACCAAGGCGTTGAAGTTTTGGGCTTCCCTGCCAACAATTTTATGGGGCAAGAACCCGGCACCGAAGACGAAATTAAAGATTTTTGTTCAACCAATTATAACGTCACTTTTCCGATGTTTTCCAAACTCTCGACTAAAGGCGATGACCAACACGAACTTTATAAATATTTGACAGAAACCAAGCCTGAAACTGATGTCAACGATGGCGGTTTAGAAGAAAAATTGAAAGGCTACGGAGCAGTTCGTTCACAACCGAGCGAAGTTTTGTGGAATTTTGAAAAGTTTTTGGTCAGCAAAGAAGGCGAAATTACTGCTCGTTTTGCGCCTGATGTTGCTCCAAATGATGAGCGGCTTTTGGCAAAATTGAACGAAGAAATCAGCTAAAGAATATTGCTCGCTAAATACGCTAAAAGACGCGAAAAAAAGGCTATAACTTTCGAGTGTTTTGCGGGCAATTTATTTTAAGATTAAACATTTTCCAAAAATGACAAAAGAAAAAATATCCGAATTCTTAAAAAAGCGAAACGGCGGAAGGCGTGATATTACAACAGCTCAAGGCATCGAAGCGGTTTTATCATTGACCGAAATTGCTAAAGAAAACAACGTCAAATGGGCGATTGCGGGTGGAATTGCGGTGCAGATTTATGGTTTCACGCGAGCCACAACCGATGTTGATGCGCTGGCTTCGGGACTTTTGCCGATACCTCGGAAATCCGAATTAACTTTTGGTGGAGAAAGTTATTTAGTGGCAATTGATGGCGAAAACATTACAGTTGATTGGATTGTTCGTAACGATTCCTACGATGATTTTTATCAAGCGGCTTTGAATGCAGCTATTGAAATTGAAGGGATTAGCGTGATTTCGCCCGAATGGTTGGCGATTTTGAAACACTTGGCGAATCGGGGAAAAGACGAATTGGATTTGATGTGGCTGTTGCGAGAACCAAATTTAATTGACCGCGAATTGATGTTTGAGAACTTGAGAAAAGTTCGTGGACGATACGCAGATACAATAATTGATGGTTTAAAAGGTGATTGTCTATACGCAGATGTAATGAAAGCCAAGGACGAACAAGGGGAATGAACTTTTATGCAAAAAAATAAACTTGGAAAAACAGGTTTAGAAGTTTCGGTGCTTGGTTTTGGTGGCGCAGAAATTGGTTTTAATCCTCATCAAACGCAGAATGATGTCAATATTTTATTGAATTCGGCACTTGATTCGGGCTTAAATTTAATTGACACCGCTGCCGGATATTTGACTAGCGAAAAAATGATTGGAGAAGCCGTAAGTTATAGGCGTAAAGACTTTTATCTAATTTCAAAATGTGGTGCGTTGGATGGTTTTACGCGGTTTGATTGGTCGAAAAAAGGAATTTTGGATGCGATTGAAACAAGTTTGCGCGATTTGAAAACCGATTATCTCGACATTGCCCAGTTGCACAGTTGCGATGCGGAAATTTTACGTCAAGGCGATTGTATCGAAGGTTTGCAACGCGCACAGGAGAAAGGCTACACGCGCTATATCGGCTATTCGGGCGACAACGAAGATGCAAAATTTGCGCTCGAAATGGACATATTTGATACTTTGCAAACTTCTGTTTCAATCGCTGATCAATCGCCAATTGTTGGAAATATTCCACTTGCCGTTTCAAAAAATCTTGGAATTATTGCCAAACGCCCGATTGCCAATGCGGTTTGGCGCAATTCCGAAAAACCGAAAAGTGAATACCATCATCCATATTGGGAACGAGTTCAAAAATTACCGTTTCCTTTTTTGAAAAAATCGCTTGAGGAATCTATTTCGACTGCGTTGCGTTTTACGCTTTCGATTGAAGGAGTTACGACTGCAATCGTCGGCACAACCAAGCCGAATCGCTGGCAAGAAAACGCCAAATATGTTGCCGAAGGGAAACTTTCAAGCGAAGAATTTAACGAAATCCGCGAAATTTGGAATGAAATTGCGGGTGAGGATTGGATTGGGAAAACTTAGGAGATTTAACCGCAGATGGACGTGGATTAACGCAGATATTTTTTTGGTTTTATGAGCGAAGATGAATTAAACAGAATCAGCGAAAAGGTAATTGGTTGTGCTTATGCAGTTGGAAATTCGCTTGGAAATGGTTTTTTGGAAAAGGTTTATGAAAATGCTTTGGCGTTGGAATTAAGAGAGAAAAATCTTGGGGTAAAACAGCAGCATCCGATTAAAGTTTATTACAAAAATCAAATTGTGGGAGAATATATCGCTGATTTGTTGGTTAAGAATAGAATTATTGTCGAACTCAAAACAGTCAAAGGATTTGACGAGATTCATCTAGCACAATGTTTGAATTACTTGAAAGCCACAAATTTGCCCCTGTGTTTATTGATAAATTTCGGCAAACCGCGGGTTGAGGTGAAACGAGTTTTTCAATCAGTAAATTTAAGGAATTTTTTTACAGAGGATTAACCGCAGATTTTGCAGATAAACGCAGATTTTTTTAGAGAAGTTATTTTTCCAATGGTAATTGATGGCAAGGCAAATAAATTTAATTTGAAATGAAGAAAAACATAAAAATTATCTGCGTTTATCCGCGTTCATCTGCGGTTAATTAAAACAAAATTATGAAAGCAATAAGAGTTCACGAATTAGGCGGGGCGGACAAGTTGACGCTCGAAGAAGTTGAGAAACCGACTCCAAAAGCGGACGAAGTTTTAATCAAAGTGGCGGCGGCTGGCATCAATTATGCAGACACGATGATGCGGAGCGGGAACTATTTGACCAAGCCCGATTTGCCGTTCACGCTTGGCTATGAAGCGGCGGGAACTGTTGCAAATATTGGGGATAGCGTTACACATCTCAAGGTTGGGCAAAGAGTTTTGGCTACTACAATCAGCGGTGGTTACGCCGAATTTGCCACTGCCAAAGCCGTGGCGACAATGCCGATTCCCGACGAATTAGGTTTTAGCGAATCAACCGCGTTGTTAGTTCAAGGTTTAACCGCATTGGGGTTATTGAATGGCACAAAAGATGGTGAAACAATTCTCATTCATGCGGCGGCAGGCGGAGTTGGAACTTTGTTGGTGCAATTGGCAAAACACAAAGGTTTGAAGGTCATCGGAACGGCTTCGAATGAACAAAAATTAAAAAAAGTTGTCGAATTAGGGGCAGATTTTGCCATCAATTATAGCGAAAGCGATTGGACGGATAAAGTCTTGCACGCGACTGATGGCAAAGGAGTTGATTGGCTCATCGAAATGGTTGGCGGTGATATTGTCGCCCAAAATCTGAAAGTTTTAGCCAAACACGGAACGATGTGGATTTACGGTTCAGCCAGCGGGCAGGATTTCAAGGTTTCAGTGCTAAGTTTGATGCACAAAAATCACAAAATTCAAGGTTATTGGCTGATGAATGAATCAATGGAAAATCGAATCGCTTTCACCAAAGAGTTGCTCGGACATCTCGGCGCGGGGCGTTTGAAAATTCAAGTGACAGAATTTCCTTTAGATAAAGCTAAAGAGGCGCACGAAGCGATTGAAGGTAGAAAAACTACGGGGAAAGTTGTGTTGACAGTTGGGTAAAGTTAGTAGTTCCGCATTTATGCGGTTTTGACGCTAACGGGGAACCGCGTGAACGCGGAACTACAAACGAAAATGAAAATTAAAGATAAAATAATCCTCGTCACAGGCGGCGCAAACGGCATCGGCAAGGGTTTGTGCGAACGTTTTGCCCGCGAAGGTGCAAAGAAAATCATCGTCACCGATATTGATTTTTCAAATGCAAATGCAGTCGCTAAAAATATTAACGGCGTTGCTTATAAATTGGATGTTGGTAATGAAAGCGAAGTTCAAACCGTTGTTGCCGATGTTTTAGACAAATTTGGACAAATTGATTTAGTTGTTTCAAACGCGGGAATCGGTGGTGAAGAAGGTTGTCTGGAAGTTTCAAACGAGAGTTGGCAAAATATTTGGAACATCAATGTTTTGTCGCATTTATATTTAAGCCGAGCGGTTTTTCCATCAATGCTGGAACGTGGCGAAGGCTATTTTTTAATCACCGCATCAGCCGCCGGATTGTTGACTTATCCAACTGCTGCGCCTTATTCCATCACCAAACACGCTGCCGTTTCTTTTGCTGAATATCTCGCTTATTCATATATGGATAAAGGAATTAAGGTTTTGTGTTTGTGTCCGCAGGGCGTAAAAACGAATCTGATTGCAACAAAAGATGACGAACCTGAAAACTTTTTGATGGCGGAAGCGATTGAGGTTGAGGATTGTGCCGAAGCAGTCGTCAAAGGTTTGGAATCCGAGCAATTTTTGATTTTGCCACATAAAGAAGTCGCAGAATATATCGTTAGTAAAGCTCAAAATTATGATAAATGGCTGAGTTGGATGAGCAAATTGCAACAAAAGATTTTCGCTGAAAGAGAGAATTAGCAATGGGAAAAAATTTTAGAATCGCAGTTTTAGGGATTGGCGGAGTAGGCGGATATTTTGGCGGAAAATTAGCCGCGCATTTTGCTGATTCAAATGAAGTCGAAATAATTTTCATCGCTCGCGGAGAAAATAAAAAAGCCATTAAACACAATGGTTTAAAGGTCATAACAAATGAATCGGAAATTATTACCAGACCAAAATTAGTAACTAAAGAAGCAAACGAAATCGGCGAGGTTGATTTGTTACTAATCTGCACTAAAGCCTACGATTTAGAAGAAAGTATCCTCAAATTTAAAGATTGCATCGGAAGTCAAACAGCTATTTTGCCCTTGTTGAATGGGGTTGATAATTCCGACAAAATCAAAGAAATTTTGCCTGATGCGGACGTTTGGAAGGGCTGTGCGTATATCGCTTCGCGGTTGATTGCGTTCGGTGTCATTAAAGTTGATAGTGAAATAAAATTGTTGCAATTTGGCGGTTCTCAGTTTGGGAATGAAAAGCCCCAAAAGTTTGAGAAATTGCTCAAATCGGCAGACATCAACGGAGAGGCAATTGAGGACATTGATAAAGCAATTTGGGAAAAATTCATTTTTATCTCAAGTTTGGCAACTTTAACGTCTTTTTTGGACACAAATGCGGGCGGAATAAATAGCTCTGTTGAAAATCAACAACTCTTAAACGATTTAATTGGAGAAGTTACACATCTTGCCAAGGCAAAGAAAATCAATGTAGATGAAAATATCGCCCAGATGACTTTTGAGCGAATCAAGGGCTTGTCGGGTGAAATTACCTCTTCGATGCATAGCGATTTTATGCGAAAAGGCAAAACCGAAGTGGAAACTTTGACGGGTTTTGTAGTCAGAGAAGCGGAATTGCTGAAGATTGCAACGCCTGTTTATGCAAGACTTTATGAGGATTTAAGAAAAAGAAATTAATCCACGAAGGCGCACGAAGGAAGCACGAAGAAAAAAATATTTTCAAACTTCGTGAAATCTTCGTGAATCTTCGTGGATAAGTAAATTATGCGATATAAACTATTAGGAAAAAGCGGGTTACGGGTTTCCGAACTTTGTTTGGGAACGATGACTTTTGGCGAAGAATGGGGCTTTGGCGCAAACAGGGACGAATCCCGCGCAATGTATGATGCGTTTCGTGAGGCGGGCGGAAACTTTGTTGATACGGCAAATATTTATACCAACGGCACTTCGGAAACGATGCTTGGCGAATTTATGCAAGGACATCGTGACAATGTTGTGTTGGCGACTAAATTTTCCAATTCGGGTGTCATGGGCGATCCGAATGCGGGTGGCAACAATCGTAAGGCAATGATACGCGAAGTCGAGGCGAGTTTGAAACGCTTAAAGACTGATTATATTGACCTTTACTGGCTTCACATTTGGGACCAACTAACGCCGGTTGAAGAAGTTATGCGTGGTTTTGAAGACCTCGTGAAAAGTGGAAAAGTTCTTTATGTCGGAATTTCGGACGCTCCCGCATGGTATGTGGCTCGTGCAAATACCTTGGCAGAATTGCGTGGTTGGAGTGCGTTTGTCGGTCTGCAAATCGAATATAGTTTGATTGAGCGAACGCCCGAACACGAACTTTTGCCGATGGCAAAGGCAATGGGTTTAACAGTTACGCCTTGGTCGCCGTTGGCAGGTGGGATTTTGGCGGGCAAATATTTGAATATGGAAACCGATGAAGCAAAGTCAGGTCGTTACGGCTCGGAACAGATGCAAGTTGCCTTAGCTCCCGAAAAAGATAGAAAGACGCGAATTACTCAAGAGGTTGTAAATATTGCGAAAGAACTTGATGTTTCGGCTTCGCAAGTCGCACTGGCTTGGCTTCGGCATAAAGATTCAACGATGATTCCGATTATCGGTACGCGAAAATTAAGTCAATTAAACGATAATTTAGCGAGTTTGAATGTTCAATTTTCCGACGAACAGATGAATCGGTTGAATGAAGTTAGCAAAATTGAGCCGATTTTCCCGAATAGTTTCTTTGAAAAAGATTTTGTCGGACCCTTTGTTTATGGTGGTTTGCGCGATAAAATTGATGTTTGAGGGGATTTATGAAATACAAAAAACTTGGGCGTAGCAATTTAGAGATTTCAGCAATCGGTTTGGGTTGTATGGGAATGTCCGAATTTTACGGCGAAACCAACGAAACCGAATCGCTTGAAACATTGGAAAGAGCATTGGAACTCGGCTTAAATTTCTACGACACAGCCGATATGTATGGACCTTTTACCAACGAAGAGCTTTTGGCAAAGTTCATCAAAGGCAAACGTGAAAAGGTTGTGATTGCTACGAAATTTGGGATTGAGCGTGACCCAAATGATTGGACAAAACGCGGAATCAATGGCACACCTGAATATGTCCACAAGACTGTTGAGGGAAGTTTGCAGCGGCTCGGAATTGACGAAATTGATTTGTATTATCAGCATCGAGTTGACCCAAACACGCCGATTGAAGAAACTGTCGGAGCAATGGCGGAACTCGTAAAGGAGGGCAAAGTTAAGTATTTAGGGCTTTCCGAAGCCTCTGCTGACACTTTAAGACGGGCAAACGCCGTTCACACCATTTCAGCATTGCAATCGGAATATTCGATGTGGACACGCGACATCGAAGACGAAATTTTACCGACTTGCAAAGAATTAGGCGTAACTTTGGTCGCTTATTCACCGCTCGGACGTGGGTTTCTGACAGGTCGTTATAAAAAGCCAAGTGATTTAACCGCTGATGATTACCGACATCACACACCACGTTTTCAAGGCGAAAACTTTGAGAAAAACATCGAATTAGCAAACAAGGTAGTAGAAATTGCCAAGCGGAAAGGTTGCACACCCGCTCAACTCGCGCTGGCTTGGATAATGCAAAAAGCTGAAAACATTGTCCCAATTCCGGGAACGAAAAAAGCACATCGCCTTGAAGAAAATCTTGGCGCATTAAATATCGAATTAACTGTTGAAGACTTTGCCGAAATCGAAACATTGTCGCAAATGGTCGCAGGTTTGCGTTATCCGGCGGAATATATGCAGGCGGTAAATCGGTGATTTAAGTTTATGAATGAATATTTTGAAAACTTTGATTTAACCAACTTTTGGGAAGCTGATGACTATTTCACCAGTCCCGATGAAATTACTATTGAAAAAATCAAAGAGGCGGAAAATAAACTAGGCTACAAACTCCCTAAGTCATATATTGAATTGATTAAAACCAAAAACGGTGGAAGCCCGCAAAATTGTTGTTTTCTCACCAACGAGCCGACTTCTTGGGCAGACAATCATATTGCAATTACTGGCATAAAAGGACTTGGCGGAACTTGGGGAATTGATTCAAATGATCTAGGTAATCAACATTTCATAGATGAATGGGGCTATCCAACTATTGGAATTGCAATTTGTGAATGTCCTTCGGCAGGACACGATATGGTGATGCTGGATTATCGTAAAAACGGTAAGGATGGCGAACCCGAAGTTGTTCACGTTGAAACTGAATCGGATGAGCCGATAATTACACTTTTAGCCAAAGATTTTGAAACATTTATCGTTGGTTTGGTAGATGAAGAAAGTGTTGATGTTTAGAAAAATGCAAGAATTTTTACAACCAACTGAATTTTTGAATTTTGATGAGCCAAATGTCCGTGAATTTGCCAAAAACAATACAGTAGGCGCAAAAACCGGAACCGAAAAAGCCATCAAACTTTATTATGCCGTCCGCGATGGTTTTCAATACAATCCGTATCTTTTGGATTTGCGGCGCGAAGGTTTGACGGCGAGTAATTTGCTGACTCGGAATCGAGGTTATTGTGTCGAAAAAGCGGTTTTATTAGCGGCAAGTGCCAGAGCCGTTGGAGTGCCGAGCCGTTTGAGTTTTTATATCGTCCGCAATCACATTGCCACCGAAAAACTTGAACAGGCTTTGAAGAAAAACTATCTCGTTTTTCACGGTGCGGCGGAATTGTTTTTGGAAGGAAAATGGCTCAAAACTACGCCCGCCTTTAACCAAAGTTTGTGCAAATATCTTGGAGTTGAACCGCTTGAATTTGATGGCACACAGGATTCGATTTTTCAAGAATATGATAAAAAAGGTAACGTCTTTATGACTTATTTGCACGAATACGGAGCGTTTGCCGATTTGCCATACGACCTTTATTTGCAAGAGTTAAAGCAACATTATCCGCATATTTTTGACAACGAAAAATACACGGACGGAGATTTGATTTACGATTTTACAAAGTAAAGAAGCGCGTAAATTTATTTTATTTACACGCTTTTTGAAAAACTTATTTCAGGCTTAAATCTGAAATTTTCTAACTAAATTTTCAATATTAGTTAATATGGATTTCCACTTAACTGTCCATTAGTTACGCTAATTGTGTAATAGCCGGTGGTCGGACGGTTTTGCAAGTTATAAAAGCCACCCGGACTGATCCGCCAAATTTTGTAATTTGAAAAGGTTAGTGGCGAGCCTGAAACGCAAGTCTCGGGTTGATGATCCGCTAAAACAAAATAAGCGTTTCCTTGCCCGACAACGCTGGCAGTACCAAATTTATCAACCATTAACGATGTCGCTTCGTCAATTGCCACACCTAAAACCGCACCTGCTTGACCATCTTTTATCTGACGGGCTAAAAAAGCCATCAAACGCCCCATTCGGTCACGTTGAGTAAAATGCGAGTCGGTCAAAGTAAATTGTAAATTGTTCCAATTAAAAAAGTTATAGGTAAAGGAAATAGTCCGATGATACGGGTTAGCGAGTGCGTCAGCAGAGGTTGCGCTACCCTTGCAGCCATCGTAGGCAATCGGACTTTGGATGGCAGTTCCGGCACTTGTCCCGCCGACACCGCCACCCTTTTGATAAACAAATTCGACATTTGCTTCAATGATTGTTCCCTTAAATAAAGTCACATAATCGCATTGATCGCCACCCGCAAAAAAGATGATTTCTGCGTTTCTAATTGCAGTATTGACACTTGCATTGGTGACATCTCTTGCCGAAGTAAGGACAATTGACTCAACCGAATCAACTCCATTCATCGCATAAATATAAGGATTGTAACCATCAGAACCCGAAGCTCGCAAAATTACAACATCAATCTTGGTCGCGCAATTTGTGCAGCCTCTCACTTGGTTAATCATCCATTGAATTGCCGCATCCACATCAGCTCCGCCCCCGCCAAAATCGTGTGCCGGACCAAAAAGCGGCGGATTTACATCTGCCCCATTTCCGGTTAAATATCTGGTAATTTTTGCCTGAGCAGAAGCCGTCAACAAAAAGACTAAAAGTATAGTCAAGAAAATCCGGTTTTGCCGAATATTTTTCATAAATTTTCTCCTACAATTGAATTAAAATGACTGATTGATACAAGTTAAATACCTTTTGGAATAACATCATACATCGTAATAACCAAAATGCAATGCTGACAGTTTGTTTGAAGAATTTAGAAATTCTCTTTTTGTATCTTTGAGATAAATTTGGCAAGATTGAAGCATGGGGAAAATAAAGGCATTCGCGGCGAGTGAGCCGAAAGGGAAATTTGCACCGTTTGAATTTGAAGCAGGAGAATTGGGCTTGAACCAAGTTGAAATAAAGGTGCATTCGTGCGGGATTTGTCATTCGGATTTGTCAATGCTAAATGATGATTGGGGAATAACTCAATATCCGTTTGTGGGCGGACACGAGGCAGTTGGCGAAATTGTCGCTGTTGGTAGAAATGTTAAAGGCGTGGCAGTTGGGGATAAAGTCGGGCTAGGCTGGAATGCGGGAAGTTGTCTGCATTGCGACCAATGTTTATCGGGCTATCACATCAATTGCAAAGAGCTTGAGCAAACCATTGTTGCCAGACACGGAGGTTTTGCCGATAAAGTGCGTTGCAATTGGGAATGGGCAGTTAAATTACCTGATTCGATGGATATGTCGAAAGCCGGACCGCTTTTTTGTGGCGGAATCACAGTTTTTAATCCTTTTGTGCAAATGGAGATTAAGCCGACCGATAAAGTTGGCGTAGTTGGAATCGGTGGACTTGGACATCTGGCGTTGCAGTTTGCGGATAAATGGGGTTGTGAAGTGACGGCTTTTACCACCAATTTATCAAAAACGGATCAACTAAAAAAACTCGGTGCGGATTATGTTGTGGATACTCGTGATGACGCGGAATTAGCCAAACTCGCGGGTAAATTCGATATGATTTTAGTTACTGTAAATGTGCCTTTGGATTGGGATTTATATTTCAAAGCCCTTGCTCCAAAAGGCAAACTGCATATTGTGGGGGCAATTCTCGAACCGATTTCGGTCGGCGCATTTTCATTGATACCAAATCAAAAAATAGTTTCGGGAACGGCAACGGGAAGTCCGAGTGTGGTAGCCAAAATGCTCGAATTTTGCGCGAGGCACAACATCGAAACCGTAACGGAAACATTTCCGATGTCAAACATCAACGAAGCCTTTGAGCATCTGGAAAGCGGAAAAGTGAGATACAGAATAATTTTGGAGAATGATTTTTAGAGCAAAATAACATAAAAATGCCAATCCAATAATTCTGAGAAATCATTGCATTGGCGGATTTACAAATCAATTCTTTGCCTTTATTTTAAACACTCATTACTTCGTGTTCTTTGGTCTTCATCAATTCATCAATTTTTGCTATAAAAG
Source organism: Pyrinomonadaceae bacterium (assembly GCA_963779235.1). Taxonomy (GTDB): domain Bacteria; phylum Acidobacteriota; class Blastocatellia; order Pyrinomonadales; family Pyrinomonadaceae; genus JAIBCC01. Next base: position 308,212 of record CAVZXI010000032.1, read on the forward strand.
TATTGGTCAATTTCTGCACTTGGTCGAGTCCGTCACGCTCACTGTCTTCGGAAATTGCTTTGTCTTTCAACAATTTTTTCAAACTGTCATTGGCGTGATGGCGGACATTGCGAACAGCTACGCGATGTTCTTCGGCAATATCGTGAACTTGTTTAGCTAATTGTTTGCGGCGTTCTTCATTTAAGGCGGGAACGGGAAGGCGAATAATTTTGCCGTCATTTGAAGGATTAATCCCCAAATTGGCGGTGATAATCGCTTTTTCAACTGCGCTAAGTTGCGACATATCCCAAGGCTGGACGGTAATCATTTGCGGTTCGGGAACATCGATCGAAGCCATCTGATTCAATGGCGTTGGCGTGCCGTAATAATCAACTGTCACGCTATCGAGCAAGCCAACCGTGGCGCGTCCGGTGCGAACATTCGACAATTTTCGTTGAAAGTCTTCAACAACTTTTTCCATTTTAGGTTTCGTATCTTTAACTACTGTCTTCTACACTCATAATTTACTCTTAAATTAAAAATATTATGAGATTTTTACCCAAATTTTAACGCAAAATTACATTTTTACCAAAGTTCCGATGGATCAAATCGCCGCAGACGGCTTTCATAATATTGCCGGATGTTTTCATATTGAAAACCATAATCGGCAGATTATTGTCCATACAAAGCGAGATGGCCGAAGCATCCATCACTTTTAATTGTTTTTCGAAAACTTCTTGATACGAAATTGTTATCAAAACTTTTCGGCATTCGCGAAAAATCATCGGGTCGGCTGAATAAATTCCGTTAACTTTTGTGGCTTTGAAAATGACTTCCGCTTTGATTTCGAGCGCACGAAGCGCGGCGGCGGAATCGGTTGTAAAATATGGATTGCCCGTTCCGGCGGCAAAAATGACGACGCGCTTTTTTTCCAGATGGCGTTCGGCGCGGCGGCGGATAAAGGTTCGGCGAGTTGCGGAATATCAATGGCGGACATCACCCGCGTAAAAACATTCTTGTCTGTTCGAGCGCGTCTTGCAAAACAACGGCGTTCATCACGGTTGCCAACATTCCGATATAATCTGCGCGCTGCGGTCCATATTTCCCGCCGATTTTGAAACTCCGCGAAAAATATTGCCGCCGCCGACGACAATCGCAACTCTCAACGCCGAGCGCGTGGACGGCTTTGATTTCTTGCGCGACAGATTCGGCAACATTGGTATCAATGCCGTAATTCTGTTCGCCCATCAAGGCTTCGCCCGAAAGTTTGAGCAAAATTCGTTTGTATGCAGTTTCATTTAGATTCCAGATGTTAAGATGGTCAAGTTGTCAGATGTCCAGGAAAGTTTTTAACTTGACAACTTACAACTCTGAACACTCTGCAACTATTTATCCGACCATCGAAGCGACTTCCGCCGCGAAATCGCCTTGTTTTTTCTCGATGCCTTCGCCCATTTTATAGCGCGTGTAGCGGCGAATCGAGATATTTTCCTTAATCGAAGCAATTTTTTCATTGACCAAATTCCCCAATCGTTTTGCTCGGGTCTTTGACAAAAGGCTTGGTCGAGCAAAACATTGTCTTCGTAGAATTTATTCAATCGTCCTTCGATGATTTTATTGATAACATCTGCCGGTTTGTTGGCATTTTTCGGGTCATTTTTAAGTTGTTCGAGCAAGAATTTCGCGTTCTTTTTCGAGAACATCCGCCGGAACTTCCGTGCGATTCAGATAACGCGGGTCGGTCGCGGCGATGTGCATCGCCACGTCTTTGACGAGTTGTTGAAATTCTTCGCCACGCGAAACAAAATCGCTTTCGCAATTGATTTCGACCATCACGCCGACTTTTCCGCCCATGTGAATGTAAGAACCGACTGCGCCTTCCGCCGTTACGCGACCGCTCTTTTTGTCGGCGGTTGCCATTCCTTTTTTGCGAAGAATTTCGATTGCTTGCGCTTCGTCGCCGTTGGCTTCGGTCAAAGCGGCTTTGCAATCCATCATTCCTGCGCCCGTTTTTTCGCGCAAAGCCATTAATCGCGCTCATTGTAATATCTGCCATAATTTACTCCAAAATATTATTTCTAAAATTAATTTGAAAAAAAGCGTAGCCCGTATTTATAAACAAAACGGAGCTACGCTTTCAAAATATAAAATTTTTAATGTTTAATGCGGTTGCTTCCGTGGTTTCCTCTTCTGCTGATTTCTCAGTTGCGGTTTCTGCCGGAGCTTCTTCCGAACCGTTTCCGCTACTGTTTCCGTTCCGTCCGCTTCGGTTTCGTTTCCACTTCGCTTCGTTACTGTTTCCGTTGCAACATTCTTCTGCACAGCAGTTTCCGTCAACTGTGATTTCTTCTGCGAAACAGTTTCCGTCGGTTTTTCGGCGACAACTTCAGACTGCTTTTTTAGTTTCAACGGATTTCTTCTCGGCAACACTTCTTCATTGAGTGTGTGCAATTCAGAAACTGCCTCATCTGTCGAAATGTTTCGTCGTCGTTTCATCGCTTCCTCCGCAACTACAACTCCCCTTCAGTGCGCGATGTTTTGACCTTCGAAAATGGCATCGGCAATGCGCGAAGCAAAAAGACGAATTGCCCGAAGCGCATCATCATTGCCCGGAATAACCTGCGTCAATTCCTTCGGGCGAGCAGTTAGTATCAACCACCGCAACCACCGGAATATTCAAGCCGATTTGCTTCCGCCACCGCAATTTCTTCTTTGCGAACATCAATGATAAAAAGCATATCGGGCAGACGTTGTCATATCCTCTGATACCCCCAAGATTTTTCATCAAACCTTCGTATTCTTTGTCTATTTCGCAGCCGTTCTTTTTTCGTCAACATTTCAAAGCGACCATCTTCTTTCATCGCTTCGATTTCGCGCATTTTCTTAATCGAATTTTGAACGGTTTGGAAGTTGGTCATCGAGACCGCCCAGCCAACGATTGTTGATATAATATTGTCCGCAACGTTCGGCTTCTTCTTTGATAGCGTCTTGCGCTTGGCGTTTTGTGCCGACAAACAAGAACCATTATATTCGGCTGTTTCCGTTATGGCTGCGGTCACATAATTGAGTGCATCGCGGAAAAGTTTCTGCGTTTTTTGCAGGTCAATAATATAAATGCCGTTACGTTCCCCGAAAATATATTCTTTCATTTTCGGATTCCAACGGCGAACTTGGTGTCCAAAGTGAACTCCTGCTTCGAGAAGTTCTTTCATTGTAACTGTTGCCAAAATTTATAATCTCCTTAACTTATTGGTTTATGTAATCGCCAAAGTCTGTTTAGCTAAACCAATAGACTTTGAGCAATGGATTATTGATTGAATCATTTGACCATTGATTCATTGACTCATTAAAAAAACAATGGGTAAATGATTCAATGACCAAATGAACAATTAACTATCGTTTCGAGAATTGGAATCGGGCGCGTGCGCCTTTTTGTCCGTATTTTTTGCGTTCTACTTTGCGCGGATCGCGGGTCACGAGACCTGCTTTTTTCAAAGCCGAGCGCAAATCGGAATTAAATTCCATCAAAGCGCGAGTGATTCCGTGACGAACTGCCCCGGCTTGTCCGGCTAGTTCCGCCGCCAGCAACATTAACCAAAATGTCGAATTTAGCGGTAGTATCGGTCAAGCGAAGCGGTTGACGAATAATCATCCGCAATGCTTCATTCGGAAAATATTCTTCAAAAGCCGCGATGATTAACTTTGATTTCGCCACTTCCTGGACGTAAATAAACTCTTGCAGTTGAGGTCTTTCTTCGACCTGTTCCGTAATACTGAATATCTGCCATTTTTTTTATGGTAATTTAATCAAACTTACACTTAGGTTAGTTTACATATTTCAATATATTTCAGGTTTTTGTGCGAATGCGGATGGTCGGCATCAGCATAAACTTTTAATTTTTTCGCCATCGCTTTGCCAAGTTTGGTTTTCGGAAGCATTCCTTTACTGCCAGTTCGATAATTCTTTCCGGTTTGGTAGCTTGCATATCCTTGACCGTATACTTCGCGTAATCCACCCGGATAAAGCGTATGATGACGATACATTTTTTGATCGTTTTTCGAGCCTTTGAAAACGGCGTGACGAGCATTGACTACCACAACATGGTCGCCCATATCCATAAAAGGTGTCCAACTCGGATTGTTTTTGCCCGACAAAATACGCGCAACTTCCGTTGCGAGACGACCAACGGTCTTACCTTTGGCATCTACTACCAACCATTTACGATTATCTGCTAAACCTTTTCCACTAGGAAAATAAGTACTCATATATGTATCTCTGTTAGGAATTTTCGCAAAAACGCGAACGATAAGAATATCGAACAGGGCGTTAATTTGTCAAGCAAACAAAGCCTTTTGCCAATTATACCAGCCAAGCTGTTTTTCAACCTATGACTGTTTGATCTCTGCTTCTAAAATTTCAATTGCATCAATGATTTGGACAAATTTATAGCCAAATTCAGTCAATTCATACTCTACATGGGGTGGGGTTTCGGGGAAAATAGTTTTTTTCAAAATACCAAAGTTGATAAGTTTACGGAGTCTTTCATTCAAAACCTTGGTGGTTAATCCTTCAACGCTTCTTTCCATTGCGCCGGGACGATTTACGCCTTGTTTGACCAAAGAAATTACCGATAAAGACCATTTACAGCCGATTATGCTCTCGACCATCTCTTTAACTTGACGATTTTCAGAAATTTTTTTCGGATGTGGTTGCATAAATTTAGACCAAAAAGTAAGTAGTCCACCAAAAAGTGCCTACTTACAAAGGGTTTATCAATTTGTTATCTTCAAAATGTGGTAAACCCACAAAACATTAAAACAAAAAGGAAGGGAAAAACAAATGAAAACTAAAGCAACATTCTATCACGCGGGTTGTCCTGTCTGCGTAGATGCTGAACAAATGGTTTTAGATACGATTGACCAAAACCGTTTTGAACTCGACATTGTTCATCTTGGAAGCGAAAAAGGACGCATTGCAGAGGCTGAAAATGCAGGAGTAAAATCAGTTCCGGCATTGGTGGTTGAAGGAAATACTTATCACATAAATTTTGGTGCTTCGATGAATGATTTGAAATAATTGTCAAAGGGCAAAGAGGCAAGAGGTTTGAAATAATCGTGTGTCCACCTTTTTTTCTTGAGTTTAAATAGATAAATACTTTATCCTAAAAAGGTGGATTTTCGCATACTCAGCCAATTATTCAGTTTTCGTGATATACGCAATGGTTTGTTAGGGCTTATCGTGGTGGTTGGCGGTCTAGCTTTGGCAGCCGTTACGCTTTGGGCGCATCAGACGGGCAACGTGCGTCTGGCGGGAATTACGGCGGCAGTTTCGTTAGGCTTTGTTTTGCTAATCTTGATTTTTGTGATTCCGCCCTTGGCGCGTTCTGCAAGTGCGGAAGCCTCGCAAATGGATTTGCCGTTTGAATTTACGACAGGCGGAGCAGTTTATCTGGGATTGCTGATGATTGTCGGATTAGCCGCTTGGAATACGGGCAACAATCTGCTTTTCATCGTGCTTGCTTTTCTCACTTCGGCTTTTATCGTGGGATTTTTTATCGGCAACTTTTGTCTGAAAAAAATGGACGTTAAAATGCGTTTCCCCGAAACCATTTTTGCCGAAGAATCAACCCCTTTAATCGTCAGTTTGTTTAACCAAAAACGAATTTTTCCGAGCTATTCAATTACCACCGAAGTGCGTGGCAAAGAGCGCGAACAATCAATTATTCTCAACGACATCAAGAAAATTCTACCCGTCAAAATAGCCGAAAAACTTGCTCGTCCGCCACTTCTCAAACACACGCTCGACTATTTCATTTTTATTCCGCGAAACGATACGATTGAGAATAAAACCGAACATATTTTCAAAAAACGTGGACGGTTTATCATCAAAGATTTTGAACTTTCCACCCGCTTTCCGTTCGGTTTTTTTCGACATCGGCGCAGACTTTCCGCCCAAGAAGCTGAAATCATCATTTTTCCGAAAATTGAGCCGGTTGAAATAGAAATACTGCGGCTTCCGTTTGAAGTTGGGAAGCGGGTTTTGCCCAAAAAAGGCGCGGGACAAGACCTTTTGGCATTGCGCGAATATCAACCGCAGGACGATTTACGGCACGTTGATTGGAAAGCGACAGCGCGGTCGAATCGCATCATTGTCCGCGATTTTGCGGCGGAAGACGAACGCCGGATGACCGTTATTTTTGATACGCGGATTCGTCAATCGGGCAAAGAGAAATCGAAGTCTTTGCGCGAACGGATGGAGGAGGAACAAAAAGGTGCGCGGACTTCGGTGGTTTCCAAAAGATTCGATAAAGGAGTCAGCCAGACCGCATCTTTGCTGGCATATTTCAATGATGAGCAAGCGGAAATACGTTTGATAATTGATTCGGAAATCGGCGAATTCGGCATCGGGAAAACTCATCTTCACGATTGTTTGAAACGTCTCGCTTTGATTGAATCAACCCTTTACGAAACGGAAGTTGACGAATTTTCAAACCAAGTAATTGAAGAAATTTTTACCACTCGTGAAAATAGTTATACTTTTTTTGTGACCACTTTGAAGGAAGAAAAACTGCCGGATGAATTAAATCAACAAGCAAAAGTTTTGAGATATTGATTAGAAATTGCCGGAAAAAATCCTCATTCAACCCAAAATCCTTTCAAATTAGGTTGCTAATTTTCCGACCAATCGCCTTTCAAAAATTTAGCTTCATCAAAAAATCCTTTGAAATATTCGATTTTCGAGGCTTTTTTATTATTCAAAACAATCCCAATCGCATCATAACGAAACTTCACCTTTTCCAGATGAAAGATTTTGCGATAGCGTTTGGCGGTGCGGATGATTTGGCGTTGTTTGCGGAGGTCAACGGCGGAAATCGGACTCGAAAAATCATCGGAACTCCGCGTTTTGACTTCGATAAAGCACAAAATATCTTCTTCGTAAGCAATCAAATCAATCTCGCCATTGACCAAAACGCCTTTGCGGTTGCGCCCGACGGGAGTTTTGAAATTGGAACAAACAAAGCGGAATCCGCGTCTAAAAAGATAATCTTGAGCGAGTTGTTCGCCGATTGCACCGACTTCGCTTGTCGAGTTGGCACTAAAATCGTTATTCTCAAGTAAAGAAATTATTTCCGACATCGTTCCAAGAGGGTAACATAAATGATTAGATTGCAAAAATTATGGGTTTTGTTGAGTGTTTTTTCGATATTTGTGATGAGTGTAGCTTGTCAAAATCCGACTGCGCCAACTCCGACACCAATTCAAACTCCGCCGCTGCTTCCCAAAATAGAAAATGTAACGGAAACGAAAAAGTTCAATATTAAACCGAGCGATTTGCCCGCGCCGTTTGGAACTGAAAGTGCGCGTCGAAATTCAAAGATTGTCCCGCAACCCGCCGATGCGACTTTAACCATTCCGAAAGGTTTCAAAATAAACGTCTTTGCCGAAGGCGGTTTTAATGTTCCGCGTTGGATGGCACTTGCGCCAAATGGTGATGTTTTCTTGGCTGATTCACGGGCAAATACGATTTTTGTTTTGCGGGACAACAACAAAGACGGTGTAGCGGATGAGCGTTTTGTGTTTTCTGACAAGCTCGACCAGCCGTTTGGAATGGCTTTTCACGAAAATTGGTTTTATGTGGCAAATACGAGCGCAGTTGTTCGATTCAAATACAAATCAGGGCAAACAGTTGCGGAAGGTGAACCCGAAAAACTGATTGAATTAACTCGTGGCGGCTACAATCAGCATTGGACGCGCAATATTTTGTTTTCACCGAAAGGCGATAAAATGTATGTTTCCATCGGTTCAAGCGGAAATTTTCAACCCGAAGAAGATAATCGCCGCGCGGCGATTTCTGAATATAATCCAGATGGAACGGGGCATCGAATCTATGCTTCAGGTTTGCGAAATCCAATTGGTCTGGCGTGGAATCCTGTAAGCAAAGAACTTTGGACAGCCGTTAATGAACGCGATGGATTAGGCGATGACCTTGTTCCCGATTTTGTGACGAGCGTGAAAGATGGCGGTTTTTACGGGTATCCGTTTTATTACCTTGGCGAAAATAAAGAGACTCGTTTGAAAGATGTGGACTATTCAAAATTCCCAAAAGTAATTGTTCCCGATGTTCTCGTAACTTCTCATTCGGCTGCGCTTGGGATTGTTTTTAACGACAAAAAGATGTTTCCAAAAGAATACGAAAATGATGCTTTTGTCGCATTTCACGGCTCTTGGAATCGGCAAAAATTGACGGGTTACAAAGTAATTCGCGTCAAAATGAAAGACGGCAAATCTGTTGGCGGGTATGAAGATTTTGTCTCAGGCTGGTTGCCAAGCGAAGATTCAAATGAAGTTTGGGGGAGACCTGTCGGATTGCTGATGAATGCGGACGGTTCGCTTTTAATTTGTGATGACGGTGGGGACAAAATCTGGCGAGTGAGCTTTGCAAAGTAAAAAGTAAAAAGTAAAAAGGCAAAATAAAGAATATTTCTTAAACTTTGCGTCTTTGCCACTTTGCGACTTTGCGTTGAAATAAAAAAAATATGAAGAAAATCCTAAAAATCATTGCAATCATTTTATTTGTGGCGTTTATTGTCATTCAATTTATCCGCCCCGATTTTACTAATCCGCCGATGGTTGCAGGGCAAACTTTGGAAGAAAATGTCCAAGTTCCCGAAAATGTGCAAGCAATTTTGAAACGCTCGTGTAACGATTGTCACACAAATACTACGATTTATCCTTGGTATTCGTATATTCAGCCTTCGGCATCATTTTTGAAAGGTCACATTGACGAAGGGCGACAAAAGTTAAATTTCAGCGATTGGAAAACTTACGACGGGAAAAAACAACGACGCAAATTAGCCGAAGTTTGCGAGGAAATTCAAGCAAAAGCAATGCCTTTGCCTTCGTATTTATGGATTCATTGGGGCGCGAAACTTTCTCCCGAAGAGATTAGAACCATTTGCGATTGGACAGAAGCAGAACGCGCTAAAATTCCTGAATAAAAGAAAACTCTCGCCCGATCAGACGAGAGTTAAACCTGGATTTTCGTTAATCACAGGAAGAACCTGAGTCTCAAACTTCGGCACAATTCCTTTATTTGTAATAGTTCTTTTGAAAATCTGTTGGTATCATGTCGTTACCTCGCGCAATTCCTCTGCCTGTCACGGTTCCATTTCCGATAACTTTTGCCTTGCCGTTAATCGTGCCTTGTCCGATGGCGATTCCTTGTCCTGATATAGTTCCTGTTCCTTTTTTAGCGTGAACGCCCGATTTATTTTTGTAGATTACAACACCGCTTCCCGAAGCTGTTCCTGAACCTTTTGCCACACCTTTTCCGGTTGCGGTGCCTGTTCCTCGTGCTTTGCCTTTACCTGTTTTGGTCCCGTCTGCAAAAACGCTGATGCTCAAAGTTAAAATTGAAATGATTGCGAATAAAGTTAAATTTTTCATTGTATGATTCCTCTCGTTTTATTATGTTGGCGAATTTCCTTCGCACGCCACTTAAGACGAAGCATATTTGTAAAAAGTCGAACTTTTTTTTGAAAAAAAAATAAAAAAATTAAGTTGAAAATTTTAAGGCAAAAGTTTGTAAGTTAGCACGTCTAAAGACTCTTTTAGGTAAATTGCAAAATCGCCACGAGACATTTCTTGATCTTTATCTTGGACGGTTAAAAAGTTAATCGGGATGGCTTCTTCGCCAAAAATACTGCGCCAGGTTTCAATAATTTCGGCTTTCGTCATAGCCAAATCGCCATCAAAATTCCCATCATTTTCAGCTAAAACAATTCCATATTTGTTTGAAAGAATTTTGAGAGATTCAGAGTATGGAGCAGTTGGATTAAACTCAATTTCTTTCGGCTGATGCGGATTGTAGGATTGATAAAGTCCAATATCTTGCGGATGTTTGTTTGCCAATTTTCCTCTGGAATCAAGCATTTCCAGCATTTGACGCAAAAAATGAGCGAAATCGCCTTTGGTAAGAGGCATTTCACCGTGATATTTTTGGTCGGCATAGCCAAAAGCAATCCGATAATTTTCGGTTAAATATAGAACGGATTCGTAAAAGTTTTTTTCTTCATTGACATCGGAAAGTTCTTCTAATTTTGTGGCTTTGAAATATTCATTAGTCAAAGCAATCGAAGCAAAGTTAAAGGTAATCACACCAATGGTTTTGGTTGCCTTTCCATCGCAGATGGTTGGCGAAAATTTCGCTTGCAGAGCGGCTTCGGCGGCGGCTTTGGCTAAAATTTCATTGCCGTGAGTTGATTCAATTCCCGATACATTTCCCGCCTCGTCAATCTCAACCGCGACCTCAACTTTCCCTGCCAGTCCAGCGATTTTGGCTTCGCTTGGGTAAATCGGCTGGAGATTGTTGAGGAGCTTTCCGTTCAGAAAAACACGGCAATCCATTGGAAAATTGTTATTTGTCAATTTTATTTTCCGGTCTCTGGTTTGGGAAAAAACGCCAATTGAACAAATTATCAAAAGACACGCAATACTAAAATAAATTTTTGTCATTTGAAACTCCGATTGGGGACAAGTGAATCTATGTAGTAGCAAGCCAAATTCTACAACAATTTTTGAGAATAGCAAGAGGAAATTAGAGACAAACCACGCCTTGTTTATTTATCGGCGAAACGTAAATATTAAAATCAATCTCGGTTTGCGAATAAATTTCGCTCATTTTTGCGCCAATTTTCTCAGCAATTTCCCGATTTTTACTAAACATAAAAACACTCGGACCTGCGCCGGAAATTCCGCCGCCAAGTGCGCCCGCTTTCAAACTTTCCGCTTTCAAATCGTCAAAATGTGGAATCAGTTTTTTTCGCACAGGCTCAACAATAAAATCTTGCAATGACCGCGCAATCAAGCCGTAATCGCCTTTTTGCAAACCTGCGATAAGCGAACCGACATCCGACCATTGCCGAATTGCTGATTTCAAAGGAACTTCTTTTGGCAAAATCTCACGGGCATAAGATGTTTTTATCTCAATTTGTGGATGAATAATTGTCGCAAAAAGTGGCGGATATTCAATCGAAATAACATCCATCGGCTCAACTGGAGCGCACCAGCGTAAAACCGCCGAGAACACACGGCGCAATATTATCAGCGTGTTTTGCGCCACTCGCCACCATTTCGCCGTGCATTGCCAATTCAACCAATTCATTGCGCGAAAATCTTTCGCCCAAAAGTTTATTGGCGGCAACCACTGCACCCGCCGCACTCGCCGCACTCGAACCGATTCCGCTGCCGGGCTTAATCCGTTTGGTGATTTCAACTTCAAAACCGATTTGCTCATCAATCTTTTCCAAAACTGCCAAAAGTGCTTTTCCCGCTACGTTTTTTTCAATTTCAGTCGGCAAATTATAATCGTCTAAATGTTTGATTCTAATTGTTTTTTCGTTAATCAAACGCAAAGTCATCAAATCATTTGGCTCTTCTAAACAAAAGCCTAAACAATCAAATCCGCAAACCACATTGGCAACCGTGGCAGGGGCTAAAACAGTAATTTCGTTTATCATAAATGGTTAATGGGAAAAAGAATTTATTTAGTAATTAACAATTAACAATTTTTTGTAATGATTTTCCAAACAATAGAAGTTTGTATTATGATTATAGTTTGAGTTTCACGCTCAAACTTCAACCAAATGCAATACTTTAGCACAAATCGAATTTCTGCTCACGTCTCGTTTCGTGAAGCCACGCTCAAAGGACAGCCTGACGACAAAGGCTTGTATTTTCCCGAACAAATTCCGCAACTTTCGGACGAATTTTGGCAAGATTTTGCGAATAAATCGAAAGCTCAAATTGCATTTGAGGTGATTAAACCGTTTGTTGGTAATGAAATAGACGATGAAACGCTATTTCAGATTTGTGATGAAACGGTAAATTTCGATTTTCCACTCGTCAAAATAACCGAAAATATTTCCACACTCGAACTTTTTCATGGCGCAACTTTGGCATTCAAAGACGTTGGCGCAAGATTTATGAGCCGTTGTTTGCAATATTTTTCGCGTGATAAAAAAGAGAAAACTATCGTTATCGTAGCAACTTCGGGCGATACAGGCGGCGCGGTTGCTAATGGTTTTTATGGCGTTGATGGTGTTGAGGTCGTCATTCTCTACCCAAAAGGCAAAGTTTCGCGGGTGCAAGAATTGCAACTGACAACTTTGGGCAAAAACATCACGGCTTTAGAAGTCGAAGGAACTTTTGACGATTGCCAAACTCTTGCCAAAACAGCACTTGCGGATAATTCGATAAAGTCAAAAGTTTTTCTCACCTCAGCAAATTCAATCAATGTTGCCCGTTGGTTGCCGCAACAATTTTACTACTTCTACGCTTACCAACAATGGATTCAAGATTCAAGATTCAAGATTCAAGATTCAAAATCCGAAATCTTAAATTTTAAATCTGAAATCTTAAATCCCATAGTTTCAGTTCCGAGTGGAAATTTTGGCAATATTTGTGCGGGAATTTTGGCTCACGTTTCGGGATTGCCGGTTAAAAAATTTATCGCGGCTTGTAATGCAAATGATGTGATTCCAAATTTTGTAAAAACTGGAAAAATGGAAAATAAATTATCGGTTGCAACACTTTCCAATGCGATGGACGTTGCGAATCCGTCAAATTTTGTGCGGATTTTGGAGATTTTTGACAACGATTATTTGAATTTGAAAGAAAAAATGTTGTCGGTCAGCATTTCGGACGAAGTAACGGCAAACACAATGCGCGAAGTTTTTGAAAAATACAATTACGTTTTAGACCCACACGGCGCAGTTGGTTTTCGGGCATTAGCGGATTATTTGTCAGAAAATCGAAGGTAGAGGATTTTTCCTCGAAACAGCGCATCCGATTAAATTTGATTCGGTTGAAACGATTATCGGAACATTTGGCGAAATTCCAGAAAGTGTCAAAGAATTATTTGATAAAGAAAAGCAAAGTATTGAAATTAAAGCTAATTACGAAGATTTGAAAGATTTTTTATTAAGCAGAATTTAGAAATATTGCCCGCGAAACACGCTAAAAACGCTAAAAGAAAACCTCAATATTATTTTCTTTTTTCTTCGTGTCTTTCGCGTGTTTCGCTGGGCAACAAAAAATTATGAAAGTTTTGAAATTTGGCGGTTCGTCCGTTGGAAATGCGGAAAATATTGGAAAAGTAATTGAGATTGTTAAAAATGCAATCGAAAAAGATACGTAGTGTGGTTGTTTTGTCGGCGATGTCAGGCACGACTGACGGGCTGATTAAGATTGCGAAACTTGCAGAAAGTCACGATGAAAGTTTTCGGCTAAAAATTAAAGAGCTTGAAAATAAACACATTACTGCCGCCAAAACTCTTTTGGGTGAAAATTCGCAAGACGGCGTTTTTGATTTTATTGAGAATCGTTTCAATGAACTGAGAAGCATTTGCGAAGGCGTTTTTCTGCTCCGTGAACTCAGCCCGCGCACGCTTGACCGCGTAGTTAGTTTTGGCGAAATTTTATCAACCAAAATTGTTTCGGCAAAATTTGGTGCATTGGGCGTGGAAAATGTTTGGGTTGATGCACGTCAACTGATTCAGCACAGATTCAAATTTCGTCAATGCGGCGGTTGATTTTGAAATTACAAACGCCAAAATAAAAGATTTCATTGCCAACTCAAAATCTAAACTCTTTGTGATTCAAGGGTTTATCGGCTCAGATGCAACTGGGCAAACTACAACTTTGGGGCGCGGCGGTTCGGATTACACAGGCGCGATTTTTGCGGCGGCTTTGGATGCAGATGTGTTGGAAATTTGGACGGATGTATCAGGAATGATGACAGCTGATCCGCGTTTTGTTCGCAATGTGCGCGAAATTCCGCACATCACTTACCGCGAGGCGATGGAACTTTCGCATTTTGGCGCAAAGGTCATTTATCCGCCGACAATTCAGCCCGTGATGAAAAAGGGAATTGCAGTTTGGGTCAAAAATACGTTTGCGCCGGATGATTTTGGAACGCTGATTGAAGCTGAATCTGATGTGCAAAATGACATTATTCGTGGGATTTCGAGCATTGATAAAATCTGCATTTTGAACTTGGAAGGAAGCGGAATGGTTGGGATTCCGGGCTTTTCTAAACGGCTTTTTTACGCGCTTTCTAAAGCTAAAATAAATGTCATTTTGATTACCCAAAGTTCTTCTGAACATTCGATTTGCGTGGCAGTTGAAGATAAATTTGCGGAATTATCAAAGTCCGTTGTTGACACTGAATTTGAGCGTGAAATTGAAGTAGGAAAAATCGAGCCTTTGCGAGTTGATACGGGAGTTTCGATTCTTGCGCTGGTCGGCGACAATATGAAATCGCACAGCGGAATCGCGGGCAAAATGTTTTCGACATTGGGACACAACGGCATCAATATTCTGGCAATCGCGCAAGGCTCATCGTGAAAGAAATATTTCTGCAATCGTTGCAACCAAAGATGTTCGCAAAGCAATCAACGTCCTGCACGAAGATTTTTTCTCAGATGGTAAAAAACAAATTAACCTATTTATCGCCGGAGTTGGAACAGTTGGCAGTCGTCTGCTCGCTCAAATTAAACAGCAAGCCGAATATATTTCGGAAAATTTACGGTTCAATTTGAATGTAGTTGGATTAGCAAATAGTAAAGAATTGCATTTTGACGAAAAGGGAATTGATTTGGATAATTTCAAATTTGAGATTTCAGATTCCAAATTAAATGCTACTGAAATTAGCGATTTAATTATCGAAAAGAATTTACGCAATTCAATTTTTGTTGATGTGACCGCCAACGCTGAATTAGTCGAAATTTATCCGAAACTGTTGAAACAAAGCATTTCAGTCGTAGCCTGTAACAAAGTCGCGGCTTCTGCAAAATTTGCCAAGTATCAGCAATTAAAAGATTTAGCCCGTGAATATAATACTAATTTTTTGTTTGAAACAAATGTTGGCGCAGGACTTCCGATTATCAACACGCTCAACGATTTAACGAGTAGCGGTGATAAAGTCAATCGCATCGAAGCCGTTTTATCTGGAACTTTGCAGTTTGTTTTCAACAATTACGATGGCTCACGCACTTTTTCGGAAGTCGTCAAACAAGCCCAAAACGAAGGCTTTACCGAACCTGATCCAAGACTTGATTTAAGCGGAACTGATGTGGCGCGAAAGATTTTGATTCTCGCCCGTGAAGCCGGATACAAACTCGAAATTGAAGAAATTGAGAAATTTCGGATTCTTGCCCGAATCGTGTTTGCAGGGAAGTGTCGAAGATTTTTACGCTGAAATGACGAAACACGAAGCGCATTTCAAAGCAATGATTGACGAGGCGAAAAGTCAAAATTTGATTCTGAAATATATCGCCACTTTCGATAACGGCAAAGCCTCAGTCGGCTTGCAAAGTATTGATTCCACTCATAATTTCGCCAATTTATCAGGCAAAGATAACGCAGTTTTGTTTTTCACAAATCGTTACGCGAATTGCCTTTGGTTGTAAAAGGAGCTGGTGCAGGTGCGGATGTTACGGCGGCGGGAGTTTTTGCGGATATTATTCGGGCTACAAGAGGGTAATTGGTAATGGATAATTATAATCATAGAAAATTGCCGATTATCAATAATCCATTTTAACTAAATTATCTATTAGTAAGCATCGTTCCTGTTCCGGCTCATCCGTAAAATACTTCTGAAAGCAGGGCATTACGCTGATTCCCGCCAATAATATGGGCGGATTTAACGCCACGATTAAGCAATCCAATCAACGATTGTAATTTTGGAATCATTCCACCCGTTGCCGTTCCGTTGGCAATCATTTCTTCGGCTTCGCGGATGCTGACGCGGGAAATTCGGGTAGTTTCGTCATCAGGATTGAGATAAATTCCGTTGACATCCGAAAGTAAAACGAGTTTTTCCGCCTTGAGTTTGACGGCAATTTCAGCCGCAACCGTGTCGGCATTGATGTTAAAAATTTGCCCATCAGAATCTGCTCCAAGCGATGAAATAACGGGTAAATAATCATTGTCAAGTAATAATTTCAACAGCTTTTCGTTTATTTCAACCACATCGCCGACATTGCCGAAATCAACGGTTTTGATTTCGCCCGTTTCACGATTCAAAATCTCTCTTGGTGGGCGTTTGACGGCGGAAATAACGTCTCCGTCCACGCCCGAAAGACCAACCGCATCCGTTCCTCTTTGACGCAATGCCGCCAAAATTTCGGTGTTGATTTTTCCTGCAAAAATCATTTTGGCAAGTTCCAAAGTGTCATCATTGGTAACGCGGCGACCATCAATGATGGTTTGGGTGACACCGAGTTTTTGGGCTAATTCGCTCAATTGTTTGCCGCCGCCGTGAATGACGCAAACACGAATTCCGACTTGATGAATCAACGCCAATTCTTCGGCTAACGATGCAAGATTCTCTTTGTTTTCAGTAACTTTGCCCGAAAATTTAACGACAAAAGTTTTGCCCTTAAATCGTTGAATATAGGGAAGTGCTTCGCGTAATAGGTCTAATTTCTTTTGGATCATTTTAGTAATCTCGTCATAATCGCTTTCTGAATGTGCAAACGATTTTCGGCTTCATCAATGACAACTGAATTAACCGAATCAATCACGCCATCAGTTACAATCACATTTCGGCGAACAGGCAAACAGTGCATAAAAAGGGCGTTGTTCGTTCGCTCCATTTTTGCTTCATTCAACAATCCAATCGTCCCTTAAGTTTGAACGAAACTCAATATCCTTGTTTGCATCGCCATAGAATTTTCTACTTCCCCAGGATTTCGCATAGACAATTTCAACACCGTTAAATGCTTTATTGACATCATTTGTTATTTCAACGCTACCACCTGCGGTTGCCGCCTGATGCTCAATTTGAGCCATCAATTCTTTGTCCAATCCATAACCTTTCGGATGAGCGATTATCAGTTCGTGACCCATTTGTGCAGCGGCAAGGGCAAACGAATTCGGGACAGCCATCGGCAAAGGTTTTGGATGCCACGCCCACGTCAGCAAAACTTTTTTCGGTTTATTGCCGAGATTTTCCCGTATCGTCAGCATATCGGCGAGCGACTGACACGGATGGTGCATTGCTGATTCGAGATTGATAATCGGTTTAGTTGCATATTTGCGCAAATGCCGACAAAATTGGTTCAGTTCGATCCAAACTCCAGTCTTCCAACGATGCAAAAGTCCGCACACCAATTGCCGAAACGTAGCGTTCCAAAACCTGCACAAACTCTTTCAAATGCTCGGTTTTATTGCCATCCATCACCACGCCGTCACGATGCTCAAGCGTCCAAGAAGTTCCGCCGGGTTCGAGAATAACAGCGTTTCCGCCGAGTTCATAAATCCCAACTTGCATCGAAGCACGAGTCCGCAAACTCGGATTAAAAAAGACGAGCGCAATAGATTTTCCCGACAATGGTTTATCGGAAATTTCATTATTTTTATACTGCAACGCCAAATCGAAAAGCGATTCAATTTCGTTACGGGAAAGGTCGGATGTGATTAGGAAATTAGAATTCATATCAAAAAAGGCAGAAACCCGCGCGTGAGCAAGGGTGCAAAACGCCAACAAAATCAATCATCAAACTCAAAACAACCTTCAATATCAGGTATTATATCGCCTTGCCCATATAAAACATACTCAATGGCTAAAGAAACGTGGCGCGGTTTCCATAAATACCTTCGGCTTCTACCTCGCGTCCAAACTTTTGTTTCTTTATCAATTAGACGATTTTGCCGTAAAATTCGAGTTGTATAACTTTTGAAAGCATCCGCAATTAGTTTTGGATTTATTTGAGCTGAAATGACGCAATGATAATGATTGCTTCGCACATTGATTGCTTGCAAATCGTAATTCCGATGTTCGCAAACTTCTTTGACTGCTTTTTCAACAACTTTGCGTTGATTTTCATCAAATAAAAACGGTTTATGTTTCAAATTTTGTAACATTCGGCTTTCCAAATTTGGATTTGCGTCAAGTCGTGGCGTTCCATAACTATTGTGACCGTGCCTGTCAACTGAAAGTTTTTCGTTGCCGTGAAGCCAAGTGCCGTAAGTTCGCAAAGTAATCAAATAGGCAAGAGGAAAGTCGTTGTAATCGTATTCGTAGTCCATAATTGATAAAATAGTCACCCTTGCTCACGCGCGGGTTTTTGCCTTTTAGCCAAAACCTCAATCAACAAATCAATTTCTTCCTCTCTGCACACACAAAGGCGGAAGCAGACGCAAAACATTTGGAACACTCGAAGTTCCCGTAATTATCTTATTTTCCAATAATTTAGCGTGATAAGCCTTTGCCTCCGAAGCAAATTCAATCCCAATCAAACAGCCTTTTCCGTGAACTGCAACAACTTCTTTAATTTCTTGCAAACGCTCGCGTAAATGATTTTCAACTCGTTTGGCATTGGCAATCATATCTTCGTTTTCAATCGGCTTCAAGAGTTGCCAAAACCGCCGCCATTGCCAACATTCCACCGCCAAAAGTTGTGCCTAAATCGTTTGTTTTGATGTTTTGCGATACATTTTCATTGACCAAACACGCTCCGACTGGAACGCCACTTCCTAAACTTTTCGCCAATGTGATAATGTCCGCCTCGACTCCGCCCGCCAATTCCGAACCGCTGAAAAACCAATTTCCTGTCCGCCCAACTCCGGTTTGCACTTCGTCAAAAATTAAAATGATGCCGTTTTCGTTGCAAATTTCGCGTAATCCGATAAAAAATTCGGGCGAGGCTTCACGGCAGCCGAACATTGATTGAATCGGTTCGAGCATAATCGCCGCTGTTTCTTGGTCAGCTAATTCACGGACAGAATCCAAATTGCCAAACTCCGCGCAGACGTGATGCGGGACGTTTGGTTTTCCGATTTCGCGGTATTTCCCTAAAAAAGTTGCCGAAATTGCGTCAGCCGTCCGTCCGTGAAATCCGCCCGTGAATGTAATAACTTTTTCGCGTCTTGTCGCAAATCTCGCCATTCGCATTGCATTTTCGTTTGCCTCAGTCCCTGAATTGCAAAAAAATGCTTTGGTGATTGAATCAGGCGCAACTGAAACGAGTTTTTCTGAAACCTTGGCGCGAATTTCTGAATACACTAAGTTACTGTAAAACAACACCTTATCAGCCTGTTGCTTGATTGCTTCAACAACGTGCGGATGTGAATGTCCCGTTCCACAAACAGCGTGTCCTCCATACAAATCGAGATATTTTTCGCCCTCACTCGTCCAAACCCAAGAGCCTCTGCCGCGTTCAACCGAGATATTCATCTTGGCGTAGGTGGCGACTTGGGTTGATTCTTCTAATTGTTGTATTTTTTGAAAATTCATTATTAAATTGGTTCATTGATTCATCGGTTCATTGATTCATTTTTCGTGCTTTCAATGAATCAATGAATCAATGATTAAATGATTCAATCGCAACGCTTCGTTGCATCAGCCAATCTGTCTGCGGATCGTTCCCAAGTTGAAAAATATGTTCGCCGCATTTTTCAAAGCCGAATTTCTCGTAAAATTTCTGCGCCCGATGGTTAAACTCCCACACGCCAAGCCAAAAAGTATCGTGATTATTTACTTTGGCAAACTCTAAACATTGCATCATCAATGCTTTACCGATGCCTTTGCCGATAAAATTTTGCAAAGCGTAAAGTCGGCAAAGTTCAATCGGATTTTCGCCCGTGATGCCATCCTCGCGCGAATTTTGTTTGAGTTTGGCAAAACCGACCATTTCGTTTTCGATTTCGGCAACAAAATAAATTGAGTCTTTATCCGCCAATTCTGCGGAAACTGCTTCAAGCGTAAATGCTTCATCCATATAGTTTTTTAGATCTTCGGGCGCATTTTTCGGATGTTCGGCAAAAGCATCATAAAAACTTTTCCAAGCGATTTTGGTTAAAGTTTCTGCATCTTTAATTGTTGCAAGTCGAATAATCATAAGAAGATTTAGCCACGAAATTACACGAATTGTCACGAAAAAAGAGAAATAAATTTCGCGGAATTTTGTGTTTGCTCGTGGCTAGTTTACGGATTTGTGCTAACTAAAATCAGTCCCGTTTTTTCGTCTAAATTACACATCAAATTCATATTTTGCACCGCTTGACCAGCCGCGCCTTTGACCAAATTATCTATTGCTGAAAACACGACAACTTGCTTCCTTTGAACATTTACAGCGATGTCGCAAAAGTTTGTAGTCTTGACCCAATTTATGTCTGGCGAATTATCAACGATGCGAACAAAGAAATTATCCGCATAAAAATTTTGATAAATCTCTTTCAATTCAACGGTCGAAATTTCATCTTTTAATTCTGCATAAACCGATGCAAAAATCCCACGCGAAACAGGCAAACTGTGCGTCATAAAAACAAATTCGCTTTCAAAATTGCCCACGCTTCGCAAACATTGCGAAATTTCGGGAACGTGTTGATGCGTGAAAGGTTTGTAGGCGTAAAACGAGTTCATCCGTTGCGGGTGATGCGTGTTGGCGGCGGGTTTTGCGCCCGAACCGCTCGAACCTGTTTTGGCATCAACGATAATTTTGCCTGTCATCAAATTGTTTGAAACTAAAGGACTTAACCCCAAAAGTGTCGCAGTTGCAAAACATCCTGGATTGGCAATTTTGTCCGCTGTTTTGATTTGTTCACGATTCAATTCAGTCAAACCATAAACAAAATCTTTTTGTAAATCGGACTTTTTAAGTTTATAAAATTGTTGAAAAATATCCGCTTCATCAATCCGAAAATCTCCCGACAGGTCTATGATTTTAATATCTTTCGGCAACCTCGGCACAAGCGAAATTGCCTGCCCGTGCGGAAGCGCGAAAAATGCAACATCAGCATCCAAATTTGATAAATCTTCGGGCGTTGGCTCAAAACGCAAATCGGTCAAGCCATACAAATTTCTATGCACTTCGCCGACTGCTTTTCCCGCGTGTTCATTTGCCGTAACCAGAATTATTTCAGCGTTCGGGTGAAACAAAAGTATCCGCAGAAGTTCGCTTCCGCCGTAGCCTGAACCGCCAAAGATTGCAACTCTAACCTTACTCATAATCTATCTTAAAATTTAAGCTGTTGTTAGCCAGTAAAACATATTGAATTCAAGAGTCGTCTCTCTCAAAATATAAACATCATCCCAATTATCCATCATAAGCATTCCACCCAACCACAGACCATTTTGAGTAAAATCAAAACTCTTAGTTAGATTGGAAGTGTGTTTTAGAATAAGTTTGGAAAATTCTATTTCTGAAATCGTTTGGTATAATTCAGTATCAAATATGGATAAAGAGTCAGAAAAATCACTAAATGCGGGATTAAAGCCGCTTCTGACTTTATGTAACGAAGTGAGATAGAAGTCAAGAGAGTCAGAAAAATCAGTTTTTAATGCTCGATGAAAAATTATAAATTCTTCAGAACTTGGACAAGTAAAGTCGTCTTGTCCAACTACTAACTCATTAATTTTGTAGTTAGTTTGCATATTAAAGGTTCTTACTCTTTCGATGAGTTCGTTGTATGTAAACATATTTTTTTAGCTTTAAGCAAACGCCACTTCTTTCATCTTCGCAATATTTATCATTTCAAACAATCCCAACCCATTTCGCCTCGCATTTCCTGCTTTGATGCCGAAATTTTGGACCACAAAATCTTCGCCTGCTTGCGAATCTGTGACTGAACCGGCGATGACATCAATCGTGATTCCGAACTGTTTCAAAACTTCGATTCCTCCAATTACGCCGACATAATCCGAGGCGCAAAAGACGAAAGATGAAGTAGCATTTTTGATTTCTTCGTCAAGCAAAATCGAATCAACCGAATATCCGCCGACAATTCCGTCGCCTAATTCGACGACAATCAAATCAGGCTCTAAGTCATTTAATTTATTCAAGATAGCTTTGGCAACCGGCGCAAGGTCATCAATCCCAACCGTTGAAGGCAACCCACAATCAAGAAAACTTGCCGTGGTAAATGCCCCGCAATCTTGCATATTCAAAGTATCACGCAAAGCCGCAATTCCCGACATTTTCGCCCCCGCCACCCGCAATCCCGCGTGGGAGGCTTGTTTGATAATTTCAGTTGCCGCCACGGTTTTTCCAGAATTCATACAAGTTCCGGCGATAATCACAATCGGCGCAGACTTCTTCAAAAAATTGCTCGGTAACAAAGCATTATCACCAATATTCAAAATCTGAGGACTCTCGACTCCCGACTCCCGACTCTCGACTATCCCAAGAACTTCAACTTCAATCGCATCCGACAAACTCGAATGATGACCGCTGCAAACGCCGATTACGCCGCCCATGTTCAAAAGATGCAATTTGTCGCCAACTTTAATTGTTTCAGGGACATCGCCGAAAAATCCTTTCAACGCACGGCGTTTGCCCAACACGCCAAGCAAAATATCATTGCGGTTGATTTTCGCCAAACGTCCACTCGGCAGTTCAAGATTGCCGTAAGTTACTGATTCACTTAATGCTTTAACCACAACGACATCACCCGATTTTGGTGAAAGATTTTCGTCAATAACCGAAACCGTTTTGCCTAAATTCAAAGGCGATGTTGCTGAGCCGATTTTGTCTACTTCTAAAATCATTTTTACCTCATTTCTTAACCACATAGATACATAGACTTCGCATAGAGTCACATAGTTTTTTCTTCTACTTTCTTTGTGTTCTATGTGTTTTCTATGTCCCTATGTGTTTCAAAAAAATTATTCCATCTTTCGCAATCGCAATCTCAACGCCTGCAATTTAATAAACCCTTCCGCATCGAATTGGTTATACGCACCCGCATCGTCCTCGAAAGTGACAACACGTTCTTTATAAAGCGAATTTGGCGAGCGTCTGCCTAAAATTGTGATATTGCCTTTGTATAATTTAATGCGAACTTCGCCGGAAACTGTGGTTTGAGTTTGGTCAATCATTGAGCGCAAAATTTCGGTTTCAGGTGCAAACCAAAATCCGTAATATATTGATTCGGCGAACTTTACGCCAAGTGAATCACGCAAGCGCATCACTTCACGATCCATTGTGATTGATTCAAGTGCGCGATGTGCCGCTTGCAAAATCGTCACGCCCGGCGTTTCATAAACTCCACGAGATTTCATTCCGACAAAGCGGTTTTCGACCAAATCAACTCGTCCGATTCCGTGTTCGCCGCCGATAAAATTGAGTTTGGAAAGTAAATCAACTGCTCCGTATTTCTCGCCATTTATCGCAATGGGTTCGCCTTTTTCAAATTCGATAATCAATTCTTCCGCCACATCTGAAGCCTTTTCGGGCGATTTCGTCAACAAGAAAATATCATCGGGCGGTGCGCTCCAAGGATTTTCCAAAATTCCGCCTTCGTAGGAAATGTGCATCAAATTTCTGTCCATCGAATACGGTTTTTCGGCGGTGGCGGTGACGTTGATGTTGTGTTTGGCACAATAGGCAATCAAATCTGCCCGTCCTTTGAATTCCCAATGTCGCCACGGGGCAACAACTTTAATGTCGGATTGTAGTGCATAATATGTAAGTTCAAAACGAACTTGGTCATTTCCTTTGCCCGTCGCTCCGTGGGCAACTGCATCCGCGTCTTCTTTTTGGGCAATTTCGATTTGCTTTTTGGCAATTACCGGACGCGCTAGAGATGTTCCGAGCAAATAAACGCCTTCGTAAAGTGCATTTGCTTTGACGGCTGTCCAGACAAAATCCTTGACGAATTCCTCGCGCAAATCTTCAACGTAAAGTTTTGATGCGCCAGTCTTTAAGGCTTTTTCTTCTAAACCTGTCATCTCATCGCCTTGCCCAACATCGGCGCAAAAACAGACGACTTCGCAACCGTAAGTTTCTTTCAACCACAACAACATCGCAGACGTATCGAGTCCGCCCGAATATGCTAAAACTACTTTTTTAATTGATTTATTCATTGATTCATTGATTCATTTGTTCATTGATTCATTTATCCATTTATTCATTGTTTTTGGCTTTCCAATATGTCAATGATTCAATGGACAAATGATTCAATTCTCAAACATTTCCCAAACTTTTTTCAAAACAATTCGCTGTTCCTTATTCCCTCGAACGGCAATAAAAATCGTGTCTTCGCCTGCGATTGTGCCGACAATTTCGGGGATTTTGGCGTTGTCAATTCGCACACAAACTGCTGCCGCGAAACCTATTTCGGTTTTGGCAACAATTAAACTTTCGCCCGCAATTTCTAAACTTTGCAATCCAAAACTTGCATAATTGGTTTTTTGTGGGATTGCATAAAAGCCATTTGCTTTGACAATCCCAATCTCGACCAAATCACGCGAAACACTAGATTGATTAACCGCAAATCCATTTGATTCAAGCAATGCGGTCAATTCTTCTTGCGTTCCGATTTGTTTAATGCTGATCAAATTCAAAATTGCGTTGTGTCTTTCTATTTTCTGCATAATATTGTGTTATGCAAAATATTTGCATAATTCTGCATATAGTGAGACGCATAAGATAGCAAAAAAGTTGCAATTAAGCAACAAAACTCTATTAGAAATTTGCGAATTTATGATCCTTAAACCGTGATGAATGAGAAAAGGGCATCAAATTCGATGCCCTAAACTTTTGAAAATAAAAGAGCCGGTGATGGGACTCAAACCCGCGACCTGATGATTACAAATCAACTGCTCTATCAACTGAGCTACACCGGCTTAGGCAATTGCATTCCACAATCGCAAACAAAAATACTACAAAAACAATTTAATTTCTGCAAGTGGAGAGAGGTTTATCGCTGAATGTTTAACATAAAAATAAATGTTGACGATTGTTTATCAAAAAAGTTAAGATTTGAAAAGCCTTTTTAGGCAAAGTCTAAGCAAAAGAGAGTCCTCTTAAATCTGATTTGAGCAATAAGTTTTCACATCAATAAACAAAAAATTAGGACAAAAAAGGAGATAGCTGTGATAAATAGCAAGTTTAAGGCAAAATTATTTGGAATTACGTTAATCGTCTTTTCAATCTTGACCAACGTTTCATTTGCACAAAACAAAGAAGTTAAGCCAACGATGATGTTAAATCAAGATGATAAAAAGCTAACGGTGGCAGAAAGAAATAACGTGTATTGTGCGGGATATATTCAAAATTCGCCGGTCAATACAAATGTTGAAATAGTTGGCTCGGATGATGAGCGGGATCAAAATGTCTATACCCAAGGCGATTTCGTTTATGTGAATCAAGGCGCGAGTAATGGAATTAAAGTTGGCGATGTCTTTTCGGTCATCCGACCGCGCGGAAAATTTAGTTCCAAACTTTCAAGCAAAGGGAAACTGGGAATCTATGTGCAAGAAGTCGGCGCAGTTGAAATAGTCAGAGTGAGAAATAATGTTTCAATTGGAAAAGTAAAAACTTCGTGCGAAGAATTTATGCTCGGTGATTTATTAAAACCTTGGGAAAATAGAGTTGCACCAACCTTTTCCAAGCGACCTGCATTGGACGTTTTTGCCGAATCATCGGGAAAAGCGACCGGAAGAATTGTTTTAGCCCGTGATGCTCGTGAATCAGTCGGTCGGGAACAAATCGTTTATATTGATTTGGGAGCCGAAGACAGCGTTAAAGCAGGCGATTATTTAACGGTTTTTCGTCCGCTGGGCAAAGGCGGCGTGTTAAATGTCAAGCCGGATGAAACGATGCGAGCGAGCGATTCAGAATATGGCAGCGAAGTCTATCAGGGCAGTCCTTATTCAATTCTGGCACCGCGTAAATCGGGTGAAAATGCTGAGGGAACTGTAGTTACGACCAAAAATGCTATGACTCGTCGTCCGGCAGGACTACGCAAAGTAGTTGGTGAAATGGTTATTTTGAGTGTCAAAGAGCGAACCGCCACGGCTTTGATTATTCGCAACGCGCAAGAAATCCATACCGGCGATTGGGTGGAAGTTCAATAAACTTTCTTTGAAGTAAAGTATCAGTAGCCCAAGCGTGGGCGCGGACTTATAACTCAAGCCCTCACCTGACAATGGGGCTACTGACACCGTTTTTTATCTTGCTCTCTCTTCGCCAAAATTTTTCATAAAAAGATTACCCTATTTTATTATGGAAGAAGAAGTTATCAAATCAAGAGTCATTGGACTTTTGCTGTTATGCGCGGGGATAATTTTGACTTGCTGGAATTATTCGATGCGCCAAAATGATGGAAGTTATTACTTACAATTAGCATTTCTCGGACCCTTGATAATTGGGCTGGCGGTAAATTTAGTGATCGAAGCTCCTAAAATTCCGGTTAATAAGCCAAGTATTTTTGGTTGGCTGTGCCTTTTGACAGGAACCGGAGTAGGTCTGTGGAATGCTATTTTTTAGCGAAAAAAAACGAAAACTATGAACAGCATCAGATGCCCTCAATGCGGGTTGCAAAATTGGGAAACTTCAGAATGGTGTAAGCGTTGCAAACTTACCTTAAAATCTAACCAAAATTTTTCGGCTTCATCGGCAAATAATTCGCAAACTAATCAGAGTCATTCTCAGACAAATTATCGTCCTGAGACACCGAATAACGGTCGGAGAAATCCTCAAACTCATCTGCCTTGTGATGAAATAAACGGTTTTACTGCTAAAAATATAAAAAGAGGGCATCGTAATATTTTGATTGTTTGCGGGTTGATAATTTCTACCCTGTTGGGCGGATTACTTCTAAATAGTCGGTATTTTTATAATGCTGTCTTTGGTCCCTTTACCGTCAGTCAAAAGGATTTAATCAACGGAAGAATTCAAACCGGAACTTTCCACTATTTTGTCAAAATTACTGCGGAAGATGTTTATGACACAGGGACAACGTATGTTGAAACCAGCAAAAAATATCGCACGGAAACTGTCAAATATAAATATGTTGCCTTGCAGCTAGAGGACAAATTATTTTGGCAAAGGTTGATCCAAACTCGAATATTTCCGAAGGGGCGAAAGATATTTTGGTAAAAGGGGCATTGACCGAATTAAATCCTCAAGAGATGGAAAAGGTTCTGGTCCCGATTTATGCCAAACAGCCTGAACTTCGCACTGCCTTTTTACCTTTTATTATTGATGCTCAAAGTGATTTTTCCAATTGGGCATATATTTGGCTGGCAGTCGGATTGCTTATTTTAATTATTGCCGTCTATACCTTTGGAACGGTTTTCAATGATTTTGGAAAACTGGAAACCAGCTCGGCTTTGAAAAAATTATCTGTATATGGCAAACCCAAAGAAGTTGCGGCGATGATTGATGCCGAAGTTTTGAGAAATCACGAAAAGATTGGGGGGATTTATATTTTGCCAACTTGGATAATTAACCCAGGAACTTTCAGCACCAGTATCCAGCATATTGAAGATATTGTTTGGCTGTATAAAAAGACAACTAAACATTCGGTTAATCTTATTCCGGCAGGTAAAACTCACGAAGTAGTTTTGCATAATGTAATTCAGGAAATTCGGTCAGCCTTACCGGTTTGAACGAAAATAAAGTGGATAACATTATTGGACTTATCTATAACCGAATTCCGTGGGTAATTGCGGGTTTTGATGACGAATTGATGGCAACTTGGAATTCAGATGCCAACGGGTTTATCAAAGCCGTAGCTGATAGAAAACAATCATTTGTTAATAATTCAACCACTCAAACGGCGGAGGTTAGATAAATTATGACCACTCTTAAATGCCCGCAGTGCAATCTAATAAATTTTGCGACCGCTATTTCGTGTAAAAGATGCGGACATTTTTTTCAAGAAGTAGAGACTTCGACTGCGCCGATTGCTCCGATGGAAACAACTTCACAGCCATCAAGTTTTCCCGCCTTTAATCAGCCTGTTTCATCAATGCCGAGTCCAACGACAAGTTATCAACCAACCAATTATCAATCGTTTCAATCGCCAAAATTCGTCAAAAAGGGTTTAGCCATCTTTTCGATGCTGTTGGGGATTCTGAGTTTTCCGATGATAAATATGATAATCGGAATTGTTTTGAGCATCATTGGTGCGTTTTTGTTTGGCGTAGGTGGTGCGATTGCAGGGTTTATCATCGCCTTATTATTTTTGCCAACCGGATTGATTACGGGAATCGTTTCATTAGTCAGAGCCAATAAACGCCCGAATGAATATGGCGGAAAAGGCTTTGCTATTGCCGGAATTGTTCTGAACGGGTTTGCGATTGTGGTCATTCCGTTGGTTGCTGCGATAGCCATTCCAAATCTATTGGCGGCGCGTCAGGCGGCAAACGAGGGGAGCGCGATTAGTTCGATGAAGACGATTGCCAACGCTCAGGTTAATTTTGCCACCGCCAAATATCGTTGCGGTGAATTAGCCGAACTTGGTGCAAGCGGGATGATTGATGCAGTACTAGCCAAAGGGACAAAAAGCGGATATATTTTTGTGGTTGCCAAAACGGTGAGAGGGTGTGAAATTTTGGCGAAACCTACGGCTACAAAAGGCGTTTCCTCTACTGGCAGTCGTTCTTTTTTCTTTTCCACCGAAGAAGGCATTTTGCGGGCTTCAACCGATACGAACAATTTTGCCAATCAACAAGGTTCTCCGGTAGAGGTGGATGGATTTCCGCAAGCTAATACTTTTTCCGCGCCAAAACTAAATGTTCCCAATGAAGTATTGCCATTAGTTACGCCGGAGTCGGAAAAGATTGATTATTCAGACAAGTGAAAGGAAAGATAAAGGTTGGCAAAAATTATTTGTTTGGCGAAACGGCTTCGGTAGCTTTTTGTTCGCCGAAAACTCTTTCTTTCAAAGTTTTACGCTTTTTATTTTCCACAAAAAACATCTTGAAATAGTCATACATTGACCACAGCGCGGTAATGACCGCAATCCACAATCCGCCACGCCCAATCAAATAGCCCAACACTCGCCAATCTGCTGAACTCATTGAAAAAGCAAGTAGATTGCTAAAAGCCTTTTGAACTTCGGGGATTTGCCAAAACCAAATTGTTGGAACTGACCAACCGAAATTTGAAACAGGCGGGTCTCCGCTTGCGCCCGCGACCAGCAACGCGACAATCGCCAAACATTGCGCCCACATTTTGACTTTGCCGATTTTTTGGGCGTGAATTATTAACCCTTCCGAAGCCGCAACTGAACGCAATCCCGTGACCGCAAACTCTCTGCCGAGAATAATTACGACTGCCCACGCTGGTGCGAGATGTTTTTCGACCAACGAAATCAACGCCGCCGAAACCAATAATTTATCGGCAATCGGGTCTAACAATGCGCCAAGAGTGGAAACTTGATTTCGTCTTCGGGCAATGTGTCCATCCAAAATATCGGTCAACGATGCGGCAACAAAGATAATGATGGCAAGTGTATAGCGTTCGATTCCAAACCAATTTTCTGAAACAGGAGTGAGCAAAATTACAACCAAAAGCGGAACGAGGAAAATGCGGGCTAAAGATAAATAATTCGGTAAATTCACAAAAGCTAAAACCTCAAAATATACTTCAAGTGTAGGTTTCGGGAAAGGCTTGTGTCAAGAACTTAAAACTTTTTCTTAACTTGGATTTAAAGCGTTGATTTATTGAATCATTGATTCAATTTGAAAATTGATTTCCCATCAAAAAGTAAGCCAAATTCGGCGCATCGTGCGATCGGTCATAGCCAACCAATTCGACGTAAGCCTTGCCGTTGGTTGATTTATCCGCACCTTTGACCGCGCAAGCCCCTTCCCAATAGACAATCATCGTCGTTCCGCGAGTGTCGAGTTCTTGGTCTTCGATGACAGGAGTGACGGTCAAATTCAAATCCAACTTTGGCACACGCAGTTTCCAACTGCTTGGATAGATGGCTTTAGTTTGTGGCGATTCCCAAAAGCCAGTTGGCTCAATTTTGAAATCTTCATTGGTTAAAAAGGTTGAATCTCCATTTTTATCAACAAAAGTTCCGCTCGAAAATGGTGAAACGCCTCCCGATTCATTGCGAAGCTGATAACACATCAATTCCGTGTCGTTTTCCAATTGCACCGAAAACCAATCCCAACCCTTCTGATTATTGGTCGGTGTCCAGGTCCCAAATTCTCTATCCATCCACGCTGAACCTGTGAAATGTTCGGTTTCTCCGTTCCAAATAATGTCGCCATCCATTTCCATTCGCGTATAAGCAAAATAACGAGACGCTTCGCCTTCGTCTTTGAACGAAACGCCGTTTCCTTCTTTGCCGTTCAAAACAACAGGTTTAGTTGGTTTCAAAGTCGCTTCAAAGGTCAAATCGTGATTGATTGAAGCCCGCAAAATATGTGCGCTGTTTGATTCCCGAATCGTCCAATCACCAAGCCGTAAATGATAATGTTTTTCGCTCATCGAAGCGGGTAAATCTAACAAACCATTGGCACTTTTGCGATGGGCATAGCGGAATTTTTTGCCTTCGATAATCGGTCACGGCAAAATGTGCAAAATAAATCGGATTGCCTAAAAGTCGAAGCGGAACGAGGCTGAATTTATCCAAATCCGTCCGCCGTTTGAAAAAGACAAACTCAAATCCGAAATGCTTGCCCGAACGCGGTTTTGGCGTGTCCCGTGTAATACCACCATTCGGTTTGCGCGTGTTGGTGTGCGTAAAGGTCACGCGGCAACTCAACCGGATTAAACTCTGTTCCATCGCGCAAGGTATCGGCTTTGCCAACTAAACTTTCGGTTACTCCTTCAAAAAAGTCCGTAGTTTGTGACTCGATTGTTTTTATAATTTCGTTGAAATTGCTTGTAAATGTTTTTTCGTCACCCATCCTTGACTACCCCTTGAAAAATTGTAAATTTAAGACCATTTTAAGTTTAGCGGATGGATTAGTTTTTGAAAAATGAGTCGTGAGAAAAAAGATTATAATTTGACGGTGGATTTCTTTTTGGCAGGTTTTTTATCAATCACATCCGATTTTGCAATAACTATGTCGAGAACTGAAAAATTTGTGACTATTGTGTGCTGATTGATGAAATTTGATAAACTGAAAAAATGGCAGAAAGTTTAGCATTTTCGTTAGACTCGGATAGAAAAACGATTTACGCGGAAATCTTGCCGCAGATTGATGCGTTAATTTCAGGCGAAACCGATTTGGTCGCAAACTTGGCGAATATTTGTGCAGTTTTGAAAGAAGCATTCAGATTCTTTTGGGTTGGGTTTTATTTGAAAAAGGAAAATCAGCTTGTTTTGAACGCTTTCCAAGGGACGATTGCCTGCACCCGAATTGATTTTGACCAAGGGGTTTGCGGACACGCTTACACTACACGGGAAACTGTAATTGTCCCAAACGTGGATGAATTTCCCGGACATATCGCCTGTGCTTCGGCTTCAAAATCCGAAATTGTGTTGCCAATTTTTGCAAAAGATGGTGAAGTTTTTGGCGTGTTGGATGTGGACAGCGATAAGTTGAATGATTTCAGCGAAATAGATGCGGACGGATTGGGGCAAATTGTTAAGATAATTGAGGAGATAGTTTAAATACTTCTCAGTTGATTTGGAGTGGTTTAGAAGTTTAGGCTTTCAAACTTCTAAACCATCATTTGAAACAAAACTATTTTTTAACAACTCGCTTGAGGTCTAAATCTTGAAAATCAAAACTAAAATCAATAGTTGGAGAAATTCCTTTCATCTTGAAACCATTCGCCTTGCCATTTTCATCTAAACTGAACATTGCAAAGGCATCGCAATCCATATCCCGAAATTCCCATTTGATTGCAAACGTATTCGCTTTATAAAAAAACATTTGTCCGTTGAGCTTCGGTGAGCGATGACTTTTCATCCAGAGTAAGTCGCCCTTTTTAAATACTTCCATTTTGCCAAACCAAACATCTTCGTAGATTCCAATGTAGTCATTTTCGTTTAGCTTAGATTTATCGGCGGTTTTTACCGCTTCCCAAACTTGGTTTGTAACGGTATCCCCGCTTTTGGCTCGTGCATCGAAGATTGCCCCAAATTTTTCCACCCAGCCATTATCATTCAAGCCTAAATATGAATCAACAATCGTGTTTGAAACCGCACTAAAAACGCCTGCACCGTCCATAGTTGTATTCGTTAAAACCACAACTCCAAGATTAATATCGGGAATCATTACAACTTTTGATGCCATTCCGGGCAGTCCACCGGTATGTTGAACCACCAAATTCCCCTTCTTATCGGTTAAATTCCAGCCCAAGCCATAACCTGCAAAGTGCGAATTGTAACGGGGATCAGGATCAGCGTCTAAAACAGTATGAATCTTCCATAGTTTTCGTTGAGTATTGACGGTAAAGAGCGTGTCTTTTAATCCTTCCCCATATTTTCCTTTGTTTAAATTGGCTAATAACCATTGGCACATATCGTCAACATTTGAGTAAATTCCGCCAGCCGCACCGTTCATCATCGGCAGAGAATTAGTAAGCAATCTGAGTTTTCCGCCATCGGAAGAATGAGGAGTCGCCAGGTTATTTGTCTCTTTCAATTTATCAATAGCAGCCGCGGATTTATCCATTTTCAAAGGAGTCAGAATCCGTTTGGTAACAAAATCTTCCCAAGTCATCCCTGATACTCTTTTAACCACTTCGCCGGCGATAAAATACAGCAAATTGTCATAATCGAATTTTGTTCTAAATTGAGAAGTCGGCTTAAAATGTTGAAAAACAGGTAACAAATCGCCCATCTTAAAATCAGTGCCATCAGGAAAAAACATCAAATCTCCCGCACCCAAACCGAGTCCGCTGCGGTGAGTTAGTAAATCTTCGATGATAAAATTTTCCGTCACATATGAATCATACATTTTGAATTCGGGGATGTGATCCTTTACTTTATCCGTCCATTTCAACTTTCCATCTTCGACCAACATCGCCAGCGTAAGTGTCGCAAAAGCCTTACTGTTTGAAGCAATCGCAAAATTTGTATGCTCATCCACAGGGGATTTGGTGTCAATTGATTTTACTCCAAAGCCTTTTGTATAAACGACTTTGCCGTCTTTGACGATACCTACGGAAACTCCGGCAACATTGAACTTAGTCATTGAATTTTTAATCAATGCATCAACTTGTTCCGCAGTCAATTGTCCAAAGCAAACACTATTTGTAAAGCATAAAAATAGCGCAAAAATACCGAATCTAAGAATTGTTTTTTTCATTTTTGATTTTTACTCAACTTATCTAAACAAATCTCTACTGAGATTGAACAATGGTTAATTTGATTCAGAACTTCGCTGAATAATCAGAATCCAAATCTTTTTTGCACAATTTTCAGTAGGGTAATTGATGATACAACTAATTCAAATTTACTACACTAAAATTAAAGAGAATGTTTCAAAAATCTACAGAATTTCTATTTTGAAAAGGAATCATTTGATTTTGTCTGGAAAATCATCAAGAATGAATGAAACTTATGACAAATTTCGCAACTTCCGAAGGAACTGAAAAGTTCAAAAATCGTTTTCCAAATTCAGCCAACGGACATTTCCGCAATGCTCAGGGCTTGACCGTTTCATCCATTGGAATCGGCACATATTTGGGAAATTGGGACGCGGCAACTGATGAAGGCTACATAGAATCAATCATCAAATTTGTAGAATCAAGCGGCAACGTGATTGACACGGCGGCAAATTATCGTTTTCAACGGAGCGAGCGAAATATTGGTCAAGCCTTGAAAATTTTGAGTGAAAAAGACTTTTCGCGGGATGAATTTTTGATTTGCACGAAAGGCGGATTTTTGCCGTTTGATAATGAACCTCCAACCAACGTCCAAAAATATTTCGAGAAAGAATTTGTCCAAAAAGGAATTGCAACGTTTGATGATTTAGTCGGCGGAAGTCATTGTATGACACCGAATTACCTGCAATCGCAAATTGATCAATCGCTCAAAAATATGAATTTGGAAACAATAGACGTTTTCTACATTCACAATCCCGAATCGCAACTTGGTGAAGTTGATAAAATTACATTTGAAGCGAGATTAGCAAAGGCTTTTGAAAAATTAGAAGAAAATCGGATAAACGGCAAAATCAAGTTTTACGGCGTAGCGACTTGGAATGGATTTCGTCTGCAACCAAACGAGCGAAACTATCATTCATTAGAAAAAATGTGGAATATTGCTGAAAAAACCGGCGGCGATAATCACGGTTTTCGTTTTATTCAATTGCCATTTAATTTGGCGATGCCGGAAGCCTTTCTCTTGCAAAATCAACAGTTTAACGGGGAAGTATTTTCCACCATCGAGATTGCCCAAAACTTTGGAATATCGGTCATGATTAGCGGTTCGATGTTGCAGGGAAAACTTGCGCGCGGTCTGCCATCAAATATTCGGGTTAATTTGGGAAATCTTGAAACAGATGCGATGACCAGTTTGCAGTTTGTCCGCTCAACGCCGGCGGTGACCACGGCTTTGGTCGGGATGAGCAATCCGAAGCACGTTGAAGAAAATATGCAATTGGTTAAAATACCGACCGCAAGCATGGAACAATACGAGCGACTTTTTTCGTAAAATATGAATTTTTTATCAGCCATAATTTCAACCATTTTTAGTCTCGTCATCGGCTTGGTGGCAGGATTTTTTCTATTGATTGCGCTCAATGGATTGTCGGGAAGGGCAGGCGATTATGCAGTTTATACTTATATTGTTTGGGCGATATTTGTGGCTTTGGCGATTGGAGTAATTTCTTTTTTTGCGACTAATTATTTCGTAAAAGCCTCTTGGAATAAGGCACTAGCGGTGATTTTGCCGATTTTAGTTTCTTTAATTTTAAGCGGGGTGGGCGATTTTATCGGAATGATTGTGGCGGTAATCGTAGCAGATACAATGTGGAAAAAATGAGTAAAAATAAAATTAAGACATATCGGGAATTTTGGGATTTTTATGTCAGCGAGCATAGCAATCCGTTGAATCGTCTATTGCATTTTGTCGGCACTTCGCTGGGGATGGTTTTGCTGGTCTGGTTTTTGGCAAGCGGACAGTTTTTGTTTATTCCCCTGTGTTTTGTAGTTGGATATGGCTTTGCTTGGTTTGGACATTTTGTGGTTAGAAAAATAAACCTGCAACTTTCCAATATCCGCTGTGGTCATTTATTTCCGATTACAGAATGGCTTTTTATATGCTGACTGGCAAAATGAATCGTGAGGTTGACCGTGTGACAACGAGTTTGAAACGTTAAGGTAAATCAACTAAGCAAAGACTTTAGCTCTTCAATCGAGTCGTGTGCGATCAGCCGAAAAATGCGGGTTTCTAAGCCTTTTGGTAACATTTGAGCCGTTGCTGAATCGGTAATCACAAAAACGCACGAATCCAATCCGTGGCGAAAATTTTTCTCGCGGGCATCACGAGTGAGAATCGTTTCCGCATCAATTCCAACCGCAATCAAAAACGTTTTTGCCCAACGCAGAAACATTTCCCAACCCGAAACAATCGCAATCAATTCATCTTTTTGAGGTCTTTGTTGAGCTTGGATGCCAATCTGAGCCGAATTTATTTTTAGTGAAACTATCAGTATATTTTTTGGCAAAACTTCGCTCAATTTTTCAGCCGTTTCGGGCATCGCCACCATAATCGAAGTTGTTGCATATTTTGAAGTTAGAAGTTCTTCGGGCGAAATACCAAAGGTCGGAAAATTTATCAACGATTGAAATTCGGTGAAAATAATTTGACGCAAAAAATCGTCAGTTTCGGCAATCAGAATGCGTTCGGGTTTGGGATTGGAGATAAATTTCTTAAACCCTGTTTCGATTTGTGAATTTGTAAAACCGAGCCTTTGAGCGTTGCGGAAAAATTGCGAAATAAGCGAGTCGAGTTCGCTTTCAGTCTCAGATTTTACCGATTCGCGTTTTTCTTTGGCAAGTTCGCAGACGAAAACGCCGCTTCCTTTGCGCGATTCAGCCCAACCGTTTTCTTCGAGCCATTGATAGGCGGTTGAGATGGTGTTTTGATGAACTTTAAACCGCAGAGCGAGTTCGCGGACACTCGGCAATTTATCGCCAAACTGCAAATCTCCGCTCGAAATCGCCACCATTATTTGCCGCGTAAGTTGCTCACGCAAAGGGATTTCTGAATTTTTTGAGAGCCAAAGTTTCATTTTTACAAGTATTGTGAAATCAATTCCAAACTGCGATTTTGCCGATACGAAATGTTAAAATGTCCATCGTCAAATTCTTCGTGAAGGTGCGGGATGTCGTGTTTTTTCAATCTTTCACATAAAATCTTCGCACCAATATCGAGATTAAATTCGTCACGAGTTCCGGCATCAATGTAAAGCAATTTCAACGATTTTAAGTTTTCTGCATATTTTTCAACCAATCGCACGGGGTCGTGCGTCGAGCCATTTTTGCCAAATTTCTTGACGCATTTCGCCCGTTTCCAAATCAAAAGGTAAATCAAAATCTGCTTCCGTTTGGCGAATAACAAGCCCTCATTCCAATAATATTAAGCCCGCCAAAATCGTGTTTGCCTTTCTTTTCGGTTTCATCCCAAAATTTTTCGAGTAGTTTTTTCGGATTGCCTTTGATTGCGCGAAATGCTTTGGGAAAATCGGGCAGATAACACATTTCAAAATAACAATCGCCGCTAGTCGAACAAATCAAGCCAAATTTATCAGCGTGACGCATTCCCAAAATCAAAGCCCCGTATCCGCCCGAAGATTTTCCCATCGCCGCCCGTGCATTTTTGTTGGCAATTGTGCAGAGGTTTTCGTCCACAAATTGAACTAATTCATCCGTTAAATAATCTTCGTAATTCCCTGTTGCAGTTGAGTTTATATACTGCGAGCCGCCGTAATGGGTGAAACAATCCGGCATCACGACAATCATCGGTTTTGCTTTACCTTCGTAAATGAGTTTATCCATTCTTTCGGCTAAATTTGGCGTAAAGGCAGAATCGTTGAGCAACATTTTTCCGCGTCCGGTAAATCCGGTCAGACAATAAACGACGGAAAATCGTTTCTCTTCGTCATAATCGGGCGGAAGATAAACATAAATTTCGCGTTCAAATTTATCGCCAAGCGGATTGTTTTTCAGAACTTGGCTTGTATGGTTTAAGATTTTAACAGTTCCTTTTTGCATAAAGTCAATTTTTAACACAAAGCCGCAAAGGTGCAAGGGCGCAACGAGTGAAATTCAATAAAACAAACTTTGCTTCTTACTGTCTTTGCCACTTTGCGTTAAAATAAACTCATTATGTTTTCAGGCGATTTAATAAACGTCAATCCAAATGCGCTCAATTCGACCATCGAATTTTTAACGGCGATGGTTACACCAACTTTGTTGATTTCGGCGACAGGTTCGTTGGTGCTTTCCACTTCGACCAGACTTGGGCGGGTAGTTGACCGTGTGCGCGAACTTGAAAAGCGTCTGAGCGAATTGATAATGATTGAAGATAAGACCACGATTTCGCTTTATGATAAACGCTTGGAGACAATCGTTAATCTGCTGGATAAAGTAACCACGCGTTCGCGCATTTTGCAAAAAGCGATGTCCGCATTTTATTACGGGTTAGGCTTTTTTATTTTAACCAGTGTGACGATTGCCGGAGCGGCTTTTTTTCCTACTTATCGTTTAATCCCGATTCCGGTTGGAATTGTCGGCATTATTTTTCTCTTTTGGGGAAGTATGCTGATGCTCCGCGAAACGAGAATGGCGACACAAACCATCAATGTTGAAATGGATTTTACTTGGAGTCTGGCAAAAACTGTTGCGCCGAAAGAAATTATTGCTAAATACACCAAAAGCATTGACGAAAGTATCGAGAAAACGAAAGACTGATGATTGAGCCGAAATATTTAGAACTTTATCGCACAGGCGAATTGGAAGAACGAGTAATCGCGCTCGAAAAACTGCTTGAATCCTGCACCATTTGTCCGAAAGATTGCGGAAACAATCGTTTAGCAGACGAAATTGCTGCTTGTTATTCGGGACGATTGCCGATTGTTTCAAGTTATACGGCACATTTTGGCGAAGAACCTGCCTTGAGTGGGACAAACGGCGCAGGCAATATTTTTTTCGGCAACTGCAATTTACGTTGTGTTTATTGCCAGAATTTTCAGATTTCGCAAACGTGGAAAACGCAGAAAAAGAACGAAATTTCGCACGAAAGATTGTCGGAAATGATGTTGGAATTGCAAGCGAAAGGTTGTCACAACATCGGTTTTGTTTCGCCGACGCATTTTGTCCCGCAAATGGCGCGCGGAATTTTGCTTGCGGCGAAACAAGGCTTAAAACTTCCAATTGTTTATAATACAAACGCTTACGATTCGGTTGAAGTTTTGAGATTATTGGACGGAATTGTTGATATTTATTTGCCCGATTTGAAATATGCCGAAGATCGAGGCGGGTTTTGAATATTCCAAAGTTCGCGCTTACACAACCCACGCCCGCCTAGCAATCAAAGAAATGTTTCGGCAAATGGGCGATGAATTAGTTTATGACGAAAACGGTTTATTGAAACGAGGGCTTTTGATTCGACTGCTCGTTTTGCCCAACGATTTAGCCGGAATCGAAGAAAATCTGCGCTGGATACAAAATGAATTATCGCCAAAGGTTGCAATAAGTTTGATGGCGCAATATTACGCGACCAACAAAGCCGCCACCGATTCGCGATACATTTTACTTTCGCGCCGAATTTCGGAAAGAGAATGGTTTTCAAGGCGGTTGAATCATTGGAAGAATTAGGTTTTGAAAACGGTTTCTTGCAAGAATACGAATCGGCATCGTATTATTATCGTCCCGATTTTACGGATAAAGATAAGCCATTTCGAGGATATTCGGGATTTTCAGTAAATTAGGATTTTTTGTTAAAGCTAAACTATTCGTTTGGAACCCAAATGGAATAAATCTAACGTGGAGGCTCTGATGTCGATTAAAATCACAAATCTGATTATTGCGATAGTTTTATTGTGTCTGCCGGTTTTCGCTCAAGAGTCGAATCGCCCGTTAGGTTGGGATTTGACGTATTCATCCGTTCTCAAAGCAAATAAGATTGGTTCTAAGGACTGGATATGGAAATGGCTGGCTAAAGATTATCAGTCGCCTGCAAAAAAATGGATTTCGGATTGGCAAGGCGAGCCAATGGTTTCCTCCGTTCTAATTGAATATGCTAGTTTCGCTCATGCCGGTGAACATTCGACAATGTGGCTAATTCGCACAAAAGATCATGCCTATTACTGGGAAAAGATTGAAGATACAAAGTTTGATATTAAAAAGAAATTGAAGCCGAAGGTCTATGACAATCTATTTACGACAGCGTCATTCTGGCAACAAGCAAAACCCGCGAAATCCAAAGCTCCACAAAGCATTCCCGGCTATTTAGGTTTTATAAGCCTCTATGATAAGGACAAATCGCGCCAGATGCTTCTCAGTGAAGAGGATTTCCTGATTTGTAAAACAAAAAAATGTAAAGGTGTGAAAGCCGGCAGATTATTGCTTGCCTTGCGACCTGTCTTATTTCGGGAAGGGGAAAAGGATTATCGCCATAAGTCGGAAGTTGAACTCGCAGCCATTACCCCAGCTCAAAGAGTTGATGAATATCTCAAAGAGATGAATTATCATCGAGGCGATGGCATCGCTAACTACACAAACGGTCGTGACCAACGCGAGGTGATTTTTGATTATCTGATGAAGGATGGCAATCAATCATTGCCGGCTTTAGCTGAGATTGCGAATCGTTACCATCCAGAACGCGAGGAGGATATTGATCTAGCCTCTGACTTTTTAACCGCATTTTATTTAGCGGGGCTGATTGACAATAATGTAATCCGAGTTAGAGGAACGGAAGAAGGACGCTCTGCAATTATTGTGTTTGAAGATGTTTTGAACCGGATGAAGAAAGCGGGTTATGCCGATCATAACAATAAATGGAACAATGATTATTTACATAATTTGGATACTTTAAGAGTTTTGCAAGGAGAACGAATTAGTTTTAAGGATGAAAAAATCCGCGATACTTTGCGCGAGAAATACAAAATTCAAATATCAGATGAAGAAATGATAAAGTTTAGCAATTATCTGACTTCGGTTGATCCGACCTATCCAAGCCGGTGTAAATTAGTTCATGATCCGATCTGTAAAGATTCTAAAGAGTATTACGAGGCATATCTTAGGTTTAAGGCTGATGCGGTTCTCCCAACATCTCTGATTTTAACGAAGTCAATAGATTTTAGCACCGTTTCGCTGATTGAAGATTCGGGATTTGAAAAGATAAAGATAAGCCGTTTCGAGATATTCGGGATTTTCAATAAGTTTCATCCACCAAGAAACACGAAGATTACACGAAGTTTTCCTTCGTGATTCCTTCGTGAAACTTCGTGGATAAATTGATATGACAGAACAAGATGTAAATTTTATGCGCCGGGCAATCGAATTGGCGCAAGAGGGAATTGATGCCAATGTCGGCGGACCTTTTGGCGCAATTGTCGTCAAGGATGGTGAAATTATTGGTGAAGGGAATAATTGTGTCACCTCTAACAATGATCCAACGGCTCATGCTGAAATTATGGCAATTCGCAAGGCTTGCGAAAAAATCGGAGATTTTCAACTAACCGATTGCACAATTTACACTTCTTGTGAACCGTGTCCGATGTGTCTCGGAGCGATTTACTGGGCGCGCCCCGCTCAGATTTTCTACGCTTGCAATAAAGATGATGCTGCGAAGATTGGGTTTGACGATGATTTTATTTACCAAGAAATTGAACGCCCGATTGCTGAAAGACACATCAAAACCGAAAGCCTTTTGCGTGAGGAAGGTCTAAGGGTGTTTGAGAATTGGGCAAATAAGTTGGACAAAACAGAGTATTAGGATTGAATCATTGAATCATTTTTGATTGAATCATTAAAAATCAATCGGACAATGAATCAATGAATCAATGAATCAATGAATCAATTTTTCAACACTTATTTTTTCATCATTTTAGCAATCTTGGCGGGAATGATGATGCCAACTCAAGCCGCGATTAACATCAAATTAGCGGATTATGTGGAAAGCCCGATTTTGTCGGCATTTATTTCGTTTGCAGTCGGAACGCTGGCTCTGTTTTTGTATATTTTGGCAACCGGTATTCCATTGGGAAATCTGGCAAATGCAAAAAATGCTCCACTGATTGCCTGGCTCGGCGGAATTTTGGGGGCATTTTTCGTAGCATCGGCGGTAATATTAGTTCCGAAAATTGGCGTAGCATTGACGTTTAGCCTGATAATCGCAGGTCAAATGTTGATTACATTATTCTTAGACCATTTCGGGTTTCTTGGTGTTCCCGAAAAACCAATCAACTTATGGCGGATTCTTGGCGCAACTTTTATTACGATTGGCGTTGTGTTGATTAGAAAGTTCTAAAAATTGATAGTTGAAAATTGACAATGGAAAATAAAAGCCACAAATTATCAATTATCAAGTATCAATTATCAATTTGATGATTAAATTTATCTTGAACAATCAAACTATCGAAACCGATTTGCCTATCGGCACGACCGTTTTGGATTTTGTGCGTTATCACAAAAACTTGAAAGGCACAAAAATCGGTTGTCGAGAAGGCGATTGCGGGGCTTGCACGATTTTGGTTGGTGAATTGAAGTGGGATTTGGTGAAATACCGGACGATGACTTCGTGTTTGATGCCGATTGCGAATGCAAACGGAAAACATATTGTCACAGTCGAAGGAATCAACCGACCAAATAATGAACTCACGCCGGTTCAACAAGCGATGGTTGACGAATCGGGAACGCAATGCGGATTTTGCACGGTTGGTTTTGTGATGTCGCTGACGAATTTTTGTCTTGATGATTCGCCGAAAACGAAAGAATCCGCAGTTTCGGCAATTGATGGAAATATTTGCCGATGCACGGGTTACAAGTCTATTGAGCGAGCATGCGAGATAATTGCTAATGATAAATTGTTAATTGTTAATGAAGAAAATGCTCTAGTTTCTGCGTTGAAAAATGAAACTGTTCCATCTTATTTTTCTCAAATTCGGGAAAGGCTTTCAACGATTAATCAATCATTTAACCATTCACAATTAACAATTAACAATTCAAAAATCGTAGCCGGTGGAACTGATTTGTATGTCCAAAAACACGAAGAAATGGTTTATGCGGAAGCAAGTCATATTTTGTTTGATGACGAATTGCGAACGATTTCGGAAACTGAGCATCAAGTTGAAGTTGGAGCCTCTGTCGTAGTCACGGATTTGCTCGAATCACAAATCTTTAATCGTTTATTTCCAAATCTTTACAAACATTTAAAACTCATTTCATCAACCCCGATTCGTAATATGGCAACGCTCGCAGGGAATTTTGTCAATGCTTCGCCAATTGGCGATATGACGGCTTGGTTTTTAGCTTTGGATGCAGAAATTGAATTTAATTCGGGGCGTATTTTACCGCTCAAAGATTTATATTTAGGCTACAAAACTCTGGCGAAATCGGACGATGAATTTATCCAAACGATTCGCTTTGCCAAAAACT
The DNA here is from genome assembly GCA_963779235.1 of Pyrinomonadaceae bacterium. Taxonomy (GTDB): domain Bacteria; phylum Acidobacteriota; class Blastocatellia; order Pyrinomonadales; family Pyrinomonadaceae; genus JAIBCC01. The sequence continues at coordinate 350,508 of CAVZXI010000032.1, forward strand.
TTACGCATTTTAATTTTGAAAAAGTCTGCAAACGCACATATTTAGACATCGCTTCGGTCAATACCGCGATTGCTTTATCAGTAGCCTCTGTGTCAGCGAATGCGCCAGTCGATTATCAATGCTCACGTTTCTGTCGGAGGAGTTTTTGCCACGCCTTTATATTTGCGAAAAACTTCGGAATTTTTAAGCGGAAAAGAAATTAACCCAACCACAATCGCCGAAGCAAACGAGATTTTGCAAACCGAAATTGCACCGATTTCTGATGTGCGAGGCTCGGCGGAATACAAAAGATTACTCGCCAGACAGCTTTTTACAGCGCATTTTGTCGAATTATTCGGACTTGACCCATTTTGATGAAGCAGAAAGATTTAAGGAAAGAAAATGTTCCAAATTGTGATGTCCAAAAGCAAATAAGCTAGCGAAACAAAGAGAAAAAACTTCTTGTTGGCTTCGTGAAACTTCGTGGATAGTTATTTCAAATAATCTCTATTGATGGTCGAAACTAACAGGTAATAGAAGCATTATTTTGCAATCGCCCTCCTTCGGTTGATTAAAACTAATGGATCGGATTGACGATTCTTTGGTTTGCACTTTTTTGACAACCCTAATCATCGGTTTAGACCCTCCTAATTCAATTGTTTTCACAAAGATTTTTCTATCATCGTGGAAAAAAAACACAATTTGTTTAACCATTGCACCCAAACCGATAAAAAATAATGAAATAAATAAAACCTTGACAATAAATTTTTTCATAGCCTTCCTCAATATTTGTTTTGAGAAGAATAGAAATCCCTCTCGATACAATCGAGTGTGGCATATTTTGAAAAAGCAATGGTTAAAGGAATGATAAAAATTTGTAAAATTTGTAAATTTTCAATCTGTAAAAATTTAATCATCAAACAAATTTCGTTTTACACAGTTTTAATTATCCAAGTGTCCAAGTGCTTGTTTGAATTCGCTTAGTCTTTGTGTGTGTTCCGCGTAGCCTGACATTTACTAAAGATTCGTCAAATTCAATTATTCCGTAATTATTAAGCGGTTTTCCGTTTTCCAAGCGACCAATCCCAGAAGATATAACCTCAAAAAAACTCTCGTGTTTTTTGAAAGTATTCATGTGAATATCACCAGCGACATAAATAAGTCTTGATACTTGTTTAAGTTTTTCTAGTAATCGGGCGTAGGCATCTTGATAAGCACTCCATTTATCACGTTCCCCTCCTAATTCAAGAGCGGTTCCACATCCAACTATTGTGTAGCGGTGGTTGTGGTCGAGTTCACGCCATAGCCAATCTTCTTGTTTCTGTCCTAAAATGGTTGGGTTTGTCTGACGCAAATCAGTTCGATAATACCGCGAATCCAGCAAAATGACTTTCACATCGTTTATTACATGGGAACAATATACTTCAGGTCGGTTGTTGTTGATAGAATTAGCCATGAAACGATGGAAAAGGTCTCGGGAGCGATCTCGAAAGGGGCGGTCTCTATCGGTATCTCCTCTGGAATCGTTCGGTCCAAAATCGTGATCATCCCAAGTTCCCATAAATGGCGTTTTTTCAAGAAGCGAAGCGAAATGCGGTTCTGCAAATTGTTTTTCATATTGCTCTTCTAGTTGGTCTAACTGCCATCTCAGACCCGTCTGCTTCATATACACATTATCACCTAGCAATAAAACTAGGTCAGGTTGTTCATTTTCCATCGCCTGCCAAGCGGTTTGATCTTGCACACTTTTTTGTCCGCTAATCTTACAGCATGATGCTATTGCAATTTTTGTCATAAAATAATCTTAGCCTCCTTCAATTTCTTCTTTCTAGCTCTAGTCCTCAAACAAATTTCGTTTATTAAAAGCCGCCGTAGCGAATCGCCAAAAGGCTTTTCCGCCCGTCAGCCAAGCTATTTTTGCACCTGTTTTGTCGTTTTGCAAAACTTGTTCGGCTAAATATGGTGTGACAGTTTCGACTTTATCGCCTAAAATATTGACAATTTTTTTCGATTTTTCTTTGCGTTCGGGCATTCCTTCGTAAAGGTCGTCCCACAAATCGGTGATGACAATGCCAGGCGAAAGGCTTCCGATTTTAACAGACGTATCTTTGGCTTCTTTGGTCAAGGCTTCGGTTAGATATTTCAAGCCGTATTTAGTTGCACCGTAAAGAGTTAGCCCGTCGCCTTTGCGTCCATCTGAGCCGAATCCATACATATTATAAAGTTCGCCCGAACTTTGCTTTATCATTTCTTTGAGTGCAACGTGCGAGCCGTTCATCGCTCCAAGCATATTCGTATCTGTAACATTCTTAATGGTTTCGGGCGACACTTCCCAAAATGGAACGTAAGCATTTGAAATTCCTGCGTTGTTGATCCAAACATCAATTTTGCCAAATTTTTCCGCCGATTTATCCCAAAGATTCTGCATCTGCTCATAATTTGTCACATCGCAAGGAACAGCGAAAATGTTTTCTGGATTGTGGTTAGCGGATAATTGCGAAATCGCTTTGTCGCACGCTTCTTGAGTTCTGCCCGATACGACGACTTTGCAACCGCGTTTCAAAAATTCGTTTGCCAATCCAAAACCGATTCCGCGTGTGCTTCCTGTCACGATAACTGTTTTCATATCAGTTTTTACCTTCACTTTGTTGCGAATTGTCAAGCCAAAAATAGCGACAATTACGCCAAAAATTCCAAATAAAAGGAACGGTGCAGATTCTGTCCAATGGTCAAAAAGATAACCGCCAACGGCAAAAGCGGTCATAATTCCTAACGCTCCGCACAATCCGAAAAATCCAATAACTGAACCTCTAATCTCTTTTGGTGCATACTTTGCGATTAAAACTTGTGAGGTAATAACGCCCGCAATTTCGCCAAATCCGACTAAAATCAGAGCAAACTTCATATTTGTTCCGAACGGATTTTCAATTAGAAACAACGAACTGTAACCAATCGCGGCGAAAATTGCGGCAATAACAACCGCGACAATCGCATTCAAACGATCCGCCATAATTCCAACAATCGGTGCGGAAAAAAGTGCGATAGATTGCACAATTACAATCGTAATTCCGACTTGTTTTGCTGCGTCAGCTTCGCTCAAACCGCTGTTCGATGCCATATTTATTGAGCCACAATGTTAAAAATGAACCAACTAAAGCCAAATCTCCACGTGAAACAAAAGCCGCGAGATATGCCAACAAAATCGCAGGATGTTTCGCGGCAAATAATCCTTCTTTCGCTAATGATACAAAACTTGTCTTTTCAGCAGTTTGCGAGACAATTCCGCCTTTAATTCCGAGCATTAAAATTACTGAGCTGAAAAAACGCAATGCCAGAAACGATGTAGAATGTCAGCACCAAACTTGCCGAAAATTCGTAACCTCGTTTGCTGAAAAATGTTGGTAATCCGAGCAAAACTAAGACGGCGAACATTGCTCCTAAACCATTGAAAAAGCCCATTAAACCAGTGCCTTTTCCACGATCACGGTCAATTACATAATCGGCGATTACTGTGGCGAACATTCCCGAAATTGCGGCTGAACCAATCGCAGTAACCACTCGGAAAAGGTAAAGTTCGGTTGGCGTATCAAGAAAAGTATAGAGAATCGCGGCAATTCCAATCATCACAAAACCGAAAACATAGATGATTTTGCGTCCGATTCTGTCTGATAAAACGCCGAAAAGCGGCGTTAAAATGAGGAGCGTTAATTCGTTCAAAACGCCAAGTTTACCGGTAATTCCGCCTTGTTGGTCTTGCGGAATTCTCAGCAAAGTTGTCATCACAAACGGCTGAATCACTCCAAAAAAGAGAAATAACGACAACCCAAAAAGCGAGGCGTAATAATGCGTTGCGAGATTTGAAGGCTTCACGCCATCACTCAAGCCGATGAATAGGAATTTTCGGTTTTTATTTGACATTAAGTAGTTGACAGTTCAACGGGTTTGGTAGCTTTCATCCGCCAAATCGCAACTCCGATTAAGAAAAAACATAAAAAAGTCATTCCCAACAAAATTGCAAAGCGTGAAATATTTTCCATCGCCGGAATATTATTTGAACCGTGCAAACAGCCAACGGCGAGGGATGTCCAGATTAAATGCTCAACTTGCCATTTGGGTTGAAAGCCTTCTTGCGTAATTGAAATTCCCAAGTTCATTAACCCAAGAAGCCATTGCAGAGTTACTACACCTGAAAAAACAATAAAGAAAATCTTGTCAAAAGTTGAAAATTCACGACCAAAAAGCCAGCTTCCGCCAAAGTAGATAATCATAACGGCGGCAAACGCCATCACAATATTTTTAACTAAACCGTGAAATTTATTGATTGGGTTGTTCATAATTATCCTCCGAAATTTGGTGTCAAAACATCTTCTGTAGCTTGCCATTTCAGCACGCCAAACGTCATATATTCTAATTTATTCGACTTGTGAAATTCCCAAACGACCGACATCGTAAAGTCATCGTCAATTTGAAATTCCCGTCCACGAATTTTTGTTGCTTCTCCGTGAATATGTTGCGTGGTGTATAACGCACGACCGTAACCGATTGAATTTCCAAAGACTTGCGGACCTTCAAAGGTTTGTTTGTTGCCGTTGCGATAACGATTAAAAGTATATTTGCGATTGATTACGCCTTCGATTTCGACAGTCTGTTCGGCTCGTAAAAGCGTCAAAGGTTTATGATGAATCGTTACTTTATTTGTGCCGACTTTTTGTTGATTATGGTCATAAACTTCCATTTCGCCTGTCCAAACTCCAGCTTGTTTCGCACTTAATTGATACTGTTTATTGCCGTTAATTTTTTCAGATTCAACAAATGAATCAATTCGTTTTCGCGTTGCTTCGTTTTCGTGATAATCAAACGCAACTTGGTATAAACCGTTGAAAACACAATAAATAGTCGGACCATCATAAATCAAACTCGAATAAACTTGCAGATCGCCGTTGACGATATGAACCATCGTCCGAAGTTCGCCCGTCCACGCTGGAGAATAATAAATCGCATCAACCAACGCCCCGAAAGGTTGCCCCGAACCGATAAAATCAGGTCCCAAATATATGCGGTCATTGTCCGAATCAATCACGCCAAACGCAAAATCCGCAAACTCCATCCGCGAACGAAGTTCGCCCGTTGCGTCCAATTTCGTGTTCATCGTGTAAAGCGTTTTGCCGTCAATATTTGCGGACTGCCGATAAACTTTATTCCACCCAACGTGCGTTCCGTCGGGTTCAAAAATCGAAGGTTGTCCGTGCCATTCGCCTTCGATACTCTTTTGCCAATTTGATGGTACTTATCACTCATAAATTTAAGTATGGAGTCCAGCCTTTAGGCTGTCTTACTTCTAAACTAACTATTTGAATAAATTACGGATTTTCAGCCTAATGGTCTTTGAAAATTAAATCCGACAATAGATTTTGATGAAAAAATGTAAAACAGACTGTTAGTCTGTTAAAACAGGATAATAGCCTGTTCTACGTTTTGTCGGATTATTTCACTTAAAGCATAACGCTGACAGCTTATAGCTTAAATCAATAACAAATTACGGGTGATTTCCGCAAAAACTCATCCGAATTTATCTGCTTCAACATAAATTCCGCCACATCTGCCCGTGAAATATTTCCCGAAATTGAATTGTCCAAACCTGCCCGATATTTTGAAGTTTTCGGCGAATCTTTCAAGCCGCCTGGACGAACAATTATCCAATCTAAATCGCTTCCGCGAATGATTTGCTCCTGAATTTCTTTATCAGCAATCGCATTTTTCAAAAGCGTTGGGATAATGATTTTGGAAAAGAAAAATCCCGATTGTTCGCGGCTATCACCCACGCCGAGCGAAGTTTCGCAAACAAAACGCTTAACCTCATTTTTTTGCATCGCTTTAATAATATTTCGTGTGCCTTCCGAAGTCGTGTTATCAACTTTTAAAGTCGGATTTCCCAATGCCGAAAGCACCGCATCTTGTCCAATAATTGCTTTTTCAACTTCTTCATAATTGAAAACATCCGCTTGCACAATTTTCAGATTTTCGTTTTTGAATTCGTCCAATTTTGCAGGAGTTCGGGCAAATGCAGTCACTTCGTAACCAAGTTCTAAGCCTTGTTTTACCAGTTCTTTACCTGTTCCGCCTGTGCTTCCGAAAATTGTGATTTTCATACATTTTTAGCCACGAACAAACAAGAAATTTCACGAAAAACATCATAAAAATCTGTGTTTATCTGTGTGAATCTGTGGATATTTTTCTTAAATTTTTGAGATTTCAAAATTTCACGCATTTTTGCCGACATTTCTGCTCCAACTAATCTATCAACTTGCGCCCAAACTTTATCAACATCGGGATTGAAAATTATTTCACGATTTTTGCGGTCGCGTTCAGCTAAATTTTCGGGCGAAAATTGTTTCGTAATATCTTCTCTGATGCCGTTTTCGACCAATGAAAACCAATGGTTCAAGTAAAAATCAACCGAATCGCCAATTTTTTTGAACGCTTCGGCTTCGGCTCGATTGACCAACATCCAAGGCGACATCACCGCTAATTGTCGCGGGTTCAAATGTGCTTTGGTTAAACCTTCAATCTGTCCAGCTTTTTCAAATTCTTCGACTTAAATCACCATAAACCGCATCAATATATTCAAGGTTCGCACCCAAATCCACACGCGGAATCAGGTCGAGATGAAAGGCATAAGTCGTATCATTATTAACCGAATCAAGCGTAAAATGCGGAATCGCCGAATCGGTTTTGGTAAACGCAAAAACCATATGCGAATCAAGTTTGATAAACGGAACCGACATCCCGATATAAACCGCTTTCGACAATTTTTCACCCGAAAAAATTCGCACACTCCCGACCGGTTCTGGCATCATCGGCGAAGTTAATGGAATATTATTAACTTCCGTTAAACTCAAGCGTTCACGAAGTTTATCTAAAGTTGAAAAGGCTAAATCTGCTGCTAAAGTCATATTTTTTACTCACCACAGAGGCACAGAGAACACAAGAGTTACTAAAAAATTTTCTTAAAACCTCCGTGATCTCTGTGTCTCTGTGGTGAAAACTTCTTCTAATTTACAGAATCTGAATCTACTTCTTTCGTCGTCGGAACTTGCTTCATCACCCAGGCATTGGCGAGTTCGGGGACTTCCCTACGAGTGGGCGATGGAATAACGGTAAATGTTCGCCCGGAAAGCTCGGATTGAATTTTGTGCGAATCAATTCCCCAGCCCATTTCGATATATTTGTTACGCATTTTGCGATAAGCGATTTGGATTGCGTCCGATTTAACGTGCAATTCGGCGGCAATATCGAACGGTAAAATTTCGGGGCGAACTTCTTCCAAAACAGCTTTGTCTTGTCCAAAAATTTTATCAACTCGTTTGCGAGCGTCTCCGTCAGCCCAATTTCCTTTAAAAAATGTCCGTAAATTTATCCATTTTACGACCGTATTAAATTCGTCAACCGGAATGTGAAAATTGAGCAAAACCATCAAACCAATCGGCAATGTAACTTCCAAAAGCGTCACATTGGGCATATAAAAACCTGCCCGGGTTTTGACACCCGGACGATCTTTTTTGGCAAACATTCCCCAAATTCCTTTCGGTGGCGGTGGCTCAAGCGTAACCGTTGCTTCGGCAGAATATTCTCCGTAAACTATCTCATAATCAGGAACTTGCGGTTTGTCACGATTGCCAAAAGCATCGCCGTGGACAAACGGTGCGTGGGCAATATCAGCCGAATTCTCAAGCGATCGTTCATAGTTGACATTCCAATGATACTCGCCGGTCATCTGCTTAAATTGCGGATCGCCGTGATGTGGAAGATCGGGCAAAGGCGGACGCTCTTCTTCTGGTAAATCACCAAGAAATGCCCACACAAAATCATATTTTTCCTGCGTCGGATATGCGTCAACCCTGGCACGTTTCGGAATCGGAACATTGTCGAAATTCGCGGGAATTTTTGCACATTGACCGTTGGTTTCGTATTGCCAACCGTGATACGGACAGACGACACAATTTTTTTCCACCCAACCGCCGGACAACGCCCCGCCGCGATGCACGCACAAATCAGACATCACCTGTGCCGTTCCCGATTCAGTCCGATAGACTACTAAATCTTGCCCTAAAACCTTTGCACGCTTAGGTTTTATTGATACGTCCTTGGCGAATTCAATCGGATACCAAAAGTTTTTTAGCATAAATCTCCCATTGTTTGAAATTTGTCTTAAGTTAATAACAAATTACTGGAACTTGTTATAATTGTCAAACTTTTCGGTTGTTTTTTTTTAACATTTGTATTAACTTTATAACATTTACTAAAAGAATGAAATCTGAAATCCGAAATCTCCAAACACCTATCGAATGCGATGTCATAATTTCCGGTGCAGGTCCCGTTGGAATGTCGCTCGCACTCGCACTCGCCCGAAATGGGGTATCTGTTATCGTTTTAGAAAAGTTGAACGAACTCAGCCACGAAGCGAGAGCCAGCACGATTCATCCGCCAACACTCGAATTTTTTGACGAAATCGGCATCATCGAAGACATTTTAGCTAACGGATTGCGAATCGAAAGTTTGCAGTTTTGGGAACGCCAAACACGCGAGCTTGTCGCGGATTTTCCTTATAAAATTATAGAAAACGATACGAAATATCCGTTCCGTTTTCAATGTCCGCAAAGCACTGTAACGAGAATTATTTTGAAGCATATTGAGCAAACCAATTGCGGTAAGGTGTTGTTTAATCAGGAGTTTGTGCGTGCCGAGCAGAATGAATCTTATGTCAAAGTCATTGCTAACACGCCCGATGGCGAAGCTGAATATCATTGCAAATATCTTATCGGCTGCGACGGAGCATTTTAGAAAGTTCGCGAAAATTTGCAACTCGGTTTCGACGGAAAAACCTACGAAGACCGATTTTTGCTCGTTTCGACAAATGCCAATTTGAACGGAATTTTTCCGAATATGGGAACTGTGGCGTATATTTTTGACCCCGAAGAATGGGTGATAATTATGACTTTGCCTGACACAGTTCGCCTCGTTTTTCGGCTTAAATCCCGAAGAAAATGCTGACGAAGCGAAACAACTCGAAAACGTCAAAATTCGTATCGCCAATTTTCTCCAAACCGAGCTAAGTTATGATATAAAAGCAGTTTCGACTTATCACGTTCACCAACGAATCACCGAAAAATTCCGCGTTGGGCGAACAGTTTTAGCCGGAGATTCGGCACACATCAATAATCCAACCGGCGGAATGGGAATGAATTCCGGCATCCACGATTCACAAATGTTGGCGAAAAATCTGGTTGCAGTTTTGAACGGCGAAAGCAAAAATTTGTTGGACGAATACGCCGAAATCCGCAAAAAAGTCGCCGTCAAAATGGTGCAAGCTACGACTGACGAAAACTACAAAAATCTCTCCGCCAACGATGAAGAAAAACGCCAGAAACGCAATCGAGAGTTACGCGAAGCAGCGAGTGACACGGTGAAAGCTAGAGAATATCTATTGAAAACGGCGATGTTAAGCGATAGAATTTAAGCGTATGGAGTCCACGCTTTAGCATGCTAACTGTTGAGAATAAACAGCCTAAAGGCTGGACTCCAAACGAAATTCCGAGCAATTTTATGAATTTCATTGACGGAAAATTGATCGAAACAAACGACACGTTCGCAGTTTTGAATCCATTCACAGGCGAAACACTTGGTAATGTTGCACGTTCAAACGCCGAAGATGTTGACATTGTGATTGAATCTTCGCAAAAAGCCTTTCCAAATTGGGCAAATCTCGCGGCTTGGGAACGTGAAAAAATCTTGCTGAAATGTGCAGATGCTTTGGAGCAAAAAGCCAATAATCTCACCGATATTTTGATTGATGAAAGCGGTTCGTGCATTACAAAAGCAAGATACGAAACGGGTTACACGCCTCGTCTGTTACGGGCGGGGGCGGGTGAAGCAACTCGGCTGTATGGCGAAACGATGCCGAATGAACGCCCGACACGGATGACTTTTGTGATTCGTGAACCGATTGGCGTGGTCGTTTGCATCGTGCCGTTTAATGCTCCGCTGGCTCTGCTCGCAAAAATGGTCGCGTTTCCACTCGCGGCGGGGAATACGGTGATTGTAAAACCATCGGAAGAAACTCCGCTAATTGCCCTCGAATTTGCCAAAATTTTGTCGGAAGCCGGATTGCCTGATGGCGTTTTGAATATCGTCAACGGCTATGGTCACGAAATCGGCGAGGCGTTGATTACAAATCCGAAAGTTCGCGGCGTGGCTTTGACGGGTTCGACTACGACCGGGCAAATTGTTGGAAAACAAGCGATTAACGGAATGAAGCATCTGCAATTAGAACTCGGCGGAAAAAATCCTCTGATAATTTTGGATGATTTTGATGTTGTAAAAGCAGCCGACATTGCTGCCGAAGGAATTTTTACGCATTCGGGTCAAATCTGTATGGCAAATTCTCGCGTGTTGGTGCAAAAAGGAATTGGGGACGAATTTTGCACGAAATTAGTCGAAAAAGCCGAATCACTTTTCCTCGGAGATCTACGGGATGAACGCACATTTTACGGCACTTTAATCAATCAAAGGGCGATTGAAAAGGTTGAATTGCACGTCAAAGATGCGGTTGGGAAGGGTGCAAAATTATTGACAGGCGGACGAGTTTTAGAAGGTTTGCGTTATGCTCCAACCGTTTTGCTGAATCCGCCGAAAAACAGTCTGGCGTGGTGTGAAGAAAGTTTTGCTCCGCTTGTAAGTGTTACAATAATTGAAGATTTGGACGAAGGAATTGCATTTGCCAATGATTCGGATTATGGTTTGAGTGCGGGAATTTTGACGAATGATGTCCAAAAAGGTTTTACGGCGGCACGTCAAATCAAAGCCGGTTCGGTTCATATCGGCACGCATCCTTTTCAATCAAATGCGCTCGCTCCAATCGGCGGTTACGGGTTGTCAGGCATCGGACGAAGTGGCGGAAAATATTCGGTTGAAGAATTTACGGAACAAAAATGGATCAGCGTAGAATTAGACACTTTACCAATCAAATAATTTATGAATTCAGAATTTCAAAGAAAATTAGAAGAAGCACGCAAACCAACACACAGCGGGATGCACCCGTTCACACAGGCTTGGGTTGATGGAGAATTAACCAAAAAGCAAATTGGGCTGTGGGCGATTCAACATTATTACTACATTGAGCCGATTGCACAACAATTTGCAATTTTGTTTTCGCGTCTGCCGGATTTGGATGCGCGGACGCATATGCTCGAAAATTTGCTTGGCGAAGAAGACCCGAAAGGTCGGCATCCCGATTTACTGCTGGATTTTGCCCAATATTGCGGTGTTGATCGCCAATTTGCAATGACGGCAGAACTGCGCGGGGAAATTTTGCCAACCACAAGGGCGATGCGGTCTTGGATTTGGGAATTGGTTTCGCATCGGACTTTGGCGGAAGCGGCGGCGGGAATTATGGTTGGACTCGAAGGACAACTTCCAACACTTTATCCAATGTATGTCGAGCGTTTGCATCAAATGGGTTTTGACGATAGCCAACTCCAATTTTTCCATGTCCATATCGAAGGCGATACCGAACACGCGCACGTTGGGCTGGAAATTGCTGAAAGATATTCAACCACCACCGAATTGCAAGAAAAAGCCATCGGTGCAGTTCGCGCTTCGGGACAATTACGTTGGGCATTTTTGTCGGGAATGCACCGCTCAATTGTTTTGGGTGAAGACATTTAGCCACGAACAAACACGAAAAGACACGAAAAATTTTGTTAGAAAACTCTGTGTCCTCTGTGTCTCTGTGGTGAAATTTTATGAATGCAGTTGAAATCAATTTAGAAAAAAAAGTCATTCTCGTGACAGGCGCATCGGGCGGAATTGGGAGCAAAATTGTCGAACGATCACTTGCCTCAGGTGCTTGCGTGGTTGGTTTTGACCTCAAACATTCAGAAATTGAACACGGAAATCTTTTGAAAATAAAGGGTGATGTGACCAATGAGCGAGACGTTAAAACTTGCGTTGATAATGCTTTAGATAAATTTGGGCGAATTGATGTTTTAGTAAATAATGCGGGAATTGTTGGCAAAGGTCGCGTTGAAGAAACTCGTCTGGAAGATTGGCTAAAAGTTTTGAACACAAATCTGACGGGTGCATTTTTATTTTCCAAACATACGATTCCAAGTCTCAAAGAATCTCGCGGCAATATCATCAATCTTTCATCAACCAATGGTTTGACGGGCGGTTCGCATTTGAGTGGCGCGGCTTACGCCTGTTCAAAAGCGGGAATTATTGCTCTGACCAAAAATCTGGCAAAAGATTTGGCGAGTGACGGTGTTCGTGTAAATTGCATTGCGCCGGGTCCGGTTGAGACGGAAATGATTCAACGATTCGGCGCGGATGGTATCGAAGATTTACGCCAAAGCATTCCATTAAAAGAACTTGCAACGGCTGACGATGTCGCCAATTTAGTTTTCTTTTTAGCTTCGGATTTGGCGAAACATATCACAGGCGTGACAGTTTCTTTAAGCGGCGGATTGGTAATGCACTAATTTTATTGCCCGCTAAAAACGCGAAAAGACGCTAAATTTTTACTCTCTTCTTTTTCGTGTGTTTCGCGTATTTCGCGGGAAAATTTTATGTTAGATTTGCGATCATTTTTGGCGGAAAACGAAGCCGATATTTTGCGGATTTCTGAAACTCTGAGCGTCAAACACGAAATTACAGCGTTACAATATGTGCTTTGGGAACAAAAGAAATTTCCCATTATTTTAGTTGAAAATCCAAAACTTGAAAATGGACAAATCTCACCATTTCAAGCAGTTACAAACCTCACTGCAAGTCGTGAAATTACTGCGAAAGCCTTAAAATTAAGCAATCACAAAAACGCTGCAATCGAAATTGCCGAAAAAGCCAGTCAAAGAATTGAACCGATAATTATTGATAAATCTCATGCACCTTGCAAAGAAATTATCTTAAAAGGCGATGACGCAAATCTCGAAAACTTTCCGATTTTTACCCAACACGAACCCGATGCGGGAAAATATCTAACTGCTGCACACGCCACGACTTATGACGTTGAAACTGGCGTTGACAACACAGCGATTCAACGAGTTTGGGTGAAATCAAAAAATCGTTTCGGCTATTTTCCGTATCTCGCATCGCATAATCGCAAAAATATTGTTCAATTTTGGGAGCGTGGCGAATCTGCGCCGATTGCGTTTTGGATTGGACATCATCCCGCCGTTTCGATTGGAACACAGGCAAAACTCGATTATCCCCAAAGCCATTGGGCAACGGCGGGCGGACTTGTTGGCGAACCCGTTCGATTAGTGAATACCGAGCTGTTTGGAGACAAAATAAAAGTGCCTGCCGATGCAGAAATTATTTTGGAAGGATTTATTCCGCCGAATTTGTTGGAAAAAGAAGGCGGTTTTGGCGAATATACGAGCTATATGGGCGAAGAAACAATGAGTCCGATTTTTGAATTGCATTGCGTAACTCACAGAAAAAACACGATTTATCACGATTACGGCTCAGGTTTGCCGGATTCGCTCGTGCCTGACAATATGATGATTGAAGCGAAACTTTTCCAAATTGCTCGTAAAGTTTCCGATAAAATTCGCAATGTTTATGTGCCAATTTCTGGCAGACGTTTTCACGCATATATTTCGGTTGGCGATGTTTCGAGCGAAATTTCCCGCGAAATTTTACAGGCGACTTTGCAATTTCGGCGGGTAAAAATGATTGTTTTGGTCAATGACGACATTGATATTTTTGACGAAGAACAAGTCCTGTGGGCAATCGCCACGCGGACGCAGATGAATCGTGATGCCTTGATTTTAGACGATTTAGAAGGTTCGGCGCTCGATCCAAGTTTGCCCGAAGGTGTGAGTAAAACTTCAAAAATGGGGATTGATGCAACTTGGAAAAATGTAGTAAAACCGTTGCGAAATAAAGTTCCAGATGAGGTTTTGAACCGAATACAAGGATTTGCCCGCGAAATACGCTAAAAGACGCTAAATTTTTCTTTTCTTTTTTCGCGCCTTTTCGCGTATTTCGCGGGCAACAAAATTTATGAAAAAAATTCCGCATTTGCGTTGGATAATTATTGGGTTAATTTGTTTGGCGACAACGATTAACTACATTGACCGCCAATCGCTCTCGGTGATTGCGCCGATTATTAGCAAAGAATTTAACTTATCGAATCAAGACTATTCGTGGTTACCATTTTGGTTTTTGTTTGCCTATTCGTTGATGCAGATTTTTTCGGGGCGTTTGATTGATATTATCGGGACAAAAAAAGGTTTTTCGCTCTCAATTATTTGGTGGTCAATCGCTAATATGCTCCACGCTTTTGGGCAGGGTTTGATGAGTTTTTCAATTTATCGCTTCTTGCTCGGGGTGGGCGAAGCGGGGAATTATCCGGCGGGTTTGAAAGCGATTGCCGAATGGTTTCCGAAAAAAGAACGAGCCACGGCGGTCGGCATTATCAACGCCGGAACAGGCTTAGGCGCAATTCTCGCTCCGTCGGTGGTGGCTTTTTTAGTTTTCTATTACGGTTGGCGAGTGGCTTTTGTTGTGACGGGGGCAATCGGTTTTTTGTGGCTGATTGCGTGGCAATTTGTGTATGCCAAACCCGAAGACCATTCGCGCATCACGGATGAAGAATTGGCGTTAATAACGGCTGACCGTGAAGACGTTGGTGTCATCGAAACGCCAAAACCCTGGCACTATTTCCTTCAATATAAAGAAGTTTGGGGCTTGATGTTGGGACGTTTTGTTTGCGATGGGGCGTTTTATTTTTTCGTGTTTTGGTTGCCGAAATATCTGACGGACGTGCGAAAATTTGAAATTAAAGACATCGGATATTTCGGTTGGATTCCTTTTCTCGCGGCGGATATAGGAGCAATTTTCGGCGGTTGGTTGTGCGGATATTTGATAAAAAAAGGAAGAACGGTCGATGCTTCGAGAAAAATTGTAATGTGGATTGGAGCCTTGATTGTTCCCGTTATTTTGCTCGCAAGTTCGGCAGAATCGCCGTATAGCGCATTGTTTTTGATTGCAGTTGGGATGTTTGCGATTCAAATAAAATCTTCATCATTGTTCACCGTTCCCGCTGATTTGTTCAAATCAAAAGATGTCGCGTTTGTTTGGGGATTATCGGGCGCGGCAGGAAGTTTCGGCGGAATGCTATTTCAGCCGCTGGTTGGTTGGCTCGTGCAAAATCATTCATACGCCCCTGTGTTTTGGATTGCCGCGTTTATGCACATTGTTTCAGCGTTGGTCGTGATGGCGTTGATTCCGAAGATTGAGAGTTTGGAAAAGACAAATTAAAAAAGATGTTGCTTGAGTCAATACCTTCGCCAAAAGATATTTGAAAATTTGAAATGAAGAGATGAAATGAAACGAGTCTTTTAGTAGATTTATTTTTGACCAAATTAAACACTAAAAACCCCCGTTCATTTCAATGGAAATATTAACATTATTGGCGTGCTGTTCACCACTTCTGACCACTACTTGGCTGGGGCAATTATCAATTATTGTTCAGGCTATTTTCTCGATGACCGGGCGAGTCACGATGAAAGGGATTTCCCGTTGGACTGAAGATGGCGGCAGTTATCGCACCGTCCAACGCTTTTTTGCCACCGATTTGCCGTGGCTGGATTTGTTGGTCAAGTTTGTCCAGACTCATTTATTTGAGGCTTCTCACGAATATATTTTGGCGGGAGATGCCACGACAGTTACCAAATCCGGCTCAATGACCCACGGCATTGGGCGTTTCTTTTCCGGTGTTTTAGGTTGTGTGGTCAAGAGTTTGGAGTTTTTTGTTTTTTCTCTGGTGGATGTGGTCAAGCGTCAAGCGTATCCGTTATGTGTCAAGCAAACGGTGCGAAGCAAGGCGGAAAAAGTAACCAAAAAACCGCGAAAAAAGGCGAGAAAAAGTAAACAGAAAGAGCCGTTGAAAAAACTCAAAGGGAGACCCAAAGGAGTCTTGAACAAGAATAAAAATGAGTTGAATCTGTCGGCGGAGTTGCCGGTGAATCAACGAGTTACTGTCAAAGTTAGTTCAAGTATTACGAGTCTTTGTGAAAGTCAAATATCTGGCACTAGATGGACATTTTGGACACAATCAAGCCGTTTTGATGGCAAAAGAAAATGAGTTGCATTTGATTAGCAAGTTGCGCCGCGACTCGCCGTTATTTGAAAAATACGAAGGCAAACAAAAGCCCAAAGGACCACCCCGAAAGTATGGCGAGCAACTGAATTACGAAGCAATGCCGATCAAATATTTGAAGAAAACAGAAGTTGAAGGACAAATTATTGTCAATTATTATCAAGGAGTATTCTTGCACAAAAGTTTTGGGATGCCGCTCAAGGTGGTGGTGATAGTCAAAACGGACTTGAAAAAACGGAAAGTGGGATATGTGATGCTGTTCAGCAGCGATGAGGAATTGGAATGGGAAAAGTTGATCGAATATTACTCGTTGAGATTTCAGATTGAATTCAATTTCCGAGACGCAAAACAACACTTTGGGTTAGAAGATTTTATGAACACGACTCAAAGAGGAGTGGAAAATGCGGTCAATTTATCATTTCTGATGGTCAATGTGAGTGCCAAAATGTTAAAAAACAGCGAAGAAAAATTGACCGGAATAAATGATTTGAAAACGCATTATCGAGGAGCAAAATACGCGCGTTGGATAATAAAAAAGGTTCTGAAAAATGCAGAACCAATATTAAATAAAGAGATACTGGCAGAGATTGGCAGACTAGGCAGTATTCATCAGGCTAAATCTGCCGTTTCTTCTGCTTAATTTGGCGAAGGTATTGTTGAGTCATTTACAAATTTTTTACTTGTTAAAAAAGTATTTCCGAATACTTCCCCAAAGGCTCGGCGGTTGAAGAAGTTTTAACATTTTCTCACGATTCTCAACCAAATCTGAAAGCTCTCGAAACATATCAGGGCTTACTTTTTTGGCGTGAGGCAAAATATAATCTCTGGTTTCTTGCAGATACTTTTTTATAAAGGCGACATCATTAACAAATCCAAGTGAGAAAATATTGCTGATGCGGTCAGCCAGTTTTAAGGTTTTGGCGCGATCACTGCCGGTTTGCAAAATTCGCAAAAGATACTCGGATTTTGGCTCTCTCCTTCCGTCCACGATTTTAATGGTTACTTCCATAACCAGTTCATAAACTGCCACACCGTCCTCATCAATTTGGGTAATTTCGTCCTCAGAAACACCCGGCATATTTGGCGCATCTTCAAACAAATCGTGGATTACAGAGGCTTTGAGCAACACCGGGTCAGTAATTTTGTAGTCGAGTAAGATGCCAAAAGTGCTGATTTGGTGACGAAACATATTGCTTCCCGCCCGCCGTTTGACACCGATCAGAGCCATTCCCTTCACAATGTAAGGTGCCATTGTAATATTGCTGAGAGATGTTTCAAAATTATCCATGCTAAGAAACCTCCGTGTGCGATTTTATAGCACGAGAGCCTCAATTTGAGCAAGTAGGCAAAATTTTTTCATTTGATATAAAATACCTTGTGTGCAACTTAAATTGAAACTTAATTTTAACACTAAACTATTGAAAATAAATAACATTCCGCTTCTGTCGCAGAGCGACCAGTTGAATTTAGGCGTGTCTTTTAAGGCACGTTCAAGTTGAAGAAGCCGTTTTCATCGCGTCAGCGATGACTGAAACAATCAAAATCAGTTGTCGCTGACGCGACACGAATCATGCTACATCTAATCCGTGCAATAAATTACACGGCTAAAGTCAGTTAGTCGCTACGCGACAATTAAGGAATTTTAAGTTGCACACAAGGTATAAAATAATTGCTGAAATTAAATCGGATAATCATTAGACCTTATACCGATAGGAGTTACGCAGTTGAAACATTGTTAAACACAACTTTATTGAAAATAAAAGACTTAGAGCTATTGAAAAATCTCAAGATGGCTCGTAAGTTGTTGATTTTTCGTTCAACTGCGTAACTCCTAACCGAATAAGAAATTTGCCCGCGAAAGTGCGCGAAAAAGCGCGAAAAAAAAGATATTTTGGCGGCTTTTGCTTCGTTTTTAGCGTCATTTAGCGTTTTTAGCGGGCAATAAATTATTATTTCTGGGCTTGGTTGTTATTCAGTATAAGGTCTATTAAGCGGAAGCAAACTCTCGAATGGCGGAATTTGAAAATTATTAAATTGGACAACATTGTAAATTATGAATAAAGTCGAACATTTTTTGAGTAGAACGATTCCCCTTGTGATTGACGGCAAAACTGTAAAATCTTCGGACGGCAAGACGTTTGAAACCATCAATCCCGCTACCGAAGAAGTTTTGGCAAAGGTCGCTTGCGCCAGTGCGGAAGATGTCAATTTTGCAGTCAATTCCGCTCAAAAATCGTTTGAAAGCGGCGTTTGGTCGCAGACTTTGAAATCGCATCGCAAAAAAGTTTTACTCCAAATTGCAGATGTGATTGAGAGAAATGCGGACGAATTGGCAATGCTCGAAACGCTCGATACAGGCGTTCCGATTTCGCAAACTCGCGGACGACATATCTTTCGGGCAGTTGATAATTTTCGATATTTTGCTGAACTGACCGCGCACGAATCCGACAAACTCATTCAATCGGAAAACACTCATTTGAATTTGATAACGCACGAACCTGTCGGCGTAATCGGAATTTTGTCGCCGTGGAATGCACCGCTTGCACTCTCGACAATGCGAATCGCTGCCGCGCTTTCTTATGGAAATTCAATTGTGCTAAAACCTTCTGAAACTGCACCTTTAACGGCTTCGCGGTTGGCGGAATTGGTCTTGGAAACTGATTTACCGGCAGGAGTTTGGAACGTCATTCAAGGCTTGCCACAACCGACAGGCGAAACTCTCGTTACTCATTCAGGCGTTGATGCAATCGCTCTGACAGGCGGAACGGAGACTGGAAAAATCGTCATGAAACTTGCCGCCCAAACAGTCAAAAAACTTTCATTTGAACTCGGTGGAAAGTCCGCTTCAATCGTTTTTGCCGATTGCGATTGGGAACGGACGATTGACGGAACTCTGTTGGGCATTTTTTCCAACAACGGTCAGCAATGCTTGGCAGGCTCGCGGATTTTAGTTGAAGAAACGATTTATAATAAGTTTGTCGCGGAATTTGTCGAACGGGCAAACAATATCAAGGTCGGAAATCCTTTGGATAAATCAACTGAAGTTGGACCGCTTGTTTCGGCAAATCATTATCGAAAAGTGTTGAGTTTTATCGAACAAGGCAAGGCGGAAAGCGCAGAGATTCTAGCAGGTGGAAGTCGTCCAAATGAACTAAACAAAGGCTTTTATTTGCGTCCAACTGTTTTTGGCGAAGGTCTTTCAGCAACCTGCATTTCGCGCGAAGAGATTTTTGGACCTGTTGCGGTTTTCAAAAAATTTAAGACGGAAGACGAAGCAATTCAACTCGCAAACGATTCTGAATTCGGTTTGGCAGGATACGTTTGGACGGAAAATCTGGAACGAGCCAACCGAGTTTCAAGGGCAATGCGGACAGGAACGGTTTGGGTAAATACACCGCTGTTTCGGGATATTCGGGTGCCATTCGGCGGCATCAAACAAAGTGGTTTCGGGCGCGATGGTGGCGAATACGGCGCGGAGTTTTATACCAATATCAAAACCGTTTGCCTCGCAACGCAACGCCCGAATGTGCCGAAACTCGGCGGAAAATAAACCACAGATGAACACAAATTTTATAAGGATTTATTGCCCGCTAAGGACGCGAAAAACGCCAAAATCTTTTCGTGAAAATTCGTGTTAATTCGTAGCTAAAAATTATGATTAGAAAAGGATATTTAAAAACTTCATTTGGCTTGATTCACTATCGTTGCGCGGGTAACTCTAACCATCCACACGTTTTGTTGCTTCATCAAACGGCTTCGAGTTCAGTGATGTTTGAGGCAATAATGAATTTACTGGCGGACAAGTTTTATCTTTTTGCGCCTGATACGCTTGGGTTTGGCGCGTCCGATTTTCCGCCAGAAACAGCAACAATGCAAATTTACGCTAACAGTTTGCGCGAGGCAATGGATAAATTCGGCTTACAAAACCCATTCGTTTTCGGACATCACACGGGCGCGTCAATCGCCGTTCAGATGGAATTTGACCAGCCTTTTTTTAAGAAAATGATTCTTTCGGGTCCGCCGTATTTGACTCAATCACAAAAAGATGAATTCAAAAAAGCAACGCAACCGATTGTGATTAAAGAAGATGGCTCGCATCTGTTGAAACTTTGGCAAAGATTTCAATTGAAAGACCCGAACGGAAATCTGACCTTGAGACACCGCGAATATGTTGATAATCTTTACGCCGGAGAGCGTTATCACGAGGCATATTTTGCAGTCTTCAATCACGATTTTGAGAATCAATTAACTTCGCTTAATTGTCCGATTTTGGTGATGGCTGGCGATAACGATACGCTCAAAGATTCGCTTGAGCCAGCCTTTAAAGTGTTAAGAAAAGGCGAGATGCGGCGTTTAATTGGAAATACTTATATCTGCGACCAATCGCCGGAAGTTGTCGCCGGAATTATTAAAGAATTTTTTGTTTGAAACGAATTATTTTCGTTCAAAAATCGCAATATTTTTATTACCTATAAACTGCTTCAAATCTTTCCCCAAAATAAATTCCGCAATCATTTCCGCCATAATTCCGCGAATTTCTTCATCGTTTTTTGGCTCAAAATCTAAAAATGGTCTGCCTGTGGTGGAGTCTTTCGGATTGGCGAAAGTGAAATGATTTCCACCTTCAAAAATTGTCAAATATCTGTCGCCACGATTTCCGCCAATGGCTTTGTCGAAGGTTTGTTTGAGCGAAACGGTTGAATTCGCATCGGTTTTGCCGTAGCGTCTGGCACTCCACATAATCACTCCGTCATTGTTTCCGCCCATCATCAAAATTGGTTTTTCGGAAGTAATCGGGCAGACGTAGTTTGGTGGAAAGCCCATAATTGTTGAGCCTTGCGTGTGCGAGCCGTAACTGAAAGCAGCTTTGATTTGGGGAAAATGTTCGGCATTCATCAATGCAATCGAGCCGCCAGCGGAATGCCCGCCGAGAATTACGTTTTCTAAATCTAAACAATTTGCCAAAATTCCTTCCGCATTTACTTGTTTCAAATCGTCCAAAATCGGTTGAATTGCAGAACCGGTTGCGCCTTTACCATAATTTTCGTAGTTCATATATTTTACGTCAATTCCGGGCGTTAAACCTTGCATTCCGCCGGGTAATTCGTCCGTAATCCATTGAAAAGAAACGAAAATACAACCTCGTTCGCACAAAAATTCACCCAACCATTGATACGATTCGGGCGGACAATTCACGCCATTAAGCATAATCACAACAGGGAACGGAGATTTAGATTTATCAGGCGACAAAATGCCGGAGTTTCGCTCAATGTCATCAGTTGACTCATTTGCCGGATAAAAAACTTTCATTTGAATCACATCAAACGGCGATTTGGTGGTTTCGACTTTGATAGCGCGAAAAATTGCTCTGGTTTTCATATATTTCTTGACAATTCCTTAAATTACCTTTAATTTGTCATAAAACTAATACAAATTCAACTAAATTGTTATTATGAGTCAAAACGAAGTTGCAGTGAATCGGGCGGCAAGGAAAAAAAAGGTTGCTATTTGGAATCGGCGGTTGGCGTGGATTACATTTCCACTTTTTTTAATTAGCACGATTTCAACCTATCTGGCGACATCAAAAATTTATCCAAATCTAATGGGGTTGGCAGGAATTTCTTCGATAATTTTTATCTTGTTTTTCTTTGCTCACACAATTTTCGGCGTTTATTTATTTGGCTTTCCAAAATTCAAATGGCAAATTCGGGTTGTGCATATTTACATCGGCTATTTGCTTTTCCTTTTTACAATGCTAAGTCAAGCAATAATTGGAGTTGAACCGTATCATAACATTGCCTACGGACTGATGTGGTTGTTTTTGATTGCTCACGTTAGCTTGAGTTTTAGGTTTATGTTCAAACGAAATGTGAAGAAAAATGTTGAGCCTTCGTTAAATTTTCGAGGAGAAAAATAGACTTTATGTTGACACTTTATTACGTTGTAGTTGCCGCAATTCAGTTGGTTTTATTCGTTTGGATGTTCAGACTTTGGCGAAAATCGGGTTCGATTTATCCGATTTTCCCTTTGATTGTGATTGCCGGAATTATCTATGACAATTTAATAATCGGCTTTGGCGCATACATTGGCGAGGGCGAATTATTGAAAATGCTGAATGTTCCTCGCTTTGCAATTCACGCATTTTTCACACCTTTGATAATGATTTTCGGCTTTGGCGTGGCTCGCCGTTGCGGAGTTGGTTTTGCCCAATCAAGAAATTGGCACATTGCAATTTGTGTCTTTACAACTTTAATGGTTTTGTTAGGAATTTATGAAGAACTTATCAAAATGAACTTGGTGGTGAAGATTGAAGACGGAACAATACGCTATAAAAACGATCCTTCTTCCCCTCCAATTCCGGCGATTATGACGATAATTGTAGCGATGATTTTGGGAATTTTTGTTTGGGTTAAAACCAAAAAACCTTGGTATTTTCTCGGCTCGCTTTTGATGTTTATTCTTGCACCGCTTGCCCCTAAATTCGTCTGGGCAGGTAATTTAGGCGAAATTTTTATGAATCTAGGCGGAATTTTCGGAGAAAAAACTGCCCAAGAAAACAAGGCTGAGTAAAACACCAAAAATTAATGAACCGACCTAATTTTGAATTTACCGTTGCGATGGCTTTGGAAGATTATATTCCCGTGTTTTTTACTGCTGTCGGACTTTATTTTATAACTAAATTTGTTTCAATCAAACATTCTAATTTAAGCAAGTTAGCTTGGTTAGGCACAGTTTTGGTTGTTACTGACGGATTCTTAAAAGCAACTTGGAAATTGATTTATGCCTCTACTGGAACAGACATTGCCTGGATGAAAGATTCGTTATTTGTGTTGATGGGACCAGGCTTTATTTTTGTTTCGTGGGCATTATGGCGTGGATTAAAAGAAGAATCTTCAACTGCTAAACAAGTTTGGCTTGTCCCTCTAAGTATTGTGTTACCTGCACTTTGCTTGTCGGCGTATTTGGCGATGACGCAACCAAATCGCAGTTGGGCGAGGGTTTTATTGATGCTCACAACAGTTGGAATTCTTTTTACAAATGGACAAATAGGTTTCTGTTGTCTGAAAAAAAAGCGGTATTTGACAATAATTTTGCTCATTATCAATATCGTTACAATTTTTGGGCAAGCGTTCCTTTCTCAGTTACCTCAAACAACTGCTTTACATTGGATTGGACAAATAAATAACACTATTTCCTGGGCAGCTTTTGCCCTAGCGGTTTGGTTATGGCAGCGTCATCTAAAGACTGAATTTGAAGCTTTAATTTGAAAGACTAATAGCGAAGTTAAAGATTTTATTAAAAAAAACAAGCCCGAAACCATCAATAAATATTTTTGCCTTTATAAAAATAAACTATTAAAACCTATCAATTTTAATTATTTAAAGCATTTTCGGAGTAAAATTTTTCCATTCATCAAAATTATTGACTAAGAGTGATACAAATCACAAATATTTGTCTTGACATTATAACAAATTCGGGTTAGTTTTTAGAAAAGGTTATAAATTCCATACAAATTTACCAAATAACGAGCAAGGGTAATAAGCAAAAATCGCAATTCTATTTTTCTTTTTGAGGAGACAAACAAATGATTTTAGGAAAGTCTTTGGCTCGCGTTCAGTTTAGCCTTGGATTATTATTTTTATTTACGTTGCTTTCGGTCAATGGTTTAGGGCAATCGTCCGCTTCTATTTCCGGTCTAGTCAAAGACCAAAATGAGGCGGTTGTTGCCGGTGCGACAGTTGTTGCCGGGAACAAAGGAAACGGCACGGAAACAACCGTTACAACCGATAGTAACGGAAAATACGAATTCAAGAATTTAACTGCCGGACAATATTTTATTAAAGTAAAAAAAGGCGGTTTTTCGGAAAACGCCGAATCGGTTTTGTTAGGAAGCGGGGAAAATGCAACTCAAAATTTCACTATTAGTCCGGGTGGTCTGCGCGAAGAAGTTACGGTTACTGCCGCCAAAGGATTGCGGGCAACTTCGGAAATTCCGCAAACTGTGACTACAGTTAGCGAATCCGAAATCGAACAACGCTCGTCCGGTCGGTATTTCGGAAGCATACGAAAAATCGCCCAGCATTCTTTCTACAGACACCAATGCTTTTCGTGCGCGCCCGCAAATTCGCGGATTACAATCCAACCGAATTTTGGTGACAGTTGACGGAGAACGATTAAATGATCCGCGTTTTGGTCAAGACTCGGTCGGTGTCAGTCCAGCTTTGATTGATACTTCGCAAATCAAACAGGTCGAAGTAGTGGCGGGTTCGGGTTCGAGTCTTTACGGTTCGGATGCCGTTGGTGGGGCGATCAATATCATCACTAAAGGTGCTGAACGCTCGCGGGACGGAATTCGTCTTGATGGCAAATTCAGCGGCGACTACGGTTCAAATCATAATTATCGCAAAGGCATTTTAACTTTTGGAGCTAGCAGTAACAGGGCGGGCGTAAGAATGACTTATGGTCGTTTTATCCAGCCAAATTTTCGGGTTGGCGGGCAAGGAATTACCCGACAAGAAGTAGTAACGGCAGGTAATTTTGCAGCTCAAGCTGGTAATTTGTCAGGTCAGCCATTGGTTTCCAGCTTTCCAGTCTATGATATGCAGCCGGGACAGGAAATCGGAAATAGCGGCGCGCGTGGTTACATCGGTTCGATTGATTTTATGGTTTTTCCGAGTGATACACAGGATTTCAGAATTCGACTTAATGCGAATCCTTATCGTGATTTAGGAGTTCCTTTTACTGGACTTCCTTTTTCTACCAGCACGCCAAATACAGGAACTTCAAACTATTACAAACTTTCTTTGCGTTATGAAAAACGCGACATAGCAAGTTGGTTTCCACGAATTTCCGCCAGTTACTATAATCAGGACTATGAACGGATTTTGGAAGAAACCCGCTATGCAATCCGCAGCGGCAGCAGTTTTTCATCGGCATTTCCGGGTGGTCCCAGCACATTTACCGGAAATCTTTCAATTTTTGATAGAAGCGGCGAATCGAAAACGTCACAGACCGCTCACGCATATGGATACGACATTCAGTTGAATTTTATTCCTTGGAAAAATTCAATTTTGATTTCGGGTGTTAATTATTCTGATAATTTTTCGCGTGACACATTTGCAAATACGCAATTCAGCACTTCAGCAGCTACACGAGGAAATGTAACGAGTTCTATTTCAGATGTGGCTAATACACCACGCAGTCACTATAAAAATTTGGGTTGGTATAATCAACTTGAATACACTCCGATTAAATACCTGCGTATTGCCGGTGGGCTTCGTTTGGACAGATGGAAAACAACGGCTGAACCGACTCCCGGTTATCCGAGTGGCGCACTTGGCGCAGTATTTCTGCGAACTTTGCCGTTGATTCAAGCCAATCCGGGCGGACTTGATCCGGTTGGGGCGGCGGGATATGCAACTCTAGCTGCCGGAAACACGATTACGACAGAATCGAAGGTGGCGACTTACAATATCGGAGCAACCGTGTTTATTCCGGGTGGAATCAATCCGTATGTTCGTTATTCGACAAGTTTCCGCGAACCGGATATTTTGAACCGATATTTGTTCCGCAACTTTACGACACAGCCATTTTTCTCGTTACCTAGCGTTGTCAACACCAATCTGAAACCTGAAAAAGGTAAAGATATAGATGTCGGCGTGAAAATTGCCAAATCAAAATTTCATGGAGCGTTCAGCTATTACCGCAATCAGATTGACAACGCCGCCAACACCGCACAAGGTGTTTATTGCGTAAATATTGAAACGCCACCAGTTCCGGGATTTGGGTTCGGAGGACCGGGAACAGTAGTTGCAAATACGCCCAACGGATTTGGATGTCCCGCCAGCCCGCCAGCACCGGCAACTCACTTGGTTCAAGTCTTCCAAACGGTCAATGTCACGAAAGTTACGATTCGTGGATTTGAAGCACAAGGCGAAGTAGATATTCCGCTTGGGGATTTTGGAAGTTTGACTCCGTTTATGACTTTCAGCACTATCAAAGCCAACCAAGTGCCAGACCCGATTCGTCGCTCAATCGTCCAAACCCTTTATAACAGTTCTGCTCCGCTTGAATTGGAAGGCACAGTTGATGACGTTCCGTTTTATTCACTACCTAATTATCAAGGCGCATTTGCACCGCGATTTAATAGTGCGAAAGGCAATTGGTGGGCGGAATACGAATATCGCTTTACCAGCAAAGTAACCCGTGTTGAGCCAAACGACATCAGTTTTGCCGGTATCACTACTTATGGCTATTTTGCTGCCTACAAGGGCATCAAGAAGCATTCGATTCGCGGTGGCGTTAAATTTGGTGAAACTGTGCCGATGAATTTGACGCTTGGTGTGGAAAATTTAACTAATCAAACAAATTTCCAACTGTTTCAACCTGCTCCGACAGCGGGACGTTCGTTCACTATCGGATTGACAATCGGTTTCTCTAAATTGTTGAAATAAGTTAGCTTATGACGGGGGATGCGGATTGTGTTGATGCTTTATATTTCACAATCCGCTTATTTTTTAGGAGATTTTAGAATATGGCAAATCCGCAATCTGCAATCCAAAATCCAAAATCAAAAGATGCCTTAGGCTATCGCAAAAAATTCGGTGTGATTATTCCTTCGACCAATACGATTGTTGAAGCTGATTTTCATCGAATGACCGTTCCCGGCGTGACTCCAAATGTTTCGCGGATTCATATTCGTGACCAAGACCTTTCTTCGGATGAAAAATTTGAAGAACTGTTGCTCCAAATCCGTGACGAAATCGCCTTTGCCATTGAGCGGGTTTTGACTTGTGAACCTGATGCGATGGTGATGGGGATGAGTGCCGAAACTTTTTGGAATGGACTCGAAGGCAACCGCGAATTTACCCAGCGAATTATTGAGCTAAGTCAAGGATTAAGCGTGGCAACCGGCGCGGAAGCTTGCGAAAAGGCTCTCAATTGTTTTGGTGCAAAACGAATCGGGGTCGTCACGCCATATCAACCCATCGGCGATAAAAATGTCGTCCATTTTTTTAATGACATCGGCTTTGAAGTGGTTGCAATCAAAGGCTTAAAATGTCCAACAGCGGTTGCGATTGCTCACGTTTCGGAAGACGAATTGCGTGATGCACTAATCGAAGTAAATTCAGACGATGTTGATGCTTTGGTGCAATGCGGAACAAATTTGAGTATGGTTTCACTCGCAGACGAAGCCGAAAGATGGCTCAAAAAGCCTGTTATCGCTATCAACGCCGCAACTTGGTGGCTTGCACTTCGTAATAACGGAATTGATGATAAAGTTTATGGTTGCGGAAGACTTTTGAGAGAACATTGATGAAAATTTTAGTAATCGGTTGTCAATATACTGGGCTTGCCGCTGCTCGATTTTGGAGAAAACAAGGTCATTTTGTGACGGTAACAACGACTCGTGAATCTCGTGTAGCTGAACTTTCCCAAGAGTTTGACAAAGTTGTCGTAATGCGTGGAAGCGATGTTAAACCGATGCAAACTGCTCTGGCTGAACAAGATGCGGTTTTGATGAGTGTGGCAGGTGGAATGATTGAAAAAGACGGAAAAGTCATTTTGGATGCGGACGCTTATACCGATACTTATCTCGGAACGGCAAGAAATTTAGTCGAAGCTCTAAAAAACGCCCCGTCAGTTAAACATATAATTTTCCCAAGTTCGACAAGTGCTTACGGCGATGGATTTGGCAAAGATTTGGTTACTGAAGACGATCCGAACAATCCGGCGAGCATTTTTCAGACGGTTTATGTTGATACCGAAAAAGTTTTGTTGTCAGCTGAAACTGAAACTCGAAAAGTCTGTATCTTACGCACAGGTAACATTTACGGCATCGGGCGCGAGTTGAAAACTCAAGCTATGGCAATGTCGGGAAAAACTGTTCCGCTTGACGGGGAAGCGGGGGCGATGATTATTCACCGCGACGACGTGGTTCGCGCCGCTGATTTTGCTCTGCGGCACAATTTGAGTGGAATTTTCAATTTGGTCAATGATATACACGATTCAAAACAAAAGTTTTTTGGGAATATTTGCGAGCGTGAAAATCTTTCTCCGATTGAATGGAAACCGTTTGGCAAAGGCGTAAAAAATGTCTCGAACGCAAAAATAAAACAAGTCGGTTTTACATTTGAAGATGCTGATGCAACTCGTGAAAGCGAAGATTTGATTTAGTTATATGAGTGCTGAAACTAAAACCATTACCGAATATTTTGACGAAAATCCAAATGTTGATAATACTGAGATTTTCAACGAATGTTGGCGAATTTTGACGGATTTGCGCGAAAAACTCGAAAAGCGTTTTGCGGTAAAAAGACATCCAACTTCAAATGGCTACGAATATTATCAAACGCCCGATAAAACTTACGAAGGCTCATTGAATACTTTTGATGGAGATGTGGTCGAATGGATGGTGCATTCGTGGATTGGCAATCGTAAGGCGAGTATTTTGGATATGAATTTTACGGTTTGGCTCGGACCGCAGATTGATGTGCCGCATCTCGGCATTGTATTTGGCACGATTCCGAAAATTTATCATTATTCGGATTGTCTGCCGCGCCGCGATTTGATGACGAATCACGATTATTTGCAAAAATATTACGAACCTTTTAACCAAGAATATCTCAGACTTCGCGGTGATACGCGGTTTGAAACGATGGTCAGTCACGGCTCATATATGCGGGCAATTCTGACTCCGATTGCGGCAAATTACGCGACGGAAAGAGATTTGAAAATCATTCCCGTATTGGAAGAATATGTTCATAAACTTTTTGATTATTGGGCAAGTTTGGTGGAAAATGCAGAAATTTTGCCCGAATCCGAACAGCGCAAAATCCAAAAACGCGACCATTATTTGCGACAGGCTTGTTACAAATTTGATCCGATGAACGCTCTTTCGCGTCGTTTTCTCGGCGATGATTTGACCGATACGCTAGTTAATGCACGAATGGGGCAAGCGCAAATTAAAGCCAAAGGTGGAACGATAATATGATGTTACTTTTCGGATTATTTCCAAACACGGATATTTTAATTGATATTGTAAATGCCTCGTTTATCATCATCGTCCCAACGCTGATTTATTCGTGGATGAAGGTGCGAAACGGCGAATATGGTTTGCATAAAAAGGTGCAACTGACGCTCTTTGCCGTTTTATTTGTGGCGGTAATTTTGTTTGAAGTTGATTTGCGACAACGCGGCGGAATCTTTGAAATGGTCAAAGACAGTCAATTCGCCGGAACTGCCTTTTTGAACGGACTAATTTGGTTTCACATGTTTGTTTCGATTACCACGAGCTTTATTTGGATAGGTTTAGTAGCCTTTTCACTTTGGAAATTTGCCTCTCCTCCAGTCCCAAATAATTTTAGTGGAATGCACAAATTTTGGGGCAAAATCGGAATGATTGATATGATTTTGACTGGAATTACGGGCGTAATGCTCTACGTTTTGGGCTTTGCGATGACAAAATAAGATTGCCCGCTAAAAACGCTAAAATACGCTAAAATAAAACTAAATCGAAGAAATCTTGTCACTTATTTTGCGTGTTTCGCGTATTTCGCGGGAAAAAATAAAAAATATGTCAGAATTGTTTCCAACTCAGATTGTCGGTAGTTATCACAAACCTAAATGGTTGTGTAATCACGATTTAGTTTATACGCCGGAAGGAACTTGGTGGAAAGTTTTGCCCGAAGATTTTCCGTTTGCGTCAGATGATGCAACCCGTTTAGCTATCGAAGACCAAAATCTTGCGGGGCTAACTTTTGTGACCGATGGCGAACAACGCCGACAAACTTTTAGCGGATATTTTTATTGTCTTGGCGGAATTGATAGCGTCAATCGTGGCGCAATGACTTTTGCGGCAAACGATATTGGGACAGCAATTACGATGAAAGCTCGTGCGCCAATTAACCCCGATTTGCCACCGCCACCGCCGACAATTCCAAAAGTTGTTTCGGCTGTCAGTTGGGATAAGCCAATTTTAGCCAACGATTTAGCCTTTTTGAAAAAATACGCCAAAGGCAAAACGAAAATGACTGTCATCGGTGCTTGTTCATTGGCTTTGCGGGTGGTTGATGAACATTACGGCTCACTCGATAAACTAACTTTTGGCATTGCGGACGCTTTGAACAAAGAACTTCACGCACTGGAACAGGCTGGAGTTGATTTGATTCAAATTGATGAGCCGGAAGTTCATTTTCGCTATTCACAGTTGAAAGATTTTGCACAGGAAGCCATAAATCGAACTATTCACGGTTTGAAAACGCCGACCGCAGTCCACGTTTGCTTCGGATATTCCAAAAATATTGCCGAAAAACGCACTAATCCAATTTACGAAAGTTCTTTAGAATTATTGGCTTCGAGCGATATTGACGAAATTAGTTTAGAATACGAACAACCCGGTTACGATTCCGAACTTTTGACTCATTTGGGCGATAAAGCCGTGATTTTGGGCTTGCTAAATTTGGACACCGACGCCGAAGTCGAATCGGTTGAGCATATCGTTTCGCGTTCCAAAGAAGCCTTGCAAGTTGTTGATAAAACAAAACTGAGACTCGCTTCGGATTGCGGAATGTGGTTTTTGCCACGCGAAAGAGCGTTTGGAAAAATTGCCAATTTGGAAAAAGCCGCGCAAATTTTGCGAAAGGAGTATGCGTAATGTTTTTAATTTGGCTACTTTGGCTAACGATTGTAATTGGCGGATTTTATTTGGGAATCGGCTATGGTTACGAAATTTATCGCAACGGTTTTGAAATTTCTCTGCTCTTAAATACTTTAATTTATTGTGGTTGTGCGCTTTTTGCGTTGCCTAAATTATTGAAATTGGTGATAAAAAAATGAGCATCGAAATTGGCGGAGTAAATTTAGTTGATATTTCTTTTCGCGGAATTCACGCGCTAATGGCGGCAGCGTGGTTGTTGTTTGATTTCATCGTTTTTTGGTTGCATTTTAAGATTAAAGACCCGAATTATCCGCTCGATTCACGCATCGAACGCACCAAAGTGATGCACGGGATTGATACCGTCGTCGCCTACATCTTTTTACTGATGCTGCCGAGCGGTATCATCCTGTGTTTTGTAACAGATACGCCGATTTTTACGACTAATTGGCTTTCGTGGAAACATCTGCTTTACGGCTTAATTATTGTTGATGCGCTCTATCTTTTGCCAATTTCAGGAACGGCTTTGAAGAATTTAAAAGCCATCAAGGACGGTGCGGAAAATATTGACGAATTAAATCACGAAATTAAAGCGAAAATGAATCAGGCAATGCCTGCCGTGTGGCTGGTTTGGCTTTTAGTTTTTGCCGCCAGTTTGATTTCGGTTTTAAATCTGAAAGCACCAAAAGGACAGGAATATATTTTTAGAAAAACTGAGGCGGCGATTGAAAAGCAAAATTAGTTAATTTTCAATAATTTCCAAATACTCTCCGCCCAATGCGCGAACAATCATCGCCCGTTTGCCTTCGTGAAATGGACGCTCAAATTCTTTCGGCTCAACAATAATCTCCGCACCAATTTTTCGGCAGCTTTCGGCAACTGCGTCTAAATCTTTGGCTAAAAAGGTAACAAACGAATAGCCCGTGTGCGCTAAATCGGCGAGTTCGTTAGTGTTGACTGGAGTTTCGCCCGTTTCTAATTCTAAAAGTTCGACTTTGCCCGTCCAATTTCCGTCTGCGGTGAGTGTTGCAAAATCTAATTTATCAAGTTTTTTCACACCCAACAGGGAATCAAACGGCGAACCTGATGCCTGAAATGCGATTGCAGTTTGTAAGCCTAAGCCTTGTTCATAGAATAATTTAGCGTCAATCATATTCGGCACAACTAGCCCAACTGTGGCAATCGCTTCGTTAAAAACGGGTAAATCGTCATTAACTCCACCGACTTCAATGACCGTTAAACGCTCACCGCTTAGAGTGTTCAACATCACTTCGCGCATCGGTTTGCCGACGTTATAGTTCAAGATTTCGGAAACCGGTTGGCAACCAATTTTTTCCAACATCGGAACGGCTTTTTCTATATTGTTGCAACGATAATTAAACGTCATTATCCCAAAATCAAACGCCCGATTATTGTCGCGCATCGTGGCGGTTGCGTTTTTATTCTCGACTAAATCAACACAACCAAAATCTTCACCTTCACGGGCGAAACGGGCAAGGCGAAAATTGCCACTTGAAATGCCCCAAAGTTCGCCGATTTCATTGACGGAAGTTTCGGATTCGGCAACGCATTTTAAGCCTAAACCGGCTTCGTAAATTCGGCGTGATTCATCAAGATTCTTGACAACTTGAACAACGGTTTTAATGGTTGTAACTAAACTCATAAACTAATGTCCTACAATAACTTCACTCTCATTTGTCGCATCATTTTTGATATACGGGCGCAAAATAATTGCCAGAATCAA
Organism: Pyrinomonadaceae bacterium; assembly: GCA_963779235.1. Classification (GTDB taxonomy): domain Bacteria; phylum Acidobacteriota; class Blastocatellia; order Pyrinomonadales; family Pyrinomonadaceae; genus JAIBCC01. The sequence continues at coordinate 383,049 of CAVZXI010000032.1, forward strand.
TAGCACCAAATTCAAAAAAGCGACCAAAACAAACGGCGAATTTGGGGCTACTTTATCAAACATAATTCCGCCGATTGCGCTCAAAACAATTTGCGAAAATGCCCCGCAAACTCCGAAAAATCCGATGACCGAACCGCGAATTTCTTCCCGCGCTTGTTGGGCGATAAAAACTTGGCTGGCGATAATGCCCGAAATTTGAGCGATTGCGAGCAACAGCATCACATACATCAGCCCATTCCCCAGCGGATCAAGAATAAAAAACATTGCGCCGTAAGCAATTACGCCAACCAACGCCGTCAAAATCAGCGAATCAACCCGACTCCACTTTTTGCCAATTAAATCAACCAGATAGCCGATTAAAAAGCCTAGTAAAAGTTGTCCGAATGCACCGATTGAAAGGATTGCGCCAACTTTTGCCGTGGCATCAGCAGGCGACATTCCGCGTTCAATTGCGACCTTGTTTATCCACAGCCCAAGAAAGACTCCGACCACCACCAAATCACCACGCGAGATGAATCCAGCAAAATACGCTAACGCGACACCGGGTTTTCGGGCTTCTAAAATTCCTTCGGTAATAATTGTCAAAAAACCTTTCTTTTCAGCAGTTTGCGAAGGTTTTCCTTTGTATAATCCGAACCATAAAACGACCGCCACAAAGACCGCTAAACCTGCCACGATAAAGTAAGTAATCTTGCCTGCTTCGCCAATTTCCATTCCGCCATCGGCAAAAAATTTCGGCAAACGCTTGATTCCCAACAGGATTCCAACTGCTCCGAGCGTGTTCAAAACGGCTTGTAATCCCGTAAATTTCCCACGCGATTCGGGAACAACGTAATCCGCTAAAACCGTGGTCAACATTCCCGTAATAAATGCTGCACCAACGCCCGAAATTGCGTAGAAAAATGAAAGTTGAGTCGGATTAGTCGCAAAAGGAAATAGCGCAAACCCAATCGCTAAACAAGTGTAACCGATTGAAAACACTAATCTTCGGCTGAATTTGTCAGCTAAAGCTCCGCCCACAATCATCGAAAAAAGCACAACGACTTCACGAACCGCTTGGAGACCTCCGCCAACTTGACCTTGTTCATTTAAGGGCGTTTTCAAAAAAACCGTCAACACAAATTCCTGCCCGATACTGACAAAAATCATCAAACAGGCGGAAAAAGCCGCGAACATAAGCACTAGCAAATGACGCGACAAAATATTTGGTTGCAGAATTGATTTTTTAGCATTTTCGGACATAGACTTGGTTTATGCAATCGGGAACTTACAACTATTTTTTGAACGGTGAACCAACGGGAGTTACTGAAACTTTTGATATTAAAATTTTGCCCAACGGCTCAAAATTTACGACTTCAATCCGAGATGCAAAACCATTTAATACAACGATTAAGGTTGAAACAATTGAAAAAAATGATAAATTTCAAGAGTGCAAAATTAGTTATGTAAGTGAAAAAAGGAATTAAGCGCGATTTATGAATTTCTTAGAAAAACGAGTTCATATTCGTTCACGAGAATTTAACTGGAAAGACGACTTAATGAAACTTTCGATTTACCCGAAAACTCAATTTTCTTTCCCGCTAATGCGTTGTTTTCAAGGGAACACGATTTTGCAAGTATGCTGCAAATCAAGATTTTACAACCGTTATCGTGCCTGATATTCAACCGTCAACCGATATTGAAAATTTGCTCAAACCAACTTTTGACGAACGAGAACTGCAAAATTAATTTCTGAACGAGATAATCTTGCGTATTTTCAAGTATTTAAGCAAACATTATGACGACAATTCTGAATTTCATTTAGACGAAAATGGATTGTTGGTTTATTACAAATTTGTTCAATCGGAGAATCAAACTTGGGAAGTCCGTTTGGAGTCCACGCTTTAGCGTGCCAAACCACTACGCTTCGCTGGCGGTTTTCAGCCTAAAGGCTGGACTCCAAACCGCCCCACAATCCTTTGACTAATCCGTCAACCAATTCTTTGCCGTAAATTCTTTCAACCACTACATTTGCAGGATCAAGTTCGGCAGTATTTCGCCGAATCGCCAAATCTCGTTGTGCAATTTCTGCACGTTTTTCGCTTGGAACTTCGTCAGTTACTTTTGACCAATTAAGCCAGCGGTCAAAATGTTCATTGGCTAATTCGTCAAATCTTTCAACCGTTCCTTCCGTATTTGGTGGCGAAATGAAGTTCATTCCGATTGCCGAAACCGCAAAACGGACAAAAGCCGATTGCGAAATAAACGGCATAAATCGTTTATCTTGTTGCATTTGTAAAAATCTTTCGTTTGACGGCTCAAGGTATTTTTGCATATATTCGGGATGCACCGTTGGCTCAACTCGCGGAATATAATCGAGCAACGAGAAAAAGACGGGAAACGTCCCGCAGGCAAACGCGAGATGTGGCAAATAGGTGTTTTCCTTCATCCAAATTGTGATGTGCAGATTGCAAAACGACAATTTCGGATTGCCCACCCAACTGCAAACTGCCCACTCAATTTCGGAACTCGTAAAACCTTTCAAATCACCTTTTGCGCTCCCGTCAAGCGATTGATACGGTTGAAATTGCCGCGTTGAATCGTGCATTTCCAAATCAGGAAAACGCTTCATAATTTTCGCCCACAGATTGTCTTGAATTGAGCGCAGTTTCTCAAAAACTTCGGTATTGTCAACGGCTGGCTGTTCGGCGATTAGTTCTTTAACGGATTTTAGATTATCGGTTCGGGTTGCGGATTCACTCATATTTTTGCTTAAAATAAATTGGTTATAGATTTATGACAATTAAACACGAATTGATTTTAAAATGCAAGGAAAACTTTTGACTCTAAACATTAATTCTTGTCTCGCTCGTCTTCGATTCTATCGAAAAGTTTTGACCAAGTTTTATCTTCACGGAAAATTCCAACAAACTTTTCAATATCTTGATTTCGCATTATCAAATCCGCAACCAATTCCGCGTGAGTCCAAATGCAATCGTGCGGAGCATCAATCAATTCGTAGCTAATTCCTTCGCTATCAAACCTTTGACGTGTATAACTCGCTGGATAAAATGGTGGGGTCTTTTGGCAAAAAATGTAATGATTCGGCAAATTTGCAGAACGCTCAATGCGGATTTTTTCTAAACTCGGGTTGGTTGGAACAGGCGTTAATCGTTGATTAAACCACGCAATTTCTTCATCTGAAAAATGTTCATTTGGGCGCAAAGGAATGGGCGGAATTAACGAATTCATTGGCGTTTCGCCAAACTTTTCTCTCACTTCTTTTGGCAAAACATCAACGGCACATTCACCATCTTGCAAAACGGGCGCATCAATAAAAATTAGTTTAGAAATGCGTTCGGCAATCGCTTCGGCAACTGCTTGAATGACGATCCCGCCTTGGCTGTGTCCAACTAAAATCACATCAGTTAAATCCTCACAATTCAACAGATTAACAATGTCATCCGTCCAATTTTCAAGCGTAATTTGAGGCGATAAAAGATGCGCTTTCTCACCTGCACCTGTCAGCGAAGGCGCAAAAACTTCGTGTCCGCGATTCTGCAAAATTCGACGCACTTTTTGCCACGCCCAGCCGCCGCGAAAAGCACCGTGAAGCAACACGATTGCGGATTTTGGATTGCGGATTGCGGATTGTTTTTTGTCAACATTCATCTTCTAAAATTACGCTCATATATTCTTTGGGATCGGTTGTGTAAGGCTTTAGATGCTCGCCTAACTTCATAATATGGTCGCCGTAGCCTGAAAATTTTATCAGTTCTTCGTAGTCTTGCACAGAATCAAAAAAACGTAGATTAGTAAAATGCGTTTTATCTTCGATGCCACGAATTAGTTTTCGTCCGCGAAAGCCTTTATGTTGCTTATGAAAGTCTAAAAAATCGGTGTAAAGCCGCACATATTCGTCCGCGTGTTCGTTTTCGTCCAATGTCCAAGCCTGTGAAACAACAACAATCATAATTTTCCTGTTTGGAGTTCACGCTTTAGCGTGCAGAAACAGCCTAAAGGCTGGACTCCAAACTTTTAAATGTTATACTTTTAATACAAATTTATCAATGTCCGTCCGTGAAAAATATAAACTTGCTAAATTAAGAACCGAAATCGAAAACTTTGGGGCTTTGATTGACGCTGAGTTGTTTGATGAAGCAGTTAAATATTTTCGTGAACATTTAGACACACCAACTCTCTTTGGCTTAGAACCAAGTCTCAAACGCGCTCAACTTTTACAGAAAATTGAAGTTGAACAATTGTCTAATGACGCAGATAAATGTTTTGTTTTGTATAGCTTGGCATTGACTTTGAATTTAACGGGCGGTTATCCGAATCAGGCAATTACGCTTTATGAAAAACACGATAATTTAGCGGAAAAGATTGGCGACTATAAAAATTTGTCGCAAAGTCTTGGACATCACGCGAAGGCTTTGCGACAAGTTGGGCGTTTTCGAGAATCGGAAGCGATTGCGCGAAAGGGTTTGAAAATTATCCGTGATAGACAAGATTTTTTGCGGGAAGCGGTCAATCTTTATTGGCTTGGAATGGGTTTAGCGCATCGCGGCGATTCGAGAAATTCTGAAATCGCTTTACAAAGAAGTTTGCGGATTTTTCAAACGAAATTTGCCACGCAAGCCGAAGGTGTAGTTCATGCTTTTCTGGCACAAAGGGCTTTGTGGCTTGGGCTTTATGAGGAAGCGTTAAACTATGCCAATAAAGCATTTGAAATCGGTGAAAGTTTAGAAAAAGACGAAAATCACGCAGATTTACACGGTGCAGTTAAAATTTTGACGGCGGCGGCGCGAATGAAAGGTGAGGCGTTGTTAGTAGTCACGCCTTCAGGCGGAATCGTGGCGACAAGTCCGCTTGAAAGCGGAACTACAAACTTGCAACTTGCCCTCACACGAGCGCGGGAAATCGAATTTGTCGAAGAAGAACTTCCTGCATTACGAGCATTGGCTTTGAAAGCGTTGCAAGATAATGAGTTAGACCTTGCGCGAGATTATTTGCGACAAACTTGGCATTTGGCAGAACGTGGTCAATTTTTGCTTTACAATGCTGATTCTTACAATATTTTGGCACGAGTTGAAATGGGGGACGGGAATCTTGAAAAAGCCATTAAAGCCGCACAAAAAGCGTTTGAATTATCAATTTGCGATGGTATTCCGTTTGCGTATCAACGCGGTTTAGAAGATGCACAAATGTTGTTAAATCAACTAGATGCAAAGGTTTTAGAAGTTCCAAAATGCAACGAATCGAAATTTTCGCCAATGTTGGAAATTGAAATAAATCCCGATGATGAATTTAGCGGATAAATTTTTCTAATGCAGCATTTACCTGAAAAGTCCGAGTCGTTTCCCCTTGTTTATTTTTCCAAAAAAGTGTCCCGACAACCTTCACCGCGCCAACATTTTTGGCATACCATTCTTCGAGTTCGTAGCCTTTTTGTGCGCCGGATTCGTCAACCCGCAAAGCAATCGTCCGAATCACCAAACAATTTTTGAAGGTTTGAAAAGGTGTTATTGCGTCTTCTATTCGCTCAATTTTTACTTCGTAAATTTGTGCCCCCTGTTCTTTTAATTCGTTATTAACCAATGTTTTATAACGAGTCTCGGATTTATAAATTTCACCGATTGTGAACTTATTCGGCATCAAAACAACGGGTTTTTCGTATTCGATAAAACGATTGCCGACAAAATAAAGTTTATAAATTTCCAAACCGTTTTTGGTGATATTTTGCAGACGATAATCGCCGTTATTTTCATCACGTTGAGTTTTACCATCAACTTTTTGTGAATTTTTTATAACAATTGGCGAAAGTCCGTCTTTGACAAAATTCTTAAATTGCCATTCCAAACCTATTTGGTTGGGGATATAATTCTTTAACTTAAATGTTGGTTGTGCAACGGTTTGTGAAACCCAAAGCATCAAAAAAAGGATGGATAAGAAAATTTTTTGCATAAACTGTGAATATTTTTTACTTGACATTTTAGCACAAATTGAGTCAAATTGTCTTATCTTTAATACAAATCCGACGAACAAAGGGAAAAATCGATGAAAATGAAACTTTTAGCAATTTTAATATTAACATTTTCGGCGAGCGTTTTAGCGCAATCGCCGAGCAAAATTTTGAGCCAAGCCAATAAAGCCTTGGGCGGTGAGAAGGTCTTAAAAACAATTAAATCGTGGCAAACAACTGGAACGGTCAAACGAATTTCCGATGGAGCAAACGGCAAATATTCAGCATTTGCTGCAGGCGGAACGCTTTACGGCGGAATGTTTGATTTAAACGGGTTTGAGGTTTCCACCGGCTACAACGGGAAATCGGGTTGGATTCGTGATTCGCGCAACGGTTTGCGAACAGTGACGGGCGAGGCGGGCAAAGATTTTCAAGCTGAAGCAGGTTTTAGAAATTCTCGCTGGCTCAATCTCAAAGCCGAAAAAGCAAAGTTGGCGGCGGCGGGAACGGCAAACGTCAATGGCAAATCGGCAAATTGTGTTTTAATGACAACCGCCAAAGCCGTCCAAATCAAAATGTGCTTTGATTCGGTTTCGGGTTTGCCGGTGCGAGAAGAAATTCCGCAGGGAAACATTACTAAAACCTTTGATTACAGCGATTATCGTGCGGTTAATGGAATTCAAACGGCGTTTTCGATTATTTCAAAAGTTGGCGATGAAACTTATGAAGTCAAACTTGACGAGGTTAAATATAATCAGCAAATTGCCAAATCGAATTTCGATTTTCCACAAATTTCAAATGAGCCATTGCCGGATGTGAAGGCACTTTTACAAGAAATTCGCGCCAATGCCGAAAAGGTTGATGCGATTTTAGAAAATTACAGCTACACCGAATTGCGGATTGACCGCGACCTCAATAAAGCGGGAAATTTAATCGAAAAGGGTTCGGAAAGGAAATTATTGACTTTTTATAAAGGCTATCGAATCAGCCGTTTAGTTGAGAAAAATGGCAAACCGCTCTCGGATTCCGATCAAGCCAAAGAAGACCGTGATGCTGCCAAACAAGTGGCGGAAATTGAGAAACGGATTGCCGAAAAAGAACGAAAAGCGATTCAGCAACGCGATACAAGTTCCGGCGCAGGCGGACAGCCGAATGACGGAACGAGTCAACGAATTACGATTGCCGATGCCCTCAAAGGATCGCTTTTGACCAATCCGCGCCGAGAGCGTTTTCGTGGAATTGATGTGATTGTTTTTGATTATGAGCCGAATCCCGCTTTCAAACCACAACACTCGGAACGAAAAACTTTTTGCCTTGTGCAATGGCGCAGTTTGGGTTGATGCCAAAACTAAACAGGTTGTGCGATTGGACGCAGTTTTGACCAAAAGCGCAGGGAATTTTTTGGCAGCGGCGCGAAAAGGCGCATCGTTTAGTTTGGAAAATGAATTGATAAATAGCGAAATTTGGTTGCCGTCGCAAGCGGATGTAAATTTATCAATCAGAATTTTGTTTGCCGGAATTAATATCAATAATCTCATCAAATACGGCGATTACAAACGGTTTGACACGGAAGTCAAAGACGGCAAGGTTGATGAAATAAAAAAACCTTAAACCATTTATCATTCAACATTTATCATTTATCGAAGACCTCGTGAAATGGTAAATGGTAATGGTAAATGGTAAATGGTAAATGAAATATGAAACTAACAGGCGAATTGTTGGTCGAAAAAATGACCGATGAAGAAAAAGAACGTGCGGAATTGGTCGAATCGGTGCTTCCTGCTTGCGCGAACAAGCGGCTGAGGCAGACTTGAAAGGCGAATTTTATTTGCCGCATCTTGAATTGTTTCGGGAAACAGGATTGACAGGATTGATTGTTCCGCAAGAATTTGGCGGACTGGGTGGAAATCTGCGAGATTTGACTGCCGCCACTTTTGCGATGGGAACAGCTTGCCCTTCCACCGCGCTGGCATACTTTTTTCATTGCTCAACCGCTTCACGCGGTTGCTCGGACTCGAAGCAATCGAAGCCGAACTTTTTGAAGGTGATGAGGTTGAGCAAGTTAAATCTTTTGCTCGATAAAGTTTTAACCAAAATGGGAAGCGAAGGAAAGTGGCTCGCTAATTTCGCTTCCGAGTCAAATAAATCCAGCACCGCACGAGTTACAATTTCCACCGAAGCCACTAAAACCAAAGGCGGTTGGCACTTAAACGGTTCAAAATCTTTCGGTTGTTCGACGGGCGTAGCTGATGAATATTTGGTGACGGCAAAACTAGAAGGCACGGATACTGCCGAAGGTTTGTGCGTGTTTTTTGTCAAACGCGATGCCGAAGGCGTTTCGGAACGTCAGCGTTGGGATTCAATCGGGATGCGGGCTTGCGCCAATCACGGAGCGAATTTGCGAAATGTTTTTGTGGCGGATGAAGAATGTTTGGCGGTCAAAGGCTCATTTGTGAAAATGATGCAAATGTCGCGTGGCACGTTTGTCGGCAATCAATTGGCGGGAACTGCAATTTATCTTGGCGCATCGCAATCTGTTTATGATTACGCTTTAAATTATTTGAAATCAACCAAATTCGGCGATACAGGGGAGCCAATTGCTTCGAGCCCAATGCACAAAGCGTTAATCGGGAAAATGACAAATGACCTTGAAACGGCTTATTTATGGATGCGTCGGCAACTTGAGCTGGAAACGAGTGAACCGCCGCTTTTGCCAAAAGAAAGAGTTGTTCGGCAATGGCGATTGTCAAAAGGTGCAATGTGCGAAGCCGCTTTTAATGTGGCAGTCAACGGTTTCAAAGCCTGTGGAACTTCAAACACAGGAAATACAGGGGTCATCGCCCGCGGAATGAGAGATTTATCAATGGGTTTAGTCCAAGCCTTTCCTGCTGAAAGAGGACGCCTCGAAGCCGCTGAAATGGTGACGAAAGAAAGACTTAGCCAAGATTTTGGAACAATTTCAAAAAACGCTTGATTATGAACTTCCCAATCGGCACAGTCGCTTACAATTTGGATTTGATGCGCGGAATTTGGCACGATAAATGTTCATTGTTTGATCTCGATGGAACACCGCGATTTGCCGATACACAAGGCGGAACACCCGGCGCAGCACCTTACGAAAATTTGGTTTATATTGATTTTGACGGTGAAAATTATCGTCAAACAAATGTCACTTTTCGTGGTCGCCCGCTTCACATTCGCTCGTTTGAAGCAAAAATTAGAGACGGAATTTTGCGTTTCAACCAACTTGGCGAAGGCGATGGGGGTCACGTTGGCGTTTCGGGCGGAGTCGGAATTTTAATTTTCACGCCGATGTTGATTGACGATTCTTGGGAACGATACAGCGAACCCGATTTTATTTGTATTGACAGCGACACGCGCACCCGCAACACGATGCTTTATCGAGACGGAAAATTGGTGCGGACTCTGAGCGTTGTCGGACATCGCTTGTCGCCTGTTGCGGATAAAAGAGTTTCATTTGATCCGCGAGGTGAAATCGGCGAAGTCCACGATATTCAAAGTGTAACGAAAGTTTTTAAGAAGTAAAAAGTTCGTAGTTCCGCGTTCACGCGGACTTTTTGCGAACAGACCGCATAAATGCGGAACTACAAACTCTATGAATCAAACAGTTCAACCATTACAAGATTACATTAACGGTGAATTTTACTCGCCAACAGTTCATCGTGGAATTTGGCTCGAAAATCCAAACACCCGCGAGCGTTTGCAAGAGCAGATGGCAACCGATGAAGCCAATATCGAAAAGGCTTTGGCATCAGCCCAAAATGCTTTTGAAAGTGGTGTTTGGTCGGAAATTTCGATTGATGAACGTTGTGGATTTTTGGCGGAGTTTTCGGCGCAAATTGACAAACGCAAAGACGAAATTTCACGGCTTGAATCGCTCACCACAGGCGTTCCGATTGGGCTAACTACAATGTTTCAAATCATTTTGACGGGCGCGTGGCATCTCGCAAATGAACAATTGAAAAGCGGTTGGACGATTTCTACTCACGAAGGTTTTACGGGCAGAACGGTTGAAGTGCATCGCAAACCGTTGGGCGTTGCATTGTGTTTAGTTCCGTGGAATGCACCCGCTCCGATGGCAGTTCACAAGGTTGCAAATGCGCTGGCGGCAGGTTGTCCGACCATCTTGAAACCAACCGAATGGGCTCCAAATGGTTGTGATATTTTGGCGGAGGCGGCGCACGATGCGAAATTGCCTAAAGGCGTTTTTCAAATCGTTCACGGTGGACCTGACGTTGGCGGAAAACTGGTCAAAGATTCGCGGGTTCGTGCAGTTTCGTTCACCGGCGGACTTCTGGGCGGTCAAGCAATTGCCCGTGAATGTTCGTTTGAAATGAAGCCGGCACAACTCGAATTAGGCGGAAACAATAACGTCATGGTCTTGGAAGATGCGGATTTAGACAAAGCCGCGCAAGGGATTATCAGTTTGATGACATCGTTAAATGGTCAATGGTGTCGGGCTTTGGGCAGATTATTGGTTCACGAATCTATCGCCGAAAGTCTTTTGGACACAACGCTTGAGAAAATGAAGGAAATTAAAATCGGCGACTCCCTTTCGTTTGAAACAAACATGGGACCGATGGTTCATTCTCAACATTTGGCGAAAATAAACGGGCAATTGGATTTGTTATTATCCAAAGGCGGAACGGCGCACGCTTCGGCAATGTTGCCCGATTTGAACGGAAATTTTATTGCTCCAACTTTGGTGACTGGCGTAGCCAACGAAGATGCTCAACACGAAATTTTTGGTCCGATTGGCACTGTTCACACTTTTAAAACAGATGAAGGAGCCGCCAAACTTAGCGAATTCTACGCCCTACGGTTTAGAGGGTTATGTTTTTTGCACCGATGAAGAACGCGGGTTAAAATTGGCGAGAAAAGTTCGTGCGGGAGGTGTAAAAGTAAATGGCTCAACTATTTTGAGTTTAAGTTTGATGGCTCCGCGTGGTGCGTGGGGGCTTTCCGGCTTGCACGATGAAGGGACAATTGAGACTTTCCAATTTTTCTGCGGAACACAAGTTGTCGGCGTAGAAGGGAATTAACAAATGCTACTTTTTTTCAAAGACGAGATAAATTTTCCGCTTGCGATTGAAGATTATTTGCCCGTCGCACTTTTTGCTATCGGTTTGTTATTTGTGGCGAAGTTAATTTTCAACCGAAATTCTGAGGCAGGGAAGTTGGCGTTTGTCGGAGGAATTTTAGTAACCCTCGGCGGATTTTTCAAAGCCTCTTGGAAATTGATTCAAGCACTTGGTGGAAATGACATTCCATTACTGAATAATAGTCTTTTTGTTCTTTTATCAGCAGGGTTTATTTGCGTGGCTTGGGCTTTTTGGAAAAGCCGTTCGGTTGAAACGAATTTGGGGAGTCTTTGGACGATTCCAATCGTTGTAATCATAATTTTCTGGTCAATCGCCGGTTATATCGGTTTTTTCACTGAAAGCCGTGCTTGGTTTTTCGTCCTACTTGGAGCAACTACTTTGGCAAATCTGGCACTTCTTTTTCAGTTGATTTTTCTTTCTTACAAAAATCAACTTTGGTTAGCGATTGGATTGTATTTGATAAATTTGCTGGTAATTTTCGCACTAGCTCGGAGTGCCGACCAAACTGTCACCATGCAATGGATTAAGCAGTTAATTACTACTCTTTCTCAATTTGCATTTGCTCTGGCTTCTTGGTTTTTATTGAAAAGTCAGACTAAAGCTGACTAATCCCGTTCGAGTTACAAATTTTTGCACATTTCTAGTTAGTTGTTTGCAAAAGTAAAAAAAGGTTATACTGACAATATGGTTGCGAGGCTTACTGTTATCTTTTTTATTGTGCTTTGTCTCTTGGCAGGCTTTGTTTTGACTCTTTTCCCTTGGGTCAGTGTTGGAAGAGTGCCGGAGTGGGGAAATAATCCAATTTTGCTTTATTTTACTCAAATGATGAATTTGCCGTCTTTGCAAAAGGCAATTGCTTCGGGTTGGGTGAAGGGGGCAGTCAGCGGACTTGGAATCCTAAATTTATGTTTGGCTTTTTGGGAAATTGCAAATTTCAAACGAAATGTCGAAATTCTGGAAGGAAAAGAAAACGAAATTAGCCAGTGAACGAGACCGAATATTTTACTTATTTAATTACGAATGGCGAAATTACTTCGCAGAATTTTCCTGAAAAATCGAAAGAAATCCTTAAACTTCTTGAAGTTGCGGTTGAAGCAAAAGTTTCAATGATTCAGATTCGTGAAAAACAACTTCCAGCCAAATTAGTTTTTGAATTAGCCTTGCAAGCCGTTAAAATCTCACAAAACTCCAATACAAAAATTTTAGTCAATGACCGTGCAGATATTGCCTTGGCTGCCAAAGCCGATGGCGTTCATCTGACTTCAAATTCAATTTCAGCTAAAATTATTCGTCAAAATTTCCCGAAAGATTTTATAATTGGAGTTTCAGCACATACAATTGCAGAAGTAGCGCAAGCCAAATCTGACGAGGCAAATTTTGCAACTTTCAGTCCGATTTTTCAAACTGCTTCAAAAGAAAGATATGGTGCGCCGCAGGGAATTGAAAAATTGTCGGAAGTTGTAAAATCCGTGAAAGACTTTAAAATTATTGCTTTAGGCGGAATTGACGAAACGAATTTTGCCGCTTCTTTTCTCGTCGGGGCAAATGGAATCGCGGGGATTAGACTTTTTAACCAAGTTGGAAGATTATCAGAAGTAGTCAAAAAGATTGCGGAGTTTGCGAGGGAAAATGAATAATTTTACAAAAATTGGTGTTGGCATTTTAGGGTTGTTATTGGTTGCAATATTTTTATTTCAACCTTTCACGGCGGAGTCGAAAGAGGAAGAAATTGTCGTCTCAAAATCTCTCTGCGCCAAAAGTGAACAAACGATTTGGAGTTGCACAACCACTAGAAAAAAAATCGCCTCGGTTTGTGCTACAAAAAGTTTGACGGCAGAAAGTGGTTATGTTCAATATCGTTTTGGGAAAGTGGGAAAGGTCGAATTGGAACTCCCGAAAAGTAGAGAAGGTTCGCAAAGTTTTTTCAAATACTCACGGTACACTCGCCCATTGGTCACGATGTTGCAATTAACTTTTGAAAATAGCGATTATTTATACCAAATTCACGATGACGATAATGCAGAAGAAAAACCTCCGATTCGCGTTGCTTCGATTGATATTAAAAAAAGCGGGAGCGACAAAACGACTTCAATTGTCTGCAAAAATCCAACCCTCGGCTCGCTGATGAAGCTCGAAGACATTGTGCCAAAGGATGAAGATGGAATCCAATAAAATCCCAATTTGTCTGAGCATTGCCGGACTCGACCCTTCGGGCGGGGCAGGAATTATTGCCGATATTAAAACCTTTTCCGCCTTTGGATGCTTTGCAACTTCGGCGATTACTTCGCTCACTTTTCAAAATACAACCGGAGTTTTCGGCGCAATTCATCAAACGGCGGAATCAGTCCTCTCTCAAACTCAACCGATTTTGGACGATTTTGAGGTTTCCTCACTCAAAACAGGAATGTTGCCAACGCGGGAAGTAATCGAAGAAGTTGCAATCATCATTGAAGAAAATAAACTGCGAAATTTGGTGGTTGATCCCGTAGTTCGTTCAACTTCGGGTTATGATTTGATTGATGACGTGGCTCTTAAATCGTTGATTGACAACCTATTTCCGCTTTCAGACATTGTTACACCAAATATCCCCGAAGCCGAAAGAATCTCAGGTTTGAAAATTGAAAGTGAAGCCGATTTTGAAAAAGTAGCGCGAGAAATTCAAAGTTTAGGTGCGAAAAATGTTTTAATCAAAGGCGGACATATTTTTGAAGGCAAAAGGCAAAAGGCAAAAGGCAAAATTGCAAAAGATTTTCTTTTCATTGGCAATGATTTACATATTTTTGAGGATGAATTTTACGATACGACCGCCACACACGGAACGGGATGCACGCTGGCGGCAGCAATTACGGCAAATTTGGCATTAGGAAAAACTCTGATTGAAGCAGTTGGAATTTCCAAGAAATTTGTCAATGAAGCGATTCGCACCGCGCCAAATATTGGTCACGGACATTCGCCGATAAATCACTTTTGGCGGGGCTTTGATAAATAAAGGGGGGCAGTGGGGACGGAGGTAACTGAAATTATTGGGCGGGAGTAAAAATGTTTGGTGATTGATAAGTTACGCCGAAAGTGACACCTGTTCGAGGGCTAAATTTGGTTAAACCGAAAATTGCAGCTGTGTCAAACCGCAAACCCGAAGCCTTAATCTGTGTTCCAACTCGAAATTGTGAAATGCTTTCCGTTCCAAGCGGGGCAGCACCCGAACGAGTGTTGGCGCGTCCATTGATTTCGCTGACGATATTTATTCGATCATTGAGCCGAAAAATTCCCGCCAAGCCGTAAAGGAAAACATCATTTTGGCTAAATCTTTCAATCGGCGCAGTCATAATCCCTAAACCGATATTGCCGTAAATATTGGCTAAAGCATCTTTTCCTTGTCGCTTGCCAAATTTTTTCTGAACTAAAATTTTACTGAAAATATTGATTTGATTAGTCCCGATACCTTTGGCTTGGTCGGTATTTGGCATTTGATAGCCAAATTTCATCCCGACGGACGGGCGATTTTTAGTTTCGTTAAGAAGTTTTACTTTGACCGAAACGATAAAATCGTCAAAATCATTAGTCGAATTTCCGGTCACGGATAAAGGAATTGCGGAGGGCGTTTGCGAATTGATGGCAACAAAATTTTGCAATGTTCCTTCGATTTGAATTTCCACGTTTGGAGCAAAACCTTGTCTGATGCGGATGTCGCCGACACGGGTTTGATCGCCTTTGATGCCTGAAAGCGGAAATTTTGCGTTTTGCAGAAAATCAACTCCGGCGGAAATATTAACCGTTCCGACAGGCGCAATGTCAACGTCATCAGTAATTAGCGGACGCTGTTGAGCAAAAACACAAATGCTGGTGCAAAAAATAATTGAAATACAGGTGATAACGCATTTCATAAACTTTATATTGCAATAAAATGAATGGTTTGTAAATCTTTGAGTAGAGACAAATAAAAAAAGAGGACGAAAATAAAATCGCCCTCTCAAATTACAAATTTAAAGATTAACTCTTAGAAACGGAATCTCGCACCGAATTGAATGCGACGCGGGTCAGAAGCAGAAGTGAAACCTAATGGCGCACTTGGTCCGACATCGCTTCGACCTCGAACATTTTCAATCGTCGGGAAAGTCGAGCCAACCGTATTATTGACCGAAGAGAAATTCAAACGATTGAAAATATTAAAGCCTTCAATCGTCAATTCCAAACTGCGAAGCTCATTTCCCAAACCAATTTTTCGGGAAACGCGCATATCGAAAGTTTGAAAACTCGGACCTTGTCCGACATTACGCGCAATCGCACCTTGAAAATTAACTCCGTCCGTTGTCAACAATGGACGGTCTCCGTTGGTCGAACGGTCGCCATTGACATCTGCTCCGGCGAGCAAATTAAAAGGTCGTCCGCTATTGGCGCGGAAAATCGGGGTCACCGTCCAATCCCGCAGAGCCGCATTTTTATACGGACTTTGCAAGACGGCATAGATGACAAACTTATGCCGTTGGTCAAAAGATGAAAGTGAATATTCAGGACCGTCATCAAGCTGGTCAAAGGCACGAAAATCGCTGTTGTAATCAACTACTTGGTCATTTGCTTCGCTATAAGTATAGTTGGCAGAGATGGCAAAATTGCGTCCGAATTGTTTGTTCACTTCGAGAATGATACCGTGATAATTTGCTGAAGCTGCTGATTCGTAAATGATTTCTTGAAAAAGCGTTGGGTCACGGAAACAAGTAAAAATTGCTGCGCCGGTGCATCCTGAAGCTGCTGACCATTCACGGATTCCGCGCGCACTAATCGGACGGTCAAGCAAATTGATGTCACGCGCACGAGTAATGAATTGCGTCAAAGCCCAAACATAACTGGCTCCAAAACTAAACCCCGGAGTTAATTCTTGTTCAATTCCAAAACTCGCTTGTTGCGCCCGCGGATTGCGATAAGTCGGGTCAGCGCGAAACAGCACCGTCAAAGGATTACGCGGTCCGGTCTGCGAAACCGTAATTCCGAATTGTGCCAAATCCGCCGGAGTAATCGTCCGGGTAGTGGTCGGGATACCAATTGCTCCTTGAGCCTTCAAAGTTTGGAAAATATTAACCGGACCATTAACCGCAAAGGGATTAGAGCATTGAGCGTGGTCAAAACCTGCGGAATTTGACGAAATCCGTTGATTTCGTTGAGAGAATTGACCACATAATCAATTACAAACGGTATTTGCGCGTAGAACATTCCGTAACCGCCGCGAATAATCGTTTTCTTATCACCTACCGGGTCCCACGAAAAACCGAGACGTGGTGCAAGGTTGCCGTAATATGTTCGGAGCGGAGATTTGCGGACATCAACCTCGTACTCAAGTCCATAATTTAAAGTCAAACCTTCTGCCACATTCCAAGTGTCTTGACCGTAAAATGAATAATAGGGAAGTTTGCCGCCCACGATTCCATCACCGAAGCCTTGCTGATAAGAAGTCGGCAAGCCAAGGTCGAGTCCTTGCAGTTGATTGATGGTGGTAGTTGCCAATTGCGGACTCACAAATGAGCCGGGCAATACGCTAAATCCGAAACGTCCACCGAAAAAGGTTTTCGAGTCAAAAAATCCATCTCGCATCAGAAAACTTCCGCCAAATTTCACGCGGTGTGAACCTGTCACCCAAGTCAAATTGTCAGTAGCTTCATATCGGCGGTCAAAATTAAAGCTCGGTAGAAAAATGTCACGGTTGAAAAAACCGAATCCGGGGACGTTTAATTCGGGACCGTTCGGGTCGTTTGAGGTAACAAACAAAGTGTTGTAATTACCTTGCAGACGAAGTTCGTTAATCAAATTCGGGTTAAAAATATGCGTCCAACCGCCTACTAAATTATGGTCGAGCGTGTCCACATTGTTGGAACGCGAAAATCCCAGCAGGGCGCGGGTGGCTTGGTTGCCTTCATCGCGTTTGGTGTAGCTGTACCGCAGGAAAAAACTATTTGCTTCACTTGGGATATGGTCAACTCTGAAAGAAAGTGAATTTGAATTTCCCGTGAATGGGAAAATGCCACTATTATTGCGAAACAAATTTTGGGTGCTGGTTTTAGCAGTCAACGTAGCTTGCAGAATTGGAGCGCATTGGGCGGATGTGACTTGCGGCTGACCATTCAGACAAGTAATTAGGGTTAAACTAGGATTAGCGGCAAGTGCGGCAATAATAGCCGCTTGTCCTGCCGTTGGCTGAAAGATGCTTAAATTGGTCAGCAACGGAACAGTTGAAGATTCACGTCGGCGAAGTCCTTCGTAACCGCCAAAGAAAAATGTTTTGTCCTTGATAATTGGACCGCCGAGTGTAAAACCATATTGTTGACGATTTGCGTTGGGTTTTACTCGCGTCAGCGTTGTGCCTTGCAAAACAATTGCAAAGGGATCGCCGGCATCTAAAGCCTGATGGCGGAAATAAGCGAAAACGCTTCCTCGAAAATTATTGGTACCGGTTTTGGAGACGATATTGATAACACCCCCGCTCGCTCCGCCGAGTTCGGCATTGTAATTACTGCGATTCACCTGAAATTCCTGCACCGCTTCTTGGCTCAAAGTTGAGCGCACGCCACCGCCTTGGTCGTTGGCTTCCGCGCCGTCAACCGTGATGCTGTTGCCGCGTCCATTATTGCCGTAAAAAGAAATTCCGCTTTGTGGAGTTTGGGCAACCCGGAAATCCGAATTATCAGCCATTGCATTGGAATCAACTACGCCGGGCGCAAGCAAAGTAAAACTCAAATAGTCACGACGATCAATCGGCAGATTGCGAATATATTTTTCGTTGATGGTATTTGATTGCTGGGTTCTTTCGGTTTCAATGAGGGGCGAATCCGAAGTGACATCAACGGTGGCGGTGGCTTCGCCGATTTTGAGAACGAAATCTTGGTCGGAAGTTTGCCCGACAGTCAATTGAACATCATTTTTTTGAAGCGTGGAAAATCCTTTGGCTTCAACTTTAATCTGATAGATGCCGGGTGACAATGACAAAATGCGATAATCACCCTGCTCATCAGTCGTGGCGGTGCGGCTCACACCTTTTTCTGCGTCAGTAGCAGTCACGGTTGCGCCGCTTACCACCGCACCATTGGGATCGGTAATTCGCCCCGTGATTTCCGAAGTTGCCCCGCCGGCTTGCGCGAAAACAACGATAGAAACCACAGCAGATAAAACAACCAAACAGAAGCATCGTCCAAATATTTGTCTCATAAACATCCTCCGAATTGAATTTTAGTTTTTAAAAGAAACCGTAGTAATGTAACCTTAGTTTTGATAGCAAAAAAAGTCAAGAATTTTGATTCCACCAAGCAACGCTGTGAAACCCAAAAAAATCTTGTGCTTTGGACAAGAAAGATAAAAATTGGCACAATAACTTTCGGATTCTTTCGCCAAACAAAAATATTTATGGAACTGGTAGATTTAGAGACAAATTCCCCCGAAGGTGCAGGCGGACTCCGCTTAGTTTCGGATAATAAAGAACTGCGTCAGTTTCCGATTATCCAAAAACAATTCGTGAATTTTATCTTTTTTCGAGTCAATCCCGATTGGCGCAAACTTGACGCAGAAACAGAAAAGCCTTTTTAAAGTCGAATTTGCAGAAGTTTTTAAAAATTTACGAAAGATCTTTTGCTTTTTAGTTATTCGCTTGATTGGATTTGATTCAAAGGCGGATTTGATGTTTTGGCGCATCGGCAATTCGTTGGATTTGATTCAAGAGATGACCTCGAATCTTTATCGGACGAACTTGGAAGTTTTCTCGAAACCACGCGATAATTATCTTTCAGCCACTAAAAAACGGATGTTTATTCCGCCAAACAATGCGCAAAATGGCAGAAGACCGCTATCACATCAAAGCCGGCGAAAAGAAATATCATTTTGTTTATCCGTGTGCGAAAAAATAGAGATTGGTATGAAAAATCGGGCGAAGAACGCGAAAGTTTGATTGAAGAAAATTTTATGGTCGGCACAAAATTTCGCAATATCAAAATCCATTTGACCCACGCTTTTGGCTTTAGCGAACAAGAATTTATCGTCAGTTTTGAAACCGATGAACCGAAAGATTTTCTTGGCTTTAGCCGAAGAATTGCGCGAAACTCAGCAAGCAAATTTACTTTGCGCGGAATGCCGATTTACACTTGCCGGCAGCGAAGTTTGACGGAATGTTTTGATGCGATTGGATAGAATTCCAAATTCCAAATTTCAAATTCCAAATTGGAAGGCGAAAACAATCTGGAATCTGGAATCTGGAATCTGGAATTATAGATGATGACAGCTCAGAAAATTTACAATCAGCGGATTTGTGCAAGGGGTTGGATTTCGATTTTTTACGCAACGTGCCGCCGCTCGGCATCAGGTTTTGGGCTATGTCCGAAATTTGAAAGATGGACGAGTCGAAGCCTATGCCGAAGGAAATGCCGAAACAGTGGAAGATTTCAAACACGATTTGACAACCGGTCCGACTTATTCAAAAGTCGAACAAATCGAAGAAATAGTTTTAGAGCCAACCGGCTTATATTCATCATTTAGAATTGAGAGGTAGTTTATTTCAAATTTCAAATTCCAAATTAAATCTGGAATCTGGAATCTGGAATTTGAAATTTGAAATAGAATGGAACATTTAAAAAAACTTATCCGAGAAGTGCCTGATTTTCCGAAACCGGGCATCAATTTCTACGACATTACCACGCTTTTGAAAGACGCTGACGGCTTTCAGCAGACGATTGATGCTTTAGCCGAACAGTTCAAAGGCGAACAGATTGACACCATTATCGGTGTCGAATCACGCGGATTCATTTTCGGCGCACCGCTCGCTTGCAAACTTGGCGCAGGTTTTGTCCCCGTCCGCAAACCGAAAAAACTTCCGGCGGAAAAAGTCTCTATTTCCTATGATTTGGAATACGGACAGGACACGCTGGAAATGCACAAAGACGCAGTTGGCGAAGGTCATCGCGTTTTGATTGTGGACGATTTATTGGCAACCGGCGGAACAGCGCGGGCAGTTTGTGATTTGGTCGAAGGAGTCAACGGAAAAATCGTTGGACTTTCATTCGTCATTGAACTTGATTTCTTGGGCGGACGTGCGAAATTCGATGGTTATGAAGTTAAATCTTTGATAAACTACGATTCTTAAACATTTGACAATCGCAAATTGCAAATCTAAAATCGCAAATGCTTTTGCTCTCGTAGCTCAGTTGGATAGAGCGTTCGCCTCCTAATGGAAAAATCTAACTTTTCAGCATTTTTCAAAAAATTTCAAAAATCCCCGTAAAGCCTTGTAAAATAGGCTTTTTTTGTTGTCTATCATTGCAAAACATTTCAAACTATTTCATAATATTACAAGCAAATGGGTGTGAATTTAGGTGTGAATGGGTGTGAATTTAGGTGTGAATTTGGAGATAAGAAAATGGAAATTTCAGCGAAAATAGTTAAAAGAAAATCAGGGAAAAGCGCAGGGTTGTATATTGTTCGCCTTAAATACTTTGATGAATCGGTTGGAAAATATCGGCATTTGGAAAGACATTCCGAAACCAAGACGGGTGCAGTTGATTTGCGGGATAAACTCAAAAGTGAAGTGGCAAAAACTGACGGCGGCTCATTGTCGGGCGAAAAAATGACCTTCAATGATTTAGCAAATATTTGTGAGAAATTGTTTTATCAACCTGCCACGATTGCCAACGGTAAAAAAATTAAAGGCGTGAAATCGTTCAAAACCAAACAAACCGAATTGAAAAGACTTCGAGAGTTTTTTGGCAAGCGGAGGATTCGAGACTTACGAAAAGAAAGTTTAGTTGATTATAAAATTTGGAGATTGAAAACAGTTTCGGAGAAAACCAAAAAGCCTCTTTCAATTGCCACCATTAACAAAGAATTGTCCACAATGAGAACGATAGTTCGTTATGCCTACGGTGAGGGGTTAGTTTTGCGCGATATTTTTTTCAATGCCAAAGTGATTGATAAATCTTCTGAAATTGAACGCTCCCGCATTTTGACTACCGATGAAGAGCAAAGACTTTTAGCAGTCTGCGTTAATGAACGGCAACATTTGAAACCGATAATTTTGTTGGCGGTTGATAGCGGATTAAGACGCGGAGAGATTTTCAAAATCCAATGGAAAGACATTGATTTTATGAAAAACATCATCAATGTTGCGGCATCAATTACCAAAACGGAACGAAATAAAATTGTTCCGCTTTCCCAAAGAGTCAAGGATGAACTATTGGATTTACAACCTTATTCCAATTCAGACCGTCCCTTTCCCTTTGTTGAGATAAAACGGGCTTTTAATACTGCCAAACGGCTTGCCAAAATCGAGGACTTACATTTTCACGACCTTAGAAGAACGGCAGTCGTCCGTTGGGTGCAAAACGGTGTTCCTTTGGCTTTGGCGGGAAAAATCGCCGGACATTCAGAGTTGCAAACGACAATGAAACACTACATTGCCAATGATATTGAAACAGTTCAAGGCGTTGTGGAAAAACTTAACGCTTTTCATTCTCAAGTAAATGGTAAAGCGGCAGTTGCAAGCGAGATGGTGAATTAGAAAATGGCAAAGGAAAAACAAAAGGAATGAAAAGTAAAAACGAAGATCGAATACCAGCAAAATCCATCATTCAATATTGTTTGGAAGAGAAACTATCAGCCTTGCGTGAAAAACGTCCTATTCCCAACATTGTAAGGCAATATGAATGCTTTTGGGGAAGGTTGTTATCTGAAGTATTAAAAAGACTTGCTTTAGAAATGACTAAAGAAGAGCGTAAGAGTGCAGGAGGTGAAATATATTCCTATTCCGAATTGTTGGCGAAATCAATAAATATTCTTAAAGGGCGTTTTTTGAATATTGAAAAGCGATTTATTGAAAATCCTGAGCAATTTCAACCTGTTAGCTTTGACGACAGATTAAAACAGGTTTTCGAGTTACAAAAATCTATTAAATCAGCATCTGCAAATTTAAACGATATTTATCTTAAAATTTGTTCAGAACCTATTGAAGGACTATACAAGCGATTTTACTGTGTAATCGTAGAACGTCGGCTTCTTCGGCGATATTTACGCTCCCGTTTTGGGGTAATAAACAAATTGGGAAAAACCATTCAAAAACGAAGATTTCGGAAAATCAAGGAATGGTCACAATGGTTAGAAGAAACTTACTCACCTTTTCCCTATTTCAAAATGAATAAAGATACCATTGAACAAGAAGTTCAGATTGCCTTCTGGAAATACAACTGGCACTTGGAACGTGAGCGAGGTTTAAGGGAATTTGCGGAAAACAGACGATATGAAATAGAAGCCGAATTTTCGCTGTTGAAAGGTGCTGTTTATATGAGTTTAGATTCTTTGAAGCAGTTGTATCCAGAGTTCGATTTTGAGATGAAAGAAGTTGCACGTGATATTCTTGGAGGAATTAAGCCCGCACTTGAAAACTTTTCGGTTAATCTTCATTCAGCCACAATAAAGATAAAGAACGAATTTTCTTTAAATTACGAAGAAGACCTATTAAACCTATCGGCGTTAGTTGGAAGTAATCTTAACTTATATCTGAATCAAAGATTAGCCAAAACACTTGAAGCTGAAGGAAAGCCGAAAGAAGAATCTCTACTTGAAAGACTTCCGGGAAGTGTTTTTTTAGCTTTGAATGAGGAGTTGAACAAAGAAACAACCTTAACCACCAAAGTTGCAAAAATTATCGAAGCGGAATTACCGCGCGCGGTTGGGCTTGAAGATTTCCCCGAAATTGCCGTCCAAAACTTTACCTTGCGCGAGGAAGCCAGATTTGACCTTGCTAAAATAGAGAGAGCCAAACTAATACTTGAGAGAGCCAAACTGACACCTCCACAAAGACAAGTTTGGGAAATGATGAAACTAGAAGAAAAATCCGAGTCGGTAGTTGCCGAAATCCTAAATAAGCCGATCGGAACAATTAGAAGCCATATTTTCAGAGCCAAAGAGAAAATTAAGAAAGCTGGTGACAGCCTAAATCGCCAATAACAACTTTTTTCAAAAAAATTTCTAAAACTCGTAATAGATTTGCCTGTTCTCATTGCATACCAAATGAGAGGAGGTTTTTTTATGACATCATTTGTCGCAATTTATTACGGACAAACAGTTGCAGACGCAAAATTAATTGCAGTTTCAGCGGATTTGTCTCTAGTTGAGGATGTTTCCGCTCGATTACTGAACAGGGAAATTGACGAACACGACCAAATCATCAGCCGTTTGGAGAATGGTCGCCGGAATGCTCTGAAAATAATAAACAGGGAGGCTCGAAATGGCACAGCAAAATAGTCCGTCATTCGAGGGTTTGGAAATTTTCACTAACAGCGAGGCGGCGCGATTTCTGAGAATTTCGACCATTACACTATGGCGATTACGGAAAAAACGGTTGATAAATTATCGCAGAATTTCCTCAAAAATCGCCTACACAATTGACGATTTGAATCAATATTTGGATTCAACGAAACAGGAGGCGAATTGAGAACAAATACAAAAACCGCTGTTATCAGCAGCGGCTATAAACAAAACCACAAAACAGAACATTTAACAGGCGTTTTGTCTGTTATCAACAGTAACAATTTTCGACAGAATACACAACAAAAACGATGCGATAAATGCAAAACTGACGATTTGAAATTTGCCGAAATAGTTCAAAATTTTTGGCTGTGTATCCGATGTTTGCAACGTGCGGAACATTTATTCAAACAAAAACGCGGGAGGGATTATGCCAATAAATAATTTATTACCCGAATTTGAATTACCTGAATTTGAGCCGAAACCACAGCCGAAAATTTTGAGGTTGATTCAATGTTTCGATTGCAAACAAAACACGGAATTGGACGGCTACCGTTTCGCGCTCGTCCCCTTGTGTAGTTGTTGCCGGACAAACCGTGAGGTTGAAATCACGGGCAAAAGATTTGAACGGAGGCATAGAAAACGATGAACGCAGTTGATATTTTGCCCCGACTCGAAAAGGTAAAGAAAAACTCAAACGGCTGGCTTGGATTATGTCCGAGCCACGCCGATAGACAGCAAAGTTTGAGCATTTCGGAATCGGACGGCAAGGTTTTGTTGAAATGTTTTGCTGGATGCGACACAAACACAATCGTTTCGGCTTTGGGCTTGGAAATGAAAGATTTATTTCTTGAGCCATATCAAACCCAAAAATCGAACAGGAATCGCGCCGATACGAAAAAGAAAATCGTTGCCGTTTATCCATACTTTGACGAATGCGGCGAATTGCTTTATGAAAATGTTCGTTTTGAACCGAAAGATTTCCGACAAAGACAATATGACGAAAACGGCAAAGAAGTTTGGAGTTTGAACGGCACAAGGCGCGTTCCTTATCGTTTGCCAGAACTTATCGAAGCCGTTTCAAAAGATACAGACATTTGGCTTTGCGAAGGCGAAAAGGATACGGATAATTTGCGAACGCTTGGACTTTCGGCAACCAGCTTCAAAAATTGGAAAAGTGAATTTAACGATTATCTGAAAACGGCGCACGTTTGCTTAATTTTAGACCACGACCGAAGCGGATTGAAGCAAGCAAATGACGCTTGCAAACTGCTTTCCGGCAACGTGGCATCACTCAAGACGATTGATTTTTACGCAGACGAACCTTTGCCCGAAAAGCACGGCAAAGACTTTTCCGATTGGTTTGAAAGCGAAAAAAAGAACGGTTTGAGTAATGATGAAATAGCCGAAAGGCTTTGCATTTTCGCCCATAACGCTAAGGTCTGGCAACAAGGCGAGGAAACCAACGATGAAGATTTTGAACAAACGGAAATCAAACCGTTCCCCGTGCCAAGCGAAAAATGTTTTTATGGTTTAGCGGGTGATTTTGTGCGAATGATTGAACCTCATTCTGAAGCCGATTCCGGCGCGTTGCTTGTTCAGTTTCTCACTTATTTAGGAAACATCATCGGACGCTCTGCATATTATCAAGTTGAAGCAGATAAGCATTTTACGAATCTGTTTTGCGTTCTGGTTGGCGATACGGCTTCCGGGCGCAAAGGAACTTCTTTCGGGCGTGTCAAAGAGATTTTCAAAGGCGAAGATTTAGAACACGAAAGGGATTGCATTGTGAGCGGTTTGGCTTCGGGTGAAGGTCTAATTTATCAAATTCGAGATGCCCAGTTTGTGCAAAAGAAAAATAAAGAATCGGGCGAGTTGGAAGAAATTCAAACGGATG
Source organism: Pyrinomonadaceae bacterium (assembly GCA_963779235.1). Classification (GTDB taxonomy): domain Bacteria; phylum Acidobacteriota; class Blastocatellia; order Pyrinomonadales; family Pyrinomonadaceae; genus JAIBCC01. Next base: position 408,283 of record CAVZXI010000032.1, read on the forward strand.
CTGGTATTTCGGACAAGCGGCTTTTGATTGTCGAAAGCGAATTTGCCCAAGTTTTGCGGGTGCAAGGCAGAGAAGGAAACACGCTTTCAGCCTTCCTTCGCAATCTTTGGGATACCGGCACGGCTCGAAATTTAACCAAAAACTCACCACTTCGCACAACGGACGCGCACGTTTCAATAATCGGACACATCACCAGAACAGAACTTTTGAATTGTCTGAATGAAGTCGAATCCGCCAATGGTTACGCTAATCGCTTTTTATGGTTTGCCGTCCGGCGTTCAAAGTTTCTGCCATTCGGCGCGGGTGAAATTGATGAGTGCAATTTTGTTAATTTTCAGCGAGAACTTACAAAACGAATCAAATTTGCCGCGAATGTGAAACGATTGATTTTCACAGCCGAAGCCAGAAACCTTTTTGCGTCCAAGTATCAAAAACTCGAAACCTCGCGTTTTGGATTTTTGGCAAAGGTGACACAACGGGCTTCGGCTTACGTTTGCCGTCTCTCGTGTATTTTCGCTTTGCTGGACGGCAAAGACGAAATTGAGCGCGAACATTTAGAAGCAGGTTTAGCAGTCTGGCAATATGCCGAAGATTCCGCCCGTTACATTTTCGGCGGACGCATCGGCGACCAAAATGCCGATATGATTTTGGACGCATTGCGCGAATCCCAAAACGGATTAACACGAACGGAAATCAGAGATTTATTTGACCGACATATCAGCAAAGGAAAACTTGATTTGGCTCTGCAATCATTACTCGAAAATGGTTTGGCTAAATGCGCGAAAGAGGAAACCAAAGGCAGAGCAAAGGAAATTTGGACAGCTTGCGTTTTTAGCGTTAAAAGCGACAAAAGTTTTGAAATTGAGTCGGACAAACAGACTTAAAACGCTAAAAACGCAATTGAGACAAAAAATAAGGAGTAAATAAGAATATGAAAGATACACAAAAAAGTAAAGAAATTGACACATTAAATTTGAACATTCCAATTTCGGTTTGTTTATATGACGACAAAGCGATGGATGAAAATATCGGTGTCGCTCATTTTTGTAGCGATGCCAACATTATTTTCAATCACATTCAAAGACTTTGCTATTTTGCCCAAGACGGTAGGATGGATTCAAAAGAAGCACTCGAAATCAGCGGGGTATTAGCCCAAGTTGGAAAAGGATTGATGAATTACGCGGATATTCAATACACCAATTCGCAGCTTTAAGGTGTTCATATTGTTCACGGTGTTCACGCCTTGAACACTTGAACAGCGTGAACGGTAAAACAAGGAGAAGCAAAACTCTCATCTGGTTTGATTTTACCTCACTTCAAAATCCTGAAAATTTCCCCCAATTTTTTTCTGGGTTACTTCTACATTTTTTGTGCCAATTACTTTATATCTTGGGGAAGCCCTTTCTCTTGCGTGTCCCCACGCCGACAAGCCCCCCACTCAAGGAGTCTCTTTTTGGGGCATACCCCCGTTAAGTAATTTTGGTGTGCTGGTGTCCGGCTCGGCTGGTAAAATTCCTTGCTGGATGCCAAGTAACTCTTGTGTTAGCACCTGTTTAAGTGATGGCTCTAGGGTGTGACCATAGACCTCAAGGCATAGCGCGACTTCCTCTGCGTAGCTGATTTGTTTCTTGAGTGCGAGTGCTTGGAGTCTAGCTCTGATGCGGTCGTATAGCTCGTGCTTCTCGTTTGTCTCACGCTGACCAAATAGCCGGAACAGCTTGTTGTGCAGAGACTCACAGGTAGCGATGGATTCACGCAAGGTTTTCCGCGAATCTTCTTGTTTGAGGATGGTTTGTTTGACGGTGATATTGCCTTCGTCCTTGAGGAATTTGAGGACATTATCAAGCGTGTCAGTCACCATCAGCGGTTTATCATTAGAGTCTTTGAGAAACGGATGTTCATAAACAATCTTCGTTTCAAAATCTCTCGGATGAAAGTTCATCACGCCATCAACCAGAAGCACTTCACGCGCCGCTTGCAGAGCTTCAGACGCGATTTGCACAAGCGATTGATACTGCTCCGCTATTTGCTCTAAAGTTCGTAATTTCGCCTTCTCGGTAAAATAATATTGATTCGACTGCAAGCAGTTATTTATATGATTATAAAGGGTTGCGCGGGAAAAAACATTGCCAAATTTCATCGGAATATTAGCAATTAACGTCCCTTTCTCAAGTTCTTGGTTAATCAAGGCACTTTCTCGATGATTACAAATTTTACAATCGCCTTTACGCATAATTAGGTATTCCTAGCTAAAAAAGGGCTGAACTGTCCAGAATATGTCAAAAATGTTGGGTTGAGCAAATTTTAACACTCGAAAAACGATTTGAGCAATAATAATATTTGTTCTACTTGTGTAATGGATAAAAAGAAAAATAGAAAGGAAAGGACTTTAGTTAGGCTCACCCTTTGCGGTAGCAAGTAGATCCTCCCGTAAATTTGTATTGAGTTGTTTGAGATTTTGAGTTATTATCTGTACATTTTAAGACACTATCTTTAAACGAGTTTTAGCCATATGAAAATAGCTTTTTCTTGTTAATAAGGAAAATAAAATAACTACTCAAAAATTTATGGAGCTTAAAATATGAAATACCTAAAACAATTTATAGCCTTTACGTTAATTTGTATTTTCGTAACACACCTACTTGCTCAGATTGTAAAGACCACGCCTCCATCGCCCCCAGTGTCCGAAGTAAAAAAAACACCTTTCACATTTGTTTTATTGGATGGCACACCAATCAGAATGAGAATTAACCGAACCGTCTCATCAGCAGATGCAAAGGTTGATGACACCGTTGATTTTGAGGTTTTAGAAGATATAAAAGTTGGAGAGGTAATTGTCATCCCACGTGGCGGAACAGCCTTGGCAACTGTTACTGAAGCCAAGCCAAGAAGAAATATGGGGCGTGCCGGCAGACTTAACATAAATATTGATTCGGTCAGACTTATCACCGGTGAAAAGGTTGCTTTGAGAGCCGTAAAAGAAGTCAAAGGTGGATCGAATTCAGCGGCAATGACTGGCGCAATTGTGGCCACGAGTATTATCTTTTTCCCGGCTGCTCCGCTTTTCCTTTTTATGAAAGGAAAGGATATTACAATCCCGAAAGGAACTGAAATTACTGCTTATATCAACGGAGATGTCGCGCTGGATCCGGCGAAATTTTCATCCACCCCAAACAATTCATTTAATGCCGAAGGGCAGAATTCGCCCGGTTTAGGTTCGCAATCATCAGCCATTTCAATTAAATCCAGCCCAGATGGGGCTGAAATTTCAATTGACGGTAGTTTTGTTGGCAGCACCCCATCAAGTTTACGTCTTAAAGCAGGTGAACACACAATTTCCATCAAGAAATCCGGCTATCTTGATTGGGAAAGAAGGATAACTTTGACTTCAGAAAGCAATGTTTCTTTGGATGCGACTTTAGAAAAATCGGCATTTTCCGCCTCTACACCCACGAAGGAAGGCATTTCAAAAGCGCCCATTGCATCGGAAAATCAAAACACGAATGTAAAACCAAACCAAGATGGCAAAAGATATAATGAAGGCGGTTATTACAAGTTTGTGCGTGGGGAGTTTGCTGATGCTGAGTTATCTTACCGCACAGCTATATCCTTAGAGCCTTATAATGCAATTTATCATTCTAATTTGGCAGCCGCCCTTAATGCTCAGGGGAAGTTTGATGAAGCAGAAAAGGAGATGGATTTAGCCTCTCGCCTTTCGCCCAATACGGCGATTTTCAAAGAATATTTAGACCTTATCCGATCCAATAAAAATAAAGGAACATCTTATAAAATTGACCCAAAACCCTAGTAAATTCAATTCTGCTAATTGAAGGAAATCAGATGTCTTTTTATTCAAGATAATACCCCGTCAGCTTGCTGCGGGGTAGTCCGAAAATAACGAATTTTCAATTTATTTAAACCTTTACCCCCTAAATTATTGAGGCTTAGGAATGTTCGCGCAAACCTAAGCCTTTCCCTTTTATGCGGTTTGTCGCTTCAAACCTTGTCGGTAAATGTTGGCGGTTGCTCCGGCGATAATGTGATAGCAAACCAAACCTTTTTCAGATGCTTTACATTCGCATTGTCCGAACTTTTTACCGTTGCAAACATCAAACGAAACGTGATAGACATTTGAGTTATTCGCCGAATAAACAACAAACAATCTATCCTTGATAAACTTCACACGCGGTTTGAGTTGCTTGCATCTGGCAACGGCTTTGACGGTATTTTCATTGGTTAATTTAATCATTTTGAATCCTTCCTGTTCTTGAATTTGTTAATTGCTTAACTGTCTTAAAGTATATCGTATATGATATAGTTATGCAAGCTAAAATATCACTTGCGATATAGTTTCTTTTGTTTTATTATTAAAACGATGAAACTACTTAGCACAAATGAAGCATCAGAAAAATTGAATCTTTCAGCAATCCGTATCAGGCAATTGATTCAAAGCGGACGCTTACCGGCAACAAAGGTCGGGCGTGATTATGTTATTCAAGAAAAAGATTTAAGTTTGGTTGCCGTGAGAACTAATGGCAGACCAAAGAAAAACGGCTCAGAAGCAAAGGAAATGGCAAATAAAAGCAATACCGCGAAGAAATAAAGAGTATGAACAATTCAGACGAAACATTGGAGCAATCAACGGCAGAAAACAAGATTCTGCAAGCAATAGCTGAACTTGGAAAGCAACTTAATGAAAGAATGGACGGCTTACAAAATGATTTGGATTCTTTTAAGCAAGAAACGAATAAACGATTCGATGCCGGGGATATTCAGTTTGAGGCTATCAGAACGGGCATTGTTGCCAATGGCGTAGCTTTTGACCGGCTGCAAGCTACGGTTTTTTCAATGAGAGCAAATCTTACTGAACTAACAGAAGAGATCAGACGCAATCAAAAGGCTTTGATTTAAGCAATAAAGGAAGTAAAGCAATGAAAAAGGTAAAAGAAACAACCAACGGAAAATTGAATAGCAACGGCAATCTAAAAAATGGTAAGCCAAAACTTAACAAGCCAATTTCAAAAATGACGGTTGATGAATTGGCAGAAAATTTTACTGCTAATGAACTTATCAAAATGGCATTAGAGCGAAGAAAGAGAAACGCGGCTAAAGGAATAATTATTGAATGAGTAAAGATGTTTTTGATACGAATATTTATATCAAATACGACGTAATTTTAAGCGACAAACAACTTTTCTCAGCAGTTGTTTTACAGGAGCTAACCGTAGGCTCATCGGATAACAATGAGTTAAAGGAATGGGAAGCTGCCCGAAAGGAACTTGAAAAAGAAGGATTGCTAATCGTTCCCAACGGTGAAGATTGGTATTTGGCGGGCAAAGTCTTAAATTCCTTGCTTCGCGGTCTAAAATCTCAGAATAAAGGCAAGACACCGAAACTTTCGCCGGATGAGAAACAACGGATTATCAGAGATGTTTTAATCGCCCGGACTGTCAAACGCGAAAACGCAAGGTTGGTCACGGACAACCTCAAAGATTTTGAGATGATAAAACGCTTTTGCAATATTAAACTGATTAGCGGAGAAGATTATTTCAGTCAATAAATCAAACATCTTTACCGCTTTGACAAACAAAATTCTCAAGGTTACATTATCAAAGTTTTAGTGTTTTTTTCTCAACTAGGTGTGAATTTGGGTGTGAATTGATATTTTCCACCTTTATTGGATTTGCTAACTTATTGCAAATAAATGGCTTGCTCTCGTAGCTCAGTTGGATAGAGCGTTCGCCTCCTAAGTGAAAGGTCGCGCGTTCAAATCGCGCCGAGGGCATTATTTTTATGACAAAAATTGAAACTTTTGCAGATTACAAAAACGCAATTGAGCCATTGGTGCTTTATCCGCGAAAGACAAATCTTGAAGCCTTGCAATATGTCGTTTTAGGCTTAAACGGTGAAGCGGGCGAAGTTGCCGAACAAATCAAGAAAGCAATGCGAAATGACGGCGGGGAACTCACACCCGAACGTCTCGAAGCCTTGAAAAAAGAAGCCGGAGACGTGCTTTGGTATTTGACTCGTCTGGCAGCAGAACTCAACACTAATCTCGCTGAAATTGCCGAAATAAACGTCGAAAAACTCTTTGCCCGTAAGGAAAAAAGCACCCTCAAACATGAAAAAGATTGAGAAAATTAAAATTATTTTGAAAAGTGTTTTTAACCGCATCTTGTTTGTTTTCATCAGTTAAGCAAAAACTGACAAAAAATGTTAGCAACTGACAAAAAATAGTGACATTTTTTCTGGAAAGAAATTGGGAATAAACCTTTCTATAAACAACGGAATAAAACGGTTAGTCAAGAGCAGTGGCAAGCAAATAAAGGCTTTTCTAAGCGTGGTTTCTAAGTCTATTCAAGTTTCCTTTTCTGAATTTAATGAGAGTCGTATGAGCGAGATACGGCTCTCTTTTTTTGTTCAAAAATAATTTCAAAATCAGTTAAAATTCTTTGCTTCGTTCATTAGTTTTGTGGCAATTTATCTCTAGCTATGCAAAAAATCCTGACAGCCGAAGAAATGCGCGAAGTTGATCGCCTGACCACCGAAAAATACGGCATTCCATCTTTGCTGTTGATGGAAAATGCCGCTCACGCTGCCGCTCGCGTGATAATCGAAAAACTGGGCGAAAGTGTGGAAGGGAAATCGGTTTTAGTTTTATGTGGAAAAGGCAACAACGGCGGAGATGGCGCGGCTCTGGCAAGGATTTTACACAATCAACACGCAGATGTGACCCTCATCCTATTTGGAAACGTCAATGAAACTAAAGGGGATGCAAAGATAAATTTTGGAATATGGAAAAACTATGATTGGTTTTTTCATGAATTTAATTCCAGAGACGACTGGGAGAAGTGGTATTGGAAAACGGGATTTTGTTGGGACATAATAGTGGATTCAATATTCGGAACAGGTCTGAATCGTCCACTTGATGTATGGCTATGGAATATAGTTCATCATATCAATATTATAAATGAGCAACCGAGACCGCCAAGGTTATGTGTTTCTATTGACATTCCATCTGGGTTAAACGCTGATTTAGTTGAACCACTAGGCGAAACTTTTCAAGCAGATTTAACTGTTACGTTTACTGCTCCAAAACTCGCCAATGTTTTTCCACCCGCTTCAAATTTCAATGGAGAATTGCACGTTGTAAATATTGGAAGTCCATATGATTTGATTGATAATTCAAAGTCGAAACTGTTTGTTTCAGAAAAACAAGATGTGAAAGAGTGGTTCGATGAAATTCCTATTCAACCTAATTCATATAAAAAAACTCGCGGAACAGCTTTAATTATCGCGGGTTCTGAAAATTATTCAGGCGCGACAGTTTTGGCTTCAAACGCTTGTTTTGCGGCGGGGGCGGGAATGGTGACGGCAGTTGTGCCGAAATCGGTAAAGAAAATTGTCGCCACCAAAACTTCGGATGAAATTATCGTCAAAACTCTGGAAAATACGGACGTTTTAGCCGAAAAAGTTAATGTCGTGGCGATTGGATGCGGGTTGGCAAGTGATGAAGCCACGCATAAATTTATCCGCGAAATAGTGCAGAATCGGACAACTCCGATGGTTTTAGATGCCGAAGCCTTGAATGCACTTTCACCATTTGATTTACAAGGAAGTGATGAATTGCCTTTGGTTTTGACTCCGCACGTTGGGGAAATGAAAAGGTTGATAGGGATCGAAGATTTGGGAGACAAAATTGCGCTCGTCCGTGCATTTGCAGAAAAGCATAACGTAATTTTAGTCTTGAAGGGTGAACGAAGTTTGATTGCCAACTCTGACGGAATGGTAGTTATCAATCCGACTGGAAACGCTGGTGTGTCACGCGCAGGGGCTGGTGACACGCTAACGGGCATTATCACGAGTTTTTTGGCTCAAACCTTTGCCGTAAAAAAAGTAAGCATCGAAACCGCGTTTGAAGCTGTTGTCGCCGCCCTTTACATTGCAGGTTTGGCAGGTGAAATCGCGTCCGAAAAATTTAGCGAAAGATTGATGACGGCAACAGATGTGCGCGAATGTTTAAAGGAAGCGATGGACAAAATTACGAAATAGAAAATACGAAAATGACTGAAGACTCAAGACTCAAGACTCAAGACTTTTTGTGCAAAACACCCGAAGATACTTTCGATTTAGGCGAAAAAATCGGCAAAACTCTGCAAGGCGGCGAAGTGATTTTGCTCGAAGGCGGACTCGGTGCGGGAAAAACTTTGCTGACGAAAGGGATTTTAAATGCGCTTGATTTTGACATTGACGAAGTAACTTCACCGTCCTTTACGCTGGTCAATCGGTATGATGCGCGAATTAAGGTCTATCATCTCGACCTCTGGCGAATTGAAGAAAATGCAGCGTTTGCGGTTGGATTAGATGAAATTTTAGAAGACGAAATGGCAGTAGTAATTATCGAATGGTCGGAGCGTTTGAAAGATTTTTCTTTTCATCGAAAGACTTTTCGTGTAGAAATAAAAGGTGACGGCGATGATGAGAGGAAAATAACGATAAATGGTAATGGTTAGTTGTAAATTGCTGATTGTTTTTGTTGCAATTTTGTTTGTCAGTTGCAGCCATAATGCGACTTCGTCAACTACCGAAAACGCTCCACCAAATGTTGAAGAAAGAGCTAAACAACTTATCAAAATCAAAGATGCAGTTGTTCCATTTTTTCAACCAATGCGAGTGCAACGTGGCGACTGGCTCGAATCATTTCCCGAAGAAGGACAAACTTTTGAACAATATCTCAAAGCTAATCCTACTTTGCCAACTCCGGAACGACAAATCATTTATATTCAACCAATTGGCGAATTTACTGCAACTCAAAAGAAAATTTTAGGACTTACAGCGGATTATATGAAAGCCTTCTATAATTTGCCTGTCAAACTCAATCAAATTAAGCCTTTAGGCAATTTACCCAAGGATTCCCAGCGAAAACACCCCATCGAAAAACATTTTCAAGTCAAATCGGGTTATTTTTTAGAAAAACTATTGCCGAAAATGTTGCCTGATGATGCCGCGGCGTTTATTTGTTTTACAAATTGCGATCTTTACCCCGATGAGAATTGGAATTATGTTTTCGGGCAAGCTACATTGCAAAATCGGGTGGGGGTGTGGTCTATGTGGCGGTTTGGGAATCCTGACGAACGCGCAGAAGATTATCGTTTATTTTTCTCTCGGACGCTCAAACTCGCAATGCACGAAACGGGACATATGTTTTCAATGCTCCATTGCACCAAATACGAATGTCTGATGTCAGGCACAAATCACTTGGAAGAAACCGACCGCAGACCTTTGGACGTTTGCCCAGAATGTATGGCAAAAATCGCTTGGGCTTTCAAATATGAGCCACTCCAACGCTATCAAAATTTAGCGAAATTTTGGAAAGAGCAGGGTTGGGATTCTGAGGAGAAGAATTTTGTTGAAAAAACTGGAGCAATCAGTAAAATGATAGATTAGAAAACTTTTGCGAGGTGTTATGAAAACAAAGGTCTTTATCGTGTTTGCCATAATTTCAATTTTAGCAGGAGTGTTTATTTTTGTGACAGCCCAAACTGATGAGCGCAAACCCTTGCCAATCATCGAAAACCCAAGACTGGTCGTCAAAAAAAGCAAACGTCAATTGTTGCTTTTTGATGATCAGAAACTCGTCAAAACTTACCCAATGGTGCTTGGTTTCACTCCCAAAGGCGATAAAGAAATTGAGGGCGATGGCAAAACTCCCGAAGGCACGTTTTATATTTTTACCAAAAATCCCCAGAGTGCGTTTTATCTTTCGCTCGGCGTGAGTTATCCAAGTATTGACGATGCAAGGCGCGGGTTGAAAGAAAAAATTATCACTCAAGAAGAACACGATGCCATCGTCAAAGCCATTGAAGCCAAAGAGATGCCGCCCCAAAATACTGCGCTTGGCGGAGAAATTTATATTCACGGCGGCGGAACTGGGGATGATTGGACGGCAGGCTGCACTGCGCTGGCTAATGAAGATATGCAAGAACTTTTTGACATTATCCCGATTGGAACGGAAGTAAAGATTGAACCGTAATCAATTTGCGAAATCTTGTCGGATTTGATACTTTATAAAAAAGTCAGGTTTTTATCTGAAATTTGAAATTATAGAGGAAAATTATGCCATATCCAGAAATTATGATTCACGGAATGCGTCAAGAATTAGCGCAACTCGGAATTGAGGAAACAAAAACACCCGAAGAGGTGAAAGAATCGGTTGAAAATACCAAAGGGACTCTGATGGTAATCGTTAATTCCGTCTGTGGCTGCGCGGCTGGCGGAGTGCGCCCGGGGATTGCGATGGCTTTGCAAAATTCGCCAAATCAGCCTGATAAAGCGATTACCGTTTTTGCCGGAGCAGATATTGATGCCACGGATGTTGCCCGCGATTATTTTACGGGTTTTGCGCCGTCATCGCCTGCTATCGGTATTTTGAAAGACGGCAAACTCGTGCAAATGTTTGAACGCCGTGACCTCGAAGGTCGGCATCCTTTGCAAATCGCTCAAGCCTTAGTTTCGGCTTTTGAAGAACATTGCGCGAAGGTTGAAACCGCTACCAACTAAACGAATTTTCAGTTGAATTTATAAAACGTCTGTGTTTTTTTTAACCTCAGACGTTTTTATTTTGGGAAAAACCTTGATTTTATTCTGTCAAACAAAGTAAAATATGTTTTAACAAACGATTTGCCAACCGTTTGTTATAAGTCCTGCCGAAAGTTACTTTACAAAATATCAGATGTCCATAGAAAAAAGACGTTATATTAGATTCTCGCTCGATGTTCCTGCCTATCGTTACACCAAAGATGGCGAGCAAATTGAGATGTTGATTAAACAAATTAGCATTGGCGGGTGTTTAGCAGGCTGGAATGATTCGATTTTTGCAGGGGAAAAAATCAGATTTGAATTTACCTTACCAAATAAAAATCGTCTGCCCGTTTTGGGGGAGGCAATCTATCGTTATCCGAATAAAGGAATTGGGATAAAATTTCACGAAATCACTCAATTTGAACAAGAATTACTCGGCACAATAATTTCGGCAAACCTTGAAGGTGAAGGGCTTCCGGTAACGGTTGATCCATTTACTCAACCGCCAAAATTTGTAGAAGGAAATAGTTCAAGAAAAAAACAAGTTCCCGAAGGAAAGTTAAAAAAGGACAAAAAGATGGAAGAATGTAGTGGCAACTGAAGTCTAGTTTCTATTCTGCATAATTTTGATAAAGGATTCCGAATTTAACTCTTCAATGGTCAAACCAGTCGCACTCAAAACCTCGTTTTCAGACAAAGCCCCACAGCTAACTGCACGAATAAAATAATTTAACAAGCCCTGAGCCGAAGCCGCATCGTCGAATTGATTACCCGACATCGTGGCTTTTGTGGCTTTGTCCAAAAAACTTTTCAAACGGTTGCTTTGCGACTCGAAACTTTCCAAAAAGAATGAATAAACTGCCGCATATCGGGCAACCAATTGCGCCGGATGCAAATCCCAACTCAGATAAAAACCATTGATGAGCGAGTGTGTGACATTGTTGAAATGCAACCGCCAAGCCTGATGAACAGCGCGTTTATTTTCCTTAACTTGTTGAACGGAAAGATTTTCTCCGCGATGAATCGGAATCGGCATTTCGGTTGTAACCGAATCCGAAAGACGAATTCCAAGCGGGGAAAGTGCAATTTGCATAACATTTCTGGCAAAATTGCAAGCATCGTGTTTTAAATGCTGATGAACCGCCGTAATCCCAAAACTTGCCGTGTAATCATACGCTCCAAAATGCGCGGCAACAACACGATTTCGAGCCGCTTTTGCTAAATTTCTAACTCTCAAAATTGCTTCCGGCGTTTCAATCATTATTTCGATTTTGATTGAATCGGGCGGTAAATTATGTTGCTTTTCAAATTCGGACAAGAGTTCGTCTAAAACCGTAACTTCTTCAACACGAGTAATTTTCGGCAATGTCACCACGAAATTTTCGGGCAAAACGCGGTTAGTTTTTTGTAGAAGATTCGTCAAAAATAAATCTAAAGTCCGAACTGCGCGTTGATAGGTTTCAGATTGAAAAGATTTAATGCGAATTCCACAAAATGCAGAAGCCTGCGCGTTAGCAAGGGCGGAAAAAAGTTCATTAGATGCCGAAATCGCGTGAGAATCCTCTTCCTCATCGCTCCGAATTCCATAACCGTCTTCAAAATCAATCCGAAAATCCTCAACTGGCTCGCGTTTTAGCTTTTCGATAGTGCGGTTGTAAATCGTCCAAGCAAACCAAGCAGAGAAGTTTTCAGCTTTTACTTTTTCGGGATTTTCGATGAGTTGAAACTCTAAATCAGCAATCACGTCTTCAAATTTCGGCAAAGTATCGCAACCTTTAAGCCACATTGCATTGGCAAATTCGACAAAATTCGGGGCGTAAGTTTCCAGAGGTTTGAGAGCCAATTTGCCAAGTTTTTCGGGTGTTTCTGCCAAAAATCTATCCGCACCGCCATAAACAACGTGAATTGGATTGCGGATTGCGGATTTGGGATTGCGGATTTCTGTTTGTAGTTTTTCTTCGTAAAGTTTTTTAGCCAAGTCGGTGATCGTCATTTTTAGAAAAATTATACGCCAATAAAAAGAATCCCGAAACCATAAAAACAAACCAAATCAGATTAAATAATTCGCTTCTCATTCCTCACCTCGAAAATCAAGGTTAAAATCCATTTAGGCTTGGTAATTACAACTTTATTTTGATAAAATTTCGCAAAATTCATCCTAATTTTTTCAAAACTACTTCACGGATTTCTACAATCGGCGAGTCCAATTCAGTCCAAATTCTTTGTTGCTCAACCGCTTGGACGAGAAGCATTTCCAAGCCGCCAATTGTTGGAATACCTAGACTTTTAGCTTCTTTGATAAACTCAGTTGTTTGCGGAATATAAACCAAATCATAGACAAGTTTAACCCCTTTCATCTGTTTGGCTGACAACGGGGTTTCGCTTTCAGCTTTGCCACGCATCCCCAAAGGTGTCGCATTTACAATCACATCAAATTCATCAAAACTCCGAGATTTAAATTCAGAACTCCGAACTTCTATCCCTTCAAAAATTGTTACATTTGCACCATTTTGCTTGAGCGCATAGACACACGCCCGCGCCGCGCCGCCCGCGCCGAGAATAGCAACTTTTGCGCCACTTAAATCGCCATAAGCCTTTTTCAAAGGTTCGATAAATCCTTGTGCATCAGTGTTGTAGCCATGTAATTTGCCATTAACAATTTTCACGGTATTGACTGCGCCAATCTCTCTCGCCGTCTTGTCCCAAAAGTCTAAATGTTTGATAATGCTTTGTTTATGCGGAATAGTGACGGAAAACCCTTTGAAATTCAAATCAATTTCTCTCGTTTCAGGCTTGACCATCCGGCGCATAAATTCATCTAAATCGTGAACTTGAAGGGGAACGAAAACTGCATTTAATTTGTGAAACTTAAACGCCGTATTGTGAATATACGGCGACATCGAAACGCTCGTGTTACTGCCCAAAATTCCATAAACATCAGTCGTTTCGTCCAATTCTTTGGCGCGATAAACTTCGATTAAATCTTGTGCGGTAACTTGACCGGGCGCAGTTTCTTTGTCCGAATCGAGCGAGGAGTAAGTCATAAACGCCCCGTGCGCGAGTCCGAGAATCCGCGTCCATTTTCCGCTTTCGCCCATGGCGATTGGGATAATTTCTTTGTTTTCAGATTTTGCACGTTGGAGCAATTGCCAGATTGGGATTGAATCGGTGATGTCGTTGGTTTGGACAGCGATTTTTAGGATGTCACATTTGATTCCAGATTCATTCGTGGAAAACTCTTCGTATAATTCTTCTAAATAATCAGGAACTCCCTCAAAATCGTGGTCAGAGACAATTATCTGGTGTTTTTCCAGCACTTCATTTTCAAAGAATTTAGTGGACATTAAGCCAAGAAACAAATCCATTTCAAAATCAAGCAATTTAACATTATCCAAAGAAAAAATCGGCTTCCAATTATTTATTCTTGATTCTAATCTAGCAAACCTATTTTCATAATCTTGATTGATCGAGTCTTTTGACAATTCCATAACGAATGCGCTAAATGTGAACTCTTCAAACCCACCTTTTGGTCTAAATGTTGCGAGAAAAGGCTTTTCACCCTTTATCTTATCAATTTTCTGTAAAGCCAAATCGAACTCGCCGTCATCCAAACAATCAAAACGAATCTCAATTACGTCCGCTAAATCTTCGGCGCGTTTTATTTGTTCAATCAGTTTATCGGCAGTTTTGGCGCAGACCGAGACGCAAATTTTCCCATGGTTCATCTTTTTGCTTCGTGGAGTCGTAAAGCCGGTGTAATTGCGGCAATTAAAAGGATTATGACGGCAATCGCAGAAACAAATGAAATCGCCGTCACGCCGCCGTGTTTAACCGCGATGGCGACAATTCCCCAAGTAACCGTTAATCCATACGCCACGTTTGGAAGTTTGAGGCGGACAATTACCCCGAAAAATGTGGCGATGACAATTAAAATGCAAGCCATCGTAATCGAAATTTGAAAACCTAAATAAGCCAAACAAACTGCAATATTTACAATCGTGGCAACCGTTATCCAGCCGAAATACATTCCAAACGGAACTCGTGCAATCAACGAATCTTCTTTGGATAAATTGACGTTGATGGCAATCAGTGAAGCCAGCAAAACCAGCATTGCTCCAACACTGGCAACAATCATCTGTTGATGCCAGAGGTAAATCCAGACGCAATTTGCCAAGCAACTCAAAAGATAAAAGGCGCGAACTTTTCTGAAATTATCCAGATGCAATGGCATCGCTTGATAAAGACTGAATAAGATTAAACCCAAATAAATCAATGCCCAGATTGAAAATGCGTAGCCGGCGGGGGTCACGAAAGTTGGGTATTTGTCGGAAATGTAATTTGGCGTAATTCCGCCAATGAGTCCCTCAGTTGCCAAATAATTCACGAAAATCACAAAAGCAGTTGCCACAACCACAAAAATTTGTTTCAATTTTTCCATCAGTTTATTCTACACAATTTGTTAGACTTGCGAAATTGAATCCGAAAATTACACGCAACCAACCTCACAAAAATAGTAACCTTTGGTTTTTTGAGGTTTAAATTTATGGACAAAAGAACAGATAAATTTCTTGTAATCGGTGCAGGACCTTGCGGTTTGGGCGTGGCAAAGGCTTTGAAAGAAGCAGGCATTTTGTACGAGCAAGCTGAAGCAGATAAAGAAGTTGGCGGAAATTGGTATCACGGCGTTTATGAAACGGCGCACATCATTTCTTCGCGCAAAACGACTGAATACGCAGATTTTCCGATGCCTGAAAGATTATCCAGATTTTCCGAGTCAGCAACAAATGGCGGATTATTACAAACTTTATACCGATACTTTCGGACTTGCGCGAAAATATTCGAATTTAATACCAAAGTTGTAATGTGCCTTGCCCGATTGAAAATGAGGAGTTGGGAAGTTGCGGAACGTTAAATAATAGCGAAAAACGAATTTACAAAGGCGTAATCATTTGCAACGGTCATCATTGGGACAAGCGTTTTCCAAAATACGAAGGCGAATTTTCAGGCGAATTGATGCACTCAAAAGACTTTAAACGTCCCGAACAATTGCAAGGAAAAAGAGTTTTAGTTATTGGCGGTGGAAATTCGGCGTGCGATGTCGTTTCGTGAAGCCGCGCGAGTTGGAAAAGAAGCGCATTTTCGCTTCAGACGCGGTTATTGGTTTTTGCCAAAAACGCTTTTTGGTCAGCCGAGCGCCGAATCTTGGGCGTTGTATTTACCAATTTTTTTGCAACGAGTTATCTTGAAGTTGATTGCTCAAAGTGGTCATCGGAAAATACGAAGATTACGGCTTGCCGCATCCCGACCATAAACTTTTTGAGCATCATCCGACCGTTTCATCGAGATGTTGCACTATCTCAAACACGGACGCATCACACCGCATCAAGACATTAAAAACTATGATGGCAAGACCGTAAATTTTGTAGATGGCACAAGTTGCGGAGATTGATACAATCGTTTGCGCGACCGGATATTATGTTAGTTTTCCGTTTTTTGCCCGAAGGTTTAGTTCCCGTCAAAAACGAAAATATCGCCCAACTTTATGCCGGAATGTTTTTGCCCGATTACAAAAATCTCGATTGTTTTCGGCACGCAACAAGTCCGTTATGGAGTTGGTCCGCTGATTACGCCAGCTTCAAAATTGATGGCAAAAATGCTGAAAATGCAGGACGAAATGGAATTGCCGATCGGATTGGTTTTGAAAGAATCAGGGCGCAAAATTGCCCAATACGCATCTGGTTGACCCGATTGCGAGTTTGCGAAGTATGAGAATTGCTAATTGGACGTTGCCGTTATTAGCGAGAAAAGAACGAAAATTGCGGAAGAAATTTCAAGGCAAATTACAGAAAACAAAAGATTTTCAATTGCAAATAAAACAAGATATTCAGGTTTATTGAAATCATTTTTTTAACGCAAAGATGCAAAGAAGCAAAGGCGCAAAGAGTGAAATAAAATACTTTGCGCCTTTGCAACTTGGCGACTTTGCGTTAAATTGAACTTTTATTATCAATACTTCGGACAGAATTAAGAGAAGATAGTGGCGTAATTTCTTAGTTCTGTCAGAGTTTCTTTGTATTTTATCAAACTCTGCTCCAAACCTAACTTGGAAATAAATAAATTGAGCAGCTGTTCATTGAAATATTGCTGTTTGATTGATTTCATCGAAAACGGTTTTTTGGCTTCTCCTTGTTTCTCGGCTTGAAGCGTCATTCCTCTGGCTAAATTGACACTCGTCAGTGCTGTGTTCCAATGAAATTCAAGTGCTTGATTATCTCTGGCTTGGCAATCATTCAAGCCACCTGATTGTTTGGCATCCCGAATCAGAAATTCAATCGTGAACCGACTTCGATACAACCAAAAGATTTCTTCGGCTTCCATTTCCAAATCGGTGGAAAACAAATTGACCGTTTTTTTCTCATATTTGACCACCACTAATTTGATTTTTCTTTTCAAACTGACTGACCAGACTACTTTCGAGTAAAGTTTGACTTCTTTGTTTTCAATCTTGACTTTCGTTTCGGCAAACTTGGTTAAATCAAGAAAATCAACTTTCCCGTCATATTTCCGATGCCGTCCACGCGGTTTTTGCTCGCCTTCATACAAATATTGAAGATTGGCATCTGAACGTAAGCGGGAAATCACCGTAAATCCTTGTCCAACCATTCGGCGGACAAACTTTTCTTTGGCATAATAACCGTCAAAGAGCCCGATTCGAGTGTGTTGCTGAATTTGCGAAGCTACTTTTTCGACCTGCCCGGCATAAAAATCAATCCGTGTTTTTCGCTCAGAATCTGCGGCTTGATTTGATAAATTCGGCTCAGTTTGGTCAACCGTCAAAGCAAATGAAGCCTGATTTTTGCCGCAGACCAAAGAAATTATCGAGGCTTCCAAGCCTTTTTCCGCCCGCGAAGCGCAACCGTTCCAGAATTTATCCAAGCCGAAAGTTTGTTTCCCGCTTTTGCGAATAAAACTGGCATCCATCGCAAAAGCCATAATTTGACAATCTGCTTGAGCGATGATTTCTTGGTTCAGTCCAACAAAATCAAGCTCTTTTTGAAACTGTCGGCGAAAGGTGCGTTCATTCAAGTTGGAATTTCTCGCCAAAGCCGAAAAGTTAATTCTCGACGGACAAATGAAAATAGTTTGAAAAAGAACTTCTAAAAACTTGAACTGTGGCTTGTTAATATTTTTCAAGCCTTCTAAAATTTGATTGATGAACAAAGCAGAAACCTCCGTTAGCTGAATTTTTTGCAAAATTAACTAAACTTGTTTCTGCTTTGTTTGTCAAAAAACTGTCCGAAGTATTGATTATGTCATTAAACAAAAATTAGGTGGCGGTTATCACGGGCGCGGCTTCGGGCATCGGACGCGCCTTGGCAGTTGCGTTTTGCAGAGGAGAAAATCGCCGGAGTTGCGATTTCCGATTTCAATGAGCAAGTTTGAATGAAACATTTTCGCTGATTGAAAAAATCGGCGTGCCCGTTTCAAAACATCTGATTGATGTTTCAAAACTTAAGCGAAGTTCAACAGTTTAAACCGGATCAGGTTTTAGCTAAACACGGACGCGCTACACATCTCATAAATAATGCCGGAGTTGGGGTTATCGGCTCATTTGAACAAATCTCGCTCGAAGATTTTGAATGGCTGATGGGCATAAATTTTTGGGGTGTGGTTTATGGATGCAACGTCTTTTTGCCGATTTTACTAGAACAAGATTCGGCACATATCGTCAATATTTCGAGCGTTTTCGGCTTGGTTGCGCCGCCCGAACAGACTGCTTATTGTGCAAGCAAATTTGCCGTGCGAGGTTTTACCGAATCTTTGCGGCACGAATTAGAGGAAACAAATGTCCGCGTTTCGAGCGTTCATCCCGGCGGGATCAAAACGAATATTGCCCGAAATTCTAAACTTGGTAAAAATACGCCCGAAGAAAATAAAACTCAAGGCGTAGAATTTTTCGACAAAGTTGCCAAAACCTCTCCTGAAACTGCCGCTGAGGTGATTATTAAAGGCATTAAAAATGAAAATCCGCGAATTTTAATCGGTGCAGACGCTCACGCCATCAATTATGTTTCGCGCCTCTTCCCGAAAAGATATTTGAAAGTTTTTGAGAAATTAGCCGGACATAAACTCGATTTGAGGAAGAAAAGTTAATCACTTTCATGAATTTAGGGAAAAAAATAAAATATCTCTTGTATTTCTTTAAGTTTTAGTGTATAAGTGTTGTTGTTAAACTATTTCCGCTATTTGAAAGGAGTTCCAAAATGAAGCTATCCAGAAGTTTTTTAGCTACCGCCCTAAGTTTGTCCCTCGTTTTCGTTTCATTCCTAAGTTACACAGTTTCAACAGTTACTGCCCAAAACACAACCAATATTGCATTACAACGCGGCTATCGAACCGGCTATTCAGACGGTTATATGGCGGGCTATCGAGATTCCATCGAGAATTCGACCCGAAGCATCGAACGCCACCGCGAATATGCCAAAGCTGACCGCGCCTACGTCAAAGAATATGGCGCATTGGAGGAATACCGCGATGGTTATCAGCAAGGTTTTGAATCGGGTTACGCGACCGGATTTGATAAACGCTCGTTTAATGCCGCCATCCCGACGGATTTGAAACGACGCGGAGCATCAACATCAACTACGACAACTACCAAACCGCCGATTATTTCGCAAAAAACCGAGCCTATCAACTCGCAACCGAGTGGTGAGCCGATTATTCTAATCCCAACTGATACCGAATTGGTCATCGAACTAATCAGCGATTTGAATACCGATCAAAATAAAGAAGGCGACAAATTCCAAGCCCGAATCGTTACGCCGTATGAAATTACGGGCGCGATTGTGGAAGGCAGAATTACCAAAATTCAAAAGCCCGGTCGCATCAAACGCCGTTCGATGATGACGCTTTCCTTTGATATGATTCGTCTTTCGGAAACTCGTTGGAGTAATTTTAATGCAATTTTAACCGAAGTTTTGCCGATTAAAGGTGATAATGTCAAAAAGGTTGATGTCGAAGGAACGGTTGAAGGTCAAAGCTCGCTAAAAGGCGATATGATTAAAGTTGGAGCTGCCACCGGTACAGGTGCAGGAGTTGGCTTAATCGTCGGCGGACCGGTTGGCGCGGCGGTTGGCGCAGGAGTTGGCGCGGCTTTCGGAGTCGGCGCAGTTGTGGTCGAACGCGGCAAGCACGTCAAATTAACCAAAGGTCAACAACTAAAAATCAAGACTGCTTACGAAACGCAAATCAGATAAATTGATTTTCTTTTGGGACGCGAGAAAGCCGGGAAACCCGTCCATTTATTCCGCGGATTTAATCATTCGCGGATTTTTTTTGTTAAAATAGACCGATGATAATTGCTTTGCTGACAGATTTTGGAACAAAGGATTATTTCGTTGGCGCGATGAAAGGCGTGATTTTGTCCATCAATGAAGGTGCCAAGATTGTTGACCTGACGCACGAAATTGAACCTCAAAATATTAAATCGGCAGGTTTTACGCTGGCTTCGGTTTATCGAAATTTTCCGCCCAAAACGATTTTTGTCGCCGTAGTTGATCCGGGAGTCGGCTCGGAGCGTCGCGCAATTTTGATTGAAACTGAAAACTATTATTTTGTTGCGCCTGACAATGGTATATTGAGTTTGGTCTTTCCCGATGAAACCAATTATCGAGTTTTTGAACTGACTAATCCCAAGTTTTTTCTACCAAATGTCAGTCAAACTTTTCACGGACGCGATTTGTTTGCGCCGGTTGCGGGATGGCTTTCAAAAGGAGTTAAACCAAATGAATTTGGCGCAGAAATTACTGAGTTTATTAGATTTGAAGACGCAAAGCCGCGACAAATTTCTCCGAATGAATTGGAAGCCGAAATTATTTACGTTGACCGATTTGGAAATCTGATAACGAATTTGCAAAAAAATGATTTGTCAGAAAATTTCATCATTGAGGTCAACGAAATCCTCATCGAAAAGCATCTGAAATATTACGCAGAGGCAAAAGAAAACGAAGTCTTTACGATTTTTGGAAGCGCGGATTATTTGGAAATTGTGAGTTTTAAAAATTCGGCGAGTAAATTGTTAAAAATAAGTGTTGGTGGGAAAATTAAGGTAAAGTTACGATAAAATTAAACAATTTTTGCTCGCAACTTGTCGTTTGTAAAGGGCTTTGCTATCTTTAAAATAAGACATTTAACTTAATATTTACAAGGGAAAAAGACAATGGAAACAGGTAAAGATTCAACCGCCGCCACACCAGCCGCAAATGCCGGACTGCGTGGAGTAGTCGCTGCGACCAGCAAAATCGGCGATGTCAATGGCGAACAGGGTATTTTAATTTATCAAGGCTACGATATTCACGATTTAGCCGCTAATTCAACCTTTGAAGAAGTCGTTTATTTGCTTTGGAATGAGCGTTTGCCAAATCAAGCCGAACTCGATGCACTCTGCGCCGAATTTCGCGCCAATTACGCAATTCCTTCGCAAATAGTTGATTTAATGAAAACTTTCCCAAAAGATGCCGAGCCGATGGACGTGCTTCGCACCACAGTTTCGGCACTTGGGTTTTACGACAAAGAATCGGCTCATAAAACCGACCGCGAAAGCGCAGTCAAAGCATCAATCAAATTAACAGGTCAATTTCCGACTCTGGTTGCGGCGTGGGAAAGAATCCGACAAGGTAAAGATGTGGTTGCGCCATTGCCCGATCAAAATATCGCCACTAATTTTATGTATCAGTTGACGGGTGAAATGCCGGATGCCGACGAAGTGCATATTATGGACGTTTGCTTGATTCTGCACGCCGATCACGAACTTAATGCTTCGACCTTTGCGACGCGAGTTGCTTCGGGGACATTGGCTGATGTTTATGGTGCAGTGGTGGCAGGTATCGCCACGCTCGCCGGACCGCTTCACGGTGGGGCAAACACCGCCGTCATGAAGATGTTGCTGGAAATCGGAAGCATCGAAAATCTCGAAAGTTGGCTCGAAAATGCCCTTGCCAATAAACGCAAAATTATGGGCATCGGTCACGCCGTTTATAAAGTGGAAGACCCGCGAGCGACTTGGTTGCGTAAATTCTCCAAACAAATGGGCGAAAAGAAAGGCAATATGAAATGGTTTGAGATTTCGCAAAAACTCGAATCATTGATGCACGAGAAAAAAGGAATGTATCCAAATGTAGATTTTTACTCGGCTTCCGCTTATTATTTAATGGGAATTCCGACTGACCAATACACTCCGATTTTCGCCGTTTCGCGCATTTCCGGCTGGACTGGTCACATCCTTGAGCAATACGCCAACAACAAACTTATTCGTCCGCGGGCCGAATATATTGGCGCAAGAGATTTGAAATATGTTCCGATTGCCGAAAGATAAAAGGATAGGTAACAGAAGTTAAATAACATACCCCACTTAGATTTCGTTTTGCAGAAGCCCGCACGGAGTAAGGGCGTAAAGTTCGGCACACTTACTTGGTGTGTGTTTCTGTAGTAGTTAGTGGGGCAGGTTATTTTGCTTCTTTTACTTATCATTTTACATAAATAATCATTTCATAAAGAATTTTCTTTTGGTCTGGAGTATTTTCAATATTAAACGACTTTTTACTTTTCTAGATACTCCGTAATTTTTGTCTTATTACCTTGATTTGAACTTATTATCTCGTTCCACAACATTTCTTTGTCACCTAAGTAAATCTCAGAAACTTCCGGACTATACTTGAACAAATAAGAAGTTAATAATTCTTTAAAATCCTCTATTACTGAAATTCTTACCCCTTTGTTTTTGTCTAAAAATAAAGACTCATTTAGAAATGCTTTAGTCTTCCCTTTTTCTAGTTTTATCAACAAAACATTTTCATTAAAGGTCAAAGGCGGATTCGTCTTAGCACTAGAGTTTTGTTGATTTTTTGACTGATTTGTATATTTATCCTCAATATTCGCTTGTTTTCCACTTTCCATTCGCGGGAATAAGACTAAAGGAGAAATAATCAGATAAAGAGCAGCACCAAAAAGGAGAATAGTTAGAAGAATAAGGATTCCAAAAATAATGGGGCTTTGAAAAAAATCTAGTATCCTTCTTCTTTTTGACTCATTTTCTTCAAGTGGAGGATTAAAAATTCGTTGAGGATCGAGATATGGATCATATTTTGGACCTGTTATTTGAGAATTTATTATCTGCCCTTTAAATATAGTAGAACTACTTTCTGAAAAGACATTAGCAATTTCAGATGAAAATGAATTATTTAAACCTTGAAGTTTTTGAAGTTTTGTCTTTAAACTTTCAATTTCGCTGTCTTTTTGTTTCAATTGATTAGTAATTTCAATATCTTTTTGTTTTAGTTGTCTATGTAACTTTTCAACTTCACCTTCAAGATACTTTTTATTATCTTCTTCTTTTTCTGTAATTGATTTAGTTTCAATAGGTAATTTTGGTGATAACTTGATTATTCCGTGAGTTCTAAAATATTCATTTATTGCCGATGGGGAGCTATCTGGATGTAATCCATAAATAGGATTGTTACCAGCATCTGCAATTTCGTAGGATGGTTTTATATAATTCGAGTATTGTTCATTAGCGATTACTTCTCTTATGTTTTTCGACATATCATCCAAATATTGACCTACATCAAATAAGTCAAATGACTTGAATGCAACTTTTCCTGAGGTTTCTTGTATTTCTAAAAGTATTTTGTTGTTAAGTAAAGCCTCCCAAATTTTTTCGATAACTTTTGTGCGAAAAACTTTTAAATCTGTGAAGTAACAGTTAATAAAATCAATCGAAATACCTAAACAACTGCCCGTTCTACCATTCACAGAAGTTAATAGTCCATATCTGACATAAATATATCTCGTGATATTATCAGATTTCTTTGCGATTAATATCCAATCTGTTTCCGTATTTGTATAGTAACCTGCAAAGATATTGGATATTGCTCCTAAATCAGGATAAACCTTGAAACCATCTTTAGGGGAACCGAAATAGAAGATATTACCAATAAAATCATTCATTATTAAAAATTCCATTTATCTCAATTGACTTACCAAAATTTTAATAGTTGCCATATTGACTTCGAGCCTTGAATGTTATCGTGGATCTCGCGCCACAATTCTTGTGGGTAATGTTCTGGTGAAAGTGCAAAAGCAAGTCGTCCAGTTCCGTCATCATTGAAAGTTCCTGACGAGAATGGAACAAACGAAATGTGTCCAAAGCCGCCTTTTTTTAATATATCTTTTAATTTTTTAAATGAAGGATGATCATAGATTGCATTTTTATATTCTGCTTTAATAGGCTTTCCGCCTCTAAAATATTGATGTAAGTCGCACTTGTTGCAGACAATGATAATCCGATCGCGCTTAGGGGAAATTTTTTCATTAACAAGTCGGGCAATCTGATTAGCATAATTTTCCAAGTCTGTATCAGAATTGAACATATTAAGTTCAAAGAAAAAAACAAAAATTTTTCGATAGTTTTCAGCCAACATCCGACTCATATAGTCTGGATATGATTTATTTGGTATTTTCCTATCAAAAAAATGTTCGCCCGGGGACTCAAGAATTTGACAAAACCTATTTCCTTCATAAGTTACATTTAGCAACAAAAAATTTATATCACCAGTTGAATCTGGTGCAAATTGCATATTTTGCCTTATTCTTTCAAAAGCATCAATTGTTGCTGGATAATCTGCATCCGTCCTAAAATTTGGATCAGGTCTGATTTCGTAATCTCTAATATAAGTACATAATCGAAGCAAAGTAACAGTTTTACCTATTTCTCTAGGTCCGAAAAAAACTACTAATGGTCCCGTTATTCTATTAATGCCAATGCGCTGAACATTAGCTTCGCCTTGCTGAGGCGAAACAGAAGCAGGTTGGTTTTGTGGTTGAGAAGTAGCAGAAGGTATTTCTTCTTGACTTCCCTCAGGATTAATATCGAATGGATTTGTGCCGTTTGACATGAAAGTTGCTCCTATAAACTAACAAAATTAAAATTGAACTTATTTATTCTTCTTCTTGAAGAACACCAAAATACCAAAACATGAAACAAGCTAAGTCAAGGATAAAACCAATACTTATTGACCATAAGAATCGGGACAGACTTGGGATTTCGCCTTTAAAGAATTGTCCCCATACAAAAGCAATAGATTCGGACTCAATGCTTAGAGGTACCTCTGGAAGTCTTTCAATTGAAAGCTCTGCATTCTCCTTAATTAGAGGGTCAGCATATAGTTGGTCAATAGAATTAGGAGTTACGCAGTTGAAAGATATTTGATACAAATAAAGAATGAATTCGCCAAAAGTTAGGGACGAAGATTACATTAACTTTATTATCGCCACGCCACGCATTGTCACAGCAACCGAAGCCTCATTGTGTCAGCCAGAGAGCAAAAACGCTCCGGCGCACGATGCTTTTAGTCGGCTCCTGTTGCGGCTTGAACCCGACCCGGCACTGCTCTGGATGGAAGCCAAAACGCAGATTGATTTGAATCGTGGGGTTTTGATTCTTGATGATTCGACTTTGGAAAAACCCTATTCGCAGTTTAACGCTTTGGTTTATCTGCACTGGTCGGGCAAACAGAAAGAAGTAGTTAAGGGAATAAATTTGATTACTTTGCTCTGGACGGATGGGATTCGTTGTGTGCCAATTGATTATCGAGTTTTTGACAAAGACCGCGATGGCAAAACTAAAAATGACCACTTTGCCGAAATGCTGTTGGAAGCCTTTGAACGTGGGTTTAACCCGGAATTGGTCTGTTTTGACAGTTGGTATGCTTCGATTGAAAATCTCAAATTGGTTCGTTCTTTGGGCTGGCACTTTTTGACTAGACTCAAAGATAATCGCCAAATTCGAGTTGGGGAGAGCAAACTGCAAGCCATTTCTAATGCCGGGCTCTGTGGCGGAGAGGGAACGACTTGTTGGCTCAAAGGATTTGGAGAAATTAAAGTATTTCGGGTTCGTGTCACAGACGGCACATCGGAATACTGGGCAACGAGCCTTAAACAAATGACGGAAGCGGAACGCGAGAAATTTGCACTCGCAGCGTGGCGGATTGAAATGTATCATCGCGGTTTGAAGCAACAATGTTTGATTGAACGCGCCCAGTGCCGACGGCAACGCCCGGTGCTGAATCACATTGGATTGTGCATTCGGGCATTTTTACGACTTGAAAGTAATTGTTATCAAGAAAAAATGAGTTGGTTGGAGGCGAAAACTGGAATTATTCGAGAGGCAGTTCGTGGATATTTGTCGAATCCACTTTACGGATCTCTTCCAACTGCGTAACTCCTAATATTCTTGAGTTTTTTTATAAGTTGAAAAACTGTTTCTTAATGTTTGAGTGATTTGTTTACTACTTTTAGCGTCAAAATTAGCTATTGAATCCTCAAGATTTTTCTTTGTATTTTGATATTCTTCTTGGTGCAAAAAAGTATTTAACTGACTAATTTTTTCGTCAACCGTTTGGAGCTTTCTTTTTTCCATTTCCCTGATTTTCTCTGCTAAATCATCGGCGTATTTTCTCAATCCAACTCGATCAGTCGGGGGTTTAGTCGGCAGATTGATGTTACTTCCAACCTTATTTCCAATTCTGGTAACAATTTTATCAGTTTCTTCTCCATAACCTTTATTATTTGGATTTAACAATTCACCTTTAAGATTTTCAATTTCCTTTTCTACATCATTAGAATGTTTTGTTTTAGCTGAATTAAACGAAGAAATACTTTTATCTTCAACTAACTCTAGCTGATTCTTAACATTTCTTAATTCTTGCTGCCTTTGCTTATCTATAGTCATCACGTAATAAATGTTGTGAGTGTTAGCCGAAAGAATGGCAAGCCACGCAATTATAAAAACAAGAATCCCGAACAATAGCTTTATGGAACGAGCAGACACATAACCTCTACTGACACTTGTTTTAACGAGTTTCAAGCAAAGAGAAGCTAATGCTAAAACACCAAAAGCAAGGATATAACAAAAAACTTTTGGTAGGTCTGTGCTTCTCGCTAATGATTCGCCACTAGCCCAAACACTAGCGGCGAAGAAAATTGCATAAAGCAAAAGGTAAATTTTCCTTTCTGTTGTCCAACGCTCATCCAATGAAGTTCCAAAAAATCCCATAATTTTAACCCTCTCTATTTATTTTTGTTGCTTTAAATTCAAGACTCACAAACATACACATCAAATTATTTAAAAACAACCCCACATCCACCTCATTTACAGCCCCCGTCTTGACCTGCACCTAGTGCGCCTCGAATGGATTAAATCCCTCGGCGATTACCCGCAATGTATAGTTTCCTGCCGAAATGGGTTTTATCAAATATTCGCCGAGCGAATTGGTTTTCGCCGGGATTGATAATTCTACATTGCTCCATACATTTGCAGTTTAGAGTTCAATCTGACATTCATTTTTATATTTACTTCTAAAGCTATATGACTTTTTTGGGCAAAATGTTACCCATTATTTTCAAAAATTTTACAGAAATTACTATTTATTGATTTATTAAGACGATTGATTGATTGCGATTGGTAATTTATTAGCTGTATGTAGCAAATTAGATAATGCAATAGACAATTGGTTGGTTATTAAAAATGATTTGTGGGATGTCAAAGAGCGTTAATCACTTAAAACGCTGATTTAGTTAGTTTTGTAAGAGGAGATTAGCATTGAAAATATTTTTATGCAAGAGTTTTTTTGAGGATGATATTTATCAGATATTAGCATACGGATTTACCTCTCCAAAAAACACGAATAATTGCAATGTAATTCTAATTTCATAAATTTCATAAAAAAGTTATCTTGAATTTGCAGAAACAACCTTTCTGCATTTTGCGTAATCAAAGTGTTTGCCCGTTTGAAGTTTTGGGCGATTTTGATAAGAGGCAATTATATGGCAACCTACAAAGATCCGGTTAGATGTTTTGCACCCATGGAGGTAATCGAAAGGTTACTGGAGATTCGTGCGGACGCGGGTTATGTGGAAGCCGTCTATCTCGACAATTCATTAGAGTTAGCCGATTGTTTGGATGCTTACGGTTTCGACATCTACGCTTTTTCGACTGAAAATAAAAAAATAAATTACGGCGATTATCGTGCGCCGATTGTTCCGGGTGGCGATAATGTCCATTGCTCGGTCACAGCCCACTAAAAAAAGTTCACAACTGAAAGAACGCGGAAGGTTGAGCGAAAGTTCACCTTTCGCTTTTTTCTTTTAAGGCAAAATCTGAGAGCTTCATTATTTCCACAAACCACACAAAATAAGCAGGTAGTCATAAGTTTTGAGTCTTAAGTCTTGAGCAGAAAAAGCCTTTAAACTCAAGTTTTTCAAAGTTTAGCAATAAGGGACTAATTTCATAATGTCGCAAAACTTTTACTCACCCGCTTAAGAGTTTATTCAACTTGGAATCTGGAATCTGGAATTTGGAATCTGGAATTGAATCAGATGGTTTTGATAATGAAAAGCGTCCCGTCATCATCTAAAAATTTTCGGTCGGTAAATTCTTGCACCCCTTTGCGGATAAAATCAATCATATCTTTGGCTGAAAGATGGATTCCTTTTAAAACCAATTGGGCGAGGCATTCGCGTCCAAATTCTTCATCCTCGGCATTGGCAGCTTCGGTTATCCCGTCCGTGTAAAGGACAAAAACTTGTCCTTTTTCCAGCCGAATAAAATGCTGATGATACCGCATTGCGCGAAACATTCCGAGCGGTAAATCGCCATATTCTACATATTTATAACTTCCGTCGGAGTTAACCAACAGCGGCGGATTATGTCCGGCATTGGAATAAACAAAAGTCTTATTGGTGGCGTCCAAAATGCCGTAAATAGCGGTGACAAATTGATGAGATTCAACCGAATCCCACAGCAAATTATTGACCTTTGAGAGTGCGATGTGCGGCGCATATCCGGTCTGAACATACGCTCGCAAAGATGCCCGCAAAAAGGCAACCAAAAGTGCCGCCGGAATTCCTTTTCCAGCTACATCGGCAATGATAACTCCGATTTGGTCGTCAAAAATTTTTACCCAATCGTAATAATCTCCCGAAACTTCTTCGGTTGGGAAAACATACGCGCTAATGTCAAAGCCTTTTAATTTCGGGTCTTTATCGGGCAATAATTCGAGTTGAACTTGTCTGGCAACTTCCAATTGGGCTTGCAGTCGTTTTTTTTCCACCAATTGTTCGTTGAGTTCTGCTTTTTCGATAATAATCGCAACTTGAGAAGCAAGCAGCGTTAAAACCTGCAAATCATCTTCATCGTAGGCTTCCAAATCGTCACTTTCGAGGTCAAAAACGCCGATTACTTTATCATTTGAAATAATCGGCGCAACCATCTCGGAACGAGTTTGCGGACGAGCCGGAAAATATCTGGAATCGGTTGAAACATCGTGACAAATAATCGGTTTTCCCGCTTGTGCAACGTAGCCGATAAAACCTTCGCCCATTTTCAAACGCGGTTCGACCAACTCAAAACTGATGTCATATCCGCGAATCGTTCGAGATTTAAAAACATACGGGCTTTCACCTTTTTCATCCGGCTGAATCAGATAAATTCCGGCGGCTGAATACGGAATCAGCGAACCAAGCGTGTCCATCACTAGGGTGATAACCTCTTCCAAATCAAGCGAACGGCTAATTGCCTGCGTAATGTCCAGCAACATCCGCAATTTATCAACCACCGTCAATTTTGGAAAAGGATTATTATTTGGTTCTGTCATCAATTATCCGCTAACTACTTTTGTTTTATAATCATCCCAGAGGCGCGAAACTTTCATTCGATACTCAACCAGTTCACGGCTAACGTTGAAATGACGTGCAATTTCTTTAGAAGTTTTACCCCGAAAAACCATTCGACGCAAGGCTGAAAAGGGGACGAGTGCCGCCGCTCCAACCGAATAGGCTTCTTCCTCGACATCCGCCTGATACTCGCGGGCAATCGGTTTGCCCTCTTTATTATAAGTTGTGACGGCTAATTTACTCGGTTTATGTCCCAGAAAAACGTGAGAAATTTCTTCCATCAGAGTTGCATTTTGACGATTTGCGCCGTGCGTGGGATTTAGCACAATCAATTTTCTGCCATCCGGCAAGGCTTGCGAACACGCCCCGCCCGACCAAGAATTTTTGCCGTCGCCAATCAAATGAAGTTTGGTTTCTTCGGTTAAAAATGGCTCAATTTGTTCGTAAGAAACAACCAAAAGTTTGGCATAACGGGCTAATTCAAAAGGATTGAGCCGTTCTTCGTCGCGCTTTAACCCTGCAAAATCTCGCAAAGCCATCGCTCGAATTTCGTAATTTCTACCTTTTCTGGTCGGGGGAAGATTGGCTGTGTCCACTTTGGAAGATTATACAAGATTTAGTTTTTATCTCAACAAAGCATAATAATAAGGAGGCTTAAGAATTTTCATTCTAAGCCTCCTTTCTTACTACAAATTGTTTTTTTTCATTCAAACTCTTTATTTGTATTGAGTCCCGTGCCAACTTACGGTGCTTCCCGGTCCCATGGGCGGAAGTGCAGCAAAACATTCCACGCAAGTTACCAAATTAAGAAAGATTCCTTGTCCGCAACCTGAATTGTCGTGGCAATCTCCAACAATAATATCTTGACATGTATCCGTACGAAAGAACTGCATCGTGAGTCTTGGTCAGACAGACGGAACATAGTTGCAGGATGATACCCGATTGTGCGTTCACCGCTTTCGGAGCAACCAACGATGAAATCAAGGGTAAAGCCACCAAAGTTGTGGCACCTGCTTTTTTCAAAATTTCACGCCTATTTATCATAATGTCTTTGAGAGATGATTCTTCATCCTTTTTAATCAAATTTTCACTCTGCAATCTTTCCAATGTCAGCCAAACTAATTCATCAGGGACAAATTGGCTTAAATTTTTCTCCAAATCTTTTGCGATTTCTGTTACTGTCTTGTTTCCATCACAATTTTGCCAAACTAATGCCGAAGTTTGATTAAGGGCAAATACTTTATTTGTTTCTAAATTATAGAGCAATAACTCATCGGGTAATTCTTGAATAACAAATTTTGATGAAACCGCCTGTGGTCGATAAAGGGTGTTCACTTTCATTTTCCTCCTAAATAATATGGTTTGAAAATTCTGACTGGTTGATATTTTTGTTATAATTTCAGCAAAAATGCTTTATTTTCAACCTGTTATGATTTCTGAAAGTGCAATCTATGTGCCAAATTTTTTAGTTGAAATTTGTTGAGGTTTTAAGGATTTGGCGGGTTTTTGAGAAAAATGATGATGGGAAGATTCGCGCTAACTTGTGTAAATTTTCACATTTATCTGCTCGCTTTAATTTCGTTTTCGCGTTTTTTGTTTGAAATTTGATAAGATGTTTATTCTTTTACGATGCAAGATTTCAAACGTCTCTTAAAATATCTCCGCCCGCATTGGCTAACCTTTTTCTTTGCGTTAATTGCGATGATTATCGGCGGTTTGTTTGAAACTGCGGTTGGCGCGTTGCTGGTCCCCATCATCAAACAATTTGCGCCCCAAATGATGGAAAAATCCACTACTCTTTTCGGTTTGGAAACATTGATTCCAACTGAAGATTGGTTTTTGGCGTGGCTTACAATTTCGGGTTTGTTGATAGCTTTTACGATTTTAGGTGGCATCGCTGATTATTTTTCGGCGTATTTGATGGCGAAAATCGGACAATCGGCGGTTTTGAATCTGCGTCAGGAATTATACGAACATCTTTTGCAACAACCCGCATCATTCTTTGAAAAACATCGCACGAATTACCTAGTTTCCAGATTGGTCAATAGTTGCGCGGCGATGGAATTGGCGGTTTCGGCAAATATGCGCGATGTTTTGCGTGAGAGTTTTGCGTTAGTGATGTTTTTGGGAGCGGGATTTTATTTCAGTTGGCGGTTGATGCTCGGTGCGTTGATAATTGCGCCAATCATTGCGCTTTTCTGACCACCAGATTTAGTAAATCTCTGCGAAAACTTGCTGAAGAATCTTACGAAGGCAATAAACTTTTGACTGACACAGCGCAAGAAACTCTCTCAAATCAGACCATCGTTAAGGCGTATCGCGCCGAAGAACGCGAAAAATCTCGATTTGCCAAAGTTGCTAATATTATTGCCCGCGCCAATCTGCGAAGCGGACAAATTGCGGCTATTTCTCCACCAACTATTACCATTATTGGAATTATTGCCGTCTCAATTTTGCTCTTTTTCGGTCTCCGCGAAATCAAACAACAACACGATGGATGCCGCTCAATTTTTCACTTTTTTGTTTTTTCTTTTCCGCAGTTACGATCCGATGCGGAAGATTTCGCGTCAGCATAATGAACTAAACAAAGCCTTTGCGGCGGCGAGAGACGTTTGGAATGTTTTGGACGAAAACGAAAATCTTCCCGAAAAAGTTGATGCCATCGAACTCAAACCTTTGTCGGATAAATTGGAATTGAAAAATGTTTCGTTCAATTATGCCAGCGATAAAAAGAAGATTTTGCAAGATGTTTCATTGGAAATTCCGAAGGGGGCGGTGGTCGCTCTGGTCGGCGAAAGCGGGGGCGGAAAATCATCGCTAATCAAATTGATTCAAAGGCTTTACGACATTTCGGATGGACAAATTTTATGGGACGGAACAGATTTGCGTGAGGCAAAAATCGAAAGTTTGAAAAAACAAATCGCGCTGGTCACGCAAGAAACCGTGCTTTTTAATGATACGATTCGCTATAACATCACTTATGGAAAACCCGATGCCACCGAGACGGAAATTTTTGAAGCCGCCCGCATCGCTTTTGCCCACGATTTTATTGAAGAATTGCCAAACGGCTACGACACCATTGTTGGCGAACGCGGAATTTTCTTGTCGGGTGGGCAACGCCAACGAATTGCGATTGCGAGAGCAGTTTTGACCAATGCGCCGGTTTTAATTTTGGACGAAGCCACGTCCGCCCTAGATGCTGAATCTGAACGACTTGTGCAACAGGCTCTGGCAAATTTGATGGAAAATAAGACTTCAATCGTTATCGCTCATAGGCTTTCCACCATTCGCAAAGCTGACAAAATTGTAGTCATGGAACGCGGGAAAATTATTCAAACCGGAACTCACGCCGAACTTTTGGAGCAAGGCGGAATCTATAAAAAACTTTACGAATTACAGTTTGCCGAAGAAGAAGTAAAAGAAATTTAACCGCTAAAAACGCGAAATACACGAAAAAAGAAAAATCCAAATGAAGAGATTTAGGTTCTCCTTAATTTTAGCGGGTTTGGTATGTCTCGCGGCTGAATAAAATGTTTTCGGGGTTGGATTTGACTAATCTACATTTTCTTCTAAATGCTTTTTCAGCTTTTTCAAATCTGCATTTATTTTTTCTTGAGCCGCTTTTGAAACAATCGAAGCCGGCATTGGATATTCCAATTCGGTGATGCTTTGGACTTGAATCTTAAACTTCGTGCCGGCATCTGCATCCGTAAGCGTGTAGCGAATTTTCATCGGAAACGGCTCATCGGCGGACATTTCCAGAAAACTATTCGGCTCATCTCTAGTGACCAAGACGATGGCGGAAAAATACCGACCTAAAAAATCTCCAACGTATTCCACCTTCGCGCCTTTAATTAGATTACCCGGTGACATGGGAAAAACTTTGTTTAGACCGGTCATCCAGATCATATTGCATTTCGGATTAAAAACAATTTCCGCGACTTTCTCTCGCGGACGTTCAATCAAGACTTCTGCGCGAACATCAACCGACATTCAAATTTTCTCCAAGTTGTTTTATGTGATATTGCTTTTGGCAAATAGTAACAGTAAGTCTGCGGGGTGTAAAGCAAAGCAAGAATTAAAAGATATTGCGAAAAGGTGGGCGACTGTTTTTATTACCTTTCAACCTTCAATTGTTTGGTTGTTTCCTCAATCACACTTGGAACAACTAAATCTTCAGTCGTATAGCCTGACGAAATCGGGTGGACATATTCAGTTTGAGAAGGGGGAAGTGCTGAAACAGGTTGATTTGCAGAAAGCGTTGGCACTTGAAATGCTGTAGCTCTTGTTTTTCTTTCCTTTTTCAATTCTTCCGCTTTTAATAAACGTCTGACACCTGAAGCAATTAAACAAAAACCCGGAATCATCATCAAAAGCCAGAAAATTCCGTTATGTGGTGGGGTTATAAAAAGAAAAATAGCCGCCATCTCAAAGCCTGCTCCAAGGATGGTATTTCTAACGCCTGTGCTGTAGAGCTCAGCATAATTATCTTCAACCACCATTCCGTATTTCTCATCAACTAATCCATCAATTGCCGCTAAAACATTGGTTAAATTTGCGCCGCAACTTCGACAAAATTTACCATTATCAGGATTTTCGATTCCACATTTTGGGCAAAACATAAAAAACTATTCTCCTATTTCTATGGCAAAGTCATTGTTTCGCCTTCAGAATTCATTTCCAAGTGACGAGTGGTGTTTTCTGTTACGCTGGGTTGAATAACCAAGTCGTCCGTATCATAGATGGATTGTTTTGGAGGCATTATGTAATCGGTCTGAACTGGTGGTAGAGCATTATAATTTTGTGAGGATGAACTTGTAATTTGTGTGTTTTGTGGTGAAAAACCTGCTTCAAGTTTCTCCAACTTCTTCAATTGAAACACTTGTGCGACACCGCTGCTGAGCGAAGCAAATGCCGGAATCAAAAGCCAAAACCACCAACTCGCTGCCCCAAATTTTTCCGTAAAGCCTAAAATCAGCCCAACTAACAGGAAAGCTAATCCGGTAAAAATTTTAGTAATCGCAATTTCCCAGCTCACGCCTCTTTTTCTGGGATCAACCATATAGGGAACTTCCGGCGATTTTCCCATCAAAGCAGCCGAAACAATTCCTAAATCTACGCCACAACTCCGGCAAAATTTACCATTATCAGGATTTTCAATTCCGCATTTTGGACAAAACATAAATTTTAGTCTCAAGTCATCAAAAGTTTAGGAAGTCGCTTCTCGCCCTTCGCTCCTCCCCAGTTCACTACTTTTTGGGCAAGGTCATCGTTTCCCCTTCTTTGTTAATCTCTAAATGTCGGGTGGTATTTTCCGTCACGCTCGGCTGAATTACCAAATCGCCGGTATCGTAGATCGAACTTTGAGGTTTGACGTATTCAGTTTGGGTTGGCGGGAGATTTAGGTTTGGCGAAGGGGTAGAAATTTGATTTTGCATTACGCCGGTCGCATTATTTCTTTGGCGTTCAACACTTTTGGCTCGCGCAAGCTGTGAAAAACCGTGTGCCAAAGAGGTAAAAGCAGGAAACAGCATTGCCCACCACCAAGCCCTCCCACCCGCTACTCCGGTAAAAAATAACATCATCGAAATTACCAAAAAACCGATTCCCATGACGATGCTTCTGGTCGCGCCACTCCATAAATCTTCGGGATTATTTGACCTCACCCGTCCTCTGCGATCAACATAAGTTTGTGCGGTTGTGGGAGTTAGTTCTCCACTTAAAGCCGAAGCGACATTGCCTAAATCCGTCCCGCAACTTCGACAAAATTTTCCTGTTTCAGGGTTTTCAGTTCCACATTTTGGGCAAAACATATTCTTTTTATTCCAAATTTCAGATTTCAAATTCCAGATTAGTTGGCAGTTTCAACTTTCAACCTTTGACTGTTACTGCTACTGCCGCTGTCTTAATGCCTCGAAAAGTATTACGCCGGTTGCCACCGAAACGTTCAAAGATTCTATTTTCCCTCGCATCGGAATTTTTATCAACATATCGCAATTTTCCGCTACCAGCCGATGCAATCCCTTGCCTTCGCTTCCTATCACGAGCGCAGTTGGCTGATTCCAATCCCAATCGGTGTAACATTTATCAGTTTCAAAACTTGTGCCAACCACCCAAACATTTTTTTCCTTCAATTCTTCAATCAAACGATTCAGATTGGTAACTTTTGCCACTTTAACATATTCGGTAGCTCCGGCGGAAGATTTAACGACCGTTTCAGTCAGCCCAACGGCACGACGTTCGGGAATAAAAACGCCATCCACACCTGCACATTCAACAGTTCTGAGAATTGCGCCAAAGTTTCGCGGGTCCTCCACGCCGTCCAAAATCACAATCAAAGGCTTTTCGCCCGCTTCGATTTTTTGCACGATTTCTGCTAAAAGTTTGTCCGCATCGTAATAATTTGCCGAAGCGACAAAAGCGACAACGCCCTGATGATTTGCCCCGGGTTCGAGAAATTTCGACAGATTTGCGCGCGGAACTTTTTGAAATGGAACACGATTTTCCTTGGCTAATGCCATTATTTCATTGAGCCTTTTTTCGTGTATCCCATCGGCAATCAGAATTTTTTCCATCTTTCTTGCACCTGCTCGCAGGGCTTCTAAAATCGGCAAAACGCCGAAAATGAGTGGAGAGTGGAGAGTAGAGAGTGGAGAGTCTTCTTTTCTCGACACTTGACTTTTAGCTCTCGACTCTCGACTCTCGACTCTTGACTTGTTTTTCATAAAAGTTG
Organism: Pyrinomonadaceae bacterium; assembly: GCA_963779235.1. Classification (GTDB taxonomy): domain Bacteria; phylum Acidobacteriota; class Blastocatellia; order Pyrinomonadales; family Pyrinomonadaceae; genus JAIBCC01. The sequence continues at coordinate 444,326 of CAVZXI010000032.1, forward strand.
CCATTGGAGGCGCGAATAACGGGTAAATTGGGTTAAATTGTTGATAATAGTGATATTTGTCCGTCTGAATTTGCCAAACCCTTTGCGTTGGATTCCACCCGAATCATTTCGTTGCGAGACTTCCCAAATCTTGCCGAGTTCGGCGCGGATTCGCAAATAATCGTGGTCAAATTTTGCTTTTGGCGCGAGTTTGCGAAGTTTTTCCGATAAGATTTTCATATTGTCTTTTGCCAACAATCCTTTTTCCGCGCCCAAACACGAGAAATCGAAACCTTTTGATTCGATTCTGTAACCGCTTGAATCTTGTCTGCTGTAAATATCAATCAGCATTTCGTCAGTGCTGATTTCCGAACTGTCCAAAATCTTTCTTTCGTCCTTTTTTTTGAGGCTTTCGGTGGCTTCGATTTTTCGCTCAAAAAATGCTCCAACCACAATCAACCCAATCTCTTCCAAAGGAATCTCGGCAATCTCATCCGCGTTGAATAAAATTAAAATTGCTTTATTTTCAAAAAAATCAATCCCGCGAAGTCGGCGAGGGAAGTTTTCAGTCAAAAGCTCCATATCGCTGACAATTTTGCTTTTGAGTCCGATTTCCAGCAGATGTTTGGCTAAAACTTCGGCTTCTGTTTGTGATTCGAGACGGGCGAGCGGCAAAGGTTTGTTTGCCGCAAAAAAACTTTGCATTTCATCGCGTTCAAAATTTAGTAATTTTGCAACCTGAGCCAAATCAACCGATTCATCTTTTGAAAGATAAATTAAGTTAAAGCCTTTTTCCCAAGCTTCGAGTTTTCTGAGACTCGGTTTGAGATACTGACTCTGTTCGGCGGAAACTTTTAGCTCTGCCCCGCAATAGAAACATTTCAGACGAGTTGGCGGACTCTTACGCTGACATTTCTCGCAAAGCAACATTTCTTCGGGCTTAAAGCCTTCGATGGCGGGCTCATTCGGTAAATCCTTGAGCCATTGGTCGGGCTGAATTGGTTCGTTCTTTTTTTCCATAGCCACTTGTATTATACGATAAAAAAACTCTCAAAAGGTAAATTGAAATGCAAAATCTAAGATTGGCTTTCATATTGGCTTGACCAATTTGCTGAAAATTCGCACACTATAAAAGTTAATAATTGATTTTTATATTTTTATATCAAATTGCAGTGGCGCGAAACTAAAGAGAATTCATTTTAGCAATTAACTTTAACAAAATTTTATTATCTATTTTTGAAATACTTTTAACGAAAATTCTTCGCCAGATTCTCCAAGAGTTTCGCCATTCTGCCTTTTTGATAAGCAAAGAAGGTTAGTAAAATGCAGTCAGACACGATGACTACCAATCACTTTTGGCAGTTTGGAAATCGTGGTCGCGTAGCGGTCTTTATTGATGGAAATAATCTTTTTCACGCGGCACGTTTTCACAACTTGGATCTTGATTATAATAAACTTTTGCGAGTTTTACTTGGGGATGGGCGATTGCTTCGCGCTTTTTTCTACACAGGCGTGGACGCAGGTGCAGAGCGTCAACAAGGTTTTCTTCTCTGGATGCGCCGGAATGGGTTTCGCGTCATTCAAAAGGAACTGAAAACCTTTTACGATGGCACGCGCAAGGCAAATTTAGATGTGGAAATTGCGGTGGATATGCTAAGTTTGGCAGGGAAATACGATACCGCTGTGTTGGTTTCGGGTGATGAAGATTTCGTTTATGCCGTCAACGCTGTGGCTTATAAAGGTTGTCGGGTTAAGGTCGCGGGATTTCGTTCAAATACTGCGCCAAAATTGATTGATGTCGCGGATTTTTTTATTGATTTGGGTGAAATCGGCGATTTGGTGCGAAAAGATGCTTCGCAAGGCGAACGCTACGATGTGCCATCCTTTATTCCGCCGGACGAAATGCCACTGCCGGAGCTTTTGCGAACGCATCAGCGCGAAAATTATCCGACTATAACTACCGAAATTCATCTCGAACCGAGTCCAAATTTTGCCATCAATGAGGATGAAGAATTGCCCGATTTGGTGAGAGTGATAGACGAAAGATGAAACTTTTTACGCTTGATGAAGCCAATCAATTATTGCCGAGGGTGCGTGTGATTTTAATCAAAATCAAGATGCTTTACGGGTATGTTTCGCTTTTTAAGGATGAAGCCCGAAGCGCGGCAATGGCAGCTCAACACGGTGGCGGCGGAATGAAAAGCGGCTCAAAATATGTTAATTCACTTTACGAACTTGGAAAATTGACGCACGAATTAGACGAACTCGGAATCCAACTCAAAGATTACGAACGAGGTCTGATTGACTTTCCCTCAATGCGTAATGAACGGATAGTTTTACTCTGTTGGCAATTTAATGAAGGCGATGAAATCCTTTGGTGGCACGATCTTGAGACAGGTTTTGGTGGCAGAAGACCAATTTAATTTTCGATTTTCGATTTTCGATTTTCGATTGAAAATTCTTGCCACAATCTAGCTAAATCATTGCATTTTATAGGGTTTAATAACTCCGCATTATTAAAATCCAAAATCCAAAATCCAAAACCCAAAATCCAAAATCCCCTAATCCTATTGTTTTGTTAAATTTGCTATTGACTACTTAAAGTAATTTCTGATATTATCCGCTTGTCTTTGATTCAAATCAAAAATATCTCGAATCTCGCTATTCAGCATTTCTTTTTCAAATCTTTTCAAATTATGAATTGCCCTTCTTGTCATCGAAATCTTGCGTCAACTTTGTCTATCTGCTTTAGTTGCGGGACAATGTTAAATGATTCGGTGCGGGAAGAATTGGCTTCAAAAGTCACTCCCATTGCAAAAACGGTAAAAACTGAAGTTGTCGAAACGCCCAAAAGGGAAGTCGAGATAACCGCTCCAAAAGTAGCCGTTGCCGTGCCAATTCCCCCCAAACCAATTTTAACTAATCGCCCCCAAACATCGGAGATTATGACCAAAACTACAAGTCCAACTCTGGTAGAGTTTAACAATAAAAATGCCACGCTCCCTGATTGGCGGTTGCAACTGCAAAATTCGGTCAGAAAGCGTTTAGATTATCGTCAAGGCGATGAGTCACCTGTTCAAACCGCTCCACATCGGGTTAATTTTGTGACCAATGGAGCAACTGCGCTCAAAATTGAAGCGCAAGAAGTAGAAAATGAGCCGATCATTGCTGTAAATTCAACGCTTGAAAAGGCGTTGCGAAGAATTGAGGAATCGCGTCAGAGATTTTTGGTGACCGAGGTTGTTCAGCCGGAAATCCAAAATACGGTTAAGCAATTTCCACAAACTTTTCCAAACAATTCGCTCCAATATTTGCCTAAACCCGATCGAGAGCGTTTAGCTCCAATGCCTGCCAAACCAAATCTGCTTCAATTTTCCGGTGAAGCAAAAGAGGAAAAATTTGATACCAATAAACTTCCGCCGGTGCCTCCGCCTGCCAAAATTTCATCCAGTTTTGAGAAACGCCCGATTGAATATAAAAAGGTTGAAATTGAATTTGAAGATGATGATTTTTTGGATCTTCACGAAGTTGCTGCCTATCAAGAGCCTGAAATAGCCGAAGACATTGAGCAAACTGAAGAAATAGATGATTGTGCGCCGATTTCGTTGCGGTTTAATGCGGCAATTTTTGACTTACTCATCGGATCGTTTTTGAGTCTGGTTTTGCTCTCGCCATTTATGCTTTTAAACGGCAGATTTTTTTCACTCGAAGGTTTCTTTGCCTTTATCGCCACTTGTTCGATTGTGATGTTTATTTATTTGACCACCACCATCGGATTTTTAGGCAGAACATTTGGAATGCGAATTTTTTCGCTCGAAATTATTGATATTGTGGAGAATGATTACCCAACGCTACATCAAGCGGCGGTTAGCTCTTCAGTCTATCTTTTTTCATTGTCACTCGGCGGAATTGGTTTTCTGACGATGTTGCTCAATAGCGAAAAACGCGCCGCTCACGATTTGCTTTCCAAAACAATTATCGTCAAAGAATACTAAAAACCAGTCTGGAGTCTGGAGTCTAAAGTCCATTGTCGTGTATCTTATGACTTTGGACTTTAGACTTTTTATTTTGGACAAAAAATGAATGAAACAACTCTCCAAGCAATTACCGACGAAATCTCAACTAGCCTAATTGGGCAAAAATTTGGCAAGGTTTTTCCACTCTCAAAACTGCGTTTTGCGATAGATTTTCGCCTCCCCGAAGGCAATTATTTATTCATCAGCCTGGAGCCTTTTTCGCCGCGCATTTATCTGATAAAACGAAAGTTACGCGATTTGGAAAAACAGTCTGTCAATCCGCATCCATTTCTTTCAACCCTTCGCAAACGCCTTTCCAATTCAATTCTCAAATCAATTTCAAAAGATGAAAATGAACGAATTGTCCGACTCAAACTCTTGGCAAATGATGAAATCGAAGGCTTGAAAAACTACGCTTTTATTATTCAATTGACGGGACGCTCTGCCAATCTTTTCCTTTTGGATGAAAACGAATTTATCCTCGATTCTTTGCGTGAAAATCAAGGTGAAGGGCAAATTATCGCCACCCGATTTGCTCCGCCGGTGAGTGAAGGAGAGAGGCGAAAAAGTGATGATGAAATTTTTCCGCAAGGTGATTGTTCAACTTTATCCGAAGCCTTAGACTTGTATTTTCAACAAGTTGACGCGGAAAAAGAATTTCAAGCAAACGCAAAATCCGCCGAGGCAAAATTGCGTCAGGAGATTGCCAAGCGTGAAAAATTGCAAAAAAAACTCCTCCAAGATTTACAAAATCACGGCGAGGCGGAGAGTTGGAAAAGGCTCGGCGATTTGCTTTTGGCAAATTTGGCAAATGCCGTCAGAATTGATGATAAAGTGGTAGTTATTGATTATTTTGATGATTCTGCGCCGACTATTGAAATTGAAGTTGACCAAAATTTAGGTCTCACCGAAGCGGCGGAAAAGTTTTTCAAACGCTATACGAAGGCGCGAAATGCCCGCGTGGAACTCGAAAAGAGACTTGAGTTTTTGAAAAATGAACTGGTTGAACTAAAAGCCAAACAAATTGAACTAGCGGAAGCCGTTGCCGAAAAAGATTTAGCCGAATTTTTGCCCGAAAAAGTTGAAAGTAAAACCAAAAAATCCAAAGAAAAGCGAGATGATGCTTACAAAGGAGTGCGGCGTTATTTTTCCGGCGAGGGTTGGGAAATTTTAGTCGGAAAAGCCTCCAAAGACAATGATTATTTGACTTTTCGGATTGCCAAATCGCTTGATTTTTGGCTTCACGCGGCTGATTACGGCGGCTCGCACGTGGTCGTCAGAAATCCGAATCGAGCAACAGAACTTCCGTCCAAAACCTTGTTTGAAGCCGCCCAACTCGCCGCTTATTTTAGTCAAGGCAAACAACAACCCAAAGCAGCTGTCAATTTTACACAGAAAAAATTTGTCAATAAACCGAAAGGCGCGGTTGCCGGATTGGTCAGCCTTTCCAGTTTCAAAACGATTTTGGTTGAGCCGAAAGAGAGTTTGGAAAAGATTTAAGAGTTATCAGTTTTTCCCAAACCTTCCGAAAAAGGAAAACCTAATTTTGTTCCGGCTAGAATCAGCCCGAGCATTGTTTTGGCATCTTCAAATTCGCCTTGTAAAATCATTTCGTAGATTTGTGGAAATGAATATTTTTCCACCGAAAGAAACTCATCTTCATCTAAATTTTGTCCGACTTCGGTCAATCCGGTGGCAAGAAAGACAAACATTTTTTCGTCCAAAAACCCCGGCGAAACGTAGAATTCGGTCAAAAGTTCGATTTTCTCTGCTTTGTAACCGATTTCTTCCTGAATTTCGCGCAAGGCACAAACTTCGGCGGTTTCTCTTGCTTCCAGAGAACCAGCAGGGAGCTCGAGCAAAAATTTTTGCGCCGCGTGCCGATATTGTCTAACCAAAGCTACGGTTTTATCGGCAAAGACGGGGATAATCACGGCACTACCCGAATGTTGGATGATGTCGCGGTTGTAAATCGTTTCATTTTCACGAATTACAGAGCGTGAAACTCGGAAAAGTTTGCTCTCCAAAAGTTTTTCAGTCGAAATAATTTCAGGTTTCTTCATAATTTGTGAATTGTTTCGCTAAAATGCTAACTTAGAACGGAACTTTTTTCCAAAATAGAGGTCTAATATTTCGAGGAAAACAAATGGATACATTTTTACAACAACCTGAACAAAAAGGCGGAGTTAATAAAACGATGCTCATCGCCTTGGCAATTGCGGCGATTCTGGTGGCATTGGGCATTTTGATAATTTCTCAAACTCGCACCATCAATCAAATCAAAGAGCAAGCAATTGACGATGCCTTTCGGGAAGGGCAACCGGAATTTGCCCTCTACACCAAAAAAATCAGTATTCAGACTGATCAGGATGGCACTACCGAATCGCCGACAGCGTTTGGGACGGTTGTGATGTCTATCAGCGGAATTATTCGGAACATTACCGGCAAAACCTTGACCGCATTAGAAATAAAGGTGACAGTCATAGATATGGCTGGGAAACCGCTCAAAGATAAAACTGTGATTGTCATTCCTAAACAAGCCGACAAACTTGAAAACGGCGAATCGTTGCCCGTTAGGGTCATGATCGAAGGATTTAATAAAGACGATGACCGCGCCCAAATTCGTTGGAAGGTGACGGCGATAAAAGTTCAAGAGTGAAAACAAACGTCCAAAATGAATCAATGAATCAATCACTTTCATTTTTCAGTTTTCTCAACAAATAATTCTTCCAAAGATTGTTTGACGGGTTGGACAGAGACGAGTTTTCCGCCAACCTTTTTCAATTTTTGCAAGACTTTTTCGACATCCGATTCTTCAGCAACCTGAATATTTGCCCCGTTTGGTTTTGGAACTACGTTTGAGCCTGCCAAATCTGAAAGAGATTTTTGCAAAATTTCAGCCGAAACTCCTTTGACATTGATTTCAAAGGATTGTTCTTCGGCGTGAGTGGTTAAAAGTTCGTCAAGTTTTCCGGTGGCGGCGAGCTTGCCTTTTCGCAAGATTGCCACATTGTTGCAAAGGGCTTCGATGTCCGACAAAATATGGGTTGACATAAAAACAGTCGTCCCTTTTTCCCGCAATTCGGCAATCAGTTCGCGGATTTCGCGCCGTCCCATCGGGTCAAGCCCGCTCATCGGCTCATCCAAAAAAACGACTTCAGGCTCATTGATCAGGCATTGGGCAAGTGCCGTGCGTTGCAACATCCCTTTGGAAAATTTACGCAATTGTTTATTCCAACTCGCTTCTTCCAGCCCGACTTTGGTTAATAATTCTTCAGTTTTTTGCTTACTTTTGGCTTTGTCCATCCCAAAAAGTTCGCCAAAATACATCATCAGTTCACGAGCCGTCAGATAATCGTAAAAATAAGGATTTTCGGGGCAATAACCGATTCGATGCCGCATTCTGACGTTGGAAATATCGTGACCGAGAATTTTTGCACTGCCCTCGCTCGGAAAAATCAACGACATCAAAATTTTGATAGTCGTAGTTTTCCCCGCGCCGTTGCCGCCTAAAAAGCCGAAAATCTGTCCACCTTCGACATTCAAAGTCAAATTATCCAGCGCACGGACTTTCTTCTTTTTCCAAAAGCCAACTTCGTAATCTTTAGTTAAATTTTCGATTTCAACAATGTAATTCATAACTTTAAAACGGGAAGTTTATTCTTTTTCAGAACAATTTTAGCTGAATTAAACAATAAAAGTCCAAACAATATTATCCACGCCAAACCTGAAATGTAAAAGGCAAATTTAACTCGCTGAGGCTCTTCAAAATAGAGTCTGACTTCAGCTTTTTCTGCCAATGCGGGAAAGGAAATCAATCCGTTTTCAGTTGGAGAAACTTCAACGGGTTGACCATTGACGGTCGCTTTCCAATGCGGGTAATACAGAGTGGCAACGGTGGCTTGTCCGGCTTCACCCGCACTAATGCTAAAAGTTCTTTGGGTCGAAGCCCAATTATTGACATTGACCATTCGATTTTCAATCAGAACCTTTTCCGATTGAGCGAAAGCTGATTTTTGCGCCCACTGTGTCCACCAACACTCGAAACTCTCAGATGTTACCAAATTTGAAATTTTTTGGTTGAATTCCGGGTAAGAAAAATAAATTGAGCCTTTGACGATAATTGAAGAGGTAATTCCAAAAAAGAGGAAAATTGCTCCAAGTCCTATTGGCAGGAGAAAGTTTTTGCCGTCTTTTAGAGAATCAGAGGTGCGAATAATACCATCAGAGGCGAAGATTGCACCGAAAAGAGTCACAATACTCATCCAACGCCAAGGAAATTGAACCTTTTGGAGCAATGAAAAGTTGTCCCAAATAAAACTGCTCAGGGGAATGGTCATAAAAACTGAGAGAATAAAAATAACACCGATAGCGAGCGTAAATCTTGAGCCGGGAAATCTTTTCTTAATCAAAAAAATCAATGATGGAATGGTCAAAAAGGCAATTGCCAAAAGCATCAAATCCACTAACCACAAATCCAAAACATCGTCTTTTATATTCAAAATGTTTTCAGGCAAAAAAAGAAAATTATGGCGATAGCTTAGTTTGTCCGAAAAATATGCGGAACTGTTGTGTTTTACCCAATCCAGTTCGGTAATTATTCTCGACCAAAAGAATGAGCTCAAAACTAAACCGGAAATAAAAGCTAAAAGAAGTCTGGGTAAGACAAAGGTAAATGTTTCTTTTTTCAATAAGATCAGAGCGTAAATGCCAAGCGCAATGGAAGTGATAATGGTCAAAGGCAAATGAGTCAAAATTAACAAAGCATAAGCGATTCCTAATAACCAAATGTAATAAGTCTCCCTTTTTTGACAAATTCGAGTGATAAAAAGGAAGCAAAAAGGAATGATTGCTGTGGCTACAAACTCAGCAAACAAAAAACTATTGTAAATTTGATTCAAATGATAAGGGGCTAAAATGTAGATCGCCGCCGCGACTAATGCCTTAGGTGGCGAAAGTTCTTCTTTTGCCAAAAAATATGTGCCGATTCCGCTAATCAAAAAGACAAGGAAAAAGGTTATCAAACTGGCAAAATACCAGTCGTGAACCAAAAAATAAATAGTGTTTAAAAAGTAATAGCTAAAGGGCGGATAAAATCGTAATCCGACATCGCCAAATCCGTTATTTACCCGTGCTGTAAAACCGGAATAAATTTCTCCTGAAACTATCGAAGCGTGAGTCGTCAGAGCAAATTGATAATGTTGATAAAAATCGTTTCCAAACCCTATTCCATTGTAGAAAGCGGAGGACATCGCCACCAATGAAAATAACATTATCAGCGACAAATGAAGATAGGTTTGTTTAAATTTAGATTGAAACGACATTTATTTCTGGATAAAGCAGGTTAGCTCTGTAAAAAAGTCTATTCCTTTTTGATAGTCAGATAAGCCACTTTAACAACAAAAAATCCTAAAATAATTATCCACGCCAAACCCGAAAGGTAGAAAGCAATTTGAACTCGCTGAGGCTCTTGAAAATAGAGTCTGACTTCAGCTTTTTCTGCCGGAGCGGGAAAGGAAATCAAACCGTTTTCAGTTGGAGAAACTTCAACGGGCTGACCATTGACAGTCGCTTTCCAATGCGGGTAATACAGAGTGGCAACAGTTGCTTGACCGGCTTCGCCTGCACCAATATCAAAAGTTCTCTCGGTTGCCACCCAAATTTTTATGTCCGTTTTTCTATTCCCGATTAAAACTTTTTCGGGGATAGACATCGGATTGGGCAATCCAACCCTCTTATTTTCCGTATCGTCTTTAATTGCCCAAATCGTCCACCAGCACTCCCAACTGGGACTGGTTGAAAGCCTTTGGACGAGGTCCGTAAAATAGACTTTCGGATAGTAAAAATGATGGTTCACTATTTTGGTCAAGTCAAATGGAATACAAACCAACATCAGCCCAATGGTCAAAAGTGCAAAATGTCTTTTGGTAGTCTTAAAATATCCTAGCACCGTCTCAAAACTCGAAGCGGCAATAATCGAACAACCCAGCGAAAACAAAATCAGCCAACGCCACGGGAATTGAATTTTTTGCAGAAGTGGGAAATATTTCCAAATCATCAAACTAATCGGGGTTGCCAAAATAAAGGAAAGAAAAGTCATCACGATTAGAGGGGGCATCGAGGGGATTTTCTTTTCTTTAGCCTTCATAAAATAGATGATTAAACTTGGAATCAACACTCCAAACGTGACCAATGAAAGTGAATTCATAAAGATACCCGAACCGGATGGTTCGACATCTGAAAAAATATTTAAAAAAGGAAAGATAAAATGCGAGTTAAAAGAATAATAATCGGTTGAGTATTTTTCGCCCGAATGTTGCACAAAACTTAATTCTGAGAACATTCTCACCCAATAAAAACAACTTAATAAAAGTCCGAGCGAAACCGAGGCTGCAAGTTTAAGATTGGTGCGGATAAAATCAGCTTTTTTTAGCGTTAGGAGAGAATAAACTAAAAGCATTATGCTGCCCATTACCAGAGTCGGCAGATGCGACAAAACTAGCAATCCAAAAGCAATCCCCAATTTGCAAACATCTATCCAACGTCCTTTGCTGCAAACCCGTGTGGCGAATAAAAAACAAAAAGGAAGAATCGCTGCTGCGGTGAATTCTGCAATCATTGAGGCTTGATAAATTTGATTGACATGTTGGGGGATAATTAGATAAATCACCGCACCCAATAAAGAGGCTCTTTCTGAAAACCACTCACGCGACCAACAATAGACTCCAATTCCACTGATGAAAAATAGAAAAACAACCAACAGACAACCCGCATCAAACCAATTTCCTGTAATCCACCGAAAAACTGCCAAAATATAATAAGTTAAGGGCGGATAAAACCTCACGCTGACATCGCCATAACCAAAATTTGGCTGTAATGCCCAACTAGGATAGAGAGTTCCATTGGTGATTGATTCGTAAAATGTATAAGCAAACTGAAAATGCTGAGGCATATCGGGTCCGCCCGGAATCCCGTAAATAAAAATTGGCAAAGTCACCAAGATTGAAGCTAATAAAATTATGCTCAAATCAAAAAATCTTCTATTTCTTGGGTTTAGGGCTGATATAAAATTAAACATATTTTGGGTTTTCCTCAGAAACGGTTTGCAATGATGAGAATTATTCCGGCGGGATTTTTGAGTTTTTAGAGTCTAAAATGACTTCGCAATTTTGTTTTTCCAAAAGATAAGGCGCACCGCTTGGGTCAACCAAATTATTTGCTCTATCAATCGAAAAATCTTTGTCATTTGGAAGTTTTACTGTTCTCAGAAGGGGAAAAATCTCGCTCCAATTATTGGCACAGCGGTTATTCTTTTCCTTAAAAGTTTGTAAGGCAATCCGAATCGCGTCACGTTGATCAAGCCAATCAAGTTGCATCAGGCGCAGTTCGGCAAATTCTTTGGTTTGACTATCTTGTGACTCTTTGAACATTTGCTCATACATCGAACGGGCGGTTAAGCGACTACTGCCTTTTCCTTCCATTTGCGCCGCCATCATTTGAAAAAAAGCAGGCGCACCGTTGATTTTTCCACCATTGCGATAAACTTCGGCTGCTTTTTGAAAATTACCGAGCCGCCAATGAATGTAGCCGAGATGTTGATAAAGCCGCCATTCATTGGGGTTATTGGCAATCCCTTTTTCGGCAATGAGAATAGCTTGTTCGGGATTGATGGCGGGCAAAACTACCGCGCCGTAAGAATAAGCCACCATAAACTGAGGATCTAAATCAGTAGCGGTGTTAAGCATCGGATAAAGAAGGCGCGGGTTAAGCGAGGTTAGATTTCCCAAATCAATAGTTGTTTCTTTGCTTTTAGCGAGTTTGTCTCCGATATATTGAAGCGATTGCATCCAATACCAATCGGCAATTAACCCTTCAAAACCGAGCGAATAGCCTTTGATTTTTGAGCTTTGGAGAGCCAAATCTTCATCTTCATATTGTTCCGGCAGTGGCGGACGAACGGTTTCGATAAAATTACTCAATAGAAATACCAAACCGAACCCCAAGACTACGGCGATGATTGATAGAAACGTTTTAGTGGAGTTTGATTTCATATTGAAATTGCGAGCGGATTTAGCAAAATTTCCGGCATTAGAATTTATCCCAACTACTTAAAATTACGGCGGCTGAAAATTAAGACCGTAATGATTAGTAAAATTGCGACATAAACAATAGCGTAGCCAATAGCACCCAAAATCATTGATGATGAGGGAACTAATCCGTGTGCGGTTTCGGTTCTAAAAGTATAAAGCGAAAGATTCGGTAAAAGATAATAAATTGTGCCGAAAAAATATTTGGCGAAAGATGAGCCGAGACCTTTTGCCAAATCATTGAGCGATGCGCTGAAATGTCCGATGATAAAAACAAAAAAGGTCAAAAGCGCAGATAAAGCGGGCGAGGAAAATGACGAAAAGAGAATCGCTACGGCAATTAAAATGGTAAGTTCGAGAAACAATAGCAAAATCGCGCCCCAAATCTTGAACGCTAAATCTTGTCCGCCAACGTAAAGCAAAGCGAACGAAACGCCCACTCCCATCACCAGAACATTGACCAACAGGGTCAAACACAAGCCCAAATATTTGCCGACTATGAATTCGCCTCGACCAATTGGTTTTGAGAAAATCGAATAGACGGTTCGTCTTTCAATTTCTTTGCTGACGAGGCTGACTCCGACAAAAATTGAGATAAATGCACCGAAAAGCAACATCGTTCCCAAACCTAAATTAACAATCATTCGAGCTTCTTGACCGGCGGTTAATTCGCCAAGAAAAATCGCCGAGGCGATTATCAAAAGCACGAACAGCACTAAATTATACAAAACACGATCACGGACTGCTTCACGAAAGGTGTTTAACGCAATCGAAAAAAATCGTTTTGACAGAAGCGATGAATTGTTAGATTGATTCACTTTGTAATAGACAGTTTCAGAATTTGCCAACTCATTATAATACATTTTTTTTTAAACCAAAATAGAATTTTGAAAATTTAAGCTAATTAACACGGTTCTTGCAAAGTTGGAATATTCAATTCTCAGAGATTATCTTTATTGATTTTTACGGATTCACAGGTGTTGCAGTTAGTGCGGTTGTGGCATCATACGGGGTTGATAAATTGGCTACATCAAAACCAATGAATCCTATCTGAGTTATGCAATAGCGTCTTATGCCGGACTTTAAAAACCCGGTTGAGACGGCAGGATTGGCTGAAAAGAAAAATGTGGCAGGTGCGCCCGATCCGGCTATTGTAATTGCCCCAACGAAAGAATAGCCGCTTTTTGAGCCTAAAGCGATTGCCGGGTCAGCTAATTCGGAGAGATTGAGAATTCCAAGTCCAACGGTGTCGCCGGTTGAAGAATTTGTTCCGGCGTAATTTCCGCTCCCCTTTGATGATTGATAGACAGACTGCGCTCCATGTAATGCGCGGAGTGTTGAAATGGCGGTACCTTCGTTAGCCGCACGGCGAGCGGCGAGTAAATTAGGGATGGCAATCGCGGCAATCAGACCGATAATTAGAAAAACAATCAAAAGTTCGACTAGCGAGAAGCCTTTTTGAGATTTTTTTACTTTTGTTGCCATTTTAATATCTCCGAAAAAAAGAGAGAAACATTGGGGGAATGCTTCTCTCTGAAAATATCCGATTGGTTACGATTAGTTGTTCAAAGCTGCGCCGCCTGAATTTACTACCGCACCCGAAGCATTTAAGCTGAGTCCAACTGCTGCGACTCCGCCTTGATTCAAGACACCTTCAGTCGTGATATTGAAGGCTCGTGTTCCGGTGGCACTAACGCCAGTCGTGACCGCTGGAAGGGCAAGACCACCAAATGAAGCAGGTGTTCCGGTGGCAACAACTTTATCTACATTTTGACCGGTGAAATTGTAACCACTCTTGGTTCCTGAACCCAAAACTGTGTCAACCAAATTAACTCCAGCAGCTGAAAGCTCAGTGAATGCAGAAATATCAGTAGCACCCGGGGTTCCGGCATAGTCGCCATTACCAGAGGTAGCTTGAAAAGTCATTTGAGCACCGTGAAAACTACGGAGCGAAGAAATGGCTGAGCCTTCGTTAGCGGAACGGCGAGCAGCAAGTAAGTTAGGGATAGCAATCGCGGCAATGATACCGATGATAACTACAACGATTAAAAGTTCGATAAGCGAGAAACCTTTTTGATTTTTCATTTTGTTTAAATAATCTCCTTGGAATAGTGTTTAAGTCTGTTTCTGAATTTTTCTACCTTGTCTCAGGCGAGGATACTTATTACAAAAGGTGTGCCAGAGGAGAATGGGCTGGCTAGATTCAATTTAAACATACTGAACACAAGGGTTAGTGGGATCTGCGAGTTTAGGATGAGGATGCAAAAATTCAATTCAGGAGGCTACAATAACAGTTTTCGGCATTCAATTAGTGACGAAAAATGTCATTTGGTTGGTCTCAAATCAGTATAGCGAACGATAGTGAGCAAGTTTATCCTGATTAAACCTAAGGAAAATTAAAGATGTTCGCTTCCGTTCGCTATACTGCTTCAGAGTTCAGCCCATATCAATAGTTTGGAACTACTGATACCATTTTCACTTAGAAACTAGGTAATAAGTCAGAACCCTGAGCGGTAGCGACGGGGTCTCAAGTTTAGCCTTCACCGAGTCACTACCGTTCCCCGTTCTGACTTGTTGAATATTGCTAATGCACATTTTTTAAGTGCAAACGGTATGAGTACTTTGTAAATTGAGTTGTTAGGCATTTTGCTAGCGTTTCGAGTGGCGTGTTGACGCGCTTCTCGCTCGGTGTGAAAGCGTCTAAAGCCGCCACTCGAAACGCTTGAAAACTTAATTTACGGACTATTTAGCAAAAGTTTTGTGGTGTTTTAAAGTTCAGATTGTTTTCCTCTGCGCTTCACTGGCGGAAAGTGAGGCATAAACTCTGAAAGCTTGCTGAAATGCCGGAAAGTTTATTATTTGCCTAATTAATTCTACTTTGTTAGACCAACTTTTCCTCTTAATCTTTGATAATACTGGGCTTATTAGGTTTAACCTGCGTAGCAGGTGTCAGCGTGTAGCCCCGTGCGTGAGCGCGGGGACAGCATTGCAGAACCAATAAGCCCGTGAAAACGGGCGACAGCCGATTCCAGTAAAGGGCTGTCGCTATCTTCGATAGTTTTGACAATTGTTTGTATTTTACCCCGCGCTCACGCACGGGGCGGCGAAGCGGGGTGCTATCGCCCGTTATCACGGGCTAAAAACCAAATCGCGGCATTTAATTTGGTCTGACAAAGTAGAATTAAGCAGGTGGGCAAAAGTTTTATGGCATAATAATTGACGACAAAATCAGTATAGTGAGCGGTAGTGAGTCTGTCTAAACCCAGCCAAGATTGGAAATAACGGTGTTCGCTACCGCTCACTATACTGATTGGCAAGATTTTATTATCTAACAAAATTTATTATCACCTGCTTACCTAATGCCAAAAAAAGAGAAGCCTTTGTAAAGACTTCTCTTTGAGAATAATTCGATTGGTTACGATTAGTTGTTCAAAGCTGCGCCGCCTGAATTTACTACCGCACCCGAAGCATTTAAGCTGAGTCCAACTGCTGCGACTCCGCCTTGATTCAAGACACCTTCAGTCGTGATATTGAAGGCTCGTGTTCCGGTGGCACTAACGCCAGTCGTGACCGCTGGAAGGGCAAGACCACCAAATGAAGCAGGTGTTCCGGTGGCAACAATTTTATCTACATTTCGTCCGGTGAAATTGTAACCACTCTTGGTTCCTGAACCCAAAACTGTGTCAACCAAATTAACTCCAGCAGCTGAAAGCTCAGTGAATGCAGAAATATCAGTAGCACCCGGGGTTCCGGCATAGTCGCCATTACCAGAGGTAGCTTGAAAAGTCATTTGAGCACCGTGAAAACTACGGAGCGAAGAAATGGCTGAGCCTTCGTTAGCGGAACGGCGAGCAGCAAGTAAGTTAGGGATAGCAATCGCGGCAATGATACCGATGATAACTACAACGATTAAAAGTTCGATAAGCGAGAAACCTTTTTGATTTTTCATTTTGTTTAAATAATCTCCTTGGAATAGTGTTTAAGTCTGTTTCTGAATTTTTCTACCTTGTCTCAGGCGAGGATACTTATTACAAAACTCGTGCCAGAGGAAAATTATTGATGGAGTGGTAGGTATAAGTCTAATGAAACCAGCATTTAGGTTAGTCGGATGATTTAAAGAAGGGTGTATAAAAGCTCAATTTGAAGGGAGTCAATAACAGTTTTCGGCATAAATAAGGTGACGAAAAATGTCATTATGTTAAGATTTTGAATTGAATTTAGCGTTTTCTTTGCTTTGGGTCTAAATATTCGCGCAGTCCATCGCCAATGAAGTTAAAGGCAAGCACGGTGAGAGCAATGGCAAGACCAGGGAAGAATAAAACGTGCGGGGCGGCGTAAAGAGTATCAAGTCCGCGAGCTTCTTCGATCATTGTTCCCCAAGATGGTGCGGGTGGCGGAATTCCCAAGCCGAGAAATGAAAGCGAGGCTTCCGATAAAACTGCTCCAGCCATTCCGAGCGAGGCTTGGACGATTAAGGGTTGAATGGCGTTTGGCAGAATATGGATAAACAAAATGCGTAAATTACTTGCGCCGAGCGCACGAGCGGCTTGGACAAAATCAAACTCTCGCACTTTCAAAACCTGTCCGCGCATCACGCGTGCATAGCCAACCCAACCGATGATGCACAAAGCGAAAATCAGTTTTTCCAGTCCTGCGCCCAAAAATGCAACCAGCGCGATGGCTAAGAGAAGTCCGGGAAAAGCTAAAAAAACATTAAATAAATAGCCCGACAGAATTTTATCCACCCAACCGCCGTAGAATCCCGCAATTGCCCCGATCATCATTCCAATTATGACCGAAACAGTCGTGACCACAATCCCAACTTGTAATGAAATTCTTGCGCCAAAAACCAATCTCGAAAAAACATCGCGTCCAAGCGAATCAGTCCCAAACCAATGTTCAGCAGATTGAGGTGCAAATCGCAACGCCAAATTTTGGGCAACCGGATCGTGCGTAGCGATATACGGCGCAAAAATAGCGGCAATAATTAAAATAGCGGCAACGAAAATGCCAATGTAAGTTAAACGATTCATTTCGATAAGTAACGCACGGAAAATAAAATAGCCCATTTAGTTGAGTTCTGAGTTCACGCTTCAGCGTGTTGCCAGCCAGCAAAGCGCGGCTGGCGTGGCAAACTAAAGTTTGAACTCAACACTCTCCAATTTTAAGTGGATTAACTTATTTTGCCTTTGTTACTAACGGTAATTCTGAAATCACGTTAATCCATTCTTCGGATTCGGTGGCGGACCAAATTAGCACAATATCATCAATCGTTTCGGCAAAATTAAACTTCTGCGAAATAATAAAAACGCCGAAACTTGTTTGAGTTTGAATAAATTGGGCAAAATGATGAGGCATTGTTTTTCGGTCGTGTGAAATCAAGATTCTGTTTTCACTTGCCGCCAAAGCTAAAACCGTCAGGTCGTCTAATCCGTGCAGATTAGCTTCGTTAGCAGTTTGAAAATCAATTGACGGCTCAGTTCTTCTGACCGCCCAAACCAATTCTTCATGAAGGTCGGCATCAGCCTGAAACTTAACTTTCATTAAACTAAATTTTTCGACTCCAGTCTGGCTTTTTCCAACTTATTCAGAAGATGTAAATTTTTTTCACGCCATTCTCCGCTCATTTTTGCAAATTCCGCTTCACTTTGTTTTAAATACTCATCAATGTCCTGCCGATTTTGCAGATAAAAGGCGATTGCCCCATAAACTTGTTCGAGTTTAAGCGTTGGAAAACTTATCACAATTTGTTCAGGAGTTTTGCCTTGTTTGAAATCGTAAATAACTGAATCAAGCGAGACTTTCGTGTTTGCAATTCGATAAGCACCGTTTTCGAGTTTTACCACATAATCCTTCATTTGCATTATGATAACCTAATCCGCGGGTCGAGCCAACTATAAACCAAATCGGTTAAAGTGTTTGCTAAAATATAGGTGACGCTGATGACCAGAACGCAACCTTGCACGATTCGATAATCGCGTTTGCCGATTCCATCATCAAGCAACAAAAGCCCCAAACCTTGCCACATAAAAATCTTTTCAGTGATAATTGCGCCCGCCAACAAAACGCCGAGTTGCAAGCCTAAGATTGTAACCACCGGAATCAATCCATTTTTCAAAACGTGTTTATAAACCACGATTCTTTCGCTCAAACCTTTGGCTCGTGCGGTGCGGACATAATCCTCGCCAAGTTCTTCAATCACCGATGAACGAATCATCCGCGTTAAAATTGCCGAAAGTGCTGCGCCAAGCGTAACGGCAGGCAAAACAATATCTTCAGGATAATAACTCCCCGTGGGCGCAAAAATATTTAATTTGACCGCGAAAATATAAACCAAAAATGGTCCGGTCACAAAACTCGGCAATGAAATTCCCAACAAAGCAAAGAATGAGGAAAAATTATCAATCAGCGTTCCTTTATTTGTTCCAGCCAATACACCAAGCGGGACGGCAATCAAAATCGCAATAAACATCGCTGCCAGCGCAAGTTTAATAGTATTTGGATAACGCTCGGTAATCATATCCAAAACGGGTCTATCAGTGCGGAAAGATTTCCCCAAATCGCCCTGTAAAATACCTTTCCAATAATCCAGATAACGATTATCCGCCCCGTGCCACTGAAAACCTTTTTCAGAATTTGCCGAAAAGAAAAAGGCGGGTTTATCGAGTCCGTGTTTTTGATTAAAGTTGGCGATTTGTTCGGGTGTCGCATTTTCACCCAAAATTGCAGTCGCCGGGTCGCCCGGCACGATTTCAATCAAAAGCGTCACCAAAGACACCACCGTCCAGACTACAAGCAATAATAATCCTAACTGTTTGGCAAAATTGAGAAGTTTATATTTCACTTTTTGATTTTACGGAATTTCTTTTCTCGTTCAAATGCTTGACGGATATTTTCCTCGATTTTATTCAACAGAGAAAGATATTTATCAAACTCTTTAATGTTTTTTTCGTTTAGATAAAGTTGACCTTCGCCGATGTTCCCGCGATGCTGACCTTTGGAAAAATATTTGTCGTTTTCAACTTCAAAAGACGATAAAACCCAGCATTTTATTGCGTCTCGCCAAACTGCCAGCCACACAAAAACATCACAACAAGCAGGTTTAATTTGCTGAACATTCATATCAAAGCGTTTGTCTGAATCAGTTGAAAGTGCCTTGATATAAAGCGGTGCATCACTTTCAAATTCAACTGCACGCGAAGCCTTGACTTCAATTTTGATATTTGGCGACAAAATAAAATCGTATTGTCCCGAATAATTTGCATCCAACTTTTTACTTGGCTTTTCGAGATTTGGCACAAGTTTTTGCAATTCTTTTTGCGCCCAACTTTCGCCAAATCCTCTTGGGCAGAAATCTCGAAAACGCGGAGATATTTATTTCGATTTAAATAATCTTCTCGAATCTCTTTGTATTCATCGAGATTAAGTTTCTTTGTTGCAAGCAGATGCGAAATTACAAACTCAAATTTATTAAAAGGATAATTGGATTCA
Organism: Pyrinomonadaceae bacterium; assembly: GCA_963779235.1. GTDB lineage: Bacteria > Acidobacteriota > Blastocatellia > Pyrinomonadales > Pyrinomonadaceae > JAIBCC01. The sequence continues at coordinate 463,899 of CAVZXI010000032.1, forward strand.
ATCGTTTTCAAACTATCTTGAATATCTTCAGAATCATCCAAAAGATTTAGCCACTCCTCCAGTTGTTTTCGCAATTTTTCCATTAAAATAAACTTTGTTGTGCGACATTCGCTTTGATTTTGGGATTAGCTATTTCAATTTCTTTCAAAAAATCTTCGCCTAATTCTTTTTCAAATGGATTACTATTTTGCCAACCTGTTAAACCCGTTTGCAAAAATCTTTCAATCCTCCGAATCGAAATTTCACAAAAAAGCGGGTCAATATCCATCGTGAAACATCGGCGTTTAAGTTTGGCGGCGGCAATCGCGGTTGTGGCTGAATGCGAGAAAAAATCTACTACTAAATCGGTTTCATTAGAACTTGCTTGAACAATTCTTTCGATACATTTCAGAGGTTTTTGGGCATAACAACCATTGACATTCTCATCCATTCGATAAAAAACTTGCTGAATGTCAACCCAAACATTTCCCGCCCGAATATTTTCAGATTTGCTCCGTTCAAAATTTTCAGTCGTTTGACCATTTACCTCTTTATAATATCCACGCAGAATTTTGGGAATATCCGTATATTCGGCTTCGACATTAAAAATCGGATTGCCTTTGGTGTAATAAAGCAATTCTTGGCGAACCGCCATCCAATTTTTTTGTGTTCCGAAACCGCGCTGATTTCGCATTGTGATAAATGAGCGGGTTTTGAAGTTTGTGCCACGCATCATCAGCATAAAATCGGGCAAAGGTTGAAAACCGTTTTTTTGGTCTGCGCCAAGCCAAACGTAAAAAGAAGCGTTTTCATCCAAAATTGAGTTAATATTTTCCGTCCAAATTTTGCACCATTTAATAAACTCCGAAACTTGTGATTCTTGGAAAGCAATAAAATTATACGGCGGGTCTTGGATTGAAAGAGTAGCTTTTTCACCATTTAGTAAAGTCTCAACATCTTGTTTTTCAGTAATATCCAAACAACCTACGCGAAATTTGCCTAACTTATCTGTCCAAATTTCACCTTTTTGGAGACGGCAAAACGGCAAGAGTTTTTCCCGAATTTCATTTGATTCGTCCAGTCTTGGTAAAGGCAAATTCTTCATTTATTTTTTCGTTCCAATATGAATGGCGGCAATTCCGCCCGTTAAGTTTTGATATGAAACTTCTGTAAATCCTATTTCGCTCATCATTTTAGCTAAATTCTTTTGGTTTGGGAAACGCGAAACCGAATCGGGCAAATATTCGTAAGCCCCGCGTGAACCGCTGACTGCTCCGCCGATGCGAGGTAAAACTTGAGTGAAATAAAGATTAAAGATTTGTTTGAAGCCGGGGACGATTGGAGTCGAAAATTCCAAAATCACGAGTTTTCCGCCTTTTTTGACAATTCGATGAAGTTCTTTGAGTCCGTCTTGCCAATTGGAAAAGTTTCGCAAGCCAAAAGCAATCGTCACCGCCTCAAAGGTCTCATCAGGAAAAGCGAGATTCATTCCATCGCCTTCGAGATATGGAATTGAGAGATTATTTTTGGCGTTTTTCTCCGCCGCAATTGCCAGCATCGGACGGCAAAAATCTGTGCCGATAACTTTGCGCGTGCGTGTTGTTGCAATTCAACCGACAAATCGCCCGTTCCGCAAGCCACATCTAAAATCAAAGCATTTTCATTATTTAACTCTTTTTCAAGTTTTTGACGCACCAATCTCCGCCATCGTTTATCAATATTGACGGACAAAAAATGGTTGAGAAAATCGTATTTGGTGGCGATTCCGGCAAACATCTCGCGCACCGCGTTGGCGTGAGCCTGTTCGTTGGCAGTTCTTTCGGTTGACATTAAAACCCCTTAATTCAATTAATTTGGTTTATTCGCTGTGGCAAAATCCTTGAGTTTAGTGGCATCGCCAATTACGGTTTCGACAAAGGCTGAGTTGAAAACTTTACTCAAAACATTATTTACATCCTCTAAAGTTACATTTTGCAAAACATTAAATTGTTGGGAAACCGACGGAAGTTTATAAGTATCGGCATCAAGCCAAAAATCTGCATTGGTAGTTTTTTCCATCACAGTTTTGGTCATTTCAGCAATTACCAGATTTTTACTTTCCTGAAACTCCGAATCGGAAACGGGTTTGATAAAGTTTGTTTTACGGATTTCATTTGAAAAATCGGTAGCTTTTTCGGCTGAAAGTTTTACTCCGGTGTTATAAGCACCGTAAAGCAAATAAGAATTATTGGAAACGAAAGTTTCAGCTTGAAAATTGTCCCCAACCTTTTTCAGCCGTTTTGACAAAATATCGGTCAAAATCAGACTGGCGGGAAAGTCTTTGCTATTTCTCGGAAAACTGCGCGTAGCTTGATAAATTTCGGCTTTATCGGAATTTGTTACCTCAAAAAACTGCTTTCCTTTGGTAATTTCTTCCGGCAGACGAAAGGTTGCGGGAATTTTTTTATCGCCTTTTGACCACGCACCGAAAAGCTGACGACTCACGCGATAGGCGTAATCGGGTTTGATATTGCCGATGATGGCAAGCGTGGCATTGTCAGAGGCTAAAAATCTTTCTTTGGCAAAGAGTAAATCGGCGTGGTCGAGTTTGGCTAAACTCTCGGAAGTTCCTTCCGCACTTCTGCCGTAGGGAAAATCACCAAAAAGACGTTTTGCCACCGCCCGATCCGCAATGTAAGATGGTTTTTTTTCAAGTTCCTGCACTTTTTTCAAACGGGCATCGCGCACCAATTTAAAGTTTTCGCGCGTGATTTGCGGATTAACGACAGCACGTAGCAATAGTCTGAATCATCGCTAAAACTTCATCGGATTTGCCGGTGGCGGTAATTTGGATATAGTCGTAATTAGTTGAAATATCAAGACTTCCTTCCAAATCTTCGGTAAAAAATGCCTTCGATTGCTCGGTTGGGAAAAGAATGTCGCCGAGCAGAGCCATCACTCCCATTTTGTCTTTCGGGTCAAACGCCGCGCCGCTGTGGATGCGAAGTTTGATGGTGATTTTCTCAGCCGTTGGTTCATTCCAGACCAACAGTTTCAAGCCATTCAACAATTTTTGCTCACGCGGTTCGGGCAGTTTCGCCGTTTGTGCGAAGGCAAAAATGCTAGATAAAATCATCAAAATAAAGGAAAAAGTAATACTTTTGAAATAAATTCGGTTATTCATCGTTTTAATATTGTAAAGTTTAACATCTAAACTGCAAAGTTTTGGTATATGATAGATGATAAAAGTTAGAAGTTTAGATGTCCGTAGGCATCGCGTCAAATGTTTATCGCATCTATAAATTTGTTGAGCCGTAGAAATAAGTTTAAAAATGACTCAGCAAACTTATACATTAGGAAAAATCGTATTATAATAGCTATTATTTTGCGATTTTAGTAGAACAAAAGTTTGAGAGGCTGTAAAAGATGGGAAAGATTGTAAAGTTTTGTGCTAGTTGTGAAGAGAGTTTTGCCGAAAAGTTTTCGTTTTGTCCGAATTGCGCTTCGGGATTGACCGCTTATGAAATGAATCCGATTGTCGCTGAAGCCAAGCCGACTGAAACTGTGAAAATTTTTGAACCCACAAACGAAGTTCCGTTTGAAACAATTGATGAGCCAACTGTTCCTTTGGAAACGATGGTTTTTGAAACCGAGCCGGAGCCGGAAACGCCAATCTTTTTGAGCCAAAACACAGACGATGTTTTGGAACTCGAAGAAGAAGAGTTTTTGAAGCACCAATTACCGTTGCTCCGCCAACCATTGCTTCGGTTGCGCCAAGTGATTTTGAGGATTCTCAACAAACTTATCAAACTGAAGATTATCAGCAAACTTATCAAACTAAAGAATATTCCGATGATTCATATTCAGCCAAAACTGAACCTTTTCTTTACGAGCCTCAAGCGAAGCATCAAAAAGCCGATGTTGCCGGATTTTACAACGTTACCTTTGTTGAAGAAAAAAATGGCGGAGTTCGTAACACTTTGCTTCTCGGTGCCACCCTTTTAGTTCTTTCGGTCACTTTTGGCTATTTTATTTACGATCTTTTTAACTCAAATGCGTATGTTGCCGCGCTGGATGATAGATTTAACGATGTCATTTTTGTTGAAGAACCGATGGCGACCGAACCGGATCCGCCGGAACCGAAAAACAAAGATAAAGACGATGGCGGCGGCGGCGGCGGCGGTAAAGAACAACAAGTTGAAACTTCAAAAGGACGACTTGCTCCCCAAGTTGAAAAACCGATGATTTCGCCATCTGTCACGATGGATCAAGTTACCAGACCGGAACTGGTGCTTGAACCGGCAACGCAGGGAAATAAAAAAGTTCCGCCTTCGACCGAAAAATACGGAAATCCGAATTCAACGAATTTTAATATTTCTTCGGATGGCACGGGAAGCGGCGGCGGACAGGGTTCGGGACAAGGCACCGGACAAGGTTCGGGGCGCGGCACCGGACAAGGTAGCGGGATCGGAAGCGGAAGCGGAAACGGCAATGGCGATGGCAATGGTGACGGCTCCGGCAGAGGTAGCGGAGATCGGGATCGAGATAATGGTGATCCTCCGGCAATCAAGGTCGGACCAACCGTAGCATTGAATATCACTTCAAAACCGAGAGCTAATTACACCGATGCCGCACGAACCAATCAAGTGCAGGGAACCGTGACTTTGCGAGTTACATTTTTGCCAAGCGGACAAATTGGAGGCATTTCGCCAGTCAACGGATTGCCCTACGGATTAACTGAACAAGCAATTGCGGCGGCGCGGAGCATCAGATTTGAGCCGGCTAAAAAGAACGGCGTTCCATATGCGGTGACTAAGCAAGTTCAATATAATTTCACCCTTTATTAGGATTAAATTTCGGCGAAAATTTGAAAAGGTTGGTAATTTGAAAAATTGCCAACCTTATTTTTTTGAGTCAAAAAACGTCCGAAAAATCAAAAAAGGCAGAAACACGCGCGTTAGCAAGTGTGCCAATTATTATCTTGAAGAAGGTGGGGTAAAATCTGTGCCCTTGCTAACGCGCAGGCTTCTGCCTCTTATTTCCAATAATGTCTAATATTTTACCAAACTCTCGAATTATTATTTCCGCCTAAGCATCGTATTAAAAACTCACCGCATCTATTCTTAATGTAAAGCAAAAAAATCACCGAAAAAGTAGGCTTTCTACAAATTTTCAAGAAATAAAAAGAGGTTGTAAAAAATGAATAAAATGGTTAAGTATTGTGCCGTTTGTGAAGAAAGTTTTGCCGAAAAATTTTCTTTTTGTCCGAATTGCGCTTCTGTTTTAGCAACGTTTGAAATGAAACCGATTGAGCCGGAGACAATTGAAGCGTTTGCTGAATCTGTCGCAATAGAGAATAAAGCGAAAATTGATAACAACGGATTTTATCAAGTCACTTTTGTTGAACCGAAAAATAACAAGACCCGTAATTTGTTGCTTTTGGGCGCATTTGTTTTGATGATGACCATCGCCACTGGCGGAGTAATTAGTTCACTTTTTAATTCAGATGCGTATGTTGGCGCGTTGGATGATGATTTAAATAGATTTGTGAATGTTGAGGAAAATCCGTCAATTATTGAAGTTGAAGTTCCTGAAATTAAAGCCAAAGGAAAAGGCGGCGGCGGTGGCGGTGGCGGTCGTCAGGACGAAGACCCGATTTCCAAAGGCGAATTACCACCCCAGTTTAAAGAAAAACCGCTCTTGACTCCTAGCAAAGAAGACATTTCCGTAACTGACCCGACACTTAAAGTAACAAGGGGAACCAGAGGTCCAAATGATATTATTCCAAAAAAAAGAAGTTCTACCAATGGAGACCCAAATTCTTCAAATCCAAACGCTTCAAATGGGTTATCAGCGGATAATCTTGGAATGGGGCAAAATGGGTTAGGCGGAATCGGGACTAATGGAAGAGATGGGGTTGGACGAAATGGAATCGGAGGAATCGGAACTGTTACGGGAAATAACTATGGCGATAATCCAAATGGGATAGGCGGAACTAGGGACGATGAAACACGACGAAGAGAAACTCCACCCGACATCAAAATACCAACCGTCCCCAGCATCGCGCTTAACATTACTTCAAAACCGAGAGCCCTTTACACCGATGCGGCGCGACAATTTGCAGTGCAAGGAACGGTGACTCTGCGGGTTACATTTTTAGCCAATGGACAAATCGGAAGTGTTGTGGCGGTGAGTAGTTTGCCGCACGGTTTGACTGAGCAGGCGATTGCTTCAGCCCGAAATATTAGATTTGAACCGGCTAAGAAAAACGGCGTGGCAATTACTGTCACAAAAAATGTTCAGTATAATTTTACGCTTTATTAAAATGAAATGCGGAGAAGGGCAAGAGGTTGGCGATTTGAATGAATTGCCAACCTTATTTTTCAACTAAGCCCAAAGAATTTCTTAATCGAATCAAAAATTCCGGCTTTTTCAACCGCAACTTCTTTCCTTTCTTCGTTGGCACTGGCAAGCATCGCCCGTCTTTCGGCAATCGTTTCGCTCAAGGCTTCCATTAAATTCGGGTTTCTTTTGAAAAGCGGTTTGACAGCGGTATGTTTGATTTCGAGGACTTCGGTTTCTTCTGCTGCTACCACCGTTGCTGAACGTGGTTCGCCGGTAAAAAGCCCCATTTCACCAAAAATATCGCCCTCGTGGAGCGTTGCCACAGTTTTAGTAAAGGAGTTTTCAACAATTTGAATTTTGACTGAGCCGCGATGCACCACAAACATTGATTTGCCTTCTTGTCCTTTGCGAACAATCGGCTCATTGGGTGAAAAAATTTTGGCTTCACATTTTTCAGCCAGTTTTTGAGTTTCTTCATCGCTGAGAGGAGCAAAAATTTCAACATCGCTCAACCGCATAAAAATCTCACTCACCGATTCGGTAAAATTAGGCTCAAGCGACTGACTTTCAATGAATAGTGTCCGCGTCGGGAAGGCAAAATGAATATTCTCGCGTTGGAAGGCATACCAGATTCGTTGGCGAACTAAAGCATCGGTATCGTTATATTTAGAATAATCTTCGAGCCAATATTTGACTTCCCAATCAATTCCATTGTCTCCCAAATTTCTGATTCGGACAATCGGGCGAAATTTGCGCGAAACATTCTCTACCTGTCTCACTACATCTCGAATAAGTTGAATCGTATTGGTTGGCGAAGCTGAATAAAGAGTATTAAAAAAAGTAAGTCGGGCGTTAAGATTTTCTTTCGGCGCAACTTCGATAAATTCTTTACTAATCACGCTATTGCTGACCAGCACAACCTTATTTTGAAAGGTGCGAATTTTCATCCCACGCCAAGAAATATTTTCTACTACTCCGGTTGCTTTGCCTTGAATATTGATAACGTCTCCGATTTGAAAAGGCTGATCGGCTTGCATAGCAATTCCGGCAAAAAGATTGCCGAGCGTGTCTTGTAATGCAAGACCAATAACCACACCCAAGATAGTTGAACCGGCAAAAACGGTGGAAAGGTCTGTGCCGGGAAATTGAGACTTAAAAATAGCGGTGAATGCAACTACATAAATGATAATCGAAATAACGTTTCTAAGCAGCGATGCGAGTTCGTAATTATTTGTGTTTCGCAAAGCTGTGCTGAAAACTAAAGAGTTAACGAAACGCACAATTGCGATTACGAGACACATCCAAAGCAAAACGTTAATAATCCCAATAATATTCTCGAAAAGATTTCCTGCGGTCGCGCCCATCCGGTCATTGCGTTGAGGTGAAAATGTTCATCACATATTCTTTTAAAGGTTGTTCGGCAAACTTCAAAAGAGTAATGACAAGAATAATAATTCCCAAGAGCACCACGAAAATCACAAATTGTTTGCGTAAATCACTTTGCATTACCCGAATAGTGTAGTGAAAATCAGCAAAATTGACAAAATCGAAATGACAATCGTGATACCCCACGCCAAAATTTTAAACCAAAGACTATTGGCATACTCGCCCATTATTTCACGATTTGAGGAAAGCAAAACGATGGCAACGAGCAAAAAAGGTAATAAAATTCCGTTAATGGTCTGAGTAAATAAAAGCAATTTAATCTGTGGAATATTAGGGATAAGTGCCACGATGACACCAATTGCAATCAGCGAGCTAAAGATTCCCAAGAAAATCGGAGCTTCCCGGAACGAGTGTGAGAGACCTTTTTCAAAGCCTAACGCCTCACTCACACTGTAAGCTGTGGCGAGTGGCAAAACGCCCATTGCCAACATTGCCGCGCCAAAAAGCCCGATAGCAAAAATATATTTGGCATACTCTCCGGCGATTGGCGCAAGCGCAGAAGCGGCAGTAGCAGCAGAATCAAGTTCGGTAATTCCTTGTTTATTGAGCGTGGCAGCGGTTGAAATTACAATAAACGCGGCAATCATTACAGCAAAGGTTGTTCCGATGATGACATCGGCTCTGGCTAATGGATAATCATCTTTGTCCATTCCTTTCTCAACCACCGAAGATTGCACAAAAACCTGCATAAAGGGGGTGATGGTCGTTCCGATAAGTGCCATTATGGTAAAAAGATAGCCCGATTCCAGTTTAAAACTTGGAGTGACAATTTCCGTTGCCACTTGTCCCCAATCGGGTTTTGCCAAAAAAGCTGAAACGATGTAGCACAAAAAGACGAGCGACATTGCGAGAAAAACTTGCTCGACCCGCTTTTGAGTTCCTTTCACGACCAACCACCAAATCAATCCTGCCGTCAGCGGAATAGTAACGTAACGCGGGATGCCGAAAAGTTCGGAAGCCTGTGCGATTCCGACAAATTCCGAAATGATAACTCCCGTATTTGCAATCAATAAGGCAAGCATTACCAATGCCGTCCAGCGCACTCCGAATTGTTCACGAATCAAATCAGCGAGTCCTTTTCCAGTCACCACGCCCATTCTGACGCACATTTCTTGCACGAAAATAAGGCTTATCATCATTGGCAAAAATGCCCACATCAAGGTGTAGCCGTAGCCTGCTCCGACGGTTGAATAAGTAGCGATTCCGCTGGCATCATTGCCCGCATTGGCGGCGATAATTCCGGGTCCGAGAATGGCGAGATAGGCGAGAAAACGATTATTAGAAGACGACAGACGAGAGCGAAGTCGTGACGTGCCACGACGCAGATTTAGCCTTAATTTTCGGAATGCTAAACGAGTCTCTGCCATTTCTACTGTCACCTTCGCTCATACAAAACTTGAATATAAACTGTTTAGCAAAAATAACAAAACCGAAAGGCGAATTTGTTAGGAAAATTTTGAAAAGTTACATTGACCTTGTGTGCAACTTAATTTTCCTTTAATGTCGCGTAGCGATTAACTGAATTTAGCCGTGTAATTTATTGCACGGCTAGGATTTAGAATGTTTTTGTCGCGTCGTGACAACTGACATTTGTTTATTTCAGTCATCGCTGACGCGATGGAATTGTCTTCTTTTACCCTAACGTGCCTTAAAAGACACGCCTAAATTCAACTGGTCGCTCTGCGACAGAAACAGAATGTTTTGTATTTACAACATTTAGCTCAGAAAAACATTTTCAAATAAAGTTGCACACAAGTTACATTGATAATTCTAAGGCTGATTTTTTTTCAGAAAGGCAATACCACCCCAGAAATCAATCGTGATGGATTCCAGATGTTCCAAGCCAACTTCTTTCATAATCTGAATAATTTCAGGTATTCTCACGCTGACTAAACCTGATAAGAGAAGTACGCCGTTTGGAGCTACTGCATTTGCGAGAGATTTTGCTAACGAAATGATAATTTTGGGAAACAGATTAGCCGTCACTAAATCATATCTATCTTCGATAATATCAATACTTCTTGTCTTAACTTGAATTTTATCACTAACATTATTTAGTTTAACTGTCTTTTTTGCTGTTTCAACCGCAGTTAAATTTATATCAATCGCCAGAACTTTTCCCGCTCCCAGCTTAGTTGCCGCAACCGCCAAAATACCGGAACCTGTGCCAATATCAAGTACCTTGATTCCGTTTTTTACATATTTTTCCATCAGAAATAACACGGCTTGCGTCGTTGGATGACTCCCCGTCCCAAAAGTAGTATTGGAATTCTCATTTACAATCGGAAGTTTTATTACAATCTCATCTGCCGGAGAAGAATATTCTGCCACTTCCGAAACAATTACGAAAGATTGTCCAAGATGCTGAATAGTTGGTTCAGTTTCCCAAGCTTGGGTGAAATCAATCTCGAAATCATCGGGAGCTATTAAAATATGATGCCACTCTTTATTAACGGTGTTTCTAATTATTTCGCGTTGTTCGGCGGTTAATTCTAATTTAACCGTAAATGGCTGCTGAATTGGTAAATTTTTTTCTATACATTCCAGAATTTGATTGCAAGTTGAAATACTGCTAACTAATGGCAATACGTCACTTTTTATTGCGCTGGTAGCAATCGAAAGCATAACTAAATTTAAACTATCCGTCACCAATGGCTTTGGGATGAATCCACACTGTTGCCTTATCACTTCTTGCTGATTTTCTGAAAATTCAATAATAATCTCGTTCTCAGAATCCACTTGGTTAATGATTCTAAAAACTGAATTGATTTGTTGGGAAATGTCTGAAAAATCACTCTCATCAAGAAGATTTTTAGAAATTCGGCTTTTCATTGAAGACTTCATAATCTGATAATAGCACAGCTGTTTTCTGCTAATTATAGAATATTAGTTTCGCTAAATTATTTTTTTTCGTGCGGAAAAATTCTTATCTGCCATAAATTCAAAAGTTTTTGTTTTACATATCTTATACAATTCGTAAAATAACATTAGCTAGACTTTTATTTGAGGCGACAAAACTATGACACATAATCTTTTCAACACTAAACAAACATTTACCACAGGCAACGGCACAGACGGCACGTTTTATTCATTGCCCCAATTAGAAAAAGAAGGCAGTTGCAAAAATCTCGAAACTTCCGATTTCTATCAGAATCGTTTTGGAATCGGTGCTTCGCAATTTTGACGAAGGCAAGAAAGTATCCGAAGAAGCAGTGCGACAAATTGCCAATTGGAAAGCCAATGCCGAGCGGACAGACGAAATTCCATTTGTGGTTGCCCGCGTAATTCTGCAAGATTTTACCGGAGTTCCATTGCTGGTTGACCTTGCCGCAATGCGTTCAACGGTGGCGAATTTGGGCAAAGATGCGAGTGTCATTGAGCCGCTTGTTCCGGTTGATTTGGTGATTGATCATAGCGTTCAGGTTGATTATGCAGGCTCGGCAATGGCTTACGAAAAGAATATGGAGATTGAATTTGAACGCAATGCCGAACGTTACCGATTTTTGAAATGGGGAACTCAAGCCTTTGATTCTTTTAGAGTTGTGCCGCCGGGAATCGGTATCGTTCACCAAGTAAATATGGAATATTTGGCAAAATGCGTCTGGCAAAAAGACGGCGTTTATTATCCCGACACTTTGGTCGGAACGGATTCTCATACCACGATGATTAACGGTTTGGGCATCGTCGCGTGGGGCGTGGGCGGAATCGAAGCCGAAGCCGGAATGCTCGGTCAGCCGGTCTATTTCTTAACGCCTGATGTCGCGGGCGTAAATCTGAAAGGGAAATTAAATGATGGAGTGACCGCAACCGATTTAGTTTTACGCGTGACGGAAATGCTGAGAGCGGCAAAGGTGGTCGGAAAATTTGTCGAATTTCATGGCGAAGGTGCGAGAAATCTCAATGCAACCGACCGCTCGACCATTGCCAATATGGCTCCCGAATACGGCGCAACTATGGGCTTTTTCGGAGTTGACGAAAAGACTTTGGATTATTTTCGCGGCAACCGGCAGAACCGATGCGGAAGTTGAAACCATCAAAAATTATTACGAAGCGCAAGAAATGTTTGGTATTCCGCTGGCGGGTGAGGTTGAATACACGACCGTTTTGGATTTGGATTTAGCTTCCATCGTTCCTGCTCTGGCGGGTCCAAAACGACCACAAGACCGCATCAATTTAGACAATCTTGCCAATAAATTTAGCGAATTATTTACCGCAGCGGTGGCGGATGGCGGTTACGGAAAATCTGCGGACGATGCCGGTAAATCATTTTCCGCAACTGCCAATGCTTCGGGCAATTTGCCGATTTACGGGCAAAAAATTGCTTCCGCAACGGCGGTTGAAATCAAACACGGCGATGTTTTGATTGCCGCGATTACTTCTTGCACCAATACTTCAAATCCGAGTGTGATGCTGGCAGCCGGAATTGTGGCGAAAAAAGCGGCGGAACGCGGAATGAAGGTCGCGCCGTATGTTAAAACTTCGCTCGGACCGGGTTCGCGGGTGGTGACGGAATATTTAGAAAAAACAGGGTTGCAAGCCTTTTTAAACGAAATTGGCTTTAATAATGTCGGCTATGGATGTAACGAGCTGTATCGGAAATTCAGGACCTTTGGACGCGGGAATCGAAAAAGCGATTACCGATAACGACATCGTAGCTTGTTCGGTTTTGTCTGGAAATCGAAACTTTGAGGCTCGCGTTCATCAAAATATCAAGGCAAATTTCTTGGCAAGTCCGCCGCTTGTGGTTGCCTTTGCACTTGCGGGAAGCGTGACCAAAGACATTTCAAAAGACCCAATCGGCAAAGATAAAGATGGCAACGATGTTTATTTAAAAGATATTTGGGCAACTACCGATGAAGTTTCGGAACTGATGCAATCGGCGATGGACGCTGAAACTTATCGCAAACTTTACGGTGAATTTGCCGAACAAAATCCACTTTGGAATTCAATTCCTTCATCAGTCGGAGCGATTTATGAATGGGATGATGTTTCGACTTATATTCAAAATCCGCCTTTCTTTGAAAATTTTTCGATGGAAACAGGGCAATTTTCGGACATCAAATCGGCGAGAGCGTTGGCAATCTTTGGCGATTCTGTCACCACTGACCATATTTCACCCGCCGGAGCGATTAAACCAAATTCACCTGCGGGAAAATATTTGCAAGAAAAAGGCGTGGAGGTGAAAGACTTCAATTCCTACGGTTCACGTCGCGGAAATGACCGCGTGATGTTGCGCGGAACATTTGCCAACGTCCGCATCAAAAATTTGATGGTTTCGCCGAAAGAAGGCGGTTTGACGATTCATCAGCCGAGCGGAGAAGAAGCATTTATCTACGATGCGGCGATGAAATATGCTTCCGAAAATGTCCCGACCATCATTTTCGGTGGTCAAGAATATGGCACAGGTTCTTCACGAGACTGGGCGGCGAAAGGCACAAATTTGATGGGCGTGAAAGCAGTCATCACACAATCATTTGAAAGGATTCATCGTTCAAATTTGGTGGGAATGGGCGTTCTTCCGCTTCAATTCAAAGACGGCGTGAATGCAAATAGTCTTGGCTTAGATGGAACGGAAACCTTTGATTTAGTTGGACTCGAAGGTGCAGATGTAAAACCTCGTCAAGATGTGACGTTGAAAATCAATCGTGGAGATGGAACGAGCGAGTCAGTTTCTTTGACGCTCAGAATTGATACGCCGATTGAAGTCGAATACTACAAAGGTGGCGGGATTCTGCAATATGTTTTGCGCCAGCTTTTGAGCGAGTAATCTTTTAAACCGTTAGGAGTTCGTTTAAGTTTTCCTTAAAATTGTTGAAAGCGAGAAATTTAGTAGCATTGAGTAAAATGAAGCAAAGCGAAATGAAACCCGATGACTGTTCAAAATGAATTAGTTTCAATATTCAGTCAATTCTGCAATTTTTTCAAACGGTAGCGTAATTGATCGCGTGAAATACCGAGCAGTTGGGCGGCGCGAGTTTGATTACCATGACATTGTTCGATAGCTTGCTGAACCAAAGAATCTTCGACTTCTTCTAATGAAATTCCGCTAAGTGGAAGCGTTAATTTGAATGAATCCGAGCCGTTATGATTAGGTTGGGTTTTTATCATCTGTGGCGGGGCAAATAAATCCGGCGGGAGATATTTTTGGGTGATTTCGTCGTCATCTTCCAAAATCAGACAGCGTTCGATGACATTGCGAAGTTCGCGGACGTTGCCAGCCCATTCGTATCGGCGAAAAATTTCCGCAACTTCGGGTGTAATTCCGCGAAATTTTTTCGTTGGTCGCACTCTTTCGCCCAAAGTGTCCAAATAAAAATTGGCGAGCAGCAAAACGTCATTGTCGCGTTCACGAAGCGCAGGAATATCAATCTGAATCACTGATAAACGATAATATAAATCGAGTCGAAACCTGCCTTCCATACTTTCGGTTTTCAAATCACGATTGGATGCCGCAATCACCCGAACATCAAGCGGAATATCTTTCAATCCGCCGACTCGCCGAAAAACTCCTTCTTCCAGCACCCGCAAAAGCTTGGCTTGTAACCCAAGTTCCATTTCGCCGATTTCATCAAGCATCAGAGTTCCGCCTTCAGCTTGTTCAAAAAGTCCTTCTTTGCGTGATTTGGCATCGGTAAATGCGCCTCGCTCGTAACCGAAAAGCTCTGATTCTACAAGGTTTGAGGGAATCGCGGCGCAGTTGATAGCAACAAAAGGTTTATCTGCCCGGCGCGATGTGTAATGAATCGCTTTCGCCACTAAATCTTTACCTGTTCCCGATTCGCCCTGTAATAAAACTGAGCCGACTTCGCTTTCTGCTACCTTTCTTGCCAACGAAAGCATCTCTTTCATTTTAGCGGATTTCCCGATGATTTGTTCAAAACTAAACTTTTGGGTTCTTTCACGGCGAATTTGTTTCACTTCCCGACGAAGTTCGTGTGCCTCAATACCATTGCGAATCGAAACCTTTAATTCTTCGAGGTGAACGGGTTTGCTGATAAAGTCATACGCCCCACCCCGCAGTGCCGAAATGGTAGTTTCCACGCGAACATTGCCCGTAATCATTATCACAACTGCTTCGGGATATTGTTGTTTAATCTCGCGCAGAACATCCAATCCCGAACCGTCCGGCAAATCAATATCCAGCAAAACAGCGTCCGGTATTTCATTGACAAAGGTGTCAAGAACTTCGGAAACAGTAGCGACTTCGATTGGAACATAACCCCAACTTTTCAAGGCTTGCGCGAGAGTCCAACGAATCATTTTTTCGTCATCAACTATTAGTATTTTTTTCATTTTGAAATAACCTCAATGAATTTGGCGATTAACTCAAACGCAAACTTCGTGCCTAAATGTAACGCAGGCATCTTGCCCGCTGTCTTGAGAGCATCTTGCTCTCAAATTTGCGCTTCGGCGGCAAGATGCCACCGAGACGGCAGGCAGGATGTCCGCGTTACAAAATTTCTCGCAAACTATCCAAGAGTTTTTTCGCTGTGTAAGGTTTTCGCAAAAATAGCTTTGCCCCAAGACTCAAGGCTTCTTTCTCGTTACCGTTTTCCAATCCGCTACTGCCAATTATTTCCACATTTTTACTAATTTTTCGAATGGCTTTGATGGTCGCTATGCCGTTCATTACAGGCATCATCATATCGGTTAATACTACTTTAATGTCGTCTTTATGCTCGGCAAACATTGCTACTCCTTCTGCTCCGTCAGTAGCCGTTAAAACCTTGTAACCAAAAGATTCTAAAGTCTTTTGCGTCACCTCTAAAATTGCAGATTCATCGTCAATAATGAGAATCGTTTCGCCGTTTCCGCGAGGTAAAAGGTCTTGTTTATCGGATTCGTATTGGCTGGTTTCTTTCAAAGCCGGAAGATAAATACTAAACTGCGTGCCTTTGCCAACCTCGCTATAAACATTGATAAAACCGCTATGTCCACGAATAATACTGATTGATGTAGAAAGTCCTAATCCCGT
Source organism: Pyrinomonadaceae bacterium (assembly GCA_963779235.1). GTDB lineage: Bacteria > Acidobacteriota > Blastocatellia > Pyrinomonadales > Pyrinomonadaceae > JAIBCC01. The sequence goes on from CAVZXI010000032.1 coordinate 479,623, forward strand.
GCCTTTGCCCTTTTCTTTGGTAGTAAAAAAAGGATCAAAAATCTTGTGAATAAGTTCTCTGGGGATGCCACAACCCGTATCAGTAATCTGAATCATAACAAATTCGCCGACTTCAGCGTCCACATTCATTCGAGCATATTGCTCATCTAAAACTACATTTTGAGCAATAAATGTCAGCGTCCCACCATCGGGCATCGCATCTCTGGAATTGACCGCAAGATTCATCAAAACTTGATGGAGCTGCGTAATATCGCCCGAAACATTATCGAGATTTTCGTCTAACTCCTGATGAATAGCAATATTTTTGGGAAATGTTTCGCGCAAGATTTTGACGATTTCCTTAATCAAAATTCGCGGACTGAGAGTCATTTTTTCGCCTTCTACGCCGCGGGCGAAAGATAAAATTTGTTTGACCATATCGCCGCCGCGTTCGGTCATCATAAGCAAAGTCTGAAGCAAATTCTGCGAATCTTCGTCTTCGTGCTGGGCTTGTAAAAGAGCCAACGACATCATAATCGGCGACAAAATATTATTGAGATTGTGAGCGATTCCGCCTGCCAAAATCCCGATTGATTCGAGTCTTTGCGAACGCAAAAATTGAGCCTCAAAGCGTTTCTTTTCAGTAATATCAGTACAAACCACTAAAAAACTAATTGGGTTTTCGTCGCCATCGTGAATAGTTGACCAACGATTTTCCAAAATTCTTTTTTCACCGCTCTTGGTCGTAAAGAAAATCTCGCCAAACCACTCCCCTGTTTCTAAAGTTTTCTTTTTAGCTTCTTCATAACTACTTAGTTCATCCGAAGAAAATAGTTGATTTACGTCTTTCCCGATGACCTCTGCTTCTGACAAACCGATAATTTGTCCTGCGCTTTTGTTCCAAAATAAGATTTTGTCATTTACTGAAATAACAATTATTGCGTCGCGGGCGTGATTCAGTAGTTCGGCTTGCTCGCGCAACATTGCTTCAGTCGTTATTCTTTTTGTAATATCCCGCAAAATAACGGTGAAAAACTTCGTCCCGTCTTCTTCAATCTGGGAAATTGAGGCTTCTATCGGAAATTCTTCGCCGTTTTTACGCAAGCCGAAAATATTTCCTAAATCGCCCATTCGCCGTTTGGTAACTTGAGTTTCGCCAAAACCTTCAACGTGGTGATGGTGTATTTGACGAAATCTCTCAGGCAAAAGAACCGTCAGCGGATTGCCTAAAACTTCCTCTGCCGAATAGCCAAACATTTTTTCGGCGGAAGCATTAAAAAGGACGATATTTTGCGAAGAATTAAGCGTAATAATAGCATCCATTGCCGAAGTAATGATGCTTTTAAATATGGCTTTTGAGCTTAACTCAAGATTTGGGACGAGATTATTAGACATATTTTTACAAACCTTTGCGAGAATTTTAATACAAAGTGGGGAATTTTACCCACCTTCAATATCAAAACTCTTCAAACTTCTCAAAAACTGCTTGGCATAGAAAATGCACTTTCACTTTAACAGACGGAGGTGAAAATAATGAAAGTGTTATTAGCAATTGACGGTTCGCCATCGAGCGAATGCGTCTTAGACGAATTAAAAAATATCAAATTAGATAAAGATTCTGAAATTATTGTTTTATCAACGGTAGAAAGGGTGGGACCAATTATGGGCGAACCTTTTGGCGGAGCATTGATTGAATACGAAGCCCAAATTGAGAAGCAAAGTTTGGAAACTGCCAGAAATGTGGTGCAAGAAGCCAAAGAAAAGATTGAAAAGGATTTTGGTTGTTATGTAAAAACCGAAATCGTGATGGGCAGTCCGAAATACGCAATAGTTGAAAAAGCAGGAGAATGGAAAACCGATTTAATTATTCTCGGCTCGCACGGTTATCGTCTGTGGGAAAGAGTTTTACTTGGCTCTGTTTCGACCTTTGTTGCCCAACACGCCAAATGTTCGGTCTTAATCAGTCGTTGTCCGCGTAAGGAGTAAGGAGGTAATTATGTTTGAACATAGAACAAATGAAAGTAGTCCGATGTTTTATTTGAGGCTGACGGCAAGAATGACGAGTCTGGTCACGATTATTTTTATTCTGCTTTTCTTTCTTGGCGAAGGGATTGACCCCAATATGGTTGGGTTAAAAGAATGGGTTGGCTTGCTCTTTTTCCCGCTTGGTTTAATGATCGGATTGGTGATTGCGTGGCGAAATGAAGGACTTGGCGGAGCGATTTCGATTGGAAGTCTTTTGGCATTCTATTTTGTTTATGGACTGATCTTAAACGGCAGAATTTGGCAGGGATGGGGTTTTATTTTCTTTGCCATTCCAAGTTTTCTATTTTTCGCATATTGGCTTTTTTCAATCGAAGGGAAAGCCAAATTGAAACATATTTGAGGAGGCTAAAATGAATCGCAAGGTTTTTATAAATGCGCTGTTAGTTACGCTTATAGTTTTTGTCGGGGTTGTTTGGGCGCAAGATAAACCTAAACTTCAGACGAAAAATCAAAGCTCAGTTGGAAAAGAAATGACGATTCTGGTAACGGCTTATCCGCATAATGACAAGCAACGCGACCTTGTTTCTAAATTACAAAACAACGATTTTGCGGTGTTGGAAAATAAGCGTTCGCAAAAAATTATTTCAGCCAAAAATGCAACGGAAGCCGCGATAAATCTGGCAGTTGTGGTGCAGGATAATCTTGATTGGCGAGTCAATAACGAAATAAAAGGTTTGAAAGAATTTATTCGTAATTTGCCCGAAGGCTCACGAGTGATGACGGCATATTTAACCATCGGCGGTGCGATTGTAACTCAGGAATTAACCACTGACCGAAAACAAGCCGCAGACACTTTGCGAATTATTCGCGGTGTTTCGCTTCCGCCTGTTTTTAGTCCTTACGATGGGGTGCAGGATGTTTTGAAACATTTTGAAGAGAAAACAATCGGGCGAAAAATAATTCTCGCCGTTTCAGACGGACTGGATATGTCTGGCGGTTATATTTACGCCAGCCCCTATTTTTCGATTTCGCTCGACAGGGCAATTCGAGATGCTCAACGACGTGGAATCTCAATTTATACAATTTATGCGCCATCGGAAGATCGCAAACCTTACGGGCGTTTTGCCATCAACTACGGACAAGGCTCGCTGATTCGTCTGGCAGACGAAACAGGCGGCGAGAGTTATATTTCAGGACTTGATTTTATCAATTTTTCGCCGTATTTGGAGGAATTTAAACAGACTTTTCCGCGTCAATGGTTGATAACTTATCGCAGTTCAACGGTTGGAACTGGATTCAGACGGATTGAAGTTACGACCGATTTTGATTTGCATTTGCATCATCCCGCCGGTTATCAGCCGAAGAAATAGGAGGGAAAAATGAATGAGAAAAGTTATAAGCAAATAGCTTTGAAAGCACATCAATTTTTAGCTGATATTCCGATGCACAGCCTTGATTTTATTGATCTAAAAGGCGGTAACAAAAGAATGAAGATGGACGAGATTTATCGCATCACGGGTTTAAACCAAGCCGAAGACTTCAAATTCGGTTTTATTACCAAAACACTATTTGATATTCGCGGTTTTATCGGCAAAATTTTGCATTGGGATAATGTGCCTGAATTGGTCAACGCTAATTCGTGGCTGTCCCGTTTAACCGAAGAAGAGCGCGAAAAATCTCTAATTCCAACAGGCAAAGTCGAAAGCATCAACACTATTCTCTATTGCTACAAAAACGAAATCCTGTTTGAAATTATCAATCGAACCGTCCATTGTTTCTGGGTTTTAGCGTCTGAAGAAAAGGCTGACGGCTATGATTTGTATGTAGCGATTTACGTCAAAAAACTCAACTGGCGAACGCCGATTTATATGACGCTGGTTTCTCCGATGTTGAGATGGATAATCTATCCGGCAGTCAAAAAAAGTATCAAACGAAATTGGGAAGAGAGGTTTTCGACAACAAAAATCTTGCCGAAACTTGGGGTAAAAGTTTGAATTTACAAAGGGTATTAGTTCTACATTCTGTTACGCTTTCCACTTGAAAAGTGTGCATTAAAATCAGAACGGGAGCGGTAGCGAGTCCGCCTAAACCCAGTCAAGTTTTAAAATAATGGTGTTCGCTACCGCTCACTATACTGATTGGCAAGATTTTATTATCTAACAAAACTTATTGTTATCTGCTTGATGGAGCTTATATTGAAGTCAAAATCGCCTAGTTTTTTCATCCGACATCAATAAATCTAAATTCTTAAGGGTGGGTGATTTTCCGCATAAAGTTGATAAATTCTCTTTGGATAATTAATTGAAAAACTAATTATTCTAGTGTTTTCAATACTTCGAGATTGGGCACGATTATTGCTAAACAATGAATAGGAGATAATAAGTTAGGATAAAAAATGGTGTAAATATGAATATTTTAATTGCTACCGATGGCTCTGAGTTCAGCCGAGCCGCAATCAAGAAATGCTGTGAAATTGGGTTCAAGCCGGAAAAAACAAAGATTAAAATCATCTCCGTGTATCAAGCCTATATACCGCTGGATATATTTCAGCAAAAAAAATCAGTTCAATATGCGGAACAATTTGAAAAGGAGTTGCGCCAAAAGGCTGAAAAAATTGTTAATGAAGCTGTTTCTTTGCTTCGAGAATGTTTACCGGACGAGAGTCTTGAAATAACCACGCTGTTAAGAATGGGAGCAACTGACCGCATCATTATTGAAACCGCAAAGGAATGGAATGCCGATTTAATTGTGGTTGGCTCTCACGGACTTGGTTTCTGGGGACGAACAATGATTGGTTCTGTTTCAGATTCAATCATTCATCATGCCCCTTGTTCTGTTTTAGTTGTAAGAAAGTCAAATTTAGAAAACAATCCTTAATTTAGATTTAAGAGTATTGGAGGGGATAAAATCATGAAAATCTTAATTGCTACCGACGGTTCGGATTATAGTCGCAAGGCGATAGAAAACGCTTGTGAAATACTGGAAAATGTTGAAAACAAACAAATAGAAGTTATATCCGTTTTTGAAGAAATCGGTTACACTGCCACGGAACCATTTGCCGTTTCCACCGAATATGTAAAAGAAATGGAAAAGATTGGGCGCGAACAATCAACTAAATTTGCGAATGAAGCTAAAGAAATTATCCAAGAAAAATTAGGTGATTTAGACCTTCAAATAAACACCAAAGTTGCCAAGGGCTCGGCAGGCAAAACCATTGTTAAGGAAGCAGAGGATTGGGCGGCTGATCTAATTATTGTAGGATCACACGGTTACGGATTTTGGGGGCGTGCCTTCATCGGCTCGACCTCCGATAAGATTATTCATCATGCCCCTTGCTCTGTCCTTGTGATTAGAAAAGAAACTGAATAAATAATTTCTAGCGGTTATGAGTTTCAAACTAGCATTAGAGCCTGAAAAACATCACCGAGCGAGGTTCAACGAAGCATTTGAATCGTTTAAACAAAGAAAGACTGCCACCGGTTAGACACAAAAATTTTGTTCTTTCCCAGCTAAAAGTTTGAAGACGTTGGTTTTTCGCGGAAATTTGGTTTTATGTATTTCTTTAGAGCATTTTCAGTTTGGCTATTGATTATTTTTGCCGAAAGCGTTCACGGAACTTTACGGCAATTATTACTTGCGCCGTTGGTCGGAGATTTTCCGGCACGAAGAATCGCTTTTTTTATTGGAATGCTACTAATTTTTGCAATTGCGTATCTTTTCATTCGTTGGATTGATGCGCCAACTGTTAAATCACTTTTTGTTGTCGGGTTGATGTGGATGATTTTAACTGCTTGTTTTGAGTTTGGTTTAGGGATTTTCGTAATGAATTATTCGTGGGCACGGATGTTTGAAGATTATGATATTTCACGCGGTGGATTGATGGGATTTGGGCTTTTGTTTATGATGCTTGCGCCTTATTTGGCAAGTAGATTACGAGAAAGGAAAAAGGAAATGGAGGTGCAATTATGAGCAATGCGACCGTAAAAAAATATACTTGGACTAATTTTTTGCAATATTACAGCGAGCAAAATGTTGGTCGAGCCACAAGATTGGGCGTGTTTGAAAACGGAATTGATTATTGGATTGAAGACGGAATGCCTTTAAGCGGAATCGATTTCGATTCACATCATAATTCACTCGAAATTATATTTGGCGATGAAATGACACATACAATTAGAAATGTTCAAAAAGTTCAAATACATTTTAGTTTGGATGAGATAAATGACGGTTTGGACATTACCGATGCGGAAGGCAAAACGACCATTTTGCGGTTTGAAGAAAATTTACCTAAATGATACGAGCAACAATCAATGGCGAAATAAGAGAATTTAACGATGATGTTTCGATTCTCGAAGCCTGTCAGATATGAAGGAATTGAGATTCCGACTCTTTGCCACGATGAACGAATCAAAGCGTGCGGCGCGTGTCGTTTGTGCGTTGTCGAAGCGAATGGTAAGACGGTTGCTTCGTGCCAAAATAAACTCGCGGACGGAATGGAAGTCGAAACTCATTCGCCAAAAATCGAGACTTCGCGCCGGACGGATTTGAAAATGCTTGCCCTAAATTATCCATTCGAAGATTTTTTGCTTTATCCCGAAAAAAAATTTCATCGTCTGGCGAAACAATATAACTTAAAAGACGCAGATTTTGCCCAACCTGAAAAGAGAATTGACGATAGTCATATTTTTATCCAAGTTGATATGACTCGTTGCATTGATTGTTACGCTTGCGTCCGAATTTGCGAGGAATTGCAAGGGCAATTCGTTTGGCAAATTGTCGGGGCGCGGGCAAAAACTCGCAAATCGTTCCCGATAATTTCGGCAAATTCGGTGAAAGTTCGTGTGTTTCCTGTGGTGCGTGTGCAGACGTTTGCCCGACCGGTGCATTGGAAGATAAATCAATTCTGAAAAAGGGAATGCCGACCGATTGGACAAAAACCGTCTGCCCGTATTGTGGAACGGGTTGTGAAATGGAGGTCGGAACACGTGAAGGCGAAATCGTCCAAATCAAACCGGCGATGAAAACACCTGTTAGCAAAGGGCATCTCTGCGTCAAAGGGCGTTACGGCTACGATTTTGCCCAATCAAAAGACCGCATCACCGAACCGATGATTCGGCAAAAATGGCGTATGGCGAAGAAGTTTCGTGGGAAGAAGCGTTTGATTTTACGGTCAAAGAATTACGCCGAATCAACGAAACTTACGGCAAAGAAAGCATCGGCGTTTTGGGTTCGGCACGGGCCACAAACGAAGAAAATTATCTTGCCCAAAAATTTGCCCGCGTTTGTTTTGAAACAAATAATGTAGATTGTTGCGCCAGAGTTTGCCACACGCCATCCGCCGCGGCTTTGAAAATGATGCTCGGCACAGGTGCGGCAACCAATTCTTTCCACGATGTCGAACTCGCGAAAACTATGATGATTTGTGGAGCGAATCCGACTGAGAATCATCCGATTGTTGGCGCAAAAATCAAACAAGCCGATTATCAACAACGGTTTGAATTTAATCCTCGTTGATCCGCGAAAAACTGAACTTACAAAATATGCCAAAATTCATCTTCAACACAAAGCCGGAACAAACATTCCGCTTTTCAATTCAATAGCTTACGCGATTATCGAAGAAGGTTTGACGGATGACGAATTTATCAAAACCACGAGTCGAAGAATTTGATGAATTTTGGGAGTTTTTGGGCGATTACGCGCCCGAAAAAGTTGCCGAAATTTGCGATGTTCCGGCGGATAAAATTCGTCAAGCTGCGCGAATGTATGCGACCCAAAAACCTGCCATGAGTGTCCACGGACTCGGAATGACCGAACATACACAAGGCACGGAAAGCGTTATGTCATTGGTCAATATGGCTTTAATCACAGGCAATATGGGCAAACGCGGAACTGGCGTAAATCCTTTGCGTGGACAAAATAACGTCCAAGGTTCGGCGCAAATGGGTTGCGATCCGGGAATTTTAACGGGCAGTATCGCCATCGAAGAAGGACGCGAACATTTTGAAAAAATCTGGCAAACGGAAATTCCGACAGCGAAAGGAAAAAGTCTTTTGGCAGATGATCGACACCGCCGCAAAAGGCACACACAAAGCTCTGTGGGTAATTGGTTACGACGTTTTTCTTTCACACGCAAACACTGAATGCGACCGGAAAATCATTCAGCGAGATGGAACTCGTCATTGTCCAGGATTTATTTATGAACGAAACCGCCAAACATTTCGCTCACGTTTTTTTTCCCGCGGTTTCTTCATTTGAAAAAGACGGAACTTTTATGAATGGCGAACGCCGCGTCCAATTATTACGCCAAGTCATTGAGCCGAAAGGAAATGCCAAAAATGATTGGGAAATAATCTGCGGTTTAGCCAAGGCTTACGGCAAAGGCGAGTATTTTAATTTCAATTCGGCGGAAGAAATTTGGAACGAAATCCGCGAAGTTTGGCGCGATTCTTACGGCATCACTTACAAGCGAATTGCTGAAAGCGGACTTCAATGGGGCTGTCCTTCGACAGATCATCCGGGAACGGAGTTTCTGCATCAGGATTCTTTTACCAAATCAAAAACCGCCACCCTAAAACGCATCAAATATCGCCCGACGCAAGAAGTAATGAGCGAAGAATTTCCGTTTCGCTTAACAACGGGCAGACATCTCTATCATTTCAACGCCGGAACAATGACGATGCGAACTGATATTGTCAAAATTCATCCAACTGATTTGCTGGAAATTTCTAAAGAAGATGCCGAAAAACTTTCGCTTGCCGATGGCGAGAAAGTTCGTCTGCGAAGCCGTTATGGTGAAGCCGTTTTGCCTATTCATATTGTTACAAAAGTGAAAATCGGCGAACTTTTTACGACTTTTCACGATGCTGAAACCAAGCTCAACCGCATCACCAGCAATTATCGAGATAAGTATGTTCAAGCACCTGAATACAAGGTGACGGCAGTGCAGGTAGAGAAACTTGGATGATTTAGGACACAAAGACTATCCTCCTTTTCCGCATTTATCCGTGACCTATTTCACTATCAATTCCCAAAATAGACTTGCGCCATTTTCACCATTCAAAGGAATTTCCTGTGAAATATTCACCAGTTTTCCTCTCTCCTTATTTGCCCAAACTATTGAAAAACCTTGATTTCCCTCTCGGCACGGTGTTTGCATTTATTATTATTGCCGAAACTCGAAATGGAGTTTCTTAAATAAATTAGGAGGTAATAAATTTATGGCACAACATCAAACGGCATTAGAAAAAAAGGAAAATAAAGACAATATTTTCGTGGCAGCAGAACATTTCTTTGAAGATTTTGCGAAAACTACGCAAGAAATTGCAAAGAAAGCCTTTGAACGATTTGAAAAGCGTGGATACAAATTGGGACACGAACTTGAAGATTGGTTCAAAGCTGAAAGGGAATTACTGCGCCCCGTTCCGATCGAAATTAAAGACGTTGATGGCAAACTGGACATTCGAGCGGAAGTCCCGGGTTTTACCGCTGAAAATCTAAAAGTTTCGGTCGAACCAGATCGCGTTACCATCAAAGGTGATACCGAAGAAAAAAGCGAAAAGAAAGATGCTGGCACAATTTATTCGGAATGGAGGTCAAACAAACTCTTTCGTAGCATTGATTTGCCGAATCGGGTTGAGCCGGATAAAGCAACCGCCACGATTAAGGATGGAGTTTTGACGCTTTCAATCCCGAAAGTTGCTGAAACTAAACCGAATGAAGTAAAAATCAAATCGGCATAGTTTGAAAAGGGAGGTTTTATGGAACAATTAGCTATCGAGAAAACACAATGGCGTAATTATTTTGATAGTTTCAATAAACGTAATCATTCTCGACTCGCCCGACTCGAAGTAGGCGATGAAACTGGCAAGCATCAAACCGTTAAAAAAATGCCCCTTTCGGGCGTTGTTTTGGATAAAGACGGGGTTGAAATAATGTTGGAAAATAGACGGCAAGAAGAAAATCACTATTCTCATCTGGTCAAAAATCCTACCAATATTATCAAAAACTTCAGTCTTGACGGACGCGATGAAGGTTTGGTTATTATTGATTCGATGGGGAATACGACCAAATTATTTTTTGAACATTTGCCCGAATTAATGACTGATTCAGCGAGCAAGGGAATGTAATAAAAACTGAAGTTGCGCTTCAAAATGTAAATTTCATTTGCTTCCAAACGTGACAACGAATTCAAAAAGCCTTGATTAATTTCAGGGCTTTTTTTGTGGAACACAATTTGCACTTAAAATGAGTAATCCCCAACGAAACTATCCCCAAACAAGGGAGTCGTTTAGCTAAGTGATTGTTTAAGAACAAATAATATCCTTATCACGATTCCTTTGTCTTCCTTAAAACTGAGAAAAATCCCCCAACTTTTCCTAATTCTACTCATTACTGAGCGGCATAGTCTTTGCATACTCGAAAATTGAGGTGTTTTTTAAGAAGATTGCCCGCGAAATGACGCGAAAGACACGAAAAAAGAAAGAGTTTGAAAAATAGATGGTTTTAATTTAGCGTCTTTCGCGGGCAATCTTTGCTTGGTTTTGATGCCTTGCAATTTTCAGACCGCTCAGTAATGAATTCTACTTTGTCAGATTAACTTTTTAACTTTTCAAGTAGCTTTTGGCTGGGAGCGCGGGCATCCTTGCCTGCTAGTTGGCATCGCCAACTAATCAACCGTTCAATATTTCAAGTTGAAAATCATAAAATATCCGTCCCTTTCGAGAGCCTTTCCCAAACCTCAACTTGAAGATGACAAAACTTTTCTCAAAGGCTATCGCCTTTGGCAGGCAAGGATGCCCGCGCTCCCAGCGACAGCATATTTATTTATCCAGTTTGATTTAATCTGACAAAGTAGAACTAAGGAATATGTAAAAATAACTTATAAGCAGGTGAGCAAAAGTATCAAAGTATTTTGGAAAGTTCAGAGTTACGGCTTCAGCCGTGAAATCGCCAGCGAAGCGCGGCGATTTCTCACGCATAAATGCGTAACTCTGAACTTTCCAAAATTCCGCTAAACTTCTTCCAACCTGCTTAACAGTTTAAATTTTCAATATTTCTTGTCTCCGAAGGAGACCAACAATATAGCATAGGGTGAAACCCTACGAGATTGACAAATGTTCGTTTCGACGCGCCGAAGGCATTGTCGAACAATCAATGAGTTATGTTCGTCTCCTTCAGAGACGGAACACTTTCTTGAACCAACGTAGCGATGCTCGCTACGCTATAATGTTGGTCATCTTCGATGACAAAACCAAATCGTTATAATTTATTTTTTGCACGTTTCTAAGTTTCTGCTATTGAAAATGTTCAAAACAATTTCTGTTGAATCGGCAACGCTTTTTCTTTAACCATTTCAACTTGTTTTTCCGTAATTTCAAAACCCAATTTTTTGAAGTGCAAATCAAACATTTGACGAGCAATTTCCCACTCGGCAGTTTTGCCTTTGCCGCGTTCATCATAGTTTCGGTGGCGTAAATTTCCGTTGCGTTCACGGCGGATGTGGTTGAGAATTTTGTCAGCTTTGGTGGGTAATTTTTCGTTTAGTTTGTGGACAAAGTAGTCTTGAATTGAATCCGTATCAAAATGAATTAAGCCCATAAATGCTTTGGTTGCACCGCTTGCTCGGGCTTTTTCGAGTAGTTGCGGAATATCGGCATCATTATACCCAAGCATCACGGGCGCAATTCCGATTCCAACTTTTATTCCCGCATCGGCGAGAGTTTTCATTGCGCGAAAACGGACTTCGGGAATTGGTGCGTATGGCTCAAAAGGATTGGATTTTTCGTTGGTGAGAAAAGGAATTGAGAAAAAAACTGTAACTTTTTTCAGTCGTTTGATGATGTCAATGTCTCGCGTCACGAGTGGCGATTTGGTGATGATTCCGACGGGCATTTGAAAATCTCGACAAACTTCTAAACATCTACGAGTCAATTGATAGCTGGCTTCCAAAGGCAAATACGGGTCAGTAGCAAACGAAAAATCGAGATGATTTATTTCTTGGCGAGTCTTTTTCAATTCTTCGCGCAACAAAAAGGGCGCATTTGGTTTAACCACAATTTTTGTCTCGAAATCCGTTCCCGCGCCATAGCCCAAATATTCGTGATATTGCCGCGCAAAACAATAGGTGCAACCGTGAATGCAACCACGATAACAATTGACGGTGTAGCGATTGCCAAAATCCGATGACCACGCCTTTGTGATAATCTTTTTGGTCGTAAACTCTTCATACACTTCGAGTTTCGTGCTTGGCGGTTCACCTAAAAATTCGGCAGAATATTTGAGATACGGATTTGGTGGATTATTTATCTGTCGCATAGATGAAACAATAGCCTAAATGAGATGCAATTTCAAGTTTTGAAAGAAGAATTTTTTGCCCGCGAAATGACGCGAAATGACGCGAAAAAAAGAGAAAAAGAAAAATTGTTTTTTGTTTTTATTTTAGCATTTTTAGCGTATTTCGCGGGCAAACTTCCTCTAATTCTTCCTCACAACCCAAGTCGTCATACAACGTAGATTTTGCACATTGGTCGTCTTAATCGGCTCAATAAAAGTTCCGCCAACCTCATTAGTTTTATCAATCAGCATTTTTTCATCAACCAAAAAACGCTCCGAACCGTCAGGCAATAAAAATCTGCGTCCCTCAATCAACTGAACTCTGTTTTCAATCCCAATATCCGAAGCCAGCCGCGCAAACAAAATTCCGTTTGGACGCAAAACCCGCCACATTTCCGCGAACATTTGATTGAAATGTGTTTCGTCTTTGGCAAAATGAAGGACTGCGCTACTAATCACAACATCAAATGCACCACTCGCAAAAGGCGTTTTTTCGATGGTTGAAACCTGAAAATTATCAGTTGGAAAATCGGGCGCAATCATCTTGGCGAGTCTGCTCATATCTTCAATCGCTCGTTCACTTTGGTCAATGCCGAAAACTTCAAATCCCATTCGCAGAAAATAAACAAGATTTCGCCCGCCGCCGCAACCTGCATCAAGGATTCTTGAATCTGGCGCGAATCGGTTCTTTTGGATTTGGTCGAAAAGATAAATATCTATGTCGCCGAATAATTCTCTGACATTCATAATTTTTTTATCCACAGATGCACACAGATAAACACAGATTTTTTTGAGATGTTTAAGAATTTAATAAAACCAATAAACACTCAGCTTTAGATTATTTCTAAAAGATTTTATCTGTGTTTATCTGTGTTTATCTGTGGATAATTTTTCTTAAAATTTAAGAAGAACAACTAACCGCAACTTTTTTCATTCCAACTGACGGAGGCTCGGCAAAGCGTTCCATTTCGGGTTGTTCGTCAAACGGATTTTGTAAAACTTTGAGCAGTAAATCAACTTCCGAATAATCTTTAAGTTCAGCTTTTTCAATCGCTTGTTGCGCCAAATGATTCCGCAAAATATATTTCGGATTGACTCGTTTCATCTGTTCGCTACGCAATTTATCATCACTATTTTCAGCATTTAGACGTGCTTCGTAATCTTTTGCCCACGTTGCAAAACTTGCTTCGTCCATAAACATTTTTTGCAGATTATCATTGTCTCCATTTTGTCGAAAATCGCATAAACGGCGAAAGAAAATGGTGTAGTCGGTTGCGTTATTTTGCAACATTCCGAGCAAATTGTTGATGATTTCGGCATCTTCCTCACGCTCAGTTTCTAAGCCAAGTTTTGCCGCCATCAGATTATAATATTCTTCGATAAATTGCGCTTCGTATTCATCCAGCGTGGACATTGCAATTTCAGGTTCAATCAACGGAACAAGGGCTTGGGCGAGTCGGGAAAGATTCCAGAGCGCAACCACGGGCTGTTGATTAAAGGCGTATCGTCCGGCGTGATCGGAATGATTGCAGATAAATTCACTATCAAATTCGTCCAAAAATCCAAACGGACCGTAATCAATCGTCAAGCCCAAAATTGACATATTATCGGTATTCATTACGCCGTGTGCGAATCCGACAACTTGCCAATTAGCTAAAAGTTTTGCAGTTCGAGCAATAACTTCGCGCAGAAATTCGAGATATTTATTTTCACTTTCGGCGAGATGCGAATAAAATTCTTGAATCACATAATCGGCTAATTGTTGCACCTGTTCGTGTTGTCCGCGATAGTAAAAAAGCTCAAACGAACCGAATCGGACGTGAGTTGGCGCAATTCGCGTCAGCACGGCGGCAGTTTCAACCGATTCACGATAAATCGGCGCATCACTTCCGACAATGCACAGCGCACGAGTGGTCGGGATTCCCAAACCAAACATTGCCTCGCTACACAGATATTCTCGAATAGTAGAACGCAAAACGGCTCGTCCGTCACCCATCCGCGAGAACGGAGTTTGCCCCGCACCTTTTAATTGAATATCGAATCTGTCGCCCGTTTCGTTCAAAACTTCGCCCAACAAAATCGCCCGTCCATCGCCTAATTGTGGCACATAGCTACCGAATTGATGCCCCGCGTAAATCGCTGAAATTGGCGTGCTATTTTCAAAAACTTTGTTGCCACCAAAATATTCAACGAATTCGGGATTCGCCATTTCCGAAGCGTCTAAACCGATTAAATTTGCAACATTTTCATTAAAACTGACCAAATATGGATCAGACAAAGGAGTCGGTGGCACTACTCGATAAAATTCGTTTGATAATTTTTGATAGCTGTTATCAAAATTTAGATTTTCCAATTTCGCCATACTTTTACTTAAACATTTTGGGGATTGGCAATCAAGTCCGGCAACATTTCATATCGGAAAGATTCATATCCAATTTCAGACCTTTAAAAATTCTTTTAGATTTTACCAAAAGCTGTTCAAATAAAACGATTTTTTGTGTATCATCTAAAAAATCGTTCCAACATTCAAAATCTATGATTCAACTAAAAAAATTACTTGCCGTTTTTTTACTTTTTACTTTTTACTTTTTACTTCTTTCGCCTGTAAAGGCAAAAGCCGCTTGGCGCGAACCTGTGCGGGCAAAAAACGCGATTGTTGCTTCCCAACATCCGTTGGCTTCAAAAATCGGTGCAGACGTGATGAAACGTGGTGGAAACGCGATTGACGCGGCGGTTGCGGTGGCGATTGCGCTGGCTGTCACCTATCCCGAAGCCGGAAATCTGGGCGGTGGCGGATTTATGCTGATTCGTTTCAAAGATGGACGTACTGCCGCGATTGATTACCGCGAAATGGCTCCGAAAGCGGCGCATCGGGATATTTTTATTGATAAAGACGGCAAAGTAATTCGGGGCGAAGGTGGCTCACAAATCGGCTATCGCGCATCAGGCGTTCCGGGGACTCCGGCTGGGCTTGATTTTGCCTTCAAAAAATACGGTTCGGGCAAAGTGAAATGGTCACAATTGATTGAGCCATCGCGTCTGATTGCAAACAATGGATATGTTTTGACCAAACGACTTGCCGAACTTTTTTATGTCTTTCGCGGAAGTCTGGAAAAATACGAAGACAGCAAAAAGATTTTTCTCAATAACGGTAATTACTTCAATGAAGGCGATTTATTCAAACAACCCGAATTAGCAATGACGCTTTCCCGAATGCAAAAATTTGGTGCGAAGGGTTTTTATGAAGGAAAAACAGCACAACTTATTGCCGATGATATGAAAGCCAATAACGGCTTAATCACACTTGAAGATTTGAAAAACTACAAAGTCCGAGAGCGAACAGCTTTGCGCGGAAACTATCGTGGACACGAAATTATTACGATGCCGCCGCCGAGTTCGGGCGGGATTGTGATGCTGCAAACTCTGGCGATGCTCGAAAAATACGATATTCGCAAAATGGGTTGGGCTTCATCGGAAAAATATCACGTTTTGGCAGAAGCCTTGCGCCGTTCGTTTGCTGACCGCTCCGAATATATGGGCGACCCCGATTTTGCCGATGTTCCGGTCACTAAACTGCTCGAAAAAAGTTATCTCGAAAAACGCGGCTCGACCATTGATTTGACCAAAGCCTCGAAAAGCACAGACATCCGACCGGGCGAAAATCTGGGCAAAGAGCCAACTGAAACCACACATTTTACCGTCATTGACAAAGACGGAACAATCGTTACAAATACCTATACTATCAATGATTTATACGGTTCTGCGGTGACCGCCAAGGGAACGGGAGTTCTGTTAAATGACGAAATGGACGACTTTGCGGCGCGTCCCGGCACGGCAAATCTTTTCGGTTTGATTCAAGGCGAACGCAACAAGGTTGAAGGCGGAAAACGTCCGCTTTCTTCGATGACTCCGACCATTGTTTTGCGAAAAGACGGCACGCCTTGGTTTGCACTCGGCGCACGCGGTGGACCTCGAATTATTACTGCCGTTTTGCAGACGGTCATCAATATGATTGACCACGATATGAATATCCAGCAAGCGATTGATGCGCCGCGAATTCATCATCAATGGTCGCCGGATGAACTCGTTTTTGAGCCTTTCGGAATGTCTTCGGATACGCGTAAAGCATTGGAATCATTAGGACATAAATTTGCCGAGCGACCGCAATATATTGCCCAGGCAACCGGCATTGCGATTGAAGAAAAAACGGGAGTTCGACTGGGTGCGATTGACGCACGAGGCGATGGCGAGGCGATTGGCTATTGATTTTGGGAATTAATAGTCTTCTGCAATTTATTAGACATTATTTGAATAAGCGTTTGAAAACCAAGAAATTTGCCCGCGAAAGACGCTAAAATCGCTAAAATTAAAGCGAAAGAGCAACTCTTTTTTATGATTTCTCTCTTTTTCGTGTGTTTCGCGTCTTTCGCGGGAAAAATTTTCTTATTTCAAATAATCCCTATTGGGAAAATTTTTGATTACGACAATGGATTCTGATCTACTTCAACGCGAAAGCAAAAGTTTCTTCCGATCCGAGACGCAGAAAAGATTCGCTATTGATTTAGTGCCAGATTGATAATCTCGTCATAGCGAATCTTTGAATGACCATTTAAAGCGATTGAAAATTCCATTTCGCCCATTCTCGCTTTTAGTTCGCGGCAGTAGCCGTCACGAAATTTACGGTCAGGAGTTTCCAATTCGTAACCGATCTCTTTTTGCAGAGTTTCGGCAGCGGCTGCCAGTTTTACCGCCAAAATGTCGTTATTTAATTTGGTGGCAATCCACGCAAATCCGTGCAGGCAAAGCAAAATGTGAGCTTTACTATCTAATTCGACATCTAGTTTTAACGCCTCAGAAAAAAATGCCTGTGCCTTCGGAAATTCGCCTCGTTGACAGGCACAAAATCCAAGATTTATTAAACTCCCATTTCCTAAATATTTGTCCCCCGAATCCCGCGTCAAGGCTAGGACTTCTTGATTATATTCATACGCCGAATCAACATCTTCTTCGATTCTGGCAATCTCGCCCAATCCCATCAAAACCGAACGTATCAAATTTGCATTATTTATCGTCCGGCTTAAAGGCAGGGCTTTCTCATAAAATGAACGGGCTTTAACAATTTCATTTTGAAGGTAGGCAATGATTGCAAATCCATTAAACGCCGTCGCTATCGTCAAATCATCGTTAAGAATTTCTCCAATCTCAAGAGTTTTCCCGTAACCGCGTCGGGCAGTTTCGTAATCGCCCTGCTTCCAACTGAGCAATGCCAGTGCTTTATAGGAGCGTCCGAGTTGAGAACTGGGTTTGTCGTTGCTTTTTTCGATAGCGGCTTCGAGCCAATGCCGTCCTTCGGCGAAATAACTGCGATAATTCAAAAACAAGTGAATGTTCGTCAGCAAATCCAAAGCTGAATCTGCATCGTTCGCCAACAGCCAATTTATTGCTTTTCGCAAATTATTAATATCTTCTTCGAGCCGCGAAATCCAACCCGTCTGATTTGCAGAAGTTAATTCGGAATCGGCTCTCCGACCCAAATCTGCAAAATATTCGGCGTGCCTTTTTTGAAAAATAGAAAGTTCTCCGCGAACGTTAAGTAATTCAAGTGAAAACTCTTTAACTGCTTCCAACATTCCAAAACGAACGCCGCCGCCCGAAGTTTCATTCGCAGTCAGTAAGTTTTTGACGACCAGTCGTTCGATAATATCCAGAACATCAAAATCCTCTGCATCAAGTTCAAAAATAAACTCGGCGGCTTCCAAAGTAAAACCGCCGATGAACGCCGACAGTCCTTCAAACACACGTTTTTCAATATCGTCCAGTAAATCGTAACTCCAATGGATCGCCGCCCGCATAGTTTGCTGGCGATGCGGTAAATCCGCAAATTGATTCTTGAGCAGAGTCAATTGGCTTTGTAATCTAAAATTCAGGTCGGTCAGGGACAATACGCGCATTCGAGCAGCGGCGAGTTCGATGGCGAGCGGTATGCCCTCCAATTTCCGGCATATTTCAGCAACGGTTAGAACGTTTTCTTCGGTCAAAGCAAAGGTTGGCTTAGCGAATTTTGCACGTTCTGTAAAAAGTTGGACAGCCGGATAATTCATAATGTCCTCAATCGTAAGCCCAGCTTTTTCCAATGGAAATGGCAATGGATGGACAATGAATTCGCGCTCATTTCTAAGACGAAGCAACTCGCGGCTCGTAACTAAAATCTTCAAATTTGAAGTGTTTTCGAGCAAATCAGAAATTTCGGACGCGGCATCAACTATTTGTTCAAAATTATCGAGTATAAGAAGTGTTATGCTTTCTCTCAAACGTGCTTTAAGTATTTCAAAAACTACCGCTCCAACTCTCTCTTTTAATCCAATTGATTGTGCAATTACTGAAATAACTAGATTTGCGTCGGTAATCGGCGATAGATCAATAAAGAAAACCCCGTCTCGAAAACTCTTCGATACCATCGGCTTGATTGCCTTTGCAAGACTCGTTTTTCCGGTTCCGCCCGTGCCGGTTAAAGTCACCAGTCGCGTCTTTTGATCGGATAGGATTTCAGAAAGTTCAACAAGTTCCGCTGCTCGTCCGATGAGGAGGTTCGGTAGGGTTTCAATTTCAATTTCCTCTTCGCAAATCTGCTGGGTGATGTGGCTTTTAGTTATTTCTATTCCAAATTCATCGCTATTTTCGGCAGTCAGATCAGCCATAAAACGATAGCCTTTGCGTGGAATCGTTTCGATAAATTCCTTGCCGAGAACTCTTCTGAGAATCGAAATATGTTGTGTCAGATTGGCTTCTTCGACAAAAGTATCTTCCCAAACCTTATCCATCAATTCATCTTTGGACAAAATTCGACCCGCATTTTCAATCAGATAAGTCAAAAGTTCGCAGGTTTTCGGCGGGATTCGCACAATCTCTCCGTTTTCAAACAAAACCCTATTTCTGGTTTCAAACAGAAACCTATCAAATCCAATCTTTCCATTATTTTCCGACCAGTTTCTAAAGCAATATTCGGACAGAATTAAGAGAAGATAGTGGCGTAATTTCTTAGTTCTGTCAGAGTTTCTTTGTATTTTATCAAACTCTGCTCCAAACCTAACTTGGAAATAAATAAATTGAGCAGCTGTTCATTGAAATATTGCTGTTTGATTGATTTCATCGAAAACGGTTTTTTGGCTTCTCCTTGTTTCTCGGCTTGAAGCGTCATTCCTCTGGCTAAATTGACACTCGTCAGTGCTGTGTTCCAATGAAATTCAAGTGCTTGATTATCTCTGGCTTGGCAATCATTCAAGCCACCTGATTGTTTGGCATCCCGAATCAGAAATTCAATCGTGAACCGACTTCGATACAACCAAAAGATTTCTTCGGCTTCCATTTCCAAATCGGTGGAAAACAAATTGACCGTTTTTTTCTCATATTTGACCACCACTAATTTGATTTTTCTTTTCAAACTGACTGACCAGACTACTTTCGAGTAAAGTTTGACTTCTTTGTTTTCAATCTTGACTTTCGTTTCGGCAAACTTGGTTAAATCAAGAAAATCAACTTTCCCGTCATATTTCCGATGCCGTCCACGCGGTTTTTGCTCGCCTTCATACAAATATTGAAGATTGGCATCTGAACGTAAGCGGGAAATCACCGTAAATCCTTGTCCAACCATTCGGCGGACAAACTTTTCTTTGGCATAATAACCGTCAAAGAGCCCGATTCGAGTGTGTTGCTGAATTTGCGAAGCTACTTTTTCGACCTGCCCGGCATAAAAATCAATCCGTGTTTTTCGCTCAGAATCTGCGGCTTGATTTGATAAATTCGGCTCAGTTTGGTCAACCGTCAAAGCAAATGAAGCCTGATTTTTGCCGCAGACCAAAGAAATTATCGAGGCTTCCAAGCCTTTTTCCGCCCGCGAAGCGCAACCGTTCCAGAATTTATCCAAGCCGAAAGTTTGTTTCCCGCTTTTGCGAATAAAACTGGCATCCATCAAAGGCATTTAGAAATAATTTAGAAAACATTTAGGACTTTGCCGCCACCGTTAAACTATAACTTATATTGCGCCGCAAAATGCGTGATTTTGAACGGCATTTTAGCACATAACTTTGCAAAATATGATTGTCAAACGTCAAATTGTTACCACTACTGAAACCGAAAAAACGGTTTCGCTGAGAATCTCGAAACCCCAAAAATATCTTTTTTGTGAATCTTGTAGTGACAAAAGGGAGATGTTGACCATTAACGAGGCGGCAATCTTAACAAAAAAAAGCTGGCGGCAAGTCATCGATCAAGCTGAAATTGGCAACTTGCATTTTACGGAAACGGCGGATGGTGAAATTTATATTTGTTCGGTTTCGCTGTCGGAGTTGTCGAGCGGTGGAAAAATAGGAGAAAAAATATGAAAAGGTTTGTTTTAATTGGAATTTGTTTTTTATTTATCGGTCTCTTTGGCTCGACAGCCAACGCCCAAGCCGATTGTAAGAATTATTTAGGGCGGGCGGGCGAAAAGATTTGCGAAACGAAAGCCAGCTATGACGAATGTGTCGTCAAACTGAAAAAAGGCGAGTTTAACTTTTGCAGTATGTTTGGAAAACCGGAAACTATGATCCGACGGATTTCTGCAGCAGAAGCCGTCTCGAATCTGAATTCGCAAGGCTGCACAAGAGAACAGCAACGGAGGTTTTATTTGCTCTGAGGTCGGTGCTTACAACGCTTGCGTATCCTACAAAAACTTTGGTTCGATAAAAAGTTGCGACAAAATTCCGCCAAAGGCTTCAAACGGCAATCTTTATGTTTACGGAGTTGGGGCGGACAATGCGATGTGGTCAATCAAAAGCACCAACGGCAAGTGGGCTGGTTGGCAAAAACTCGGCGGTGGACTGACCGGCGGAATTGACGCTTGCTCGCCGAATCCCGGCAAGATTATCACGATGTTTCGGGCAAATGATGGCGCAACAATTTGGCAAGCCGTTTTTGATTACACAAATAGTAAAGGTGCGTGGTCAAGTTTATACAGCAAAATAGGGTCTGATCCGAGCGTAACGTGCGGAGCGGGCGACAAAGTTTGGCTCTTTACGCGAGGATTTGGAAATACGGCGGTTTATGGAACGGGGGCGGAGAATGGTCAATGGGCATCGCTTTTCGATGGCAATAAAGTTGGTGCTGGAACTCCGATTGAAGATGTGGCTGGCAAAGCTTCGGCTCCCGTGAAGAAAAGTTTATGGGATAAAGTGGGTGACATGCTGCCCGGGGGCGAACCATTCTTCGCAGAAATGGGCATAATCGGCGCGGGACCGATGGGCGGAGCAATGAAAGGAAATCCAGAATCTGTGACAGTCGGCGGAAAGCCGTATGTTTTTGTTCGGGGGACGGATGATTATGTCTGGTGGATTCGCTGGGAAGGTTCAAAATGGTCGGCTTGGGAATCAATCGGCAAGATGAAAGTTTCATCCGATCCGACGGCAGTCGTCAGAAAAAACGGCAGCGAAATCTGGCTCTTCGCCCGCGGCGACGACAATCAACTTTGGGCGATCAGATTCGATGAAAGTTGGGGAGGTTGGATTTCGTGGGGCGGAACTCTGGCTGGAAATCCTGAGGCAACCTCGTGGGGTGGAAATCGCGTTGACGTTTTTGCCCGTAGCTCTGATGGCAAAGTATTGCATGCCTGGCGTGATGACGAGGAAGCTGCTGCATAGAATAGGCCAATGGGGGCCTTCGCCGTTAAAAACGCCAGTGCCAGTACGACCGACTGGCCGCCCACGCCAGCCCGCGCCGCCCGCAGGGACAGGACCGCTGCCGCCGAAAGGATTCCACCAAGCGCCGCCGCCCCCCGCCGCCGCGACAACAAGCGCGATGGGGCATCGTGCTCTCTGGTCTCGTCCGGATATCGTCTTCAATCGTCGGCCGGGCAAGCCTATTTAGTGGACTTGTTTGGGCCGGGAAATCACTTTGGCTTGTTGGCGTGTCTGGATCAAAAATGGAAGGTTCACGATACTTATGCCGAACTGCCGACCGACGCCTTGGTCGTGAGCGCTGGATCGTGCGAAGCTTGATCCGGACCAACGCCGAGCTCAATGCCATCGTGATCTTCGCTCTATGCGGTAATTTAAGATATGTGACGTATGGCCTGCAACAGGCGTCGGTCTGGACCCATCGCGCACGAGTCGCCGCCCGGTGGTTTCGGCTCGCACAATGGATCGGCCGCCCCATAAATCTGGTATCGAGATCGCAACCCACTCGTCCCAGGATACACTGGCGGCCATGATCGGCTTGTCACGTCAGCGGACAAACAAGCTCCTTGCGCGAATTCGAACGAGATGGGATACTCATCCTCAACTACAATCGTATCGTCGTGAGTGACCTCGCACGCTTACGCGCCTGTGCGCATAGTTCGACGGCATAGTTGATAGGTTATTGGAGCGCGAAACTCGGTTTCTGCTGAAAATCAAGCGGCCACATACAAGGCGGAAAGGCACAATGTGGTCAGTTGCCCAGAGCCGCCAGCGGGCGAAACGATACCAGGGAGTCTACAAGCGCGGCCGGACGTTGCAAATTCCTGAGCTGGGTTGGAGGTGCCCCCGCTTCAATCCGCTCACAAGGCTTGCATTCATCTTCTGGCCTGCGTCCGACGGAATTCAAGCACCTAGGCTTTCCTGCTCGACGCAGATGGCTCGGCTATCTGCTTCCGACAGCGGCTCATCGAGCAACGCGCATTGGTGGGCGTGCCCCGGCCTCCGCCTCCGCCTTTGCGGAAATGTCGGCATGCATAGCAAGCGCCGAAAGCGCGGCCGCCATTACGCGTGATCATCGCGTGCAGCGCATCGCGAAGCACCGCAATGACAGCTTCGAGTTGAATCGCCGATGTGCCCTCGAGATCGGCCGCAAGCGCGAGGATCGGATCGCGCTTCAATGCCTGCGTCCCCGTCGATGTCAGTTCCAGAACCACGGACCGTCGATCGCGCTGGCTCGGCTCGCGCGTGAGATGCCCTTTCTGTTCCAGCGCGATGAGCGTCTGTGAGACTGTGCCCCGGGTCGAGCCAAGATACTCGGCCAGCGCTGCCGGCGTGCGCGAAAAGCGATTGGCGCGTGCGACGAACCGCAACGCCTCCCATTGCGCCGGATTGAGTTCGCCCACGGCTTCGCCGCTTCGTGCGAGCCGATCCAGCCGGTCGATGAGATGAGCCGCCTCGATGGCAGTATCGCGAAGTCATTTGATAGCGACTCGATATTAGTTGTTGACGAGGGTCTTGATCCATGGTGCAATATAATAGCCAGTCGCTATCAAATTGGCAACTCGATTCGGAGGCACTTGCATGCGCATAGCGACTTCATCGGTGCTTGTCGGCAGCGCTTGCTTGTCCCCCTTGCCAGCCGACTGCTCACGACATCACTGCCAAGCCGGATACCAACGTACCGGCGGCGTTCGACGTCGTCGGTGCGACGGCGACGACAGACGGACGGCTCGCGACCTTCATCATGGAGGTCAGCGGCAAGGCCGGGTCGCAAAAGCCGAAAAAGGTCGGCAAACTCCAGGGTTCGAAGGTCGACGCCTATGTCTGGCCGACCAAGCTCGATCCATCCGCGGTAGGCTTTGCTAAGGGCTCCGGCATTCTCGCACTCGCCATAACCGCGCACCCCGATTTCGACGACACTCCACTCTTCGACGAAAATGGCGACGGCGAACCCAACAATGACGGCGCCGATTGGCACTCGCATTGGGTTGTTCTGACCGAGGACAAAGCTTGCACCGGCGGGCTCAAGGTGCGCGACGTCTCGCCAGGCCAGGATGTTCTGCCGGCGACCGCGCCTGGTTTGCCAATCGCGCTCGACAGCCCCGGCATGAGCCCGATCATCAAGGGTGCCTCCGTCTGGATAACCGTGCCGGTCCAAGGCGCAGAGAACGTCAACTTCGATGCCGTCGCGGCCAAGCTGCAAGTGCACGAGGAGGGCAAGATGCCGCTGTTGTGCGTGACCGGCACCTACAAAGTCGCCTCGGGCAATCTCTCGCTTCCAGGCGTGATCATGCGCAAGGACAAGTAGGCCTGCGCGCACGCTTTCCACTTTCTACCCGCAACCTCCAAAGGAGAAACAGCATGAAACAGAAAGCCACCTTCTATCACGCCGGATGCAGTGTCTGCGTAGACGCCGAGCAACGCTTTACGTCGGCACTCGATCCTGCAGCATTCGATGTAGAGATCGTTCATCTGGGCACCGATAGGAGCCGTCTCAGCGAGGCCGAGGCAGCGCGATTGCTAGCACTACAAGGACCTGTCCCGTTTTCTCCTTGACCCGACGAGGAACATTGGACGTTGCGTGCGTCCCACTGACCTGCCCCCGTTCTTCGGACCACCAGTTATTTGAATTTGCCGGTGATCCGGACCCACGATGGGCACCGGTTCAGCCTGTTTGCACCACACTCGCCGACGAAGCAACGGGCCGGGTTGCGGAGTGCCCAACACACGCAGCAGTCCGGCCCGTTGCGGGCCGCGAGCTTCGACGCTTGCGAGGTTCGATCTCGCCTGCTGCCAGCTTCGTCGCGTAGGCTGTCGGCGTCAGATTACCGAGCCCCTGATGCGGACGATCGTCGTTGTAGTGTCGGCGCCATTGTTCGATCAGCACGCGCGCCTCCTCTCGTGAGCGGAACCATTCGACAGAAAGACACTCATCGCGGAACTTGCCGTTGAAGCTCTCGCATGTGCCGTTCTGCCAGGGCTTGCCCGGCTCGATCAGCGCGCTTTCGATGCCGGCGCCCGCGATCCACTTCAACAGAGCACGCGACACGAACTCCGGCCCGTTGTCGGACCGCAGAACTTTCGGCGCGCCGCGCGTCGCAACGAGGCGCGAGAGCACATCGATGACACGACGCGAGCGGATCGAACCAGCCACGTCGATCATCAGACCTTCGCTCGTACCCTCGTCGACGACCGTCAGGCACTTCAACTGCTGACCGTTCGCCGCATGGTCGAAGACGAAGTCGTAGGACCACACTTGGTTCGCAATGACAGGCCTTGCTGGCACATCGCGTGCCGTGCCGCGGATACGTTTGCGCGGACGCTTCTTCGGCAGCTGCAGCTTCGCCGTGCGCCACAATCGATGCATCCGCTTGTCGTTCATCACGTGGCCTGCGCGTTCGAGATAGACTTGGATGCGCCGATAGCCAAAGCGCGGATACTGCCCGGCCAGCGCCGTCATCCGAGCGATCACCGGGGCGTCCGCCGACGCCTTCCGGCTCTCGTATTTCAGAGAGCTGCGTGCTGTCTTCAGAAGCGTCGCGGCCCGCCGTTGCGAAAGGCCTTTGGCCTGCGCAAACGCAACGCCACTGCGGCGGGCCGCGACGCTCACCATTTTTTTGCAGCGATCTCCTTCATCACCTCGATCTCGAGGTCACGCTCGGCAACGATCTTCTTCAGGCGCGCGTTCTCGATCTCGAGCTGCTTCAGGCGACGAACCTCGTTCGCGTCGAACGCGCCGAATTTCTTCTTCCAGATGTAGATCGTCTGAGTCGAGATCTTGTGCCGCTTGGCAACCACTTCCGGCGAGTCACGATCGCACGCCCGCACGATCGCCACCTGCTGCTCTTCCGTGAACTTCGACTTGCGCATGCTGCTCTCCGTTGAGGAGGCAGACTCTCAAATAATACATGGCCCGAAAAGTGGGGGGCAGGTCACCTCGGTGCCGTAACGCTCGAGGAAAGTCGTCAGGCTCAGCCCCTTCTGAAGCTGGATCGGATTGCGCGACATGCTCTGCTCCCCGTCGCAGGTGCGACAAAACAAGGGTTATCAATGCTTTGTGGCGATCTCAGCACGGAGATGGGTAATCAGGCAGACTTGTCGGCGTGCGCGATCTTCACGAGGCTGCCCTTGTCGACGTGCTGGGGCCGAACAGATTGACCCTCGAAAACTGCGATGCGCGCGAGCGCGAGATGCGGGCAGCCTTCGAGAAGCGACACGCAGCGATCACGACAAAGCAAATGTCGCTCGGCGGTCGCATCAGCGGCGCGATGCGCGCCTTCGCTATCGCCTATCCGCTGGAATGCCGCGACCTCGACGACAACATCGACGCTGCGGACGACTTCCGCCGTATGCTCGCCGAACTCGAAAGCGATGGCCTGCCGCGGTTCGAGAAGACGTTTAAAGACCTGCTCAACGAGAACACGATCAACGAAATCGCGAGCTTTCAGTCCAAGCTCAGCGAAGAGCGGCGGACGATCGACGAGCGCATCGAAACGATCAACGGGTCGCTCGCCGGCATCGACTACGATAACGGCACCTATATCGCGATCGAGGCGACGCAAGCGCTGGACCAGGAGATCAAGGAGTTCCAGCAAGACCTGCGCCGGTGCACCGAAAATACGCTCGCCGGAGGCGCCGACGGAAACTACTCCGAGGCGAAGTTCATCGAGGTGCAGCGTGTGATCGAGCGTTTGCGCGGCCGTGAGGGCAAGTTCGATCTCGATCAACGCTGGCGGCGCAAGGTGACGGACGTGCGCAACTGGTTCGAGTTCGCCGTCTCCGAACGCTTCAAGAGCGACCATGCAGAGAAGGAGCACTATTCGGATTCGAGCGGCAAATCCGGCGGCCAAAAAGAGAAGCTCGCCTATACGATCCTGGCCGCGAGCCTCGCCTATCAATTCAAGCTCGAACCGTCGGCAGAGCGCAGCCGCTCGTTCCATTTCGTCATGATCGATGAAGCGTTCAGTAAAGCCTCGGACGAAGCCACGCGTTTCGGCCTCTCGCTGTTCGAGAAAATGGGCTTGCAGTTGCTTATCGCGACGCCCCTACAGAAGATCCACGTCATCGAACCGCATGTGGCGGCTGTCGGCTTCGTCCACAATGAAGATGGCAAGCGCTCGTTCCTGCGGACGATGACAATCGAGGAGTATCGGGCAGAAAAGGCGCGCTCCAAGCGGGCAACTGCACTCTTGGCAGCCGCATCGTGAGCGGGTGGACGACACCTGCCGACCTGCGCGCCACAATTGAGCGGTTGTGGCTTCGCGGCGCGTTGCCATCGGCCGTCGCCGCGGCTGCGATCGGAAAAGGTGAAACAGGACTGGGCGAAACAAGACGGGGCGAAACAAGACGGGGCGAGACGCAGCTTACATTTCCGATGCGCATGCCGTTGAAGCGCCCGCGCGCATCAGATCTCGGCGCACAGTACGAAGACGTGAAGCAGTGGGTCCGGACGCTCGAAGCGGCAGCTGCTGAGGGCAATTTTGACCTGGAGTGGGAGGCGACGAACAATCGTGCCATCGGGCATAATCGTGTTCCGGTCGCCGCTGCCATCGCGAGTGCGGATGCGGCCGTGCGAGTCATCGGGAGAAGTGACGAGGCCGTGACTTTGAGTGAAGCGGCAGCCGACACTGTCGCGCGTTTTCCTACACTTACAAGCTGGGTAGTCACGCGTGCGCCGCAACTTCTTCAGCATGTCGCCGACTGGCCCGAGATTCTGTCAGCGCTTGACTGGTTTGTGGCGAACCCACGATCGGGCCGTTACCTCCGGCAGATCGAAGTCGCTGGGCTGCACACCAAGTTCTTCGAAACCAAACGGGCGCTCTTTGCGGAACTGCTCGATATCGTCCTGCCGGTCGACGCCATCGACGCGAGCGCGACCGGCGTTGCGGCCTTCGAGCGACGCTATGGGTTGATCGCAAAGCCCACGATGATCCGTTGGCGCACGCTGGACGACCGCTTGGCGCCGAGCGGCCTTACGAGATCTGTCAGTGCGCCTCGACGCGTTCGCCCGCCTGGATCTTGCGGTAGAGCGCATCTACATCATCGAGAACGAGGTGACATTCCTCGCTTTCCCGCCGCGTCCGCGCGCAATCGCGATATTCGGCGCTGGTTATGGTATCGAGCGCCTAGCCGAGATCCCATGGCTGGCTGCGTCACCCAGCAGCTACTGGGGGGACATCGACACGCACGGTTTCGCGATCCTCGACCAACTGCGTGCGATCCTTGCCGATGTCAGATCCATCCTGATGGATGAGGAGACTTTGCTCGCTCATCGTCGTTATTGGACGCGCGAGCCGTCGCCGTATGTTGCCCAACTCGATCGGCTTAACGCAGGCGAACGAAGTGTCTACGACGCCCTTCGTTCGATCGCCACGGCATCGGCGTGAGACTGGAACAGGAACGTATCCCGATCGGGCTCGTAGGCCCGCACTGTTGATCAGCTCAACAGATGGTTTGCAACGCTATCTTGACACACTTGCAAACCAATTGGCGCACCCGACAGGATTCGAACCTGTGACCTTTGCCTTCGGAGGGCAACGCTCTATCCAGCTGAGCTACGGGTGCCTCGGGATCGAATAGCGCATCTGCTCAGTCGACACAATGCACGGGTGCTTCCGCCCGTGCGCGCGGATCGGCGGAGCTGGTTCGGGCCGGTTGTTGACACAGAAGAAGAGTTGCAGATGGTCTCGAAAGACTGAATTCACGACGCGCTCTGGTTTGGTGCGCAGGGACGCCTCGCAAACCGCGGGCTTTGAGCAATCCACACGTCTAGGCGTGGATGCATGCGGCGACGTGGTTCGGGCCGACGACGCGGGCGGCGGGATGGCCGCCTTGCACGCGTCGGTCATCTTCGGGCAGCGCGGATGGAACACGCAACCGGCCGGCGGATTGAGCGGGCTTGGCAGTTCGCCCTTGATGATCGTGCGCGGGCGCGATTTCTCGATCACCGGATCGGGCACCGGGGCGGCGGCGAGCAGGGCTTGCGTGTAGGGGTGCTTCGGGTTGGCGAACAACTCATCCGCCGGCGCATATTCAACGATGCGGCCGAGATACATGACGGCGACCTTGGTCGAGATGTGCCGCACGACGGCGAGATCATGGGCGATGAACAGATAGGTCAGCCCGAGCTTGTTCTGCAGGTCCTCGAGCAGGTTGATGACCTGGCCCTGGATCGACACGTCGAGCGCGGAGACGGCCTCGTCGCAGACGATCAGCTTCGGATTGACGCCGAGCGCGCGCGCGATGCCGACGCGCTGGCGCTGCCCGCCTGACAGCTCGTGCGGATAGCGCACGGCCATGTACGGATAGAGGCCGACCAGCTGCAGCAGCTCCGCGACGCGCGCGCCGGCGCCTCCTTCTTTGGCAGCACTTTGTGCACGATCATCGGCTCGGCGATGATCTGGCCGACGGTCATGCGCGGATTGAGCGACGAATAAGGGTCCTGGAAGATCACCTGCATGCGCTTGCGCACGTCGACCATCTCGGACTTGCCGAGATTGGCGATGTCGCGGCCTTCGAACTGGATCTCACCGGCGGTCGGATCTTCCAGCCGCAAGACGAGCCGACCGAGGGTCGACTTGCCGCAGCCGCATTTCGCCGACGAGACCGAGCGTCTCGCCGGGCTTGATGTCGATGCACGACGTCGTTGACGGCGCGGACGAGCTTTTTCGCCGCGAACAGGCCGCCGCCGACGGGGAAGTGCTTGGTGACGCCGCGCACGGACAGGATCGGCAGCGGTGCCTTCGGGTTTCGGTGCCGCGTGACTCGCAGCATCCGAGCGGGGACGTCGCGCTTCAAGCGCTGCGACCTCGGCGAGGCGGTGGCAGGCGGCGCGTGTGCCCGGCTTCGACACGCGTCGGCTTCGGCACGACTTTGCAGATTTCGGCGGCATAGCGGCAGCGCGGCGCGAAGCGGCAGCCGTCCGGCGGATTGAGCAGGTTCGGCGGCGCGCCGTCGATGGTGGCGAGGCGGGCCGTGCGCGCGCGATCGAGACGCGGCACAGCTGACAGAAGGCCGCGCGCATAAGGGTGCGCGGGGCGTGACCGAACACGGCTTCGGCCGGACCGCTTTCGACGAGGCGGGCCGCGTACATGACGTTCACGCGGTCGGCGTAGCGCGCGACGATGCCGAGGTTGTGCGTGATGACGATGACGGCGATGTTGAGCCGGCGCGCCAGGTCCTTCATCAGTTCCAGGATCTGCGCCTGGATGGTCACGTCGAGCGCGGTCGTCGGCTCGTCCGCGATCAGCAGTTTCGGATTGCAGGCGAGGCCGATGGCGATCATCACGCGCTGGCGCATGCCGCCCGACAGCTGGTGCGGAAACTGCGCGAGGCGGCTCGCCGGATCGGTGATGCCAACCAGCGTCAGCAGTTCGATCGCACGCGCCGTTGCCTGCTCCTCGCTCATGCCCATGTGGATGAGCAGCGGCTCCTTGATCTGCAGGCCGATCGACAGCACCGGATTGAGCGACGTCATCGGCTCCTGAAAGATCATCGCGACGTCGCGGCCGCGGATCTGGCGCATCTCCTCGTCGGTGAGCGTCAGCAGATTGCGGCCGTCGAAGGTGATCGTGCCACTCATCACGCGCGCCGTGTTGGGCGGCAGCAGCCGCATGATGGCCAGCGCCGAGACGGATTTGCCGGAACCGCTCTCGCCGACGATGGCGACGATCTCGCCCGGCGAGACGGAATAGGTCAGGTTCTCGACCGCGCGCACGGTGCCGTGCGAGGTGACGAAGTGGACCGTCAGGTCGTCGATGGCTGAGCAGCGGTGCCGCTGTCCTTGGTGCGGCACCCGTGCCCCCGATAGCCCCGATCACGTCCACGCGGTCCACTCCCTCGGGCCATCTTGCGCGGCCCTCTGCTCACACCTTAGCGGATTGATCGGCGCGATAGAAGGCGAACCGCGAAATTGAGACATCTTGTGTGCTCGGCGTAACGGGTTGGAAACTATCGCCGATCCGTAGCCATATTTCACTAGACCGTCACCGCTTCGCGCTGTTTTGAGTCCGAGCGCTTCGGTCACACCTTGCTTGCTCGTGCGGCCTGTCCCGGTCCATACAGGTGCCATGACCGAACAACTCTACCGCGCCGACTCTTACCTCAAGGAGGTCAGTGCCACTGTGCTTGCCGTCAATGAGCGTGGCGGGATCGTGCTTGATCGCACGCCATTCTACGCCAGCGCGGGCGGGCAGCCGGGCGACAAGGGTGTGATCCGATTTGCTGGCGGAGCGTGTCCGATCGCGACAACGGTCTATGACATGGCCGACAAGTCCGTGATCGTCCACGTCGCGGCGGAAGGAGCGGCGAAGCCGTCCGTGGGCGAGACCGTGACGATTGCGCTCGATTGGGACACGCGGCTGCGCCACATGCGCATGCACACCGCACTGCATCTTGTCTGCAGCCTGGTGAAATTCCCCGTCACCGGCGGTCAGATCGGCGCGGAAGACGGGCGTCTCGACTTCGACATTGAGGACGCCAGCGCGGTCGACAAGGATCGTTTGACGGCGGACCTGCAGGCCCTGGTCGCGGCGAACCATGCGGTCAGCGAGCGTTGGATCACCGACGCTGAGCTCGATGCCAATCCGGGGCTCGTGCGCACGCTCTCTGTGCAGCCACCGCGCGGATCGGGTCGCATTCGATTGGTCATGATCGGTGCGGACGGCGCCGTCGACATGCAGCCGTGCGGCGGCACACACGTGCGCGCAACCGGCGAGATCGGCGCGGTTGCCGTGACCCGCATCGAGAAAAAGGGCAAGATCAACCGCCGCATCCGCGTGGCGTTTGTCTGAATGGGTGCCGATATCGCTTCGATGCGCCGGGACTCACATCCCCGTCAGAGGCTGCACGAGACGCGGAATGAGCCCTTTGAACTTGGCCGGTTTTTCGCTGGCGATGAGACAGATGCAACCGGTTTCAGCATCGGCGACAGGCGTGTGCTCGACGTCGCAACCGAGATCCGCGACATCGCCGGCCCGGTAGGTGCCGGTCTGGTCCGTGTACGACCCGCGCAGCATCAGGGTGAGTTCTGAGCCACCGTGACCGTGTTCGGGCATGCGGCGACCCGCAGCCACACGGAGCACGCGCAGATCGCCGTTGGAACAGGGCAGACGATGATGCCAGACGCCAACGCCGAGAATCCGCCATGGGATGCTGTCAAGATCCATCGGGATAAGCCGTGCGAGGGTCGGCCCTTCGGTCGACGGCGTTGCGATTGCCAGTCGCACGGGCTGATCAGCCTCCTGTCGGTGGAGCGCCATGACGGGCGCGGGTTGATCGAGCCCTGGCGAGGGCAAGGCGTCGAACAACGCGGCACCCCATCTGCTCCATCAGTTTCAATTCGCGTCGACACCGGGGGCAGATATCGAGGTGTGCGGCTGCGACAGCCGCAAGGGCTTCAGCCAGACTGCCGGCGGCAAAGCTCATGAGCGTGGCGTCGTCGGGGTGATGGTGAATGGTCTGCATTCTCGTTCATTCGCTCGTAGGTGTGCGCCGTCGGCCCATCCGGCCGTAATCGAACCCGTCTATTTCAAGTCTTCGACGGTTTCCCGAATTCTCTGATACGCGAGACGCATACGCGATTTTACTGTGCCAAGGGGCAGTTGCAGTTTCTCGGCGATCTCACTGTGCGACAGCCCGTCCAGATACGATAACGCCACCACTTCGTGCTGGTCCACGGGCAACTGGGCCAGTGCCGCACGGACACGCGTTTGACGCTCGTTGTCTGATACGGCCTCATCGGGTGCTGGATCATCAGAGGCCGTCTCTTCGTGGCCGGCTGGCAACTCCTGCCAGGCGAATTCGCGCCGCAGTCGATCAATGCGGAGATTGCGCGCAATGGTGTAGATCCAGGTTGAGGCGGCGCCTTTGTCTTCCGCGTAGAGGCTTGCTTTGCGCCAGACAGCGAGCAGCGTTTCCTGGGCCAATTCCTCAGCGGTGTCCGCATCCGCGCCCTGCCGCATCATGTAGGCTTTCACGCGCGGGCCGAACGACTGGTACAACTGCTGAAACGCGTCGATATCGCGGCGATCAGCAATACGACGCAGGAGCTCTGCCATGCGATGACGACGTTCCGCACGCGGGGCAGCGTGCGCTTGCCCCTGGGTTAACACTCGCCCGACATTACCCGACTGTATCGCCATAGCCAAACATACGGTCGCGCTTTGCGACTGGATCACGTATGCGTGGGCGGGACGCTCAGAGCGTTTCCACCAAACGTAAATCGTTTGGTGGAGAAAACGCTCTCAGGACAGATCTTGGAGCGTTCCCCCTGACCGAGGTCAGGTGGAATTCGCTCTAGTTCAGCGATTTCTTGCCATACGGGCTGTCGAGTGAGAACGCCGGAACGTCGATGGCGAAGGCCGCGCCGCTGTCGGTGGTCATGAAAAACTGACCGACCATCAAGCCGGATGGCGTCGACAGCGGGCAGCCGGAGGTATAGGTGAACGACGCTCCGGCTTCAGCACCGGCGTTTCGCCGACCACGCCCGGCCCTCGCACCTCTTCGAGATCGGCCGCGCTCGTCGGTAATGCGCCAATAGCGCGATTTGAGTTGTACCGTCTCGCGGCCCTCGTTGACGATATCGATGGTGTAGGCCCAGAAAGAACTGGTCTTCGTCAGCATCCGATCGATCCTCCAGGAACTGCGGCACGACGCGCACGCGGATCTCGCGTGTCACTGCCTCGTACATGGCCGCCCGCGTGCTGGCTGTGCGTCATCGGTCGCTCACGCCTCCAGCGGCGACTCGAGCACAAGACAGCCTCTGGCCGCGGCAGCGGTGGACGCGCCTTTGCACCGACGGGATTGTTGCCGATGAAGGTCAGAAAGTTCAGCCGCACAAAGGTCCGGTCGGCGGCGACGAATGCGATGGCCGCAGCGACCAAGTTGGCGGCGAAAAAACCGACCCCGTAATAGTCTTCGCCGAGCACGAGGCAAAGACCGCGAAGCCGAGACTGAGTCGCGAGGAGATGACCTGGATGACAAGGTAGAGATAGCGCCGGTCGAAGAACAGCAACATCGACGTGGCCGCGATGAAGACGAACTGAAAGACCGTGCCGAGCGCGCCATAGCGCAGGATCGCGATCTGGCGGAACTGCAGGCCGACGGCCTCGACGATGATCGGCGCAATCAGCAGCAGGATGCCGGCAGCTCCGACCAGGGACACGGTGATCAGCGTCAGGCTGTCCATCGTGTAGCGGGCGAGGCGCTGGCGGGCCTCCTCGATCTGGTCGAGCGTGCCATGCGAGGCGATGGTCGCGAAATATTGCTGGTAGCGCTCGAAAAAGCCGGTCTCGAGCTTGACGATGAACGACGACAGCGCCGGCACCAGCAGCAGCGAGGAAATGAACATCGTGCTGTCGTAGAGGGGCGCGTGGCGCAGGCCGTTGCTGACCTGCTCGCCGATCGGCGAAAACCAGAAGGCGACTTTGTCGATCCAGATGCCCGCCGTGCCGAGCAGAGCGCCGAGGCTCAGCGCCCAATAGCGCCGCAAGCCCTGCCAGCAGCGAGCGTGAAGACGCCGCGCGGATTGGTCACGGGATGGGGGAAGGTCGCGATAAACGCGGCTGACGAGGCCGAAGAAGATCGCGGTCAAGCCGCCGTGAAGGCGAACGCCATGGCCGATGGTGCGCC
Source organism: Pyrinomonadaceae bacterium (assembly GCA_963779235.1). Classification (GTDB taxonomy): domain Bacteria; phylum Acidobacteriota; class Blastocatellia; order Pyrinomonadales; family Pyrinomonadaceae; genus JAIBCC01. The sequence continues at coordinate 514,260 of CAVZXI010000032.1, forward strand.
CGCCGAGCAAGGCGACGCCGACGCATGCCGACCAGCGCGATGAGCAAGCCGGCGATGAACGACAAGGTGACGCCGCGATAGTCACGCACGGCGCCGCAAAAAGCGATGGCGACCCAGATGCCGCAGACCGCCATGGTCATGGAGCCGAGCGCCAGGGCGTCCCAAAGGGCAGCCAGAAGACAGTTGCACCAGCGTCAAGCCGACAGCCGCCGGCACTGCAACCAACCACAGGACGCCGACAGCAGAGCCCGCGGACGCGACCGGGTTCTGCAACCACAATGCATCACCGACCAGCCGCGTCGCCACCATGGTCACGGGCGCAGAAAACACCAGCGACATGGCGAAGGCATAGATCACGATGAGCGGAAGGTTGCCAGAGCTTCGAGACCGACGATCTGGTCGGTCGCGACGGAAATGCCGGAGATCGCGACGATGGTGAACAGCCATGGGCCGGCCGCGATCATGGCGGCATGGCCAGCCGACGCCACGATCGAGGAAATCGTGTCTTCGCGCGCGAGGCGCCGCAGTTGAAAGCCGATGCCGGCCATGACGTGCGTCCTCAGTCATGAGCGGCATCAGCGCGCACCTCCGCCCGAATGGTACAGGTTTTGCTTAATCCTCTGCCAGCGGCGCGACGTGTCCCAAGCGCCACGCAGGAGTGTCTGTTATGATCCGTGGTCTCATTGCTTTTACCTGCTGCGTGCTCTTCCTGGCGCACATCACGATCGGCATGCAGCCGTTTGTCGCGATGTTCGATCTGGGCCTGTCATTTCCGAGACGCCTTACGTGCTGGCCATCCCCGGCATGGCGTTCTTTACCCTCTACATGCTGCGCGACTGAGATCAGTCGAGCCGCAGTAGCGGAACGGCCGCAGCTGCAAGCGCCAGCGCCGCGATCTGGCGGCGTGTGATCGGCTCTTTCAGCCAGAGCACGGCGAGCGCGATGGCGAACAAGGCGCTGGTATCGCGCAGGGCTGAAGCCGGCGCCACGGTGCCCGGGTATAAACCCACAGAATGAGCAGATACGACACGATCGACGCACACGCAGCCGGGACCATGGCGAGCGCCTCACGCCGGACACTGGCCACATCGATGTCGGCGCGCCACTGCCGCCACACCATCACCACTGCATTGAGAATAGACGTGCAGCAGCCATAGGCGATGGCTCAGCCGGAGACGCGTGCGCCATTGGCATCCGCGAGCACGAAGGCGGCCGTGGTGACCCCGGCGACGCCGATCCACATCCAGGCCACCACCGATGGACCAGCCTCGCGACGGCCGCTGAAAGCAAGCAGAGCGAGAGCTGCACTGATCAGCGCCACACCGCACCACCGCAGCAGCCCTATCCGCTCGCCGATCATCAGCGTGGCACCCGGCGCGACGAGCAACACCGATAGCGCACGCGAGACCGGATAGACCAAGCCGAAATTGGTCAGTGCATAGGCCTTGAACAGGGCCGTCACGGTGAACGCATTGACCGTGGTCGACAGCAGGATCCAGGGGATCGCGGCGGCGGACGGCGGTCCGGTCCACAGCAGGATCGGCACCATGAATACGGCCGCGAGCACCATCTGCGCGGTCATGGCGTGGGTCGCGTTCGGCCGCGCCTTGACCGCCGCGTTCCAGCCCGCATGCAGCAGAGCGCTCAGCAAGGCGAGGCCGACGTAGTGCGCGTCCATCGATCGGCTTTCTCTTCTGATTGCGCATGCCGACACCGCTTCGTTGCGCCGGCCGGCATGCGGGTCAGCCTGACAGACGCTTGTAGTAGATGATGGTCGCGCACAAGCCGCCATCCGGCAGCAGAGCATAGTCGGGGATGGCGCCGACGCGGACCCAACCGTTGCGCTCGTACAGCCGCTCGGCGTCGTCGCTGGCGGTGTCGAGCACGAGCAGCGTTTTGCCGGCTTTGGCCGCCTCGCGTTCAGCCGCCTGCAGCAAGGCCGCGCCGAGACCTTGGCGGCGTGCGCGCGTGGACCAGCATCTTGGCGAGGTCGCCGCGATGGGGCTGGTTATCGGGTTGGTCGAGCACGATTTGCGCGGTACCACAGATGCCGTCGCCATCTTCGGCGACCAGAAGGACGCGCTTGCCGGCGTGGACGTCATCGGCGATGCGACGCCAGAACGCTGCTGGCGCGATCGAGCGGCAGCGGATCATGAAGCCGACCGACGCGCCATTCGCGACGCAATCCGACATCACGACCGCCAAGGCGTCGACGTCAGCATCGGACACGCGCATCAGCCGTCGCACTGTCGCAACTGTCATCTCTCCCCCATGCCATCAGCATTTGCGGTCCCTGCCGATTTCCAGGCTGAAACGTCGCACGTCAAGCCGGGGATGGAATGGTTGCACGATCCGCGAGCAATCAAGCGCAAGCTTCTGCTCCGGGCGCGGCGAAAGTGCGCTCGAGCAACCACGCCGTCGATCGCGGGAGGGGAAAGCGTTCCCGCCATCCCGACACACGCGGTCCCAGCCCCCACTGACAGAGCCGAGATCGCACGCTAAAGTCACGCCCAACGGAAATGGAGGATTGCCCATGTCGCCAGTCTCAAGACGCAGGTTTGGACAAATCGCAGGCGGAGCCGGGGCGCTTGCGGCGCTCGGACTGCCGCGCTTCGCCATCGCGCAGGCGGCCGAAAGGTGGTCGTGATCGGCGGCGGCGCGGGTGGCGCGACGGCGGCGCACTACATCGAGAAGGATGGCGGCGCCGCCGTCGACGTCACGCTGGTCGAAGCCCAACCGCACCTATTCGTCGTCGTTCTTCTCGAACCTCTATCTCGGCGGCTTCCGCCCCTATGCGAGCCTCAACCACGGCTACGGCGATCTCGCCAAAACCGGCGTCAAAATGGTCCACGACCGTGCCGCGTCGGTCGATACGGCCAAGAAGATCGTCACGTTCGCCGGCGGCAAGACGCTTGCCTACGACAAGCTGGTGCTCTCGCCCGGCATCGAAGTGAAGTACGAGTCGATCCCCGGCTACTCCAAGACGGCCGCGCAACACATCGCCCCGCACGCCTACGAAACCTCTGGCCCCGGCAAGCTGCAGCTCGGCGCGATGCTGTCGGCGCATGCCGAACGGCGGCACGGTCGCCATGGTGATGCCGAACAACCCCTATCGCTGCCCGCCCGGCCCCTACGAGCGCGCCTGCATGATCGCGCACTATCTCAAGACCAAGAAGCCGAAGTCGAAGCTCGTCATCCTCGATCCGAAGAAGGCGTTCTCGAAGCAGCCGGTGTTCACGGAAGCCTTCGACAAGTACTACAAGGACATCATCGAGCTGAACCTGTCGAACGACATCGACGACCATTCCGTGACGCAGCTTCGACCTCAAGGCACGCGAGATCACCACCAAGGCCGGCAAGAAGGTGAAGTTCGCCGTCGCCAACGTCATTCCGCAGCAGCGGGCCGGCGAGATCGCGGCCAAGGCCGGCGTCACGCAGGGCGATTGGGTGCCGGTCAATCCGGAGACGATGCAGTCGAAGGCCAACGCCGACATCTACGTGCTCGGCGACGCGACGGTTGCGGCCGAAATGCCGAAGTCGGCGTTCTCGGCCAACAGCCAGGCCAAGGTGGCGGTCAACATGATCCTCGCCGACGTCGCCAAGAAGGAGAAGTTCCCGGCGCGCTATCGCAATACCTGCTGGTCGCTGGTCGCGCCGGACGATTGCGTCAAGGTCGGCGCCAACTATGCGGCCAAGGACGGCAAATTCGATCCCAGCCGGCGGCTTCGTCTCGCAGAAGGGCGAGGATGCCGGCGTGCGCAAACAGAACTATCGCCGAAAGCATCGGCTGGTACGACGGCATCATCGCCGACATGTTCGCCAAGACGGCGAAGCCTGCGGCGGCAGCGCCGGCGGCTCCGGCCAAGAAGGGTTGAGATCGTCCGAGCGCGGCTTGCCTGCGCTTCCCTTCACGCGTCATGGCCAGCGTTCTGGCCATGACGTGCGTGGGCCAGGCAGGCTCACCACTGACGACCACTGCGACAGACCCCGTCCTCATGAACGACCATGGCAATCGCATGAGCGGCCTCATTCTACGACGGTGTCCCGGACAGTACGCCGGACCATTGTCCGGCGGACAGATCCGGGATCTCGACCAACTTGAAAGTGGTCGCTGGAGCCAGCGGCTGGCTTAGGTTGCCTTTTGCAACAGGTCAGGATCCCGGATGAATTCGTCGGGCAAAGGCCCGACGAATGCTCCGGGATACCGAAATAAATAATGCGGATGCGGACATGCGATGGCCCCGCATGAACGACAAACATGGATTGACACGGCAACTCCGAATCTGAGACGCAAAGCCGCGGGACTTCGACTATGTCCCCGCCACAATTTGGTGCGTTGTCTTCGCCATCGCTGGCTTGCACTCACGCCGTCCTTCGGCATGATGGCTTGCCCCAACATTGACCCCCGGTGTGAACCCGATGCGCAATACAATTGCCGTGATGAACACCAAGGGCGGTGTCGGCAAATCGACGCTGGTGCTGGCGCTGGCCGAAACGCTGTCGGCCCTGCACGGCAAGACGGTGCTGATCATCGACAGCGACGCGCAGGCCAGCGTCAGCGCCATGCTGATGACGGCGGCGAACCTGCACAAGCTGCAATCCAACGGCCTGACCATCGTCGATCTGCTCGGCCAGACCGTGCTGCAGCATCAGCCGCTCGATTGGGCCAAGATGGTGGTCGGCGGCGTCTCCGACGTCGATGACGCGCGCACGGTCTACCTGATCCCGAGCGACATGCAGCTGACGCTGTTCGAGCGCGAGGTGTCCAAGGAGAGCCAGCATGCGCGCCTGCGCTCGACCATCGCAGCCTTGCTCAATGCCACGCGCGGCGTGTTCGACATCGTGCTGATCGACTGCCCGCCGGGGCTGTCTGTGCTGACGGAGTCGTGGCTGCGCGAGGCCGATTTCCATATCGCCCCGACCAAGCCGGACTACGTCTCGGCCTGCGGCCTCGAAGTGTTCCGCCGCTTCAAGGGGCTCAACCCCGAGATGGGCTTTGCCGAAAACCTCGGCGTCGTCATCAACATGAAGGACGAGATGTCGCGCGCAGGATCGCGAATATGATCGCTGGCTGCGCCAGACGCCGGACAACCGCTGCTTCGCCCGCGCCATCCTGCGCTCGAACTCGCTGCAGCACGCCGCCCAGTATCAGACCCTCGATCGGTCGTTTCAGGCCAAGTATCCGGGCGAGGCCGGCCAGGGCATCCGCGCCGTGACCGAAGAACTGCTGGCGCGTCTTGCGGCCGCCAACGCGCCTGCGTCCGACGAGCCCGTGATTATTGCTGAGCCGCTCGCCGCCGCTGGGTGAGCCGGCAATGGTCCATTAAAGAATCAGCATTAGCTTAGGGTATGTTTCAGAAAACAGCACTCAGGATTACCTGCGCCCTGGCTGTCACCATTGGCCTGGCACTGGCGATCCTTTGGTCTCTCTCAGAGAGTCCAATTCAGGTCCTGATCGTAGGCCTCGGACTGATTTCTTGTGGCTTTTATGTCGTCCTCGTCGATCTCGGTGTCTTAAATCGCAGCGGTGGCGGCGATGGTCTTTTCGACACTGAAAGCTGCGACAGCGGTGGCGATGGCGGCGACTGACCGCCTCCTCAAGCTCGGCAGCGGCGCTGCGCTTCGCGCGTCAATTCCTTGCCACGTCGTCAGCGAGCATCAGGCTGCGGTTGCGGATACCCGGTTGGATCGATTGCGCTTGCGGGCTGCGCAGCGCGCCGGGCGCCTGATCGGCCTCGCGGCGGCCGACGGCGAGTTCATCGCAGCTCAGCCGCTGCTTCTCGGTCTTGAACGCGAACAGGCGGACGCCCGAGGCATAGCTGCCGATCGAGGCGGGCTGGCGGACCCAGGCGCGGGCGCGGTCGGCCTGCAAGTGGCGCAGTTGGGCTTGCCGCTGGTCAACGCACTGCTTGCTGTCGTCGATGCAGCCGTAGTTCTGCGCGACGGGGGCGTTGTCGGGTCTCACCGACGGATGCTGGAGCAGCCAGCCAAGGCCAAGGCCGACAATGTCGAGCCAAAATCGGCGCGCAGCGGCGCAGCTGATCTCAATGACATAGGTCCCTCTTGCAGTCGCATCGCCTCAGTGGCGTTAGACGCTCGGCATGGCATCGATGTGGCCGACTGGCCGCATTCTCGCCATCCGGGTCGTCCGCATCGCAGTCAACCCAGTATCCGACAAGCCAGCACCCGCAAGGAGTTCCCCATGGCGCACGCCATCCGCATCCAGGCCCACGGCGGCCCGGAGGTCATGAAGTACGAAGAGGTGCAGGTGCCGGCTGCCCGGTGCAGGTCAAGTCAAACTCAAACAGCATGCGATTGGTGTAAATTTCATTGATACCTATCATCGCTCGGGACTTTATCCGCAGCAGATGCCGTTTATCCCGGGCAGCGAAGGCGCCGGCGAGGTGATCGAAGTCGGCGCAGGCGTGACCGACCTCAAAGTCGGTGACCGCGTCGCCTACGCGGGCTGCGGCGGCGGCTATGCGACCGAGCGACTGATGCCGGCGGACCGGGTGGTCAAGATGCCCGGCCGGTATCGACTACAAGACGGCGGCGGCCATGATGCTGCAGGGCATGACCGTGCGCTACCTGATCAAGCGCACCTACCGCGTCGGCCCGGGCACCACCTTGCTGTGGCACGCAGCAGCCGGCGGCGTCGGCCTGATTGCGTCGCAGTGGGTCAAGCATCTCGGCGGCACCATGATCGGCACCGCCGGCGGCGCTGACAAGTGCAAGCTCGCGCTCGACCATGGCGCGGCCCATTGCATCGACTACTCGAAGGAGGATTTCGTCCAGCGCGTGAAGGACATCACCAAGGGCCAGCTGTGCGACGTCGTCTATGACAGCGTCGGCAAGGACACCTTCCCGAAGTCGCTCGACTGCATCAAGCCGCTCGGCCTGTTCGTCTCGTTCGGCAACGCTCCGGGCGCGATCGAGCCTTCAATCTCGGCCTGCTCGCCGGCAAGGGCTCGCTCTACGTCACGCGCCCGACACTCGTCACCTACACCGCCTCGCGCGCCGAACTGCTCGAGACCGCCAACGACCTGTTCGATGTCGTCGCCAAGGGCATCGTCAAGATCAACGTCAACCACACCTACGCCCTGAAAGACGCCGTGCAGTGCCACCGCGATCTCGAAGGCCGCAAAACCACCGGCTCGATCGTGATGACCGCATAAGACGCATGGGACCGATCCGGCCCGTGTGGATCGGTCCTGTGTTACCTTTACGGCGCGACGAACGGCTTCAGCGCAACGCCTTGCTTCTCCAGCGCTGTGCGGACCGCCCGGGCCATGGCGACAGCGGTCGGGGTGTCGCCGTGCACGCAGATGGTGTCGATTTCGACAGGCTAGACGCGTGCCGTTGACGGTCGTGATGGCGCGATCGGCGAGCGTCTGCAGCACGCGTCTGGCGGCGAAGTCGGCGTCGTGGATGACGGCGCCGGTTTTCTTGCGTGAGGTCAGTTGGCCGTTGTCGTCGTAGGTGCGATCGGCGAAGAATTCGCGCGCCTGCTTCAAGCCGAGCTTATCGGCGATGCGCTCGGTGTTGCGGCCGGGCATGGTGATGTAACACCAGCGAGCGATCAACGGCCTTGATGGCGTTGCCGATGGCATAGCGCGAAGTCGTCCTCCTCGTTGGTCAGGTTGCCGAGGCTGCCGTGCGCCTTGACGTGCGTGACCGTGTGCCCGGCCATGGCGGCGATCGCCTGCAGCGCGCCGATCTGGTAGGCGACCATGCGCTCGATCTCGGCCATGCTGTCGCCGCGGATGACGCGACGGCCGAAGCCGTCGCGATCGTTGAAGCAGGGATGCGCGCCGATGGCGACGCCGTTGGCTTTGGCGACGCGCGCGGTCTCGTGCATCACGTTCCAGTCGCCGCCATGAAAGCCGCAGGCGACATTGGCCGACGTGACGATCTTCAGCATCGCCGCATCGTCACCCATGCGTCCAGGCGCCGTAGCTTTCGCCCATGTCCGAGTTGAGATCGACGCGCATCGCGAGGCTCCAGTGGTGGTCGGCGCGTTATAGCCGAGAGGGCCTCCGCAGGACCACAACTTGGGTTTGTCGCGCGGAAATATTCATCTATAGTTCATGGCGAGACCGTCTGGCTGCCACATCGGCCGCGTAATCGAGTTGCTGGGGTTTGCCGCAAGCGCGGCGGGAATGGCTGGGAGGCCACATGACCAAGTTACTTTCATCTTCGCGACGCGCGCCTTGGCTTCGTGCGCTGATGCTGGCGCTGGCTGTCGGCACGCCCGCGGCCATCGTCACCACCACGACCGGCAGCGCACCGGCCGTCGCGCAGGCTGGACCCGAAGGCGAAGTTGATCTTGAGACGTTCCATCGCGAACTCGCGCCCTACGGGAAATGGTTCGAGCACCCGCGTTATGGTGAGGTCTGGCGTCCGGATGTCGAGAATGATTGGCGTCCGTACACACGCGGCCACTGGTCGTGGACGGATGACCACGGCTGGTATTGGGTCGCCGAGGAAGAATGGGGCTGGGCCCCGTTCCACTACGGCCGCTGGGTGTTCGATGACAACGAGGAAGAGTGGCTGTGGATCCCCGGCACCGAGTGGGCGCCGGCATGGGTGCAGTGGCGCGAGAGCGAAGACACGGTCGGCTGGGCACCCCTGCCGCCGGACAGCGTGCTTGACGGCGATAGCCTGCGCGTCAACGCGACGGCCTACGACAGCCCGCGGTACTCCCGCTACTGGGTGTTTGCCGCCCCCGCCGTGATGTTCCTGCCGGGCCTCTATCGCCACATCCTGCCGGTGTCGCGCTATTCAACGGTGTGGCGCAACACGCGCCATGTCGGCTTCCATCATCGCGTTGATCGCGGCCGCATCTTCCATCCCGGCATCGACCATCGCCGCGTCGGGCGCTGGGCCGGACGCACGGTTCCGGTGGTGACGTTGAAGCCGGTCGGCAGTTCGCGTGACTACGGCTGGCGCCACATGCGCTCGCAGACGGAAGTGCCGGTGTTCCGCCCGCGCGTCGTCGCACGCACGGATGCGCCGAGAATACAGCGTCCGGTGTGGGGCGCGGAGCGTCGCGACGGCCGCACGCCGCAGGTCAATGTCGCGCCGCGTCCGGACTGGACGCGCGGAGGGCGCGATGGTGGACGCCCGGATTACAACCGTGACGGCAATCGTGGTCCGGATCGTCGTGACGACACCCGCCGCGATGGCGGTCGCGATCGTCGCGGCGATGACGACGCGGCCCGTCGCCAACAGGATCAGGCGCGCCAACTGCAGCAGCAGCAGGAGCAAGCCCGCCAGCAACAGGAGCAGACGCGCCGCCAGCTCGAGGTGAGCCGTCAGCAGCAGGATACCCTGCGTCGTCAGCAGGAGGCCGCGCGGAACCAGCAGGACACCTTGCGCCAGCAGCAGGAGGCGGCCCGCCGTCAACAGGATACAGCGCGTCAGGATGCGCTGCGGCAGCAGCAGGAGGCGGCCCGCCGCCAGCAGGACGCGACCCGCCAGCAGCAGGAAACGATCCGTCGCCAGCAGGACGCGGCTCGCCAGCAACAGGACGCCGCGCGACGCCAGCAGGATGTCATCCGCCAGCAGCAGGAAGCCGCGCGCGGGGCCAAACCGCCAGTCAATCAGCCGCAAGGTGGTCCGCCGGCCGCGGCGGATGCCAACAGGCGCGGCGACGGACAAGGTCGTGGTGGTGATGGGCGGGGCGGCGATGGTCGCCGCCGCAACCAGCAACCCGGACGATCCGAAGAAGAATTGAATCCACGCCTCCGACCGATTGACGGCGCGCCTGACGGCGCGCCGTTTGTCGTTGCGATCCTCGTCCACTTGCCTGCGTCCGACCCTGGCACGCGCTTTGCTGCACCCCTCGCATCGCTTGTCGCGAGGTCACGCATGTCAGCCGCCGCCTTTACCCTGATCGAATCGCCGCCGCCGCCGCCGGCCCGCCCCGCGACCGTCACGGAACTGCGCCCGGCACTGAGGCCGTCACCCGCTACGACCTGATCACCACACGCGCGGGCTTCGACGCGCTCGACGCCGACTGGAACAGCCTGTTCGACCGTGCCGGCCGCGGCGAGCAGATGTTCATCGGTTTCAACTGGCTGTGGCACTGGGCCAACCACTACCTCGGCGCCGACGATCGCCTGGCCATCGTCACGGCACGGCGCAACGGCCGTCTGATTCTGGTCATGCCGCTGGTCGCGGAACGGGTCGCCAAGCTCACGCAACTGGCCTTCATGGGGCACCCGTCAGCCAATACGGCGACATCCTGATCGATGACATCCCCGACGCCAAAGCCGTCATCGAAACCGCCTGGAGCCATCTGCGCGAGCGCCAGCCGTTCGACGTCATGCGCCTCGCCAAGGTGCGTGCGGACGCGGCCATCGCGCCTTATCTCGCAGGCTTCGGCTTCGCTGTCACGGCGGAGGAAGAAGCCCCCTACGCCGACCTCGCGGCCTGCAAGACGTACGAACAGTTCGAAGCACGCTCCTCAGCCAAGCTGCGCAAGAACCGCCGCCGGCAATTGCGCCGCCTGGAAGAGCGCGGTCCGCTTGAAACCCGCTGGCTGACCGCCAATGATGAGGCCCGCGACGCCGTCCGCCTGACCATGACGCTGAAACGCGCCTGGCTCAATCACAAGGCGTCTGGTCTCGAAGGCCTTCAAGGACGAGCGCATCGATGGCTTCTTCGCCGACGCCATCGCCTCGACCACGCGCCCCTGCGGCGTGCAGATCTCGCTGCTGAAGTCGAATGGCGAAGGCTGCGACGCCAACGTCTCGATCACCTGCAAAGGCCGTCGCGCCGTACATATCCTGGCTTATGGCCTGAAGTTCGAGAAGTACGGCGTCGGCAACCACCATCTCGACGTCAATCTCGAACGGGCCTTCCACGACGGGGTCGCGGTCTATGATTTCCTCGCGCCGAAGCACATCTACAAGATGGAAATGGCGGATGGCACCGTCGCCGTGCGCGACTACACGCTGGCGATCTCTCCGCTCGGCCGGCTGTACGTGGACCTCTACGTCGCCTGGCTGCGCGAAGGCCTGAAACGCAGCATCGCGACACTGCCCACGGGCCTGCGCCGTCTGATCACGGGCACGCACAGCACGGTTGCCTGACACGGTGGCCAACCGGGCAGGCCGTTAGCAGGACATTGTGTCGGCGAGAGGCAGAGTGGCCCGGGCTATGCAATTCTGTGGCACAGGCCCCCTCACCTGCCCTGTCGGGCATCCTCTCCCCAAGG
>CAVZXI010000033.1:0-86399 GCA_963779235.1 Pyrinomonadaceae bacterium
GCACAAAATCGCCTTTTTTATCGGTTGCCGTAACTTTTGATGGGAGCTTTACTTTGCCGATTTGTTTCCATTCGTTAAAAACCATCCGAATCGGCTCAGGCTGTTCGCTGAACGGATTTTGAATCGTAAAACCGAGCATCAATTTCGTTTCTTTATCAAAAAAAATGTCCGCCGCTTTGCCAAGTTCGTCCGTTCCGCGTAACTGAATCGCCGATTTTCCGTTAAAATTTTCCTCGCCCGCAAATGTCAAATTTTTAAATCTTTCAGCAATTTCCAACGCCAAAAATTGAAAATCGTGCGACCGCCAAACAAACGCTTCTTTGGTGTCGGCAAGCGAAAAATCTCCGCTTTTTTCGTCTTTTGTCCAAAATATTTGCCCGTTTGTTTGCCCCAAATAAACATCACCATTTGCTCGAATCTGTTTGAAAATCAAGCGCGATTTTTTCGCCGAATAAATCTCGGTTGTGTAATTTCCGTTTGGTCCAACGCAATCGGCAATCGCCTGAATGCTATGAATTTTGGCGATTTCTTTTTTTCCGCCAATTGCCTGAAGCGAATTTTCGATAATTTCGGACGGATTATTTTGCGCGAAAAGACTACCGCACATCAAAAGGACCGCCAAAACTGTGCAAAACCTAAGTTTTTTTATTCCTTCAGATCTACCGAACGGCAAAAAGATCCACATTTGAATTTGATTTTTTAGTTTAATTCTCAACATTTTATTTTTTCTCATCCGACTGTTGAAATGCCTTGATTTTCAATTCCTTTTTTCTTCCGAAGTTTCTTTTGCCGAGTTAAACCCGTCCGCCAAAATTTTCCATTCTCCATTTTTCTGCCTTCTCCAAATTGCGAACCAATTTCCCTGAGCGATTACAACTTTTTGCCCTCTTGAAAGCCGATAACTTGAAGTGCCTTGCATAAACGCCAAATCGCCTAATTCGGAAATGATGAAAACTGTGCGCTCGCCCGAAAGGATTTGAAAATTCGGGTCTTTCCATTGTTTTATCCAAAATTCGCGGATTCCTTTTTTCTTTTGCAAAGGCTCGCTCGTCCACATTGAGGTTGCCTCATCTTCGTAAAATGTAATCAAGGCATCCGCATCTTTTGCCATCCACGCTTTGCCCAAACCGTCATCGGCTTTTTCTAAATCCTTACGAAAATCCTGCGAGTTCGCCGTTTGGAAAAAAGTAATCAAAAGCAAAAAGCTAACCACTATGATAAATATTTTTCTTGACATACTAGCCCTCCACATCCGCCAAACGGCAAATAAATCCCCAACCGCCGCCGAGTTCACTGACGGCAAGCACCAATTCGTTATCGCCTTTTTTCAACGGAAGATACAGTGCATCGTTTTCAGCGTCCATAATTCCCAAAAATCCAGGATCGCGGAAATTCTGTGCGCTCCGTCCACGATAGAGAATTTTGCCGTTCAAAAACACGCTGAGATCATCGCTGTAACCAAGATAAAGTTTTTTGATTTGGTCACTTTCGGATTTGATGTTGGTTCGCGCATAGACGACTTTCATTCCCGTTTGCGGGTCTAATCTTTTTGAAAAATCGTTGGCAAATGTAACTCGCGGATGTGGACTCTCACGATAACGATTGATGGCGACAAAGCCGGGCGATTCTGCCTCAACTTCCTGCCATTGAATAGTTTTGGCTTCCGCCGGCGAAAGCGGCTGTTCGAGCTTTCGGGCTAGTGCGTCAAAGGATGGCGACAAACTCCACTTGGTCAAAGTTCCCGCAGGCATCGGTGGTGGTCGGCGTTCCCAAGTTACGGGTGGAGTTTCGCGCACCTCAAAATTTGAAAAATAAGTCGCGCCCGTCAAAACGGCAAGTGCAATCTGCCCTTTCTGCACGCCGCTTTTCAAATCGTTGATGACCAGCGCAGGCTTTTCCATATCTTTGACATAGAACTTCGCTTGTGCGCCTGTCACCTCCAAGCGCAGGTGAAACCAAGTTTCTTTCGGAATATCAACCGCACCGATAAATCCTTTACCGCTATAAATTTGCCAATTTAGTCCGGTGTTGAGGACGGGCGTATATTGCATTGCATCCGCCAGCCCCGATTTATGTTGGCGCAGATAAATCCATTCGGCATCCTTTCCATCGTTGCCGATTCGGAACTGAATCCCGAAAAATCCACGATTGGCGGGGGTAGCCACATCAACATCAATCACGCCATCACGCATCTCAAAATCTTTCACAGTCGCCGCGCCGCCGTTTAGATAAAGGCTCTTGCGCCCCAAATATTCGGCAGGTTTGGCTTCCGCTTGCGAATTCCCAACGAGGCGAATCGGGCGGAAGGGAAAGTGTCTGTAACTGTTGCGCTTGAGCCATTTGCGTTATTGCAATGAATAACAAAAGCAAGCCAAATGTTTTGATTTTTACGAATGATAATTTCATATTTTCTTCCTGTTTTTTAGCCAAATATTCAACCCTTTTGCAATTTTGATAACTAATTCAGTTGTATCAACTGCCCTTGTTTGAGCCGCAAATTTATTTTTTTGCTGCATTCAAAATTCTCAAGCGGATTACACTCCAAAGCCAAAAAACTTGTCTCAAAGCCGTGTTTCAAAAAGCCGATTTTGCGTTTGGGGAAAATACTCTTGGGCGTTTCCTCGCTCCACATTTTTAGCAAAGCCAGATTATCGAAAATGTTAAAAGTTCAACAGATTCATCGCCTCCGCCAGAGAGTCATCGCGCAAACTGTCGCTTCCGACAATTATCCGCACACCGTATTTTTTTAATAGCTTCAGATGTCTTATTTGGTTTTCTTGAACAATTTTCAAACGCTCAGGATTTTTTGGATAAATATCTCTGCTCAAAACGGTTGTCGTCATCACGGCGACTCTTTTTTTAGCCGCTAAACGCGCATCGGCATCAGCAATTTGGAATTGAGATACATTTTCGTTTTCATCAATTCTGTAACCTGGCAAGTGTGCAATCTCGTCAACTCCGCCCAGCAAAGCATTGTAAAAATCGGCGGCGGTTTCGATATGAGCCGTAACTTTTAAACCTTCGCTGTGTGCTTTTTTGACAATCAAAGGCAGGATTTGCGGGTCAAGTCCGCGATGACCGTAAAATTTCGCATCGTTTTTGCGCTTTTCGTATTCCTCAGAATATTCGAGATAAACTTTAATGAGATTCGGCTTCCCCGCCAGCACCGCATCCCATTTCTTTTCTAAATCTTGCGGACTGTCAATAATAAAAAACGCCTTTGTATCAAGGTCTTCAGCCTTCCAATTCGGGAAAACACCTCGCTTAAAAAGATTTTCGTAAAGCTCGACAACGTGACCACCTGACGCACCAAGTCCCGGCGTGCGCGTAGGCTACGTCAACGCTCAATGGAGTATTGACTTTATCCAAAATCGGCAAAGTTAATTCTCTGACGTAATGAAGATTTTGCGAGTAAAAGACTCCATCGCGTAAATACTGTTTAATTTGTGCCTCTAACCCTCTGACCCCACCCAGATTATGATTATTCGCTTCGCCAAAAGGCGGAATGATGAAATTGTTTTTCAAATCAATTACTTCATCAACCTGCTTGGGTTTCGAATTGCTCAAAATCCCATTCACTGAATACATTGTTCTCGCCTTAAAAGATTTTCCGTCAAACCATTGACAGTTGTTGAATTGAAAGCTCTTGGCTGATTGCGCGGAGACAGTCCAGCACAAAACCAAGTTCACCAAAAGGAAAATTACTATTTTCAAAGCCACTATTTTTTTCATTTCACGTTTATTTCTTTTACTGCTTAATCCACCCATATTGCGTATTTGAAGGTCGCGCACCTTCCGCTCGATACTTCGCTTTCATTTTCGTCACATAATCCGTTGGAATCGCGTTCATTTTCGCTTTGACATCAATGCCGTAAACTTTCGCCGAATTTAGCCCGAAAATCTTAGCTTTGACCTCATCAGTCAATGGTTTAAAGCCGAACCGTTTAATCAAATCTTCGGGCATTTGCAGACGGCGAAAGGCTTCGATTTGCCATTGCGGACTGCCCCACCAAATTGAATCCGTTCCCCACAAAACGCGGTCTTCGCCAAACCCTTGAATCATTAAACCGAGCATAAACGCGCAGAGTTTCGGTTGTGTGATGACCGTCATTCCAAAGGTTGTTCCCAAATCCATATAGACGTTTTTCATCTTCGGATTGCGTTTTTGCATCTCGCACAGATCCGTTATCCAAGGGATGTTGGTTTTCGTGCGAAAATCGTCTTCGACTGCTGGGAGCGCGTCACGGACACCTTTGAAACCGGCGTGATAGATCAGAAAATTCAAATCGGGAAAATCTTTCGCGGCTTTTTCGACATCTTTCGGGCTGGAATGTTCAATTTCCCAACCAGGCAACGGCAAGCCTTTGTGAACGCAGATGTTTTTAATCCCAATTTTGCGCGAATATTCGTAAAACGGATAGGCGATTTTTTCATCGTCCATCCACCAACCAACGCTTCCATCAGCGAGCGGTTGACCGGGATAGCCTTTCCAGGCTTCGGGTTTTAGTTGCTCAAATTGGCGGTGCATTGATTCGAGTTCAGATTTGCCCAAATCGGGCGAAAAAGTTCCGTGTGCAAGCAGACGTTTCGATTTTGCCAAGCCGTTGATTTCGGCGCGGGTTTCAAACATTTCGGCGGGTGTCAGCACATTTTGATCGTCGGTTTTGGCAGGCAAACCCGTAATGACTGCCATCGAAGTATCCGAATCAAGAAACATTTCCTTGATGTAATTTGCCAAATAAAGGTCTTCCCAATTATGCTCTTTGCCGACTAAACTGGTGTTGCCCCAAATCCCGCCGACTTCACGATAACGGAGCAAAGCAGGAATTTCGATAACCTTTGGCGCGGCAACGTGATGTGTGTGAATGTCGAAAATAAACGGAGTTTTCGGAAATTTTTCATCCGTGGCGGTTGATTCAAAAAGTTCGGATGCGTCAACTTTGAAATATTCACCAAACACCGAATTGAGCGCAAGAAAAGCCGCCGCCATTCCGCCCGTCGAGGCAAGAAATTGACGGCGACTGATGCCGAGCCGCTTGGAACTGTCGCTGGCAAGTTCGAGCAAGCGATTCTCAACCCTTTTTTGCTCAATAGTTTGGTCAATCGGCGCAAATTCTTCGTTGGAAACAATCTGCGTCGGAATCGGCAAATTGTTTTGGTCAATTTCACATTTTTGAATCCATTTTTTCTTCTTCATAAATTGGGTTCTGTCAGGCAACATATCAGCTTGTAAAGCAGACAGCCTCTTTTATTTTTTTAAAATTAGTTCTTTACTTTGCTTGCCTCTACGATTTGATTCCGAGGTGTAAAAATTGACCTCAACTTCCTTATAGCCCTGCGACTTCTTGTTTAAAAGAAGTGAGTCTTTCCCCTTTAAGTATTTTCCGAGAAAGGCAAATATGTAATCGTAAGTAATTTGGTAAGCCTTTTGATTTTCGATTTTCGATTTAGCCTGTTCAGGATAAACTATGGGGAAATCGGAGAAATTCATATGAACGCTACCTTCGATAGTTACGTCAAAACCATCTGTATTTCTTGAATTAAAGAAGGTTTGTAAGTCCGAAACCGATTCTTCATCCCAATCTGCCGGGCGAATCATCATCACCGGCTGATGTGGCTCAGTTTTGGGCGAATTCCATGCCGGGAGATTGTCAAACATAATGCCTCCCTTGAAACGCTTATCAATAGCTAACGTCCGCGCCACCGTTTTGACCCCGCGTGAATGTCCTAAAATTGCTACTTGTTTTGTGTCAAGCCGATTCGTAAAGAGGTTGTTTGAATCGTATTTGTTGAGATTTATCATTTGATTGAAAACAAATACAGCATCCTTAGCTTGCGTATCAGCCAGCGGTTCCCAAAAACGGTCCTTCTCTACTTTAGTTTTTAATTCGGCGGGTCTCACCCATCTTGAACTTGATGTTACCAATCCTTCGTTGGGAAAAAAGTCCAATCCGCTGTGTTTATGGCTAATGCTCGCAACTACAAATCCGCGACTCGCCATTTCTTCCATCAAAACTGTATAGAAATGGCGTGACATATTTCCGCCAGGAGAAAATATTAAAACGGGAAATTTTTGTTTCGGCAGTTTTGCCGTTAGAAATGAGTTTGTCTTTACACTACTCAACCGCTCCAACATCGTTGTTTGCTTTGAAAATGAATCGTTATTTTCTTTAGACTTTGTCCGAAGCCATGATAAAACTGTGTCTAAAGACGAAAAGTATGGCGACCTCGGTAATTTTTCATCCCTGACAGCGGGATACCAGATTTGAGCGATTATTTCACGTTTATCTTTTGTATCTTGGATTGTAATTTCAGTGCGTGAATCATCAGTCCAATTGTAGGTGACTGTCCCGACAGCGTATTTTCCAGTCGGTTTCGGAAGATAAATAACATTGCTTGAAGCCTCTTTTGCATCATCTTTTTGTGCAAAAATCGACAATGAAATTGATACCATCAAGATAGTTACTACTAAAACTTTTTTCATAAAAAATAATCAGTCCTATTTCAAAAAAGATTTAAACCAACTGACAGTTTCGCGGTCTCTTTCCACTTGATTTGTTGTCAAAATGTGGTTGTCACCCGCGAAAATTTTCAGTTGATAGGTTTTCCCTAAGCCTTGTAATTTTTCGGCAAACGTCAATGATTGCAACGGATTGACGAGCGAATCGTTTCCGCCGTGCATTATCAAAAGCGGAATATTTACTTCGTCCGCCCACTTGATAGCAGATCTGTCGGTTAGAATTTTTTCTTTGTTTTGGTCATAATCAACCCAAATCTGATTCAAAACTTTTGACGTAAAGGCTTTGGCATTATCATTTAGAAAACTTTCTAAATTTGAAGTTGCGCCAAAAACCGCCGCCGCATTTGCTGGGAATTTTCGTCTCAGAGCGAGATAAGTCATTATTCCACCCCGTGATTCGCCGTATAAAAAAAGATTGTTTGTATCGGCAAAATCGAAAGACTTTATCAACGGCACGACATTCATCAAATCGTTCAAATCGCCGCCGCCCATTTCGTCCCGCCCTTCTCCGCCATCACTTTGGCGATACATTGGCGCAACTACCACAAAACCCTCAGATACGAGACGACGGAAAAATACGATTAGTTCAGGCGCAATATCTCCTCTCACAAAACTTCCGCGATTGAATACGATAACAGGGAGTTTGGCATTTAGTTTCTTAGGTTTATAGAGATACGCTTTTACTTTCAGACCATCGCTCAGATAAGTTATTTTGGAAAACTCAAACTTTTTATCCGTTACGGCTTTTTCATAATCTGCTTGCGTGGTGTATTTTTCGACATCCGTTTTTTCAACCGCCGCTTGATAATTTGGAAATTGATAGGCTTCCTGACTTATCAACCTGCCGTTATCTGATTGAAAAGCTAAAGCATTGTGTCCATTCAGGATAAAGATAAATATGATGACAAAAATTATGATTCGCATTGACATAAACGCTCGATTGGAAACGATCTGCGTTGGGATTGGCAGATTGTTTTGGTCAATGTCGCATTTTTGTATCCATTTTTTCTTCATAAATTTCACGGTTGAACAACGAATTTTGTCAAAATTTCTTTTATTACCGGGTCTTCGTTTCTAAAATATTCCTTTGAAGAGAGTTGCACTTTGATTTCGGGTTCAATCCATTTTCTCGTATCTCCTGGAATTGTTTCGTGATACACATTTGAGATGCTTCCTGCGGCACCGCTCCAAGGTAAGGTAAAATAATTGCCTTCACCTACAAAATTGGGACTGGATGCGGATGGTTCGCCCGCAAAAATTGCGTTGGTTTCTTTGTCGAGCAAATTAATAAATATTTGTGCGGCTGAAAAAGTATTACGACCCGTTATCACAACAATTTTGGATTGCTTGTTTTGACGTTCAAAATTTTTTACGGCTTCAACTAAATCTGTTAGATATTCCAAACTTCCGCCATTGTTATACCTGACATCTATTATCAGAAGTTTCGGTTTCTCCGTTCTCAAAAAAGTATCCAGTCGTTTCCCGAAATCGAAAAGTGACTCAGTTTTTTTATGTAACACTTGATTAAATTGAAGATAAACGACCTCGTTATTTAACTTTGTAAACCAATAGAAATCATCCATCTTACTCATATACAATGGGACTGTTTCGGGGCTTGCCAGTTTGGAAGGTTCGAGCTTTGGGATACTGTGAAAATTTGTAGATAGGAACAAAATCTACTGCTTTGGTAAAGACGGTTTTATCCGCTTTCATAAACTTGATATTTACCGATTTGGAATCAGATTTTAAACCGTATCTTTCATAAACACTTCGGAATTTAAGATAGGAAGGTGCAAACCATTGAACGGTATATTTATTATCCTGATGGACATAACCATTCATATCTTTAAGAAGTTTTTCTGATTTTATTCCGTTTATCGAAATAATTTTCGCCCCAATCAATTCTTTATTCGCGTCATCCGCATTTATCACGAAAAGACCATCAGAAAATATGTAAGAATCTAAAGGAATAATATGAGCGGGTATTTTTTGCGACAGCGGAAGAACGTAAGAATGTCCATCTTGCATATACCAAGCAAGTTGTTGTAATTCAAGCAGCATTCTTTCATCACTGTATTTACTGATATTTGCTTTAAGATTTGCAGCGGAATTAATCAAAGCCGCAGGAAATGGTTTGGTTTTATAAACTATATGATCTGACTTCATCTTTGAAAGCAACGCCTCAATATCAGAATTCCAACCTTTGATGCGTTCAGTTTCCTCTGGAGTCTGGCTAAACGAAATAAATGTGTTGCTAATAAATAGAAGCAAAATAAATGAGCTAATTACAATGATTTTTTTGTTCAATTTATTTAGATTGACTTTAATCTTTCTCATAAACCTTTTTCTAATTTTTTGCCGTTTGGCAATCGGCACATAATTGGATAAATCGGCGGATTTTTTCGGTTACAAGCTGTGAGCCGGACCCGTAATTTGAAAGGACAACTGCTGTGCAATCTGAATTGGCAAACATAATCAATTCTGAACTGATTCCCAGAAAACCCCCGCTATGTCCAAAAGTTTCGGGATTAGTGTCAATAATAAATCCATAACCGTAATCGGGAGAGTTTAGCTCCGGTTTTGCGGTAGTCATAGTTTTGACATTTTCCGCACTAATCAATTTTCCTTCGCGCAGAGCCTTGGCAAATCTAAATAAATCCCCGATGGTCGAATAACCGCCGCCGGCAGGTCCGCCGCGAATGACGTGCAAAAAAATATTATTGCCGAAAACAATTCCTTGCTCCGTGTAAGTTTTTTCGTAACCGACAGCCAGATTCGGGTTAATGCCATCAAGATTATATGAATCGGAACTGGTCATCCCGGCTTTTTTATAAATATTTTTACGGATGTAATCAAAATAATTTTGACCCGAAACTTTCTCGATAACTTTACCCAAAACGAGCATTCCCGTGTTGCTGTAAGCCCAGCGGGAGCCCGGTTCAAACGCCATTTTTTCGTCTTTGGCGAGTTCGAGAAAATCATCAACCGAGCGAAAACGAGTGCGAGAGGTATCGAAAAATGTCTGGTTAAAATAACTTCCCAAACCGGATGTATGCGACAAAAGATGCTTGATTTTTATCTTCTCCGAGGCTTCTTTACTTGGAAAATCGGGCATAAATTTTCCTAGCGGATCATCAAAAGATAGTTTTCCAGCTTCGACCAGTTGGGCAATAGCCACGGAAGTGAACATCTTATTCATCGAGCCGAGATTGAATTTAGTGTTGACATTATTCAGTGCCTTAAAATCTTTATTGGCTTCACTAAAGGCTTTTTCAAAAAGGATATTATTACCGCAAGCCAGCAAAACCGCACCGGAAAAAACATCCGCATCGGCGAGCTTCTTCAAATAATTATCAAGCTCTTTGACAATCTCCTGCTCAGACATTTTTTTATTTACAGGCGGTTTTGGTGTGTATCGAATAGAATTGAGCAAAAAAGGCGATTGCTCTTCAACCTGAACAATTAGTTCATAATCGTCCCCGGTCAAATTACTTTTGACAATAACGACAATTTCATTCGGTTTGCTCGGACTTATGCTTTGAATATTCATTCCGCGAGTTTCGTCATAAACACGGTAAAAATATCCTAATCTGGTATCAATCGGAACTCTTTCCAGCGCAGATTTTGTGTAATTTTCATTGATAAACTTACGCCATTCCGGCGGTTTATTTGAATTCAACGCTGCAACATAAGCCCGAACCCGCTGCTCAGCCTTCTCTGTGGCAGGTTGTTGACCCAAAATTTCGGCGGCAAAACTAAGAAAGATAACGGAAACCAAAAATATTTTTCTTTTCAGGCTGGACGTTTTGACTGACCAACGATTGTGTAAATTGAAATATTCCATAATTTGTAAATCTACTTTTGACGATAATAGTTTCTTGGTCATAAAGACGCTCATATTTTTTCATCAATCTCCTATAAAGCCCCCAATTCCTTCAACAGCTTTTCAGAATTGGCTTTCACGGCTGGCGGAGGATTTAAGGTCAATGCTTTTTTGAGATTTTTGATGGCGTTTTCCTTATCGCCTGCAATCTTATAAGCCTCGCCTAAACTGTCGAAAGAATTGGCATCAGTTGGATATTTTTGCGTGTTTAGAATGAAATACTTGATAGCCAACGGATAATTTTTTTGACCGAGCAATTGATAACCTAAATTGTTGATTTCAGTTTGGTTAGCAACTGCAACCGCATCGTCAAGTATCTTGTCGCCTTCGGCTTTTTTGCCTGATGCCGTTAATAATTGCGCTTTGGTTGAGAGATTTTTGAAATTTCCGCTGAGCCTGATTGAAGCATCGCTCCATTTGATTGCTTCTTCGTAATTGATTTGATTTTGCAGACAATAGGCTGCCGCATCGTCAAAGCCTTGCCAAGTAAAACTTGCGGTTGAACGCAGTTCATTTCTAAAGTTTTGCAAAACTATTTTTTGGACATCAAATTCGAGTTTAAAAGGAAATTGTTTTTTCTCCCAAGATAAAGCCAAGACCGCGAAATCCGCACCCATTTCAGTAAATTGATATGTTAAAACTTCGGTATTTGGAATTTCTTTGGTCGTAATATCAACCCGCAAAGCATCTTCGCTGTCGTCATAATAAAAGCTGCCCCACGAGGTATAATTTTTAGAGAAAATAAGCGTCGCTTTATTCCCTTCATAGACAATGATATGAAAACCGTATTTCCCCGCCGCGAGAGTTTTTCCTTCGATTTTTACGTCATCACTAAAGGTAATGACAGTATTTTCGTTTGCGCCCGCCCGCCACGGAGCTTTGGTTGCCGTCCCAAACCCCAAATTCGTTAATCCATACGGAACTTGAGTTCCCCAAATTTTATCTGTTCGGTCAACGCCATTGAGCGTCAAACGCGGTCTCGAATAATTCACCGTGACTTGCGAAAGCCCAATCGTCTGTTTTAATTCAGCCGCTGGACTAACAGGTCGCGGGGTAGTTATGCGTTGACTAAAAATATTACTCGCCAAAATTAGCAATAGACCTGCCATCATTAATAAACTCTTTATTTTCATAATTTTTGCTCCTCGATAAACTCTTGCTCTTAAATTATTCCACCCGCAATTTCTCCCAAAAACTCTTTACTTTCAATGAGTTTAATTCGTTGCTTTCGGCAATCTGGCTAAAACTTGTGGGAAACGCGTATCGGAACGAATTGGCGCAAGGTCTTCATCCGTCTCAAAAGTGTTGCGATTTGTAAATCCTTCATCAATCGCTTTGTTGAGCCATTCAAACGCTTTATCCGTTTGTTTGCCGAGCGAATAGACACAAGCGATGTTGTAATAACCTGTCGCTTTTGGCAAAACTCCTCTTTGGATTGAATTTTCGTAGGTTTTCACGGCTTCGTCGAAACGGTTGATTCCAATTTGAGCAGTTGCCAGTTGGATATATGCTCCGCCAAAACGCGCTCCGTTTTCGATGGCTTTCGTAAAATAATTGACCGCTTCTTCGTAACGCTTTTGTCGGACGCGGATTTGTCCGAGTCCTAGAAAAGTTCCGCCGTCCGTTCCGCCGAGTTCGAGGGATTTTTCAAACGCCGTATTTGCTTCGTCAAACCGTTGGAGCTGCATCAAAACATTCCCGTATTGATGATAACCTACGGGGTCTGTTGGGTTTTCGGCAATCCATCGAGTCAATAATTCAACCACCTTAGCTGAATTACCGCCATAACTCGCGGCTAAAATTTCACGCGCAAACGAAGGTTTCCAACTCGGTTGCGGAACAGGTTCAAGATTTGTTTTCCAAAAATTGAGGGTTTGTTGAATGATTCTGCGCGATTCGTCATTGTCGGCAAAAGCGTCAAAAGCGTGCGGCATTCGACTGGCAAACATCACCGTCCAGGGCGCACGCGATTCGCTGACTTTTTGCCACAGGTTCGCATATTGTTGCGGATTTCGGGTGAAATCGGTTTCAGCAACAACAAACAAAACGGGTAAATCTTTTCGATAAGCCATATTTGGCACGCCGCCATAATACAAAACTGCCGCTTTAATCCCTTTCGCCACAGTTTCGCTCATCAAATATTCTGCACCCTGCGTGACATTTGCCGAAGCCGCGTAAGTGCCGAGCCGGGTGACATCAATATTGTGCTTTGCGCCTTCTTTTTCAAGAAAATCGAACACCGCACGCAAACAATCCTGAATCCGTGTGCTGTCAACGGTCATTGAAATTCCAACCATTCCCTGCGTAGCGACCAGACGCGGAAACGTTTGATAGATGCCCCAATCTTTGGCTTTGCCGATTGGCGGTTCGCCTGCCGAATTGAAAAAAATTACAGCAGGAAATTTGTCGCCTGTTTTGGCATTCGGCGGGGTAAAAATGTCAATTACCTCAGTCCCTTTGGCATCTGTCAGATACGGAACATTGGCTTTTTGTTTGACATCTTTCATTGCCGAAACTTCATAAACTACGCCATAACGAGTGCGGTCAAGTTGCGACCGCTCAGTATTTTGTGCGAATAAATTTAAGCTAAAGATAAGAATTAACAGAAATAATGTTGCTTTGTTCATAGATAAATCTCGCAATTTTACAAATTGAAAATTTCCAATTAGTATTGCCAAAATTGACCCCACCGCCAATAGATTTGTGACCAACCGCATAATTAAGGGATAAGTTGATTTTTAATCAATTTAGGAAAAAAATAGATGGACAAAATTACAGCAAAATGGATTTTCTCTTTTAATCTAAAAATTGAAATAAACTCGTCATCATAAAGAGTGGTTTTATCCCTTAAACTTTCGCTTCGACACTTTGTAATGGACAATTTTGGAGATTGAAATAAGATAATGTAGGGTTCTATGGAAAGTGAATTTAGCAACAGCAAATTAAAAAACTGGTTAATAATCCTGTGCGTTTGGGTTTTTGCGGCGATTGTTTTTTCTACTTTTACCTTTCTGCAAGAGTC
The DNA here is from genome assembly GCA_963779235.1 of Pyrinomonadaceae bacterium. Taxonomy (GTDB): domain Bacteria; phylum Acidobacteriota; class Blastocatellia; order Pyrinomonadales; family Pyrinomonadaceae; genus JAIBCC01. Next base: position 13,426 of record CAVZXI010000033.1, read on the forward strand.
AATCACGAGTCAGCCAAGCCCGTATTGGCGTTATTTATCTTGGCAAACTTCGTCGTGTTTGACTTGGTTTTTATTGACTCCGTTGGTAATTCAAATCGTTTCCAGATTCCCGCTTGAGCGTCAGCATTTGGGGCGAAATTTTTTGATTTATTTAGTCAGCGGGTTACTTTTGATTGTCATCCATACCGTCAGCGATGCGCTCGTTTTGCCAAATTTAGGGTTTCATCCGCAAATGAAACTTGAATCCTTTACCAAGGCGTTCAGGTTCTTTTTAGTCTGGTATTTCGTTTGGAATTTGCTGATTTATATTGCAGTTTTAGGAGTCACTTTCGGCATCAACTATTACCGAAAATTTAGCGAACGAGAATTACGGACAACCCAACTCGAAGCAACTTTGGCAAAGACGCGATTACAAGCTCTCAAGAACCAAATTCATCCGCATTTTCTTTTTAATACTCACAATTCAATCATCGAACTGATTCACTCTGACGCAGAAACAGCCGAAAAAATGCTGACAAATTTGAGCGATTTATTGCGGCTTGCGTTGGAAAATACCGACATTGAAGAAGTAACGCTCAAGCAAGAATTGGAGTTTTCCAACAAATATCTGGAAATTGAGCAAATCCGTTTCGAGGAACGACTGAAAGTTAAATTGGAAATTGACCCAAACACGCTGGACACAATCGTGCCGAATATGATTTTGCAACCGCTGATTGAAAACGCACTCAAACACGGCATCGCACCACTTTTAGAAGGCGGGACTATAAAAGTTAGTTCGGAACAGAAAGACGGAATTTTGCATTTGTCTGTGGCGGATGATGGTGTCGGAATTGCGGCTGACGAAATTTCGCGGATAAATTACGGCATCGGACTTTCAAACACGCAGGAACGGCTCAAATTTCTTTATAACGGCAATCATAATTTTGAGATAAAGCAGAATGGTGAAAAAGGATTATTGGTCAAATTATCGTTTCCTTTTCAGCGTTCCGATTATGCTGCGGAAAAAACAGAAGTGTTTTTTGATTAGACTGATTTAACGCAAAGACGCAAAGATGCAAAGGCGCAAAGTTTTTAGATCATTTTACTTTTTACTTGAAACCCTTGCGTCTTTGCGGACTTAGCGACTTTGCCTTAAAAAAAAAGGAATTAGCAGTTTTTTATGATTAAAACTTTGATTGTTGATGACGAAAGATTGGCTCGCCAACGGATTCGGCGATTGCTCCAAAACGAAACCGACCTCGAAATTGTCGGAGAATGCAAAAGTGGCGCAGAAGCCGTTTCGTTTATTAACCAAAATAAACTCGACCTCGTTTTTCTTGATATTCAAATGCCTGAATTGAATGGTTTTGAAGTTTTAGCGCAAATTAATGCGCCTCAAATGCCTTTTGTGATTTTTGTCACCGCCTTTGATTCATTTGCTATCAAAGCCTTTGAGTTTCACGCTTTGGACTATTTGCTCAAACCTTTCACGCCTGAACGTTTGCAAACAGCAGTTACTCACGCCCGCGAGCGTCTGACGGAAAATCAGGATGATAATTTTGATGAACGGGTAACTTCATTGTTGACAGAAATTAGAGATGTAAAATTAAGAGAAGAAAAGAAATATTTGGATCGAATTATGTTGCGCTCACCGGGACGGATTTATTTTATCCAAACTCAAACCATTAGCTGGATTGAAGCCAAAGGCAATTATGTCAATTTGCACGTTGGAAAAGAAGGGCATCTGCTGCGGGAAACGATGGGCAATCTGGAAAAACGGCTTGACCCGACTAAATTTGTTCGTGTTCATCGTTCAGCCATCGTTAATATTGACAGCGTTTTTGAAATTCGCCGATTATTGTCTGGAGATTATTCATTGACTCTGAAAGATAAAACCGAGTTAGTTTTGAGCCGACATTACCGCGATGGATTTTTCAAATTGTTTGATGACCCTGACAATCCAGTTGATTACTGATTTGTAATGCCAATGCAGTTAAATTAACCTAAGTCTTGAGTTGAAAACAAAGAAAGAATTAGACGCAGATTTACGCTGATTAAGCGGATTTTCGCCGATTTTTATGAAAATAACCAAGAACTTCCTTGAAATAATCGGCGAAAATCCGCTTAATCTGTGTTCATCCGCGTCTAATTTTTAAAACTAATTTCAACTCAAGACTGGAGTTAAATTAACTATCTAATCGCCTTTTGGTTTTGAAAATATCGCTTCATCAATCTCTGCATTATGTTTAATTTCCGCAATTTTCAAAATCATTTCTCCGCCGTGAATACTTTGTCGCCAAGTGTGCGGATATTTGATTCCATCAATTTCGCGGTAATCCGAAAAAGAAGTCGTGGTCAGCATTTTCCCTTGGGGAGAAATCACAAGGCGTTCGGATTTGAGAAGAAATCCAGTTTCTTTGTCAAAATACAAAGTCGCGTTAGCATCGGCTTTGACCATATAAACTTCTTTATTTTCAATCTTTTGCGTTCCTGTTGTCTCGGCATTCGGATATACATTTTCCAAATTAACAGAGTAATAGAAATCCGAGGTTACTTTGATATGTTCAAGTTCTGCATTTGATTTGGTTCGCAGTCCTTGCATCGCATCTTTTGCCCACGCGACCGTTCCGTCAAACCCGTTTAGATTTTCTCCAAAATCTTTTAACGCTAATGAAACTAAATTTTTATTCGGAGCTTTGTAAAACATCTCAAAAGTGCCGTTGATGTTCATTGCAGGAATTTCGAGCGTGCCTTTGTAGGTGCGGCTGGTTATTTTTTCAACCGCCGATTTGCCACCGATTGCGTCTGCATACTTTTGAAAAATCTCTTTTGCCGTCAAGAGTTTAGCATTGTCTTGGGCAAAGATTTGAAGTGAAAAAGAAAATAGAATGGTAATTAAAATTGCGAAAATATTTCGTGTTTTCATTTGTTTTTTAGAATCTCCTTGATTGCTGTTTCGAGTTGTAAATCTCGTCCTTTTAGTAATGTTTTGCGGGTTAAATTGACCTCTAAATCAGGTTTTACGCCACGCCCTTCGATCAATGTGTTGTCGGGCGATTTGTAATCGGAAATGGCATATAAAAAAGTTGCGCCTGTCGGCAATTTTTCGATAACCGATGGCAAAACTGCGCCTGCCGTGGTGTTTCCGACAACTTTTGCACGTTTTATCCCTTGCATTCCGGCGGTAAAAACTTCGCTGGCAGAACCCGTTCCCGAATCAGTCAAAATTACAATTTTTCCGCTAAAAGCATTTTCTTGCGGATACACGATGAGGTCAGTTTTGTCAGTCCGATTTGAATTTGTGCCAAGCGAAGTTTCTTCTTGGACCAATAATCCCGCCAACCCGGTTGTCATTGCGCCCAATCCGCCCGCATTTCCGCGCAAATCAAAAATAATCCCTTTGGCAGATTTAAAATTTTGGATTGCATCCCGAAGTTTTTGCATTTGCGGCAGAACCCACATATTAAACCTAATGTAGCCAACATTGTTTGGAAACATTATTGATTCAAAAATCATTCTCTGCGCGGGAAGATGTCCGTAGGCAGGCGACGTTTCACCTTTGAATGCTTCGCATTCAATTTGAAATTTTTGTAGTTTATTTTTCTCGTTGGTGGTTTCTAAATTGACCAAACTTCCGATTTTTCCACTAATTGCCCCAAGCAAAATTCGTTTTCGTTGCAGCATTTTTTGTGCGTCAGTCATTTTTCGTTTTGCCAATTTTGCTTCGATAGGCGAGAGAATTTCAGCGACAGTTTTTTCGTTGATTTTAGTGATGACAAAACCTAATTTCAAACCGCCTTTTTGAGCCGCCGAATTTGGATTAACTCTCGTCACAACCGCTTGATTTTCAATCATTTGCAAGTCAATCCCAATCTCACCTTCACCAAAAATAGTTGGTGTAATCTGAGCATTTGGGGGAATTACCGCAAAATGTGATTGGTGCAATTCGTTGAGCATTTCTTGCAATGTCGCGTAAAATTCATCGTCAGTTTTGGCAGAAATGACTTTCGGTCTATAAATTTCGCCGACTTTCTTCCAATCAACCCCGCCGAAATTTGCGTCAAAATGTTTCTCGTTGACCGTGTTCCAAACTTTTTGAAAAGTCTGAGTGCGGATTTCGATATTGGTGGCGGTTTGCGCCTGTATCGAAACAAATAATGCAAGTAGAAAAAGAACGAGAAAGAACTTTTTATTCATATATTTACAAGGATTCTTGAACAACTACGCCCTCAAGTGTCTTTTGTTTTTTAGGGAAAAAAGGAAATAGCAAAACTTGAAAAATCTTAGTTGATTCGGGATATTCTTCGGGTTGAGCCACGCCCAGACGTTCGGGCGAAGTTCCGGGTTTGTAGTAAAAAGTGCCGAAAACTATGTCCCAAATCGCCAGAATTCCGCCGTAATTTTTGCATTCATTGAGGTTTGCGCTGTGATGAAAACGGTGCAGTTCCGTTCCGATAAAAATATAGTTGAAAAACCCCGCCCGAATATCCACGTTGAAATGCGAAATCAAGCCTTGTAACCCCATAAAAATATTGAGCAGATACATTGTTTTGGCATCAACTCCCGCAAAAATCAAAATTCCTTGCAACATAACCGTTGTGACGATTAAGTTTAGCGGGTGAAAGACAGAGTGCATCAGCAAATAAACTTTGTCAGGCAAATGATGTGCGGAATGGACTCGCCACAGAAAATCACCAATTTTGCCACTGGTTGTATGGCTCAAACGGTGAAACCAATATTGCATAAATTCCCAACTGACCAGCACAATAATCACGCTCAAAACAAAGGGAAATTGTTTTAAGACTCCAACATTTTTTTCGCTCAAATAAATTGCCGCAAATCCAATCAAAAATCTGATACTGCGTGAGGTTAAACCTCCTGCAATCATATATTTAATATCTCTGAAAAATGATCGCCAAGTCATTTTCCATTCTTTTTTGATTGGGAAAATAAACTCAATGATCAGCAAAAGTGCGAATTGAGATAGTCCTGCAATGGCAAAAATATTTTTCAAATCCCACTCAAAATTTATTGCCAACGCAAAAATGGTTAATTGCGAAATCAGCAAAAACGGATAGAGTCCGTAAGTGATAGCTTTTTGGAAAAAATTCATCATAAAAATAAACCACAAACCACAACTGAATGATTTTGGAAGATTAAATACGGATTGTCTTTGCAATTTCGGGGATTGAGTTTGCAAATCTTGCGATGAAGTTTAATCGGCGGGCGCGATTGGGTTGTAAGTTTCTTTTTCTAATAGTTGATAGTCTTTTCCAACGGGACTTTCGGCAAACATCTCAAAATAAAAGATATTTGCAATTTTGTAGCCATTTTCTTTGAGCCAAAATTTGGAAAATACAACCAAAGTTTCAAAAGTCTTTTCAAAATTTCCGCTGGTCTTGAAAGTGGCATACTTTCCCGCAGAAAATTCGATTTTTTGCAATTTGGACGGAATTATTTGTGGCGGTTCAATCGTCACAATCACCCGATACAAATTGTGATGTGGATAAACTGCGCCCATAATTTTGGAGTTTTGCGTCAATAAATCGTGATTTTCAGCCAACTGCGTTATTTTGCTAAAAGCCTTTTGGATTGAGTCGGAATCATCCAATTTTGCATTGGCAAAAATGCCTTGAAATGCCGGAACTTTTTTAATCACAACACTAAGGTTTTCAATAGTTTGATGATTTATTGTCAGGACTTTTGGCTCTTTTGGTGAGTTACTTTGGGTTTTGAGAGTATTTGAATCGTCCGCCAGAGTCAGATTTCGATATTCTTCGGCTGTAACTCCAAAATATTTTTTAAATGAACGGGCAAATGTCGCCGAGGAAGAAAAGCCGTGTTCGTGGGCAATTTCGGTGACGGATTTATTTTGATGAACCACCAACGAATGCGCGGCAGTCTGCAATCTCATCCGAATTATGTATTGTCTCGGTGATTCGCCCAAGACTGATTTAAAGATTTTTTGGAAGTGAAATGGCGAGTAGTTCGCTAACTTCGCTAATTTTTCCAACGACAAGTCTTCGGATAAATTATTCAAAATAAAATTGATTACTTCATTGATTTTCCTGGCATATTCATTTGGAATGTCGTTTTTTAGCATTAACAGAATGATACCTTTAGTTTAAGTGAGTAACAAATAATATTGAAAACGGCTGGAAAGGCGACAGAACTTGCCCACTTGATTACCCCTCCATCATCACCGTTTACCAATCTGAACCTGCCTACCGTCAGTTTATTTTCGCGCTTCGTCACATATTTATTGCCGCAATTTTAAAGATTAACTAATCTTAACCTCTGTTGTAGTCTTCGAAAATTTTTCATCCAAAAACTACGAAAATAATTCAAATACCGGAGGTAAATATGAGAAGTTTTTTATTAGTTTTTTTGTTAGCAATAATTTCGTTCAATTTATCAGCCCAAGAAGTGACACCTTTGGAACTTGCCAAAGCAACGCTCAAGGCGCACGGAGGGGGAAAATTCACCCAAATAAACGCTCTGGCAATGGGCGGTAGCGGCGATGTAACCCAACCCGGCGGGGTGCAGGTGATTCCGATTACTTTTGCGATTGCTTACACTCCTGAAAAATACAGATTTGACCTTAATGGCGGGACATTTTTTACTTTTCAGCAAATTTATAACGGAGAGCGAGTTTATACTTCGTTGGACGGAATTCTTTTGCCTCCGGTGAATTTGGTCGGCTTACCGATGCTTGCCAAAATTGAAACGGAAGGTTTTGCAGTTTCGAACTTACCTGAAAAACTGAAGAAGAAAAAAGGGTTCCGCGTGACTTCGCCGAATCGTTTTTACACGGATTTTGTGATTGATGAAAAAACGTCTCTGGTCAAAGAATATGAGGCAAAATACGAAGTCAATGGACGAGAAGCCACAACTTCGGTTGAAATCAAGAAATATCGGGACATCGAAGGCGTGATGATTAACGAAAAATATTCGCAACGTCTCGAAGTCGGGCAATTTTCTTCGTATGGAAATTTTAATGCCAAAGAAATCAAGATTAACGGAACTTTGACTGATGACGTTTTCAAAATTCCTTAAAAATCTATCCGCGAAGTTTCACGAAGATTACACGAAGTTTTTTCCTTAGTAATGGAGATCAAATAAACTGCTCCACTTAACAAAATCAGATGTCTGGCAGACGTCCAACAAGTCTTCAGCTTGTTGCCAACGTTGAATTAAATTCAAGTTCAGCCACAAACTGAAGATTTGTTGGATTTACGCTTCCAAATTTTGTGGAGCAACTTATTTTGCTTTTGTTACTTATTTCTACCTTTTACTTTTCTACTTTTAATACCTTACTGCTGAATAGGTTTTCCTTCGTGTGAACTTCGTGTTACTTCGTGGATGTTCTTTTATCTATCGAAATTCACTTTTAGCCGTCACCTTAACTCGACATTTTCAATCAGAACTTGGTTAAAATGAGTTTCGATTGTTGCATTCATAACTTTCTTTTTTACATATCATCACTTCAAATTGTTAGATTGAAATAACATCAATTTTTGTAATGCTCCGCTTGGGAAAAACGAAATTTTGCACTCTTTATTTTGCTCTTTGATGACGATAACCAAAGGGCTTGATGGACTCCAGGCATTGCCAAAACGGTTGTGGTTTTCAGTATTTATAAGCTCCATCCCATCGCGCAAGCCTGACCGAAACGCTACGCCGTCAGGTTTTACCCCAATAATTTTACCGGCTTGCCTTGATTCATTTAACAGAAATCCTGTGTCAAATGAAGGAACTGACGATTCGCCTAATTTGTAGGAATTGCCCAAAGCGTTTTGGTTTACTGAAATTGGTTCACCGCGCAAAATGTAACGCTCGAAATCAGCTTTTGCGTCAATTCCATAATTTTTTTGAATCAGTTCAAAGAAAGTTTGTTCGCTAATTGGGGCTTTGATTGCCAACCGATAAACATCTTCAATCAGATTGCCCAAAGATTTTCCTTTCCCATTTTGACTAATTTTTGCATCCCAATTCAGACCAATCAATGCTCCTCGATAATACGAAAGTTTGTTGAAAGCCTGCCCAAATTTTCCGTTGTTGGCAGCATCTACCAAATCTTGGTAAGTCGTGTTTTTATGAGGATTATCGGCAATGTTGATGATGTCGCGGTTGACCAAATCGGCAAATTTTTGTTTGGTCAATAATTTCGCATCGAGCAATAGTTTTCTGGCAAAATAGTCATTTACGCCCTCAAAAAACCATTGATCGCGAAAACTGAGTTCGCCTTTTTCCCGTTTGATAAGTTCGGAAGTCAGCCAATTATGCAACATTTCGTGCGAAAGAATGCCGTAAAGTTGCTCAACGGTAATATCGCTTTTGATCAATACCTTCGCCAAATTAAGCAGAAGAAACGGCAGATTTAGCCTGATGAATACTGCCTAGTCTGCCAATCTCTGCCAGTATCTCTTTATTTAATATTGGTTCTGCATTTTTCAGAACCTTTTTTATTATCCAACGCGCGTATTTTGCTCCTCGATAATGCGTTTTCAAATCATTTATGCCAGTCAATTTTTCTTCGCTGTTTTTTAACAATTTGGCACTCACATTGACCATCAGAAATGATAAATTGACCGCATTTTCCACTCCTCTTTGAGTCGTGTTCATAAAATCTTCTAACCCAAAGTGTTGTTTTGCGTCTCGGAAATTGAATTCAATCTGAAATCTCAACGAGTAATATTCGATCAACTTTTCCCATTCCAATTCCTCATCGCTGCTGAACAGCATCACATATCCCACTTTCCGTTTTTTCAAGTCCGTTTTGACTATCACCACCACATTTAATGGCATCCCAAAACTTTTGTGCAAGAATACTCCTTGATAATAATTGACAATAATTTGTCCTTCAACTTCTGTTTTCTTCAAATATTTGATCGGCATTGCTTCGTAATTCAGTTGCTCGCCATACTTTCGGGGTGGTCCTTTGGGCTTTTGTTTGCCTTCGTATTTTTCAAATAACGGCGAGTCGCGGCGCAACTTGCTAATCAAATGCAACTCATTTTCTTTTGCCATCAAAACGGCTTGATTGTGTCCAAAATGTCCATCTAGTGCCAGATATTTGACTTTCACAAAGACTCGTAATACTTGAACTAACTTTGACAGTAACTCGTTGATTCACCGGCAACTCCGCCGACAGATTCAACTCATTTTTGTTCTTGTTCAAGACTCCTTTGGGTCTCCCTTTGAGTTTTTTCAACGGCTCTTTCTTTTTACTTTTTCGCGCCTTTTTTCGCGGTTTTTGGGTTGCTTTTTCCGCCTTGCTTCGCACCGTTTGCTTGACACATAACGGATACGCAGTGCGTTTCGTCACATCCACCAGAGAAAAAACAAAAAATTCCAAACTCTTGACCACACAACCTAAAACACCGGAAAAGAAACGCCCAATGCCGTGGGTCATTGAGCCGGATTTGGTAATTGTGGTGGCATCTCCCGCCAAAATATGTTCGTGAGAAGCCTCAAATAAATGAGTCTGGACAAACTTGACCAACAAGTTGAGCCACGGCAAATCGGTGGCAAAAAAGCGTTGGACGGTGCGATAACTGCCGCCATCTTCAGTCCAACGGGAAATCCCTTTCATCGTGACTCGTCCAGTCATTGAGAAAATAGCCTGAACAATAATTGATAATTGCCCCAGCCAAGTAGTGGTCAGAAGTGGTGAACAGCACGCCAATAATGTTAATATTTCCATTGAAATGAACGGGGGTTTTTAGTGTTTAATTTGGTCAAAAATAAATCTACTAAAAGACTCGTTTCATTTCATCTCTTCATTTCAAATTTTCAAATATCTTTTGGCGAAGGTATTGTAAAAGGACACATTTATTTTATGGATGATGGCTTAATGAGAACCGTGAGCGGTAGCGACCGGGAATAAATGCGCCAACTGCTGTAATTGAGCCAAGTTTGACCAAACCTTATTTATTTCATTCGTTTCAATAACTCCTCGATTCTTTCAACAACCTTCTTTCCGCTCTGATTATTAGGATTGAGTTCAACTGATTTTTTGTAATTGACCAAAGCCAGCTCGTAGAAATTTTTGGCAAGATAAGCCTCACCCAAACTATCAAAGGTGTTAGCATCTTTTGGATAAATTAACGTGTTAATGAGGAAAATTTCTATCGCTTTATCTATTTGGCTAGAGCGGAAGTAGTTATACCCCATTCTATTTATTTCATTGACTTTCGGAACACTAGATAAGGAATTAGTTTGGTTGAGTTTTTGAAAATAATTTTCCGCCCCTAGTGCGAGAACTTGTCGATAAAAATCATGATTTAATTTAACTGGCGGTTTTACTTCCAAGCCAAGCATCAAATTGCCTATATCGTTGAATATGGATTGAACAGGTATGCCGGTTTGATTGCTCAAAATTACTATAGAAATCTGATGCTCCAGATATTTTACAATTGATGTTTCAAAACCCGGACAAGTTCCGGTATGAAATACTGCTTTCCCGTTTAGTGGTAATGGATATTTTTCTCCGATAGTCTTGTAGTCAAAGCTAATCATACCCATGGTTCTGCTGTCAGCAACCTCTCTAAAAAACAGATCTTTAGTTTTTTGGCTAAAATCTTTACTTTGCTCCAGAAAATCCAACAGGTTCAGTAAATCATCTGCGGTTGAAGTTAGTGAACCCGCGCCTATCACATAAGATTTGTTTTCGTAAGGGGCGGGAAAAATCCCATCGGGAAAAATAACATAACCATTTGCTTTACTTTTTATTATCTCCGGGGTTGGCTCATTAATCGTATTATTCATTCTCAATGGCATCAAAACCAATTCCTTGATGGCTTCCTGGTATGACTTTCCGGTTACTTTCTCAATTACTGCGGCTAAAACCGAATAACCTAGATTGGAATACGAAAATCTTGAGTTTGGTTCAAATGCAAGAGTTGAGTTCCTCGCAAGTGACACAATTTCTTCAAGTGTAAAATTGGTCTCCATACCTTTGCCGGATAAGACAGTTACTTCTCTTGGAAGACCCGAACGATGCTTTAGAAGACTTTTTACTGTGATGTTTTCCCCAAAACCCGGAAGATAATTTTTGACCGGATCATCAATATTCAATTTTCCAATTTCGCTCAATTTTAGAATTGCCAGAGCAGTAATGGGTTTAGTAACTGAAGCTAAACGAAATTTGGTTTCGATGGTGTTTGGCACACCAAATGAGAAATCAGCAAATCCATAAGCCTCTTTGAAAACTACTTTGCCGTGGCGAGACACAATTATAACCCCGTTGAATTTCTGATTTTATAATACAAATCAACAACTTTCCGAATGTCTTTGCTGGATATTTCTCTTGAAAAACCTGTATCAAAAGAAAATAGCAAAACTAACAAAGCCAGTATTTTAAATGTTTTAGGTTTATTATTCATACAATCTCCCGACTATTAAAATCTCATTTGCAATTCAACTATTTTGGATTTTTTTGAAACCTCTTTTTAGTTTTATTAACCTAATTGATTGGAGACTACCGAAATTCATTTTTAGCTTTCGCCATAAACGCTTCGACATCTTCTAACTTGCGCGGCAGAGCTTTCGACATCCATTCCACGCCAGTTTCGGTAATCAGCATATCGTCTTCGATGCGGATACCGATATTTTTGTATTTTCCAAAGGCGGGACGGATTTTTTCGACAAAGGCTTTGACTTCGGGTTTGGACAGATCAAAATAGTCGAGTGCATCTTCGCGGATGTAGATTCCTGGTTCGTTGCTCATCATCATTCCCGCTTTGAAAACGGTTGAGCCGCCACCGCCGACATCGTGAACATTCATCCCAATCCAATGCCCCAAACCGTGCATATACCACAAAAACGATTGCGGAGTGCCGACCGTTCTTTTTCCGCCGTTTCCATCGGGAACTTCGCGTTCTGTGCCTGGGATAAATGCACCAAATGCTGTAATTAGCCCAAGCTTGACCAAACCTTCTTCGACAGTTTTGCGTGAAGCGGCATTGGGTTCGCTGAACTTTCCACCTGGTTTCATCGCATTGGCAGCAGTTTCCTGTGCGTCAAAGACGATGCGGTAAAGTTCGGCTTGTTCTTTGGAAAATTTGCCGTTGGCGGGAAAAGTTCGGGTAATATCGGCGGTGTAATGTTGGTATTCGGCAGCCGCATCTATCAAAACCACATCGCCCGATTTAACAGGGGCTTGGGATTCAACATAATGCAAAGTAGTTGCGCTCGGACCACAGCCGACGATTGACGGATAGCCCCAAAAATCGGCGTTGCGTTTGCGAAAAACATATTCGAGTTCGGCTTGCGTTTCGTATTCAAATTTCGCCTTGCCAACGGTTGCCATCGCCCGCAAATGCGCTTCGTTTGAAATATCAACGGCGTGTTGCATCAATTTGATTTCGTAAGGCGATTTGATTGAGCGCAACGCGGTAAAAATCGGATTGGCGTTCATCAAATTGTAGCCAAGCGTTGGTTCGTAATTGACCTGTCGAGTTTTTTCATCGGTTGAAACTTTGGCAAATTGGTTGGCAAATTCCCACTCTTGGCGATACTCGCGCAGGTCGTTGATTTCAAAACTGTTTCTTGGAATCAACAGATAAAGATTTTCTGCCGAATCTGCAAAAGAAAAATTATTTGCTTTTGAACTGAAGGATTTCTTTTGCTTAACTGCCGTCAAAAAATCAGCCCATTCAGCGGAATCTGCAATAGTTTTAATGCCCGAAAGCCGCGTTACATCATCATTTGAATACATCCGACCATTCCAAGTTTCAGATTGCGGATTGCGTTTTGGCACAAACAGAACTTCGTTGCGCTGACCGCCATTTTTGATTAAAACCAGTGTCGCATTTTTTTGATTAAGCGCGGTCAAATAATAGAGGTTGTTTTCCTGCCGATAGACGTAATCCACATCGTTGGTATAAACTCGCGGCTCGCTGCTGAACAATATCAAAATGCTGTTATCGTTCATTTCCGCAAAAACTTTTTCACGGCGCGCGGCGAGTTCCGTCTGCCGTTCAGCATCGGAAATTACAGGCGCAGGTGGCGTTTCGGGAATGACCGATGGATTGCCAAATTCGATTATTTTGGCAAAATTGATGGCATTTAATAAACAAATGCAGATGACTGCTAGAAATATTAATTTTTTCTTCATTACAAATTCAACCTTGATTTTTTTAGTAATTGGACTGCTTAACTTTAGATTTTTTGATTTTTTACTAAATCAAAATTTTAGTAAGTTTTGGACGAGGCGCAATGGATTTGTGATGAGCCGTAAAAAAAAGGGTTTAGGACGCGAGAAAATTCAGAAGATTGGGTTTTGTTCAATGTTTTGCCGAACAATAAAGGCAGACATTGTGCACAATATCTGCCATTTTTCAGGATTCAAGTTTTGACTATTTCAAACGCCTTGCCGCGTATAAACCCATAAAAATAGTGTTTGAAAAACTTTAAATAGTCGGATGCGATTTAGCCTATTTAATTTTAGGATTCGCAGTTTGCACATTGTCAAACTCTTTGCGTTGACATCACACGACAGATTATTGTTTTTCAAACAATAGTTACTGTAGGGCAAACGCATCACTTTTCAGAAAAACTAATATTGGAGGAAAGTGCTTTATTTATTGGCTGAAAATTTGGATTCGCAAAATAATTTAGAATTTTTTAGTTTCAATTTGTCCAAAATTTCAGTCAATTTAAGTTATTTTTACTCTTGTAACTTGTTGTATCAAAAACTAAATGCTTGATTCTAAAGAAAAAAAGTGATGCGTTTGCCCTATAGTTACTGTAAATAATTTGTGCGTTGATTGAAATGTGCTGTTACCATTGCCAAACTCAATGAACCTGGTTTTAACCAACTCATTCCTTTCCGTTTTTGCCGATGTGCAACAATCACGTCATTTTCTTTTAATCAATTATGTAAGCCTTGTTTTTCTCCAAATATCCATTAACTCACTTTTTTTGACTTGGTTGCGTCCTTATCAGCGAAAGTGAGGGCGGGACGCACTTCACGCTTAATCTGTGAGGACGCTGGCGATACAATTCGCCGACTTTGCAAGATCTGTAATAATCTAGTTAACCTGATTTGATGCGCCGAATTTTGTTGCGCTGTAAATAGCCGACCAAATTTCCCTGTTCATCAATTACACCGACTGCGCCGATTCCGTTGTGTTTCATCAATTCGCGGGCATCAATTAAAAGAGAGTCAGCTTCGACAAAATAATCGGGCGTAATCGGGCGCATCACCTTCTTAATTTTGGTTTTATGCCATTTGCTTCGTTCTAAATTTTTCAAATCTTCGAGCGTTAAAACCCCGTAAAGTTGACGCTCTTTTGCAACGAGAAAAGTTGACTGTCGGCGCAAAGGCAAAATGTTGTCAACAAAATGCAGAACATTTTCGTCAGGCGCGACTGAAAAAGGAACTGACATCACTTCGCCAACTAAAATTGTTTCTGATTTGCTGGTCTGGATGATAATTCCCTTCGCCGCATCGTAGAGAAAAAGTCCGATTAGCACTGTCCACAAACCGTTGATGTCGCTTCGTCCAATGGTGATAATCAAGCCAACCACAATCAGCGCAACCGCAATAATCTGTCCCGCTTTTCCCGTCAAAATGGTCGCTTCGTTCAAATCTTTACCACGTTTCCACAAAAAAGCCCGCAAAACCCGCCCGCCATCCAGCGGATAACCCGGAAAAAGATTAAAAACCGCCAACAGCAGATTCCAAAAAAAGAGCAGAAAAGCGAGCAGCGTAAAAACATTTGAACCGAGCGAATTTAAAAATGCCGTGAGAGCTAAAAACACAAGCGAGATGATAAAACTTGTGGCAGGTCCCGCAATGGCAACCAAAAATTCAGTTCGCGGATTGTCCGGCGCACGTTTGAAACGGGCTAAACCGCCGAAAGGATGAAGGACAATTTCGCGCACCTCAAGTTTTTCCAGCCGAGCCACCAAAGCGTGTCCAAGTTCGTGCAAAAAAATTGAGAAGAAAAAGACTAAAGTCGTGAGAAATCCAAACCCGAGTTTTGCGAAAGTATCCTCGACAATCGAAGATGGAATGTATGTTGCGGTCAGCCAAGACATCAAAATAAGGACGAAAAACCAACGGTAGTCTATTCGCACCGGAATTCCGAAAATATGCGCGATGAGCAGTTGCCGCTTAAAAAATTCGATAACCCGCATTGGTTTGAAAAGATTATGCGGTAAAACCGGGCGAATCGTCTAGTTTTTTTCTAAACATAAAAAATGTTTTTTCGTGTTGCACCGTTGCAACGAATGAGCGAAACTATAACTTTAGATGAATAAGACAATTAAGAACAGTTATGAGTATTTTAAAAGAAGGCGATCCAGCCCCTGAATTTGTTGCCAAAGACCGAGACGGCAACGAAGTTAAACTTTCGGATTTGCTTGGAAAACGGGTAGTTTTGTATTTTTATCCGAAGGATGATACGCCGGGTTGCACCAAAGAAGCCTGTTCTTTTCGAGATGCTGACAGCGTTTATGCGAAAAAAGGCATCAAAGTTTTCGGAGTCTCAACCGATAGCGAAAAATCGCATCAAAAATTTATTGCAAAATTTAATCTCCCTTTTACTTTGCTGGCGGATACGGATAAAAAAATCGTCAATGATTATGGAGTTTATGGCGAAAAAAGTCTGTATGGCAGGAAATATATGGGCGTAAATCGGATGACATTTTTGATTGATGAGCTGGGTAAAATCGTCAAAATCTTTAAAAAGGTCAATGTTTCCGAACACGCCGATGAAGTTTTAAAAGCATTTGGAGAATAAGTGACCGAAATAGCCCCCAAGAACCGAATCAGTTGGGCAGAAATGCTCGACGTTTTGACCGATACTGACCGCCGCCGAAATACGATTCTCGAAAAACCTTCGGAAATCGAAAGGATGGCTCTTTTCCTCTTGCGACGGGAAGGTTTTTCAGCGCAACTCGCCTCACAAAACCAAAAAAATTACGATCTTGAACTTTATAAGCCAGGTGAACGAGTCGCCGTTCAAGTCCGCAATCACCGCGCCAAAGTCCATCTTGGACAGATTGAAAAATTCCTTGATTTTCTCGCCCACGATGATTCGGGACATTTTACTAACGGGCTTTTTATCTCGACCAGTGGCTTTACTCCATCGGTTTATTCCTATCTGCGCGAAGAAAAAATCAGTCATTTACGCTTGGCTATTTTGCGCGAAGGTCGTCTGATGTGGAACGCCGAGGAATTTGATTCAGCCATCGAACGCACCAGAACAACTTATTTTGGTGTTTTTACTTGCAAAGGCGGTGTCGGGAAAACCACGATTTCGGCGCATCTCGCGGGCGCGTTTGCACTTAACGGCTACGATGTGGCTTTGCTCGACCTTGACCGTCAGCAAAATTTACGCAAACTTTTGGGCGAAGGCGTTTATCTGCCGAATACGAAAGGGAAAATCGGCTCGGTAATTTCGGTTTTGAGCCACGAAGATTGGGACGAACCGGCATATAAAGACACGAAAATTGTCGTCTGCGATTGCAGTCCCGAATTTGATTCAAACCCGACCGAATTTATCCGACAGTTTGACTATTGCCTAATCCCAACCACGCTCAACCCGCTCGGCATCAATAAAAATGCGGACGTTATCAAACGCACTTTTAACCAAATTCGTCGGGTCAATCAAAAAGCCCAACTTTTTACGCTCATCAATAGTTACCAATCTGACGAGGCAAATCGCAATAATCTTTTGAATGAGGTCTTAAAAACTCAGTTCAAACAATTCACCGAACGTGATCCGAAATGTCATTATATTGACCCTCAAGATGTGGCAATCCGTTTCTCTAAACAGCTTCTCTATTGGGGTTATCACATTTTTGAAAATACCCGACCGCAATTGGCTTTTCGCTCGATGGGCGGCTATTCGTATCCGCGAATGGATTTTCTAAAATTGATTGATTATTTGGAATTGGAGACTGAGGTGCAGAAAGCGAAGGCGCAATTTTTTACAGCTTGAAGCATTTAAAAATTGGCTAGGCGACTTGTTTTGCTTGAGAAAATTGGATGGCGATGATTCGACGGGCTTCGGTTTCAGAGATTTCTTCCAAATGTCCATCTAAAAGTTGGCGATATAAAGTTTCGTCTTCTTTCCAACCGATGCTTGGAAAATAAGTTTCGGTAAAGATATAAACCGAATTTTTATCTTTGCGGAAACGTCCTAATTTTTCTATTTCGTTGGTTTCTTCGTCTTTTAAGATAACGTATTTCATAATTTCTTGATTCCTTTCGGTATTTTAACTTTTTCCGCCAATCCGATAACAATTTCGGCAATTTCAATTTTTCTTTTCAGTGAAGTTCGATTCTGTCTCGATTCTTCGTAGAAAAAATGTGTTTCGGTTTTCAATTCGTAACTCGCCCTCGTATGAAATTGTAACTCGAAAATCTGTTTTCGGGAAGAAATAATCGTCATATTTATGCCGCGGTAGCCTTTGTCAAAAAGCGTTCCGATATTTTTCCAAGCGTTCCAAATTTTATTTTCGGGAACTTCATAGCCCGTTTGTTTTAGCTTTTCCACAGTTTACCGAAAACCGAAAACATATTTTTCGAGCGGAAAAACAAAAGTGTAGCGCAAAGCATCATTGTTTCTTTCGGCTCGGCGTTTGATTGATTTTTCGATAGCTTCATCAACCGAATAACCAAAATCAATCAAACTTTTCGCGCTTTTTGCGGCTTCATCCGCAATTTTTCTAGTCAAAGATTCTTCCGATTTAAATTTATGCTCCAATCCAATCATCTCAGCCGAAACTTCCAACGCAATTTTTTGCAAATCGGTCGGTGATGTTTGGCTCGTTTTCGTGAGCGTGATTGAGCAAACTTTTCGCATATTGCGCAGCTTTTTGTTCGATTTCGTTATCGGTGAGATTCATAATTCCATAAACAGAATAAAGCAAATTGAGAATTCTGCAAATCACAATTCTACCGCACGCTCCAACGCCCGAAGTAAGGCTTCGGCATCAATTCTTTGTTCATCTGTGAGTTCCCGAAATTTGAGACCGATTAACTTCAAACGCTCATCAATCGTATCTTTTTCAAGCGGTTTGCCGGTTGCGCTGGCAAAAAGTTCTTCTTCGGTTACGCCAAGACCTTTTGCCAACCCGCGCAAGGCTGTAAGACTCGGATTCGTGTTGCGACCACTAATAATGTCATAAACCGTGCCGTGGCTTATCAAACCTCGTGAACGACGTGCAACTTGCCGATAATTCAAATCTTTTTCGTTAATTAAACGCCGAACATAGTCTTGAAATTTGTTGATATTATCCGTCACGTTGTCGTATTTAACACACATCAGGGCGTTTATTTATTGCGCTGTGTAAGATGTGCTAGACAAAATTAGAAATTGGGCGTAATGTGATTGCATAAAAGGATTATTGCTAATTGAAAAAAGTAATTTTTAGCCTGTGGTGAGGCTGACGATTTTGCAGAGTCTTATCAAACAGAGGTGGGGAAATTTAAGTTCGGCTATTTCCAAAAGTGAATCTCCCAAATTTAATGTCGAATTAAAGGAGGATTTAATTATGTTTCAACCCTATGTCAATCAAGCTAGAGAGCGAATTTCGATAAGTATAAATTTGGTTGTTTTGATAATGGCGGCGGTTGTAATGCTGATTTCTTCTTGCAAAACAACGACTTCGCCAACGACAAATGCTTCAACCTCAAACACAAATACAATTACTGAGAAAACAGTTCCTTCTCCGGCATTGTCCTCTATTAATCAGAAGGAAAAGGACGCGCTGCGATTACTTGGACGTTCAGGCGGAATGTATGGTCAAAACCCCATGAACCCTGATGGGTCAATACCAGAAAACTTCAAGTGTTTCTTCGAAGTAGGAAAAGAATTAGATGAGGTTCTTAAGAAAGATATTGCTGATAATTTACAAGATGTTGTAAATACTTTTGCAAAGAAATGTCCTCAAAACAAAATAAGTTTTTATGTCGAAAAGAATCCAACTATACAAGAAATTCAGACCATCCTTGGCAAAGAGAATGAAACTGAAAAAGAGAAAATTGGCTACCCAGACGCAACGGAAAAAGTAGAGGTTACTTGGTATAAGTATCATTGGCTCGACTTTGGCGTAGCCAATTTTGGTATAGTAAAGGGCAAAGTAGTTGTTCTCCGAGTGTATCCTGAGAAAATGAAATAGGCTTAACATTTTTTCTCTATAGATTGATAAAAAAAGAAAACAGCTTGATTTAAAGACGCAAAGTTTAACAAAGTAAATACCGCTTCTGAAAACAGTCTAAAATCTTTGTGCCTGAGTGGACGCGGTGACTTAGCGTTAAAATATCTTTTAGCTTTATTGCTATAAAGGAAATAAGTATAGGAGGACTTTCAGTGAAAACAGTAGCTAAATTAATTGCAATTGTATTTTTGATTGGTATGCTTTGTTGTTTATCTTGCTCAACAAGTAATACAGCAAACTCAACAAGTAATACGGCAGATATGTCTCAGGTCGAACAAGTTTCAGATGCTGAATCTGCAAAGAGTAAGCCAGAAGATAGTAGAGGTTCCATAATGATTCAATACGGGGACGATGGCAGAATTCTTCAGTTCGTTGATAATATTGCCAGTAATATAGCAGCAAAACCTATGACTAAAAAAGAAGCCAAGCAATTTTTTGACCAACAGGAAGAGAAATTATTCGGAGACCCAATAACGTGGAAAATCATGGAGTTTAGAGGAAAGATTCCCAAGACGGTAGACATTCGACAGGCATCCGACCGTGAACAAATAGTGCGAGAATTTGTCAATACATTGGGAAGTGAGGCTGCGATCAAAAAGGGTATCAAGTTTTATGATGCAAACATGAAATTACGATTCCGATACCCAAAGCTATCAGCAACTTCTTCAACACAACCTTAAAATCGCGGGATTCGATTTGCAATTTTGCTCAAGCGACTTTGAGGTGTTGGCTGTCCGCTTCCCATTCGAGAGGAATCATAATCGGGAAATTGTTTGTTTTCCCGTCAATTGCAGTTTCGATTAGTTCAAAAACTTTTTTGGTAAAGGTTGGGTTGTTTCTCAGAAACGGCTGAAAATCCAGATTGGCGGGATTAAGATACGGCATCAATTCTTGGAGTGAATCAACCCACAAATCTTGGTGATAAAAAAGTGTTTTCCGATGCTCTTTTCGATGAATCGAAAAAGTAACTTCAAATTCTTCGTCCTTTATTTTTTTTAGTGCAATAATTTTTATCATCTTCGTTTCACCACAAATTCGCTCAACACTTCAAACAAATCTTCAATCGTCATTTGGTATGAAGTTTGGTCAAAAGGGTCTTTGATTTTGACTAAACCGTTTTCCTCCAAACCGTCAATCAAAACGGCGTGTCCCAAGGCACTTCCTTCGCGCAAAACTACTGCCCAAACCTTGTTTGAAACAGTAATTCCCTCAATAAATTCTATCACAGGCGGAAAATTGCCGCCAATCCATTTTCCTTCGGTTTTATCAACTTTATTCAGGTATTGAGCCAGCGCAAAGGCATTTGAAAGTTCGCCGATTTCGTTCAAAATTTCTTTCTGCGAAAGATTCAAATCGTAATACTCAGCAAGCATTTCTCCAACCGCCGCCACACAAGAAAAATCGTTGGTTTGTTTAACGATGGTTTCGTCAAATTTCTCATCAACTCTTTTCCAATTTCCACCTGCTTCCGCTTGTTTGAACTTTGATTTATTCACTTTCCCTAACTCCGATAACTTCGGTAATCAATCTCTTGAAAAATCGTGTCGCGTGATTCGATTGCGATGAGACATAAAAATTAAGCGGCTTGTTTTTCGCGGGAAAATTGGGTGGCGATGATGCGTTTGGCTTCGGCTTCGGAGATTTCCTCTAAAAGTCCATCGAATAAATCGCTTTCCAGAGTATTGTCACTAACCCAAAGACCTCGAATCGAATATCTTTCGGTCAAAGCGTTTTCGTGAAAGCGTCCCAAGCTGATTATTTTGCCTGTCTCCTCGTCTCGCATTACAACATACTTCATAACTTTTTTACTCCTTCGGGTAATTTGATTTCGTTTGCCATTTTTACCAATTCCGTCTTAATTTCATCTTTTTTCTGAGATGAAATCAGGTTTAATTTCATTTGCTTGTAAAGTTTGTGGGTTTTCATTTTCAAATCGAAACTTTCTTTCGTATGAAATTGTAACTCGAATTTCAAGTATTGTGAAGAAATAATCGTAATATTGATGCCGCGATAACCATTATCAAAAACAGTTCCGATATTGTTCCAAGCATTCCAAATTCTCTTTTCAGGTATTTTATAATTCAGTTCCTTCAAAAAATGAACAGTCTTCTTGAAGGCAAAAACGTATCTTTCGGCTGAAATAAGAAAAGTATAACGCAAAGCATCGTTGTTTTGCTTAGCCCGCAAACCGAGTGATTTTTCAATCGCCTCATCTTCGGAAAAACCTGTGCTTAATAAATTTGTCAAATCGGCTCTGACTTTGCCAATTAACTTTTCCGTCAAAGATTCTTCGGTTTTGAATTTATACTCTAAACCAACCATTTCCGATGAAACTTCCACCGCAATTTTTTGTAAATCTTCGGTAATTGACGGTTCGTTCTTTTCGGCTTGGGTTCGCAGATTTGTGGCAAATTGTTTGGCTTTCTTTTCAATTTTCTGTTCAATGAGAGTCATATTTTCAATTCGCTAACTTCGATAAATCCTGTAATCCATCTCCGCAAAAATATTGTCGCACGATTTGATTGCAGCTAAAAGTTCAAAATTGACATTGCAATACCATTGCTATTGAAATATGGCTCTTGAAAAAATTATTAAATTCTCCGCTTTTCCTAGTGTTTAATTATCTTTCGGGTCTTGCCTTTTCATTTCGCTTCTTCGCGGTGGTGGAGCAGAACGCCTTTCTTCTCTTGGAGTTTCTTTCTGACGCGGTGGCTCTTGGCGCGGTGGCTCGCGTCGTTGCTCAACTTTCCGTTGCTCTTGACGTGGCTCTTCCCTTTTCCTTTCAACTCGCGGTTCTTCCCGGCGTTGCTCTTGACGAGGTTGCTCACGTCTTGGTTCTTCTCGCCTTTCTTGGCGTGGTTGAGGTTGCGGACGCGGTTGAGGTGATTCTGATCGTGGTGGCGGAGCAGACCTTCGATTTTCGTCATTATTTCGTGGGACATAAACAGGTCTGTTTTCTTGACGCACATTATTTTGATTATTGTTTTCCGCCTCTTTCTCACGCGTTCTCGAACGCCGATTGTTTTCTTCAGAATTATCCTCGCGTGGTCTTGAACGCTGATTATTTTCCGTTGAATTATTATTTTGCGGAACATAAACAGGTCTTTGTTCAGTATTATTTCGCGGCTGGCGTTCGGCGTTTCGGCGTTCGGAATTATTATCATTTCTCGGCGTTGGCTGAGGATTGACAGGCGGAAATTGGCGATAATACGGCGTTGGAATTATTTTTCTTTCTTGAGGCTGATTTCGAGTTTCATCATTTTGGTTGCGTCTTTCAGTCCGCTCGTTTCGTCTCGAATCGTTGTTTTCAATTCCGTTTTGCCCGCCGTTATTAAAGATTTGAGGCTGGCGAGTTCGTTCATTTCTTCTTGAATTATTGTTTTCCGTTTCTCTTTGAACTTCGTTAGTAGAATTTTCGGGTTGGCGAATTCGCGTATTTTGTTGACGATTACCGCGAAAACGCTCATTTTGTAACCTTTTGTCGAGTTCGACACCTGCTTGGCGTTCGGTTACGCCAGTTCGGATTTGATTGGAAGGTTGTGAGCGGCGGAAACTTGAATCTTGACGAAACTCCCTTCTCCGTTCTTCAAATTTTGGCAGTTGAGCAATTTCATTCGGTCTCTGTTCGAGAGTTTGTCGGGCAATTTGATGAGAAATTGAGCGAACATTATTTCTTCGTCTGCCAAATTCATCCGAGCGGATTCCGACTATCGAATTTTCCGGCAAACGTCTGAAATCAGGTCGGTTATAATTTCTATCATTTCGATAATTTCCAAAATTCCGATCATTGTTTTTACGATAATTGCGATTGTAATCATTGTAGCGATCACGATGAGAAAGCGGATACCAGCAAATATCGTTATTGATATTGAAAATTGCAACTAGCGCAGGTTTCCAATAACTTCGTTTCGGGCGATGATATGAATATGGAGTCCAAAACCAACCACGATTATCATTTACCCAACGTCCGTGATGATAAGTTGCCCAGCCCCAAGGCTCATCATTTACCCAAGTCCAACCAAACGGATTTACCCAACGCCAATGTCCGTAGCGATAGGGCGACCAATTGCTGTAACTCGAAATTGATGAATAATTCGGTCGCCAAATTTTTCCGTAATCGTCTGAATCCGACCAATTTCCGTAATTATTAAGTTCTTCCGCGCCGTAAATATCGCGGTCGTAATATTTGTCGTAATATGAATCTTTGAGTAGGCGGGCAAGTTTGTTATCGCGTTCGGCAACCCAATTATCCCATTCATCTGAATATCTGGCGGCATCGGCAGTTTCCCATTCGCCAAGCCGGTCATTGGTAAGAAAAATTGTCGCGCTCCGCCCGTTGCGAAGCGTAAAACCCGAACTGTCCGAATAAATGCGAGCCTCTCCGCCTTCGGTTGCCGTAACTCTGACTTCATCGCTTGTGCCTGACGCATCAATTCGATATAAACCCGCTTGTTGAATCGAAACCGTAGTCTGCGGAGCATCAATCTCGAAAAATCCTTTGTCTTTTTCAAACTCAAAAACGCGCAAACTCAAAGTTCCTTGCGCCATCGTCACGGCAATTCCTTCATCTCGTAAAGTCGTAATTTTGAGGGATGAATTTTCTGCCAGACGCAAAAAGTTTTGACTGTCGAATTGTATTTCAACTCGTGCATTTTCAGAAGTTGAGATTTGATCGCCTTCAACTAAAGGCAAATTTAACGAAGCATCTTCCCAATCGTTTTCACCTAATCTTTTTACTTGCACATCGCCGCGAATAAAACTAATTCGCGCAACTCGCGCCGTCACTTCGGGCGAATCCTCATCGGATAAATCATTCTCTTGGGCAAGGGAAAAACTTGAAATTGTTATAAGCAAAATGATGAGCCACAAAAACCTTAATTTAGGGGCAAAACGCATAAATATTTTCTCCTGATTCGGACTTTTTCATTGTCGGGAAGAGTTGACAAAAAACTACAGGCAATATTTATGCCTTTTAATTTCAATGATTTGAATCGGTGTTTTCAGTTATTTTTGCCAACTCTTAATTTTTCCATATCCGAGATGGTTTGAGAGCGATACCAAATGGTGCAAAAACGTCTGTGAAATTAAACCGAATGAGACAGATTAGCTGGTAATTCGCTTTTGCAAAATCCCTCTCCTTGAAACCCCAAAAAAATGTATAAAACTTAGGTTTTTGCCATTCTTATCCAATCGTGTGGATAATATCTAAACTATTGAATCTATTCAACTTAACTTGATTTTTATACTTGAAAAATATCTAAATTTTAGTAGTATTTATTTTGATTAAATGTTTCTAATCCAAAATCATAATTTGTAAGTTTTGAAGTCAAGAGAAAAGCTGAAACCAATCGGATTAGATTTTACGAGAAACGATAAACAAAAATAAAAGTAATTAACGAGGTAAAAAAATGAAAAAGATTTTGTTATTAGGTTTGGCTCTTTTTCTAGTATCGAGCGCAATCTTTGCTCAATCTACCACCGGCAAAATTGTCGGCTCGGTTTCTGCTCCTGATGGGGCAGTCCCGGGCGCAATTGTGACTGTCACCGACAGCCAAACAGGAAAAGAAAAAACTGCCACCGCCAATGATGACGGCACTTTTGTTGTGCCTCAACTTGAATTTGGGGTTTATACCGTAAAGGTTTCAGCCAATGGTTTTAAGACTTTTACGGCAACTGATTTGAAAATTGATGCCGGACGCGAATATCCGCTCAATGTTCGGCTGGAGGTCGGACAAATTAGCGAGCAAGTGACAATTACTGCCGGAGCGGAGCAAATAAATTCGTCAAACGGCGAACTGAATACTGTCATCAGTCCCGAACAAATTCGAGACTTGCCTTTGAATGGACGCAACCCGCTTTCGTTGATTAGTTTGCAGGCTGGGGCGAATGTCACGACCAATTCAATCAATGGTCAAAGGTCTTCATCCACCACGACCACTCGTGACGGCTTAAATGTTCAAGACAATTTTATTCGCACCAATGCTTTTGTTTCGGATGCTCCAACGGTTGATAATACAGGCGAATTTACCGTGACTACCCAAAATGCCGGAGCAGAATTAGGCGGCGGCTCAAGTTTGATTCAACTCGTCACTCCGCGTGGTGGACGGGAATTTCACGGATCATTATACACTTTCAACCGCAATTCCAAATTTACGGCTAATTCATTTTTTAATAATGCCAACGGACTGGCAAAACCATTTTTGAACCGAAATGAATTTGGCGGCAGTATCAGCGGTCCTGCTTATCTTCCAAATTTTGGCGAAGGCGGTCCAATGTTTAAAAAAGGAAAAGCATTTTTCTTTGTCAATTACGAAGGTTTTCGCCTTGCCCAACAGGCAACGATTACGGGATTAACCACCTTGCTTCCGCAATCTCGTAATGGCGACTTTACCTACATTGACAATGGCGGCGTAACCAGAACGGTCAATGTTTTAAACGGAAATAACCTTGCATCTGCTTTAACTGTAAATCAAGGCGGAGTTTTAGCAGTTGACCCGATTATCAAAGCGCGCATTCTTGACAGATTGCCAACTACTGCCAACGGCATCACCACCGGAATCAATTTTACTCAAACAACCAGCCTCTTACGCTCAGACCCCAGAATCAAAAATGCTTTTACAGTCCGTTTCGATTATGAGATGACCGATAAACATTCATTAAATCTTGCCTACAAACGCAATAATGACGATGATGCCCGAACTGATATAGCCGCCGGATTTTCGCCGACTGCTTTTGTTACGCAAGGCGGTCCGATCAATTTCTTTGTTGGCGCATATCGCTTCACACCGAATAGTAGCTTTACAAATGAATTTCGCGCCGGTTTTCAATACGCCGAACCATTTTTCAGGGAAAGCAATGTTCCCGCAGATTATTTGATTGGCGGATTAGGACTTGTTAATTCCCCCGAAGGAACTTTTCGTAGTCAGGGACGCAATACCGATTATCGAAATTTTCAAGATAATGCAATTTACTCCATCGGAAATCATTCTCTGCGTTTCGGCGGACAAGCGGAATTCTTTAAGTTTCAATCAATTGACTTCGTTGGAACAACTCCGACTTACACAATTGCGACAACTGCCAACCCAAATACTCCGGGACTGATTGCCAGCCAATTCACGGGCGGGATTGACACCACTCAATTAGCTCGCGCCAATTCTTTGCGTTATTTACTTGGCGGAATTATTGGCGGCGCGAACCGCACAGCTAACTTGCCGGATTCGTCATCAGGCTACGGTTTTGGACCCTCCAACATTTTCTTAAATTATGAGGTTTATTCAGCTTACGTTACCGATCAGTGGCGCGTTAAGCCGAATTTAACTTTGAATTTAGGATTACGTTACGAATTCTATACGCCTGTTAATAGCCCCGATGCGCTATTTTTAGAACCCGTAGTAAAAAATAACGACCTCGTTGGAAGCATTCTTGATCCAAATGGAACTCTGAATGTAGTTGGCGGAAACTCCGGCAAAAAAGGCGATTTTTCCAAAGCTGATAAAAATAATTTTGCTCCAACCGTCAGCGTAGCTTATTCACCACGTTTTGAAAATGGTTTTCTGTCGGCATTATTTGGTGGCGATACGGTTTTGCGAGGGGCTTTCAGCATCAATTATGTCAATGACGAATATGTTAAAGCGGTCAGCACTTTGAGCGCGGGAAACCCGGGTTTGGGTGCAGTCAATACCGGGTTTACCAATCTGCGTTCCGCCTTGAGCAATGTTGCCGGATTTAATGCTTTGCCGTCATTTACGACTCCGCCGGCTTTTGTGCCTCCGCCGATTACTTTTGCGGCAAATAATCTTCGCGCAAATCGCGGTAGCCAAGTTTTTGGAGTTGACCCGAATCTTCAATTGCCGAGAATTTACTCGTGGAATGTTGGGCTACAACGCAATATCGGTTTCAAAACTACTTTTGAAGTCAGATATTTAGGAGCAATGAGCAATGATTTGATTCGGACTAAAACCTTCAATCAGCTCGATGTCAAAAACAACGCCTTTTTGGATGACTTCAAAAAAGCACAGCAAAATTGCCGTCTGCAAGCTACCGCACCTATCAATATTGTTGGTGGCGTTAATATTGGCGGTTTAGGAATTAATCCGAATAGCGTGTTCGATCCGCTTTTTTCTTGCACGAATGCAAACTACAATGCAAATATCGCGGGTAGCCAACAACTTACCACTTTTAATAATTTAGGTGGCGCAGGTTTGTTGAATAATGTCGCAACCGTTATTCCGCTCATCCAACAAAGTCGGGTTGGCTCATTGGCACAGGTTTATATCACCAATGGCTTGACGGGAACTGTTCCGCTGGTCAAAAATCCAAACATCTTCATTGACGAGATTTTGCAAAACACAGGAGTATTTCCGTTTCAATGCTTTGCAAACCGAAGTCAGACGAAGATTTAGCAACGGGTTTTTGTTTCAAGCTAATTATACTTTCCAAAAAGTCTTGTCGGACATTCCAAATGAAGACCAAAATCGTCAAGGCGAATTGCAAGACAACAATAATCCGAGACTGCAATATGGTCGCACCGATTTTGACCGAACTCATACTTTCAACGCCAACGTGATTTATGAGCTTCCTTTCGGCAAAGGTAAAACATTCTTAAATGATGGCGGTTGGACGGATGCGATTTTTGGGGGACTCCAATTCACTTCGATTGTAATTTTGAGTTCGGGACCGCCGCTCGGAGTAATTGATCCGCGTTCGACTTCGACGATTACTTTCCAATCGGGAAGACAATCGGCGACAACTTCTTTGACAACCAAAGAAATTAAGGAATTGACGGGCGTTTTCAATACACCAAACGGCGTTTATTTTATGAATCCGAAAGTATTGAATGCCACTATCCGAAATACGACAACCAATGCGACTCAAAGCGGGTTTGACCTAAATCAACCACTTCCCGCAGGTTTCACTTTGGTCAGCGTTCGGGCGACAAGTCCGATTGGAACTGCTCCTTTTGCAGGACAGGTTTTCTTCTTCAATCAGGCAGGTTCGACCGGAAATTTGCCGATTAACTTTATTAACGGATTGCCATTTCTTAATTGGGATGCCGGACTGAGCAAAAATATTAAGATTGGCGAAGGCAGAAGACTTCAATTGAGAATGGAAGCCTTTAATCTACTTAATAATCAAGTTCCGCGCTTTAGTGCTGACCTGGATATAAACAGCAACAGTTTTGGTCGGGTTACACAATCGTATAATGCTCCGCGCATTCTTCAATTTGGAGCGCGATTCGACTTTTAGAAAGTAATTTTCTAACTTTCTTTCGAGGCGTTGTCTGAAATTCAGGCAACGCTTTTTTGTTAAAAATTCTCAAAACCATACTTTGTGAAACATTGCACTAACCTTCGCTTGACCGTCTAAAACGGGCGTGATAAGCTAGATTCTTTATAAAAGCAAGCGTTTTGTTTGCCGTAATAAGCAGTAATAAATCTTTATTCAAACTAATTTTATTCAGCTATGGTCGTTTTAGCATTTGCCGGTAGTATCCAACTTATTCCCGATGGAACTTTGCTTATTCATATTGCCTTGATTTTATTGATGATATGGATTTTGAATCGCACTTTTTTCCGTCCAATCAATAAAGTTATTGAGTCGCGCGAAAAACATAGTGGCGGACGCAATAGCGAAGCCTTGGAAATCTTAAATAAAGTTCGAGACAAAGACGCGGCTTACGATTCGGCGATTCGTGAAGCTCGTAATGAAGGCTACAAATTGATAGAGAAACAACGCACCAAAGCAGTTGATAAGCGTCAAAAGAAAATTGAGACCGTCAAAGAAGAAGTGGTAACTTTGCTGACTACCGAAAAAGACGAAATTGCCAAACAAACCGAAACTGCCCGCCAAGAAATCAACCAAGAAGCCAAGAAATTAGCTGAAAAAATTAGCACAAATCTTTTGAACGCATAAGTTTATGTTCGCTTTTATCTTTTTATTTTTGTCCGAAGCCAGCCATTCAAGCAGTGGCGGTTTTTCAAATTTTTGGAATCAATATTTGAATTACCCCGGCTTTGAAGCGTGGAAATTTATCAATTTGGCAATTTTTGTCGGATTGTTAGTTTATTTGCTCAAAAAGCCTTTGAGCGAAACTTTCAAAGCCAAACGCGAGCAAATTCGCGCCGAACTAATCAAAGCCGAAGAAGAAAAACAAGCGGCACTAGCGAAATTTACCGAAGCCGAAGCAAAATTGGCTCGGCTTGATACGGATAAAGAAAATGTTTTGATTCGCGCCAAAGAAGAAGCCGAAGCCGAAAGCAATCGTCTGGTGGAACAAACCGAAGCGGAAGTCAAAAAAATGCGTGAGCAAGCCAACAGCGAAATCGCTCGAACAGCGGCTTTAGCCAAACATAATCTTCGCAAACTTTCGGCGGAAGAAACCATCCGTTTGGCAGAAGAAATGATTAAAGGAAAACTTGGTGCAAAAGAAGATGCCAAACTTATCAAGTCAGGAATTGAAAGTCTGGGAGGTGCAAAATAATGAGTGTTGAAACCGTTGCGCGTCGTTATTCTTTAGCTTTGGCAGATGTGGTCGCCAATACCAAAGACGCTGAAACCGTCAAATCCGAACTCAAAATTTGGGAAGAAATGATGAGTTCAAATAACCAATTGAAAGGTGCTTTCAGCAATCCGGCAATTGCTCACGCCAGCAAAGAAAAAGTTTTAGACGAGCTTATTAAAAAAGCCAAACCCGCGAAGACAACTGCCAATTTTTTGCGAGTTTTGCTTCGTAATGGGCGTTTGATTAATCTTGCCAACATCAATCAATCGTTTGAAAAAGTTTTAGAAGAACGTGCCGGATTTGTCTCGGCAAACATTATTTCAGCCCGTCCGCTTTCTGACGGCGAGAAAAAAGATTTACAAAGCAATGTTGAAAAAATGACAGGCAAAAAAGTGAGCCTGAATTTCGATGTCAACCAAAATATTATCGGCGGAGTCGTGACGACCATTGGTTCAACCGTTTATGACAGCTCAGTAAAAACAAAATTAGAGAATTTGAAACAACAGTTAGTTAATGGATAATTGATAATGCATAATGGATAATTCTCTGATTTTTCATTATCAACTATCAATTATCAACTATTCATTAAAAAGATTATGGAAGCAATTAAAGCCAACGAAATTAACGAAATTATTCGTTCACAGATTGAGAATTTTGATGCCAGTATGACTGTTTCGGAAATCGGAACGGTAATCAAAGTCGGCGACGGAATCGCTGAAATTCACGGACTCGAAAAAGTAATGGCGGGTGAGCTGCTTGAATTTCCGCACGGTGTTCGAGGACTCGCGCTGAACCTTGAAGAAGACAAGGTTGGAACAGTGCTTTTCGGTGATTTTCAAACGATTAAAGAAGGCGACCAAGTAAAACGCACTAAACGGATTATGAGCGTTCCGGTCGGCGATGCAATGATTGGTCGCGTGGTTGACGCACTCGGCAACCCGATTGACGGCAAAGGCGACATCCTGACCGATCAATTTAATCCGGTTGAGCGTATCGCGCCCGGCATTATTGATCGTCAACCCGTGAAAGAACCTTTGCAAACGGGTTTGAAAGCGATTGACGCAATGGTCCCGATTGGTCGCGGACAACGTGAACTTATCATTGGCGACCGTCAAACAGGTAAAACTGCAGTTGCGGTTGACACGATCATCAACCAAAAAGGTAAAGACGTAATTTGTATTTATGTCGCCATCGGTCAAAAGGCTTCGACCGTGGCTCAAGTTGTTGAAAAACTTCGTGCTTTTGGCGCAATGGATTACACGATTGTCGTCTCGGCTTCGGCTTCCGATCCGGCGGCGATGCAATTTTTGGCTCCATATTCGGGCGTAGCGATTGGCGAATATTTCCGCGACAACGGCAGACACGCGTTGACAATTTACGATGATTTATCAAAACAAGCCGCCGCGTATCGTGAAATTTCGTTGCTTCTGCGCCGTCCTCCGGGTCGTGAAGCATATCCCGGCGATGTTTTCTATCTCCACTCAAGACTGCTTGAGCGTGCCGCGAAAATGTCTGATGCCAAAGGTGGCGGAAGTTTGACTTCGCTTCCAATTATTGAAACTCAAGCGGGCGACATTTCGGCATATATTCCAACCAACGTAATTTCGATTACTGACGGACAAATCTTTTTGGAATCTGATCTTTTCAACTCCGGCGTTCGTCCGGCGATTAACGTTGGAAACTCGGTTTCGCGGGTTGGTGGTTCGGCGCAAATTAAAGCGATGAAACAAGTTGCGGGAACTCTTGCGGATTGATTTGGCGCAGTTCCGTGAACTCGCCGCCTTTTCTCAATTCGGTTCGGACTTGGATAAATCTACCCAAGCCCAACTCGAACGCGGAAAACGTCTGACCGAAGTTTTGAAACAAGGTCAATATCAACCGCAAGAAGTTGAAAATCAAATTTTCATCATTTGGACGGTTTCAAATGGTTTGGCTGACGATGTCGCTGTCGAAGATTTGAAGAGATTTGACGAGGAACTTTTTGCATTTATCGAAACTTCGCATCCCGGTGTTTTACAAACATTGCGTGATAAAGGATCAATTGACGATAATTTGAAAGCTGCAATGAAAGAAGCGGTTGAAGATTTTAAAGCAACCCGTTGGAGTGAAAAAGCTACGACAGCTAACGCTTAAATTTAATCATCGGTTCATTGGTTCATTGCTCCATTATTCGGACAATGAGTCAATGACCAAATGAATAAATGAATCAATAACAAAATGGCTAGTTTATTGGATATGCGCCGACGGATTAAGTCGGTCAAAAATACACAACAAATCACCAAAGCGATGAAAATGGTGGCGGCGGCAAAGCTCAAGCGTTCGCAAGACCGCGTGACTGCCGCCCGTCCCTATGCCGCAAAAAATGTCCGAAGTATTGGGCAATTTGAGTCGCGAAAGTTTCATCCGATTTTTCGCACCCGTTGATGGACTCTCGCGGTGATGAACGCTACTTAATCGTTTTAGTGACAGCAGATAAAGGTTTGTGTGGAGGATTTAACGCCAATATTATCAAAGCCGCTCACGCCTTTATGAAAGAGAATTCCGACAAGGTAATCGAAATGATTCCGGTTGGACGCAAAGGTCGAGATTTTTTCAAACGCCGCGAAGTTGCCCTGCCCGAAGAATATATCGGTTTGACCGGACAAGGACGCATCGAGTATGCCCAAGCCCAAGAAATCGCCGAATATGTCATTAAAACTTTTGTCGAGATGGAGAAGATTGACAAAGTTTTCTTGGTTTATAGCGAATTCAAATCGGTTTTGTCGCAAAAGCCTGTAGTGACGCAACTTTTACCAATTCCGAAGGTTGAAGAAACTGAAGAAAATTCATCGCAAGCTGAGTATATTTACGAACAACCCGCCGCCGAGATTTTCGGTAAATTGCTTCCCAAACAGGTTGAAACTCAAATTTATCGCGCTTGTTTCGAATCAATCGCCTCCGAACAAGGTTCACGAATGACGGCTATGGATTCCGCTTCAAAGAATGCGGGTGATCTTATTAGCACCTTGACTTTGAATATGAATCGGATTCGCCAAGCCGCGATTACGAAAGAAATTATCGAAGTTGTTTCGGGTGCGGCAGCGGCTCAATAAAGTGATTTTACCAAAATAAATGTATTGACAAACAAAGTTTTGCCAATACATTTTCATTTTTGGTGATTTTAGATTACATCAGGCTCTACCATTCTTTCCTTTGTCGTAAATTTCCCAAACATCAAAGTAGAACTAAGCCCTACCTTTTTTATCGGCAAATTGAATTTTTGAGGCAGATTAAATGACTTTCTTCTGCTACCCTTGTTATCCAGTTTCAGTAGTGGTCTTCCTCATTTTTTTTACCCTTTAATCAAACTCATTGCTTCGGCACGAGTTCGCGGATCAGAACGGAAACCGCCTAAAACGCAAGAGGTTACGGTTTTTGCCCCTGATTTTTTCACGCCTCGCAAAGTCATACAAGTATGTTCGGCTTCGATCACGACCATTACTCCAAGCGGCTGGATTCCGTCAAAAAGCGTATTGGCAATTTGTTGCGTCAAACGCTCTTGAACCTGCAAACGTCGGGCAAAAATCTCCGCAATCCGCGCAAGTTTTGAAAGTCCGACGATGCGTCCGCCTTTTGGAATATAGGCAATATGACATTTTCCGACAAACGGCGCGAGATGATGTTCGCAAACCGAAGCAATCGAAATATCTTTGACAATCACCATTTCATCGTGCGAATCACCCGGCAATGCTTTGATATGGTCGCCGCATTTTCCCACATTCCATCGGTCAGTTCGGCATAAAAATCCGCAACTCTGCGCGGCGTTTTTTTCAAACCGTCACGGTCAGCATCTTCACCAATACCTTCTAAAATCAATCGCACGCCTTGCGCGATTTTTTCTAAATCAACTTTTTTGTTCATTTAATTTTGCTTAAAACTATTTCCTTCAATTCTTTAAGCGGAATATTATTTTCAACCGCAATCCGTTTGAGTTGGTCAAATTCGGGCATTGCATTAACCTGTTTGCCATCCAAAAGACCGATTTTAACATCAATTTCGCCAAATTGCGTTTTCAACTTTAACAAATTTTCGCTCCAAACATTCGCGTTCAACTTCCCGCACCCGCACGCCAAGCGTGGTTGTTTCAACATATAAAAGTTCGGTCAAATTTTCCCCGATTTTCGGGATTACAAAGAATCGAAATCATCGTTGCCGGACGATTTTTCTTCATCTGAATTGGCGTGAACCAACAATCCAATGCACCAAGTTCAAAAGCTCTTTCCATCACAAATCCAAGAATTTGCCCGGTCGTATCATCCAGATTTGTTTCGAGTAGAATTAACTCTCGACTCTCGTCTCTGCGACTCTCGACTCTCGACTTCACCCAACATCAGGCGAATAGCATTTGGAAAATCTTGATAATCACGAGTTCCCGCGCCGTAACCATTTTTTCAATATTCAAATCGTTTATTTCGCCGTAAGTTTCTGAAAGTGTTGAAATTATCGCCGCGCCTGTCGGCGTGAAGAGTTCGCCTTCGATTTCGGTTGAATAAATTGGAATTCCCTGCAAAAGTTCGGCAACAGCGGGCGGCGGAATCGGAAATTTGCCGTGCGCCATTTTTGCAAAACCACTGCCAACGTGGATTTTTGAACAGGCAAATTTTTCTATTCCCAACATTTCAAAGCCGATACACGCCCCAACGACATCAATAATCGCATCCATCGCGCCGACTTCGTGAAAATGGACTTTTTGCAACCTCAATTCCGTGAATTTTCGCTTCGGCTTCGGCTAATCGTGTGAAAATTTTTATCGCACGCTGTTTAATTTTGTCCGATCAAATCCGAATCATTGATGATTTTTTCGATTGTGATGCAAATGCCTGTGTGCGTGTTCGTTCGGAACTTTGACATTGGCGTGAATTGCCGAAATTCCGCTTTTGTTGATGGTGGTAAATTCGATTTCAAAATTTGAAATATTGAGTAGTTTTATTTGTTCAATCAGTTCGTTTTCATCAACTCCAAGCGCAACCAATCCGCCGAGAATCATATTCCCGCTTGCGCCCGCAAAACAATCAAAATAAAGAGTTTTCATAATTATTTTATCCACGAAGATTCACGAAGTTTTCACGAAGATAAATTTTCTTTCTCCCTTCGTGCTTTCTTCGTGTTACTTCGTGGATGAAAGCAATTTTGGTAAGATTTCGCCCACTTTTCCCCGCAAACTTTCATTAAAAATATTGCTCAAGGGCGTTTCTTCGGGATTTATTTCAATGCAATATGCGCCGTTTCTTTTCGCAACCTCAGACAAACCAGCCGCCGGATAAACGAATGCCGAAGTCCCGATTGATAAAAATAAATCGCAATCGTTTGTAAATTCTACTGCATATTCAAAATAACCTTCGGGCAACATTTCGCCAAAAAGCACCACATCGGGGCGCAGCGGTGCATCGCACAAATCACAAATATCGGGCGTATGTGGAATTTCCGTTGGCAGCATTTCGTATTTTAGACGACAGCCTTTCGTGCATTTCAAACGCTGAATATTGCCGTGTAATTCCAAAATATTGCGCGAACCTGCTTGCGTATGAAGTCCGTCAATATTTTGCGTGACCAACAAAAAATTCATCTCGCAAACGGCTTTCCCACAACATTAACGCTCGATGTGCTTCATTCGGCTGACAATCTTTCAACACTCCGCGCCGATAATCAAACCATTCCCAAACTTCGGGCAAATTTTCTTTGACCATCCGCGCCGAAGAGATTTCGTCAAACGGCATCCCTTTCCAAACGGCTGATTGTCCGCCACCGCGAAATGTTGGCACACCCGATTCCGCCGAAATTCCTGCGCCCGTCAACACACAAACTTTTTTTGCATCTGCAACTTTTTTAATTAATTCTGCCGAAATCTGCATAACATTATTTTTAACGCAAAGACGCAAAGACGCAAAGGCGCAAAGCTATTTACGAAACCAATTAACAATTAACCGTCAACAATTAACAATTTCACCTTTCATTTGTTATACTTTGAGTTTTTATGAGTTTAGTAGATTTACAACAAACATTGCGTGAAAAAGTTTTGGAGACTGCCAAAAGCGTTTTCAATATCGAACTTGAACAAATTGCGTCGGAGATTCCGCCAAAAACGGAATTGGGCGATTTGGCGTTTCCCATCGCCTTTGAATTGGCGAAAAAGATTAAGCAAGAAACGGGCGAAAAACGTAATCCACGCGAGATTGCCGAACAATTAAAACTTGCTCTTGAATCACACGAAGCTGTTGACCGTGTTGAGGTTGCAGGTGCGGGATATTTGAACGTTTTTTACAAACGGGCGAAGTTTTTAGCCGAAGCTACACAACCAAAACCGTTAAAAATTGCCAACGAAAATTCACCCAAACGGATTGTCGAACATACCGCCGTCAATCCAAACAAAGCCGCGCATATCGGTCACGTCCGCAATTCGGTGCTGGGCGATACTTTTGTCCGAATTTTACAGGCAAATGGCGACCGCGTTGAGGTGCAAAACTACATTGATAATACAGGTGTTCAAGTTGCAGATGTAGTGGTCGGATTTATTTATCTCGAAAAAATGAACCTCGAAGACATCAAACGTCTCGATGCGGAACTCGCCGAAAAACACATTTCTTTTGACTATTTTTGTTGGGATTTATACGCCAAAATCGGACAGGAATATGTTGCAAATGAAGAGCTTAAGGCAAAACGCGCCGAAGTTTTACATCTAATCGAAGAAGGTGATAACGACACCGCCAAACTTGCGGATTATGTGGCAACACGAAACGTCGAATGTATTTTGAAAACGATGGAACGGCTCAATATTCGCTACGATTTGCTTCCACGCGAATCTGAAATTTTGCACTTACAATTTTGGGCGAAAGCGTTTGAAAAAATGAAGGAATTGGGCGTTATCCGTTTTGAAATGAATGGAAAACACGCCGGATGTTGGGTGATGCCTTTCGACACACACACCGGCAACGAGGAATTTGATGC
Organism: Pyrinomonadaceae bacterium; assembly: GCA_963779235.1. Taxonomy (GTDB): domain Bacteria; phylum Acidobacteriota; class Blastocatellia; order Pyrinomonadales; family Pyrinomonadaceae; genus JAIBCC01. The sequence goes on from CAVZXI010000033.1 coordinate 50,069, forward strand.
CGATAAGATTTTAGTAAGATCAAACGGGACAGTTACTTACACGGGCAAAGACATTGCTTATCAACTCTGGAAACTCGGCGTTCTGGGACTTGATTTTAACTACAAACTTTTTAGTTTTTACGATGACCGCAAAGAAGTCTGGGTTTCGACCACGGAAGAAACTTTGAACCGAAATGTGCCGAAATTTGGTGGCGCAGATACGGTTTATAACGTCATTGATACTCGCCAATCTTACCCGCAAGACATTGTTAAAAAAGGAGTTTCACTGGTTGCGCCCGAAAAAGGTGAAGCTGCCAGCGTCCATCTAAGTTACGATATGGTTGCGCTTTCGCCGTCCGCCGCTGAAGAACTTGGTTTTGTTTTGAGCGAAGAGGATAAACAAAAATCATTTGTTGAAATGTCAGGGCGAAAAGGGCTTGGTGTAAAGGCTGATGATTTGATAAACCGTTTGGATGAAAAGGCTTTCGAGGAAGTTTCGAGGCGTAATCCCGAATTTTCAGTCGAAACTCAAAAAAAAATTGCCCATCAAATTGCCGTTGGCGCATTACGTTATTTTTTGCTCAAATTTACCCGCACCACACTCATTGTTTTCGATTTCAAAGAGGCTTTATCTTTTGAAGGTGAAACAGGCGCATATTGTCAAAATGCCGCTGTTCGATTCAATTCAATTTTCAAAAAACTAGAAGAAAATGCTCTTGAAAATGCACATAAAACTATTGCAAGATGCACGAGTTACGGAGATTTTTGCTTCCGCAATCGGCACAGATATTTGGTCGTTGGTGACTTTGGCTTCCCGGCTTGAAGAAACAATTTCGCAAGCCGTTGCCTCGACCGAACCCGCAATTTTGGCAAAATATAGTTTTAATTTGGCAAAAGCTATGCACCTTTTTCATCATAATCATCGAATTATTGTCGAAGAAGATGCGGTGAAACGTGCTGTTTTGATTGTAGTTGCCGATATTGCTCGCCGAAGTTTAGCCTCGGCATTAGGCGTTTTAGGAATCGAAGTTCCTGAACGTATGTGATTCGATTTTGAGATTTTGGATTGGCAAGCTAATTGCAACATCTGATTTAGATTTTGATATTTGCTCTTTTTTATTATGTTTTTATTGCAAATTGCAATTAACATTCGCAGTTTGCCAAAATTTTTATGCTAATTGTAATGAAACCCGACGCGACTCAAGCTGATGTTGAGCGCGTTTTAGAAATAATCGAACATCTTGGTTTTAAGCCGCACGCCATGCCCGGTTCAAACCGCACGGCAATCGGCATCACCGGAAACAAAGGCGCAGTTGATCCGGCGCATTTTGAAAATTTAAATGGCGTAGCGGATGCGATTCGTGTCACTAAACCGTATAAATTGATTTCAAAGGATTTACGTCCTGACAAATCAATTATCAAAGTTGGAAATTCCGAGATTGGCGGAGATGAATTGGCAATAATTGCGGGACCTTGCGCGGTTGAAACCGTTGAACAAGTTTTTGCCGTGGCTGAAATTGTGGCGAAAAGCGGCGTTAAATTCTTTCGCGGCGGCGCATTCAAACCGCGAACTTCGCCCTACGCTTTCCAAGGCAAAGGTGAAGACGGTTTGAAAATTTTAGCCGAAGTCCGCGAACAATACGGTTTGAATATCGTCACCGAAGCGATGGACGAACGAGGAGTTGATTTGGTCGAAAAATACGGCGATTGTATCCAAATCGGGGCGCGGAATATGCAGAATTTTTCACTACTAAAATATGTCGGAAAAACTCGCAAACCTGTTTTGTTAAAACGTGGGATGTCAGCAACGTTGGACGAATTTTTGCTTGCCGCCGAATACATAATGTCTGAGGGAAACTACGAGGTGATTTTGTGTGAACGCGGAATCCGCACCTTTGACACACACGCTCGCAACACATTGGATTTGTCAGTTGTTCCGGCTGTCAAGAGAATTTCACATCTTCCGATTATCGTTGATCCGTCACACGGAACAGGTCGAAATTACATGGTCAATCCCTTGGCTCGTGCAGGTGTTGCGGTGGGCGCGGATGGGTTAATTATCGAAGTTCATCCTTGCCCCGAAGAAGCTCTTTGCGATGGCGCACAGGCTTTGACGTTAGCCCAATATAATGAATTAGTTGAACAAATGAAGGCGATTTATGAAGTCGTCAATCACGATAAAATGGCTTTGGTGGCGGCGTAATTGGTTAAATCACTCTACTTTCACAAAATCCGTCCCACTTCTTCCAAAAGTTTCGGGTGAATACATTTCTTCGGCTTTGGCGGGTGGCACGACAAATTCGCCGATGGTAGTCGCCCTGCCAACGTATGTGTAGTTCCAAACTCCCGCCGAGAGCAAATCTTGAAAGACTTCGGCGCGATTATCGCGTAAATTTTGATGGTCAAACCACACGCCCCAATGTCGAAAGGTCGGTGGTTCATCTTCAATTTTCGCTGAAACTTTCAATTCGGAATTGATAATTTCAAATCCGGCAGGCAGATTATCAACCAGCGCAACGTGATAACGATTGCTCTGATTGACCATTTGGACACGGACGCGAATTCGCGCACCTGCCCGAATCGTCCAACTTCCATCGGCATTTCGTTTGACATCTTCGGGATTATCTACTGCTTCATAACTTCGCGTAACGGCAAAACCGTAATCCGCCGCCTCTAATTTCAAGATTTTTCGGAGCATATTTCAACCCAATTCGATAATACAAACGACCTTCGCCCTGCTTGTCTAAAATTAAATTTTGCGTGGCGTTTGAGGTTTGCAAATAACTCATTGGCACATTTACAAAGCGCGAATCGGTTGACCGTCCGACAAATTTTTGCTCACCCGCGTAAGCCTGTCCAAGCCAAACTTTAGCAACAAAATTTGGTGTAGCTTTTTCAAAAGTTTGAAAATATTTGTCTAAAGCTAACAAAACAAACGCATTTTCCTGTGTGCTTTGCCAACGACCTTTGGTGCGATTTGCCAAAAGCCCGCGAACAATTTTCGGAATTAAATGATTTTCACTCCCCACTCCTCAACTCTCCACTCCCCACTCGAAGCAGTGCCTCAAGAATCACCCCATCCGCCCGCCTTTCCGAACTCAGTAAAACATACTCGCCGTCTTTGTAATTGCTGACAAAATGAGCTTTATCCGCCGTTTCGGTGACGCGGTTGAGCAAGTGACGTTTAATTTCTTCAACCTGTGCACTCGAGCCTTTATCATTGGCTAAAACCGACAAAATCCAGCCGATTGATTCGGGCGAAAGTTTTTCTAATGTCGCATTTAATAAAAGTAATCGGGCGCGGGGAATTGCGCTTTTTTCATCCAAAAGGTTGCGGACAAAATACGAATAAGCCATTAGCGACCAACGGGCTTCTTGGCTATACCAATTCGGAAATTTCGATTCGATGTTCGGTCAAATAAACCAGACTTTTATCAATCAATGTTTTTCGGCACATCATAACCTTTCGCCTTCGCACGAGCGAGGGCGTGGATGGCGTGAACCGAAACATACGGGAAACTTTCGTCATCGTTGCGCCAAAAACTGAATCCGCCGTCTGAATGCTGTAATTTTTGCAAACGCTCAATATCCGACTTCATTTTCGCCTCAATCTGTGCTTTGGACGGCATATCTTTGGCATTAAAAGCGGTCAGCACATCCCGCAAAGCCGTTACTGACAGCATCCGCGAAGAGATTTGTTCCGAGCATTCAAATGGATAATTTTGCAGATAAATAAACGCATCGGTTAATTCCTGCAACTGCGTCGAACTTGATGTAATTTCCAATCCGCCGAACTGCGAATAGACATCTTTGGGCGCGGAAACGGGTTGAATAATCGCGCCGTTTTGGTCGGTCGTGCCGTAGGTCGCAAAGGCTTCGCTAGTCGCCGGAGTATAAACCGGAAACTCAATTTCCGCTGCGTCCGCAAACTTTTCCGAACTTGCGCCGATTTGAAAACGGGCGATTCCTGCTTTTTCCGCTTTGACGGGGAAACGGATTTCGGCGCGGTCATTGGCAGGGACGGTCACTTTTCTGCCGTTGCCATCGGTCAGCATGGCGTTGTTGGAACGAATGACAACATCAACCGTCATCGGCGCATCGGTTTGATTTTGCACAACGACAGGCAATTCAACTTTGTCGCCAAAATTCATAAACCTTGGCGCAGACGGGCGCACCATCAAAGGTTGTTTAGCCGTCACATTCGATTCGCCCAGCCCGAATTGTTTGGATTTTGTGACCGCGACCGCCGTAATTCGATAGCGGGTGAGATTGTCGGGCAATTTTAAATCAACCGTGGCTTTGCCTTCCGAATCGGTTTTGACCGATGGCGCAAAGATCGCTAATGCCGCGAAATTTCGGCGGAGTTGCATCATTGGGAGAGAGTCTTTTTGGTCAGGCGATTCATCAATTCTTTTTATTGTAGGTATTTTAGTCGAAATTCCATCGAAGCCTTTTCTACCATTGGTGTAGCCATCGGCGCGGCATTCGCGGCAGTATTTGAGGCATTTGCCGCTAGGTTTTGGTAGAATCATTGGCATAAAGACGCGAGTATTACTTGAGCATCAATCAGGGGTACACGCCATAACGACTGTCCTGCCATCCACTTCCGCTCACACTCTCCATAACCCAACCCCGCTCAACATCACATCTTCCCGCGAATGTGAACTGTTGGTTTCGGCTTCGAGTTGTTGATAAAAAACATCCAGCGGATTATCAATTTTGTAGCCCGTCAGTGCCAAAACGCTTTCGTCCACCGCGACCAGAGCGATTTCGGTATTTGCCGCCGCTTTGCCGAATTTGTCCGTCACGGCAATATTTACCTTCGTCTGTCCGCCGGGCAGAACCGTTTTATCCGTCGGCTCGGCGGTCACGTTTAGCTTGCGCGAGGCAGTAGAAATATTCAGATTCAGATTGCCCGTCGCAAACGCCGGACGCTTGGGTAATTTTTTATCGCGGGCATCGCCGAAAAACTCCAACGCCGTTGCGCCAACCAGATTTACCTCGACGTGAACATTCGGCAAATAGGCTTCTTCAATCGGAATTTTCAGCACGGTTGAAGATGAATTCAAACTAAAACGCTCGGTTTTGACGATGCCGTTGCGCTCCAAAAGCAGAACGCCCTCCGCCGGATAAAACGGCGCATTGAGCAAAATTTCCGCCGTCTCACCGGGGGCATATTCCTTTTGATTCGGAATCAATTCAATCTCTTCGCCTTCGACACTTCGAGATTTTTCACGATTTCCACCCGCTACCCAAACCGTCAATTCGCTTTCGTTAGGACGCTCTTTTTCATCCAAAACCCGCGCCGTGACGGTGTAAGTCCCGCCCTGTTTCGCCGTAAAATCGCACGAGACAACTTCGCTCGCCGATTTGACCTCGCACTTGTTTGTGTCAATCATGACCTCTTGCCATTCGCCCTTGACCTGTTGCCAATCCTTCAATTCGGCAATCACGCTGACGGGCGCATCTTTCGCGGATTTCCCGTCAATGTCGGTGGTCATTGTCTCGACTTTGAAAGTTTCGCCCGCTTGAACAAATGTTTTCGGTGTCCGCAATCCGACATAAAGTTTGGACGGATGCACGAGCAGAGTCGTTTTGCCCGTAAATGTCTGACGATTAACGTCTTGGACGCTTCCTTCGGCTTCGATTGAATAGGGACGGGCGGGATTTGCCTTGATAAAATCGAGGGCAATTCGATGTTTGCCTTCGATGTCGGTTTTGCCTTTGAATTCTTCACGAGAACGTAATTCATAATCGTTTTCGTAATAATCGCCCCACCACGGCGAAAATTTTCCGAAAGTAAAATCATCCCGATTCGGTGGCGTGTAATTGGTCGCTGTGGCGGAGATGTCCCACTTTGCCTCCGCATTGGCGAGTCCGCCACCCGCATAATATTTGGCTTCGGTCAGCAAAGTCGCCGAATCGCCAAGATAAAACGGCGCGGCTGATTCGACACTCGCACTCACTTCAAATTCGGGACGGCGAAATTCCTGCACTTGAAAACTATGCGAAAATTCGTTTGAATCTAATTTGCCGACCGTTTTTAGTTCTAATCGCTGATTGCCCAGATTGACGTTTTCGGGAATTTTCAACTGCAAATCGAATGCCCCGAAAGCATTTAGTTGTGCCGTTCCTTTGCCAACCTCAACATTTCTTGCATCCTTCAAAACATAACTGATACCGCTCGCCAAATCCGCCAATTCGCTAATGTCCGCCAATTTACCGCCTGTCAATTTTCGTAAATAACCTTTGATAGAAACAGTTTCGCCCGGACGATACATTTTGCGATCGTCAAAGACAAACCAACGCAAATTATCTTTGTTTGGAGTCAAAAACCACCCGTTTTCTTCATCGTAATTGTAATATTCGCCGTTAGTTAGAATCGCCGAATCGTTGCCCTGTTTGGCAATCAAATAATTTGTTTTTTTATCTTTTGTCGACAAAAGTTTGAGGTTCGCCATTCCGTTGGATTCCGAAACGCCATTTGCCCCATTGGAAAGCGAAACTTGCACATTTCCAAGCGGTTTTCCGTCTTTCAATTGGCTGGTATAAACCGACATTTGTTCGTGGTCGGCAAAAGCATCAATCCCAATGTTTGTCGCTTGAAGCCATTTCACAACCCGTTCCTGTCGCGTCAACGGCTCAGTCGGCTCGACAATCAAAATCGCGTGTCCCGTCCCGTTGGTCAACGCGGGTGCGAGATTGATGAGTGTTTCAACCGATTCATCCGGCACATTTTTGACCTTAATTATCTGATTGAAAACTAATTTTCCAAACGCGGGATAAGTTAATTCTTCTTTTTCTTTGAAAGCTAGAAATGCCAGATAATCTTCCGGCTTAACCGTGTAAATCCGAACTTTCAAAGTCGTGTAATTGGTTGAAAAGACTGAAAATGCAGGTCTAGCATTAGGGTCGAGCGTGATGAAATCTTTGTAATGTTGGCTGTCGAGATTTGGCTCTCTTGCACCAAAAGTAATTTTGGTCGAAACATCTGCGCCGAGAGTCTGCCCGAAATCGTCTTTTAGATTTTTAGAAACCGTTATTGCGTAAGAAGTTCGAGGTTTGAATTCGCCCTCAATGCTAATGTCGTTTTCGTAAATCTCAAATTTCGCCTCAACTTTTGGCTCAATCTTAATCAAAGATTTGTCAAAACTTGTTGCGTCCAGCCGATTGTTAAACTCAAAACTTGGATTGGATGAAGGTGTGCAATCTGTAATCGGCTCTTTGTAACCGCATTCCGCCTTTACAAATTTCAACGCTCCAAACGTCTTAAAATAAAAGGTTTGCACTTCTTTGGTAGTTAAACTCCCTTCCGCCGATGGTGTGCCAATGTCAAAAGTGATATTGATTTTTGCATCTTGGGGAAAAGATTGAACGGCTCGAAAAGCAAACCAACGATTTGGGGGTAACTGCTTGATTAAAAAGGAAATATAAGCATCATCGGCAACCTCTTTTTCACTCGCTAATCGAAGCTGAATTCGCTGTCCATTAGCGTTGGCAATCGTTTTGGCTAAAACGGCTGATTGATTTATTTCTTGGTCAAACGCGGCAAAAAGCATCGCATCGGGGCGAACAGTTTCGCCATTCGGCTGAAAATTTTCCACCTTTGGCGGTGGCGTGGTAAATTTCCAAACCACATCTTTGGCTAAAACTCCGCCCGTTGCCGATTTTGTTCCCGCCGGAATTCGGGCGGTAAATTCGGTTGCCATCGGAAAACGGGTTTCCGCATCAAAGGTCAAAGTATTTGTCCCCAACCAACGCCATTTTCCTTTGACGGCGGGCGTGAGTTGGACAGGAACATTTTCGCTCGCCTCGGTTTGCGATGTAACGGCAATCATCGGTTGCGAAAAACTGACACTCAATTCAGGAACGACTCCAACATTGCCCTGCGGAGTAAATCGGACAACTTCAAGTGCTTTTGATTCAGTCGTTTTCGGCGGCGACAGACTCTCATAGGCGGGAAATTTGGTTTCAATAATCGTCCCCGTTTTCGGCGCGGGCAGACTGTTTTCGCGGAGTTTGAAATCGGAGGTTTCCGTCTCCAACGGCATTTCGGGCAGACGTTTGAGAATTGATTCGGCTTCCGTTTGACTCAATTTTTCCGCCGAAACAGGTGTCGGAGTTGCCTTTGGCGCATCGGGTTTGCCCTCACGCACGCGAAACTGCAAGCCCTTTTTTTCTTCGGGCGGATTTGCGTTGGGAACGGCGGTGTTTGAATTTTGAGCCAACGAAAATGGAGCAAAGAGACTTGTCCAAATCGAGAAGATAGCGAGCAAGGAAAGAGTAGATTTCATAAAAAGTCCTTACCGAAAGATTTTTTTTGACAAAGACTTTGTAGCTTAAAAATCAAATTTTAGCAACTATTTGTTGATATGTTTGGGCAAAACCTAGGGCTTATTCAAAGTAGAAGGAACGCCAGCATCTTGCTGGCAATGAGCGCAGAGCGCGAAAATCACGTTGGCAATTTTCAATTAACCTCCGTAGAGGATTGTGAGTTTGAGCGTCTTGGCAGACGCTATGCCAGCAAGATGCTGGCGTTCCAGTCATTCAAATAATTTCTTGCTATTTTGAATAAGCCCTAATTCTACTTTGTCAGATTAACTTTGAAACTTGAAACTAAAGAAATTTAGCCGCGGATTTTCGCAGATTTCGCGGATAAATCGGATAAAATCGCTAAAATCCAAGAAAAAAATCAGCGTTTATCCGCGTGCATCCGCGGCTAATTTTTAATCTGACAAAGTAGAACTAAGGCAAAACCATCAAAAAAAAACAGGACAAGGAAACTCCCCATCCTGTTTATCTTGTCCATCCGGTTTGAATTTCCCTACTTGAAAATCGCGCCAAATACCTTCTTCAATAAATCCGTAGTTCTGCCGATTGGGTCTTTGCGAATTTTCTTTTCCTCTTCGGCAACCATAAAAAACAGACCATCGAGGGCTTTTTGCGTGACATAGCCATCCAAATCTTTCACGTCCTGCCCCAAAAATCCGGCAACAAAACCGTATTTACCAATCATCGTTTTATATTTTTGGGTGACACCGACCTCGTTAGTAAATTTTTCCACAATCGGGCGAAACTTTCCGCGCAAGGTTTCTTCGCTGGTGCGGCGGAAAAATTGGGTGGCGGCATCGTCTTGACCACTAAAGAGGATGTTTTTGACATCGGTAAAAGTCATCTGTTTGATTGAATCTACAAACACATCAACCGCCACCGGAACAGCTTTTTCCGCCGCGTGATTCATCGAAGCCACAAAGTCGTCAACTAATTTCCCTTGCCCCGCAAATCGCAAGCCTTTTTCGACCGTTTGCAAAGACTTTGGAAGGGGAATTTTGACACGAACATCATTCAGAAAACCATTTTCTTTGCCAAGCGTATCAACCGCAAATTTGACCCCATTGAAAAGTGCTTCTTTCAGTCCGCCCGTAATTTCATTATCGGTCAGCGATGTGTTTGAAGCAGTTTGAGTAGTCGTCGTGGGCGGCGGTTTAGGGACTGTTGTTGTCGTAGTTGTTTTTTGTAGTCTTTTTCTTTTTCTTCGTTGTTTGTGCCAACGCCCCGCTCGAAAATGTCAAAGCCAAAGTCGCAATCAGTAAAATTTTTAATAATCTCATTATTTTTCTCCTCGCAAAGCTTTTTGGAAAAAGCCTAAAACCTTTTGTTCGTATTCGTTGGGGGCGTTTTTTGTAAATCCCAATGTTCGGCTTGGGGGACAATCCAGAATTCTTTTGGTTGATTAGCAGTATCGAATAGTTGTCTGCTTTCTGCCAATGTGGTGTGCCTGTCATTTTCGCCCGCAATTACAAAGGTCGGGCAATTGACAGTATTCATTTTATCCAGCGGACGCAATTCATCAACCGAAACTCCTAACCGAATCGGAAATTGCCACGTCATCAAAGGCGAAAAGTTATCTGCCCCGTTGAAAAACCACAGATTCAGCCGATTTTCGATGGCTTTTTGAATGGTTGGATAAACCATTTCGAGAATCAAAGCATCAACCTTTTCAGGTTCTTTTTGCAACAAAAACGCCGCGCCCCCCATCGAAATTCCCATCACGCCAATCTTTTCATTCGGCAATTTTTGTTTGATAAATTTGATTGATGAAGTTGCATCGCGGCTTTCCAAATAGCCGAAAGTAAGTTTTTCGCCAACGCTTTCACCGCTTCCCTGAAAATCAAAAGCCAAAACTGAAAAGCCGTTTTTTCGTAAAAATCTGATTCGTTCAACCAACTGCAAACGATTTGAGCGAAGTCCGTGCATCAAAACAACCACACCTTTTCTTGCTTCGCCTTTGACCAGCCAACCTTTGATTATTGCGCCCGATTCACTCGGAAATTCAATGTTTTCACAGGCTAAATCGTTGGGACAATTTCCCACACTGACGGGAACAGGCGAAGTGAGCGCGTTTCCGGCAAACCAAAAGCCGCCGATTACAAAAAGCGGAATTAGCAAAACGATAACGATTATAGCTTTTTTCATTTCGATAGGAGTCTAATAGTGCTGTTGCAAACATTTCAAAAGCCGCCTATTTTGCTTTTCCCTGATTTGCAACAGCTTCTTGCGCGGCTTTAATCGCTTCGGCATCGCCCAAATAGTAACTTTTAATCGGCTGCAAATTTTCGTCCAATTCATACACCAGCGGAACGCCCGTCGGAATATTCATTTTGACGATTTCATCATCTGCAATTCCATCGAGAAATTTGACCAAAGCCCGCAATGAATTTCCGTGGGCGGCGATGATAATTCGCTTGCCGGACTTTATTTGCGGGGCAATTTCGCTTTCCCAATAGGGCACTACCCGCGCAACTGTATCCTTCAAACATTCGGTCTGGGGAAAGTTTTCAATTCCCGCGTATTTCGGCAAATTTCCTTCGTAGCGTTCATCGTCTTTTGCCATCGGTGGCGGTGGAACATCGTAACTTCTGCGCCAAATATGGACTTGTTCTTCACCAAATTTCTCCGCCATTTCCGATTTGTTCAAACCTTGTAAATCACCATAATGACGCTCATTTAGTTTCCAAGAATTAACAATCGGAATCCACATCAAATCCATCTCGTCCAAAATTGACCAAAGCGTGCGAATCGCCCGTTTCAAAACCGAAGTGTAAGCAATATCAAAAGTAAAGCCTTCTTTTTCTAGAAGTTCGCCGGCTAACTTTGCCTCTACGCGACCTTTTTCCGAAAGGTCAACGTCCTTAAATCCCGTGAAACGATTTTCCTTATTCCAAGTGCTTTCGCCGTGTCTGATTAAAACTAATTTATACATAATTTCAAATTCCAAACTCCAGATTTCAAATTTCAGATTTAATTAAACTCTAAACTAAAAAAAGGCTCAAGTCTCGTAAAGAAGAATCTAATTCTCTTCCGAACTTTTGCCTTTTTACTTTTTACTTTTACTTCCGCTTTGCGTTTATTTACATCTGGGAAATTGTTTTTCAAGTTAAGCATCAATCAAAGTGTCCCCAATCGCACAAACCTCAACTTTTTTGACTGCCGGAAATTGTTTCGCGGTTTTTTCGATGGCTTCAAGAAAAATAAACGGTCCGAGTGAGCCGTAATTTGTTTGATCTTTTGGTTGCGAAAATCTGACCGTGGCGACACCGTTTTTCAGCACTACGCTTTCAAACTTCATTCCAAAAGTAGAAGAATCAAACCCCGTGGCAACTTCATTCTCAAACGCTCCTTTGAATAGTGCTTCAAGTGTTGGCTTTAACGGAGCATTGGCTTCAACGCTTCGCAAAACAGATTTCAGCACAAAATTCTTATTTGGAATTTCATCATTGACGCGCCACAGATAAATTTCGACATCGCGGAATTTTGGTTCTGCAATTTCTTCAAAAGAATTTTTGTTGACGATTACTTTGTTTTTTAGCACCGCTTTCAAATCAAGCGTTTCAGTTTTCTCTGGTTTCACAGTGGTCGGCTCAGGGATTGCTTTTTTGGTATCATTTTTCCAATCTCTTTTCTCGTTGATTATCTCCCAATCCTCGTCTTTATAAAACGCCAGCGTAACCATATCACCTTTAATTTCAGTTAGTTCCGCCCAATCAAGACTTAAAACCTGTCCGCGTTTCGGGTCAATTACGGCAAAATATGACGCGCCGAGTCCGCCATCGCCCAGTCGAACTAAGAGGGCATTTGCTCCGTTGCTCAGTTTTACCGAGGTTACTCCCATCACAAAGGTATATTCGGACATAATTTTGCGGGTTTTGCCCGTTTTGACCTCATAGATTCTCAGCGATTGTCCCTCATTTTCATAACCGCCGGAGCCGTCCCGCCCCGAATAAATGACTTCTGTTCCATTGTTGATAATCCATGCATCTTCGGCGGCATCCGCGATTTTACGCTTTTTTCCGCTGATTTTGACGATTAGATTTCCGCCGTAAATCCCAAATTCGCCGCGTTTTATTTCATAGCTGGTTACTTTTTGACCAAAAGTTGGAAATGAAAATAATCCGCCTAATATTAACAGACAGACTAAAAAAATTAAGTTTCGTTTCATATTCAATAAAATTCTCCCGATTTTCAGACGTTTTGATTTTGAAGTTTTGCTCAAACCGTCCCCAATCATAGATGCGAAAGAATTGGAAAAAAACTATCATTTTTCCTGCAAAATTCTTTGCGCCTCACCAACCAAATAAAGTGATCCCGTCACACAAGTTAAATTATTGGGAAATTCTTTAGCAATTTCCAAGGCTTTTGCGACATTTGCAGTCAAAATAAAATCACGTTTGGCAAATTTGGCTAGTTCTTCGGCGGTTGCAGAACGTGAATTTTCGGGCTGAGTTAAAATCAATTTATCGGCAATCGGAAACAATATTTCGGCAATTTCGGCAATTTGTTTATCTTTCATCGCCCCGAAAATCAACGTCATCGGCTCAGAAACAAATTCTTCGAGATATTCCCGCAAAGCATTTGCTCCCGCAATATTATGCGCTCCATCAAATAAAATCCCTTTGAAAAATTCAAGCCTTCCTTTATGCGTGGCAGTTTGTAATCCATTGATAATATGCGATTTATCAACTTTAAGGATTTCTGCTAAACGAACCGCAATCTTTGCATTTTCAACTTGAAATTTGCCATTCAAACTTAGTTTAACTTTTGACAAGTCAAAATCAGTGCGGATTGGCTCAATATTGAATTCTTTGCATCTTTCGAGAATAACTTTTTCAGCTTCAGGGTGTTGTTTAGAAACTACAACTTTTTGTTTTGGCGAATTGATAATCGCGGCTTTCTCGCTTGCAATTTCAGTCAAAGTTTCGCCCAAATATTGTTGATGGTCGTAATCAATCGGCGTAATTGCCACAATTTCAGCATTGGCGGCGGTGCTCGCGTCTAATCTTCCGCCTAAACCTGTTTCTAAAATCGCAAGTTCGATATTGTTTTCGGCAAAAGCTAACAAGGCAATCGCGGTCATTTGTTCAAAAAAGGTAGCGTAAAGTCGTTCTGATTCAGTAAATTCGCGGACTTTTGTCGCGTAAATTGCAAAATCTTTTTCACTTATTTCTTCACCGTCAATTTTTATTCTTTCGGTGATTGAAACGAGATGTGGCGAAGTGTAAAGCCCTGTTTTGATTGCGGCATTTCGACAAATTGCATCAAGAAATGCACAAATCGAGCCTTTACCGTTTGTGCCTGCAACTTGAACTTTTAAATATTTTTTCTGTGGATTTCCCAATGCTTCCAATAATTTGCGGGGATTTTCTAAACCGAGTTTCATTGCCGAAACTTCGTTGCCAAGTGAGTAAAGATATTTAATTGATTCTTTAAAATTCATAGTTTGTGATAAATTTGAGTGTAAATGAACAAACAACAAATCGCCAATAAACTACGCGAAAATCATCAAAACTTTGTTGATTACATTTCGTCCTTGAGCGAACCGAATTTTATGTTTTCGGTTGATGAAAAATGGACTGCCGGACAGCAACTCGACCATCTTGTTCGCGGAGTTTTGCCGGTCAAAATGGCTTTAACTTTGCCAAAATTTGTGCCGAATCTTTTGTTTGGAAAGGCAAATCGAGAGTCGTTGGATTACGAAAGTTTGGTCGCCAAATATCAAGGAAAACTTGCCACCGGAAGCAAAGCATCGGGAAGATTTATTCCGCCTGAACTTAGTTTTGCCAAACGTGAATTGTTGAAAAATAAACTACTTAAAACGGTTGCTGGACTTTGCCAAAAGATTGATAATTTTAGTGAATCGCAATTGGACGAATATATTTTGCCGCATCCGATTTTGGGTAAATTGACGATTCGGGAAATGCTTTATTTTACGATTTATCACGTTGAGCATCATCATAAAAATACAGTCAAAAATTTAGAAACCAAATGAATAATTTGAACAAAAAATCCGCCGTTGAACTACTGAAACTAATTGAAACAAGAGAAGTTTCGAGCCGAGAAGTAACGCAATATTTTATTGACCGAATCGAAGAAGTTAATCCGAAAATTAACGCTATTGTGTTGAAATTTTACGATGAAGCACTAGCCAAAGCAGAAGAATATGACAAAATTCTTTCCAACGGTGAAAAAATTGGCAGACTTCACGGTTTGCCGTTCACGATTAAAGAATGTTTTGATTATCTCGGCTCGCCCAGCACGCTTGGTGTTTTGGCGCGGAAAAATGACCGACCAACTGCAAATGATGCTTTTATTCAAGCCTTGATGGATGAGGGCGGAATCGTTTTGGGCAAAACCAACGTCCCGCAACTTCTGATTTTTATCGAAAGCGACAACCGCGTTTATGGCAAAACCAACAATCCGCACAATCCGAAATTTGCTCCGGGCGGAAGTTCGGGCGGCGAAGGTGCAATTATCGGCGCGGGCGCATCGCCTGTCGGAATCGGCTCGGATTTGGGCGGAAGTGTGCGATTTCCCGCCGCGTTTTGTGGAATTTGTTCGATCAAACCAACAATGTGGCGCACTCCGGATTTAACCCGTTACGGCGAAAAACGGCTCGAAGGCTCAATCGGTTCGGTCACCGGAGTTTTGGGAAATTACGCCGAAGATTTGGCTTTATTTTTGGAAATAATGAACGAATCTGCTGCAAAAATGCAAAAAGTTGAGACTCTGCAAGATTATAAAAACATTGATGTTAGCCAGCTTCGCATCGGTTATTTTTTGTCCGATGGAATTTTTGAACCGATGGAAGCCGTCAAACGCGGCGTGATGGAATCAGTGGCGAAATTGGAAAGACTCGGCGCGAAAGTTGTCGAATTTCAACCGCCTCGACTTTCGTTTGTCGAAGAGATTTTCTTTCGCATCATCAGCGCGGATGAAGGCAAACTTTTTATTGACGTTTTGCAAGGTGAGAAACCCGTTTCACAACTTAAAAATATGCTGATGATTGCTTCTGCTTCTCAGCTCAAACGTAATTTGCTGAACAATTTAGCAGGTTTATTTGGTCAGAAAAGTTTGACTCGTGTCATTCCCTATTTTGGCGGAAAAGGGCAAGAACATCTCGATCTTTGGGCGGAGAATCAAGCTGATTATCGCGCCGAATTTTTATCGGCGATGGAAAGAGAAAGCCTGGATGCCATCGTCAGCCCCGTTTGTGCCTTACCTGCCTTTTTGCATAATTCAACTGATAAAGTCGGTTTAGGCGGAATTTACACGATTCTTTACAATATTTTGGGTTTTCCAGCGGGTGTCGCGCGAGTCGGTGAAGTTCAAGCAAATGAGGCAATTGCCAGAAAAAAAGGATTGGATATTTTGGAAAGAACGGCGGCTAAAACTGAAAAACTTTCAACTGGTTTGCCGCTTTCAGTTCAAATTGCCGCAAAGCCTTGGCGAGAGGATGTGGTTTTGAGTTTAATTGAGGTTTTGCATCAATGAAATATCTATTGAATCTCCGAATTCATCATAAAATTAAGCATTCTGACAACCGTCTCTTTCATCTCGCGCCTGTCCACGACCATATCAACCATTCCGTGTTCTAATAAAAATTCGCTTCGTTGAAAGCCTTTCGGGAGTTTTTGACGGATAGTTTGTTCAATTACACGAGGTCCGGCAAAACCGATAAGTGCTTTGGGTTCGGCTAAAATTACATCACCGAGCATCGCAAAACTTGCCGTTACGCCGCCCGTGGTTGGATCAGTCAAAACCGAAATAAAAGGCAGACGTTCTTGGTGAAGTCGGGCAAGGGCGGCGGAAATTTTTGCCATTTGCATTAAACTAAGCGTTCCCTCTTGCATTCGCGCTCCACCCGAAGCCGAAAATATGACGACTGCGGCACGGGTTTTCATTGCCCTTTCAATCAACCGCGTAATTTTTTCGCCGACTGCCGATCCCATCGAACCGCCGATAAACGACATATCCATTGCTCCGGCAAAAACTCGATGTCCGCCGACTTCGCCCTTACCCGAAATAATCGCTTCGGGTAATCCCGATGATTTTTTTGCCGCGATGATTCGATCTTTGTAAGGTTTTGAATCAATGAATTCAAGCGGATCGCCCGATGTTACTTCGGCATCAAGTTCTTCGTATTCGCTTTCATCAAACAGCAATTCAAGACGTTTGTAAGCCCCGATGCGAAAATGATAGGCACAATTGGTGCAAACTTGTTGCGATTCATCCAAATCACGATTGTAAAGCGCGGTTTCACATTCGGGACATTTGGTAAAAACGCCTTCCGTTTGAACCGTTCGTTTTTCGTCGGTCTGTTCCTCTAATTTAGGTTTATTTCGTCGAAACCATGCCATATTTGTATTTTTGATTTTAGATTTGCGATTTGTGATTTAGCAAATCAATAAAGCAAATATAATGTCTATTTCAATATTTGTAGCATTTCATTGTGAATTAAACCGTTACTGGCACAAATTGGCGGTTGATAAACGCTGAATGGTGAGCCGTTATAATCCGAGACTTCACCACCCGCTTCTTCAATCAGCAAAATTCCGGCGGCGACATCCCAAGCATTCAACCCTTCTTCCCAAAAGCCATCAAACCGTCCGCAAGCTACATACGCCATATCAATTGCCGCCGAACCATCCCGCCGGACTCCGCGTGAATTTAAGAGAAAATCAGTTAAGTGACGGGCAAAATTTTCCTTTTGCTTAAAATCGTAGGGAAAGCCCGTCACAATGAGCGCATCGCCGATTTTTTCAGTTTCGGAAACGCGAATTGGTTTATTGTTCAAAGTCGCACCGTGTCCTCTTTCCGCCGCAAAAAGTTCGTTGCGAGTCGGGTCAAAAGTTACTCCGACAACGATTTTTCCTTCGTGTTCTAGTGCCAGCGTGACACAAAAACACGGATAGCCGTGAGCAAAATTGGTCGTTCCATCAAGCGGATCAATAATCCATTTCCAAGTTGAATCGCCAATGGTTACCGCGTTTCCCGATTCTTCGGCTAAAATCGAATGTTTCGGATAATAAGATTTTATTTTTTCGATAATGAGTGCCTCAGAAGCTAAATCGGCTTCGGTGACGAGATTGATGTCGCCTTTCATTGAGATATTTATTTTTCGTCCGAATTTTTCGAGTAAAAGTTGTCCGGCATCGCGGGCGGTCTGAATGGCAAAATTAAGCATAAATTGATTTTACACCAAAAAGAAGGCAACGCCGAAACGCTGCCTCTGGGATTATTTCTTTGGCTTTTATCAAAACTACAGGAAGCCCCTTCGCTGTTTCGAGTTTGCACTCCAACACACTTCAAAAGTAGTTCCCAAAAACCACCCCGAACCGTGCCAAATCAGATACCCGCGCTGTCACCTTTTGATAGCCGAGATGCAACAGGAATGAGAAACGACCTCTGTGACCTCGGACATCAGATAACACATCGGCGGGTCATCAGGGTTATATGCTCCGGCTCTGATGAGCGTAAATGCTCTGCACTTTGGATTTTGATCACAGTCGGACCGGCACTGTTCGACGGTCGTTCCACGATAGTAAGTCAGCCTTTCGCCGTTGAGACTGGCTTGATTATTGACAGGTAACCAAACTGTTTGGGTTGGTGTCGTTTCTTGATTGACGGGAGGCGTGCGATTTATTCTGGGAGTCAGGGTTGGAGTAATATTGGGAAATTCAGAATCTTTTCCTTGGTTGTAATTCTTGGCTGAATCTCTTCCGCCTGAGCCAATTCCGCTTAGAAAAAGCCAACCCCCAATTGAACAAATAAACAGCAGACACACCGCGATTGCAATCGTCATAATTGCTTTGAACGGGGCGGCTGGCGGCGCAATATTTGGCGCAACAGCCAAGCGAGTGACTTGGCTTTGTTCCCAATCGTTAGTTATTCGATTTGGCTTGACAACAGTTTGGACTTCGCTCAAAACTTGAGTCGGAACTTCCCAATCTTCACTTGTTTGATAAAGCAGATTGGTCCCGTCTTCCAAGCAAAATTGCAGACTGTCGTCGGCATATCCCGTTTGGCATTTTGGACAATATTTCATAGAAATTTACCCTTGCTCTCTATTCGCGTCGGTATTTGTAAATAAATCTCGCCGCACCCCACATCAATCCGACTTCAACTTCAATTTCGTTTGGACTTGATAATGTTGGTTTGAAGGTGACGGATTTTTGTCCGCTGGCACCTGCGCCGTCTGCACCATTAGCCTCTGCTTTTCGTTCTCCGGGAGGCGTGTCCGATTCAAGCCCGTCGCCTCTGCCCCCCATGAGCGACGCGCAACTATTTTTGGGTATCGGTTTACATTGGGTATTGAGCGCAACAATAAAGCCGTTTGCATCAAATTGAGCAGGCGGTTTTGTCCATTGAAAATCGTGCGTGTTGCCATTATAAACGTCTAAATGCACCGATGAAGACTGAGCGTTGTAACTATATCCTTGCTGTGGAGTTTCGGGAATTGCCGTGACTGAAACCAAAGTCCAACGTCCGATACTTGGTGGAGGCGTTTGGGTTGAATTTGGAGTTGGCGTTGGGATAATCCCGTCGTGTTTCCCATTGGAGTTGTCGCCCTCACCGCCACGGTTCGAGTTATTGATTGTGGGAGTTCTCACCACCGTAGTTGTGGTAGTCGTGTCTTTGACTCCCGAAATGCAACAAGTGCTGGTCATCGGTTGCGGCACAATATTTTTGAGCCAACATCTAGCTTTGTCTCCTTGATTATTTGGTTTAACGTAGGTAAAGGCTTTACAATTCGGATCATCTTCGCAAGATTGACAGCATAATTCGATATTGGGTGACGACAAATCAAAATCTTTATAATCTCCGCCCGGACGGTCAATGTTTTCTTCCGTTTTCCAGCCCGAACCTCCGCGTGTGCCGCTACAAAGTCCGGTTTTTCCGGCATAAGATTCGGCTTCTTCGCAACACAAATCTCCTTTTTCAAATTGCCAGCCAAAGCCTGCCGAACCTTGTCCTTTGACGATGGACATTTCGCCGGATTGGGTGTTTTTCCAAACGGAATAATCACGGCAACAGTAATTTGCAAATTGGCTTGAACCACGAACCGAATTTGCCACCTCCATCGCTTGGGCAAAGGTGCAGTTATTATCTGAAATTTTCGAGCAAGACAAACCCGAGGTCAGCATATCGGCGGTTTGGAAGAAGCTTCCGCCTCCGCCTTCGGCTGGATTCTGTTTGGCGATTGAAATCCAATCGGTGCGCCCGCCGGAACAAGGTGAAGTTTTGACCCAGACTTTGAATCCAGTTCCGCTTTTGTCTTCGGTTGAATTTCCTCCAGTCGGTTTTCCACCGCCGGAAAATATTGAACATCCGATTAAAAAGCAGATTCCAATAGCAACTGCAACGATGGCGTTACTTTGAGTCTGGTTTAATGAACTAAAGATTTTCATTGTTTAGATTTCCTTAATATTCAGATTTTACCAACTTAAATAAAACCGAAATTTCTCCGAAGTATTCAACTTTCTTAATCGCTTCCCCAGACGATAGAAACTGTTATAGTAAAACTCGTCGTGTTGCGGCAGCGGTTGATGATATATAAATAATTGTTACCCGAGCGGGTCTCGTAACTGATGCCGGTTGACCCGTTGGTAAATTGGACACAACCGTTGCGCGAACTGACACTTGCCGTTAGCCATTGCCCGTTTTTCGCGCCCATAACAAAACTTCGGTCAATTTGTCCGTTGATTTTGCCCGAAACGGTGGCGGAAGTTCTGCCTCTGGCAAAAGTAATTCGTGATTGGGCTGATATTTCGGAACTCAACGCCCATCCGATTGAAAATAGAATTAACAATTTGATACTTAATTTTTTCATCATTTTTTCTCCTTAATTTACGGTTTTCTCGTCCACTTTTTTGTGTCCGAGTCATAATTGTAAGACCTGTCCATACTTAATGCGGCTTCCAGTTCGTATCTGGTTGGACTCATTTTATAATAGGTAATCGGACCATCCAGTTCTTCTCGTTTTTTGCCAATTTCCATTAAAGTTTCGGGCAGTCTGCCGTTATCTTTTTTGAACGCTTCAATTTTGGCAATAATTATTCACCATCTTTTTCAATCTCTCGCTTTTGATATGACTCACACGAAGAAACCGCTAATGAAAGCATTACTGTAAATGCCAAACTTAAAATAAATTTTAGTATCCCTTTAGCGTCTGGAATAACCCAATTATTAGCAATCTTTAAGAGATATACAAAAATGGGTTTCAATTTAGACCACCATGATTTAGCTTCTATTTTGTCCGAGTTGCCAAAAGCGCAACTTGAGCAAATTGTGGTCAATCAAGCGGTTCTCATTCAACAACTAAACACCCGTCTTGAACTGCTTGAAAAAGAAATACTTGAACTTCAGCAACGTCCGCCACTTTCAACTGCTCCTTTTCGGCGCAAGCCGGAAGAACTTTCCAAAAACCCGCAAAAACCCGGGCAAAAGAAAGGTCATCCGGGAACTTTTCGCCAACCTCCGCCACCGACTGAAATTATTGATGTTCCGCTTGAATATTGTCCTCATTGTTTTTCTGAAGTTGAACATCTCAAATATCACACCCAAACTATTGAAGAACTCCCCATTATTGAAGTCCAAGTTATTCAAATCAACACCCAAAGCGGTTTCTGTCCCAAGTGTCAAAAAAAAGTTCGTTCTTCGCATCCTTGGCAAATTTCTCAAGCCAAAGGGGCGGCTTCAACTTCGCTCGGTCCGCGAGCCGTAGCACTGGCGATTGAATTAGAAAGCCGTTTTAATCTGACTAAATCAAAGACTTGTGCCATTTTGCAAGAGTTTTTTGGCATCCGTTTAACCCCTGGTGGCTTGGTTGATTTAAGTCATCGAATGGCTTCCAAATTGAGTCCTGAATATCAGCAACTTCTGCACGAAGTTCAACATTCAAGCCACATTCACGCCGACGAGACCGGTTGGTATGTCGGCAAACCCGGCAACCAATTATGTGTTTTTACCAACCAATCCGTCACGCTTTATCACATTGCCAAGACGCGAAATCGGGAAATGGTCAAACGCATTTTGGGTGATTACCAAGGCGTTCTGATCACCGATTGCTTGAGCATTTATGATGAAGTCAATCCGCTCCAACAAAAATGCTATTCGCATCATTTGAAAGCCATCAAGGAAGCTCTTCAAAAAAGTCCAAGCGGATTTTCCCATTATTTGGAAGAACTTAAACTGCTGTTGCAGACCGCGATGACTTTGAAAACGCTGCAAACTCAGATGAAGCCAGCAGATTTCTCTGCCAAGATTCAACACTTGGAACAATGGGCGGCAAACCTGTTAAGTTTGGAAAATCGAACTGCGCCGCTCCAGCCAGAAGAAGAAACGGTGCGCCAACGTCTGTTTAAACAACGAGACCATTTATTTGAGTTTCTCAAACATCAAGAAGTAGAAGCGACTAACAATCAAGCCGAACGCCAACTGCGTCCAGCAGTCATCGCTCGCAAACTCTCGTGTGGCAACCGAACTGATAAAGGGGCGCAGACTTGGGAAGTTTTAGCCAGTTTGGCAGTCACTTCGGCGCAAAAAAACCAATCTTTCAAAGACCTCATTAAAAATGCAGTTTATCGTTCACCCTCTTAAACCCTTCTTAAACGCTAAACGGATACAAATTTTAATTTCATAAAATATCTCCTTTTCAAATTCGTTTATGATTAAGAAAAGCAAAATGCGCTCTCCGCTTTCTAATGTCTCATTGACAAAAACATTTCAAATTCTTTTTGCTTGTCGTTTTGTAAAAGCGAGTTTTTGCAAATCTGCAAAACTCCACCCGTCATCGAATTAAAGTGAACTTTTCCGGTAGTAATCAATTGATCCAAAAGCTCATTTGTTTCGTCAAATATCACGATTTCAACCAAATCCCGACAAATCGGACAAAAGACACGACTTTTTGGAGTTTCATCTGTTAGTCTGATTCGTTGAATTTTGGTAATCGTTACTTTTAATTTTCGTTTCATTTTTCGATAAATTCGGCTATGCTCTTACAGTGTCCTCACCGAACTGAGTAGTAACGAAGAAAAGACGAAATTTTTCCGAAATTTTGACGAATTATGAAGGCTTTATCGGAAAAACAAATTTATCGTTTTGCAGATGTTGAGGTTGATTTGTCACGCGGTTGTTTGTTGCGCGAGGGCGAAGAAAAACATCTCCGTCAAAAGGCTTTTCAGGTTTTAGTTTATCTGCTCGAAAACTCTGAAAGACTCGTTGCCAAAAATGAATTGTTTGAAACCATCTGGAAAGATACCGCCGTCACGGATGATGTTCTGGTGCAATGCGTCAAGGAAATTCGCCGCGCCATCGGAGATGATTCGCATCAGCCGCGCTTTATCAAAACCGTGCCAAAATCGGGTTATCGTTTTATCGGAACGATTGAGGAAAATTTGAACGGCTCGTTTATCGAGGAAATTACCGCGTGTCGAATTTGAATACGAAGAAGAATTTGACACCGACGACCAATCGAATAAATCGCCTCGCGCCAATTGCCAAACAAATAAGGACGGGTAAAATTTACCAGCCTTATTTGCTCGCCGTCAGTTTGATTTTGCTTTGCGTTTTGGGATTCGCATTTTATTTCAATCGCCGTTCCAGTTTGCCGTCCGAACAAGTTCGCCTCCCGCAAATTGAAGGTAAAAAAACCGTGGCGGTGATGTTTTTTGAGAATCAATCGAACAGCGCGGAACTCGAATGGTTGCGCGAAGGTTTGGCGGATATGCTGATTGCCAATCTCTCTCGCTCGGAAAAATTAACCGTTTTGAGCCGCATTCAACTTCAGAGTTTGTTGGAAAGACAGGATTTTAGCAAAAGATAAAATTCAGCTTGAACAAGCCAAAGAAATTGCCCGTCAGACGCAAGCCGAATATTTTATCACCGGAAGTTTTGCCAAAATTGGCGAGAAAATGCGCCTCGACGTTTCAGCTTTATGATTCAAACTCGGGGAATCTGCAAGCAACGGAAACGTTGACCGTCGAAAAACCCGAACAAATTTTAACCGAAATTGATTTGCTCTCGCTCAAAATTTCTAACCGATTGAATGCTCCGCCAACCGATAAAAATAATTTGGCGAGTGTGATGACCGATAACCTCGAAGCCTATCGGTATTATTCGCTGGCGGTGTGAAAAAGCACAGGCTTTCCAAAACAAAGAAGCCGTTGAATTGTTGGAAAAAGCCGTCGCGCTCGACCCGCAATTTGCGATGGCTCACGCCCGCATCGGTTATGTTTATTCAATTTCAATCGGACTGAGCGAAAAAGGCAAACCGTATCTCGAAAAAGCCTTTAAGTTATCCGAAAGATTGACCGAGAAAGACCGTCTCAGCATCAAGGCTTGGTATGAAATTGCCAATCTTGATTTTCCTACTGCGATTCAAAGCTATCGTGAAATCATCGCCAAATGTCCTTTGGAAACAGAAAGTTATTGGCGATTGGGCAGACTTTTAGACGGCGAAGAAAAGTCTGATGAGGCGATTGACGTTTTGAAACAAGGTCTAAGCATTGACCCACAATCCAAAGTTATTCACAACCACCTCGGCGGAATTTATTCAAGACTAGGAAAACACGCCGAAGCTATTGCCGCGCATAAGCGTTACGTTGCCCTCGCTCCGCACGAAGCCAATGCTTACGACAGTTTGGGGCTTTCGTATCAATGGTCAGGCGATTACCCGCGGGCGATTGAAAATTACCTCCGCGCTCTCGAACTCAATCCAAATTTTGAAATCGCGCTGGTTCATTTGGCAAACACGCATTTTCAGATGGGACAATATCGCACGGCTGAAAATTTGTATCGGCGATATATCGAAATAGCTCCATCGGAAAACGAAAAAGGGCGTGGTTGGAATTGCCTTGCCATCGTTTATTTACGAAAACGTGATTTTGATTCGGCGGAAAAATTCCTCACGGAATTTCTAAAAATAAGTCAAGAGGATAACGGGTTACGCTATTTGGTAGCGGCTGAAAAAGGCGATTGGGGACGAGCAAATCAACTCGAAAAAACAATTTTACTGCCAACCAAAAATAATAATCGCGGCGGGCGGACGAATCAACGATTTGAATTATTTCCACGCGGTTACATTGCTCTTAAAAAAGGGAACAATGATGAAGCCCTCAATTATTTTCAAGAGGTAATTCGACTCAAACCACCGACTTGGAATATTGAGTCTTTTGAAGACTCGCTGGCAAATGCCTATCTGCAACTCGGCAAAACGGATGAAGCAATTGTCGAATATCAACGGATTTTACAACTCAATCCAAATTATCCGCTGGCTCATTTTCACCTCGCCCAAGCCTTTCAAGCCAAAGGTTTGAGCAATGAGGCAAATGATTCTTATCGAAAGTTTTTGGAGAGTTGGAAAGATGCTGATTCTGACATTCCCGAAATAATCATGGCACGAAATATAGTTGGATTTTAGCTTAATTTCGACAAAACTCGGCTGCACGAAATTTGCAATTCATTAAATTTGCAAGTAGAATTATTTCTGTTTAATCAAGCCGCTGGCACTAAAAAAGTGTTGGCGGTTTTTATTTTTGGAGAGAAAATTATGATTGAAACTGAATTCTTTCAACAATTTGAAAACGGAACTTTGAACGCCGATGTTTTTGACCATTCGGCGCACGTCAAAATGGCTTGGATTTATCTAAACAAATATGAATTACCCGAAGCCTTGCGAAACTTTTCCGATGCGCTCAAGCGTTTCGCCAACGTCAATAATGCCGCCGGACTTTATCATGAAACGATTACTTTTGCATTTCTAGCTTTGATAAATGAAAAGATGAAAAAAGTAGAGTTAGAAAATTGGGAAGAATTTGTTGAAAATAATCAAGATTTATTTGATTGGAAAGATAGTATTCTCAAAAAATATTATCGGGAGGAAACGCTGAAATCGGTTTTTGCTAAAAAGCATTTTGTCTTTCCCGATAAGTTGTAAATGCTACGATTTTGGAAACTTTCAGTTGAATCTTTCGTAAATCATCGTTGCGATGAAACTAAAACTTAACAATATCCGGCAAAAACCGCTACAAAATCGAAATTGTTTTGACGCTTCCCTTGCTTTTCCTTATACTTATCCGTGAAACGATGTAATTTGTCCCAATTCATATTAAACTGCAATAATTCTTTTCATTTAGGAGATTTAAACAATGGGACGTGTCTGGAATTTAATCAAAGGTTTCTTCTCGCTTTTTGTTTCAAAGGTCGAGGCGGAACATCCTGAAATAGTTTATCAAAATTCAATTGATGGTTTGACCAAAAACGCGGTCAAACTTCGCCAAGCAGCGGCGGCAATTATCCGTCGGCGTGACGAAATCGAAGAGCGTTACGAACAAAAGGCTCGTGAAGCAAAAGAAGTTGAAGCTCAACTTTCCGTAGCAATACAAAATGGCGATGAGGAAATCGGCACACTTTTAGTCGAAAAGAAAGACGTGCTTGATTCGGAAATTGCCGATTTGACCGTCGAAATGGAGCAGGCTCGCACCGATGCCAACGATGTCAAATCCGCTTTGCTTAAAATTCAATCCGAACGCGAAAAACTTGTTGCCGAAAAAGATCGGATGGTTGGAAAATTGGCGAGTGCCGAGGCGCGAGTCAAGATTCAAGAGCAGCTCGACGGACTTTCGCTCGACAGCGATGTCAAGGCGTTGGACAATGTTCGGACGCATATCAAAAACAAAATTGCAGAGGCAAATTTGGGCAAAGAATTGAGCGAAAGCTCTTTGGATGCGCGGCTTGACAAAATTAAATCGCAGGTCGGAACGGTGCAAGCACAAACTAAATTTCAGCAAATGCGTCAGCAACATTTAAACGCACAACAACAGGGGAATAAGAGTCTTTAAGATTTAAGATTTAAGATTCAAGATTTAAGATTTAAGATTCAAGATTCAAGATTGTTTAATTTGTGATTTTGAATCTGAAATCTTAAATTGACGAATGAAATGAGGAATTTATGGCTATCAGAATTGGAAATTATAATTTAGGACCGGGTTTTATTATACTAGCCCTCGCATTGATTTTGGGCTTGCTTTATGTGGCGTTTTCGCAATTTGGAATTTGGGAAAAATTACGTCCGAAAACCGATGTCAGCAAAACTGAACAAACCATCGAGCGCACCGAAGACATTAAACGGGAAAACCTTCCGGCAACAGATGTTAAAGCCCCGAAACCGACCACAGATGACCCCGAAGTAACTATCGGAATTTGGGTTTGGCAGGCACAGAGTCCTCTGATTGACGCAGTTGGCGGAAAAGGAAAATCGGGGGATTATCCTGATAGTTTGCTCTATCAGGCTGGAATCAAAAACACCCGTTTGGTCGTTGAAAACGATACCTCCAAGCAAGTCGAGGCTTTGGTTTCAAATAATATGCAAATTGTGACGACCACCGGCGACCAATCCGGCATTGATATTGCCGGGGCAAACAAACTTTTGCGCGGAGCCAAAGCCAAAGTTATCTGGAGCACCGGCTATTCTTCGGGCGAGGATTGTTTGATGGGACCTGAATCTTGGAAAAAAGACCCACAAAATGCCAGAGGTTCGTTGGTTGTGACGGCTGTTCCATATACCGATTTTAACGTGGTGGTCAACTGGGCGGCGGATAATAAAATCCCGATCAATCCTGATGAAAAAGTTTATAACCCGGACGCGGTTAACTTTGTCAACGCCACCGACCACATCGAAGCGGCGCAAAAATACATTTCCAACGCCAAAGTTTCTTTGAAAAATATCAAAACTGGGCAACAGGAAAGCCGCGACATTGATGCTGTCGCAACCTGGACTCCGGGCGACGTGATGGTTGCTCAAGGCAGAAGTTCGGTTAACTACAAAGGAAAACCCGAAAAACTGCAAAAGATTATTTCTACTGAACAATATTCGGCAATGATGCCAGCAAATTTTGTTCGCAACCGAAGATTTTATTAAAAAACATCCCGAATATATCGAAACTTTTTGCGCTGTCTGGCGCGGGCGGGCGCGAAAATCAAAGGCGACCCAAATTATTTCAAAACTCGAACAGCCGCTTTGAACGCCCAAGTTTTCAATATGGAAGGAAAAGGTCCGAGTTTCTGGGCAAAATATTTTGATATTGTCGAGGAAAATGGAGTTCGGCTTGGCGGTTCGCGGGTCAATGATATTGCGGACAATCGACACTTGTTTGGAGTTGGAAGCAGCAAAAGTTTAGCGGATAGTGTTTTTGGTATTTCTTACACCGAACACGCCAAACGTCTGCAAAAACTATTGCCCGAAAGACTGCCGACTTTTGCTCCGGTTGATCAAGTTGTCGATTTAAGTTTTGTCAAAAAAATGTCTGATGAAGTTGGCGAGGTTAAAGCTGAAACCGGAAGTTCAAGCCAAGCAGGTTCAACTGATACAGTGGTTAAAGCCAACTTCGACATTGTTTTTGATAGCGGTTCGGCTGAACTTAAACCTTCTGAAATTGCTAAACTTAATGAAATCAGAAGTTTGCTGATTCGGGCATCAAACACGAAAATTATTGTCGAAGGTCATACGGATAATGCGGGTGACAGTGCAAAAAATATTCAACTCTCGAAAGACCGCGCAACTTCGGTTTGGACTTGGTTGAAGGCGTCCGATGAATCTCGAATCAATATCAACGACCAACGCATTATCACGGTTGATGGCTACGGTTCTTTGAATCCAATTTCGGGAACTGCAACGGCGCAAAGTAATGAAGATAAAGCGAAAAATCGGCGAGTGACGATTATTTTGAAATAATTTTCACCACAGAGGCACAGAGACACGGAGTTTCTTTTTGACTTCCTCTGTGTCTCTGAGTCTCTGTGGTAAATTCATTTGGAAAGTAATATGAACGAAATTTTCCGTATTTTAGGCGCACCGAGCCGAATATTCAGAGCATATTTATTTGTTTTTTGGATTGCCGTGATGTTTTTTTTTTGGACATTTACACCCATTCAAGGAATGCCGTATCCAAGCGAAGTTTGGGAAGCATTTCAACGAATGTTTGCCTCGAACGAATGGACCAATAATCTTATTTACAACACTTGGGTGACACTCAAATTAAACATCGTTGGGCTATTTTACGCCACAATTATTTCCTTGTATAGTTGCTTATTTCAGTTGTTTGCCATTGTTGCAACCTTTCAATCAAATTTTGCAATGGTTTCGATATTTGCCGATTGTGGCATTTAATTTGGTTTTCCTTTCAATTTTTACGATTGGTTTTTCAATGAAAGTGGCGATGCTGACGGCGGGGATGGCTTTCTTTTTGATAACTTCGATGACCGCCGTTATCGGACAAATTCCTCAACTGAAATTTGAACTGGCGCGAGTTTTAAATTACGGCGATTGGAAAACTTTTTGGACTGTCGTGGTGCGCCCAACTCTGCCCGCGATGATTGATACGGTTGCCCAAAGTGCTGCCATGGGCTGGGTGATGATTGTCGCCATCGAAACTTTTAACCGCACCGAAGGCGGCATCGGGGCTTCAATTTATTCGTATTCTTCGACCAATCAAAAAGCGGAAGTTTATGTTTATCTGATAATTATCGGAGTTATTGCGGTGCTGGAAGACCAATTTTTCTATTGGCTGAAACGGATTTTGTTTCCCTACACAACGATTGCGGAACGTGCATAGGCGAAATTGTTTTTCTGCGAAGCAAGAACAGAGTTAAGCTACACGCGAGAGCGTGTAGGATATTGCAAACACCCGATTTAGCCTGCTTGCAGGCGAAAGAAAAATATGTCATACACAAATTTACTTTATCATATTGTTTATGGCACAAAAGGTCGCTTGCCTTTAATCAAAAATGATATAAAACCTCGTGTGCATCAATATCTTGGCGGAACAGTTCGCGGTCTTGGCGGTATTGCTCTGGAAATCAACGGAATGAATGACCACATTCATTTGTTGGTAAAAATTAAACCAAGTATTTCAGTTTCAGATTTTATGCGAGATTTGAAAGCTAATTCTTCAAAGAAAATTAGCGAATTGACAACAGGTAAGTTTTCTTGGCAAAGACGTTACGGGGCGTTCACCGTTAGCGAATCACAGATTGAAGTTGTCAGAAATTACATTCGCAATCAAGAAGAACATCATAAAAAGTTCGATTTTAAGCATGAATTTGAAATGCTACTTAAAAATAACGGAATCGAAATTGATGAATATGTTTGGAAAGATGATTAACAATCTGTCGCCTGCGACAGGCTTACAACCATTACGGCGAATCCTACACGCTCATGCGTGTAGCTTAACTCTAACGTCCGCAAGCGGACTAAAAAGATTATGAATGATACAGATTGCATTGATGGAGCGTTGCCGACTCAAGCTGTAAAACTTGAGGATTTATTGACGGTTGAAAAGATTTCCAAAAGTTTTGAATTGAACAACGGAAAGCGTTTGCCGGTCTTGACGGAAGTTTCGCTGACCATTCAAAATATCCAACATAAACCGCAAATCTTGAGTATTTTAGGACCTTCGGGCGGCGGCAAAACCACATTTTTGCGAATTCTGGCTGGACTCGATAAACCTGATTCCGGAAGCGTTTGTGTTCACGTTGAAAATGACGGAATGCGACCTGTCAAAGTTGGCGATATTGGTGTAGTTTTCCAACGCTATCCGCTTTTTGATGATCGAAATGTTTTGCAAAATTTGGTCGAACCGGCGATGAACAGCGGTTTAAGCCGAAGCGAAGCTAAAACAAAAGCCGAAAAGTTTTTGGATGAATTTGGTTTGGAAAATCAAACAAGTTCCTTTCCCTTACAGCTTTCGGGCGGACAACGCCAACGGGTTGCGATTGCCCAACAACTCATCCAAAATCGCCATTATATTATTTTAGATGAACCATTTTCCGGGCTTGATCCAAACAATATTCATAATGTTATCAATTTACTTTCTCGCATTGCTCATCAACATACAAAAAATACGTTTATCATCGTCACGCACGATATTACCTCTGCCTTGATAATTTCGGATAGAGTTATAATTCTCGGCAAAACTTCGGCAACCGAAGGTTCAAAAATCGTGAAGGAATACGATATGATAAAAGAAGGTTTGGCATATCAAGAAAATATTGAAGATTTGCCGCGCTTTTTGGCAATTCGCAAGGAAATTAAATATGTTGAGTTTCCGAAACTTTCTACGCAAAGCTAGTTTATGCAACAAGAACCAAATTACGTCAAAGAAGTCCTTTCCAGCCAATGGAATTTAGGTTTCGTTGGCGTGATGATATTTCTGATGCTGGTCGTCAATTTTATTGGCTTTGGAGCGTTGCTTCTCGCGGGTGAAATTTTTGCGATTGTTCTCGCCCAAATCGAACCAATTCAGCGATATTATCGGCTCAAACAACAAATCGAAGGGCAAGAAAATTTAGCCGAAAAATCTAGTGAAATTGCCAAACAATTACCGCCGCAATACAGTCAGGATTTTCTGTCGGTTGAGCAAATTTGTAATGATATTGAGCAAAAATTTCAAGGTTCGGATGCCAGCAATAACTTTTTGTTGAAAGAATTGATTACCAAACTTGGTTCGTTTCGATTTGAATACGCCAGAATGTTGAATGCCCATTATTTGACTTCGACCAAAGATGTCAATCGTTTGACCAATCGTTTGCAAAGTGAATTGCAAAATAATGTCAATCTTTTGCAAGCCGAAAAAAATGCCAAAGTGCAGGAAGCCTTAAAACAAAACGCCCGAATTTTGAAACAACGTCTGACCAGAGCCTTGCAAATGTCGGATTTACAACGCCTTTTAGAAGCTCGTTTAGCCGTTGTCAAAAATTCATTAAACCTTTTGCACGATGAAGTTACCACCACCGGAAGCCCCGAAGATATGTCGTCTGCAGTGAATAATTTGCTTCTTACTTTGGACATTGACGAAGAACTGAAAGCGACTTATGAAGACGTTTTGAACGATGACGATTTTGAAATTCCAGTGCCAAATTCGCAACCAAATAACTCCAAATTCGCAACGGCAAAGACAAAGAAATGCGAGAAGAATTAAATAAAGCAAGAAGCAAAATGTCGTGATAAGATAAACAAAATTGCAAATCTAAAAATTGAAAATAACACTATGCCAAGAAATCCGGAATTAGATAAATTGTTACGCGAAGTTGATTCGTTGACGAGTTCGACTCCGCAAGTTGAAGAAACACAATCAGTTGAAGAAACCGAGCAACCGAGTCAAGCCAAAAAAGGTTCATCATTTTTGGACGCAGTTGGAGGTTTTTTCATTTCCAAAGTTGAAGATGAAGCGACAACCGAACAAGTTGATACGCCTCCGCCGACGTCCAAACACAGTCGCTGAAGTTGCTCAAAATGTTCCAACTCCGCAATTTTCTACAACCGGCGCAGATGATTTTTCAAGTCGTGCCTTTGCAGATATTTACCGCGAAGCGGGGGTTAATGAATCAACTTTTACAGTTGATAAACTTCTGACACTTTTGCAAGACCCAAGTTTAAAAGATCAACCCCTTTCGACTAAAACTTTGGTCTTAAAAATGGCTTTGAAGGCGCAAAATGTTGAGCCGACTGTGCCTGTCACGGATGCGGTTAGCCCGCGATAGAGCCTTAGACGGCTTATCAAAAAATGCTCAACGCTTTGGCAATGCAAACGGAAACGGAAAATTCCCAAAAGATTCAGCAAATCAATGATGAAGTAAAAAAATATCTGGAAGCGAAAAATGCTGAAATGGATACTTTGCGAACCCAAACCGCCGAAATTAAACGTCAAAGCGAATCATTTGCCTCGCGCCGTTTGGCAGAAGAGCAACGTCTGGCAGAAATAATTATGCCGCTTTTGGAAGGTCAGCCGAATCCTGTAAGTGTGGGGAATAAAGTAGATTGAATCATTTGTTCATTGATTCATTGATTCATTACAAAAATGAGCAAATGAGCAAATGAACAAATGAACCAATGAACCAATGAATCAATTACCAAATTGGACAAACGAACTAAAACGCCGATATTTACGCGGTGAAGCATCAATTTTTGTGTTGCACGGCAACGTCTATGATTCGGTTTTACAAGATGGAAAGTTGTTGACTTTGACCGATTTTCTGGTGCAAAACGTGCTTCAACCGAGCAAGGATTTTGTTGGGGTTTATAACATTGCAACGGGGTTTCGTTCCGCCTATCGAAAAACGGTTGATGATGGTCGCAACAAAACTTTGGAATTGCTCAATTCTTTAACCAGTAGCCACTCAAAAACTCAATGGTTAGAAGCACTTGAAGTTTTGCTTTCGTCAAATCAATTTGCTTTGACTTCGCGTAATGGTTTGATTTTGGAATATGCGGAAACGATTGCACCGGCTGGCGATCCTTCGATGCAGATGGACATTGACCGCGCCGCGATTGTCACGCTTCATCGTTGGTCATTTTTGCCGAGCGTTACCCAACACGACAATATCGTTATTTTATTAGTTGAAAATTTGGCTGAATTATCGCCGAAAATCGTTTCAAATCCAAGAGTTGTAGTAATTGAAGTTCCTTTGCCAGATGAAGAAACTCGCAAAAGTGCGATCAAATTAACAGATAATTCGATGACCGAAAACGCGCTCAATCGGTATGCAGAAATCACGGCTGGTTTGAAAATTTTGCAGATAACTTCGATTCTCACTCCACATCAAACGAACGGCGCAACAGTTGAAGAAAGGACGAGTTTTATCAAAAAATTGTTGGGCGATGTCGAACATAGCGAACAACGTGCAAAAGAACTCGCGCAACTCACTTTAGAAAAGACAAATGAAGAAATAATTGCACTTCTCGCTCCGGAAAAGAAAGATACAGCGGAACAAACCGCACTAGAATTACAAGAAAAAGCCAAAAATGAACGCGACAAACTTATTTTTCAGCGCAAGCGAGAAATCATTGAACGTGAATGTTTTGGGCTACTCGAATTTGTTGAACCAAAATTTGGTTTTGAAGTTGTTGGCGGCAACGAAGCAATCAAATCTGACCTCAATTTTATTGCCAAAAATATGATTGAAGGTCATTACAACCGTGTCCCGATGGGGATGCTTTTCACCGGCGCACAAGGCACAGGCAAAACTTTTTTTGCCACGGCTTTTGCAGGCGAAGTGAAAATGACCGCGGTTAAATTGAAAAATATTCGCTCAAAATGGGTTGGCTCAACCGAAGGAAATTTGGAAAAAGTTTTGAGCGTAATTAAAGCAATCGGACAAGTTATCGTGATTATTGACGAAGCTGACCGCAGTTTTGGAAGCGGCGGCGACAGCGAAGGCGATGATGGAACTTCTTCGCGGATAATTGCCAAAATGAAAGAATTTATGTCCGACACGGCAAATCGCGGACGGGTTTTGTTTATTCTGATGTCGAATCGTCCTGATAAAATTGATATTGACCTCAAACGCGCCGGACGGCTAGACCGCAAAATTCCATTTTTCTATCCACAATCAGAACAAGAAGTTGCGGCAATCGGGAAGGCAAACGCCAAACGAAACAAATTAAATATTGCAGAAAAAATTTTAGAAAACACCGATATTTGGAAACAAATGATTGGCTATTCGGCGGCGGATATTGAAGCAACTCTTTTACTTTCCCAAGAAAATGCCGCCAAACGTGAAACATCGGAAGTTGTTGTGACAGGCGAAGATTTGCAGACCGCACTCAATGATTATTTCCCAAGCCGCAATGAAACAATGCTTCAGATTTATGGAAACTTTAGCCGTTTTTGAATCCTCAAACCGCAAATATTTGCCTGAAAAATATGCGAGTATTTCGCATGAAGATTTGCAACAGCAATTAGATTCATTGTCGCTTTTGATTGGAAATCGGCGGTAAATCAAACTTCAGTTTTCGGACATATATCGTTTAATTTGCACTCATTACATTTTGGGTTTCGCGCTTTACAAACCTGTCTGCCGTGAAAAATCATCCAATGAGGAAACATCACCCAATCTTTTTTCGGGACTAATTCGGCTAAATCTTTTTCGATTTTTTCGGGCGTAGTTTCTTCTGTCAAACCTAATCTTTGCGACAGACGCGAAACGTGCGTATCCACGACCACGCCTGAAGCGATTCCAAAAGCATTTCCTAAAACGACATTTGCAGTTTTTCGTGCCACACCGTTCAATGTCAAAAGTTCGTCCATTGTTTTCGGAACTTCCCCGCCAAAATTCTCGACAATTTTGTTTGCCATTGCTTGAATATTTTTGGCTTTGTTGTTGAAAAAATTGATTGATTTGATGTCTTGCGTTAATTCTTCCAATTCAACTTCAACATATTCTTGCGGACTTCGATATTTGCGGAAAAGCGTTGCAGTTACGATATTTACGCGGTCATCGGTGCATTGGGCGGACATAATTGTTGCAACGAGCAACTCAAAAGCGTTGGAATGATTCAAGGCGCAATGTGCATCGGGATACATTTTTTTGAGCCGTTTGATTATTTCAGCAGTCTGTTGTTTTTTGTTGGAAATCATTTATCTTTCAATTTGCCTTTCCGTTGGGTAATTGTCAAGATATTGATTTACACAAAGTTGGCAAATTAGAGACAAACTGCTACTGCCACCTGCTACTGCTTATTGATTATGAATGTTCCATTACTTGATATTAAACAACAGAACGAATCTTTGCGCCCAGAAATTGAAGCCGCGATTGGACGGGTTTTAGACACCAATGCCTTTATTCTTGGTGATGAAGTCAAAGCCCTCGAAGCGGAAATTGCCGAATATTGCCAGACAAAATATGCCATCGGTTGCGCTTCGGGAAGTGATGCGTTGTTGTTGGCGTTGATGGCTTTGGACGTGAGCGAAGGCGACGAAGTTATCACCACGCCATACAGTTTTTTCGCCACCGTGAGCGCAATTACCAGACTTGGTGCAAAGCCTGTTTTTGTAGATATTGACCCGAAAACTTACAATCTCGACATCTCGCAAATAGAAGCAAAGATTACAGATAAGACGAAAGCCGTGCAACCCGTTCATCTTTACGGACAATGCGCCAATATGGATGAACTTCGCGAAGTTTGCGAAAAACACGGCATCGGCATTGTCGAAGATGCGGCGCAAGCAATCGGTGCAGAGGATAATGGAAGACGCGCAGGTTCAATGTCGGAAATCGGTTGTTTTAGCTTTTATCCTTCAAAAAATCTCGGCGGAATGGGCGACGGCGGAATGATGACAACCAATGATGAAGCCCTCGCACACAAACTTTTTGCACTCCGCAATCACGGAATGGCGGTTCGTTATTATCACAAATGGGTTGGCATAAATTCGCGTCTTGATGGTTTTCAAGGTGCAATTTTGCGAGTCAAACTTAAATACCTTGATGATTGGACAAATAAACGAAAAGAGAACGCAATCGTTATCGAAAATTATTCACTGATGCAGGTTTAACCGAACAAATCACTCTACCTTTTGAACGCGAAAATGTCCGTCATATTTACAATCAATATGTTATTCGTGTCCCCGAAAAACGCGATGAATTGCGCCAATTTTTAACTGATAACGGTGTTGGAACAGATATTTATTATCCTGTTTCGTTACATTTACAAGAATGTTTTGAATATTTGGATTACAAAGTTGGCGATTTTCCCGAAAGCGAAAAGGCTTCGCGTGAAACTTTGGCATTGCCGATTTTTCCTGAAATGACTGAAGAACAGCAGGATTATGTAGTTGAAAAAATTGTGGAGTTTATGAGAAATTGTAGATAATGTTTTGGGGCTTTGCGTTCGGGCGGGTAATCGAAGCACAAAAGCTGAATTTATTACTAATGTTCAATTGAAAAACTACCGTTGAGTTTTGCACTTCAGCCCGCCTGACGCAAAACCCTTGTTAGCAACAGGACTTTTTCATCAGCAGCAATAATTATATTACTTGTCTAATGGGAAATACCTT
This sequence comes from Pyrinomonadaceae bacterium, assembly GCA_963779235.1. Taxonomy (GTDB): domain Bacteria; phylum Acidobacteriota; class Blastocatellia; order Pyrinomonadales; family Pyrinomonadaceae; genus JAIBCC01. Next base: position 86,215 of record CAVZXI010000033.1, read on the forward strand.
TCTTTAATAAAGTTGAAATGGTGTATTTGATGTGCAGTTATTGTCAATCCAATTGTATAAAGAGGCATTTCGTATTCAAAAAAAACGCAATTAGTTTCAAGAATTTTTTTATTAAAAGTTTCAAACAACATTATTGTTGATTGTCTTAAAATTCTAAGTTCATTGATTAGTTGCTCAATTGTGAG
>CAVZXI010000034.1:0-6542 GCA_963779235.1 Pyrinomonadaceae bacterium
TTTAAGGAACGACATTTGAATGGGGATTGTTTTTTTATTTTTGAAAAATAAATTATTCAGCCGTTGAAAACGGCCAATGTACTTGTAGCCCACAATGCCAATTGTGGGTTTGAAAATCAGTCAATCATTTGAGTTATCGAAATAACGACATAAATTTCAACCATTATTTTATGCCGCCGTTTTCAACGGCTCAAATGCATTGGCAAATTTTCCCATAGTTGCCCTATGGGCTACAAATAGATCGCTGTTTTCAACAGCTAAAACCATTTTCAAAAAAACAATCCCCAATCAAGGAACGACACTAGGCTCAACAATTTCAAACTGAACCCATTGCGCTGTCAGATTATTCTTTTCTTTAGCAAATTTGTCTTTCACAATAATCTGCAAAATATATTCGCCCGCCGGTAATTCTTTCCCCAAAGCTAATTTTCCGCCAAAAAGTATCCGATTTAAATTTGTCTTTTCGGTAATTTCCAAAGGCTTATTTGGAACATTCAAAACCACTTTTCCGTCACGAAAAACTCTGATTTTGCGTCTGAATACTCGGCTTTTTAGTCGAGTCTAATTTTGCATTGTAAATTTCCACGATATAACGCAGAAACGTGCCTTGCTGAAATTTTCTGAGCGAAGTGTCGGTCCGTGGATCGCCTTTGCCGATAGTAATATCGTTTGAGGTAGTAGCTTGAGCGGTTTCCTCAGATTGTTCATCAGTAAAATTTTCTAAAACAATCCCTGAAAGACTTAATTTTCCTTTCTTCAAATCGGGAACTTCGACAAATTGACTGGCTGAACCGAGTTTTGAAGTTGCCGTATCCCGAACCGCGACTCGCATCTGAAATGCGCCCGCTTTTTTCACCGGAAAGAGGAAATTATAGACGAAACCTTCTTCCATCATTTGTTTGTAAGTTTCAGCCGGAACAGTTAAACGATAAGCCCTACCGACCTGATCAACCGTTGCCCCGTTTTCGCCAAAACTCGATGCTAAAACATCAAACGCGAGTTTCTTTGTTCCATCGGGCTGGTCAACAAAGGTTAAATTTTTTGCGTCAATGTGAAGATGAATTAACAAAAGAGCCGGTTTCATTGTTTCCAAAAAGCGTATTCAGGCGCAAACCGATTTCAGTCGCGGCAAAGGGCGACATCAAGGCGGCAACCGTTTTATCGGTCGGATTTTGCACGGTTTCGAGCGGTTTGTCATCGGTAAATCCATAAAATCCATTTCGATAACGAACTTCGTAGCCGTCGCGTTTGAGCTTGACTTCCAATTTATTAAACCGCAATTTCTTTCGGTCAAAAGGATCAGAATCGGGCTGATAGGCGAGCAAATAATAACCTTTTTGGTCTTCGAGTGCGTAGCTGATGGTGTCAGCCAAATCATTTCGGTTAAAAAATGTTCGTCACCCTTGTCTTTCCCCAACACTTCCAGACCTTGTTGATTATCGGTTATTTGCTGTGAACGGTTTTGCATTGCTTTCACTACAATCCATCCCGCTAGTCGAGTCTGCCGCCGACATTGCTGTATTTTGCAAACCTGTGGCATCAAATGAGTAAATCGAAACGGAGGCTCGATTACAAAAATCCGTCAATCTTTTGAGAGCCTCTTCCATCCTTTTGCAACGGTCTAAATCGGTTTCGCCCGTTTCGGAATCTATCGTGCAAACAGGGAAGCCATCGGAAAAAAGCATGACAGATTTTCTGCCCGGCAGTTGATTCATCCCTTTGACCACATAATTTATCGCGCCCAGCGTTCCGACCGAAAAAATATCTTGGATGTAATTATTGGTGTACATCTGTTGTTCGAGGTCGAGCAGCAATTCTGTATTATCGGAAGACTCTTCGGAATCTTCGGAAGTTGTAGCGTCTGCGGCAGTTTTGTCTAGCGAAGGCTGTCCCAGAGGCGCAAACGGCGTGATTCCGGCGCGTCCTAAGGCATTCCATTTGAGTTTTTCAATCGCGGCATAAAGTTGGCGTTTATCGGAAGTAAATTGTTGCAGAGTTCCCGCGCCGTTTCCCGCCGAAATAATCGCCACCAAATCATTCGGTTGCATTTGTTCATCCACAAATCTTTTTAACGAATTGCGAACCCGCGCCATACTTTCAAACGACAATCCCAAATCGTCAACAATCAGTGCAATGGTGCGTTTAACTTGTTCAGGTTTTAGCTCAACGGGCGGAACGGGCATTGCCGTTTTATCATTTTTTTCGATTTTATTTTTGGCAATCGGTGGAGCTTTCGTTTGAGTGCCGGGTGTAACAAAGAGAAAATTTGTAATGTCTTGCTTCTTCCCGTTTTCATAAACCTCAAAATCTTCGGCTTTTAAATCCGAGACGATTTTACCGTTTTTGTCCGTTACGGTGACATCAATTTGAATCAAAGTGGTCGAAATTTTGACGACATCATCATCATTTGCGGGTGGCGTAGGCGTAGGTTTTTGGGCAAAAACGGTAAAAGTTAAAAATAAAAGCGACAACAGCAAGAGAAAATATTTTTTCATCGCAAACTCCTAGAAAAAAAACTGTTTATTGCGAATATGATATAACGATAGTTGTTTGGTTTGAAAGGCAAATTTTGTAAGAAAATGTAAAGATGTCGAAAGTGAAAAAGTGTAAAAGTGAAAAGGTGAAAAAGTAAATATGAACGAGATTGAAAAATTTAACCGATTTACCGAAGAATCGGATACCTGTAACATCACGGCTTTAACTGCCGAACAGCGCAAAAAACATTCTGAGTCAACCGTCAGACTATTTTCGGTAGTCACAAATTTACAGGAAGAAACGAATGGCTATTCATTTCAACTTCCATCCGACAGCGCGACTTTTCAAGAGGTTTCCGAATGGATAGATTTAGAACGAAAATGTTGTCCGTTTATGGATTTTAGTTTGACCATTGGCGATGAAAAGAAGCCTTTGACGTTGCGGATAAATGGCGAAGGACAAGTGAAAGAGTTTTTGAAAAATTCGCCGTTGATTGAATTGAGTCGAAAGAAAAAGTAAGATTTTTAACGCAAAGACGCAAAGAGGCAGAGTTGCAAAGGGTTTATTTGTTTTGTCATTTTCTTTGCGTCTTTGCGGACTTTGCGTCTTTGCGTTAAAAACTGGCTTTATGAAAAAACTTCCCTGCAAATTTTATCTGCATCCCGATACGCTCCAGATTGCCGAAGATTTATTGGGGAAACTTCTCGTTATCCAGCCGAAACAGGCGAACGAATTTCGGGAATGATTGTCGAAGTAGAAGCCTATTTGGGCGAAATTGATAAAGCCGCGCATTCCTACAATGGTCGCCGAACTGCCGAAACGAAATAACTTACGCCATCGGCGGACACGCTTATATCTTTTTTATCTACGGAATGTATTTTCAATTTAACGTGGTCTGTGGTGAGAAAGACATTCCGAGAGTTTGCTTGATTCGTGCGGTTGAACCGATTGACGGGATTGAAATTATGCGGACGCGTCGAGGAAAAATGAAAGACCAAAATCTAACTTCAGGGCCCGGTAAACTTTGCATCGCGTTTGGAATTGACAAAAGTTTTAATGGTGAAGATTTGCTCGGCAATAGAATTTGGCTTGAAGATTACCGGACAGTTTCCGTTGAAGAAATTTCAAGCGGAAAACACATCGGGATTGATTATGCTCAAGAATTTGCGGAAAAACCTTGGCGATTTTGGGTGACGGGGAACAAGTTTGTGAGTCAGAAATAGAAATTCCCCAAATCACTTTCCTGTCACCAATCTAAAGCTATCCAAAATCTCCAACTGCTTCTTACCTGTTTCTTTAGGATTCCAGCGGGTTGATAAAATAAAGATGCGTTTTTCTACCGAATAATAGCGGATGAAAACCGTTTCACCTGTTTTGAGGCTCGTCCTGAATTCCAAACCGATATTTTTATCCAGAGTTAAATCTTTCTTTTCCAATAGCTTCCCGCCGTTTTTTACTATTCCCGAAACATAATTATCGCGCATTGCTTCGAGTTCTTGCTTGGCATCGGCAGGTTTGGCGGAATTATCGTAATAGCTCGCAAAAAATTCACCGTCAGGTGTTCGCCAAAAATATTGCATTCCGCCCCTTGTTCCTTCCCCGGGTGAGATTCGGCGTTGAGCGGTCGGATTAGGTGGAAGCATGATGGCAAAGCGACCTCCGGCAGAGACGTGACCGAGCGGGGCGGCGAGTCTCGAAGAATTTGGGATGTCTTGGGCAAAGGTTAAACTGCCAAAAACTCCAATAATTAAAAGGGTTTGCCAAAAAAAAATAAAATGTCGCATTGCTTTTTCTCCTTTTGAAATAAATTTCCGAATGTCAAAAAAATAACATAATTTGGGCGGTCTGAAAACAGTTTTTTAAAATTCTAAGGAATTTCATCGGGATTCGTAATTTCTTTCAAGCACAAAAGTTTAATATTCCGCGTTTTTTGATGGCGCGGAACAACAAGGAAGCAGTTGGCTAATTGAAGAAAAGTCAGTCATTTGCTTCCTTTTCGATTTTTATAATTCACCGCGTAAATGACTGCGAAAAGTTTCCAATTGTTCGTTAAAATTTTCTAAAACTTCTTTCTCTTTTTCTGTCCATCTGGAATCCGTGGCGGGAATGGTTTTTCCATTTTCAATCCAAGTGACAAGTTTAGAGTCGGCAAAATAAAACTTTTCCTCGACTTTCAAAGGTAGATTCGCCCCTTTTGCCAAGGATTTATACTGACTCTTTTTAGCGGAGAATTTGACCAACAACCGAGGCTTTCCGGCTTCGTAATAATAATCGTCAACGGTTGCCTGTTCATAATTGCTCCATATAACGCGAATCTTTTTGGTCGAAGCTTTTTGGCGATAAACCAAGTAATCCCAACCGCTACTGGCATCTTCGCCCATAGCAAAGCGGGTTAGGGAAAAACTTCGTTTATTTTTCTCGAAATTTTTTTCAATAGTTTGACCCTGTGCATAATTTGAACCCGCAAACAGAACAAACAAAACCAATGTCATCAATAAATTTTTCATAATTTTTCCCACTTTCTGATTAAATAGACGAGTTTTGATTGTGAATTTTGCCGTTAGAAAGTGAAAAAGCCGTCCAAATTTTGAATGACTTCTCGGCATATTTGTTTTAAAAGCTGTTTGAAAACTCAAAAAAGTTGTTTTTAGCATTGACAACTTGACGCTCAGTTCCTTGTGGCGCAGTGGAGATGATGTCAAAATAGGTTGAACGATTGAAACTGAAACCAAGGCGAGAATTTTCCGATGTGCGAAAAGAAACACGAAGATATTACAACCGAAACGCCCAATGATTCATCTTGGCAAGCCGACATCGAAGAGCGCGATTATTATTACGATGATTCCACGGGCTACGAAATCTTTACGGATGAAGATGAAGGCGAGGGAGAAGTTGAGGAAGTTCAGGGAAGTTAAGGGAAGTTCAGGAAGAAAAACTTCCTAAACTTCCAAAACTAAAAAATGCAAAAGATTTTCACCACCGGATATACGGGCAAAGACATCAATGATCTCAAACCGATGTCGCAGGCTTTAGACGCGATTTTGGTTGACGTGAAATTTGCACCGTTCAGTCAGGTTTTGCATTGGCGGCAAATGTATCTCAAAATCCTTTTGGGCAAAAAATATCTCCACATTCCAAATCTTGGCAATCGCACTTACAAAGAAGAAAAAATCACTATTCAAAACTTAAAACTGGGCGTGGAAACCGTTCTGAATTTAGAAGCCAATGTGGTGCTGATGTGCGCTTGTGAAAAGCCTGAGAATTGCCATCGCCGCGTAATTATCGAAGAATTTCGCAAACGAAATATTGAAACGATTGAACTTGAGACGTGGAAACGCGGGATTCAGCCCTTCAGATTAAATTGTTTTAGTTAGGCTAAGCAGGTAGTCATAAGTTTTGAGTCGGAACAGACTTTCAATTCAAATTTTTCAAGAGTTTAGAAAAAACAAAGTGATTTCATTATATCTCAAAACTTTTGCTCAACTGCTTAATTCTACTTTGTCAGATTAAAACAAACGAGCGGTAGCGATTGGGCAAAAAGCCAAGTCGCTACTGCTCCTTGTTCCCATTTCGAGACAAACTCATTACTGAGCGGCATAGTCTTTCAACAACCAAAATTGAGGTGTTTTTTAAGAAGATTGCCCGGGAAATGACGCGAAAGACACGAAAAAAGAAAGAGTTTGAAAAATAGATGGTTTTAATTTAGCGTTTTTAGCGTCTTTCGCGGGCAATCTTTGCTTGGGTTTGATGCCTTGCAATTTTCAGACCGCTCAGTAATGAGACAATCTGGCAAAGTAGAATTAATTCTTTAACCTTTCCAAAACCTCATTCAACTCCAAATCACTTACGTTTTCCAACTTTGCACAGACTCTTAATTCGAATCAATAGTAGAAATAATTTTTTAGCAAAGAATCTGGAGATTTATTGAAAAACTAAACAAATCGGGTGCGAGTTACGCTTTGAAGCGTGAAATAGTGAACCAACTTTCAGCATTTGCTGTCGCTAAACACTTAAATGACAACAATTGTTGGAAAATGAATAACAAAATCGCCGGGCTTGTGCCAGAC
>CAVZXI010000035.1:0-9915 GCA_963779235.1 Pyrinomonadaceae bacterium
CGATTGACTTGGGAATAATGTCTGTGGCTTTTGAAAAGATTGAGGCAATACAACTTGAAAATTGGATAAATGCTGAGAAAACAAGTATTTATGCTCGTAAGATTTGGTATCTCTACGAATTTTTAACCGGAAAGACCTTAGATATTTCTGATGTTCCGCCCACGGGTTACGTTGATTTGTTAAATCCTCAAAGCTCCATTTCACCGGCAAAACCAAACAAATTCAGAGGCAACGAATCAACGATAATTTATTGGGAAATAAAGATTATTGTCCGATGATTCGGCGAACTGAAACGCTCGAAAAGTATATTTCTCAACGCTTAAACAGAGCAACCAAATCGATCATTACCAAAGCGATCCGATAATTTTAGCCAGAGCGGTGAATTTTCTTTATACGAAAGAAACGAAATCTTCATTTGCGATTGAAGGCGACAGATAAGCTGAAACCGAGGCGAGCGTTTTGTCATGGCTTTAACCACGAGCAAATGACTTTAAACCGTTGGAAAAGCAGAGTTTTGTAAATCTCCAAAATTCAATTGTTGATACAGGGCTTTCCTATAAAAATTGAAAACAAGGTTGGAAAGAGGTTATTTTTATCGTTTTGCGAAACAGAAAAGTAACCACATATGCAACCTCTGTGCAAATGCTAATGGCAGATTTTTATCAGAACTCCAAAACGAGAAAGGCTTAGATTTACGCGATAATCGTGGGAAACAGCACGATTTTAGCCGTTGTTTTAGTTGGCGTGATGTTGGCTCTTTTGAGTAATTATCGAACGGTAATCTTTCAAGTATTCGACGACAGTTGAAGAATCATTATGAGCAATTAGTAGCAGTTTTAGGGGTTGAAAAAAAGAGACCTGTCTCAAGCATTCTACAATTACCAATTATTTTGGCAGAAGTCTCGGTTTCGGTGTTTGACCAAATGTTATTTGAAAGTTATGGAATCAAGTTAAACGAAGCCGAACAGAAATGGTTTGCGGTGGATGGCAAAGAGTTGCGCGGAAGCATCGAAAAAGGTTGCAAGCGAGGCGAAGCAATAGGGCTGCGAACAGTGTCGCACGAGGATTTACCAGGAGTTTCCAGTGGGGAGAAAGATTATTATGCCGGAGAAAAAGAGTCAGAAGTTACAATCGTGCGGAAGTTGTTGCAAGATAACGGATTAGCATCTCGGAAGACAATTAGTTTGGATGCCTTGCATTGCAAAGTTGCCACCTTAGAAATAATAACTCAGGAAGGTGGTAAATACTTGGTTGGATTGAAAGAAAATCAAAAGCAATTGAAAAAGCAATCTGTTTGGCAACCGAAAATCAGAGTTGTTTGCTGAAAATCAAAACCGAAGAAAAAGGACACGGGAGAATTGAGACGAGAATTTATCAGTTTTATGATGTTTTGGAAATGGAAAAAGATGAGCGCTGGGAAAATTGCCAAATCAAACGGCAATCGAAGTGAACGGGAAAGAGAGGAGCAAAAAAGCGGAAAAATGAGTGTCGAAGAAAGTTATTATTTGAGTAATGAAGTAGGAAATTACAAAGATGTAGCCCAAGCGGTCAGACAACATTGGCAAGTAGAAACGAATAACGCGTCAGATGTGGGTTTGCAAGAAGACAAAATGCGTTCAAAAAAAAAAGAGGTTACAGCAAACGATGGGAGGTTTGAGAACTTTAACTACTGCAATTTTGCAAAAAACCAAATGTCAGAATAAAAAAGCTCAATTAGATGATTTTGCCGATAATTTTGACAATCTGATTTTAACATTAAAATTTCTTTAATTTTTTATAGGAAAATTCCTGATTGTTGATAGCCGATATGCAGAAAATGATTGGCGAAATTTGCAAATTTTTGTCGGGCAGACAATAATAATTACAGCAACAAAATCAATTTTGTTACTCCAAAACCCGAAAATGTGTTTCAAATTTAATGAATCGTTGGGTAAAGTTTGTCGAAAGGCTGCAAAATTCAGAGATAGATGCAGTTTGTGCGGCGGCGGCGATGTCGTTTGGGTTTGTCTTTATTCATCCATTTGAAGACGGGAATGGTAGAATTCATCGGTTTTTGGTTCATCGCGAGCTTGCAAAATTCATTTGCACCGCCAAATTTTATCTTTCCGATTTCGGCGGTTATTCTCCGCGAAAGAGTTGATATTGAAAGAGTTTTGGAAAGATTCTCGTCATCAATTTTGCCTTTTATTGATTATTCAACCAATACTAAAGGTGAAATAACCACTGCCAAAATGAAACCGCCAATTTATATCGTTATTGGGATGCGACCGCCTTTGCCGATTTCTTTTATGGTTCAGTCGCAGAAACTATAAATCGTGATTTGGTTGAAGAATTAAGATTTTTGCAAGTTTTTGATTTGGCAATTGCAAAACCGTTAAAGAAATTGTAATATGTACAAATCAAAAAGCCGCGCTTTTGGTAAAGATTATTTTTGCGAAACTGCGAAACTCTATAAATTAAACAACAATTTTGTTGAATTAACCGATGATAAAATATAACTCTGGAAACTGCCATCAAAGAAATTTCAGTTCAAAGAATTTGGTAAATCTAGCTGAAAAAATGTTCTTCATAAATCGCTTCTGAGCCGTTTTCTCGGAAAGGCAATCTTGATATGCCTTGAATTTAGATGATTTGATAAATTTTCTCCACAGCTATTTTTCAACGCATCTCGAATTGATTTTGAGTGTTTATCTTTCTTAATTGCTAATCTTTGCACATAAATTTGGGTTGTTTTGATATTGCTGTGTCCTAGTGCTTCTTGCGTTTCCGCCATTGATTCCGAAAATTCCGAGACAATTTTGGCAAAAGTATGCCGAAGACGATGAATATGAAAGTTTTTAATTCCGGCTTCTATAGCGTAAATCTCCATTCTTCGCGCAAATCCGTGTGAAGTTAATCCTTTCTGTTTATTTGCGTTAGCTCCTTTATCGTGCCGTAGCCAAAGCGGTTCGTCTGTGCCGAAAATATCGCTTCGATTAGTCGCTTCCAGATAGGCAAACAAAGCATTTTGTGTCGTTAAATCATTTAATTCAAAATTTAAGAAAATATCCACCTTTAACTTTTGCCTTGATGAAAAAACGATTATTTTTAATTTCGATGCTGTCGCCGCAAAAATTGATAATTTCCGTCCGTCGGCTGTCCTGTCGCCACATAAAATTGCAAAATTGCATTATCTCTCAGATGCACAGGTTGTTGATCCAGAACGTGATTTTCAACTACTTCCAGTAATTTTCTCAATTCTCGTGCGACAATGCCTTGACGCTTTCCGATTGAAACGGCTTATTTGCTTTGGGCAAAGAAACTTTCGCCGGATTGATTGGAATAAATTTCATCATTCCAACTTCATTTCGCAAATATTCAAAAAATTGTGAAAAGCCGAAATTCGATTATAAATTGTTCCGTCGGCTAATTTTTGCGTTTTCAAATTCCAACGCCATTCTTCGACATCCGATGGCAAAACCTGTTCAGCCGATTTTCCGCAAAAATCAAAAAAATCAAAAACGGCTTTCGATTTATCATTGCGAATATCATTGCTTCGTTTGAGCGATGAATTAACGGTTCGCGTCAGCCAACTTTCAACAACTGCATTAACATTGAGCGAAATTGAAAAATTATCGAAATTGGAAATTTGAAGTTCTTCAGATGGATTCACGAGGAGAGTTTAGACCAAATTTTCCCCAAAATCAAGGTTACACATTTTGCTCAAATGTGTAACCAAAAAATGTTTAATAAGAATTATTGAATTTGAAATGACAATTTCTAATATCCACTTTTAAACATTACTGAGCGGCATAGTTTTTGCTGTGATAAAAATTGCTGGTTATTTTAAGAATTTTGCCCACGAAAGCCACGAAACAAACGAAAAAAGCTGGCTCGAAAAATCTGTTTCCTTTATTTTTCAGCCCTTTCGTGCTTTTCGTGGGCAAATATTTCTTGTTTTCAAAGCTACTGCAATTTTTGTGCCGCTCAGTAATGACTTTTAAAGTTATTTTTGAATAAATTTCACAAAGCTTTCTTTACAAAATCAACTAATGCAGTGTTGAAACTGTCAGAATCCTCAAAGTTTGCTGATACCAACGGATTTTGTGGTTGGTATGACAATCGTAAAATGAAGGGATGATTTGTTAAGATGTTTTTAAGTCAAGCGACTAAACAAGACTAAAGACAAAAAACAAATCATCCATGACTAAGAATATCTGTTTAGGCTTTGCAAGTGAAGCCCAATATCAAGAACTTGTTGACGATCCGATGCTTTTTCGTGATTTTTTAGACACCGCTTATCAGCAATATCCCGAACTTTTTCCTGCTCAATGGGAGTCTGGGTTCACTTTTCATGATATTTATCGCTCTCAACAAACCGATTTTTTTATTCGGCGGGTCAAACTTTCATCCTCGCCAGAGGTCTTTTCGATTCGTCCGTCTTTCTTGATGCCCTATATGACAGCCCGCACCGAGGAAGTTGAAAAAGCACTCTATCTTTGCCAATTCGGTGTTCCGCTGGCGGCACTCGTTTACGTCTTTGGACGTGATGAGATGTATTGGTATCGGCTGATTTTGCAATTCGGTCGCCCATCTTTGGTTGGAACAACTGTCAAATCGAAAGAGAAACTGCCGCGAGACCTCGCCGTTGATGAGAAACATAGCTGGCTCAATGGAGAGAAAGTTTTCATTCCGACCACGGTCGCCAAAGGCGTTTTCCTCGGGGCGACCGTGGTTGAAAAAGCTGATGCTGAACATCTCACCAGCGGCTATCGCGAATTCCAGGAAGAAGCCTCGGAACTTGATCCCAACTACTCACCCGAATCAGTTTGCACCGATGGATTCTTTGCCACCCGACTGGCTTGGCGAAACCTCTATCCAAAGATCGGGTTGATTTTGTGTTATCTGCATATCATCATCAAATTGCGCGACCGCTGTCGTTCAAATCTGCGAAAAAAGGTCTTAGACCGTGCCTGGAACATCTATCGGGCAACGACTAAACGCGCCTTTTCACAACGCGCCCGCCGCTTTCAAGAATGGGCGACTAAGAATCTGACCAATTCGATCCTGGAAATCGCCGGCAAACTGCAGAAAAAAACCAAAGAGTATCTCCAAGCATATGAGCAACCGAACTGCTATCGGACTTCAAACGCAGTCGATAGATTAATGAATTATCAAGATCGAAAACTGTTTGCGATGCGTTATTTTCATCATTCAAAGATCAAGAGTGCGAGATTGCTGGCAAGAGCGATGGCGATGATCTGGAATTTTCACCCCTATAGTCAAAGGTTACGCCGGAATGATGAAAACAGAGTCTCGCCTTTTGCTGACTTGAACGGCTTTCAATATCATGGAAATTGGCTTCAAAACTTCTTGATTGCCTCTTCGATGGGAGGTAAAAGACTTTGACCACAAAATCCGTTGGTATCAGGAAATTTTAGGGAAGGACGCGCATTGAGCAATTTGCCGAACTCATTTTAGAAGAAATCGGGCTTGATGAAGGAGTCTTTCGTTGGGAGTATTTGGACAAAATTGCTCATCAGTTCAAAATGAATCTCCGTCCATTGCTGATAAATGTTGATTTTACAGATGTTTCCGATAATTCGGATTTATCCAAAGCAATTGAGTTTCTGCGACAGACTTTTTTGAGCGAGGAATTTTTGACCAATATCAGTTCTCGAAAATTTCCAGTTGATTTTATCCCCGAAAAGAATCGGGCGTATCTTTACCAAAAGCCCACATTTCCCACGTGTTTGTAACTTCTTAGAAATAAATGGGTTAAAAAATGAGAAATTTATGTCCAATAAGGTTTAAACACTGATTTAGAAGAAGTTAAACAAGTTATGTGGGAAATCTCGGCAAAAGGATAAGAAATATCAGAAAAAGCAGATTCGTCCCAATCGGTATGAATTTCTGGTTTACCAATCTTTGGCAAAGGCTTTGGATGCCGGAGAGATGAATTGCCGTGAAAGCCTCAAATTCCGCAGTTTTGAAGACGATTTGATTGATGATAAAACCTGGCAACAAAAAGATATTTTGCTCGAACAGTTAAATTTACCAATCCTTTCACAGCCAATTGAACTTCACTTACAAGAACTTGAAGCACAACTCGAAAAAAGGTTGTCGCAAGTAAATCAACGGATTGCCAAACAAGAAAATGAGTCTTTCAATTCTAAAGGAACTCGTTGGTCGCTTAAATATCCGACTCAAAATGAAACTCATTCAGATTCCTTTTTGATTCGATGTCGCAGATTGACCTTTATCAAGTCTTGCGCTTTGTTCATCAACAAACCGATTTCATTAGTGCTTTCTCGCATTTGCGGGGAAAATATGCCAAACAAAAGGTTGATGAAACGATTATTTCAGCCTGTCTAATGGCGTGGGGAACCAACACCGGGATTGGGAGAATGAGTAAAATCTCTGATTTCAGAGGAGATGTTTTGCAAATCGCTTCGGATAATTTTATTCGACCCGAAACTTTGCAAAATGCCAATCACCAAATTGTTGACCAAATTGCCGATTTTGATTTGTTCCATCAATACGACATCAACCAAGCGGTTCACTCAAGCAGCGACGGACAAAAGTTTGAAACCCGTTTTCAGACCATCAATTCGCGTTATTCACCAAAATACTTCGGTCTCAAAAAAGGCATTGTGGCTTATACTTTGGTTGCCAATCACATTCCGATCAACGCCCGAATCATCGGAGCAAATGAACATGAAAGCCACTATGTTTTCGATGTCCTTTTCAACAATTCGACCAAAATTCAGCCGGAGATTCATTCAATCGACACGCACGGCTCAAATCAAGTTAATTTTGCTCTGCTTCATTTGTTTGGCTATCAATTCGCGCCTCGTTTTAAGGATATTTATGATACGGTCACCAAATCTCTTTACGGTTTTCAGCATCCGAGCCGTTACAGCGACTGTCAAATCAAACCGATTCGGAAAATCAATCGAAAACTAATCATTCAGGAATGGGAAAATATCCAACGTATTAGCTTGTCTTTGGCAAGCAAAGCGACTACTCAAAGCATTATTACCAGAAAACTTGCCTCCTACCATCGAACTAATCAAACCAAACAAGCCTTGTGGGAATACGATAACATCATCAGAAGCCTTTATTTGCTTGACTATATTGATTCTCAGCCGCTCAGACAAAATGTCCAGCAAGCCTTGAATCGGGGCGAAAATTATCATCAACTGAAAAGGGCAGTCTCTTTTGCCAACTTCGGTAAACTCCGTTTCAAAAGCGAATATGAACAGAATATTTGGAATGAATGTAGCCGGTTATTGACCAATTGCATTCTTTATTATAATTTGAAGATTCTTTCGGAACTAATGAAAGAAAAAGAGAAAAACAACCGTCTTGAAGAGGTTGAAATCATTAAACGGATTTCGCCTGCGGCTTGGCAACATATCAACTTTATGGGACGGTATGAATTCAAACAACCGCCGAAAGAAATCAATATTGCAAAGATCATCAAGGAAATAAAACATCTGCCCTTAATTCAAGCTAAAACTCCTTATTGATACTTTTCGTGAGTTTGGGCGGAAAACCCCAGTGCGACGTGAAAAGTCGCGTAAGTGTCTGTTAAGACTATGATTAATAGGACTTAACCGAATGTTCCGTCATTCGTATTCTACCAAAACGTGCTTGATTGGCAACGAACAAGTGCGGAGCTTTTGGGACAATGCACCAACGAGAAATCGGCGATTGATTCGTGAGAAGAAATCGTGACTATTAGCTTCAAAATGGTCGAGGGCTAGAATCGGACGGTATGGTGAATATAAATTGAATAATCGTTAAAGCGTTGTCATTCCGCAATAAGCCAAAGAAGCTGAAAGGCTTAAACCAAAAGGTAAATGGTCAGGATTGAAGACGTGGGGTTTCTTCAACACGGATGTAGAACCATCGGCGCATAGACTGCACCTAACCCGTTTATGACACTTTCAGCGAAACACGGTAAGCCTGTATATTTCCTTAGTTTTAAGGAAAGTGAGCTGTAAGGCAAGCTGATAGATATGCAGGTAAAGGAGAACGGAAAAAGCGAATGCCGTTTTGTAATGAGACGGACACAAGTTGCAACATTACTTGACGCGAAAGCGGGCAGACTTCCGTTTGGTCATTCTTGGCAAGTGAACTTGTCAAACCGATGAAGGGAGAAAAGCAGATGACGGTTGAAAACAAAAATTTAACTGGTGCATTTCCTAACTTAGAATGGCATTCCATTAATTGGAAAGAAGTCCAAACTAACGTCAATCGGCTCCAAGTGCGTCTCGTCAAGGCAGCAAAAGAAAACAGATGGAACAAGGTCAAAGCCTTGCAACGTCTATTAACTCGCTCGTTTAGTGGCAAAGCAATTGCCGTCAAACGAGTGACTGAAAATACTGGCAAGAAAACGGCAGACGTTGATAATCAACTTTGGGATTCACCAAAGAAGAAAACCAAAGCAGTCGAGAACTTGAACCATCACGGCTACCGTCCGAAACCATTGAAAAGAGTGTATATTCCAAAATCAAATGGAAAACTACGCCCACTTGGTATTCCAACGATGAAAGATAGAGCAATGCAAGCATTATACTTGCTTGCGCTTGACCCAATTTGTGAAACGATGTCAGACCCGAACTCTTACGGTTTTCGACCAGAGCGCGGAACGGCAGATGCCATTGAACAAGTTTTCAAAGCATTATGCCGTCAAACATCGCCACAATGGATTCTGGAAGCGGACATCAAAGGTTGTTTTGACAACATTCAACACCAATGGATGTTACAAAACGTCTTGATGGAAAAGGAGATACTGAGAAAATGGTTAAAGGCGGGATACATCGAAAAACGTCAATTGTTTCCAACTGAATCAGGCACACCGCAAGGCGGAGTTTGTTCGCCAACTTTGATGAATTTTACCTTGAACGGACTTGAAAAAGTTCTGAAAAGTAAATTCAAAGTTAAAGACAAAATCAACTTGGTGAGATACGCGGATGACTTTATCATTACAGGAAACTCGAAAGAATTTCTAGAAAAAGAAGTTAAACCGCTAGTGGAAACATTTATCAGCGAAAGAGGATTAGAGTTGTCAGCAACGAAAACGCTAATTACTCACGTTGACAAAGGCTTTGACTTTTTGGGGATGAACATTCGGAAATACAACGGAAAATTGTTAATCAAACCGTCAAAATCGAAAGTTCTGTTATTCCTCAAGAAAATCAAAGAATTGTTACGAAAGAATCTTCATACCCCAACCGAAAGATTAATAGACATACTCAATCCGAAATTAAGAGGATGGGGCAACTATTATCAGCACGTTGTCAGTAAACAGGTTTTTAGTTTTGTCGATACCCGTGTGATGCGGATGATTTGGAGGTGGATTTGCCGCCGACATCCAAATAAAAATAAAACGTGGAAACAACAGAAGTATTTCAAAACTGTTGGAACTCGCAATTGGGTGGTTGAAGGCATCAAACAAGAGGAAAACGGAAAAGCAAAAGTTGTCAGACTTCTCAAAGTCAACGACATTGTTATCCGCCGACACACTAAAATCAAAGGAGAAGCTAATCCTTACGACCCTGATTGGGAAACTTATTTTGAAGAACGACTTGGACTTCAAATGAAAGAAAACTTGAAAGGATATAAAAGATTGCTTCGATTATGGTTCAGCCAAGATGGAATCTGTTCTGTTTGCGCGAATAAAATTACCAAACAAACGGGATGGCATCTCCATCATCTTCAACGACAAGTTGATGGTGGTAATCATAGCTTTGAAAATACGGTGTTGCTTCATCCAAATTGCCACCATCAAGTTCATAGCCAAAGATTGACAGTTTCAAAGCCGTGTTCGTAAAAGAACATTATGAATGGCTTGAGCCGTGTGCGGTGAAAGTCGCAAGCACGGTTCTGAGGGGACGGAGTGGCAGTAATGTCACTCTGTTACCCGAC
>CAVZXI010000036.1:0-16146 GCA_963779235.1 Pyrinomonadaceae bacterium
AAATGAGTATAAGCAAAACGGTGAAAACTTATTCTAATTTTCAAATATAAAGCCCGATCTCAAAAATCGCCTTATGTCCTTTTTCTGTTTCTTTTAGATTAAGCGTCAATTGATTTTCGCTGTCTCGAAAGATTCCATCACGTTCATTTCGGGTTCTGTTGGCGGATTTATCTGAATAAGGTTTATCGATCAGGATTTTATCGGTCAATTTTTCATCGAAAAATAATTGCGAGGTGAATTCGTAATTTTTATCCGTTCTGATTTTGAAATGAATATGGACACACCACCCAACATACCAACCAGGATAAATAGTTGAAAATCGGGCAACTCCCTTTTCATCAGTAGTTTGAAAGCCACGCAAAAAGTTTTGCCCAGTCGTATTGAATTGCCAATCTTGAACACCGGAATAAACGCCGTTAGCGTCGCAATGCCAAATATCAACCATCGCTTTGCCCAATGGCTGGCATGCTTTTTCCGTGATTTGTGAAACTCGAAACTCAAGTTCAAGCGGAGAACCTTCTTTTACTACATTACTTTTCGTATCTGCACGAATGTCCGACCGATTGAGTTTTTCGTCAACAAAATAAGGTCCTTCGGTCAATTCCGGTTTGACAACGCACGGCGGCAAAACATCAAAAGATGGCGTCTTGTTTCCAAAAACGCTGGTCGAGCAATTTAATAAAAATAAACTTCCGCCCGTTATTCCCATTAAACCCAGCAATTCCCGCCGACTCAATGTTTTACCAATTTGTTTATCATCGTCAATCATAATTAAAATTTCTCCTTTTCGTAATTCTACACCTCTTCACTGCTTAGATTTTGCAAAGAACTGTAAATAACCTTCAAGATTTGTCAGAGATTAATTTGGAACAAAATATATTTACCGGTGTCTAAAAAGTAACGCAGGCATCTTGCCTGCTGTCTCGGTGGCGTCTTGCCGCCGAAGATAAGTTTGACAACGGCAGGCAAGATGCCTGCGTTACTTTTGAGGAGAATAAATTTTATGAACAATATTTTAGAAAAAAGAGTCAAACGCATTTGGCTTTCAATAAGTGTCACATCTTTGCTGTTGCCTTTGCTTTTTTTCTTTGCTAAATACTTGGGGTTACGAAGAAAGTTTCAATTTCGGACAGTTTATTACTGTAATTATTGTTACATTATCAGTTTTAACCTTGCCGACAAGTCTTTTTGTTCTGCCAATTTTGGCAGGTTTTAAGTATGGTTTAGAACTTGAACCTGATTCCCTGTTTGCGGTTTATTTATATTTGGGAGTGCTGAATATCGTCGGATTCGTCCAATGGTTTAAGCTGATGCCCGACATTTTTCGGCACGAGCAAACCAATGACTTTGCCGACGATTTTGGAAGGATGAAAGAGTTTTTGCCCGCAGAAGACGCGGAATAACGCGGAAAAAGAAAAAAACTTTAAGAAACTTTCCGGGTTATTCTGCGTTATTCTGCGGGCAAACTTTTTTACTCTTCGTTTTTCTTTACATGAGTTAAATTAACATCGGATCCTTCCATCGCATACTGACCAGTTTCCACAGATAAAGTGTAGGTTGGAACCGGTCGCAGATGCGGAAACAGAATGACATCACGAATCGAATGTTTGTTGGTCAAAAGCATCACCAAACGATCAATGCCGATGCCGATGCCCGCCGCCGGAGGCATTCCGTAATCGAGTGCGCGGATATAATCTTCGTCCAAAACCATCGCTTCGTCGTCGCCGCGTTCGCGTTCCTTCATCTGGTCAACAAACCGTTCATATTGTTCCTGCGGGTCGTTGAGTTCCGAAAAACCGTTCGCAACTTCCATCCCGTTGATAAACAATTCAAACCGCTCGGCAATCTGCGGATTTTCGGGCGAAGCCTTTGATAACGGCGAGATTGATTTTGGATAATCAATAATAAAAGTCGGTTGAATTAATTTTGCTCAACTAAAATTCAAAAAACTAACAATATTTCCATCGCTGATTTCGCCTTTATCCATGTTGGTTGCGCAATTTTTCATTGCATCTTGCATCGAGATTCGTTCAAACTTACTAAAATCAATTTCGTTTCCTTCATAATTCACTTTCAAACCGCCCGTTGCTTTTTGCACGGATTCTTGCAGTAATTTTTCGCAAAAATCCATCATTCCATTCACGTCCATATAGGCGCAGTAGAATTCGAGCATCGTGAATTCGGGATTGTGTTTGTAGGAAATGCCTTCGTTGCGAAAGTTGCGGTTGAGTTCATAAACTTTCTCGAAACCGCCGACCGTCAAGCGTTTCAAATAAAGTTCGGGCGCGATTCGGGCATAAAGTTTGATGTCGACGCGTCGTGCTACGTTTCAAAAGGCGTGGCGCCCGCCCGTCGCTTTCGGCGTAAGCATCGGCGTTTCGACTTCGATATAGCCGTCGTCTTCCAAAAAGCGGCGAATCGAAAAAATCGTTTTGGCGCGAACTTCAAAAACCTGCCGCGTCGTCAAACCTTCGTGTTCGACCTGCAAACTCGAACCGATTAAATCTGCGTATCTTTGCCGTTGCCGAATCTCCGCGTCCGCAATGCCGTGCATTTTGTCGGGCATCGGCAGCAGAGATTTTGAAAGAAACTGAAAGGTTTCAACGTGAACGCTCAATTCGCCCGTGTTCGTCAGAAACAAAAACCCGCTCGCGCCGATAAAATCGCCGTGGTCGAGCAATTTAAAAACGTCCCAAGCCGGAAGGTTTTCGCTTTCGATTGGTTGAAGCGTGTCGTTGCTGAACAATTAACTTTCGCATTCATCGCGGCGCACATAAATCTGCAAACGCTCCTTGCCGTCGCGAAAGATGCACAAACGCCGCCTTGCCCATCACCCGCGGCGGCACAGCCATTCTGCCCGACACGCGCACGTTGCCAAATGCTTTAAGTTTGGCGTTCAAAGATTCTTTTAATTCAGGGTTCGGTGTTCATTTTCGCCGAGCGTTTCGATATGCGCTTTGATTTCTTTGACGACTTCCGCAATCGGCGCAAATTCTAAAATTGCCGAAATCGTATCTTCTTTGCCCGTGATGTTTGTGCGTTCAAATTTGTTCGGATAACTGTTTCCAATTAAACTTTCCAACGCTTTCAAATGCTCGATACGCGCTTGCACTTGGTCGTTGCCTTCGATAATTCCCGCTTCGATAATGGTTTCCGTTTGTGTATTTGCAATAGACATGGTTAGATTAAGGAAGCCCCCCCGGCAAACTTTCAAACTTTATGGCAAAATTGAATCAACCGCGAAAGACGCGAAAAACGCTAAAGGCTTTTTTGATATTTCGCGTATTTTCGCGTGTTTCGCGGTTAAAAATCTTATGAGTTTTTCGGCAGAAACAAAAGATAAAATATCGCTTCTCGGCGACCAAATAAAGCGCGAAACTCGCGTCATCTCGCTCGGCGGTTTGACTTCCATTTCGTCAAAAGCCTATGTTTTATCGCATCTCCGCCGCGAAACTACGAAAACTTTCGTCATCGTAACCGATTCAAACAAAGACGCGGAAACTTTTGAGTGTGATTTGAGTTTTTGAATCGGAGTCAAAAACAAATCACAAATCGCCACGCTTCCGTCTTTCGAGTCCGACATCTATGAAAATATTTCGCCGCACGCCGAAACTTTGGAGCAACGTGCGCTGACTTTATGGAAATTGACGCATTCCAAGCCGGATTTTTTGATTCTTTCCGCGAAATCTTTGATAACGAAGACGCTTTCGCCAAGTGAAATTAAAAAATTAGGCGCGAACCTGAAACGTGATGAAGATTTTGCGCCCGAAAGTTTGATTGAAAAATTAGTTGCAAGCGGTTATGTGCGCGAAGAACCTTTGAAAAACATCGGCGAATTTAGCGTGCGCGGCGGAATTGTTGATGTCTGGTCGCCGACTGCCGAAAATCCTGTCCGCATCGAATTTTTTGGCGATACGGTTGATTCGATTCGTGAATTTGACGCGGAAACACAACTTTCAATCGGACAACTCAAAGAAATTTCAATCGCTCCGATGCGCGAATTTGCGGCTTGTTCGCAAGATTTTAACGATTGGAGTTTTTTGCGCGAGAAAGATTTTCGGACGAGAAATTTTCCCGCGCCGTTCAAGACCGAACACAATTTGCAGAGAGGCGAAGATTTTCCGGCTGGGAATTTCTTTTTCTCGCTCGTCCGAGAATCTTCAATCTTTTGATTTTCTGCAAGACTCGGTTTTCGTGATTGATGAACCCGTAATCATCGAACAATCTTTGTCGAGTTTTTATGAAAGTTTGGAAAAGCGATTTGAAGAAATTACCGAAACCGGGGAAATCGGCCTGAGCCAAACGAATTGTTTTTTCGAGCGGCGAAAAATTTGCGTCAGAACGTCGCTCAAAAGCAACGCCTCGAACTCCGAGCCTCAGGCAAAACCGCCGCGCAAACTGATGAAGATTTTAAGCTGACAAACCACTTATTTCTCTTTCCGACAGCCGAAACATCTGCCGATTTTGAAATCATTTCGCGTTCAACGCGCAAGTTTCACGGTGATGTAAATTGGCGATTTAGCTAAAGACATAAACCGCAGAGTCGCAGAGAACGCAGAGATTGATTGTTTTGCAAACTCACGGGTTAGCGGAAAGATTGGGCGAGATTTTGCGCGATTATGATGTTTCGCTCGCGCCTGACGCGAAAAAAATCGGCGGTTTGTCGGGCGGTTTTGAAATTCCTTCTTTGAAACTTCATTCAAACCGAAACCGATATTTTCGGCGAATCTTTCACAACACAAATAAAAAACCGAAAACCAAAGACCAAAAACCGAAAACCAATCTCGGCGCGTTTATTTCGGATTTCAGAGATTTGAAAATCGGTGATTTCGTCGTTCACGTTGACCACGGAATTGCGCGTTTTGAAGGCTTGCAAGTCATAACTTCAAACGGCGCGGAACGCGAGTTTATGCTTTTGATTTACGCGGAAAACTCAAAATTATTTGTTCCGGTTGAAAAGATTGGATTTGGTTTCGCGCTATTCGTCGGGCGAAGCGACCGCGCCGACTTTAGACCGTTTGGGCGGACTCGGTTGGCAAAAAACAAAAGCCAAAGCGAAACGCGCAATGCGCGATATGGCTGACGAATTGCTCAGACTTTACGCGGAAAGAAAAATGGTTTCCGGCTTTGCGTTTTCGGCTGATACGCCTTGGCAAGAGGAATTTGAAGACGCTTTTCCGTATCAATTAACGACCGACCAAGCCAAAGCGATCGAAGATTTAAAAGACGATATGCAAACGCCTGTGCCAATGGACAGACTCGTTATCGGCGATGTCGGTTACGGCAAAACCGAAGTTGCCATGCGCGGCGCGTTCAAAGCCGTGATGGACAACAAACAAGTCGCAATTCTGACACCGACAACGGTTTTGGCTTATCAGCATTTTGAAAGTTTCAAACAAAGATTCGCCGCATTTCCCGTAAAAATTGAGCTTTTATCGCGTTTCCGAAGCACGAAAGAACAAAAAGAAGTCGTCAAATCAACCGAAGAAGGCGCAGTTGATATTTTAATCGGAACGCATCGGATTTTGTCGAATGATGTGAAATTTCAGAAGCTCGGATTGGTTGTTGTTGACGAAGAACAAAGGTTTGGAGTCGCGCACAAAGAGAAATTAAAACATCTGAAAAAGAAAGTTGACGTGCTGACTTAGCTGCAACGCCGATTCCGCGAACGCTGAATATGTCGCTTCTCGGAATGCGCGATATGTCGGTTATCGAAACGCCGCCGCGTGATAGATTGGCGATAAACACACAGGTTTTGCAGTTTTCCGAAAGCGTGATTAAATCTGCCATCGAACTCGAAATGTCGCGCAACGGGCAAGTTTTTTTCATCCATAACCGCGTCGAATCAATCCAATCAATCGCCGGACATGTCCAAAAAATCGTCCCGAATGCGCGAAATCATTTTCGCGCACGGACAAATGAACGAAAAGGAAATGGAAACAGCCGTTTTGGATTTTGTTGATTATAAATTCGATGTTTTGGTCGCCACAACCATCATCGAAAACGGCATAGACATTCCGCGTGCCAACACAATTATCATCAATCGCGCCGACAATTACGGCTTATCGCAACTTTATCAATTGCGCGGTCGCGTCGGGCGTTCCAATCGCCGGGCTTACGCATATCTTTTGATTCCGGCGAAATGGAAATTACGCCGATTGCCAAACGGCGTTTGAGCGCGATACGCGAATTCTCTGATTTGGGCGCAGGTTTTCGCATCGCCGCTCTTGATTTGGAACTTCGCGGCGCGGGAAACATTTTGGGCGGTCAGCAATCGGGACAATTAGACGCGCTCGGTTTGACCTTTATACGAAAATGTTGGAGCGCACAATTCGAGAAATAAAGGCGAAACGGTCGAAGATGAAAGCAACTGTTTCGCTAAATCTCGGCGTTGACGTTTCGATTCCGAAAGATTTTATTCCCGAAACTTCGCAACGCCTTCGCACATACAAACGCATCTCGTCTGCCGCGTCCGATGATGTTTTGCGGACGATTTACGCCGAAATAAATGACCGTTACGGCAAAATGCCGAATTCGGTTGAAAATCTGTTTGAATATGCGCGACTGAGAAAATCAGCGGAAAAATTGCGAATCGTTTCGATTGATAAATCGCCAAACGGTTTCGCCATAAAATTGAGCAAAACGCCAAAGTTTCGCCCGAAAAATTGATGGGATTTTTATCAAAACGGGTTCGGAGTTTTCGCCAAACGGATTTTGAGGGTTGTAGAAAAAGATAATTTAATTGAAAGAGCGAGAGAAGTTTTGTCGTTGATTAAGCTTTAGAAAAAAAGAACGAATCGTGTCAGTAGCTCGACTGTAAAGTAGGGCTTTGATTCTAGAATGTTTGAACCCTAATCTAAACTAACGAAGTCGGACTACTGAAACACAAAGATTGATTCTATTGAGTTTCGCTGCAATCGCTGTAATCATGATATCACAAACGAATAAATTCGGCACATATTCTTTAGTCTGCTTGCGAACATTTCGCCAAATTACTGAGCCTTCATACTTTTCCTTTGTCCAACCGATTTTCGCTCGATTTTTCCAAACAAATTCATAAGCTTCTTTTCCTGCCGCTCCTTTCAAATGCTGAGCTTCATGCAAAATAATTGCTGCCCGCTCAACTTCATCAACCGGAACGCTGAAAAAATCGGGATAGAGCGTCATAATCTCAAACGGAAAGTTGGTTGCGGCATACGCATTTTCCTTTTCTATCGAAGCATTGAGCCAATTATCATTGGAACGAAAACTCGTTAAATTATTCAATAAAATAATTTCAGCGGTAAAACCTTTGCCTTCCAAAACACGAATTGCCTCGTTTAGTTTCGTCTTTTCATCATATTTAAGACTCGCGGAAGTGAAAATGAGCGAAAGATAAAAGCCAAAAATCGTAAGAATCACTACTACGGCACAAATAATTGCACGCCAAAGAATCTTAACCAAAATGGAAGATTTCCGGCTTTGAAAATTAGTTTCAATCGCCCGAATGGTTTTTAAATCAGCTTCGCAGCGGCGGCATACTTCCGCTTCTAAGAAATTGACTAAATTACAGTTAGGGCATTTTTTGTTCATTGGGTTTGAGCTTGAAAAGGTTGGATGGATTGCCTTATTTAAAAAACATAAAAAGACCCTTTATTTCCACACTTTTCAACTTTTATTTTAATTGTAAGAAACTTATCTCTCGCCAAACGCATCCAAAGTTGCAATAAAGCATTCTGAAAGTTAAGATTTTCTGAATGTATTCTAGTCAAAAATTCCAAGGAGTTACACCAGTGAAGTTTATCCGCTCCGCAATTTTCATTATTGCTGTACTAAGTTTTTCTATTATTCCAATCTTTGCCCAAGAAAGCGAAGCCGTTGTTATTGATGAAGTAATCGCTCAGATAAATGATGGCGTTTTAACGCTTTCAAGAGTGAAACGAGAGTCGAAAGAGGTGATTGAAGGGTTGATTCAAGAAGGAAAAAAGCCCGAAGAAGCGAAAGCTTTGGTTGATGGCAAACAAGGCGAAATCATTGCCGGATTGATTATAGAAGAACTGATTCTGCAAAAAGGCAAGGAAGAAGGGATTGATAGCGAAGTTGAAATTGAAGTCAATAAACGTTTCTTGTCGATTATGAAGCAGGAAAAAATGACTACGCTCGATGCACTTTATAAAGCGATGAATCGCAAGGTGTTCGTCCTGATGATTATCGTGAACTTTGGCGAAAGCAGATTCCCGCGATATCGTAATGCAACGCGAGGTTGACGGAAAAGTTTATTGGAGTTTGAGCACTAAGGAATTGCGTGATTATTTTGAAAAGAATAAGGCAAAATTTACAAAACCGGAAACCGTTACACTTTCCGAAATTTTCTTGAATCTAGCCGGACGCGATAAGGCAACTCCGATGGAAAAAGCCAAACAAATTGTTGCCGAGCTTCCGAAGGCGGTGATTTCGAGAAACTTGCCGTGGAAAATTCAGATCGACCGAATGTTAAAGAAACTAAAGGAAAGGTTGGAACTTTTACACTTGCTGATTTGAATGAAAAACTTAGTGCATTAAATCGGTGAAAGCCGGCGAAGTTAGCGATCCGATTGATGTAGAAGACGGGTTTGAAATTCTGAAAGTAGATGAAAGAAGCAAGCTCAAGCGAATCATTTTTTGATGAAGATGCGGTTCGCAAAGTGCTGGCTTATGAGAAAATTCCCGAAGCCCGGAAGAAATTCTTGGCGGATTTGCGAAAGGATGCTTTTATCAAAGTTTCAGAAGGTTACAGAGCTATCGTTCTTCCTTTTCTAAACAAAGATGAAGTTACAGCGGAAGTTAAAAAGGGGAAATAATAGCGGCAGGAGCAGGAGCAGTTGAATTGTTACAAGATTAGACTTGTCCAGGTATCAACGGATTGGAGATTGCAAAGATGTGGACGACTGCCTACTGCAACTGCCAATTGAGCCATGCGTCTAGATCTATTCCAAAATCCAGCCGAATCGTTTTGCGTCGCACTCTTGCTCAAGAGTTTTGTGATGCGAATTTGGTAAAAATTAATGGCGTAATTGCAAAATATTCGCGAGAATCAAGGTTAATGACGAAATAGAAATAAAGCATTCGCAGAAATTATTAAGTATGGGTGTTGCGAGTTCTCGAAAAAACAGGTTTCCAGAACTGATGCCGCAAATCTTTATGAGGTTATTTCTGAAGAATGAATCAGTTACTGAGCAGGAGAAGTATTTAAGCATCAATAAACACTATTCGCTCCGTTTCGCTGTAGTGGTTTTTCGGTCAGTTGAAAGCATAAGACGTTGCAACTAGTGTAAAAAATTGAATATATCCAGTTGCCGGCGAGAAATCGGCAAGTCGAGAAGTCCAAACGAAGCTTTTTTCATAACGGCTTCAAGCATTTTTTGTGTCCATGTTTGCTCACCCGAAACTCCCAAACTCGCCAAAACCAAATACTTTACGATAAACGCCAAACCGAATAAACTGCCAAGACTTTTCAAAATCATTTTAGCCCTGAAATCGACAAACAAATTATTCCAAAGCGTCCAAAAAAAGAAAAACCCGATTATCCAAAATGCAAGACCTTTTTCAGGTAATAGCGAATTGAATATTTGAGTTGACGCAGTAAAAAGCGTCAATAAAATGAAGCCATTGGCGATATTTTTGAGAGTCGGAAAATCTTCGGAAAACCAATCTGAAAGCTGGATCAATTTTGAACGATAGAGCAAGATCATCAGAATCGTGGCGAAGATCAGGCAAATCAAAGCAGGCTTTAGAAAGATAAACGCGTTGGTTTCCGCACTCAACCGTAAGCCGCCGAGAAGCGTTACGCTCAAGAAAACAAATGGAATGACCAAATATTTGAGAATCGCTTTGTTGTTATTTTCGCTCACAATTAGATTCTTGAATTTGTGAGATTTTTTTGCAAATAAAAAAACTCAGTTTTGCCTCGAAAGAAGGAAAACTGAGTTTGAAAGTTATGTTTTGAGTCCCTGCTTCAGCAGGCTTTTCTGCTCGCGAAGAAGCCGCCTGAAGACGGGACTCTAAACGTTAAATTAGAATTTGAAACGAACACCAAACTGAGCTTGACGTGGTTCGCCAAATCCGGCTGAAACCGTTCCATCAAAGTTGAACGTCAAAGGACGCGGCAAACTTCTTTGGTTACGATTATTGAATACATTGAATGCATCAAATATTCCTTCAAGTGACATTCTTTCCCAAACTTAAATGTTTTTGAAGCACGAATATCGAAAGTAAAGAATTCGTTTTGAAGCCTCAAAGTATTTCGTTCAACGATATTCGGGAAAGTTCCGCGGTTTGTAACCGAGGTTGGCTGAGCCGAACGATATTGAACGATTGGTGAAAAATTAATGTCATATGGCAGATTGAATACTGCGAAAGCATTGAAACGATGCCGTTGGTCACGATCTGAATAGCCATATTCCGGAGTTAAATTTCGCGGATCAGCATAACGGAAAGTGAATGGATCACGTTCATTATCGTCGCTCGATTTATCTGAACTTAACAAATAATTGGCTTGGAATTGAAAACGATTTGAAA
This sequence comes from Pyrinomonadaceae bacterium, assembly GCA_963779235.1. GTDB lineage: Bacteria > Acidobacteriota > Blastocatellia > Pyrinomonadales > Pyrinomonadaceae > JAIBCC01. The sequence continues at coordinate 10,537 of CAVZXI010000036.1, forward strand.
AGCGTTTTGCCAATCCCAAAGTCAAACCTTGATACAACGATTTGCCGGAACTTTCAGTTGAACGAATTTCACCAACGCCCGAGCCATTTGCCCGTTCAAAAGGTGAAACACCGCCTGTATAAAGTCTGCCATCGCCGCGATTGATAAAGGTCGTCAAACGAGTTGTTTTGGCATAATTGTAAGCGACGGTTAAGTTTAAGTCTTTACCAATTCACGTTCAACGCTAACGCTGTATTGAATTGTTCTTGGGTTTTTGAAATCTCTTGCAAAAACAGCAACACCCGGATTAAATGGTGAAAATCCTGCAGTTGGAACAATTCCGGGGAAAACCGGACAGCCGCCCAAACCTGCACCGTGCATAAGAAATTAGCAGCGAAAATATTTCCGGCAATTGCACCATCGGTATTTCTCGGACCTGCAACAACCAATCCCGGGATTCGTGCGAAATACATTCCGGCACCGAGACGAATAGCAGTTTTGCCATCACCGCCAGGTGACCAAGAAAGTCCTAAACGTGGTTGATAACCATCTTTGAAATCAGGAATCGAACCATCAGAAGGAAATCTTGGATCGTTTAGGAATTGTCCGTATCGGGTTGCAGAAGCAGGGTTAATCGGATCCGGTTGGAATTGACCTTCCCAGCGGAAACCCATATTCAACGTTAAATTTTGACGAACTTGCCAGTTGTCTTGAACATAAATACCCGGTTCGAAAACTGAATATTCTTGTGTTCCAGCTTCTTCAACTGTGCGATTGCCGATTGGAGCAAATTGCAAATAAAGCTGCAAAGATGCGGCACTTATTCCATTAATGTAATTTTGGAAACCTGCAATTGCAGCACCAATTGTTGGTTCCGCAAAGATGTAACGTCCGCGAGCAAAACCGATAAAGGTTTGCGAAACTTTTACTCGATTGATGTCCGCTCCGAATTTAATTGTGTTGTTTCCTTTGATAACGGTAAAATTATCAGTAAATTGCAGACGGGTGTCATCCGAAGGAACAGGCAAGAAGAATGGGCGACCGAAACGGTATGAAATATCGCCTGCAAAAGTTCCAATCGTTACGTCCGGAAGATCAGGACCATCATAGAAACGCGGACGTTCTTCTTTAGCAAATTGGAAACGGAATTCATTCAAAAGATTTGAAGAAATATTTGTTACCAATTGTCCGATAAATGAATTTGATTTGCTTGTTTCACGCCCATTAGCACTTGCTCCCCAAGTTGGAACGTCAAAAGTTCCATTCACTTGTTCGGCACGGCTGAAGTTATGACGCAAAGTCATCAAATTATTATTGTTAAGCTGAAAATCAACTTTACCCAAGAAAACATCGGCTACGTTGGTTCTATTAATCGTAGTTTGTTCGTTTGGCGAATTGAATCGTGTTGCAAAAAGATTTGCTAAAATAGGATCAATGCGATTTGGCTTGGCACTCTTTCCATCATTGCGTTCGTAGGCAGCAAAAAAGAAAGCTTTATCTTTCGCAATAGGACCGCCAGCATTTGCACCAAATTGGTAGTTTTTGAAATCTTCAGTTGGAAGATTCGCAGCTACCGCATCTGGATTTTGGCTCGAAAGCGATTGATTGCGGAAATAAAGAAACGCTGAACCCGTAAATTCATTGGTTCCTGATTTCGTCACAACGTTGACAAAACCACCGCTGGCACGTCCGAATTCAGCCGAAGCTCCAACCGGAACAACTTGAAATTCCTTGACAGATTCCAACTGATCGTAAAAGCAGGACGTTGTCCGCCGCGTTGCTCGCCAAAAAACGGATTGTTTGCATCTGCTCCGTCAATCGAAATATTGTTTTGAATTCCCTTTTGACCGTTGATAGTGATTTCATCGCCGTCAGGACCTTGAACGATTGAAACACCCGGTGTTAATTGAGCAAAACGTGAAAAATCGCGACGATTGATCGGCAAACCTTCAACTGATTTGCTGTTAATTTGGGTTGAAAGTTCGGTTCGGGCAGTTTCAACGCCTTCGCCTTCAGCCGTAACATTAACAGTATCAACCGAACCGCCGAGTTTTAGATCAATTTTCAAAGAAAGTGTTTGACCGACAGTCAATTCAATTCCTTCTATTACTGATTTGTTAAAACCCTTTGTTTCTGTAGTTACTTGATATTTACCAAGCGGTAAAAGTGGGGCACTGAAAAAACCCGTCGGAATTGGTGTGAAACGGTTCTTTCAAAACCCGTTCCGGTATTTTTAACAGTTACGCTTGCCCCGCTGACAACCGCACCATTCGGATCAAGCACGGTTCCTTGAATTAAACCCGTGGTTGATTGCGATTGGGCAAAAGCAGGGATAAATAAAACGAAAGCGACCAAAAGAATGCTTAACGTATTTAAAACCTTTTTCATAAATAATTTTCCTTTTTTGATTTTTAAATAAAATCTTAACCATTTTTAGAATATTGCCAATAAAATCCGATATTTCGGAACAGTTAAATTGTGGTTAAGATAGTGTGAATTTAACACAATCAATAACATCTCAAACAAACTTTCGGATGTTAAATTTTTTGGATTATTTTCGCTCGCGCAAAACTTTTAATGGATTGAGATCGTCTGCGGTAAATTGTAAGCCTTCCTGAAGTTCATTTTTCAGTTCGGCAGGTGTTTTGAGTTTCAAATTCTCATCTCGCTTTTAAAATTTGCGTCAACAAGATTTAGAGTATTCCAAGCCCTGCTTGAAAGAGCGCATCATCGTTATAAATTTTACCAAATCCTTGCCGGTAAAAACAATAGGCAATGTAAAACTGAGTTTTTGAATCGCGTTTTTCAACATCTGCCTGATTCAAAAAATCTCTTGCAGCAGGATAATTTTCCGCACGAAAAAGCCGCAAACCTTCATCAAATTTGCCTTATCGATTTCGTAAGTTCCAGCAGTAACAGTGGCTTTCGTAGCAACTTCGCTAAAAGTTTTCGGTTCATTTGCATAAAGCCAAACAATAAATACTCCGTAAATAACCGATCAAAACAATGCAAAAAATTTGGATATGCTTTTCTTTCATTGCTATAATCCGCCCATTGAAAAGTTTGCGAGATGAGGTAGTTTATGTCAAACAAATTTAATGGTATTATTGATCTTGTTTAGCTTTTCCGGTTGTTCAAAAGCTCAAACACAAAGCAATGTCCCATCTGCAAATCAAGCTGTAAAACAGACGGAAACGATTGCCAAGATCAAAAATACTCCGAAAGTTATTCACGTTTTGGTTGCTCTTTGCGATAACGAAAATCAGGGGATTGTTCCGGTTCCCGCACATCTCGGAAATGGCGAAGACACGGCAAAAAATCTCTATTGGGGTGCGATGTACGGCGTTAAATCATATTTTGGAAAATCAGCCAGTTGGACAAAAATCTCAACAATTCGCCAATCCAAAAGAAAATGTTTTAGAGCGGATTATTTTCAAACATAAAACGCAAAATGTTTATTTAGTCGCCGATGCCTATCGCGGCAGCAAAATGAAAGAAACGATAAACGATTTCTTTTCAGCAATTACGGGCGAAATTTTGGAAAATGTAAAGGCCGAAAATGAAACTTTGCAGATTTTGGGAAGTGCAAATGTCGTTGCCTTTGTCGGACACGACGGTTTGATGGATTTCAAACTGGAAAAAGAACTGATTAAAAAAGATGAAGATAAACGCGATGCAATCGTTTTAGCTTGTGCCTCGCGTCAATTATTTTGGCGAACATCTGAAAAAGACCAACGCCAAACCACTGCTTTGGACTTCAAATCTAATGGCTCCCGAAGCGTATATTTTGCATGACGCCTTGGAAGGCTGGGTTCGTGGAGAAAGCGATTCGCAAATTCAGACTTCGTGCGGCAGCCGCATATGCAAAATATCAAAAAATTAGTGTAAAATCTGCGGGAAGATTATTAGTTACAGGTTGGTAACGCAGGCATCTTGCCTGCAAATGAATTGGTAAGTTATGAAAAAAGTATTCTCAGTATTTTTTGTTTTAGTTTTCGCGGTTATATCTTTTGGACAAAATGATGATTGGATTCGCATCGAAAGCAACGATGGAGAATTTTCAATTGAAGTTCCCTCGAATTATGGTTATTTTTACGACAAAGAGGGAATAAGTTCGGACACTGCTGAAATGTCAATCCTAAATGCATACTCTGAACACACTTTGATAAGCTTTGAGAGTTTTAAAGGGCAAATTAATGCTTTTGACATGAATCTTCTTACATCTAGCGGTGGTGAATTCCTGAGAGGGACACAAACATAAGAGAATCAAATCTAGATCAATAAGGCAGGATTAAAGATTGGACAAGTAGAATTCAAAAGCGATAAACAATACTCCATTAAGCAGTATTTTTCTTCGAACAACTATGTCTATATACTGACTGCATCCTCTCGTCTAGGCAACACTTCCACCATGACGCGTTTTTTTGATTCTTTGATTTTCAAATCAAACCCTCAGAATGCAACAACCGGTAATGAAACGCGGTTTTCTAAGCTTAAAATAACTCCTGTTGTATTTGAAGAAAACATAGAGAAACCATCTAAAAACAAGGATGATAAAACGAATCATAATTCTGACGATACCATCAAGCCATTATTTATCCTTTACCAGCCGACGGTGCTTTCTCAACTTGCACACTTCGCGTAATTTCCTTGGTGGCACGGTTCGATTGAGCATTAATTTTTCCGAATCCGGACAAATTTCGAAGATTGTTGTGCTTGAGAAATTGATGCCCAAATTTCGGAGTATTGTACTACTTACGGTTTTGCGAACGAAATTTCTTCCGCAAGAGAAAAGATAATATTCCAGTACCAGTTACGAAGATAATTGAATACAGCTACAATAGGTACTAAATGAATGTTAGATAATTTGTCAAAATCAACGGATTAATTACTTACAAAACAAAATGAACAATTTCTTATAGCCACGCTTTTCGCTTTAGTAATCCTTTTTCATCAGCTAGTTCCTGAAACATAACAGCAGATTTGGTTGTTATCAACGCCAATGTTCGTACCATGGAAAGAGCAAAGCCATCCGCACAATCAATTGCAGTCTGGCAAAACAAAATCATCGCAGTCGGCTCAAATGCTCAGACTAAAGCACTTATCGGTAGGCAAACAAAGATAATCGATGCAAAAGGAAAACTCGTTTTACCGGGTTTCAACGATGCACACGTTCATTTTTTGGATGGCGGAGCGGGTTTGGCAAGTGTTGATTTGCGTGATGCAAAATCGCCGGAGGAGTTTGTCAGGCGAATTAAGGAGTTTGCCGCAAAGATTCCAAAAGGTCGTTGGATACTAAACGGAAATTGGGATCATGAAAATTGGACGCCTGCCAAACTCCCGACCGCAGCGATGATTGATGCCGTTACGCCGGATAATCCTGTCTTGATTAATCGGTTGGATGGGCATATGTCGTTGGCAAATTCTTTGGCGATGAAGCTGGCAAAGGTTGGTAAAGACACAAAAGACATAGCGGGCGGCGAGATTGTCCGCGATGCGGGCGGCAATCCGACTGGGATTTTCAAGGACAACGCACAGGATTATCTTTACCCCGCGATACCGTTCCGAGTTTTCGAACAAAGAATCGAAGCTGCCGAAGCGGCAACAAATCACGCATCATCATTAGGAGTA
>CAVZXI010000037.1:0-15196 GCA_963779235.1 Pyrinomonadaceae bacterium
ACAACGATACTTATGTAAAAGCGGAAAAACTTTTCCTTTCGTTTCGTTGGAACAAAATTGATTTACCGGTGTCTAAAAAAGTAACGCAGGCATCTTGCCTGCAACCGCGGTGGCATTCTGCCGCCGAACGTAAATTCAACAAAAGCAGGCAAGATGCCCGCGTTACCATTGGAGGATAGATCTTATGAACGATTTTTTAGAAAAATATGTAAAGCGAATTTGGCTTTCCGTCAGCGTTACATCTCTGCTATTACCTTTGCTTTTTTCGTTGCTCGCCTCACAAGGCTATGAAGAAACCATCAATTTTGGGCAATTTATGACCGTAGTAATAGGCGTTTTGCTAGTTGCAACCCTTCCGACAAGTCTATTCGTTTTACCTTTTCTAGCCGTATTTAAGTATATTTTAGAGCTTGAGCCGGATTCACTTTTTCCGGTTTATCTATATTTGGGCGTGCTTAATATTGTTGGCTTTGTTCAATGGTTTAAGATAATGCCCGCTTTCTTTGGAACGAGCAAACAGATGACTTTACCGACGATATTGGAAAATTGAGAAGGATTTTTTTGCCCGCGGAATTGACGCGAATCAAAGCCACCAAGAAGTAATTGAAATTCCAAAAACATTCGCGAAGATTGGCGAAAATTCCGCGGGCAAACCTTCTTACTCTTCGTCTTCCGTTTCCGCCTTCACAACCGGTCGCATATGCGGAAATAAAATCACGTCGCGGATCGAATGTTTATCGGTTAAAAGCATTACCAAACGATCAATTCCGATACCGATTCCGGCGGCTGGAGGCATTCCATAACTCAATGCCTTAATGTAATCTTCGTCCAAAACCATCGCTTCATCATCGCCTTTTTCGCGTTCGCCCATCTGGTCGGCAAACCGTTGATATTGCTCTATCGGATCATTTAATTCCGAAAAACCATTGGCACATTCCATTCCGTTGATGAATAATTCAAACCTTTCGGCGATGTTTGGATTGCTCGGCGAAGCTTTTGATAATGGCGAAATTGATTTTGGATAATCGATGATGAAGGTTGGTTGGATTAAATATGGCTCGACAAGTATATCAAATAGTGAAACTATTGCGTTTGCTTGTAAATTTTCTAGAGGATAGTTTGAATCAACAGGCTCTAACCCTTCAAATTTTTGCCATATCTCAATACCATCTGCTTGTTTTCCCGAACCTTTGGACACGGTATCAAATGCAAGGGCAAATCTCAAAAGTCTATATAGTTTTATTGAATCATTTAACCATTCTTCTTCAAATATTGGCAGAAATTCCTTTACGCATTCGATAACAAGCCCACGCATCGAAAGTCTTTCAAATTTTGAAAAATCAATCTCTTTCCCGTCGTAATTCACCTGCAAACTTCCGCCCGTCGCCTTCATCACCGATTCTTGCAACATTTTTTCGCAAAAATCCATCATTCCATTCACATCCATATAGGCACAATAGAATTCGAGCATCGTAAATTCGGGGTTATGTTTATTCGATAAGCCTTCATTACGGAAATTTCGATTAAGCTCGTAAACCTTTTCAAATCCGCCGACGGTTAACCTTTTCAAATAAAGTTCGGGTGCAATTCGTGCGTAAAGCGGGATGTCGAGTGCATTATGATGAGTTTCAAAAGGCTTCGCCGCGGCTCCCGTCGCTTTCGGAGTAAGCATCGGCGTTTCAACTTCAATATACCCTGCATCGTCCAAAAATCTACGCATTCCGCTAATCAATTTCGCACGGCGTTCAAAAACTTCACGAGTCGTTAAACCTTCGTGTTCCACCTGCAAAGTTGAGGCGATCAAATCCGCATACCGATACCGGCGACGTAATTCAGGATCAGCTATTCCGTGCATTTTGTCAGGCATTGGCAACATTGCTTTCGCCAAAAACTGCAATTTTTCAACGTGGATCGAGAGCTCGCCCGTATTTGTCAAAAACAAATAGCCTTCAACTCCAATAAAATCCCCGTGATCGAGCAAACCGAAAGCAGCCCACGCATTCTCCTCATCAAGCGAATTCTCCGCGTCGTTTTTGATCAAAGCAAACGTCGCTTTTTTGCAATAGATTTGAAGTTTATCTTTGCCATCGGTCAAATGTACAAAATTCCCACGCGGCGGAGTAGTCAATCGCCCGGATGTACGAATCGTTCCAAGTCCTTTTAATTCTTCATTTAGTGCGGCTTTTACTTCGGGTGCGGGACGCTCACCTTCCGCTAAAACAGGTAGAATCCTATGAATCGGCTCGAAAGATTTAATGCTCGAAATTGAATCTTCAACGCTTGTAATGCTCGTTCGTGCAAACTTATTTGGATAAACATTTCCCACCAATTCCCGCATTTTATCGAGATTATTTCGGCGTGCTTCGGTCTGATCGTTTTGTTCAACGATCTCGTTAAATTCTGGAATACTCATAAATTTTCGCTAAAAATTGATTATAGCTATTGATGAGCAAAAATTCTAACTGTGCTAATCTTTAGGTTTTATGGAAACAACCGCAGAGATAGAAAAATTATCGGATCTGATCAAAAAAGGGACTCGTGTAATTTCCCTCAGCGGGTTAACCTCAATTTCTGCAAAGTCTTACGTTTTATCCAAGCTTCAAAACGAAACAAAAAAAACTCTGGTTGTAATTACGGATTCAAACCGCGAACTTGAAACATGGGAAAATGATCTGGATTTTTGGAGTCAAGAATCGAAAGAAAAGACCGATTCCGAATTCCGCACTCCGCATTCCGCAATCAAAACGCTTCCTTCATTCGAATCCGACATTTACTCGGCAATCTCGCCCCACGCCGAAACTTTGGAGCGAAGGGCTTTGGCTTTGTGGAATTTATCAAAGAGTAAGCCAAATTTTGTTTTAACTTCTGCTAAATCATTGATTACAAAAATCTTATCGCCGGGCAGAAATACAAAAACTCGGGTCGGTCTTAAAACGTGATGAAGATTTTCCGCTCGACGAATTGATCGAAAAATTGTCTGCTTGCGGCTATGTCCGCGAAGAGCCTTTGAAAAATATAGGAGAATTTTCGGTACGCGGCGGAATCGTTGACGTTTGGTCGCCTGATGCGGAAAATCCTGTTCGCATCGAATTTTTTGGCGATACGGTTGATTCGATTCGCGACTTTGACGCCGAAACGCAACTTTCTATCAATCAATTAAAGGAAATCTCGCTCGCTCCAATGCGTGAATTTGCCGCAACTGCTGCTGATTTCAAAGACTGGTCATTTTTCGCAAAAGAGAAATTTGCCGATGAAAGATTTGCCAGAAATTTGCGGGATCGAACGCAATTCGCAGATGAAGGCGAAACTTTTGGCGGTTGGGAAAATCTGATAAATCTAATCAATCCAAGAACTTCCAGTCTTTTCGATTATCTTAAGGAATTCGTTTTAGTAATTGATGAACCAACCACCATCGAGCTCCACTTAAGCGAATTTTACGAAAACTTAACCAGCCGCTACGCGGAAATCGGCAAGAATGATGAGATTGGCTTGGAGCCGAATGAGTTGTTTTTCACAGTCGAGGAATTGCGTGAGAATTTAGAGAAAAACAAACGGATTGAATTGAGAAGCCTCGGACTTTCTGCCGGTGAAACGGATGATGATTTTAAGCTGACAAAACAACTTTTCCTGTTTCCGATTGCCGAAAAACCGACCGAATTTAATCTGCAATCGCGTGGAACTCGTAGATATCAAGGGCAAATCCGGGATTTGGTTGAAGATATGGTTCGCAAAGATACTCAAATCCAGAAATTCGCACTTCAAACTCATGGAATTGCTGATAGATTTTCTGAAATCTTACGAGATTATGATGTTGTAATTAATACAAACAATATCGTTTACGGAAATTTGAGTTCCGGCTTTGAAATACCAGGTCTGCAGCTTTCTTTTCAAACGGAAGCTGATATTTTTGGTGAAATTCAGGAAGCACCATCTGCCAATCGCAAATCGAAAACTTCAAATCGCAAATCGAATCTTGGAGCATTTATTTCAGATTTTAGGGATTTGAAATCAGGCGATTTTGTCGTTCACGTGGATCATGGAATCGGGCGTTTTGAAGCCTTGCAAAATATTGAAACTAATGGCGTTGAGCGTGAATTCATGTTGCTCATTTACGCCGAAAAAACCAAGTTATTTGTCCCGGTTGAGCGTATGGATTTGGTTTCCCGATACAGTTCGGGTGAATCAACCGCTCCGAGTTTAGATCGTCTTGGCGGACTTGGCTGGCAAAAAACGAAGGCGAAGGCAAAACGTGCGATGCGGGATATGGCGGACGAATTGCTGCGTCTTTACGCCGAAAGAAAACTCGTTCAAGGCTTTGCTTTTTCCGCAGATTCGCCTTGGCAGACGGAATTTGAAGATGCTTTTCCATATGAATTAACGCCCGATCAGAAAGGTGCGGTTGAGGATTTCAAAAACGATATGGAAACCGCAACTCCAATGGATAGATTAATTGTGGGCGATGTTGGCTACGGAAAAACGGAAGTTGCGATGCGTGCCGCCTTCAAAGCCGTGATGGATGGCAAGCAGGTTGCGGTGCTTACGCCAACTACTGTTTTGGCTTTTCAGCATGCGGAAAGTTTCAAAAAACGTTTTGCCGCTTTCCCTGTCAAGATCGAACTTCTGTCGCGTTTTCGTTCGGCAAAAGAGCAAAAAGCAGTAGTTGATGCAACTGAAAAAGGTGAAATTGATATTTTGATTGGGACGCACAGAATTTTATCGGCTGACGTAAAATTACCGAAACTCGGTCTGCTTGTGGTTGACGAAGAACAGCGTTTTGGAGTTGGACACAAGGAGAAAATGAAGCAGCTCAAAAAGAAGATCGACGTGCTAACTCTATCTGCTACACCAATTCCGAGAACTCTGAATATGTCGCTGATGGGAATGCGGGATATGTCTATCATTGAAACGCCGCCGCGAGATCGGCTGGCGATCAATACTCAGGTTGTTCAATTTTCAGAAAGCGTTATCAAATCCGCGATTGAACTCGAACTTTCTCGCGATGGGCAGATTTTCTTCATCCACAATCGGGTTGAAACAATTTTTGCCATTGCCGGACATCTGCAAAAGATCGTGCCAAACGCAAAGATCGTGGTCGCCCACGGGCAGATGAACGAAAAGGAGATGGAACAGGCGATTCTTGATTTTGTCGATCGTAAATTTGATGTGCTGGTCGCGACAACGATCATCGAAAATGGCATCGACATTCCACGAGCAAACACGATCATCATCAATCAAGCTCAAAACTATGGTTTGTCGCAGCTTTATCAGCTTCGCGGTCGTGTAGGTCGTTCTAGCAGACGGGCTTACGCGTATTTGGTAATCCCGCCGGAACGCGAACTTTCAGATGTTGCACGCCGCCGGCTTTCGGCGATTCGCGAATTTTCGGAACTCGGTGCGGGTTTTCGCATTGCCGCTTTAGATCTTGAAATTCGTGGTTCTGGAAATATTTTGGGCGGTCAGCAATCAGGACATTTGGATGCTCTCGGATTTGATCTTTACACCAAGATACTCGAACGGACGATTCGTGAAATTCGTGGTGACGTGATCGAGGACGAGATCAGCGTTTCGATAAATCTTGGCGTTGACGTGGCGATTCCGAAAGAATACATTTTTGAAACTTCGCAAAGATTACGCACATACAAACGAATTTCTTCAGCCGAATCGGAAGAAACGCTGCGGCAGATATTCTCGGAAATTTCCGATAGATACGGCAAGATTCCGCCTTCGATGGAAAATCTTTTTGAATACGCGAAATTGAGAAAACTGGCGGAAGAAATGCGGGTTGTTTCAATCGATAAAACACTTGATGGGTTTGCGATAAAACTTGATCAAAACGCGAAAGTTTCGCCTGAAAATTTGATGGGATTTGTTGGCGAAACAGGTTCAAATTTTTCACCAAATGGCATTTTACGAGTAGTAGAAAAAGATAATTTGATTGAAAGAGCGAGAGAAGTTTTAACGCTGATAAAGCGTTAGAAAACTGATTTGTGAACTTGTGTCAGTAGCCCGACTGTAAAGGAGGGCTATGGTGTAAAGTTTGAAACCCTCCATACCGGTCGGGACTAACGCCTTCCTGTCGGACTACTGATTCCAAAATTGATTCTATTGAGTTTCGCTACAATCCCCATATTCATTGATATCGCAAACAAATAGATTCGGCACATATTCTTTAGTTTGCTTGCGAACATTTCGCCAGATTACAGAGCCTTCGTACTTTTCCTTTGTCCAGCCAATTTTCGCACGATTTTTCCAAACAAATTCGTACGCCTCCTTTTCGTCTGCTCCTTTTAAATGCTGAGCTTCATGCAAAATGATTGCTGCACGCTCAACTTCGTCAACCGGAACGCTGAAAAAATCTGGGTAAAGCGTCATGATTTCAAACGGAAAATTAGTTGCCGCATACGCATTTTCTTTTTCGATTGAAGCATTGAGCCAATTATCATTGGAACGAAAGCTCGTCAGATTATTCAATAAAATAATTTCAGCGGTAAAACCTTTGCCTTCCAAAACACGAATTGCCTCGTTTAGTTTCGCTTTTTCATCATATTTCAGACTTGCCGAAGTGAAAATAAGCGAAAGATAAAAGCCAAAAATCGTAAGAATCACTACTACGGCACAAATAATTGCACGCCAAAGAATCTTAACCAAAATGGAAGATTTCCGGCTTTGAAAATTAGTTTCAATCGCCCGAATGGTTTTTAAATCAGCTTCGCATCGGCGGCATACTTCCGTTTCTAAGAAATTGACTAAATTACAGTTAGGGCATTTTTTATTCATTGGGTTTGAGCTTGAAAAGGCAGAGCAGACTTCCTAAATTAAAAAACATAAAAAGACCCTTTATTTCCACACTTTTCAACTTTTATTTTAATTGTAAGAAACTTATCTCTCGCCAAACGCATCCAAAGTTGCAATAAAGCATTCTGAAAGTTAAGATTTTCTGAATGTATTCTAGTCAAAAATTCCAAGGAGTTACACCAGTGAAGTTTATCCGCTCCGCAATTTTCATTATTGCTGTACTAAGTTTTTCTATTATTCCAATCTTTGCCCAAGAAAGCGAAGCCGTTGTTATTGATGAAGTAATCGCTCAGATAAATGATGGCGTTTTAACGCTTTCAAGAGTGAAACGAGAGTCGAAAGAGGTGATTGAAGGGTTGATTCAAGAAGGAAAAAAGCCCGAAGAAGCGAAAGCTTTGGTTGATGGCAAACAAGGCGAAATCATTGCCGGATTGATTATAGAAGAACTGATTCTGCAAAAAGGCAAGGAAGAAGGGATTGATAGCGAAGTTGAAATTGAAGTCAATAAACGTTTCTTGTCGATTATGAAGCAGGAAAAAATGACTACGCTCGATGCACTTTATAAAGCGATGGAATCGCAAGGTGTTCGTCCTGATGATTATCGTGAACTTTGGCGAAAGCAGATTTCCCGCGATATCGTAATGCAACGCGAGGTTGACGGAAAAGTTTATTGGAGTTTAAGCACTAAGGAATTGCGTGATTATTTTGAAAAGAATAAGGCAAAATTTACAAAACCGGAAACCGTTACACTTTCCGAAATTTTCTTGAATCTAGCCGGACGCGATAAGGCAACTCTTATGGAAAAAGCCAAACAAATTGTTGCCGAGCTTCGCAAGGGCGGTGATTTTGAGAAGCTTGCCGTGGAAAATTCCGACCGTCCGAATGTGAAAGAAAACAAGGGAAAGGTTGGAACTTTTACGATTGCTGATTTGAATGAAAAACTCAGCACGCCCATTAAATCAGTAAAAGCCGGCGAAGTTAGCGATCCGATTGATGTAGAAGACGGAATTGAGATTCTGAAGGTTGTTGAAAGAAGCGAAGCCTCAAGCGAATCATTTTTTGATGAAGATGCGGTTCGTAAAGTGCTGGCTTATGAGAAAATTCCCGAAGCCCGTAAAAAATTCTTGGCGGATTTGCGAAAGGATGCTTTTATCAAGGTTTCAGAAAGCTACAGGGCTATTGTTCTTCCTTTTCTAAACAAAGATGAAGTTACAGCGGAAGTGAAGAAAACTAATTAATTGATAGCTAACAATTGAAAATGGATAATGGAATTTGATTTTCCGTTATCCATTTTTCATTTTCCACTTCAAAAATATGCGTCTCGATCTATTTTTAAAATCCAGCCGAATCATTTTGCGTCGCACTCTTGCTCAAGAGTTTTGTGATGCGAATTTGGTAAAAATTAATGGCACAGCGGCGAAGTCTTCGCGTGAAGTGAAGGTAAACGACGAAATCGAGATCAAGCGTTCGCAGAAATTATTTAAGTATCGTGTGTTGCAAGTTCCTGCGAAAAAACAGGTTTCCAGAACCGATGCAGCGAATCTTTACGAAGTTGTTTCTGAAGAGTCCTTACGCGAAGGCGAGAGCAGCAGCAGCAGTCCAATCACATAAGCGGTCAACGCGAAAAATTGAATATAGCCGGTCGCCGGAGAGAATTTTGGCAAATCAAGCAAACCAAACGAAGCTTCTTTCATAACGCCTTCAAGCATTTTTTGTGTCCATGTTTGCTCACCCGAAACTAAACTCGCCATCACCAAATACTTCACAATAAACGCCAATCCAAATAAACTGCCCAGACTTTGCATCAGTCTTTTTGGCTTAAAATCAACAAACAAATTATTCCAAAGCGTCCAAAAAAAGAAAAACCCGATTATCCAAAATGCAAGACCTTTTTCAGGCAATAGCGAATTGAATATTTGAGTTGACGCAGTAAAAAGCGTCAATAAGATGAAGCCATTAGCGATATTTTTGAGAGTCGGAAAATCTTCGGAAAACCAATCTGAAAGTTGGATTAATTTTGAACGATAGAGCAAAATCAACAGAATCGTAGCAAAGATCAGGCAAATCAAAGCAGGCTTTAGGAAGATGAAAGCGTTGGTTTCTGAACTCAAACGTAAGCCGCCAAGAAGTGTTACGCTCAAGAAAATAAATGGTAGTGCGAGATATCTGAGAATCGCTTTGTTGTTGTTTTCGCTCACATTTAGATTTTTGAATTTGTAAGATATTTTTGCAAACAAAAAAACTCAGTTTTGCCATTTAAGAGGCAAAACTGAGTTTGAAAAGTTTTGAGTCGCTGCTTCAGCAGGCTTTTCTGCTCGCGAAGAAGCCGCCTGAAGACGGGACTCTAAACGTTGAATTAGAATTTGAAACGAACGCCCAATTGAGCTTGTCTTGGTTCGCCAAATCCGGCTGAAACCGTTCCATCAAAGTTAAACGTCAAAGGACGCGGCAAACTTCTTTGGTTGCGATTATTGAATACGTTAAAGGCATCAAAAATACCTTCGAGCGACATTCTTTCGCCAAATTTAAATGTTTTTGAAGCACGAATATCGAAAGTAAAGAATTCATTCTGAAGCCTCAAAGTATTTCGCTCAACAATATTCGGGAAAGTTCCGCGGTTTGTAACCGAGGTTGGCTGAGCCGAACGATATTGAACGATTGGTGAAAAATTAATGTCATATGGCAGATTGAATACCGCGAAAGCATTGAAACGATGACGTTGGTCACGATCTGAGTAGCCATATTCCGGGGTTAAATTACGCGGATCGGCATAACGGAAAGTAAACGGATCGCGTTCGTTATCGTCGCTTGATCTATCTGAACTTAGCAAGTAGTTCGCTTGGAATTGAAAACGATTTGAAAAGCGTTTTGCCAATCCCAAAGTCATACCTTGGAATAAAGACTTACCGGAACTTTCAGTCGAGCGAATTTCGCCCACGCCCGAACCGTTGGCACGTTCGAATGGTGAAACACCGCCTGTGTAAAGTCTGCCATCGCCGCGATTGATAAAGGTCGTCAACCGAGTTGATTTAGCATAGTTATACGCAACAGTTAAGTTTAGATCTTTCGCCAATTCACGCTCAACGCTAACGCTGTATTGAATTGTTCTTGGGTTTTTGAAATCCCTTGCGAAAACCGCAACACCTGGGTTAAACGGAGAAAATCCTGCGGTTGGAACGATTCCCGGGAAAACCGGACATCCGCCAAGACCTGCACCACCGCATAAGAAATTAGCAAAGAAAATGTTTCCAGCAATTGCACCGTCAGTGTTTCTCGGACCGGCTACAACCAATCCGGGGATTCGTGCGAAATACATTCCGGCACCGAGACGAATAGCAGTTTTGCCATCACCGCCAGGTGACCAAGAAAGTCCTAAACGTGGTTGATAACCATCTTTGAAATCAGGAATCGAACCATCAGAAGGAAATCTTGGATCGTTTAGGAATTGTCCGTATCTGGTTGCAGAAGCAGGGTTAATCGGATCCGGTTGGAATTGACCTTCCCAGCGGAAACCCATATTCAACGTTAAATTTTGACGAACTTGCCAGTTGTCTTGAACATAAATACCCGGTTCGAATACCGAATATTCTTGTGTTCCAGCTTCTTCAACTGTGCGATTGCCGATTGGAGCAAATTGCAAGTAGAGCTGCAAAGATGCGGCACTTATGCCATTAATGTAATTTTGGAAACCTGCAATTGCAGCACCAATTGTTGGTTCCGCAAAGATGTAACGTCCGCGAGCAAAACCGATAAAGGTTTGCGAAACCTTTACTCGATTGATGTCCGCTCCGAATTTAATTGTGTTGTTTCCTTTGATAACGGTAAAGTTATCTGTAAATTGCAGACGAGTGTCGTCCGAAGGAACCGGCAGGAAGAATGGGCGACCGAAACGGTATGAAATATCGCCTGCAAAAGTTCCAATCGTTACGTCCGGAAGATCAGGACCATCATAGAAACGTGGGCGTTCTTCCTTAGCAAATTGGAAACGGAATTCATTCAAAAGATTTGAAGAAATATTTGTTACCAATTGTCCGATAAATGAATTTGATTTGCTTGTCTCACGCCCGTTAGCACTTGCTCCCCAAGTTGGAACGTCAAAAGTTCCATTAACTTGTTCGGCACGGCTGAAGTTATGACGCAAAGTCATCAAATTATTGTTGTTAAGCTGAAAATCAACTTTACCCAAGAAAACATCCGCTACGTTGGTTCTGTTAATCGTAGTTTGTTCGTTTGGCGAATTGAATCTTGTTGCAAAAAGATTTGCTAAAACAGGATCAATGCGATTTGGCTTGGCACTCTTTCCATCATTGCGTTCGTAGGCAGCAAAAAAGAAAGCTCTATCTTTCGCAATTGGACCGCCTGCATTTGCACCAAATTGGTAGTTTTTGAAATCTTCAGTTGGAAGATTTGCAGCAACCGCATCTGGATTTTGGCTCGAAAGCGATTGATTACGGAAATAAAGAAATGCCGAACCCGTAAATTCATTAGTTCCTGATTTCGTCACAACGTTTACAAAACCACCGCTGGCACGTCCGAATTCAGCCGAAGCTCCAACCGGAACAACTTGAAATTCCTTTACGGATTCCAACGAAATCGTAAAAGCAGGACGCTGTCCTCCGCGTTGCTCACCAAAAAATGGATTGTTAGCATCCGCACCGTCGATCGAAATATTGTTTTGAATTCCCTTTTGACCGTTGATAGTGATTTCATCGCCGTCAGGACCTTGAACGATTGAAACGCCCGGAGTTAACTGAGCAAAACGTGAAAAGTCACGACGATTAATCGGCAAACCTTCAACCGATTTGCTGTTAATTTGGGTTGAAAGTTCTGTTCTTGCAGTTTCGACGCCTTCGCCCTCAGCCGTTACATTAACCGTATCAACCGAACCGCCGAGTTTTAGATCAATTTTCAAAGAGAGTGTTTGACCGACAGTCAATTCAATTCCTTCTATTACTGATTTGTTAAAACCTTTGGTTTCTGTAGTTACCTGATATTTACCAAGCGGTAAAAGCGGGGCACTAAAAAACCCGTCGGAATTGGTTGAAACGGTTCTTTCAAAACCCGTTCCGGTATTTTTAACAGTTACGCTTGCCCCGCTGACAACCGCACCATTCGGATCAAGCACGGTTCCTTGAATTAAACCCGTGGTTGATTGCGATTGGGCGAAAGCAGGGATAAATAAAACGAAAGCAACCAAAAGAATGCTTAACGTATTTAAGACCTTTTTCATAATAATTTTCCTTTTTGATTTTTATATAAAATCTTAACCATTTTTAGAATATTGCCAATAAAATCCGATATTTCAGAACAGTTAAGTTTTGGTTAAGATAGTGTAAATTTAACACAATCATAACATCTCAAACAAACTTCCCAATGTTAAATTTTAGTTTATTTTCGCTCTCGCAAAACTTTTAATGGGTTGAGATCGTCTGCGGTAAATTGTAAGCCTTCCTGAAGTTCATTTTTCAATTCGGCAGGTGTTTTGAGTGCTAAATTCGGATCATCGCTCTTAAAATTTCCATCAACAAGACTTAGCGATTCTAAGCCCTGCCGGAAGAGAGCATCATCGCTATAAATTTTACCAAATCCCTGCCGGTAAAAACAATAGGCAATATAAAACTGAGTTTTAGAATCTTTTTTCTCAACATCTGCCTGATTTAGAAAATCTCTCGAAGCAGAATAATTTTCCGCACGAAAAAGCCGCAAACCTTCATCAAATTTAGCTTTATCTATTTGATAAGTTCCGACTGTAACGGTTGCTTTAGTGGCGACATCGCTGAAACTTTTCGGTTCGTTGGCATAAATCCAAACAATAAATATTCCATAAATAACCGATAAAAAGATACAAAAAATTTGGATATGCTTCTCTTTCATTGCTATAATCCGCCCATTGAAAAGTGTGCGAGATGAGGTAGTTTATGTCAAACAAATTCTTGGGTTTATTGCTATTGTTATGCGTTTCCGGTTGTTCAACCGCACAAACGCAAAATAACATTCCTTCAACAAATCAAGCCGTAAAGCAGACTGAAACAATCGCTAAAATCAAAAATACAGCAAAAGTCATTCACGTTTTGGTGGCTCTTTGCGACAATGAATTTCAGGGAATTGTCCCCGTTCCGGCACATCTCGGCAATGGCGAAGAGCCGAACAAAAATCTTTACTGGGGTGCGATGTATGGCGTAAAAACTTATTTTGGAAAATCAGCAAGCTGGTCAAAAATATCGACATTGGCAAATCCAAAAGAAAACGTTTTAGAACGAATTATCTTCAAACATAAAACTCAAAACGTCTATTTAATCGCCGATGCTTATCGCGGCAGCAAAATGAAAGAAACCATAAACGATTTCTTTTCAGCAATTACAGGCGAAACCCTGGAAAATATAAAAACTGGCAATGAAACTTTGCAAATTTTGGGAAGTTCAAGTGTTGTCGCCTTCGTTGGGCACGATGGTTTGATGGATTTTAGACTTGAGAAAGAACTGATTAAAAAAGACGATAACAAACGCGATGCAATCGTTCTCGCTTGTGCCTCGCGAAATTATTTCGGCGAACACATCAAAAAAACAAATGCTAAACCGCTACTTTGGACCTCAAATTTGATGGCTCCCGAAGCCTATATTTTGCATGATGCTTTAGAAGGCTGGGTGCGAAATGAGACCGATTCGCAAATTCAACTTCGTGCGGCGGCGGCTTATGCCAAATATCAAAAAATTAGTGTAAAATCGGCTTCACGATTATTGGTTACAGGCTGGTAAGTAACGCAGGCATCTTGCCTGCAAATAAATCGTAAAAATTATGAAAAAAATTTTCTCAATATTTTTTATTTTGATTTTCGCTTCTGTATCTTTTGCTCAAAGTGCTGATTGGATGAGAGTTCAAAGCGAAAACGGCGAAGTTTCTTTCCTGATTCCGCCAAAGTTTAATTATTTCTTCAGTGATAAGGGAGTTAATTCGCAGCAAGGATTTCAACTTTCTAAAATGAATTTAATTAGAGGGCTTTCGGAAGATACGCAGGTTAGTTTTGAAAGCTATCAAGCAAGTAAATCTTTTTTGAACGAATTTATTGATTCTGATAGTCTCAAGATTGGAAACAACGAAGTTACGGTAAAAAAGAATAAACAAGGCGAAATTGAATTCAAAGAACTAAACATAAAATCCGATGATTCCTACTTGATAAGACGATATTTCTATTTGGGAAAAAACATCTGCATTTTCACCGCTGCTTCAAGGAAAGGAAAGACAGCATTAATGACCAAGTTTTTAGACTCAATAGAATTCAAAACAAGATTGACAAACAACAATGTCTCAATTCCTAAGATTTCTAGTTTAGCGATGACGCAAGTTGAGATTGTCTCAAAAGGCGTAAAACCTATTGAAGATTCGGAGAAATACAACAAAAATCGTCCATCTGCAAGTTTACTACTGAGACCGAGGGCGTCGTTTACCGATAATACGAGAGGGATTTCGGGAACGGTTAGGTTACGTTTTCACTATCTTGAAACTGGCTTTGTCAACAAAATTGAGATTGTCAATCCCGTTTCAATGGAACTGACATGGCAAGTTATCTCGTCACTGATTAAGAGTATAAGACTGCCCGTAGAGGCTGACGGAAAACCGATTGCGGGACAATCAATTTACGAATATACATTTACAACCTATTAACTAAATTATGAAAAATATTCTCTCAATATTCGCTTTAGCTTTCTTTGTGCTTTTCACCATTTCTACGTTCGCCCAAAACATACCGGCTGATTTGGTCATCATCAATGCCAATGTCCGCACAATGGACAACGCAAAACCAACCGCCAAATCCATAGCAGTTTCGCAGGGTAAAATTATTGCCGTCGGTTCAAATGCTGATAACAAACAGCTTATCGGCAAGCAAACAAAAGTTATTGACGCACAAGGAAAACTCGTTTTACCTGGCTTTAATGATTCTCATGTTCATTTTATTGACGGCGGAATGGGACTTTCGAGCGTGGATTTGCGTGATGCTAAATCGCCTGAAGAATTTACCAAACGGATTAAGGAATTTGCCACAAAACTGCCGAAAGGTCGTTGGATTCTCGGCGGAGTTTGGGATCACGAAAATTGGACACCGAATAATCTGCCGACCGCCGCGATGATCGATGGCGTTACGCCTGATAATCCCGTGTTTATTTACCGGCTTGACGGACACATGGCGTTGGGCAATTCATTGGCAATGAAACTTGCGAAGGTTGATAAAAACGTGAAAAACGTTGACGGGGGAGAAATTGTCCGCGATGCTGACGGCAATCCGACCGGAATTTTCAAAGACAATGCGATGAGTTATATCAACGCGGTAATTCCCGATGCCACCTTTGACCAAAAATTGGAATACGCAACCGCCGCGAGCAATTACGCTGCGAGTTTGGGAATT
>CAVZXI010000038.1:0-42970 GCA_963779235.1 Pyrinomonadaceae bacterium
TAGTATCTGCTTGAAATATACAATCTCCGGATCATCTACGTCCAGGTTGTGAATCACTCCGCTCAACGTGTAGCGAGCTTTGCAAGCAATGACTGCATCGGCAAATTTGAAAGATTTGTGGACGTGAACAACTTCGGAGTTTGGCATAGCGACTCGATATGCTGCACCAACGCCGCACCCGCACCGCTTCGCCGATAGTCCGACCGGATGTAGAGTATTTCAATAAAGCCGGTGTGATAAAAACTGTGGTTTAATACGGCATAGCCGATAGTTTTTTCGTCCCGACGGCGACAAAGCATTCGCCTGAAGTTACGACACGCCGAATAAACTCGCGGCGTTCATTTTCACGCTGTGCGATTAAGTCAAAAGAGCAAAGAACCCCAATGTCATTTTCAACGGCTGGTCGGATTGAAATCATATTTCACACAAAATCTTAATGATGCTCATTCACCCCATCAGGCAAATTTCCGTGATAAATCTCGTGCCTTTTTCGTCACTTCAATTGTTGAAACCTAAGCATCAGTTACTAATCTTTGCTCTTTTGGTTTTCAAAAAAGGCAGTGTTTCTGACTGAAAAAAAGGATTTTCCGTTCCCCAAAAGATGTATGTCAAATGAAGCTCATTTTCGGCAAATTGGAATATTTCTTCAGCCGTTATTCGTTTATTGGTATTTGGATTAATGTGGTTATAGTTACCGTCCTGAACAGCTAAACCGGTCGGCACTTTTTTATAACTGCTTTTAATAAGCGGGTAACTTTTTTGTTCCTTTTTATACGGAAACAAATCGGGACCGCCGACACCGATATTGTTTGCCCAGGCAAATTCATACACATCTTTCAGTAAAGTAGTGGCTAAACCGGGAACACGACAGCCGGGCATAAAATTGGCATAAGCAATAACCGTTGATTTTGGAAATGCTTTTTTAAGAGCAGCCAAATTTTCCGTGATTGCCTCTTTGTATCGCAAACAAGTAAAACCGGGCGGATGCAATTTGCCGACGCTTCCGAATCCGATGGATGTTTCCTCGGTATTTATCCCTTCAACAATTCCGTCAAACTCTTTTCCCAAAGCGGCATAAAGTTTATGCAATCTTTTCTGCACTTCCGCGTCCCATCTTCTCGTCGCCCAACCTTCGTGAGTATAATCCGTTTCGTCGTAGTCTTTGAACGTATATGTTTTGTTTGCTCCGCCATTATAAATCGGGTCTTCCCGTAAATATTTCGGTGCAAAATTACGCTGCATTGAGAATGAAACATCCTGAATTTGAATAAACAGCTTTTTCCCCGATTTCTTGAGAAACTTCAAATCCTTTTTGATCAAACTAAAATCATATTTGTCTTTAGTGTGTTCCAATTGATTCCACGAATACGCAACCTGAACGCCGTCAAAAACTTCGGGTTTCCAATAGTCCGAATTCCTGAGCAGTTCTCTGTCCATTCCGACAAACAAAAAATTCTTTATCTGAGAGAACGAATTACCAGCCGCAAATAAGATCAAAGCAAAAGTAAAAAGTATCCGTTTCATACTCTGAAAAACTCCGAACTTGAATAAATCTTAGACTAAATCAATGATGCTCCTTCGCACCTTCGGGAAAATTACCTTGATAAATCTAATGTGTCTGCTTTATGTTGGAAGGTTCTGCTTTATGAATTGCCGTCTGCTTTGGCTGACGGAACTGTAATTGCAATAATAATAGGGTTTAGCCGAAACAAATAAAATATCAATCTCTTTTGCTTTAGCTAAAACAATTCGGAATTTGATTTATTCTTTTTGAATTCGGCTAAAGCCTTATATATCTTGCATTATCAATCCGTCAGCTAAAGCAGACGGCAATTCATATTTTTCCAAATTGTAATTCTGAGAATTTTAATGATATTCACGAATGTTTAACCTTTCGCAAATATTTCGACTAAGCAGTATATTACCAAACCAATATTATTGATCGTTTTTATTTTCTTCTTCTTCTGAGCATTTTTGTTCTGCTAATTGCTTGGCTTGTGAGTCATTAGTTGAAGTAATTGTGATAACCCTATTTCGCCCATCTGATTTTTTACAAAGGAATACATAATCATAATAACCGACTCTTGGGTTGTCCAATTTTTCTTTCTGGATACAATTACACATAATTATAGCCTTAATTAGTATCTTCTTCCGCCCATTTCGTTTCCTTCTCTTGGAGGGTTTTAGGTTGTGGAGTAGTAGCAGGTTCTGGTTTTGACGGTTCAATTCTGGGATAGGTATAAAGTTTTATTGAAAAATGCTCCAATAAATTTAAATTAAACATATTTCCATTCTTCCCATTATTTAGCCAAAAGCGCGAAGATGTAGTCAAGATTTCATCTAATTCATTTTGTTTAGATTTACATTCCTTTAAATGATCTTTAGCATGATTCTTTATTTCATCTGTGAACTCCTTTTTATTTGAATCAGATAATACATATAAAATGTCATTTTCCCAATCTAATAAATCCTGATATAAAAGATCTAATTTTGTTAGAAATGTTCTTCGAACAGCCAGTTCATTGATATTAATTATTTCATACTTTAGCAACTGTGGAACTTCACACACCGGAGTCGTTGAATACTCTCTAATTGAATAGTGGTTTTGGCTTCTCACTGGGAAATTCAAATAAAAATTTATCCACTTCTTCCGGCGATGCATTGGCTGCAAATTGATTTGGAATGTTTCCGTAAACTTCGATAATGGTCTGTTTACTGGTTTGAATTTTATCAATTGCTGCACTAAATTTTCCACTTCCAGATCCGGCCTTGCCCCAATCGGCGCTAGCGCTAGCTTTGATTGAATTTTTTTCAGTTTCTGAACTTGTTTGTATTTCTACCTTCACCAATATTTCGGATGATAAGGTAATTCCGTCAATTACTTGATCTCCGATTTTTTTTCTATTAAATCTATATTTGTTCTATAGTTATCTTTTATAAGCTGATTAAATATTAGCCTCTATCGTTGTTTCTGTTAGATCAAACACCATTCTGGGCTTTATTAACCTCATATAACCGAATATATAACAAGAGAAACTATTACTTGAGAAAAACCTGCTGAGTTTAGCACTAGCCTTGGCTTTACCAAGTCCAAAACTAGCTTTACCTGATGCACTCGCTGCTGTGGTTGTCGAAAAATCTTTCTGGTCAGAACAAAATTTATATAAAAAAGTATCTCTGTCCCCGTCTGGAGCAGATCCTTCTTCTTTTGCAATTCCTTTTAATAGAATTGCTCTTTCTTCTAAAAATGCAGAGTCGAAACTTTTTCCTAAACTTTAAAAATATTTTTCAGAATTTGATTCGTCTTTTTCAAAAATTTAAATGATTGTCCCATATTCTTGTAATTGTAAACTTATGATTTTTTAAATTAGTGACGAACTACTATAGTGTAATTTTTATAAGTAATGCAATTATAAAAAAGCATTTTGCTTAATTTAATAATAGAAAAGGGCGAAGCCAAAACTTCGCCCAATCAAAGTAAAATTTAGAAAAATTTCTAATGATGCTCATTCCCCCATCAGGCAAATTCCCGTGATAAATCTCGCTTCCCGTTGCCTTAAACTCCGCAGCTTTTTCCGCCATTCCGACTGCTAATGCTTTTTCGGCTTCTACATTTTGCTCTTTCGCGTATTCCCTTACATCCTGCGTGATTTTCATTGAGCAGAAATGCGGTCCGCACATTGAGCAGAAGTGGGCGAGTTTGGCACCTTCGGCGGGGAGGGTTTCGTCGTGGAATTCTTTGGCTTTTTCGGGGTCTAAGGCCGAATTGAATTGGTCTTCCCAACGGAATTCAAAACGGGCTTTGGAGAGAGCGTTGTCGCGGATATTGTGCGGCTGGATGTCCTTTCGCGAGGTCGGCGGCGTGGGCGGCGAGTTTGTAGGTAATCACGCCGTCTTTAACGTCTTTTTTATTGGGCAAACCCAAATGTTCTTTCGGCGTCACATAGCAGAGCATCGCACAGCCGAACCAGCCGATCATCGCCGCTCCGATTGCCGAAGTGATGTGGTCGTAACCCGGTGCGATGTCGGTCGTTAGCGGTCCGAGCGTGTAAAAAGGTGCTTCGCCGCAGACTTCCAATTGCTTGTCCATATTTTCTTTAATGAGGTGCATCGGAACGTGTCCGGGGCCTTCGATCATCGTTTGGCAATCCTTTTCCCAAGCGATTTTGGTCAGTTCGCCGAGCGTTTCGAGTTCGGCAAATTGGGCTTCGTCGTTGGCGTCGGCAATCGAACCGGGACGCAATCCGTCGCCCAAGCTGAACGCAACGTCATAAGTCCGCATAATTTCGCAAATTTCGCGAAAATGCGTGTAGAGAAAACTTTCTTCGTGATGGGCGAGACACCATTTCGCCATAATCGAACCGCCGCGAGAAACAATTCCTGTTGTGCGTTTCGCCGTCATCGGAATATAGGGCAGACGAACTCCGGCGTGAATCGTAAAATAATCAACGCCTTGTTCGGCTTGTTCGATCAGCGTGTCGCGGTAAATTTCCCAAGTCAAATCTTCGGCTTTTCCGTTCACTTTTTCGAGTGCCTGATAAATCGGCACAGTCCCAATCGGCACAGGCGAATTCCGCAAAATCCATTCGCGCGTGGCGTGGATATTTTTGCCCGTTGACAAATCCATCACCGTATCCGCACCCCAAAGTGTTGACCAACGCATCTTTTCGACTTCCTCTTCAATCGAACAGCAATCGCACTGTTTCCGATATTCGCGTTGATTTTGACAAGGAAATTTCGCCCGATAATCATCGGTTCGGATTCGGGATGATTGATGTTGTTCGGAATAATCGCCCGACCGCGTGCGATTTCATCACGGACAAATTCGGGCGTCACAAACTTCGGAATCGCCGCTCCGAAAGATTCGCCTTTGTGCTGATGATAAAGCGAATACGGTCGATTTTCCTGTCCGTTTGCCAAGAGTTTCAAACGCGATTTTGCGTCCCAAGATTTTCACGAATCGCCACATATTCCATCTCCGGCGTGATGATTCCTTGGCGTGCATAGTGCATTTGCGTAACGATTTTTCCGCTTTTGGCTCTTAAGCGGCGGACGTTTCAACGCAGGAAATTCTTCAGTTTGTGTTCCGTCTTTAGACGGCTTCGCTTTAGCGAAATCTTCCGCACCTTTGGTCAAATAACCGTTATCCTGCGGCAAAATCTCGCGTCCGACATATTCTTCAACATCGCCGCGAGCAATAATCCAATCACGCCGCAGCGTCGGCAAACCTTCGCGGACATCGCATTTCACACGCTCATCCGTATAAACGCCGCTCGTATCATACACACGCACGGAAGCATTTTCCTCAAGTTCGTCCTGCATATTGCGAGTCGGACTCAAAGCAATTTCGCGAAACGGCACATTCAGCTCAATCTTCGCATCATTGCGAGTATCGCCGTTGGTCGTCACATAAATCTTGGTTGAATTAGGAAATTTAATTTCGTCGGTGGTTAGTTCTTTGGTAGTTGATTCTTTATTTTCGTTCATTGTTTTTCTCCCTTCGTCGGTATTATCCGCATCAGGTTTTTAGCGTAATGTCCCGAAAGACAACTCTCAGCATTAAATATGCTCCGCTGAAAACTTGTTTGATTAGTTTATCAATTTGAAGGAAGAAATGCGACTGTGAGAAGTTTCGTAAATATGTTGTAGTAAGAATCAAAAATTACGGCTTTATTTGATTTGAATTTGATTGATTTGCCCCATCGTTACTTAATATCGGGGCTTTCTTATCGGAAGTTGCGTTTGTGTTTGATTGATTCTCGCTAGTATTGCTTGCCGATGGATCTTCTTTTTCTGAAATAGGAGGAGTTACTTTCTTCACTAAAAAAAATAAAGTTATGCAAAGTGAAATGCTAAGTAACAAGTCCGAAATAAAGTGAATCATTAAGATAAAATCGTATAAGATAATTTCGGCATTGATGGATGCCTTAAAAGTCTCTTTTCGTCAATCTCTTCAGCTACTGATAGTTGTTTGAGTGGATAGAATTTTCGGTTTATTCTGACTTCCACCCGCAACCCTGTTTTAGTTGCCGTTTTGCTCATCAATGCTTTGACTTGTTCTAAATCTGTTAAAATCGTTTCTTTGATGGTTCGCTGGACTTGGGCAAATAATCTTCTTTCAATCGGATTATACTTGCTGCAATATGGCGGATAATGACAAATCACTAACTTTTTGCCGATTTTCCGTGCCAATTCTTGCAACAATTTCTTGAATAAATGATGCCGATGTCCATTCGCTCCGCCGCTATCGCATAATATCAAGATTCTGTCAGCGGTTGGATATTCGTATTGTCCAAAATTAGTCCACCACCATTCTAAATTATCCACTACAAACTCGGCTGTCTCGTGCGAATTGCCCAAACTCAGATAGCCTTTATTCAATTTCAAGTCATAAATCCCGTGTGGAATCGCTTTCCCTACTCCAAGATGCAAATAATCGTGGTCATACGTCTCAACTGCTTTCTTTCCTTTAGTTAAAACTGGTTCATTTCTCGTCAACTCACCTAAAATCTCTTTTTTCTTAGTATCAATGCTGATTATCGGATTGTTTTCCATCAGCATAAATACCGCCATTAAAAATGAAATCACCCGAAATTGTTCACTTCGGTCGGGACTCTTTCCCGTTGCCATCTGCTTGGCTGGCTTTCTTTTTCGATACCCGTTTGCAGATAAAATCCGTTTGATGCACTTGGGTTTAATTTCGACTTGATACCTATTTTCTAAATAATCAGCAATGTCGCAATATCTTAAATGTGTCCATTTAACCCGTTCATCCGTTGGGCTTCCCGCCGTGTTTTGGTCAACATACTCAAGTATCCAACTCGTTAATTCAACCTGACTTACTTCGTTTTTTTGCGTCCGCCACCAGCTTTTCGTTGGCGAGAGTAATCAGCTTGGTAATTACTCTCGCTCAATTCTGCTAATCCTTTCTCAATAGTCAACCAATGACACCCAAAGACCCGACTTAAATACCTTTTGCTGTCTTTGCCCAACCGCTGATGCTCCATCGCTAAAAAATGTCGTCGCTGTTTTTCTGGCAAACTCCGATAAAAACTTACTTGCTTCTCTAAAAAATCAGCTTCATAATACTCTTTTTTTACTCTCATTCTCTTTTGATGCAATATTTCTTTATTGCATCACTTTATTTCGGACTTGTTACTAAGAATTGCGGTCAAAACAATTGCAATTCTAAACGAATTATATGAGTGAATTAAATTAGATCCTTTTCGATTGTTAGTTTTTACATTTAGTTTTATTCCATCTAATATGTCCACGCTTCATTTGTCATCGTCCGAGACAGGGTTATTTTTATTGTTAAGGGCGATACTGTCACGGTTTTATCTGTGCGTGGGGCATATAGCGGCACAATGTTTGATGATGGGGACGAAGAGGTTTAGCTTTCTTTTTAATTTGTCATTTTAACTGAAGTGAGCGAAACGGTTGGCTTAATCCTTCGGAGTTTATTGACAAATATCGTAGCAAATAAAGTGAATCGCTATTTTGTGAAAATTGATGGAGTAAATGAATGTTTTTTATACCTTTTACAATTCTCTTGCTACTTTTCGGGTATCATTTCCTCAAAGGCTTGTTCAATATCCCTTGCTCCGTGAATGACTCTCACTATCTCAATTCCGTTTGCAGTTTCTTGATAAAAAATTAGATATTTGCCATTTGGAAAACTTCTAAGCCCGACAATTAAATCGTTTCGCATTTTTCCAAGTCGAGGGGAATTTAGCAAACTTCTAAATTTCTTGGCAAACCCAATCATTAGCTTATTAGCTTGAGTTTCGCTATCTACTGCAATGTAAGCCCAAATAGATTCAAGGTCGCTCAAAGCACGTTTTGAGTATTCGACTTGGTTTAGTTGCAAGGATTCTCTCATTTCCTTTTGCCGTCTTTCATCTTGGCAAGTTTCTTTCTCCCGCCCTGTTGGATTCGTTCTAAGAATTTTTCTTCGGTGGCAAAATTTTCTGACCGCCCTGCCCTTAAATCTTCGATGCCTAACTGTAAGTCTTGGCGTAAGTTTTCAATCTGTTTTTTACGAAGCTCGGCTAAACCGTTTTTCTTAATCTCTTCCCAATCTTCTTTGCTAATTGGAGAAACTGGGCTATTTAAGGCTTGCAGTAGATATTTTTCAAGTTGTTGCGCTTCTTTGCGTCTTTTAGCTTCGCGCAAGAGTTCGCGGAAAAATTCGCTGACTGTTCCGTAACCTTCGGCGGATACTTCTTCGTCAACAAACTCCTTCATTGAAAAAGGTAGCGAGATATTGATACTTGTCATTGAATCTTTGGTTGTCTCAGTTGCCATAGTAAAATTATGGCATAAAATAACAGATTCTGCCAGAAGTTTTAAGATTAGAATTTTGACGCAGAAAAATTACAAAATGAAATGCCTTTGATAAATCATAGCAAATAAAGTGAATTTTCCAATTAGAATAATTCAAGCAAAACTTTTAGATTATCTTCTACATCCATCATTGTTGCTAAAGAAACATTGCCTAAATGTTTAATCAGGCGTTGCTTGCTGATAGACCGCATTGCCTCGCACATAATAAAACTTGGCGCAGTTAAACCACCTTCGGGCGGCGTAACTGCAACGTGAGAACGAATATTTTTAGATTTAGAAGTTATTGGAATAGCATAGACGATTTCCGCAAACCCTTGATTAAAATCGTTACTGGAAACAATTAAAACAGGTCGCGTCCCTGCTTGTTCGCGTCCGATGGTTGGATTGAGGTTTGCTAACCATATTTCTCCCCGTTTAAATTGTGTCATTCGTTTTCTAAACCATCCTGCAAAGTATTATCCCAAAGAGTCATTTCCTCTTGATACTCCTGCCACGCTTCGGGGTTTGCCCGTAAAGCCCGAAAATCTTCACTTAAGCCCTGTAAAAAGGCTTTTCTTCGATAGTATTCAACGGCTTTATCAATAATGTCTTGCATTGTTTTCCCCTCTTTTACAGACAGGGAACGCAAGGCTTCGTGTGTGCTTTCGCTAACTCTGACTTGTGACATATTTTCTGCCCTCCTTAATTTCACTTTATGACTGATTAACACCATTGTCAACAAAATAGTTGACCATATTGTAAATTTATTCTTCCTGCTTCACCTCGAAATCCGTGACGAAACTTGTCCGATATGGCACGCAGTCGGCGGTGGGTATTCGGGCGAGCGAAACAGTTGGCTTGACCCTTCGGAGTTTATTGTAATTCCGCAATCTCTCTTAATATTTCTTGACATATCCTAAATATTAGTATAAATTACTTGCGACTGTGCTAGAAAATAGTATATTTAGAAGATGAAAATTACACTATTCGCTTTTACTGAAACCGACATTTTTACTGAAGATTTGTTGGATTTAACCACAGATGAAACGCTTTATGCGATTCAAAATGCGCTTTTGAAAAATCCGTTGTTAGGTGATGTCATCAAAGGCACAAGCGGAGCAAGAAAAGGACGGGTTGGTAATCCTAAACAAAAATCAGGCAAACGCGGTGGTTTTCGCTTTATTTATCTTTATCTGGAAAAAGCAGATAGAATTTATCTAATTTTTGTTTTTAGCAAAAAGGAAAAATCAGATATTAGTCACGAAACTAAGAAAGCTATTGCTGAAATAGTCAAAGAGTTAAAAAAGAAATACGGAGAACAGGAATAATGAGAAAAGAAAGAGAAAATAGATTGGTCGAAAGTTTTCGCCAAGCCTTAGAACATGCCGAAGGCAAACGGGAATTACGAACCACGATTTTAATCAAAACCGAACCGATGGACAAAAAAGATGTTGCGGAATTACGGGCGCGGTTAAACTGCTCACAAGCGGTTTTCGCTAATTATTTGAATGTTTCTCCAAAAACAGTTCAAGCCTGGGAGCAGGGCATTGGGAAGCCAACGGGAGCAGCTTTACGGTTGCTCTCAATCGCCAAAAAGAAGCCGGAAATTCTAACAAGTTAAAGCATAGATTTCAGCAAATAGTGAAATTTTGAAGAATTCAGACGAAGTAAAAAACGCGAATAAATCGTCAAAGTTGGCAATGCTGATGGCAAATATTCGTGTCATTTGCATTTAGAACTCCGAGACGAAAATTGTCCACTGTGGCACGCAGTCGGCGGTGGATATTCAAGCGAGCGAAAAGGTTGGCTTGACCCTTCGGAGTTTATTGATAAACATCGTAACAAATAAATTAAATTTTCCAATAATTTTGAAATGTCCAAAAAGTTTAGTTTTTTGACAGTTTAATAAAACATAAAGTAATTAGTTCCCCCAAATATGAGGTTATTAAATTTTTCTTCCATCATGAATCAAAAATGGCGTATTTACAAATTCAAGCCAGTCATTAAAAACCAGATGATATTTATAAGTTCTTTTCTGTTCTATCGAAATAGCTTTTGACTCTATGAGTTTATCTATTATTTGGATGTATGCTTTAGGACTTTTTAAATATTTAGCTAGTTCATAATCATTTGTAAGAATTCCGAAAGGTCTTGAATTTCCAATGTTATATTCAATGTTTAAAAAACTACCTTTTGCAATCATTATATTTTCAAACTCACTATCCTTCGCCCAAGTCGAATCAATTTTTGAGATTGGCTTACCCGTATTTATTACCCAATCTAAAGGAGCAATATAACTAAAAGAAATACTCTAATTTTTTTAGACATAAAATTACGCCAGCATTGCCCACTTTTTCTTATAAATTCCGAAAATAATTACACCGATTACCGTTACGCCAAACGATGCGAAACCGACCATTCCGTAAAATGGAGTTTGCGGAATTCTGACCATTGTTTCGGCGACGAAAGCCGCATAAAGTCCGATAACCCACCAATACATAAAACCATAATGCCAATTGAGCCGACTATTTCAGGTTTACGCAAAATTACGGGAAGCATTCCGCCCAAAAGTGAAATTGTGCTGATCATTGCCGTAATGGAAAAATTCCGAAGCGTCCAAAAAGTCTGTAAATCATAAAACGCTGTGGCAAGCACACCCGACTCCTGACGGCATAGACGTAGCCGATTTGTTTATGAAATTTTGTGCCTTTGGTCAGGACTAAAACCATTGTCCCAAAAATCAACGCCGAAATTGACGCAATCAGATGGATTAAACCGATTTAGCTAAAGATAATTTGTCGCATAAAATTTAACCTTTGGGCAGCTGTTAAATGACACAACCTACTTGATTTTCAAAATTTGGGCTTGCGTTGCCTTCAAAAATAGTTTGCAGACGTTTTCGCAAAATATCCAAACCATGATTTTCTTTCAGACGCGGATTCGTCAAAACCTGTGCCGTTGTCGCAAACTTTTATTTCAACTAATTAATTATTTTCAGTTACCGAAACTATAATTTCAGTTTTTTGAAAGTTTTTGAAACAACGTGCTTTATCGAATTTTCTACTAAAGTTTGTAACGACAAGTGGCGGAAGTTTTGTTTCTAAAAAATTCGGTTCGCATTCAATTTTATAAGCCAATCTTTCATCAAATCGAACTCTTTTCAATCTCCAGATACTTTTCGGTAATTTCGAATTCCTGCTTCGAGCGGAACAAAACTTTTGAAGTTTGAAGTCAAGCGAATAACGTAACAGTGCCGATGAGTTTTTCGACAGTTTTTTCAGCTAAAATCGGGTCTTCTCGAATCAGTGCGGCGATGGAATTGAGCGTGTTGAACAAAAAATGTGGATGAATTCGGATTCGAGCGAGGCAAGTTGGGCTTCGGTGGCAAGAGTTTTTGCTTTTTCTTCGTCCAATTCTTTTTGGCGAAGTTTGGCTTGCGAAAATTCAAAAAAATATGCGCCAAAGCCAAAGGTGAGAGCAATTCCAAGCGAGAAAACAAAATTTTGCCAACCCGGAATCAAATTTGTTTGGCAAGTTCGGGGAAAATTAGGGCTAAAATTAACCGTGCCAGCGTCACGCCGACAAATGTTGCCACGAAAATCGAAACAAAAACTTTGGCAAGTCGAAAAATCGCTGAATCTTTGTTCCAGCGTGGTGAAATGAAAAAAATAACGATTGAAATCAGCGTTCCAATACAGTTTGAATAGACAAATGATTCGATAAATTGGCTGACGGTAAAAGTTCTCGACCCAAAACTTGCAAATTAAATGCTTGCGCTACAACAGTCGCGCTCAAATTTACCAGAAGGCATTGTTTGAGAATAAAACGCCAAGAATGTGTATTTGCCAACATCGTTTAGATTTTACATTCAAAAAAAGAAGTTTGCCCACGAAATACGCGAAACATACGAAAAAAAGATTGTTACTACAAAAAACTTTTCGTGTCTTTTCGTGCCTTTCGTGGGCAAAATCCTCTTAAATTCCCGCATAAAAATTGCCGTGAAAACCAAGCGGAAAATGTTGACCATTTGCCCAAATTCTTGATTGAAATTCCAAAGTTTGAGCGTCGCGGATTTCCATAAACGATTCGTTTTTGTCCGAATCGTAGCCTTGTGCGAAAATCCAGCCGCGTTCTTCGTTAATCTTTTCGGTCTTTGGCACAAAAACAGGTTCGCCGAATGAACGAGTTTTTCCCGCAGAAGTTTTGTTTAATTTTTTCGTCTGCAAATCCACGCGGACGATTGCCGCGTCTTCGCCATAAACTTCTTTGGTTGCATAGAGGTAACGTGATTTTTGTCCCGTCAAGCGCAAATCGTAACGCGGAAGTTCAACTGCTTCAATCAAATCAACCCGGCTTAAAACTTTTCTGTTTGCCACGTCAATCGTTACTTGTTTAAGAGTTTGTGGCAGATTATTTGCTTGGACATAATAATTTTTCTTCCATTCTTTCAAGGTTTCAAGTATTTTTTTGTCGTTGCCCGAAATCATTTCAAAAACGATTTTGCCATCCGCCGTTTCGTAAGCATTGCCATAATGAAAGGCGATTTCCGGGGGCAATTCAACTTCAATCGGTTTCGCTGTTCCGCCTTTATTATCACGCGGACAGATGACCAAACGGGTCGGCAAATTTTCGTTAAAACTCATCGCCTCGCCCAGAGTTTTTGCGCCAGACGTTAAACCTTGAATGTCATATTGCATCGGCGGAACCATCAGCAGAAAATAGTTTTCCGTCATCATTGCATCGTGCGTCATAAAAAATCCGTTGAGAGGTATTTTATAGAGCAGATTAGCTTTATTGGTTTTGCGCTCAATGTGATAAAGATGCACATTTCCCGGCGGACGGCGTTCAAAACCCCACGCAAACATATCGCCCGTTTTCGGATCAAAGCGCGGATGAGCTGTAAAAGTTCAGATAATTTGGAATGCTTTTTTGAAAATCTTCGTAGCCTTCAAAATCAAAATTGGTTGGATTGATAATCGTTGGCAGACTGCCCTCGGACAAGCCCAAAAGTTTGCCATTCCATTCAATCACGTTGACGCTCGGCTGATTTTTGCCTTGATTATTGCGGTTTTCTGCGAAAGTCCCGAACTCGTTGAAAAGCATTTTCTTGGCTTCGAGTTCTTTCAAACGAGTCGGAGTCGGTAAAAAACGCCCTGTCAATTCGACCTTACCTTCACGAAAACGCCACGATGAAAGATACGCATCGCCATCAAAAAGATGATTCAACGGGGTGCCAAAATTTTCCGAAAGTCCGGGTGCAGTTCTGAACAAAGTTCCGTTCAAATCCTTCGGCAATTTGCCTTCGATTTTCAAATTTGTCCAACGACCTTCGCCGCTTGCCGTCTGCGCCGAAAGCCACAACATTGAGCGTTTTGATTGCCCGAAAACCTTTGCCACCGCAGAAGATTCAACCAAACCCAATGCCGCCGCCCCTAAAATTATTTTTGTAAAATCACGTCTTGAAAAATTCATAGTTATTGCTCCTTCTGAAAAGTCTAACGATGAATTGGCGTAGAAATATCCGTCTTTCAGATAAACTGTAGATTTTTCGGATGAGTGGTTGAAAATTGAAGATGAACCGTTTTAACAAAAAAATGAGGCGCGGAATTTTCGTTTCCGCACCTCGGTTTTAGAATTGAATGATTAAAGTTTATTTCGTCACTTTGTCGAATTTCAAAACGGTTTGTTTCGTTTTATCGGTCAAAATAAGTTGACGATTTTTTGAATTCAAAAGAAAAGTTCGTAACTTTTCCCAAAGCCTCAAAATATTGATTTTCGATTGAGCCTTTGCAAAACTTTTTGGTTGACAAAATTTTAGAAAATTTGACGGTATTCCTTGTCATTGCAACATTTCCGCCATACGAATTACATCCGCCGTTGCCGCCTATTTTGTCTTTTTTGATGTTTAGGAAAACTTCTTCTTCAATAGTCCAGCTAAAAAAAACTTTGCCGTCCAGCATAAAAGAACTTAGCTTCCATTTCCCGATTAAACTTGCCTTCACTTCCTTAAACTTTTCCAAACGCAAAGTTATTTGTTTGTTTTGGTCGGTCAGCGTCAAAACATTATTTTTGAGCGAAAAGTTTGTCCGTTTATAAAAAACCGACATTACTAAACTTTCGGTTTTCATTTTTGGACAAGCCATCATTGTTGAAAGAGTCTGCGAAATGTTCAAAACATTATCGGCTATGGAATAGTTTCCGCCAAAATTGTTGCAGACTTTTCCGTGAAATCTGTCTTTTTCAAAAGTGATAATGTTTTCAGCTTTGTCGAGGGCTACATTTCCTACCTTTTCGTCAGTAATCGAAACGATTTTCCATTCCCCAACCAGCGAAGACTGAGCGTTAGCAAAAGTCGTAAATATAATAATAATTGCAGTTAAAAGAATAAATTTAATTCTCATCAGATTCTCCAAAATTACTTTCCAATAAAATTGAAACGAAAATTGTTTCAAAGGTAATGAATGATTTTATTTCAAAAACTTGCAATAATCTTAGCGCATTTAAATCAAGTTGGAAAAATATTTTTGTCATATTTCGACAACTCTGAAATTTGCGCTACAATAAGCATTTCTTGTTGGAGCGAAAAGTATTATTTATGACGATGAAATTGGATTGGTTACGCGGTTGTGCGACCCGCCTTGGTGACACCGTTCAAAAATGACGGTTCGGTCGATGTTGAATGTTTGCAAAAACTTACCGAACGCCAAATCGAAAATGGGGTCAAAATTCTAGTGCCTTGCGGGACGACGGGCGAAAGCGCAACGATGACACCCGAAGAAGATTGGTTGGTGATTTCGACAGTAATTGAAGTTGCCAAAGGTCGTGCCAAAGTGATAGCCGGAGCGTCAAACAACGACACCGCTTTGACGATTCGCAATACACAAAAAGTGCGCGAACTTGGTGCAGATGCCGCCTTGATAGCCTCGCCGTATTACAACAAACCGACGCAAGAAGGTTTGATTGCCCATTATTCAGCGATTGCGGAATCGGTCAAAGGCTTTCCAATTGTGCTTTACAATGTGCCGGGCAGGACGGCTTGCAACATTTCCGCCCAAACAACCATCACGCTTGCCAACAAATACGAACACATCGTTTGCACCAAAGAAGCATCGGGAAACTTTTCGCAAGTGATGGAGATTTTGCGCGACAGACCGCAGAATTTTGTCGTCTTTTCGGGCGATGATGCGATTACTTTGCCTCTAATTGCACTCGGCGCAGATGGCGTAACTTCGGTAATTTCCAACGAATTCCCGTTTGAATTCAATAATTTAGTCGAAGCGTGTCTTTCGGGCGAATGGGACACCGCCCGCGAAATCCAATATAAATTTTTAGCTTTGATGGAAGCGAATTTCTGCGAATCCTCGCCCGCGCCGTGTAAATTTGTGATGAAAGAAATGGGCTTGTTGGAAGAAAATTTGCGTTTGCCATTAGTGACGATTACAGATGCAAGTAGAGAGAAATTAAGGAAGATTTTGAAAGAACTGCAAAAATAAATTTATGAAAAAACTACTTTCTATTTTGCTAATATTTTCGTTTTGCGCTTTATCAATCCCCTCCCAAACCAAACCGCGAGCTAGAGATTTAGGCATTCCATTCGAGGGAAATACCGGAAAATTTAATGCGATTACGGATGTTAATGGCGTTGAAGTCGGCTACACGACCTTGATTTCCGGCGAAGGCAAGAAAGCTATTCGCACCGGTGTTACAGCTATTTTACCACAGGGCAAAAATTTCAAAGGTCGGGTCTTTGCGGCGTGGCATACTTTGAATGGCAATGGTGAAATGACGGGAACGACTTGGGTTGAGGAATCAGGTGGATTAGGTTCGCCGATTATGATTACCAACACGCACAGTGTCGGGATTGTCCGCGATGCCGTCATCGAATGGGGCGCAAAACTTTTTGTGGGTGAAGGTTATTCGGGTGATTTTAGTTTGCCGGTGGTGGCTGAAACGTGGGATGGTTTTTTGAACGACATCAACGGTTTTCACGTCAAAAAAGAACACGTTTTTCAGGCTCTGGACAATGCGAAAACAGGCGCAATTGCTGAAGGAAATGTTGGCGGTGGAACGGGAATGATTGCCCACGGTTTCAAAGGCGGAACGGGAACTTCATCACGGGTTTTGGATGCGAAATTCGGCAGTTACACCGTCGGCGTTATCGTGCAGGCAAATTACGGTTCGCGTCCACTTTTTTCGGTTGCCGGAGTTCCAGTCGGCAAGGAAATTACCGATTTGCGTCCAACTGCCGGACAGCCGATTGAAGGGCAAGGTTCGATTATCGTAGTGGTTGCAACGGACGCGCCTTTGTTACCGCATCAATTAAAAAGATTGGTCAAGCGCGTTTCACTCGGAGTGGGAAATATGGGCGGACGCGGCGAAAATTCTTCAGGCGATATTTTTATTGCCTTTTCCACCGCCAACGCCAAAGAAATTAGCAAAGATGACGGATTGGCAAATCTGACCATGCTTCCAAACGACAAAATTAATCAATTATTTTGGGCAACTTCGAGCGCAACCGAAGAAGCGATTTTAAATGCCTTGGTCGCGGCGGAAACATTGAAAGGTTATGACGACAATACCGCTTTTGCTCTGCCACACGACAGATTGAAAGAGGTTTTGAAAAAGTATAATCGTTTGCAAGAAAAGAAATGAATTTACAAGAAAAAATCAAACAACTACTAACCAAATCAGAATTTACGACCGAAGACCGCGCAATTTTTGAGGAATTCAAAACGGCTTTAAGGCGTGGCGAAATTCGGGCGGCGGAAAAAGATGCAAACGGCGATTGGCAAACAAATGCGTGGGTAAAACGCGGAATTCTGCTCGGATTCAAAATGGGCGAGATGGTCGAAATGTCGAAAGATACGGAAACGCTTCAATTTTTTGACAAAGATACTTATCCGTTGCGTCCAATGACTTTAGCAGATAAAGTTCGCATCGTGCCGGGCGGAAGTTCGATTCGTGACGGTTCGCATATTGCGCCCGGCGTGGTTTGTATGCCGCCGTGTTACGTCAACGTTGGGGCTTATGTAGATGAAGGAACGATGATTGATTCGCACGCGCTCGTTGGCAGTTGCGCTCAAATCGGCAAGCGGGTGCATATTTCAGCGGCGGCGCAAATCGGCGGAGTTCTCGAACCTGTCAATGCAAATCCTGTCATTATCGAAGATGATTGTTTAATTGGTGGCAACACGGGCGTTTATGAAGGCGTAATTGTCCGCGAAAAAGTTGTGCTGGCATCCGGCGTGATTCTCACTCGTTCAACCCCGGTTTTTGATTTGGTGAAAGGCGTAATTTATAAATCAACTGCCGACAAATCGTTGGAAATTC
This sequence comes from Pyrinomonadaceae bacterium, assembly GCA_963779235.1. GTDB lineage: Bacteria > Acidobacteriota > Blastocatellia > Pyrinomonadales > Pyrinomonadaceae > JAIBCC01. The sequence goes on from CAVZXI010000038.1 coordinate 17,656, forward strand.
CTGCAAATGCAGTGGTGGTGCAAGGCTCGCGTCAAATCACCAGCGGTTTTGGTAAAGAAAACGGTTTATCGCTCTATGCGCCGATTATCGTTAAATATCGGGACGAAAAAACCGATGCTTCAACCAAATTAGAAGATTATTTGAGGTAACTTTATGAATTTGGAAATCCTTCAAAATTTACCACAAATTCTTCAAGTCATTTTAGTAATAGTTTTGGGTATCTTTGCAATTGTCTCAATTCTTGCCAGATTCATTTTTAACGACAGCGAAAAAAATAATTTTTGGCATATCCTTGAATATACTGTAATACCAACCTTTTTATTTCTTGGGAGTTTAGCTTTTGTTATTTCAAATTGGAATTCAGCAAATTCATTTTTGGGTGAAATCAGTTGGTGGAAAACAACTGGAGGCGTGACGATAATGGTTATATTGGGAATAATACCTTCGGTGCTTTGTTTTATCGCCCAATTTCCATTGTCAAAAATCGCAGATAAGCAAAATCCCGACAACCCAATCAAAACTACCGCCGGAATTTTGCAAATCATAGCACTTATCTTATCAATTATTTTGTTACCCATAGGGGTGACTGTGGCAGTCTTAATTTATAAACAATTTTGATTTGAATTTCGGACAATCAGATTGAAATTTGTAAGCAAAATCTGACTCAATACTTGAATTTCGTAGTTTGAAGAATATGAATCAAACCTTAACAGTTTCCGAATTACGCAAGATTTCGCAAGAAACAATGGTCGAAAATGGTTTCCAAACTGTGTTTCCGCCCGAAGTTTTTGACGAATTAAACGGACTCAAAAATAGACGAATTTCCTCCGACTCTTCCATCAAAGATTTGCGCCATCTGCTGTGGTCTTCGATTGATAACGATTCGTCAAAAGACCTTGATCAGGTTGAATTTGCCGAAGAATTGCCTAACGGCGATATTCGTTTGCTGATTGCGATTGCCGATGTGGATGCTTTGGTGAAAAAAGACTCGGCAATTGATGATTTTGCCCGAAATCAAACGGTTTCGGTTTATACGGAAACGAAGATTTTGCCGATGTTACCGCGTGAAATTTCGGAGAATTTGACCTCGCTTTTGCCAAATGTTGATCGGCTGGCAATCGTGATTGAAATGGTTATCACCGAAAACGGGGATGTGCCGGAACATAGTATTTATCGGGCGTTGACGCATAATTACGCGAAAATGACATACGGCGAAATTGGTGCGTGGCTGGATGAAAACGGCGTTGAGCCAAACGAATTTGAACGAGTCGAAGGATTGCGTGAACAAATTGTTTTGCAACAAAAAGCAGCGAGACGTTTGATTGATTTTCGTCAAAAACGCGGCTCGTTGGAATTTGAATCAATCGAAGCCGTTCCCGTTTTTGATGGCGAAAAAGCGAAGGATTTAAACATCGTCAAAACAAATTCGGCGCGAAAAATCATCGAAAATTTTATGGTGGCGGCAAATGTAGAGATGGCGGAATTCTTGGAAGCAAACGATTTAACCAGCGTCAGACGAATCGTCAAAACTCCCGCGCGTTGGGAGCGAATCCGCGAAGTTGCCGAAAAATATGGTGTAAATTTACCCGTTGAACCTGATTCAAATGCACTTGCCGAGTTTTTGAAACGGCGTAAATCAGCCAAGCCCGAACAGTTTCCAGACCTTTCTTTATCCATCGTCAAACTTATCGGAGCAGGGGAATATGTGGTGCAAAAGCCAAACGCGGTTGCGGATGGACATTTCGGATTAGCCGTCCGCGATTACACGCATTCGACTGCGCCCAACCGCCGTTATCCCGATTTAATTGTGCAAAGAATGGTCAAAGCCGCCTTGAAAGGTGAAAAACCGCCTTATACAGACGAAGAATTAGCCGAAATTGCCGAGCAATGCAACGAGCGCGAAAGTGCCGCCCGCAAGGTTGAACGCAAGATGCGAAAAGTGATTGCCGCGAGCGTCATGCAATCCCGAATCGGCGAAACTTTTGATGCAATCGTGACGGGAATTACGCCGAGCGGAACATTTGCCAGAATCTTGCGTCCGCCAGTGGATGGCAGAATTGTGAGAGGCGAAGACGGTCTGCAAGTTGGTGAAAAGATTCGAGTTAAATTACTGGCGACTAATATTCACAACGGTTATATTGATTTTGCACACAGATAAAAGTTTTGGATCAGTAATCAAGCAAACAAAGAAAAATTCACAGGGATAAAGGAGATGAAAGGGATGATTTAGTTTTTTTTATCCCTTTCTATCCCCTCAATCCCTGTGAAATCTTTTCCTTACTCAATAATTGGCAAAACAAGCTGAACCTCTTCTATTTCAACAATTTGCGCCAATTTATCAACCGCAATTCGTCCAACTAAATTCGTCTCATTCTCGCTGACAAATTCAAATCCGAGTTGTTTTAGTTTTTCAATCACTTCGGACGTTTTTACCGTCAAAGTAATTGAAATATTTGCCTTTCCGTCTTTGACGAAATTTGCTTCATTTGCAGTCGGATTGGTTTCACCTTTTTGCAAACGCTCCACCATCTGATAAAGCCAAAAATGTAGTTTTTCTTTAAGTTTGACTTGCTTTTCGTCTTTGACAGGTGGCGGAGTTGTTTCGCTGACAACTGTTTGATTACCAACCGAAACCGTTGCTGAATTGTTACCATCGGTGAAATTATAAACGATAATACCTGTAGTTTTTACCGGCTGACCTGACATCATTGTTGGCGCAAATTTTGCCTGTCTTGCCGCCACTTCTGCATTCGCTCGAAGCAATGCGTGTCCTCCAACGGGAGTAGCCGAAATGACATCCCCACTTTCATCAATCGTCACTTGAACTTGCACCGAACCGCTTGCTTTAGCGGCTTTTGCGGCAGGTGGATAAGCGGGTGTTGGCAAATTGATTGCTTTTCCATTGACTACACCACCGGAAACTATTCTTGGCATGGGTCCAGAACCTGCTCCGCTTCCTGAGCCTGAACCACTTCCATAACCAACCACTGAAACACCACCATTCATAACAATTCGCTGTGAGCCCTTTGTTGACATTTTAATCGGCAATTTGACCGACGGAGGTGGCTCGTTGTCACTTTGAACTGCCAATTCACTAACTCCATCGGGCAATTCAACCGGAACATTGACTTTTACGGACTTACCTTTCCGATTAACAATTTTTTCTTCAACTGCAACAAATGATGTAAAGTCTGTTAATAAACGATATTCAATCCCAATCTGCGTAATCAGTCGTTTGGTTTGTTGGTTGATGATTACTGCCTCTTCGTCTTCATCATATTTACCTTTTGTTGATAAATCATCAATTTGCGTTCTCGCCCAGAGCGTTGCCAGAACATCGTGATTCGGCGCATTGTTGGGGAAATTAACGGGAATTTCTCGCACAATTTCTTGACCTGCAAATTTGCCTTTGAGTTTGATGGTTGCGCCGCCTGATTTCGTGTAACGTCCGTGAATTATCAAAGGTTTGGCGGAAAACAAATCGATATATTTTTCTTGGGATAAACGTCGGCTACTTGCAACCCGTTCCAATCAATCGAAATATCTGTTAGCAAAGGGTTTCGGATGCGTTCGTGAAAGCGTTTCGCGGCTTTCGTGCCATCGTCTTGAAGCGCAACATATTCAACTTCGCCGCGTCCTTCGCTTGCCATTTTATCAAGCAGAAAACGATTGACCGAACTGCCAATGCCGAAACTGAAAACTCTCGCGCTTTCGGATGTTTTTGAATTTCGCCAATGATTTCCGCCTCGTTGCCAACATAGCCATCGGTCATAAAACAAACGATGCGAAGATGTTCCTGTGAATTGCTCGGCGTAAGCGCGGTTTTGATGGCTTTCATCATTTCCGTTCCACCGCCGCCTTGTCTGGAAGCCAAAAATTCCTGCGCTTTTTCGAGATTAGCAGCGTTGCAGCGACAGGTTTTTCAAACAAAACGTGCGTATCTCCCGCGAAAGTTATCAGATTAAAAGTGTCGTTTGGATAAAGTCCATCGAGAGCCATTTTCATCGATTCTTTGGCTTTTTCAATCGGAAAACCCGACATCGAACCTGCTCGTGTCCAGACACAAAAACAATTTCTTTCGGCGTGACATCTTTTGACCTCAAACTTGTCGGGCGGTTGCAGAATCAGGGTAAAATATCCGCCTTTGCCGTTTTTGATGAGTTAAAATTGCGTCATTCGATTTTTTTACCCGCCACCTCATAACGCAAAATAAAGTCTTTATTTGGAATGGTTTGCGCATCTTTCAATTTGACTTTCACATTATTTGAACTCAAATTTGTTTTCTCGATTTCGTGCGAAGTTAAGTGAATTTCTGCCACGGGAACTCCGGCATTGAGATTTATTTCAAGTGAAATATCGTGTCCGGCGCGAGTCTAACGGCAACCGGCGGAGAAATTGCCTGTTTTTGTTCCGCAGTCATCGAAGCGGGTTTGTAACGAGGTCCGACCACCATCGGGAACATAAATTCATAGCTTCCATCTTCGTATTTAAGCGTTTCGACATAGCTGATTTCGATGATAATTTTTTCATTCGGCATTATGTTTGCAACGGCTTGAGTGAAAATATTCGGACGCTCTTGGTCAAGCAAACTCGCCGTTTGTCCGGCATTTTTCGCAGCATCATAAACTTTGCGGGCTTCTTCGCGCTTCATAATTTTGCCGCGAATGGTGCGTTTGCCAATTTTCATCGTCATCTCGTCAACCGCCGAGTTTTGCGGTAGCGGAAAGATATAAACGGCTTCAATCGGCTTATCAAATTTATTTTCAAACTCTTGCGTGACCCGCACCCGCGAGAGAAAACCGCTAATTTCGGCTTTGACGCTCGTATGTTTCAAAGGACACGCGCCAAGGGGTTTTCCTTTTTTGTCAACGGCTTCGAGTTCGCCGTTTGTTTGAGCGTAAGTTGTTGCAAATAAACAAAAAATAATGCTGAGTAGCAAAAATGGTTTTCTCATAAATTTCTCCCGAAAGTGATTTTGGATTAACGATTCTGTTTGCTTAGACACCGAAAGTTGAGAAAAAGTTCCCTGAGTGAGAGAAATATTTTAATATTGACAGGATTGGTTTCAATGAAATTTATCTTCAAAGGTAAATGACAAAATTTTATCAAAAAAAAGTTAGCCGGATAGAAATAATTGGAAAATATTTTTTGAATAGTATAAAGTTATCGAATATTTGGATTTCCCCAAAACTTTAGTTGACGTTGAAACTAATTTTTTAGAATCAACGTAGAATTAAAAGCCACTAGATTTATTCAAAATAATATAAAAAATCAAAGGAAAAAAAGATGAAGAGAAGATTTGCAGGACTAATTTTGTTAGTCATTTTCGTATTTCAAGCAGGTTTAATTGCACAGACCGCTACTAAACCCAATTCGCTCGCTCGCAAAGCGGCAAACGCCATCACGGCGGAACAATTAAAAGATTATCTATATTTTATTGCTGATGACGCAATGCAGGGACGCGACACGCCTTCAGCAGGATTGGACGTAGCTGCTAATTTTATTGCTTTTAACCTAAAGAAATGGGGTGTCAAGCCTGCCGGAGATACCGGAACTTATTTTCAAAGAATGTGGGTTGTTCGTAAATCGGCTGACCCAACTGCATCGTCATTAGTATTAAACGGTCAAACACTTAAATACGGTGATGATTTTTATGGTGCTGCCGATGACGGAATGGCTAATGCTCCAATCGTTTTTGGAGGAAATGGCTGGATGCACAAAGCTAAAGGCATAGATGCCTTAGCCGGAATTGATGTTAAAGGAAAAATCGTTGTTTTGTATGGCGGAAACAGTCCAAACGGATTACCAGCCGGATTGACTTTTGCCGATTTACAGCAAGGCAAACAGGGTGAAGATTGGGCTACTCCGGTTGCAAACGCTGCAGTAAAGGGTGCTATTGGGATTATTAATGTTGCTTCTCCTCGAACTCAATCAAATTGGGCAAGAGCTAGCCAAGGAACTGGTGGTGGCGTTCAAATCGAAAATTTAAGAGATAATCCGGCGGGCGGACAGACACTTCCTGTTGTAACGATTAATCAAAATGTCGCTAAATCTTTATTTGAAGGCGAAGCAGTCAATCCGCTGACTACTGCCGATGCGAAAGCCTTTGCCTTCCAAGGAAATAAATCTGCCAATATTACAATCAAAGGAAAAACTACAAAAATTCCAACTCAAAATGTAGTCGGGATGATTGAAGGCTCTGACCCTGTTTTGAAGAGCGAATATATTGTCAACAGCGCACATTACGACCACGTTGGCACAAATCCAAATGCGCCGGGCGATGACAAAATCTGGAATGGTGCAGACGATGACGGTTCGGGAACGGTAGCGATTTTAGCAATGGCAGAAGCATTAGCGAAATCCGCCAAAAAACCGAAGCGTTCGGTGGTCTTTTTGTGGGTTGCAGGTGAAGAAAAAGGTTTGCTTGGAAGCGAATATTTTGCCAAATTCCCCACTGTTCCACTAAAAAATATTGTCACCAACATCAACATTGATATGATTGGTCGAAGCCGCAAAGCCGATAATACCGATACGCGCGACAAAGACCTTTCCGGTGAACACGAGATTTTTGTTATTGGCTCAAATATGATGAGTTCGACACTCGGCAGGGTTACTGAAACGGTCAATAAAAACTATTTGAATATGACTTATAATCTCAAATACGACGACCCGAAAGACACCAATCGTTTCTTTTTCCGCAGCGACCATTTTAACTTTGCGGTTAATGGTGTTCCGGCAGTCTTTTTCTTCAACGGAGTTCACCGTGATTATCACGGAGCGGGAGACCATCCCGATAAAATTGACTATGCCAGAATGCAAAAAATTGCCCGCACCGTATTTTTGACGATGTGGGAACTCGGTGATTTAAAAGAACGTCCAAAGGTGGATAAAGAACTTCCGGCGGAATTACGGCAAAGATAGAAAGTGAAAAAGTAGGAAAGTGGAAAGGTGAAAAAATTGGTTGAGCAATTGCTCAGAGTTACGCATTCAGGCGTGAAACCGCTAACGAAGCACGGCGGTTTCTCACGCATAAATGCGTAACTCTAAACTTTTTCACTTTTTTAGTGGAAAACAATTCCGAAACTGAATCTCACATTATTTGACGTTTCACCATTTTTTCGCAAAGGATTGTAATCAACTTGAATCAGTCGAAAACTAACCCGATTACTTGCTCGCACATCAATTCCGCCACCAAAAGCCATCGCAAAAGCCGATTCGCGTTCACGAAATTCAGCCGGACAATTTGTTCCAAGTGCCTCTTGGCAAAATGAATTGTTGAGCGATGTTTTAATCGTTCCGATTCCGGCGAGAGCGTGAACAAAAGGTTTTACTCGCCTAGTCTTAGAGTTGTTTTTTATCTGCACGCCGCCTAAAAAATTGTAGAGCGAAGCCTTGATTTGCGGTTGATTGGTAAAGCCGGGGATGTTGACATTATAATTTTTGTAATGCCCCGAAACGTCAAATTTTAGCCCAACATATTTGTTGACATTGCCTGTCACCGAAGCGTTAAACCCTTGAAAATTACGCCCTTCGTTCAAAGCATTGTCAAGATCAGGATCACCGCTCGCCCCAAAATCAATCCGATTTATCGAATATCCGGCAAAAAATTCGGCTTTATGGTATTCATCACTTTGCGCCAAACCAAAAGAGGTCAGGAATAATGAACAGACCAAACCTAAAAATACTTTTTTCATAACTAAAATCTCCTTTTTGAGTTTTATTGCAATGCAATGATTGAAGATTAAATTATTTGGAAAAATATGTTTGGGCTGAATGTGACAGTTTTTGAAGTGTCACAAAACAAATTCCAGATTCCAGATTCCAGATTTCAGATTTTAGTCTTTGTAATTTAACTGTTTGTAGAATTCAAATCATCTACAAACTTTTCCTACTTGCTTATTTTTTTGTTTGTAAAATTCGATATGCTTCTGATTTGCCTAAGCCAAATTCTTTCGCCACCTTTTTCAAAGCAATTTTGCGTTCAAATTCTTTTTCGAGTTCGGCAAATCTTTCAAAAATTGAATCTGGAATCTGAAATTTGGAATCTGGAATTACTAAGCGGTCAATAACCAACACTATTTCACCCTTCACTTGCAGATTTTTTTCAACCAATTCCGTTAAACTTCCGCGAATAATTTCTTCGTGAAGTTTGGTCAATTCGCGCACCACACAGGCTTGACGATTGCCCAAAACTTCCAGACAATCCGCCAGAGATTTTGCCAAACGATGCGGAGTTTCATAAAAACAGAGTGTCGCGGGAATATTTTTGACTTCCAATAAACGAGTTTGACGTTCACCTTTTTTTGACGGAAGAAAGCCGCCGAAAAAGACCGAATCGGTTGGCAAACCCGAAATAATCAGAGCATTGACAAAAGCCACCGCCCCCGGAATTGAAATAACTTTTGCGCCGATTTCGTGCGCTTTTTGGACAATTCTAAAACTTGGATCGCAAATGGCGGGCGTTCCCGCATCCGAAACGATGGCGATGCTTTTTCCCTCAGATAAAAGTTTGGCTAATTCTTCGGCACGTTCGGCTTCGTTGTGTTCGTGATAGCTGATGAGTCGGTTAGAAATATTGTAATGATTGAGCAATTTACGGGTGTGGCGCGTGTCTTCGCAAGCGATGAGGTTCACCGTTTTGAGCGTTTCGACGGCGCGAAAAGTCATATCGGAAAGATTTCCAATCGGTGTGGCAACTAAATAAAGCGTTCCTATCATTGATAAATCTTAAATCAATTTGCAGGCAAAACAAAAAGCCCAAGTTTTTAGGCTCAGGCTTTTTTTGAACGCGACGAGATTGGGCTTTGGAAGGGCTGTTATTTGTGCCGCGTAAATTCGGTTAATTTTTAGAAGGGAAACGGGAATTTGTTGTTATTGCGATTATTTCCGCGTCCATTGTTATTGCCATAGCGGTAAGCATTGGAAATTTCATTCACTTGACGTTGAATGTTATTCCAATATCCTTCAATGTCTCGGCTCAGACGTAATCTTCGCATTGCACTATTAAGCCGATTTGCAAGATTGATGACATTTTGGACTTCCCTCGAAGAACGATTCAAATCACGTTCATTAAATTTACTTTCCAAACGATCTGCCGCATTTTTGAAGTCTTTGGCTAAATCATTAAGCCGATCTTCGAAATCGCTATCATCCAAACGACTTCTATCAAGTTCACGATCAAGGAAACGAGCAAAATCTTTACTGTCATTTTTCAAACGTCGGATGGTGTTTCTCAACTGATAATTGCTGTTATAACCGCCACGACCATAATTATCATCATCTCGGTCACGGTCACGATCACGATTATTTCCGCCCCATTGTGCCGAAGCAACCAGTGGCAAACTCAAAACTAAAAGGGAAAAAGCAAAAACGCCTAGCAAATTTTTAATACGATTCATTTTTTTTACTCCTAACTTAAACTCTTTTGGACAACCTACGACCTTTCGCTTTTCGCATCGGGGGGCGTTGCGTTGCCGCTGCTCAAGCTAAAAGCAAAGGGTGTGCCACTCAGTTCGAGAAGTTTGCACAAATCTGTTAACCTATTGTGTTTGCAATATTTTAGCAGATTGCTATTTTTCAGTTTCTTTTAGTTTAAACACGACATCGTTTAGCATTTGCTCCAAATGGTTAAAGCAATGTCGGAGATGGTAGTATGATTTGCGCTAAGGATAAAAGGTTATGGTCAATAACTATTTTGTTTTCTTACATCGAAATCGCTTTTTTCCGATTTCTTGTTTTTGAGACTGAATTTATTGCAGATTTTCGTACAAACTGATTTTTTTGATGCAATTTTTCTCAAAAATAATCGGTTGTTTAGGTTTTCAACATTGTAACTGCGAACTCGCTCTTTTTTTGAGCGAAACATAAATGCGAATCAGGGGTTAAAAACAGACAAAACGAGTAAAAATAGTAAAATGTTTTTATAGAACCTGTTTGCAATTTCTTCATTAAGCAATTCTCCGTAATATCAAGCGGATTGCACAAATTCTAATCTTGGTTTCGCTCGTTACTAACAGACCTTCACAATTCTTCCACAGCACTCGACATTGATTGACCCACGCATTTGTTCGTTCCACTATCCACCGCTTGAATATCACCACAAATCCTTGTTTTGCCGGATTTTCTTGTTTTGATGTTGCCTTTTGCTCCGGCGTGATTTTGGCTGATATTTCAATCCTTATTTTATCTCTTAATCGCTTTTCTATTTTCTCTATCTCGTTTTCCAAGAACTCTTTATGATAACCATTATCCAACAAAATCGTGATAATGTGTCCTTCGGGCAAGTCAAGAAAATACTCTTTGTGATCTCTGATTATTTCCAGTAAACCATCATCATCACTTATATTTGCCGCTGTGCATTTAACAAAATACGGATTCCCCAACACATCTACCAACAAGTGTCTTTTGATTCCATTCGTGCTTTTGTAGTGACAATATCCTTTAGTTTCAATGTTTGCCGTATCCGTGTTTTTGGCACACATCGAATCTCCTAAGAATAAACTTGGATACTCGCTTTTTTTTGCTTTTTGCGCTCTATTTTCGCTAAATTTGTCAAAACTTCTTCCCAAGTTCCATCAAGTCGCCATCGCCGAAATTGTGAATAGACCGTTTGCCAGTTTGGAAAGCTGTCTGGTAAATCACGCCATTGACAACCGTTTTTCAGTTGGTAAAGAATAGCATTGACCATCAAATGCTTGGTAATAAAGCCTTTTTTCGTTTTACTCTGGGGTAACAATTCTGCTAAAACCTTATAAAAGAAATTCTACTAATTCAAATCTACGATTTTGTCTGCTCAGTTTATGATACAAACTTTTCAAGTTGTTTTCAACGCTCCAGTAAGCAGCAATTCTCGGTAAATAAAAAAACCGCCTAAAAGAAGCAAAAATTAGAAATAGTTTTTGCGGTTAGTTAGGCTAGAGGGTATGAGACCCTTAGTAAAATTGACCTTTGACGCGATGATGAGTCGGTTGCGAGTCCGGTTTAACGGCTTGCAACGAATTGAGGCAGACGGAAATTACAATTACTCTTTGAGTGATATCTTGATGAGCGGGGTGGCGATGTTCTTTTTTCAAGACCCGTCCTTGTTGGCTTTTCTTGAGCGATTGCTCAAGAAACACGAGCGATGTAATTTGCAGACGATGTTTGGAGTCAAGGCGGTTCCGAAAGATTCGCAGATGAGAGAACGACTGGACGAAGTGGAGTGGGAAGAAGGGGCGGCTAACAAGCGGAAATATTATCGGGCGCGGATCGCACGGGAAGTTCCGTTGCGAGCGGACGGGCAAGTGTGGGTGACATATCTTGAGGTGTGGGAGCGGAATAAAAAAGGAAAGCAGATCTATCACAATGGATTTATCACGGATTTGGAAGTAACGAAAGGGAATGTCGCCGAGATCATCGGGATGGGGAGAGCGAAATGGAAGATTGAAAACGAGCAATTTAATATCCAAAAGAATCACGGGTATCATTTGGAACATAATTATGGACACGGGGAGAAGAATTTGAGCGGGGTCTTTTACTATTTGAATTTAATTGCCTATTTGATTCATATTATCTTGAGAGAAAGGAGATCGGGAGTTTCAAAAGGCGCGGGCGACGGTCGGAAGCCGGAAGCGGTTTTGGGAAGAGATGAAAACCTTGATGAGAAGATACGTGTGGGAAAGTTGGCAAGATTTGATGGAGTTTGTGGGAAATGAAGAGGAGTATTCATCGGGATAAAAAAGTAAGATGCAGGCTGGAGTCAACAAGTGAGGCAGTCCACCAAGAAACCAAAAAAGGAAGAATCAGAGGAGGATGAAAAGTAAAAAGACCCAAACCAACCAACTGACCAAGCAAACAATTGGTCAAGAGGTTAAGGTTTGTTGACTGCCAAAAGACCAACATTTTTTATTTAGTCACCGAGAATTCCTGTCTCTCCACGCATTGCATTGAGTAATTCGCTGATTGGGCGTATGCTTCAAAATATGAGCGAACAAATACTTGATGATTCCGATTTTGAGATTATTGATGTGACCCCAAAGCCTAAAAAGAAACCACGTTGGCGTTTGTGGATTATTTTGGCGATTGTTTTGGTTTCGATTTTGAGCTTGCCGAGTTTGATTGGGATTTATGTCAACTCGCTTTGGTTTGATTCTCTTGGGTATTCGCCCGTTTATTGGTATCAGTTCAAACTAAAAATTGCTCTATTTTTTGCGTTTGCGCTGCTGACGTTTGTTATTTTGCGCGGGGCATTTTGGTTGCTTGGGCGTGCTTTTGCTTCTCATGCCGATTGCGCCGAGACAAGTTGTTCTCAACGAACAGCAGACTGTGATGTTTGATCCGGGCATTTTTCTAAAGCCTGTCGCCTGGGTTGTTTCGATTATTTTTGCGTTGGGATACGGTCTGTTTTTTAGCGGGAAATGGGAAGCATTTGCGCTCTATTTTAACCAACACGCGATGGCGATAACTGACCCGATTTTTAATAATTCGGTCAGTTTTTATTTGTTCACACTCCCGATTTATGAACTGTTGAGCAGTTGGTTTTCAAGACTTGCGTTTATCTTTTTAATTGCGGCGATTGTCTATTCGCTAGTGACGCTGACCAAAAATGATACGGCAAAGAAAGTTCGCTATCTGGTGTTATCAATCGGGTTGGCGTTGGTAGCGTTGACGCTCAGTCTTAGTTTTTATCTTGACCGATACGATTATTTGTGGCGCGACCATCAGACATTTACGGGCGTGACCTACACCGAATATTATTACATTTTGCCGGGTTTGTTTATTCTTTCGATTGCATTGTTAATTACGGCTATCATTGCGCTTATCAATGCTTTTGTGACACATAATTTGCGGGTTTTAATTGGCGCAGTTGCTTTGCCGATTGCGGTTTATGTGATTGGTTTGGGCATAGTTCCCGCATATATCCAAAGTTTTATCGTCAAACCAAACGAGCTAGACCGCGAAACGCCTTTTATTGAAAACAACATTGCTTGGACGCGAACCGCGTTTCAGTTGGATAAAATCGAAGTGCAAGATTTTCAGGCGGAGACGACAACTGCCTCGTTTGACATCGAAAAAAATCGCGCCACGGTTGACAATATTCGGCTTTGGGATCGTCCCGAATTACAATCTACACTCAAACAATTGCAAGAAATTCGCAATTATTATGATTTCACGACGGTTGATGTTGACCGATACAAAATTGACGGACAAAAGCGTTTGATGATGGTGGCGGCGCGTGAATTGGATGTGACGAGACTGCCGGAAGCGTCGCGCAATTGGGTTAAATCAAAAATTGACTTATACGCACGGCTACGGCGTTGACGATGAACACCGCCAACGGTTTTACGGCAGAAGGTCGTCCGCAATTTGTCGTGTCAAATATGCCGATTGAATCAACTGCGCCCGAATTAAAATTGACCCGTCCGCAGATTTATTTTGGGCAAAAAACCGATTCGGATGTTTATGTTCGCACCAAACAAAATGAGTTTGATTTTCCGCAAGGCGATTCAAATATTACCACGACCTACGAAGGAACGGGCGGCATTGCCATCGGGAGCGGTTTGCGCCGTTTGGTTTTGGCTTGGACTTTGGGCGACCTGACTAAACTTCCATTTTCGGATGATGTCACCAGCGAAAGTCGCGTTTTGATGCGCCGAAATATCACGGAAAGAGTGAAAACCATTGCGCCATTTTTAATTTATGACGAAGACCCGTATATCGTGGTTGATGCCAGCGGAAGATTGGTTTGGATGATTGACGCATTTACCGAAACGAGCCGTTATCCGTATTCGCGGCATTTCGAAGCCCAAGGGCAAAACATCAATTACATCCGCAACAGCGTCAAAATTACGATTGATGCCTACAATGGCGATGTCAATTTTTACACTTTTGATGAAGAAGATGCACTCTTAAAAACCTATCAAAATATGTTTCCGACCATGTTCAAATCCGCCGAGCAAAATGCCCGCCGATTTGCGCGAACACATCCGATTCCCTGAAACATTGCTCGAAACACAAGGTCAGGCTTACGGGCTGTATCACACGACCAATCCCAAAATATTTTTCCAACGCGAAGACGTTTGGACGCAAGCAAGTGTTGTCACCAAAGGGGAAAACAACAATCAACCGCAATCTTTGAAGCCGTATTTTGTGATTGCCCAACTCCCGAACAACAAAGACGGACTCGAATTTGTCAAAATTGTGACTTTCACTCCGGCAAATCGAAACAATCTGATTGCACTAATGGCTGGACGCAGTGACGGCGAAAATTACGGCAAACTTTTGGTTTATTCTCTGCCAAAATCGCGCTTTATTGACGGTCCGATCCAAATCGAAGCCCGCATTGACCAAGACCCGACACTTTCGGGACAATTCACGCTCTGGAATCAACAAGGTTCAAAAATAGAACGCGGAAATTTGATGGTGATTCCCGTCGGCAATGGCTTGCTCTACGTCCAACCGATTTTCCTCCAAGCGGATCGCAGTCCAATGCCCGAACTCCGAATGGTCGTCCTCGCCACCCAAGAACGCATCGCCTACGGTCCAAATTTCGCCGCCGCTCTAGTCGAGTATGTTTGGCGAAACAGCAGGTAAAAAAGAAGAGCCAAAAGATACAAAACCGGACGATAAAAAAGAACCGACACCACCACAACCGTGTCGCCAAATGTCCAACAACTAATCAACCGCGCCGCCCAAGAATTTGCGGATTATCAACAACTGAATTCGCAAGGCAAATTTGCAGATGCAGGCAAGAAACTCGAAGATTTGAAACGGACTTTGGAAGAGTTGAAGAAGGGTGGCGGGAAGCCGTAGGGTGGTAGTTAATTTTTGCTTTTTTGGTTCAACTGTGGAAGCACATACGAAAAAAGAATTTAATTGTAAATATTTATGTAAATACTATTTCTAGTATGGAGACGTTTTTATGGTCTTTTTTACATCTCGGTATGGGGCACGGAACCTTTGTTTTGTTTGTGATTTTCTCATCTCCTTATTGTAAAGCACAAAACAAAAGCCCAAACAATCCAAAGAAGATTCTAGGGCTTTTTGCAGGAAATACGGCAAAGGCAGATTTTGAGAATTACTTTTCTAAGTGTGACGTATTTTGATATTACACAGAAATATTTACAAAGCAGGAAGAAACAAAAATCAGCAGTTTGTTTGGCAATAGTAGAAGTTTCGGTTTTTATCTAGCATTGGCATCAATACCCGTAGTTTGGATCACTATGGTTATTGATGGCGGTTTCATTGATAATGCTATCGTCAGGTTTATATTTTAGTCAGTATTGTCGCTCAATAGTGTAATGATGTATCCACTATTTCATTAGGCTTTGCCCTCCGAATGGCGTGACTACGGAATTTTTGGAAGATACCTTGGTTTCTTTAAACAGAATAGATGGAGTTATCTAACAATTTTAATTGGCTTAAGGCGGCATACACTCATTGGACAAGTCAAGATTAAGAGTCCGCTTCGCTTTTGGACATTTCAAAATTTTGGCGACGGAGGCTCTTCTAATAGATTCCACGAAGTCAGCATTAGTAAAATCGCCTGCAAAGATATTCCGAAATAGAAAAAATAAGCACTGTGCTGGAATTTAAAAAAATATCAAAGCAGAAATCAAAAACCCTTGTTATTTGCTGTTTTTGGGGTAAAAATGTGATGTGGCAGAGAACTAACTTCTTTATCAAAACTATTCGGCAGATGCGGAGTAATAAACTTAGACTCAAAAATTTTATTTTCTCCATCAATTTTCACAAAATAACGAATCACTTATTTACCACGATATTTATCAATAAACTCCAAAGGATCAAGCCAACCTTTTCGCTCGCCCGAATATCTACCGCTGACTGCGTGCCACATTGGACAAGTTTCGTCACGGATTTCTTAATTTATTTACAATCTGGTCAACAACTCTTTTGTTGACAATAATTTTAATCGGTCATAAAGTGAAATAAGGATGGCAAAATTATGTCACAAGTCAGAGTTAGCGAAAGAACACACGAAGTCTTGCGTTTCCTGTCTTTAAAAGAGGGGAAAAACAATGCAAGACATTATTGATAAAGCCGTTGAATATGATCGAAAGAAAAGCCTTTTTACAAGGCTTGAGTGAAGATTTTCAGGCTTTACGGGCAAACCCCGAAGCGTGGCAGGAGTATCAAGCAGAAATGACTCTTTGGGATAATACTTTGCAGGATGGTTTAGAAAACGAATGACACAAATCAAACGGGGTGAGATATGGTTAGCGAACCTCAATCCAACAATTGGACGAGAACAGGAGGGACGCGACCTGTTTTAGTTGTTTCCAGTGACTATTTTAATGAAGGATTTGCGGACATTGTGTATGCTATTCCAATCACGTCTAAATCTAAAAAATATTCGCGCTCACGTTTCAATTATGCCGCCCGAAGGTGGCTTAACTGCGCCAGGTTTTATTATGTGTGAGGCAATGCGGTCTATCGGTAAGCAACGCCTTATTAAACATTTAGGTAATGTCTCTTTAGCAACAATGATGGATGTCGAAGAGATCCTAAAAGTTTTGCTAGAATTATTCTAAATAGTTGGTTAAAGAGAGGCTATCCGAAAACTAAACTTTTTGGACACCCAAAACTATTGGAAAATTTAGTTTATTTGCCACGATGTTTGTCAATAAACTCCAAAGGTCAAGCCAACCGCTTCGCCTCCTCGAATATCCACCGCCGACTGTGTGCCACATCGAAAAATAGATTAAGACAAAAGATTCTAATATCAATAACAAAGATTGTTATTTGCTATTATTAAATTATGCTACTATCGATTATTTGAAAAGGAGTGTTTTGCTATGAATGTTTCATTAACCCCAGAACTAGAAAAAATTATCAATTTCAAAGTCCAAAGCGGTTTATACAACTCTGCTAGCGAGGTTGTGCGCGAAGGAATTCGGCTTTTACAACAGCGCGATGAAATGCGGCAAATGAAGTTAGAAGCCTTGCGCCGAGACATCGAAGAAGGCGTAAGAGCCAGCGAAGAAGGGCGGGTAAGAGACGGAAGCAAAGTAATGACAGAGATAAAAGAGCGTCTTATGCAGAGGAAACAAAGCTAAATGGCATATTACGTTACAGAACCAGCCGAAGCAGATATTAACGACATTCTTTTATATCGCGGACGATAATTTAGATGCTTCTATTATCATATATGACCGTCTAATACATTGCTTTGAAATGCTTGCCCAAACGCCAAAAGCTGGGCGTGAGCGCAAAGAATTACGCCACGATGCAAGAAGTTTTCCCGAAGGAAACTATCTGATTATTTACCGTATTATTCTCTCTGATGATGTAGAAATCTTGCGCGTTTTACACGGCGCACGAGATTTAGACGAAATATTTAGTTAAAACGATTCACTTTATTTGCCACGACATTTATCAAGGGCATTTTATTTTGTAATTTTTCTGCGTCAAAATTCTAATCTTAAAACTTCTGGCAGAATCTGTTATTTTTGTGCCATAATTTTACTATGGCAACTGATACAACCAAAGATTCAATGACAAGTATCAATATCTCGCTACCTTTTTCGATGAAGGAGTTTGTTGACGAAGAAGTATCCGCCGAAGGTTACGGAACAGTCAGCGAATTTTTCCGCGAACTTTTGCGCGAAGCTAAAAGACGCAAAGAAGAGCAACAACTTGAAAAATATCTACTCCAAGCCTTAAATAGCCCCGTTTCTCCAATTAGCAAAGAAGATTGGGAAGAGATTAAGAAAAATGGTTTAGCCGAACTCCGTAAAAAACAGATTGAAAACTTACGCCAAGACCTCCAGCTAGGCATCGAAGATTTAAGGGCGGGACGGTCAGAAAATTTTGCCACCGAAGAAAAATTTTTAGAAAGAATCCAAAAAGGCGGAAGAAAACAACTTGCCGAAATGAAAGTCGGCAAAGGTAAATGAAAGAATCCTTACAACTGAACCAAGTAGAATACTCAAAACGTGCCTTGAGCGACCTTGAATCTATCTGGGCTTATATTGCCGTAGATAGCGAAACTCAAGCTAATAAGCTAATGATTGGGTTTGCCAAGAAATTTAGAAGTTTGCTAAATTCGCCTCGACTTGGAAAAATGCGAAACGATTTAATTGTCGGGCTTAGAAGTTTTCCAAATGGCAAATATCTAATTTTTTATCAAGAAACTACAAACGGAATTGAGATAGTGAGAGTCATTCACGGAGCAAGGGATATTGAACAAGCCTTTGAGGAAATGATACCCGAAAAGTAGCAAGAGAATTTAAAAAGGTCTCAAAAACATTCATTTTCTCCATCAATTTTCACAAAATAGCGATTCACTTTATTTCCTACGATATTTATCAATAAACTCCGAAGGATCAAGCCAACCGTTTCGCTCACTTCAGTTAAAATGACAAATTAAAAAGAAAGCTAAACCTCTTCGTCCCCATCATCAAACATTGTGCCGCTATATGCCCCACGCACAGATAAAACCGTGACAGTATCGCCCTTAACAATAAAAATAACCCTGTCTCGGACGATGACAAATGAAGCGTGGACATATTAGATGGAATAAAACTAAATGTAAAAACTAACAATCGAAAAGGATCTAATTTAATTCACTCATATAATTCGTTTAGAATTGCAATTGTTTTGACCGCAATTCTTAGCATTTCACTTTGCATAACTTTATTTTTTTTAGTGAAGAAAGTAACTCCTCCTATTTCAGAAAAAGAAGATCCATCGGCAAGCAATACTAGCGAGAATCAATCAAACACAAACGCAACTTCCGATAAGAAAGCCCCGATATTAAGTAACGATGGGGCAAATCAATCAAATTCAAATCAAATAAAGCCGTAATTTTTGATTCTTACTACAACATATTTACGAAACTTCTCACAGTCGCATTTCTTCCTTCAAATTGATAAACTAATCAAACAAGTTTTCAGCGGAGCATATTTAATGCTGAGAGTTGTTCCATTAGAACATTACGCTAAAAACCTGATGCGGATAATACCGACGAAGGGAGAAAAACAATGAACGAAAATAAAGAATCAAAAGAACTAACCACCGACGAAATTAAATTTCCAAATTCAACCAAGATTTATGTGACGACCAACGGCGATACTCGCAATGATGCGAAGCATCGAGTTGAATGTGCCGTTTCGTGAAATTGCTTTGAGTCCGACTCGCAATATGCAGGACGAACTTGAAGAAAATGCTCCCGTGCGTGTGTATGATACGAGCGGCGTTTATACGGATGAGAGGGTGAAATGCGATGTCCGCGAAGGTTTGCCGACTTGCGGCGAGATTGGATTATTGCTCGCGGCGATGTCGAAGAATACGTCGGACGCGAGATTTTGCCGCAGGATAACGGTTATTTGACCAAAGGTGCGGAAGAAGTTGCGAAGATTAAAGAGAGCGGAAACTTCGAAGAATTTCCCGCTTTGAAACGTCCGCCGCTTCGAGCGAAAATCGGGCAGTTGCGTAACGCAAATCCATTACGCCCGCAAAGGGATCATCACGCCGGAGATGGAATATATTGCGATTCGGGAAAATCTCGGACGGCAAATCGCGTTTGAAACTCTTGCCAACGAACAAACCAATGACCGCAGTTCGCTCTATCATCAGCACAAAGGCGAATCGTTTCGGAGCATGCGATTCCGAAGTTCGTTACGCCCGAATTTGTCCGCGAAGAAGTTGCTCGCGGACGGGCGATTATTCCTGCCAACATCAATCATCCCGAACCGAACCGATGATTATCGGGCGAAATTTTCTTGTCAAAATCAATGCCAATATCGGAAATTCGGCGATTGCGTCTTCGATTGAAGAAGAAGTCGAAAAGATGCGTTGGTCAACACTGTGGGGTGCGGATACGGTGATGGATTTGTCCACGGGCAAAAATATTCACGCCACGCGGGAATGGATTTTGCGGAATTCGCCCGTGCCGATTGGGACTGTGCCGATTTATCAGGCACTCGAAAAAGTGAACGGAAAAGCCGAAGATTTGACTTGGGAAATTTACCGCGACACGCTGATTGAGCAAGCCGAACAAGGCGTTGATTATTTCACGATTCACGCCGGAGTTCGTCTGCCGTATATTCCGATGACGGCGAAACGGACGACGGGAATCGTTTCACGCGGCGGCTCGATTATGGCGAAATGGTGTCTCGCCCATCACGAAGAAAGTTTTCTCTACACGCATTTCCGCGAGATTTGCGAGATTATGCGGACTTATGATGTTTCGTTCAGTTTGGGCGACGGATTGCGTCCCGGTTCGATTGCCGATGCCAACGACGAAGCCCAATTTGCCGAACTCGAAACGCTCGGCGAATTGACGAAAATCGCGTGGGAAATGGATTGCCAAACGATGATCGAAGGTCCCGGTCACGTCCCGATGCACCTCATCAAAGAGAATATGGACAAGCAGTTGGAAGTCTGCGGCGAAGCGCCTTTTTACACGCTCGGACCGCTGACGACCGACATCGCACCGGGTTACGACCACATCACTTCCGGCATCGGAGCGGCGATGATCGGCTGGTTCGGCTGTGCGATGCTCTGCTATGTAACTCCAAAGGAACACTTGGGTTTGCCCAACAAACAAGATGTCAAAGAAGGCGTTATCACCTACAAACTCGCGGCACACGCGGCAGACCTCGCCAAAGGTCATCCGGCGGCACAATACCGCGACAACGCTCTCTCCAAAGCCCGCTTCGAGTTCCGTTGGGAAGACCAATTCAACCTCGGCTTAGACCCCGAAAAAGCCAAAGAATTCCACGACGAAACCCTCCCCGCCGAAGGTGCCAAACTCGCCCACTTCTGCTCAATGTGCGGACCGCATTTCTGCTCAATGAAAATCACGCAAGATGTAAGGGAATACGCGAAAGAGCAAAATGTAGAAGCCGAAAAAGCATTAGCAGTCGGAATGGCGGAAAAGGCTGCGGAGTTTAAGGCAACAGGAAGCGAGATTTATCACGGGAATTTGCCTGATGGGGTGAAGGAGCATCATTAGGATAAATGTTGATTTTGTTCGGAGTTTATAAAAACGTCGTGACGAAAGACAAGCATTTTCCACAGGAAGGTTTTACGATTTTACTTTGAAAAACTGCGAGCGACTCGCTTTTTAGTAAAAACGAAAGTGTTTTGAAAAACGTGCCGACAGGAAACGGATGAATTGTTGGACGAGATATTAAATTATTTTGATTTAAAATGTCATCTAAAAAAGTGGTCTGAAAGTTGAATTACTTGAAAGCCGACATATTTTCAGCATTGCGGTTTCAATGCAATTGATTTGGAGATTACTCGGTTTGTTCGTATCATTAAACAGTTCACATTTTTTAACCATTTCAAAATTTAATAACACAGTTTATGGACAATCTTTTTCATAACCAAGGCTTTGATGTTTGGGACAAATCGGTAAAGGTTGAAGAAAATCTTTATTATTGGAATAGACAGCCGTTAATTCTTCAAAAACAAACATTGTTAAAGACAACCAAACCTAAAGTTGTAGAACTTTTTAGCGGTTGCGGTGGAACTTCGCTTGGCTTCGAATTGGCAGGTTTTGATATTTCGTTGGGTCTGGATATCCATCAGCCATCGGTTGAAACTTTCAAAAAAAGTCATCCGAACGCAACCACTATTTTGGGTGACATAAGGAATGTAGCTCCAAACAAAATTGCAGATATTTTGAACGGCGAAAGTTTAGATGTTTTAATCGGCGGAATTCCGTGCCAAGGGTTTTCGTTAAATTATCGTAAACGCCACGAAAAGACGACAGAAATTTTCTTTATCAAGAATTCATTAAATTTGTCGAAATTCTGAAACCGAAAATTGTCGTGATGGAAAATGTTTCGGGAATGCGAAGCACCGCCAACGGCGATTTTGTAAGAGAAATTGAAGCTGAACTTTCAAGAGTAGGCAAGATGAAAGTTAAAAGTAAAATGCTTTTTGCGCCGATTACGGCATTCCGCAAAAGCGAAACAGACTCGTTTTCGTTGGAATCAGGGATGACGAATTTGATTTTAATTTAATCGAAAAAACTCACGGCGAAACATTGGAAAACCTTACATTACAATTCGTGGAAGCAATTGGAGATTTACCAAGTTTAAAGGCAGGGCAAGGCAAAACCAAATATAAATGCGAACCTTTCAGCGAATATCAAATGTTGATGCGTGAAAATGCTCCAAGTAAATTAACCAATCACGTTGCTCCGAAGCATCCGCAGGAAACGATTGATAAAATTGCCAACACCAAACAAGGCGAACCGATGTATCCGAAGTTTAAGCAAAGAATTCGGCTGAAATGGGAAGATTTGAGTCCGACACAAGTTTCCGGCGGAATTCGTCCTCAATTTCAATTCGGACATCCCGAAGATTCACGAGGTTTATCAATTCGGGAGCGTTGTCGTCTGCAAAGTTTTCCCGATAATTTTGAAGTTTGCGGCGGTGTTGTGCAAGGTCGTGTCAAACGGGAAATGCCGTTCCGCCACTTTTAGCCAAAGCGGTTGCTTTAGCTGTAAAAAAATACTTATGAATTATCGAATTTGGTATAGCACCGAAAGTTTTGCCGATTACATAATTGCAAACACGAATCTCAAAGATAAAACTTTCATCAAGAAAAAAATCTATGAAAGCGATGCAAATAATGCCAAAAACTTTCATTCGATGCCTGACCACATCAAACAAATTCTATATTTGGACGCTCCCGATTTAATCGTTGAAATTGATAGCGAACCTATATTTTCAGTCATTACTGAGCGGCACAGTTTTTGCTTGCTGAAAAGTCTTTGGTTATTTGACTAATTTTTGCCCACGAAAACACCAAAAGCACGAAAAAGTTTTGGTGAATAGCTGGGTTGAAAAATATTTTGCCCAATTTTCGTATCATTCGTGTTTTTCGCGGGCAAATATTTCTTGTTTTCCAAGCTACCGCAATTTCTATGCCGCTCAGTAATGATTTTCAGTTGAAGTTTCAACGGAAGCGGGAACGGGACACAATTCTTTTCAGAGATTTGCCAGACTTGCAGCATCCGTCGAAAATAATGTTCCAGCATTTTATATTTACCCGGAAGCAGCAATAATTACTCGACAAGATTCGCCCCCTAAATGGGATAAGATAAATCCACTTATTTTTAAAGCTTTAGACGATGTAATGAGTATTTACGGAATTCCCGCATTGCTCTATTATTTCCCGTCAGATTTGAAAAGTCATACAGACGCAAGCACTTCACCGAACATCAATAGAAAAGGATTAAAGTTTGAAAATGACATAAGTTTTGCCGGAAGTCCTGAAAGTGCTGATTCTGAAATGAAACTTATGTTTCAAGCCGTCAATGAAGTTATTTCAGTATTCGAAAATTCCGGCATAATTAAAGGTAGAGAAAAATTGTTGGCTAACAGAGTTTTGCTGGATCGTAGAGCTTTTATGCAACAGGAATATGTTTCCAAAAATGGAAATCTCAATATGTCACCTTTGACAGCAACTGAAAGGATTCCAACTGAATACTTGCTCAACTACCTTTCGCAGTATGAAAACCCAAATTATCGAATTGGCGAACTTTTACGAAGTCGTGCCGAAACAATAATTTACAAACTTGATGCCAAATTTCGCGGCGACCCGTATCCGGGAGCGTTGGCGGCAATAGATTATTTGTTGTGCCGCGAAGGAAGAACTTTTGAAGAAAGACGATACAATCTTGTCCTAGCTTGGGGAAACTTGACGGTTGACCATGAAACAGAAACTTTGGAATTAGTCAGCAATAAAAGCACCGTTCACGATTTCGTAAATGCCGTAAAAGGAAGCGAATCTAAAAACCTGCTGACCAAAAATTACGCAGATATTCCAAGTGCGGAAATCCCGAGATATTATATGCAAGTTCGATACGGTTCTGCTTTTTCAAAAGTCAAACACATCAGAGTATTTTCGTATTTCGCTGACGCAATTTTATTTCCTGATGGAGCTTTATGGCGAGACGCTTAAATGAAGAAAAAGTTACCAAGTTGATCCTAATTTGGCTTGAAGCAACCGGATGGGAAATTGTTTGCTATGATTTCCCGCAAAGCGGCACAGGTTTTGTGCTTCATCCAAACGCTGAAATTCGTGCAGAAACAAAAAATAAAGGTTCGATTATTCCTGATATTATTGCGGTTAAAGACAAGATTGCCATTCTTTTTGAAAATAAAGATAGATTTGTCTTGAGTGATTTCGAGAAAATAAACGAATTAAGAACCCAAAATAATTATTCAGACTCCCTTAATGATTTGTTGAAAAACTACGAGATTGAAAATGTCTTTTTTGGAATTGGATTGCCTTTTCAAAGCAGTTATTTGGGCAACGTATCAGAAAATGATGAACTTATTGACTTCATCATTTTTGTTGACGAAGACAATGAAATAAAAATTGGTTACGAAATAAGACCAATTTTCTAGCATTTCACATTCTTCTTTTTAAGCTAGTATTCGTGACGAACACAATTGTTTAGTGTTTAGCCGCTTATGACATCACAAAAATCTTAACCCAGACTTTGCCCGCAAGTGCACTCCGTAGAAAATTTATCCGTTGAGTTTTCCATTTCTTTAACTCAAAATAATTTAAGGCAAAACATTTGAAGCCACGGGAGGCGAAATTTATGACGATAATTTGCCCGAAGATGCGAACGAGCATCATTGAATTTTTGCGTGAAATATGATTTCAATTCGTCCAGCCGTTGAAAATGACAAAGCGACAATTTGCTCTGTTGACTTAATGGCACAGCGTGAAAATGAACGCCGCGAGTTTATTCGGCGTGTTGTAATTTCAGGCTAACGCTTTGTTGCGAACGGAAGTTAGGTTTATGATGGGGCAAGTTTTTGGTAAGGCTAACGAAGATTGTTGATGATCTCATTACTGTTTCGGAATTTGTTTTTTACGATTTTGCAGCCCGGTTTGGTCGCGGGGATCTTTCCGTATTTATTGATCAGGCTTGAGGATAAAGGCTTTTTTCCTGATATTTGGACGCTTTGGCAGTTTACCGGAATCATTTTGATGTTTTCCGGTTTTTTCGTTTTGATGCTCTGCATTTTGCGATTTGCCGCGGAAGGAAAAGGAACCTTATCGCCGCTTGATCCAACGAAGAATCTGGTTGCTAATGGCTTATATCGCTACTCGCGTAATCCAATGTATGTCGGCGTGATCACGCTTTTGCTCGGCGAGGCTATTTTTTGGCAGTCGGCAACTTTGGCGGGCTACGCAGCGTTTGTCTTTATCGTCTTCAATCTTTTCATCCATTTCCACGAAGAACCGCGTTTGAAGCGAGACTTTGGAATCGAATACGAACAGTATCTCCAAAAGGTGAGAAGATGGCTGTGAACTGCTGCGGGATTGAATTACATAT
>CAVZXI010000039.1:0-75703 GCA_963779235.1 Pyrinomonadaceae bacterium
TTCTCAACGCTTGAACGAAGCAACCAAATCAATCATTGCCGAAAGCGATCCGATAATTTTAGCCAGAGCGGTGAATTTTCTTTATACAAAGAAAACAAAAATGCTCATTCCCGATCGAAAGCGAGAAAACACGGGTTAGCAGAAAAAGAGTGGAGCAACCTTGGTTTTGTCGTGGCTTTGACCACGGCGAAATGAGGTTTGAACCGTTGGCAAAGACAGATATATGTAAATATCTAAAAATGGGATTTGTTGATGGCACGGATATGCGGCAAAAATGATTGGCGAAATTTGCAAAATTTTGTAAGAAGACAATCATGAGTACAGCGAACAAATCGATTTTCTTGCAAAAAAATGCAGGAAGATGTTTCAAATTTAATGAATGGTTGGGTAAAGTTTGTCGAAAGGCTGCAAAATTCAGAGATAGATGCAGTTTGTGCGGCGGCGGCGATGTCGTTTGGGTTTGTCTTTATTCATCCATTTAAAGCGGGAATCGTGGTAGATTCATCGGTTTTTGGTTCATCACGAGCTTGCCAGAAGTTCATTTGCACCGCCAAATTTTATCTTTCCGATTTCGGCGGTTATTCTCCGCGAAAGAGTTGATTATGAAAGAGTTTTGGAAAGATTTTCGTCTCAAATTTATTGATTATTAGACGATTACTAAAGGTGAAATAACCGTCCAAAATGAAACCGCCAATTTATATCGTTATTGGGATGCGACCGCCTTTGCCGAATTTCTTTATCGTTGCGTCGCAGAAACTATAAATCGTGATTTGGTTGAAGAATTAAGGTGCCCGTTGAATCGGGGGTTTTCCGCCCAAACCCACGAAAAGTATCGATAGGCTTTAAATAAGATAGGGTTTAGGGAGAATTCCGGCTTCGATTCCGGCACGGGCATTTTCAGACCTTTATCCAACAAAACTTTGAAACCGGAACTCAAGCCGCCGATTTTTGCGTTTCGGCTTCAAACACGATGCGACCGAGCTGCGTCTGACGAATCGAGTAGGAACACATCCAACACGGCTCGACATTGGTGTATAAAACACATTCGGACAAATCAAGCGTTTCTAATTTTTGACAAGCCAGACGCACAGCTTCAATTTCGGCGTGGGCCGTTGGATCATTTTTCAATTTCACCGATTCGATTCCTTCGGCAATGATTTCGCCGTTTTTAACAATCAGCGAACCAACGGAACGCCGTTTTCTTCCGCAATTTTTCCGAGTTCCAACATCGGCTCATCATTTTTTCATCAAAATTCATTTGTTTTTCAACTCCACAATTTCAGCTTCTAATTTTGCAATATGCTCATTTATTGGAGCACCCATTGGTTTGATTTCGTCCCATCCTATATCGGGGTGTTGTTGAGGAAAATTCGAATCAAAGTGTCTACAACCTGTGGTGATATGGAACTTTCTCATCTGCTCATCCATTCTTTTTGAAATGGGCTTTACGACTTATCGTATTCGCTTATTTTTGCCACAAACTTTTAGATTTTCGGTTTCGTCTTTGTCGGAAATCGTATGAGTGTTTCCGAGATAATTCATTCCCAAATATCTGGCAGTTTCGCTAAACGGCAGCCAAAAATTTTCACCTAAATTATCTCCGACGGAACAACTCAAAGCCGCCATACTTTTTCCGCGAAGTTTTCTGCCGAGGTCTTTTTCAAAATCTGAGCAAATCTGTGATACGGTCAAAAAAGACTTTCATAATCCCACTCATCGAATACCAATAAACGGGCGTGGCAAATATCAAAACATCATAATTATCAATAATGTGCCGCATCAACCCTAAATAATCATCGTCCAGATTTTTATGCTCATAATCATAATAACTAAAAGTTGTAATCGTTCAAATCAATCAAATCCCATGCCGGAAATTTTGATTATTTCATCTACAACTTTTTTCGTATTGCTGTCTTTTCTTGAACTCCCGAGAATGATTAATTTTTTCATAAAATTCTAACACCTACCCATTATTTACCTTTCAATTCCTCAATTTCCTTTACCAATTTGGTAATGAGTTTTAAGAAGAATACAACTCTTGGGCGAAAGTTTTCAGATCAACATCCCCTTCATAAACTGATTCCAGAGATAGTCAAAATCGAAAACAGGTTTCGCTTTTAAGCCTTCCTCAGAAAGTTCGCCATCTTTTAGAGATAGTCTGCAACAAATGAAGAGCCATATCCGCGAGCAGAACTCTCTGTTTTTCGGACCAATCCGAATCGCCAAGTTTTGAAATGTTCTGTTGGTAGGACAATTCGGTCAATTCATCAGCAATTCGACTCATTGATAAAATTTCTTTTTCTAGTAGCTTCATCCCATCTTGTTTACCTTTTTAATTTACAATTCAATTCTGCAATTTGGGCTTCTAATTTCGTAATATGCTCATTCATTGTGAGCGACCATTTGTTTGATTTCGTCAATCGTAAAGCGTGGCGTGATGTGTTTGCGGACAATTCCAATCAAACGCTTCGACGTGTAAAATCATCGCCCGTTCAATCTTCGCCTTGTAACCCGGAACAGTTAATTTTTCGATAATTTCCGGCGCGTCTTTCGCGTCAATGACCTCGACATTCGCGAAAATTTTCAAGCGTGTTTGATTCGGATAATCCATCAAAAAGAGCGCGGCTTTTTTATTTTCCTGCAAATTTCCGACGCTGATTTGCTGCATATTTCCCCGAAAATCAGCAAAGCCCGAGAGTTTTATCGTCCAAGACTTTTCAAGAAAGCTTTCTGCGCCGCCCGAAACTGAATATACGGCTGACCTCGTTATTGACGGTCGCCATAATAAAAGCCGTCGCGCTGTTCGATAAAATCCTGTTCGGCATCGCCAAGCCGTAAAAATCAGGCTTTCCGCCTTCCATTCGGGCATAACTCCGGCGCGAACCATATTTTTCCTGCGCCGCTTTGACGCTTTCCGTAAATGTTAAATCGAAAATTTATGGGGGCGATATATTTCGATTTTGGATTTGGGATTTCGGATTTTGGATTATGTTTTTAAACATTTAATATTAAATCCAAATCCCGATTTTATGTTTTAAAAATTACAGTTCATAAAATTAAGCCGTGGTAATAGCGTTTCAAAAACATTTTGCCTTCGTCATTCCAGACAGTTTTGATAACTTGTTCAAGGCTGATTGTTTCGCCGTTGTTTAATTTCGAGAAAGTCAAAACCGAATCGTAAAAACTGGTATTCCTTCAACCGCCACTTTGCCGATTTTGTAGCTGATAAATTCAGCGACACCAATGATTCCCTAAAATTATTTAAGCGTTCAATCGCGTTTTGTTTACCTGTCAAAGCCGGATTGTTGCCTTCTTGCGTACAACATCGTCTGCAAAATATACTTCTTGTCCTCGGTCATTTTGCCTTCTTGCAAGATGACCAACATTTCGTTCAATGCTTCTTTAATTTCTCTTTTTGTAACTGTTTGCATTGTATTTGTCTCCTGGATTTAAAAAATTCGCCATTCTCCGATTCCTGAATCGGCACATCGTTGATTGACAGCAAAACGCTTTTGCATCAAGCCGTTTTCGTCAAACTCCCAATTTTCGTTTCCGTAGGCCCACGAAACCAATTTCCGTCGTTGTCGTGCCATTCGTATTCAAAGCGAACCGCGATTCGATTTTCCGGTAAATGCCCAAAGTTCTTTTTTCAATTGTAATCAAGTTCTTTTTGCCATTTTAGCGTCAAAAATTCTTTGATTTCTTCGCGTCCGTTGATAAATTCCGAACGTTTCGCCATTCGGAATTTTCGGTATAGGCCAGTGCAATGCGTTCGGGTCGCGTGAATTCCAGGCATTTTCGGCGGCTTGAACTTTTGCCAATGCCGTTTCCAAAGTGAACGGCGGTTTAATGTCAGTCGGTTTCGGTGTTGCCTTCGTCATTTCAATTTCTCCTTAGTTTTAAAAGTTGAAAAATAAGCAGTTACACCGTTTGAAACTGCTGTATTTTCAAAATGTTTCTTATGCGTGTGCGCTTTTGCTGACTAACGGAAATTCGATTGCCGGAAAGTCAACGACTGTTTCCGCAGTTTCGTTAAAATAATTCGTAAAGATATTCAACGCAACATTTGCGACGATTTCGCTGATTTCTTTTTCGTTGAAACCTGCTGATTTGACGGTTTCAAAATCGCTTTCGGAAACTTTTCCGCGACTGATGACGAGGCCTTGGCAAATTTCAAAGCGGCATCAGTTTTGGCATCGTGCGAAGAAGCGCGTCGGGCATCTTCAACCGAATGTTCGTCCAAGCCCGACATTTTGCCGATTGCCGAATGAGCCGAAGCGCAATATCGACAACCGTTGATTTCGGCAACTGTGAGCGCAATTTGTTCGCGCAATTTGGCGTTTAATGATGAACCAAGCGCACCGCTAAAATTCAAATATCCTTCTAAAACTGCAGGCGAACTCGCCATTGTTGCCATCATATTCGGCACAAATCCAAGTTTGGCATTTACTCCGTCCAATAATTCTTTGACTTTACCTGTTGATTTTTCGTGTTTGATTGCTGTAATTTTTTGCATTTTATTTTTTCTCCTAAATTCCAAATTATTCCTCGTAACTTTTCCGTTACGCTTTCTATTAGTGCATTCGGCGTGCCAAAACTTCGAAAACGTTAAATGTTGTATTTTCAATGTTTTACAGTTTTACTGCTAACATCTATCACAACGAATTTTCAGAAACAACGAAATTACATTGCAAAACAACGAAATTTCGTTATCAGTAAATATGACTTCCGAAATTGCTTTTAATTCGATAAACGAGCTAATCATCCAGAAAAAGTCCGGTGCAGGAAACATTGCAGGCAATAACTTCGCAAATGTTGAAACACGAAGAAGTTGCATTGGCACGAATTTGGCTGCATTGATAAAGGCGACATTTGCGAAACCTGTCGTGATGCGCCCGGAATGTCCGAATCAAACATCGTTGTCTGCATCTGACTGCGAGCGAAGGCAAAAATTTGAAAGGCGCAAAAGTTATGGTCAAATACTACGGCAGATTCAAGCGTTTTCCGATTGGCGTGCGAAAAATCGGTTATGTGGCGTGAAAACGGTAAATCGGTTTATTTGGAGAATTTACAGACGAGAAAAATGCGTGGATTGTTGACAGGATTGGATCAAGGCAGAAAAGATTGAAGGTTTTGCGGCGCATCCGTTGAAATTTCAGGACGATATTTTGGGCGTAATCGCAGTTTTTTCGCGCAAAAATATCAAAAAGAAAAGCTTTGAATGGCTCCGCATTTTATGCCGAACAAGCCTCGATTGCGATTGCCAACGCCCGTGCTTTTGAGGAAATCGAAAAACTTCGCCAGAAATTAGAAGACGAAAATGATTATCTAAAAGAAGAAATTCAAGAAATTGCGCAACATAAATTTCTGATCGGAAAAAGCCCCGTTTGGACAAAAATTCTCCAACAAATCGAAGTTGGTCGGAACTTCTGATGCCACGGTTTTTTGACGGGCGAAAGCGGAACAGGAAAAGAAATGGTCGCCCGCGCCTTGCACGAAGCGAGTCCGCGCGAGACAAACCACTCGTCAAAGTAAATTGCGCCGCGATTTCCAACGAACTTTTTGAAAGCGAATTTTTCGGGCATATCAAAGGCGCATTCACCGGCGCGTTCAAAGACCGAACGGGGCGTTTCCAACTTGCGGACGGCGGCACAATTTTTCTTGACGAAATCGGCGAATTGCCTTTGCAGATGCAAGGAAAATTGCTGAGAGTTTTGCAGGAAAAACAATTTGAACGAGTCGGCGAAGACCGCACCCGAACCGTTGATGTCCGCATAATTGCGGCGACTAATCGGGATTTATGGGCAGAGGTCGAAGCCGGAAATTTTCGCCAAGACTTATTTTATCGCCTTAGTGTTTTCCCGATTCATCTTCCGCCATTGCGCGAAAGACTTGAGGACATCGAACCTCTGACTGAACATTTCCTACGCCAATTTGCCTCCAAAATGCACTGCGAGATTTTCAAATTAACCGCCGAAGACATCAAAAAACTGCAAAGTTATTCCTATCCGGGCAACGTCCGCGAACTGCAAAACATTGTCGAAAGGGCGATTATTTTGGCACAATGCAATCGCTTGAATTTTACGATGCCGCAAGTTCTAAACCGAATGATTGTTTCGGAGTTGAAGAAAAAAGATGTGAGAAAATCTATTTTGACCTATCAAGAATTGAGAGATTTAGAACGCGAAAATATCATTCACTCTTTGCAAAAATCAAATTACAAAATTTACGGCAAATGACGGTGCGGCGGAAATTCTCGGCTCAAAACCGACAACTCTGATTTCTCGGATTAAAGCCTTAGAAATTCCAATGCGCCCGAATTGAGATAGAATTAGCAAAACCAAAGTAATGAAACTAATACCAAAAGGATTTGTTACTCTCCTTAATTCTTAGTTTCCAAGTAACGGTAGACACTAGCTTTTGATAGATTATATTCTGTCATCAGGTCTTTGATGAGAACTCCAACTTTTCGTTTTTCTCTCATTTCTTCAATTTGCTCATTTGTCAACTTTTTAGTTGCTCCGAATTTTACCCCTTTTTGTTTAGCTTTGATGATTCCGTCTGTTTGTCTTTCTGCCCGAATCTCGGTTTCAAACTGATTAATTGCTCCTAACATATTGAAAAGCAATCGCCCTGTAGCATCAGCCGTATTGATATTTTGGTCAATCACTTGTAATTCAACTTCTTTTCTTTTTAATTCATCAGCAATTTGGCACAGATGCAAAGTTGAGCGAGCCAAGCGGTCTAATCTAGTCACAACTAAAATATCGCCTTCTCTGACATATTCAAGACACGCCGCTAATTGCGGACGTTTTCCTCCGGCGGCACTTTTCTTTTCTTGGAAGATTTTTTGACAATCTTTTAATTTTTCGAGTTGAACATCCAAACTCTGACCAACCGAACTGACTCTCGCATAACCGACTAATGCCATAATTTCTAAATCCACTAAAAATTCATAAATCGTATCACTTTGACTAAGACGTTTTGAGAATTATATCATAAGACATAAAATGAGACATAGATTTCGTTACGTCTCAAATATTCTACTTATTGAGACTCTTTCCCTTAATCAAAAAAATGACAGATTTTTCAAAACCTTCTCATCTGGGGAGGCTCCATGTTTTAACGACGGAGGAAATTCAAAATCTTTATGAACTTCCTATTTTTACTTGATCAATAAAGGCGTTTGTATTTTTCTTTAACCAAAAACGAATTTGAACTGTTAGCCGAATTTCGTTCTATTGCCTCAAAACTTAATTTTATTTTGCAGCTTGGTTATTTCAAAGCCCGGTAATATTTTTCAGTTTTGAATTTCAGGCGGTTTCAACTGATATGGAATTTATCCGCCGGTTGTATTTCCCCAAAGAAAAGAAGAAGATTCGCAAACTGGAGAAGGTTGCAATAAATACTGTTCTCAAACATCGTCGGACAATTGCTGAACTATACAATTATCAATTCTGCAGTCGCCCGCAAAGGAAATTGATTGAACAAACCGCCCAAAATTCCGCCAGAATCTCCAGCAAACCGATTTACATTTTTCGCGAAATCCTGACATTTTTGCAAAACCACAGAATCATCTTGCCCGGTTATAGTTTTCTGCAAGATGTGATTTCTAAATCACTGCTGGCTGAAGAAGATCGTTTGCAAACTCTTTTGAAAAATAAACTGACTTCCACCGAAACTGAAAAACTGGAAAAATTATTGGCTGATTCAGTCGGTTTTTATGAAATTACCAACCTCAAACGAGAACCACGGGATTTTGGTTTCAGCGAAATTAAACGTGAAATTGAACGTGGCGCAAAAATCAAAGAAATTTATCAGTCCGCCAAAGAAATTCTCCCGAACTTGGAAATCTCCAACCAAAGTATTGCTTATTAGGAGAGTGAAAAAAAGCGGGGGAGATAACAATCGGACGGTTCGCTTGTCAATGAGAAAATGTTCATTAACCAGTTGCTTCGAGAATCGTTAATTCAATCTGTTAATTCACGGTCATACAAAATCTCCCCCGCTTTTTTCTGCTCTCGTCGGAATCTTGTCCCCATTGTCTCAGAAAACGATTAGGCAAAGGAAAACATCGCCTCGTTTATCGAACACTTTTCGGCAAAATGGAACTCGCCAGCCCACGGCTTTTTTACTGCGGTTGTGAATTGGAAAATGAGTTGCCGGAGGCGAAAACATTCAGCCCGTTAGCCATCGCTTTGCCGGAGCGGACATCGCCGGAACTGCTTTATCTGGAAGCGAAATTCGGCGCACAAATTTCGTTTGATCTGAGCCAAAAATTACTGGCGGAAGTTCTGCCGCTGCACGAAGAGTTTAATCACGCAACCATCAGAAATCACTTGCACCGAATCGGTGAAAGATTGGAAACCGAATTAGGTGAAGATAAAGGGACGTTTATCGAAGGTTGTCCGCGCGATTGGGCAAAGCTACCGCGCCCGGAAATGCCTTTGACGGTCGGCATTGACGGCGGTTATGTCCATTCAAACCAGTCACCGAGTCGCACCGAAGGCTGGTTTGAAATGATTGTTGAGAAAAGTATCAAGGCAGACGGCACGTCAAAATGTTTCGGCTTTGTCTGCGGTCAAGACTTGAAGCCACGCCGTCGGCTTTTTCAGATTCTGCAATCGCAGGGAATGCAGATGAGCCAGCAGATCACTTTTTTATCAGATGGCGGCGATACGGTGAGAGAATTACAATATTATTTGAATCCGCAATCGGAACATCTGCTCGATTGGTTTCATATCACGATGCGCCTGACGGTCATGAAGCAGATGGCGCGTGGTTTGGAGAATGAGGAGTTAAAAGAATTGGTTTTGCCAATAATTGAAAGCGCGAAATGGTATCTCTAGCACGGCAATGTCTTTCGGGCGTTGGAAAAAGTCGAAGATTGCTGGTGTTTTTTGGACACGGAAATTCCGACCATAAATGAACTTAAATTGCAAAAAGCGGTTAAAGAATTTCAAACATATATTGAGAATAACGCCGCGATGATTACCAATTATGGTGAACGCTACCGCAATGGAGAGGCGATAGCGACAGGCTTCGTCGAATCAGCCGTCAATCAAATCGTCGCCAAAAGATTTGTCAAAAAACAACAGATGCGGTGGACAAAACGCGGGGCGCATCTTTTATTACAAGTCAGAGTCAAAGTTCTCAACGATGAATTACAAGAAAATTTTAGAAAATGGTATCCGCAACTTGAGATCAAAAAAGCTACAGATACTGAAAACTCCGAGGAATTGGCTTTAGCTGTTTGAAAAAGCTCTTTGAAAACCTTCTTTCATCATCTCGGCTGAAGATTCGGCATAGATTTGGGTCGTTTCGATTTTAGAATGACCTAAGAATTTTTGAATTTGTTCGAGCGGCATTCCTTTTTCCAAAAGAAAGGTAGCCACGGTATGACGAAGCAAATGCGGGTGAACTTTTTTGGTGATGCCGGAATGTTCGGCAGTTTCTTTTACAATTTGCTGAATCCTGCGGGTCGTAAATTTCGTGTGACGATTGCTCTCAAAAATATATCCTGTTTTGCGGGAGCCGAGATGAGTTTTCAGTTCCTGCGCCAGTTCCGGCAAAATCGGCACATAACGGCTTTTTCCGCCTTTGCCCTTTTTAATGAGAATCATCTGCTCGTCAAGATAGAAATCTTCGGCTTTGAGAGAAACGAATTCGGAAACTCGCGCACCGGTCAGAAAAAGCGTTTTAAGCAGCAAGCCGTATGAACTGTTTTCCCGGTAGGCACACGCAATCAGTTTTTTTTCTTCATCGCGGGAAAGCCGGTGAATCACGTTTTTGCGAGATACGGCTCTTTTGATTCCGAGATTGCGACGAACTTCCTTACTGACATAACCGGCTTGATCGTAAGTCAGATGATATTTGCGCCAGAGTTTGATGGTTACAGCAATGAGTTCTTTCAGTTCTTTGAGTTCAGAGTTTTTTACGGAAACAGAAATTTTCGCTTTAGACATAAAATCGGGAATTTCGTCTTACGAGATGAAGTCCGAAATTAACCTTGATTTTACAGCAAAAAGAAAACCAAAGGAAGCTTGAAAGGGTAAAAATATTTCGCTCTTTAGGCATTAGGCGAAATTGTTGAAAATTACATTTGGAACAAATCTACTCTGGTTTTTTTCGGTCTCACTTTAATGACAATTCGCTTGCGCTGTTCCTTCTGAACTTTCCCTAGCCCTTCTCCAGTTTAAGGCTACCAGAGTAAGATACATTCGTGGTCTGCATTCCGTTGGGTTCATTACTTACAACCAACGTGACCAAAGTGTTGCCACTTCTTTTACGTGGGAACGAGAGGACGGAATCTCACGGGAGAACAAGTTCGTTGTTCTCCACTTCCGACACTCAGCTTGCTATGTCGCACGTAGCGAGGATAAGCGGTGCGTTCAATGGATGCCATATTCAGTAATTTAAGCAGCCCAATTTGGGTCTTTTCCGCTGAGAAAGCCGTAAATTAAACCCGATGCAAATGACATATTTCTATTTACCAACTGCCCAGCCACCATCAATTTCTAAAGCTGTCCCAGTGACAAAAGCCGCTTCGTCACTGGCTAAATATAAAACGGCGGCGGCAATTTCTTCGGGCGTTCCCATTCTGCCAAGTGCCTGAGTTGCAGCCATTTCTTGATAAGCCTTTTTAGGGTCTGGATATTCAGCCAATCGAGCTTTAACAAAAGGTGTTTCAACTCTGCCGGGACAAATAGCATTAGCCCGGATTCCGTGCAAAGCGTGGTCGAGAGCGATACATTTGGTAAATCCAACTACGGCAAATTTTGTAGTGCAATAGGCGATTCTTTCCCGAATTGCGACAATCCCGCCGATTGAAGCAAGATTGAGAATCACTCCATATTGTCGTTCAATCATTGACGGTAAAAAAGCTTTTGTCAGTGAAAACATTCCACGAACATTGACGTTATAGAGCCTGTCCAAATCTTCTTCGGTTGCCTCTAAAATTGTTCCAACGTGACCGACTCCGGCATTATTTACCAAAATATCAAGTTTGCCTTTTTCGCTTAAGATCGTTTTGGCAAGGCTGTAATTTTCGGCTTTTTCGGCAACATTTAATTTAATAAATTCTGCACCGTTTCCAATTTTTGAAGCGACTCGCTCCCCGTTTTTTTCGTCTAAATCCGCGACATAAATGAATGCTCCAGCTTGCGCCAAAGTTTCAGCAATCGCCTCTCCAATTCCCGATGCCGCGCCAGTTACTAAAGCATTCTTTCCAGTTAAATCAAACATAACGCACTATTTACCTTTTCTGACGGGATTCGATAAAATTCCAAGTCCTTCAATTTCAACTTCGGCAATATCACCGTCTTTTAGAAAAATTGGCGGTTTACGGGCAAATCCGACTCCGGGCGGAGTTCCCGTAGCGATGATGTCGCCCGGTTCAAAAGTCATTGCTTGTGAAAGAAATTCAATAATTTCGGGGATTCTGAAAATCAACTGATTCGTGTTTGAATCTTGCATTGTTTCGCCGTTTAATCTGAATTGAATTCTCAAATTATGCGGGTCCATTATTTCATCAGTTGTGGCGATAAATTCGCCTATTGGGGCAAACGTATCGCAAGACTTCCCGCGAGTCCATTGACCATCTGCAAACTGAAAATCTCGTGCCGAAACATCGTTGAAATTTGTATAACCCAAAACGTAATCCAACGCGTTTTCTTTCTTCACATTTTTAGCCCGGCGACCAATTACGAAGGCGAGTTCAGCTTCGTAATCCGTTTGTTCGCTTTTACTTGGGACTATAATTTCATCATTTGCACCAATGATGCAAGTGACATATTTTGAGAAAGTTATCGGCGAAGTTGGAATTGCCATTCCGCTTTCTTCGGCGTGGTCACGATAGTTTAAACCAACACAAATTATCTTGCCCGGACGCGGCACAGGCGGTGCGATTTTAACATCTTGTTTGTTATAAAT
This sequence comes from Pyrinomonadaceae bacterium, assembly GCA_963779235.1. Lineage (GTDB taxonomy): Bacteria > Acidobacteriota > Blastocatellia > Pyrinomonadales > Pyrinomonadaceae > JAIBCC01. Next base: position 11,932 of record CAVZXI010000039.1, read on the forward strand.
TGTTTTCTCAGAATCTTGAGCAAGATAACTTTTTGCCTTTTGCAGAAAACCATTTTCCATGTCAAAGAAATGCAAAAGTTCGCTTGCCGTTAAACTTTTGGTCGAAATCAAAGAAGTTAAATCAACAATAGAATTTTCATCAATTAAAGTGCCGATTCGATAATTTTCATCGTTTTTAAAGGTAACTAATTTCATAATAATCGTCGTGTTTTACTTCAAACCTTTGACATTAACCCTGACAAATCGCGGTTTGTAAAAATCTGCGTAAATTGAATCGCCCGGTTTTGAACCAAACGGAAGATTGCTGTTATAGGAAATAATTAAATTTCCGTTTTCGGTAAATTGCGGATGCAGATGAGGATTATAAACACTTAAACCGCTTTGCAGACTCTGCGATTCGGTCATTCCGGGTAATTTTTTCAATCCCGCAGTCGGCGTTCGATATGCAAAATATTTATTCTTAAAAGGTCCTTGCGGTTCGCACGCTGAATACAAATAAAGGTCTTTCCAATCGGAATAACCGACGGCTGTGTCGAAAGTTACCATCACAAAAATTGGTTTTCCGCCGATGTTTAATCTTTTAATGCTCAATTCGTCACTAATCGAATCTTTTTCGGGAATAATCGAAGCACGTTTTTTTAGATTTTTCGACCAAGTTTTTCCATCCCAAGCCTTCCAATTTTTTTCATCGCTGACATATTCGATTCCTTTTGACGCATCAGTTTTGGCAACGTAAAGTTTTTTGTATTTATCAACTAGATTGAAATCTGACTTTTTAGCCGTCTTAAGTTCACCTTCATTTTTCATACCATAAATGTAAAAATCTTTTCCATCCAACCAAACTGAAATTCCCCAAACTCCTTGATCTACAAGGTTTTTCAGCGGATGTATGCTTTCGATTGCCAGCGTTTCGGCATTGAGTTGAGCGATTGATTGACCACGAAAATCAATAAAAAATGATTTATCGAACGGGCGTGCAACTCGCCATTCATTCAAAAATATCCAAATCTTTTTCTCGCCTTTGACATCTACCAAAACAGGATCGCCCATCCAAAACATCACATTTGGATCATTACTTTTCGGTTTGAAATAAGGCGTTGAATATCCATATTTGTCTTTTTCTCCGACTAATGTTTTCAAAGATTTTCCATCTTTTGAGCGAACAACGACGCTATTGTAAACATAATGAATAACTTCGGGTTTGGGACCGCAAACGGGCGGAATGCAATTAGGTTGTCGCATTCGCAAACCGTTTTCATTGGTGTAAACTCTGCCATCACCAGGTAATGAAGGCGATTCGGCAATGTATGAATCCGAAAAGAAAAACGCTGAATCTCCATTTGGAAGTTCAATCGAAATCGTGCTGTCGCCACCTGTCCAATTTGTTTCCGAACCATTTTGAGTGAAAGTTTTGTTCCAATCTTCTGCCGATTCGCCTTTGCCAACTGAAATTTCACATTGCGGAAAAGCGGTTTGAAAACTAAAGATTGAAAGTAAAAATAAACTTAAAATTCTGAACTTCATAAAATTATTCTTGCTTAAATTTGCGGAACTGTCGCATCATTTTCATCAGCCCAACGAGTGTTGGGAATTGTCGGACACCAATCTGGTCGGAGCGGGTCTTTATCGTAATTATAACCACCTAATTCTTTGTATAACTCGCTGTATTCATTCAGCTTATCCAGATTAAGTTTAACTCCCAAACCAACGCCCGTCGGAACTTTTACCTTACCGTTTCTATATTCAAATTTGCCGCCTTCGATGATGTCGTCGGTTAAATGATGATAATGAGCGTCTGCCGCAAAACTTAAATTTGGAATAACTGCTCCGAGATGCAGCATCGTGGCAAGCTGAATTCCGAGTTCTCCTGATGAATGAACCGCCACGCCAAGTTGAAAAGTTTCACAGACTCCAGCCGCTTTTACGCATTGCCGAATTCCGCCCCAAAATGTTGTATCCAATAGAATTACGTCACAAGCCGGATTAAGAATATTGGCAGAAAGTTGTTCAAAATTAACGACCACGGTATTTGTCGCGGTTGGGATTCTGACCATTTCTCTAACTCGTCGCATCGCGTTTAAGCCGAAAACAGGGTCTTCAAAATAATCATTTTTGATATGTTCGATTTGCTGACCAAACCAAATCGCTTGTTCTGTTGACCACGCGGCATTTGGATCAAAACGAAAAGAATCGCCGTCTAATGCTTTCGCTAATTCTTGATAACATTCGAGTTCATATTCAGGACGAAACACTCCGCCTTTTAATTTATGCGACGTAAATCCATATTTTTGCTTCAAATTTTTTGCGTGTTCGACAAGTTGTTCAACGGTCCGAACTTCGCCTTCGCCTGTTTTTGCATTGGCATATCGAAAGAAAAGATACGAAGCAAACGGAACTTCATCTTGCAATTTTCCGCCTAAAATTTCATAAACGGGAACATTCCATTTCTGCCCGATGATGTCCAAACAAGCGAATTCGAGAGCGGCTAAAATCTGAGTTCGATTGTTGTAAAGGGAGGCGGTCGGGTTGGCGATCTTAAACCGCATTTCTTCCAGATTAGCAGGATTATGCCCGACTAAATACGCCTTCATTGCTCTGAAAGTAGCTTCAGCCGATTCGCCGCCGCCGCCCATTTCGCCGAGTCCGATGATGCCTTCATCCGTTTCCACTTCAACAATCGTGCGGACAAATCTGCCCCAATGGCAACCGTTGGCGTGTCGCAAAGGTGCTTCTAATGGAACAGTTACGGTGGTTGCTCTGATGTCAACTATTTTCATTTTACTTTTTTTTTGCCACGAACAAACACGAAATTTCACGAAAAATATTGAGAAATTATTAGATTGATTTTGAAAATCATTTTTTTCATTTGTGTTTGTTCGTGTTTGTTCGTGGCTAATTCTTCTTAATTCGTTATCTTATTTTCCTTCAAAAACTTCCAAATTTCCTCGAAAGCCGATTTGTAATCATCTTGCTGAAACATTCCGTGTCCGCCTTTTTTGACGGTATGCAGTCTATTTGGAACTTTTGATTTGTCGAGTGCCTCGTGCAAGCGTGTGGCGTGTGTGTATGGCACAACATCATCTTTATCGCCGTGAATCGTCAAAATCGGCGGAAGTCCTTCTCTAACATAACTTAACGGCGAAACTTTCTGGGCAATTCCCGTTTTATTTTCCAAACTTCCCATCCACATCACAGCATAATTTTTCAGGTTTTTGCCTTGAATAATATCGTCAACATCGGTAATTCCATACCAATTTATAATCGCCGCCACCTTCATTTCTTCATCACCATAGCAACGATTATCAAGATCGGTTTTGGGCAACATTCCCGTTATCAACGAAAGATGACCGCCCGCCGAATGTCCTGTCAAAACAATTTTTGAAGTGTCAAAATTGTATTGTTTGGCATTGCGGAAAATCCATTTCAAAGCACAACGAGTATCTTCAACCGCCGCCGGAGCCAGTGAATTACTCGCCATTCGATATTCGACATTAACCACCCGCCAACCTTTTTCCAAAAATGGCAAAAATTGATAGACTGCTCCTTCTTTTGAACCAAAAATCCAACCGCCGCCGTGAATATAAACCAGTGTCGGCGTTGGATTTGGATTATCACGCGGATACCAAATATCAAGTTTTAACGGCGTGTTATTTGCCGCACCATAGACAACATCGGGCTGCATCCAGTAACGGTCGGCGATTTGCAAAAGATTTGTTGATGTTTGGGCATTGGCAAAAATTGAAAATATCGAAAGCAAAAGTGCCAACGAGAAAAAATATTTGCGGTAAAAATTTGAATATTTCATAACTTTCGATTCTGAAAATTGTTCACGCGAAAGACACTTATAAATTGCCTCCTGCTTTAGCTGGAGGTTAAGTTAAGATTTAAGAATCGGCTTTAGCCAAAACACAAGATTTATCAATCATCCTCATTGCTTTAGCACAAATTTGGCTCAAGCCAAAAGGATGTAGTTTTTTAAGAAGCTAAAGCCTAGTTTCTGTTAATTTACGCTACCTCCAGCTAAAGCAGGAGGCAATTTAAAAGAAACACCGAGTTATTTTTTACGCCTTTCTCACGCCGTTTTTATCAGCCTTGTAAATTTTACCTTGATAATTAATGTTTCGCAGTTCGGCTTTTGCGTCAAACTTTCCAAACTTCGGTTTTGCGGTAATTTCACCAAATAATCCGGCGTTTATTCCAAATATCGAATCAACAATCGGTTCAAGGTAATTACAACCCGAAACGCATGCCCAATCGTTGATATACGGCTGGTCGGAAGTCGCTTTCAAAGCACTTCCATTTGATTCCGGCTGCCAAAAACTCTCGGTAAAATGTGCCTGCCCAAATGGACCTTGTTGGCTGGTTTTTGCCAAACCTTTGATCCAATCAAGTGCAATATCAGTTTCGCCCGCGACATACAAACCGCTCAACGCCAACGCCGCCCAAGAGCAATATGCTCCAGTCCATTGATGATCGGGGCGAATACTGAATGTGACATCTAAATCTTTGGTTGATAATGCCCGCATCCATGTTGGTGTTTGCAATTCACGTTTGAAAAATTCGACCATTTCTTTTTTCTGTTTGGCGGGCATCAAATCGCCGATATTCATCAGCGTTGTGCCGAAATCGTAACAATGATGAACCTCGTTATAACTTCCATCAGGCAAACGACATTTCCAAATTCCTTTGCCGTCAACATAAAGTTCATGAACACGCTTGCCTAAGTTCAATGGCTTCTTTTCGCATCGCCTCAGCTTTCGGTTTTTGTCCTTTATATTCAAGCAGTTCAGCGGCAAAACGCAAATTATAAACATTTGCGGAATTCAATCCGGCGACTTCGTGAACGTAACTCGAAACGGCTTCGAGCAAATTTGTCACGCCACCGTAATCAGCCAAACCGTGTTTATTTTCATCCAATTTCCGCCAATGTTCCGCGTATGAAATCAAATAATCTAAGACCTTTTTGCCGTTGACTTCCTTATCGAGCCACGCTTTATCGCCCGTCCAACGCAAATATTCTTTCGCCATCCGCGACATTGCGTAATCGTTGACCGAATACCACGGACCGACACCTGCACCTGTTAAATACTCTGTTCCAAAGTGTTTATAAACATCAAGCGTCATCCAAGTTTCCATCATCCGACGCAAAATTGCAGGGTCGAGCATCGAAAGCAGCATTGCACTCAACTGAAATATCCCACAAAAACGTGGTCGTTTCCCAATATCTCGGCATCAGCGTCACATAAGTTGTGCCATAAATTGAATGCGGAGTTGTTCGCCGAAAATAAAGTGCACTCATCACCGCCGAATGATAAAGCCGTTTGACGGATTCGTCGGTTGTCACCAGCGTTGGCACATAGCCGGAAAAGTACGTATTATTCGGCGTAAATGCGGATTTCAATTGATCGTTCCATTCGTCTGTAGTTTGTTTCGCAACCGCGTCAAAATTATTGACAATCGCATCATATTCTTTTTCGACATTGGCTTGAGTTTCGCCCAAAGAATTAACGAAAGTGAATGATTTTGTTTCGTTTGGAGCTAAATCAAAATTGTAAATTATCCACGACGGGAGAAGCTGATTCGGCTTTGGCGAAGAGCCTTGCAAAACAAAAGCTTCGGTATATTTTGATTTGCACAAAACCGCGTTTCGGTTCTGTCGATCGTTCGTTCGTTATCGTATTCGCCGGGCGAATAGGCGGCATTCCAAGGTTTAACGCTTTTGGTTGCACCGCCGTTTATCGCTAATTTGATTTCGGTCTTACGGCGTTGTTTTGTAATATTTTTGACGGTAAATTTCACCGCAACCGACATCGTTTTGAAAGGAATAATAGTTGTTGAAGTAATTTCCAAACCTTTGTAAATCGCCTTTCGTTCAACTCTATCGGGCTGCCAGACAAAATCAATCGGCGTTTTGGTTGCGGCAAAATATTCTTCGTCAACATATAAAACGCCCGTCAAAAGTTCGCCGCCCGAACCAAGCGGAGCAACGTTCATTTCGCCTTGAGCAAACGGCGGAAAAGCGATACTTCTTACCGCCACCGCATCCATTGCGGGCGATGCACAACCCCATTGATTTGTTAAACCCGGCAAAGAATATAAATCGCCGAATTTATGCGTCATTACAATCGAACGCATCGAATCGCAGGTCGGAATATCTGGCAAAAGCGTTTTTGTTTGAGCAATTTCTGGAATTGCAGTTTCTTTTCCAAAAATATCTTTGGTTAATACTGTTCCTGCGGCAATTCCTGCCAGTGTTGTTTTTAAAAAATCTCGACGTTTAAAGTTGCTCATACATTTTAGTAAAAAAAATCAAAAAGAATTGCGATTTGCGGAACAACATTGCCCGCGAATTTCCGCGAATAAACGCGAATTAAATCATTTTTACCCAACAATAAAATTTAAAAATAGAAGTCCGAATTATTCGCGTAAATTCGCGTTTATTCGCGGGCAAACTTCCTACTTCTTCATTCAATTTCAACTTTTATTGTCTTCGTTTCAAATGCTTTCATTTCCACCTTCAACGGCGAAATTTGTGTAATATTCTGCAAAACCTTGTCTTCCGTCAAATTCAAAATCGAAGCGGATTTGATTTTTACGGGTAAATTTATCTGCGTTGTCACCGCTTTTCCGGCAAATTCTTGTAAGCGAATGACGAAAACTTTCTTGATTTGCGGGTCGAGCGGAGTGGCACTAACCTCACCGCGAACAACTGCATCGGCCAAGAGTTTTCACGGTCACAATTTGCACATTCGGCTGATTGACGGCAAAGAAACTGTTTGAAATATTACTTGGTAAAGCGTCAATAAAATTTGCCCGCAAAGGTAAATTGAAATTTGCTCCGAGCGTCCACGCTTTAACTTCATCAAATTTTCCGCCACCCGCGATGGCGTAGTCAAAAACGTATTTTTCGTCCAAACCGGGTTCAACCGTCGGCATATTTATGACACCCAAATCGTGCGTATCGGCTTGATTACTGCGACGGACGGCTCTCGAATAAATAGTGGCTTCGGGTAGCGGAAATTTCCCTGTGAACATTGCCGGAAAACTTTTTGGAGCATCTTTCGGCTGTAATTTGGTGGCGACATAACTCGGATAAACCCAATGAAATGCTTGACGATGAGCGAGCATCGCACTCGAATTTCCATCTGTAAAACCAAACAAATGCTGAGTCGTTACGGCATCGCGTCTAGCTCCCGGCAAATAGTCATCGGGCAACGTATCAAACCATTTTTGTCCGCCACGTTTGACCTGCAAATTGGTTGCCGAAACATTAAAAGGAAATGCGAAATAATACGAATCATTCCAATTATTATTGCCACCGACAAACGGCATTTTGCTGGCATCAAGTTCGTTGTGAAGTTCGGCAAACCCAAGATTGTCGTAAATGGTGATGCGGGTTTCGGGAAAAATCGAACGCTCACGGCGGATCAACGATTTGCGTCATCTGATTTCCTTTTTTGACCGAAATTTTCGGAGCAATCGGATACAAAACTTTCGATGCGTCTTGCCCTTCTACTCGCAATAATTCGTTAAAAGGCAGCTCGCCTTTATCGTTGACAATTTCGCGGTTTGCCTGTAAATCTTTGATGCTTTGAATGTTACCGCTTTCCGACACTTTGATTTCAAAGTTTTTGTTGCGGATGTCACGCTTGCCTTCATCTGTTTTGAGCGTTGAATTATTTGCACCTTTTTCAGTTGTCATCGCAAAAGTTTTGTAGCCTAGCGAAGGAACATTTTCCGCCACAAATAAAACCTGCCCCTGCTCGTCAATGTCAAAATCAATATTTTTATTGCTTGAAAGGTCTTTGATTTCAGTTACTCGTAATCCATTTTTTGGCGTTTCAAATCTGACAACATCATTTCTTTGCCACGATAAACCGTTATAGACCAACAAGTTCCAGTTATTTTCGGTTCTCGGCAAAGCAGGATTATCGTAACGCGAAGGCTGCCCCAACAAATCAATCCCATCGTTGAGCAGAAAATCAACTTCGCCCTTCGCCTGCTTCATATATTCAACATATTGGCGATTTTGTTCTTCTAACGGTTGTCGGCTGTTTAACTGAATCCAACCATTATTTCCCGCCCCGCTATGCTCATCGTAAGTCAAAATTAAATCGTAAAGTGACGTTGCATTACCAACCGGAAAGGGAATATTCCGCGTCATCGAAACTGCACTCCAAAGAGTTTCGGCGGCGGGCGTGTGGTCGTGATTGTATCTGGCTAAAGCGGAAATATTTGGCGATTGCGTCTTGGCTTCGCTCCATAAACCTGACCATTCTCCGCGATGTGTGGGAATTTGCGAAGCGTATTTTTTCTCAATATATTTAAAAAATTCCGTCGGCGTGGCGATTTTCAATTGAACTTCTTTATGTTTTGCATTCCAAAGTTTAACGGCTTTGTCGAGATTGATAACATCGGTTGGCTCAATAAAATCGTGAGCATACATCGCCAATACTGCATCGTATTTATAACCTGCTTTATTGTAACGATTTAGCAATTCCGTAACACCGATTTCCATAATCTCGATTGGCTTTTTCTTTCCTGCCAATTCGGGATTAAACATATCAAACGGCGTTTTATCGGTGTATGGATCGAGCGAAAACGGATCGAGATAAAAATCGGTCAAGGCTTCGACATACCCGCCGCGTCTGCCTTGAGAAACCCACAATAAAACTTTGCTTCCATCGGGCGATTCCCAATAAAACGGAACTTTTCCGGGAGCTAGCGAAGTTGCATCGCCGATAAAAAGATTTGCCCCGTCAAGTAAATATTTTGTGCCGCTTCCGGCTAAAACTGTTGGAATCGAAGTTGGATGTCCCGGCACATCGTCCATCAAAGCTAATTCCGATTCGATGCCGTAAGTTCGGCGAAGCGTTGCAAAATCAGCCGTCAGCCGATTCAATACTTCACCGCCCATAAAATCGGTGTGCATACTGCCCCAAGCGGTTGAAAGTGCAATCCTTCCCGATTTTATCAATTTCACTAAACGGGCAATTTTTTCCTTATCTTTCGGCAAAACGGAGGTCGGTTTTTTCTGCCGTTTGAGCCATTCATTGACTTGCCAAACGCTTTCAATCGTCCATTTGAAATTTGGATTTGTCTTCGGCAACGCGGATTACTTCATCAATATGACGGGCTGCACGTTCCCGAACTTGGTCAGGCGGTTCGACAAAGCCAAAATCGTAATGCGACAAGGGCGTAATATAAATCGTTTTAATTGAACTGGTTGGGAGTTTTGCTTGAGCAAAAAGATTGAGAGATAAACCGTAAGCCAGTCCAAGAATGATGGTCAATAAGCTGATTCGATGAATTATTTTTGGTGACACGTTTAATACTCTGTTTTCTAATAAATATTCAAGCGTTTGTAGTCCTGTGTTTATGCGGAAACTCTTAAATCTAAACACTTTACCGCTTAAAAGCGGAACTACAAACGCTCCAAAGATTAGAAAATAAATCTGGCTGAAAGTTGAATTTGGCGAGGTCCGCCTGATCCAAGCAATCCGCCGAGTTGGTTTCCGACAGTTGAAACGCTTCGTCCGAAAAATGCTGTCGGCAAGAGCGAATTACCAAGACCGGGAGTAAGTCCGCCAGATGGATCGGCAAAATTCGTTTTATTCAAAATATTGAAAATATCTATCCTGAGCGCCATCGAAGTTCTCTCGGTAATTTTCGTATTCTTAGCCACGGAAAAATCAACTTGAGCAAATCCGCGTCCGCGCAAGAAATTACGCGGTGTATTTCCGGGGACATTAGTTCCGGGATTTGAAAAGGCAGCCGCATTAAACTGACAATCCGGTATGCTAAATGCCGGACAAACAGTAGAAACACCCGGCACCAAATTCGGTCTGAATGAAAAACCGCCAAAAACGCCACCTTGACGGGTTACATTAACCGGCAAAGCAGTGCGGGCTTGAGATAAAGTCGAAATCTGCCAGCCAGAACCTAACCCCGTCGGCAGGCTTTGCCGCCAGGAATTTCATAGCTCGCATCAAAGATAAAATTGTGCCGAACGTCTTGATCACTGCTTGCTCGCTCGGCATTCGCGTTAAATTCATCTTGATAATCCTTAAAAAACCCGACAACATCATCAATTGCGTGTCCCCAAGTGTAGTTGGAGTTTATCTTATTCCTTTAGACAGATTTCGTCTAAAATGTGACCTGCATCGCGTTGTAATTCGATGATGGATAAGCTCCTACTAGGAAAACATCTCCAAATTGCGGGCTTGCTCTTAAATTAAAGCCAAAGAAATCAATATCGGCTCGATTCAAATTTCGCGGAGAGACAACGCCATCTGTCAAAAGATGAGTCACATGATTTCCGACATAACCGACTTCCAAAATGCCGAATTCCATGTCTTGTTGAACATTAAGCGACCATTGCTGTGCCTCAGCTGTCTTAAGATTACGCTCAATGATAAATTGTAGATGTTCCGCATCCGTTAAAGGCTGTGGGATTGACTGGATAAGCAATGCTTGCCGGCGAACCGGACAAGTACCGAAACCAAAAAGTCAAGTAAATAAATCTACAGATTGGGTCGGGAAGGTATTGACGTGCGGTGAGCCAAAACTGGCTGGCAATTCGCGGTTATAAAAAATACCGTAACCGCCGCGCAGAACCGTTTTTTGATTGCCGAAAATATCAAAGGCAAATCCAACTCGCGGACCCCAATTGTTGGTATCGCATCGTGAATTTTTTGACCCTTTGGGAGTAAAAGTCAAAGTTGTTAAATCAAAGTTTTGCAGATTTCCGTTTTTCTCACGGCTAACGGTGCTAACATCGTAACGCAATCCCAAATTCAAAGAAAGACCGCGGATGAGCCTTCCAATCATCTTGAATAAAGAACGAAAAGTTTTCGTTAGCATAATTAAGTAAAGGATGTCCGCCCCTTGAAACAACGAAAGGAACATTATCCCGATAATCGTTAAGAGCAAAAAAGGTTAAATGTTTCTTGAGTTTTTGACTCGGCTGAACGGTTATTCAAACGAATGTCAATCCCACCTTTAAATGAATGATTACCCTTCAACCAAGTTAAGGTGTCCAAAAACTGATAAACAGTTCCCGTTCTGAATTGATTAAACTGAGCAGGTCCGGGCGAAGCGATTGATTGGTCAACAAACAGAAAACTAAAAATCGGTAAGGTCGAAGAACCCGCATTTGGGTTAGTGACATTTCGATTGATACCAAAAGCCGCTTCATTGATTAAGTTTTCCGAAAAGGTGTAATTATGTGAAAATTTGAACAGTTGCACCCGCAAAGTTCCGGGAGCTTCCTGATCTGTTCCAACTCCGTATGGCACAACAGTTTTTGAGTCATTGATGTTGTAACGGGCGGAAAATTGGCTCTTATCGGTATGTAACCAGTCAATTTTGAACCGAACCCGTATCTTCCCGCAAAGTTCCGTTCTTTTGCTCTGAATAAATTCCTAATTGGGTGTCGGGAGCATTTGTTCCTTGTCTGATAAAAGGAGCAGTCGGAAGCGGAAGCGTATTTAAAGTAGGACGAATGTTAGCTTCCATTGATGTCCGAAATGCCGCCGTCGGAGTCAATGTGGTAAAAAGTTGTCCTCGGGTTTGGCGAACACCTTCGTAATTGGTAAAGAAAAACAATTTATCCTGAACTATTTTTCCGCTGACATTTCCGCCGAATTGGTGGAGGTCAAATTCGGAACGGGGAAAACCAAAACGATTGTTAAAAAAGTCGTTGGCATCAAGTCCTTCGTTGCGGTAATACTCAAAAACGCTGCCGTGAAATTGGTTGGTGCCGGATTTGGTAATCGGATTGATAACCGCACTTAGCGCATTTCCGTATTGTGCTGAATAATTACTTTCAACTACTTGGATTTCTTGAATACTGTCCATCGAAACGCGATTGACGCGGGATTCGATTCTCCTAAAACATTGGAAGTTCCATTCAAATCAATCCGTCCGGCATCAATTCCGTCAACCAAAACGCTCGCCCCGCCAAAGGTCGAAGGAATCCCGTTGATACTGGTTTGAAATTGATTTGTGCTTTGCACCGAACCCGGAACAGTTGCTAAAAGTCCTGTAAAATCGCGCCCATTGATGGGAGCATCATTGATTCTGGCGGAATTAATCGTATCGCCGACGGTTAAGCTTCGGTATCAACTCTAGTTTGATCCGCTCTTACTTCAACCATTCCACCAACCTGTCCAACAGAAAGTTTGACATCAACTCTGGCTTTTTCGCCCACAGCCAATCGAATATCATTGACAGTTGATTCTTGAAAACCACTGCCTTTGGCGGAAACCTTATAAATTCCGGTCGGAAGTGAAGGAACTTCAAATCGTCCGTCCGAATCAGTTTGTGTTGTTCGCGTTTCGTTGGTGCCGACATTAGTAATCGTAACGGTGGCGTTGGCAACGACTGCACCATTTGAATCTTCTACCACACCTGTTATTGAACCGGTGTTTGACTGAGCAAACACGCCAATTGTTAAAAATAAAACGATTGCTAAAAGATAGTTTAATTTTTTTACCTTATTTTGTATTTTCATCTGAAACCTCCACTAATTTTTAAACTTTTGTGCAATCGCCTTTCTTGGGAATGGCGGCAATCGCGGCAAAATCAGGTGTAAAAACACCGTCTTTCTTGGGATAATATTTTTCCAAAATTTCTGCTGTCATCGGGATTGTCGGGGTCACATCACGAACCGAAACCGCTTGACCGTCATAGAGTTTGATAACGCCGTCAACACAACGCAGACCAACATATTCGGGGAACATTGCGGCACTCACCTTTAGGGCTTCACCTTTCAGCATCCATTCTTTTTCGTGTTCGCCGGAGAGTCCAAACCCGGCAATCGTTACGGTGTTTGCGTCAAATCCCGCATCGAGATAACCTTGATACGCACCTTGCGCCGTTTCGTCATCCATTGCGAAGATTACATTAATATCACCTGTTTCATTGAGCGTTTCATAGGCAATCTTGCGGGCAACGGACGGAGTGGCTTCACCATTTATTGAAGCCACCACAACTGCATCGGATTGAACACTTTGAACGCCTTCGGCAAAACCTTCGCTTCTGAGCAGACACGGACGTAACCACGGCAAGCCAACATCAAGAATTTTGAGCGGCGAATCATCGGCATTTTTGATGTTCTGCCCAACCCAAACGCCCATTTCGTAACCTGCATCGTAATCGCAAATGGCGACCATTGTTGACATTCCTTCAACGGGATTTGCTTCAATCAAAACCGGAACATTTGCATCTGCGGCAATTTTCAGAATTTCTTCAAGTCCGGTCGTGTTGGCTGGTGTCAAAATTATCGCGTCAACCTTTTTAACCATTTCACGCGCTTGATTGATTTGATTTTCAACGCTCAATCCAGCATCCAAAATTTCAATTTCGGCACCATATTGCTTTGACCGCCGATGCAAAATTTCAATCACGATTTGATACCAAATATGAAAACTATAATTGGTTAAATAGCCTATTTTCTTTGGCATTTTAGCCGCTTTGACCAATTGAACGGCATTAATTGCTGCATCCAATTGCGGCGGCGGATTATATACCGTCACTGGCGGATGATTTTCTGCTGTTGCTGTTGTCTCACTCATAAATTTTTAACTCCTAACTTTTTTTAACCACGAAGTTTTTTCTTAATTTTTGCCTTTTACCTTTTTATAGAGTAAGCCACTACCTCTGGTAGTGGTTTCAAATTTACAGACAAAAGGTAAAAAGGGCAAACAAACCAAAATATAGCAAGTTGACAAATTACAGAGTGAAAAAGAAATAGAAAAGTTTAATCATTCAGCTTTTTAATCACTCAAGTTATCAACCAAGATTGGAGATTTTAACAATTCAACTTTTCAATCTGTTAAGTAGTTGAAAGAAGCAAAGAAAACTTTAGCTTCGCTCAACCGTAATGACGCACCTTCTAGGGCGTATCATTCAAAGCCACCGCCTCTGGCGGAGTATCGCTTTAGCGTCTGGAATAACTCTATTATTAGCACTCTTTAAGAGATAAACAACAATGGGTGTCAAATTAGAGGACAATGATTTAGCTTCTATTTTGTCCGAGTTGCCAAAAGCGCAACTTGAGCAAATTGTGGTCAATCAAGCGGTTCTCATTCAACAACTAAACACCCGTCTTGAACTGCTTGAAAAAGAAATACTTGAACTTCAGCAACGTCCGCCACTTTCAACTGCTCCTTTTCGGCGCAAGCCGGAAGAACTTTCCAAAAACCCGCAAAAACCCGGGCAAAAGAAAGGTCATCCGGGAACTTTTCGCCAACCTCCGCCACCGACTGAAATTATTGATGTTCCGCTTGAATATTGTCCTCATTGTTTTTCTGAAGTTGAACATCTCAAATATCACACCCAAACTATTGAAGAACTCCCCATTATTGAAGTCCAAGTTATTCAAATCAACACCCAAAGCGGTTTCTGTCCCAAGTGTCAAAAAAAAGTTCGTTCTTCGCATCCTTGGCAAATTTCTCAAGCCAAAGGGGCGGCTTCAACTTCGCTCGGTCCGGAGCCGTAGCACTGGCGATTGAATTAGAAAGCCGTTTTAATCTGACTAAATCAAAGACTTGTGCCATTTTGCAAGAGTTTTTTGGCATCCGTTTAACCCCTGGTGGCTTGGTTGATTTAAGTCATCGAATGGCTTCCAAATTGAGTCCTGAATATCAGCAACTTCTGCACGAAGTTCAACATTCAAGCCACATTCACGCCGACGAGACCGGTTGGTATGTCGGCAAACCCGGCAACCAATTATGTGTTTTTACCAACCGATCCGTCACGCTTTATCACATTGCCAAGACGCGAAATCGGGAAATGGTCAAACGCATTTTGGGTGATTACCAAGGCGTTCTGATCACCGATTGCTTGAGCATTTATGATGAAGTCAATCCGCTCCAACAAAAATGCTATTCGCATCATTTGAAAGCCATCAAGGAAGCTCTTCAAAAAAGTCCAAGCGGATTTTCCCATTATTTGGAAGAACTTAAACTGCTGTTGCAGACCGCGATGACTTTGAAAACGCTGCAAACTCAGATGAAGCCAGCAGATTTCTCTGCCAAGATTCAACACTTGGAACAATGGGCGGCAAACCTGTTAAGTTTGGAAAATCGAACTGCGCCGCTCCAGCCAGAAGAAGAAACGGTGCGCCAACGTCTGTTTAAACAACGAGACCATTTATTTGAGTTTCTCAAACATCAAGAAGTAGAAGCGACTAACAATCAAGCCGAACGCCAACTGCGTCCAGCAGTCATCGCTCGCAAACTCTCGTGTGGCAACCGAACTGATAAAGGGGCGCAGACTTGGGAAGTTTTAGCCAGTTTGGCAGTCGCTTGGCGCAAAAAAACCAATCTTTCAAAGACCTCATTAAAAATGCAGTTTATCGTTCACCCTCTTAAACCCTTCTTAAACGCTAAACGGATACCTGGCGGTGGTAATTTTACTTTTAATCCGTCCTCGGAGTCCCGCCGATTTGAGTTAAAAGTCCGCCGTCAACTGTCCACACCGCACCTGTCACAAAAGACGAACTTTCGTGGGCGAGAAAAGCGACAACTTCAGCAATTTCGCGTGGTTGGGCGATGCGTCCAAGTGGGTGCATTGCGTTGCAAGCGTCATAAACTGAGTCTGGATTCGGGTCTAACGAAGCCGCCCATTTGAGCATCGGCGTATCAACTGTTCCGGGACAAATGCAATTAGCTCGAATGTTTTCTTTGGCAAAATCCATCGCCATTGAGCGGGTTAAACCAACTAAGCCGTGTTTGCTAACTGTATAAGCCAGAACATTTTGCTGAGTTGCCAGAGCTTGCACGCTGGAAACATTGACGATTGTTCCGCCCCCTTGTGCTTGTAAAAAAGGGATTCCTGCCTTGGCTAAATTCCACGCGCCTTTCAGATTGACATTCAAAACTTCTTCCCATTGTTCATCTGAGGTGGAAACAGCCGTTCCATAACGCTGAATTCCGGCACTGACAATCAATGAGTTTATTTTTCCGAAAGTTTTGTGAACAGTTTGAACGGCAGTTTGAACCGCTTCAAACTCAGCCACATTTACTTTTTCAAAGATTGCCTGACCGCCGTTTGCTTTAATTTTTTCGCAAGTTTCGTTTCCCGCAGTTTCATCCCAATCAAGAATCGCTACATTTGCGCCACGTTCCGCCAATAATTCACAAACCGCTTGTCCGATTCCCAACGCCCCGCCCGTTACAATGACTGTTTTTTCGTCAAATCTCATAACTTCTCCTATCTGGCTTCTTCCAAATTATCTTCATCGTCCAAAGGCTGTGGCGCAGATGGCGGCAAATTTTTATACCAAGTGAAATAAAGAATAATCACCGTGACCAATGTTGTGGCGAGCAAAGAAAATCCAATCGTCAAACGATGCAAAATTAAATAAAGCATCGAAACATAAAGCGCAATAATTCCAATCATCGCAATTACCGTATTGAGTAAATCAAGGGCAAACGGAGATTGTTTTTTGAAGTCTGGAGTTTCCGCCATTACTGCATCTTTGGTCGGTTTCCAAAATCCCGCCGGCTGAACTTTGCGGTAGAAATTTTTCAGAGTTTCGCTGTCTGTTTGTTCCGTCATTAACGAAACTACAATTGTGATAATTGTTGAAAGTATTGCAATTACAGGAAAACCAATGTAAAGCGGTAGTGGTTGACTCAAAACTGTTTGGTCGAGAAAAACTTGTCCAAGTGATAATCCCATTCCACCAAAAACGCCCGCCGCATAGCCTTGACCGTTCAAACGCCACCAATACCAACGCAAGACATTTGGCGGCAAAATTCCGGCGGCAAGCGTTCCGAAAATCCATAAAAACGCGGTGTTAATTGAAGTTCCAAAAAAGGAAATAATTAAACCGCAGATGATTAACAAAGCTGACGATACATAACTTACTCGAATCAGAGTTTTGGTGTCGGCTTCGGGATTGATGTAACGCTGATAAACGTCTTTGACCAAATAAGCCGCCCCGCCATTGACCGTTGAACTGAATGTTGCCAAAAATCCTGACAACAAAGCCGCCAACATAAATCCAACTAAACCAACAGGTAACATCGAACCGATAATCAAAGGAAGTGCAGTTTCCGGGTCGGCTTTTAACTTTTCATCCAGCAAAACATTACCGATTCCCATAATTGCCATAACTGCAATCGCCATCGCAAAACACCAGCGAACCGTATGAATTACCCCCCATAATGCGCCGAGTTTTGAAGCATCCCGTTCATCTTTGGCGGCGAGAAACCTTTGAAAATCGTAGAGTTGTTCAGGACCGCTCAAACAAAGAAGTAAACCTTTTGCCACCCAAACCGCGACCAATGCCCCGAAAAGTGAATAATCAGTTCCGCCCGTTACTAATCCTTGAAATGATTCAGGACGAACTGCGAAGGCATAATGTCCATGCCAACCGTTGGGAATTTTTGCGGCAAATACCACCGCGATCAAAATGTAAATATCCGATAATGGCAAAAACGATTGCACCTGCGCTTAAAACGATTGTTTGCACAATTTCCACCCGCACAATGCCGTGAAATCCACCTAAAATAACGTATAAACCCGTTACGCCTAAAATCAATAAAGCACAAACATTGGGTGAAAATGGTAAGAAAATCGCTCCGAATTTACCCATCCCAATCGCCGAATATCCAAGCAAAGCGCAAATTGTGAGAATGGCAAACAAAGTATATGAAAGTCTGGCAATATCGCCCGCTTTATTATTTCCAAACCTTGTTTTCATCCATTCCGCCCCCGTCATCGCATCTGAACGGCGAATCCATTTGCCCATATACGCGAGATAAAATGCCGTAATCGGAAAACCCCACAACCAATGAACCCACATTCCTTTCAAGCCAAGAGCAATAAAAGTCGAGACAATCCACATCGTGCCGGTGATGTCGAAATATGAGCTTGAGCCGGACATTGCCAACGCCCACCAAGGCAGTTGTCGTCCGCCCAAAAAATAAGAAGACATCCCCTTTGCCGCCTTGCGTTTCATCGCAAACCCGATGCTCATAATTGCCGCTAGATAAACGACAACGATTATTTGGTCTAATGTGGATAAATTCATAGTTTTTTCAATTTTTGGAATTTATCTTTACCGTTGACAAAGTGGTTAAAAATTTTATTGTTTAAGCAAAAAAATTAGCAACAATTTTTAGAATCTCTTTGATTCGTTGATTCCAATAATCCCAATCGTGACCGCCCGAACCGATAAAATAATCGTGAGAGATACAATTTTGGTTCAACAAATTATGAAAATCAATATTGATTGGTAAAAAACTGTCTTCGTTTCCACAATCAACATATAAATAAGGAAGTCTATCTTTTTCAATAATTTGCGGAACTAGCTGAAACAAATCGTTTTCGTTTCTGACTTTGCTGTTTTCCTCTCCAAACGCTCGTAAGATGGAAGGCTTCAAAATTTCCCAATCAACCCCTTGATTTTTTTCGGTTTGACGCGGAGCATCAAACGCCCCACTTATCGAACCCGCAAAAGCGAATAAATCAGGATACTTAAAGGCAAATTGCATAGCCCCGTAACCACCCATCGAAAGCCCTGCAATGGCACGGCTGGCGCGATTATTTTCAGTTTGATAAAGAGCATCTATTTCCGGTATCAGTTCGGAGATAATATAATTTTCAAATTTATTTTGTTCAATTTCTATACTGTTCACATACCAACTATCCGCGCCTTCGGGGGTAACAATGATGAAATTATATTTTTTAGCGTATTCTAATAAATCGGTTAGTTCTATCCAATTTTCGCAACTACCGAAAAGTCCGTGAAGAAGATACAAAACAGGAAATTTATTTTCTGTTTTACCATAATTGGTTGGCAAAACAACCAGATACGGTAGTTCTTTGTGCATCAAGCGACTTTTAAAACTGCCACTGGAAACTGTTACCATGTTCCGTTCTCTAACAAAATTTAGTTGTAAATTACTTTATCTTGACCGTTGTTAAAGTTTTTAACATACAATTTTGTAAGATGTCAACAAAAACTTTACAAATTAAATTTTTCCTCTGGATTTGAAGAGAGTTTTGCTTAGTTTTAAGGGAGCTTGAAAACAGTTTTGCAACGCGATTGGGATTGCACCGAAAAGACTTGGACGCTGAACGCTGGCGGGACGAATCGTAATTTGATTTGGCGAAACAATGTATCGGCTTTTTATTCTTTTTTTGATGATTGGCTCAATAATTGACCAAGCGGCGGTTATATTTCCCCCGATGACAACAGTTTCAGGATAAAGACCGTGCGCCAAATTGCTGATCCCTTCGCCCAAATATTCAGCCGTAATTTTCAAAGACTGCAAAGCCATTTCATCATTTTTGTTAGCGAGTGCAATAATATCGCTGAGACCAATAATCGGCAATCCTTGTTTGGTTGTCACTCGATGAAATCTTTCAACCGTTGCCCGTTCCGAGGCAAAAGTTTCCCAACATCCGCGTCTGCCACAAGAGCAAAGTTCCCCGTTTGGATCAATGCTCATATGTCCAAAACCGCCTAAACCAAGCCGTGAACCAACGTGCAATTCACCATTGATGATAAGACCTGTTCCGAGTCCTTCAACCACCAGAATAAAAAGCAAAGTTCGGAGATTGGCTTCGTTGAGCGGTCCATACCAAAGTTCGGAAAAAGCCGCCGCATTTGCATCATTCTCAACGAAAATCGGTAATTTTAATTTTTCGCTCAAAATTTTGCGAAGCGGAACATTATTCCATTCTAAGTTTGGCGATATTTCAACCGTTCCGGTTTCGCGGTCAATCAAACCCGGGACGCTAACCCCGACTGCGCCAAACCGTGCGCGTGGATATTCGGTTTTAACTAGATTATCAATTTTTTCCGCCAGCTTATTTAAAAATTGTTCCGGCTCGCCTTCGGTTAAAATTTGATTTTGCTTCAAAATTCTCCCGTTAAAATCGCTGACTGCAAAAACGGTATCGGAAACGCCAATATCAATGGCTAAAACATAAAAACTTTCCGCGTTGATGTAGAGATTTTTCGGAGGTCTGCCACCGCTGGAAGGTCCTTCCGTCCCTTCATAGACAAAATTATTTTTAATTAAGCGATTAACAATAGCGGAAACCGTGCCTGCCCGTAGCCCTGTATATTTGGCAATATCAGCGCGAGAAATTGGCTGGCGTTCACGAATCAGATGAAGAAAAATTGTCTGATTTATATCGCGGATGTCGTTGACACCTACCATTTTGTAGTTGTTTTTAGCCTTCATTAAATAACCAAAGTTTGTTTCCAAAAAAAACAAACTACCTTCATTTTTTGAGTAAGAATCATTACTGAGCGGTCTGAAAATTGCAAGGCATCAAAACCAAGCAAAGATTGCCCGCGAAAGACGCTAAAAACGCTAAATTAAAACCATCTATTTTTCAAACTCTTTCTTTTTTCGTGTCTTTCGCGTCATTTCCCGGGCAATCTTCTTAAAAAACACCTCAATTTTCGAGTATGCAAAGACTATGCCGCTCAGTAATGAGTAAGAATATCATTATGAAGTATTAGTGTAAAATTTTACATCTTTTGTTCAATATTTTTGTAAATCTTCAGATTGATTGCTAAATCAATTCCCGAAAGATAAGTCATAAACGGGCGTAATAGCGATTTGTCCCCCTGTGATTAACAAAAAGGGTAAAAAGATGTTTAGTGTTTGAAAAACAATAATCTGTCGTGTGATGTCAACGCAAAGAGTTTGACAATGTGCAAACTGCGAATCCTAAAATTAAATAGGCTAAATCGCATCCGACTATTTAAAGTTTTTCAAACATTAGATTGGAATTGATAAAAAACTAACGCTAAACTATCAATTGGAGAAAAATAAGTCAGGAACGCATCACAAATTTGAAACGCCGTGGAAAGAACCGAAGTTATTTGTCATTACCGTCATTGACCAGGAGGGCAAAATAGAACGCACAGAATTGCCGATTTATGATGCGACCTTTGGCGAAGCCGGATTGTTTAAGTTACTGAGAGAATATCTTAAAGTGTTGAATATCAAGGACGTCGCAGAAGTGCAGGTGATAGCGGATGGAGCGTTATGGATTTGGAATAATGCAAAAAAGATGCTCTTGGAATTAGGAGTCAGAGACATTACTGAGCGGTCTGAAAATTGCAGGGCATCAAAGCCAAGAAAAGTTTGACCGCGAAAGACGCTAAAAACGCTAAATTAAAACCATCTATTTTTCAAACTCTTTCCCCTTTCGTGTCTTTCGCGTTTTTAGCGGGCAATCTTCTTAAAAACCTCAACAATTTCCGAGTGAGCAAAAACTATGCCGCTCGGTAATGAGTCAGCGAAGAAAAAATCGTAGAAACATTAGATTACTATCACGCGGTGAAGCATCTGACCAAACTCACAGAACTGATACCAAAGACCAAGCAAGGAGTCAAAAACAGTCTCTTCAAGGAATTTAAGGAACTCTTGTGGACAGGAAAAGTGAGAGAGATAATTGAAAAAATAGGAAGTCAGTTGAAGCGAGTATCGAAGAAAATGAAAACGGAAATCGCGTATTTTGAGAAAAACATAATGCGTCTGAATTACCCAAAATGCCAGCAATTCTCGGTTTGACAATTTCAAAAACAGATGTTCAAGAAACGAAAGCAATTTTTGCCTGAAATTCTTGTTACTTTCATTACTGAGCGGCACAGTTTTTGCTTGCTGAAAAGTCTTTGGTTATTTGACTAATTTTTGCCCACGAAAACACCAAAAGCACGAAAAAGTTTTGGTGAATAGCTGGGTTGAAAAATATTTTGCCCAATTTTCGTATCATTCGTGTTTTTCGCGGGCAAATATTTCTTGTTTTCCAAGCTACTGCAATTTCTATGCCGCTCAGTAATGAGAACCAATATTAACGTGAGTTCGACATAAGAAAATCCCGTAACTTTTGCATTATCAACATTTTGTTTGATGTATGACAATTTTTTTAAGTCTTTTTTAGCCAAAAAGTTGAAAAAATGCAAAATTTGGGCATTAAATTTTAGAAACGAGCTGATAAACGGTTGTTTTTCAAACAGTTACCCTTATTTTTCAACAATTCTTATGTCGAACTCACGTAATATTAATAAAACAGATAATTGAAGAGGTTGGCAGAGTAAGCAGTATTCATCTGGCTAAATCTGCTCCTCAAACAGCCTAATTTGGCGAAGGTATTGAAATAGACAAAATAATTTTTTCTAAATTGTGAAATTTCGTGTTAGTTCGTGGCTGAAACTGTCTTTGCAATTTTCTCGATTTGTTTGGCAAATTCTGATGCAACTTTCAATTTTTCCAAATCAATTCCAGTCTGAATACCCATTCTTTCAAGCATCGAAACGACTTTTTCAGTAGCAATATTTCCGCTTGCGCCGGGTGAAAAAGGACACCCGCCTAAGCCACCCGCCGAACAGTCAAAAATGTTCCAACCCGCCGTCAAAGCCGCGTATATATTGGCTAAAGCCGTAAAAGTTGTATCGTGAAAATGTGCCGCAAATCGTTGATTTGGAAACTTTTCTTTTGCCAGCCGACACAATTCAAAAACATCATTCGGCGTAGCTTTGCCAACCGTGTCGTTATAGGCAATTTCGTCTGCTCCGGCTTCGACCAATGACTTTGTAAGCTCTAAAATTCGCTCTTTCGACACTTCACCTTCGTAAGGACAAACCCAACAAACCGCAATTGAGGCGCGAACTTTTATGCCTTGTGCGTGTGCTTCTGCGATGCAATTTTTGGTCATTGCTAAACCATCGGCAATCGTGGTGTTTGCATTCTTGAGCGACATCGTTTCAGTTGCTGCCATCACATAACAAATCCAATCAACTTTTGCCTCAATTGCCCGTTGATAACCTTTTTGATTAAGTGCCAGCGCAACTTCATCAATATTCGGGTCATCGCCAATCGCCGCTAAGATTTCACCCGCATCCGCCATCTGAGGAACGTGCTTCGGCGAAACAAACGAAACGGCTTCGATGCGTTTGAAACCTGCATCTTTGATTAAATTGATAAGTTTAATTTTATCCGCCGTTGGCACAAAATTTGGCAACATCTGCAAGCCATCGCGCGGGCTAACTTCAACTATTTCAACTTGTTTGGGTAGGTTCATAACTAGATTTTAGAAACACGGATGTTTTGCAGAAGTAATGCAATTTGAGTATTTTCCTAAATCATCTTCTCTATTTTGATATTTATAGGCAAAGTCCAACGCAATCTTTACTTCTATCTGATAAACAGCCCAGAGTGCTTCTTTTCTCAAATAATTGTTTTCCGATTCGTCTTTTAGAATTTCAATGAGAACAGGTAGTGCTTCGTAATTTTTAGGTTTTCCCAAAAATCCTATTGCATTTAAACGGTGTGGCATATTTTTATCTTTTACTTTTTCAATTACAAGAGGAATTACTTTCTCACCGCCTTTGTAAAGAGGTTCAGTCATTTTGTCGTGAAATCCATTGTAATTGTAAAAATCTTGAAGTGCCTTTTCTGCTTGTTTGTTTGAATAATCCGAATACATCCAAACTCCAACTCCAAAACACAATCCGAAAACTATGAATACGAATGATTTTCTCATACAATCTCACGCAACCAATTCCACTTCTAGTTTTTCTGCTTTAACTTTTCTAGTTCTCAATCTCTTAATTGCAAGTTTATTGGCTAATTCAGGTTCTAAATCTCGCAAACCTTTTCCAATAAAGAATTTAAGCACAGATTCGACCGATAAATCTTTCTTTTGGGCAATGTCTTCTAAAGTTTCTAAAACTTCTTTTGGAATATTCAGTTTGATTTCAACCGAATCTTGGTCACTAAAAGTAACTGCATATCCTTCCGGCGTGATAAGAGTTTTATTTTTTTCTCGCATATATTTTCTCTTCTTCAAATGTAGCCGGACGTGCCGAAATTATTCTGAATCTTTCACCACGCTCGACAAAAACCGTGTATAAAAGGTCAAATTTGAAAGTAAACCCGATAATACATTCTCTTTCTTCTTCTTCAACCGAAGCATCGCCAAATTGACATAATTCATCGAAAAAAACTTCAGCCGCTTCTTCAAATGTTACTTGATGTTTCCCTAAATTGACAGCATATTTTTCTTCGTCCCATTCAAATTCGAGGTCATTGAGTTTATAAATCATCGTTAAATAATTTCATTCGCAATCAAATCCTCATATTCGCTTTGCGACATTTCCAAAAATCCGCGATAGATTTCCTCGTTATGTTCGCCTAATTTTGGACCAATCCAATCCGTTCCGCCCGGAGTTTCGGTTAATTTCGGTAAAACTGCGGGGATTTTTACGGTGTCATTTGGTTCGATTTCGACTTCTTCAAACAAACCGCGAGCGATATATTGTTCGTCTTTGACAATATCGGCGATGGAATAAACGGGACCACACGGAACTTCGGCTTCGAGCATTGCGGCGTAAGCCTCATCATAAGTTTGACTTAGCGTCCAATCGGTAATCGCTTTATCAATTTCGGCTTCGTGTCCAACTCGTCCGGCGTTGTCTTGCATTTCGGGATGTTCGGCAAGTTCAGGTCGTCCGATTTTATTCATCAAACGCCGATAAATCGAATCGCCATTGCCGCCGATAATGATAAATTTGTCGTCTTTGGTTGGATAAGTCGAAGTTGGCACAATGCCTTCGAGTTTCGCGCCTGTGCGTTCACGAATCACGCCAAGTTTGTCGTATTCGGCAAGCGTGGATTCCATCATATTAAAAATTGATTCGTAAATCGCCACATCCACAACTTGCCCTTCGCCACCGTTCACGTCCCGATGATAAACCGCCGTCAATGCGCCAAGTGCCGCGTGCAACCCCGCCAAAGTGTCACCAATCGAAGTTCCCGTGCGAACCGGCGGACGGTCAGGATAACCCGTCGTAAACCTCATTCCGCCAACACCTTCCGCGACATTTGCATAACCCGGACGCGATGAATACGGTCCCGTTTGCCCCCAACCCGAAACGCGAACCATAATCAAGCCTTTGTTCAACGCCTTCAAATTTTCATAACCCATCCCCCATTTTTCCATCGTGCCGGGTTTGAAATTTTCGAGCAGAATATCAACTTTTGCTGCCAGTTTTTTCGCAATTTCCTGCCCTTTTGGATTAGTCATATCGAGCGTGATTGACTTTTTATTTCTGCCCATCGAAAGCCACCAGAGCGAAGTTCCTTTGTGCAATTTTCGCCACACACGCAACGGATCGCCCGTTTTCGGTTTCTCAATTTTGATAATTTCCGCCCCAAATCCAGCCAAGTTGCGAAGCGCAAAACGGTCCCGCCAGAAGTTGCCCCATTTCCAATACTTTTAAGCCTTTAAGTGGTCTGTTTGTCATAAATTAAATATCGTCAACACTTACAATTCCGCCGTAATCTTCCGAATAAACATATTCGCCTGCTTCAAGTGCCTCAACGAAATTCTGTTAGCCATTCACGAAAGCTATTTGCAGCAAGTGGTCTTACATTATCATCGTGCCACATAATTATTATTTGTCCAATATTTCCCTTTATTGTTGGAGCAAAATCCAAACAAATATTATTGCCCGCACCATCCCAAGTCAGAGGAATCCATTTTTCATTCCACCAAATATTTTGAATCGCTTCGTGAGGAGTGCATCTAAAATCTTGAAACGCACCTTCATCCATTAAATCTTTCCAGATTTTCCACTCACTTTTTATATCTTCAACATTTAGCAGATACCATCCAGCTATCAAATAAAATTCTCCTGATATTCCGTTGTGAATTTTATAAAATTCTTTTACATCATCAGGAAATGTAATTCCCAAAAATTGTTCAGTTTCTTTGATTAGTTCATCTGAAGCACCTTCATTTAGTTTTTCCAAACCTTCGGGGTAATTTTCTCTGAGCCAATTTTCGATTCTTTCCCAAATTTCTTTCATAATTCTTTCGCAAAAACAAAATTGACAAATTCATTCTTTCCATCCGAAAAATCGGTCGTGCCGAAGATTTTTCATCCCGATTTTTTCATAAAATTTCTGTGCTCAAGTAGTTTTTATCCCAAACGCCGAGCCAGAGAGTTTCGTAACCTTTTTCTGTCCCGATTTCGAAACATTGTTTCATCAAAGCTTTGCCAATTCGCTTTCCTTTCATCTGTTTCAATAATATAAATTCGTTGAATTTCGATCGCGTTTTTACCCAAAATACATTCGATTTTTTTGCCTTCTCGAAGTTGGGCAAAGCCGACTGCATTTCCTTCAAATTCAGCAAGCAAAAATGTCCAATTCGGGTTTTCTAATTCTGTTGTAATCGTTTCCAAATTAAAGAAATGAATGCAATAATCGGCCAAATCGTGTGACGGGTCGAGTTCAAAATAGGCTTCGTAATAAGTCGTTATGCCAAAACAGAAATTAAATGTGAATCATCGGAAATTGTTGCTTTTCGGATTATTAAAATCATTCATTTTCCTTAAAACCTTTTTGAAAAATATAATCTAAACTGTCGATAAAATCCCCAACCACTTGGGGCTGAATTGACAATATCTTGGCAATGAAATTTAAACTCATCTTGCAAACTGAATTTGACAATTTCTTTGACTGCGAATGGCAAACATACTTTCAAAACTGTTGTAAAAAGGCTCGTCAATATCGCCGTATTCATTCGTAAATTTACACCCCATTTCCACATAAAAAAGCATCAACATAATAATACTTGAAGGCGAAATTGCAACTTTTTTGTAAGCCGTCACAATTTTTCGGGCATCACCATAACGCGGAAAATCGTGTGCGTAACTTGGTCTGGCAGGAAAGAAAATTTTGCGGATTTTTTCTTCATAAACTTTTCTGACCGCTGTCGTCGTCCGAATCCGAATTTAGTCTGATTTGATAAAAATCTTTAACTTGGTCAAAAGTTTTGAAAAGTTCGACAATCTGCAAAATCAACTCTTCCTCATTTTGCTGAATTAAATAACTTCTAAGTTCTTTAATTCCAATCTGTTTCATCTGAAATAATAATTAAAATGCGATTCTAAAGTATCTCGAAAACCATATCCATCATTTGCTTCTTTAACAATATTTTGGCATTTTTTTTCAAACTCGTTGTGCAGGTTATTTTCGACTATTTTTTTCAAGACTTCCTCAAAAGTATCTTCCAAATCCATACAAGTATCTTCATCAATTCCATCAAACTCGTTGATAAAATCTGAACCGATTTCGACATAGTAAAGCATCATTTCTACTAACTCAGATGGAGATTCTGCAATGTTTTGATAGTTTTCAAGTGCTTCTTTTGATAATTCAAAATTTGGCTGAGAATGTTTACGACTTGGAAAAAAGCCTTCATAAATCAAATCTCTATAAAAATCTTGATTCATTTTTTCAAATATTTAATCGTCATCTTCCAAATTAACAACATCGGCATATTTCGCATCCAAATCGAACAAATTTGCTTCGTGTGCGGATGCGAACGGTCGCCGACACATTCGCGGACAACATTTGTCACAAAACCGTTTTGACACGAATCAACTGCCGAAGCGCGAACACAACCCGAAGTCGTGCAACCTGTAACTATCAACGTATCAACCTTTTGCGCTGAAAAGCGCGGAAGCTAAACTCGTTCCGAAAAACGCCGAAGCATATTGTTTTGTCCAAACAACTTCGCCCGAAATCGGAGCTAAACTTTCATCAATTTCAATCCAATGCGAACCGATTTTCAAGATGTGCAAGACTCGGAACTTTTTTGACAAAAACACCCGCCGAAACCATTTCTTCATCATAAGCCGTCGTCGTAAAATGAACGGGCAAATTGTTCGGTAACGAAACGAATCTAACAGTTTTTTCGTCGCTGCAACTTCATCATCCAGATTTGAACCAAGCGGGCAATTTGTGTCAGTAAATCCTTTAATAAAATCAATTACAAGCAAAGCAGGTCGTTCACCGAAACCGACTTTGTTACCGAAACCGCGTTGCTGCATACATTTCTTTGTCGCTCATATTTTCCTAAAGTTTGGAGTTCACGCTTTAGCGTGTTGCAGCCTCAAGACTGGACTCCAAACATTCTAAAAAATCTCTTCCAAATCCAACTCAAACCCTTCTAAAACATCTTCGCCCGTAAACAGTTTTCGGGTTTTCCAAAATCTCAATTTCACCGTTTTTGCGGTAAATATGGACTTGTTTTTTATACGGGTCAATCAGCCAACCGAGTCTCACACCATTTTCGATAAATTCTGCCATTTTTTCTTGAATCGGTTTTAATCTATCAGATTTTGAACGTAATTCCACAACAAAATCAGGAGCAATAGGAGAAAAACCTTCACGTTCTTTTTGAGTTAAGGCATTGTATCTTTCATTCAAAATCCAAGAAACATCTGGAGATTTTTTTACACCATTTGGCAATGTAAACTCGGTATTTGAATCAAACACTTTCCCTTTTTTATTTTTCCTCGCCCAAATACTAATTAATATGATTAAATCGGCATTTTTATTGCCTGTTTCTGTTCCTGTTGGTGGCATAATTATTAAATCCCCTTCTTTATTTGTCTCAATTTGTAAGTCTTTATTCTCCTGACAAAACTTAAAGTATTCTTCATCTGACCACAACTTTGTATTTATTTTCAACAAGATAGGAAATCTCTCTTCCAAAAATGTTTCGCCTATTTCTTTTTTTTCTTCAATCAAATCAATTACTGTTGACATAGAATTTACCTCGCCAAATATTTCTTTTATTCTAACTGAAAAAAGAAATGATCAAAAGTCCTTTACGTTATCCCGGCGGAAAAAGCCGAATTGCAAAATATTATAATTGAACAATTCCCCAATTTCGATGAATACCGCGAACCATTTCTCGGTGGCGGTTCGGTTTTTATTGAGACAAAACAACGATTTCCTGATGAAAAGTTTTGGATAAACGACATTTATTTTGAGCTTTTCAAATTTTGGCAACAGTCGCAAATTGAAGTCGAAGCAATGATTGAAAAAGTTTCTGAACTAAAATCTAAACTCACAGTCGGCAAAGAACTTATACTAAATATCTAACCACAACATTTCAACGATTTAGAACAGCATCCGCATTTTTTCATTTTCAATCGAATCACGTTTTCCGGCACGACATTAAGCGGTGGTTACAGCGAATCAGCGTTTGGTGGACGATTTACGATAAGCAGTATTGAACGTTTGAAACCGCTGCAAAAATTGCTCGAAAATGTTGAAATTACAAATTTTGATTATGAAAATTTAATCAATGCAGAAGGCAAAAATGTTTTTATTTATCTCGATCCGCCGTATTTTTCGGCGCAAAAATCTTTGCTTTACGGCAAAAAAGGAAATTTGCACAAGAATTTTGATTATGAAAATTTTGCAAATGTATTGAAAAATTGCAAACACAAATGGCTCTCACTTTAGACGATTGCGAATACATCCGCAAACCTTTTCAATTTTGCCAAAATTGAACCTTGCAATTTTCCTACGGAATGCGAAATGTCAAAGAAAATTCAATCAAATCGGGCGAGAATTAATTATCAAAAATTATTGAAAAAAATTATCCACGAAGTTTCACGAAGTATTCACGAAGATTTTTAGAATTTTCCCTTCGTGTTACCTTCGTGTTCATTCGTGGGTAAATCTTGTTCAATTACGCCGATGTTGCTTCGGTTTTGCCGTTTCCGTTCCAAGTTGCAACAACGCCGATTGCTTCTGGAACTGGCCGATTGAAAACAATGGAAATTCGCCGCGTTTTTCGCGTAAATCATTGCGAAGATTATCGGTTGCAGATTCATCAATTGCTAAAGTTTTCGCATTCATCACCACGCCGTAATCACGATTTGGCTTTTTCGATTGAAACCAAACCGTTGCGCACATCTTTTGAAACATTTTCGCTCGGACGGTCAAACGGGTCTTTCCAACCGCCACCGCCTGCTGTGCGATAAATTAAAACATCACCTGTTTTAACGGAATTCGCGAAATTTTCGATGGTAAAAATTCACGAGTTCCATCAGCGCGAATCAATTCTTTAGTGGATTTTGCGCCAGCCAACCCGCCCATAATTCCCCACGGTTCAGACCTGTCGCGGTCATCGTGAATCGCAATTTCGCCATCGGCTTCGTAGCGATAAACTTTGTGAACCGCGTTTCCGCCTCGATGAAATCCCGCGCCGCCCGTATCCATCAAACTGCCGTATTCCATCACCGTAATCGGATAATAGCTTTCGAGATATTCGGTCGGGATATTTTCAAAAAGTGGCCACCAACTGAATGCGCGTCCATTCCATCGCCCATCGGTCTGCCCGGGATTCCGCCATAAGTAATCTCCATCAAATGGAAAAATTCGTCATTTTCGTCGTGTCCGTTATACAACATATACGGCGAAGTTCCGTATCCGGCGGCAGTCGAAAGTTCCGGCGCACCTTTGCCGAGCGCACCGCCAAGCACGTCAAATAAACGAGTTAGAGCGTGTGTTCGACAACCGAGTGCGGCTGGAAATTCGGGATTAAGCAACGATTTTTCAGGAATCGTAACGTGCAAAAGTGGATAAAATCCGTCGTTGAACAAAATTTGCGGGTCGAAAACCATAATCAGATAAACGCCGATGAACATTTTGAACATCTCTTCGTTTAAGTAAAAGTTTATCGGTCCCGGAGCTTGCGGGTCTGTTCCTGTCCAATCAAAATAGGCTTCGTGTCCTTTGCGGTAAATGGTCAGTTTCATTTTGTAAGGTCCGTTTCCGCGTCCGTCATCGTCAATGTAATCTTCAAATTCGAGCGGTTCTTCCGGCAAACACATCACGATTAGTTGTTTCATAGCTTCGTGCGTGCGGTCGCAGGAGCATCTCCTAAACCTTCAATATATTCATCTTTACCGAATCTGTCGCACATTTCTTTGACTCGTTTATCAGCCATTCGACACGCCGCGACAATCGCCATCAGGTCAAAATAATTCATTGTCGGAACACGCGAATTTGCCAAAATTGTGTCGAGCAAATCTTCGTTCAAAACTCCGCCTGCGAACAATTTGACGGGTGGAATCCGCGTTCCTTCACCAAAAATCGTATCGGCATCAGTCGGCAAACTGCCCGAAACAGGTCCGCCCATATCAACCGTATGCCCAAATTGCGAACCCCAACCAACCAACTCGCCTTCATAGAAAATCGGCAACAAAACCATCCAATCGTTGATGTGCGAAATCGCGCCACCGCACGAATACGGGTCAGCTGACGAGAAAAATATCGCCTTCGTTGACTCCGCGTTTCCAATTCGCCAAAAAGCCGTTGATATACGAGCCAAATTGCCCGACAACCATTCGTCCGTCAGGGATGGCAAATCATCGGAAAACCATCGTGTTGCTCCCGAATCACGGGCGACATCGCCGAGCGAAACAACACCGTATCCATCTCCTCGCGTGCATTGCGAAGGGCGTTTTCTAAAATGTCTAGCGTAATTTTGTCCATAAACTTTGCTCCTAGAAACTATGATTGCTCAAAATTTGAAATTGGTTATAAGTTTATAACATTCTCTGTGAAAATAACAAGCCTTTATTGTCAATTTATACTTATTTTGTGAATTTGTTAGCAGTTAATTTTCGGGAGTGTTTCGTGTTTTCCAATAAAATACAGCCATTACAATTCCGAAAAATCCATCATAAATAATCGCTAAAATAATCAGAGGTTTGGCGTGATTTATCGAGAGCAGATGAATCCAACTTGCCGCAATAAATAATTTTCCGAATGCACCAATCAACGCCATCCCGCGATTCCGAATCGGCTCTTTTCCCAATAACCAATAACCAACGCCCAACATCAACACAAAAAACCAAAGATTGTAGTGATAAAATCTTAGCATTGTGCTAGTTGCGATCTCGGTGTAAAACATTTCAAGATGATTTTGCATCGAAATCATCGCCAAAATTGCCCCGATAATGTTTCCGATTGCTGTGATTTTGAAACAAATTTTGTAAAAATTTAGATTCATAATTTTGCTAATCTCCTTCCCAATATTCGCCCAAAACTCAACGCCGGAGTTATCAACATTCCGCTACAAAAAGCGTTTCCGGTGGTTGCTCCTGCACCAATAATTTCACCGATTGCATAAAGATTTGGAATTGGTTTATGATTTTTATCAACAACTTGCAAATCCCCGTTAATTGCCAAACCTCCACAGGAAACCAATGATGAACCATACGTCAGAAGCGCATAAAATGGCGGGTTTTCCAATGAGTTTTGCAAATATGTTCGTCCAAATTGTTTATCTTTTTGAATTGCAATGCAGTTATTAAACTCCTCCACCGTTTCAATTAAACTCTCGCTTGGAACACCAATTTTTTGGGCTAATTCTTCCATCGTCTCGGCTTTCCAAACGCATTTTTCTTTTTCAGCTTCTTCCTTAATTCGTTCAATCGTCCAACTTGGAACGAGCGTCATTCCTGCTTCCATCAGTGCATTTTCATCAAAGATTGCCCAAAATTTTTCGCTAGGTTGCTTTTCCAAACATCGCTCTCGAACATCGGCATCAATCTCATTTTCATCCATAAAGCGTTTTCCCATAGTATTTACATAAATCTCGCGGGGCGAGCGATAGGCTGAAGTATAAACCATTGCCCAAGCGTTCCAAAAATCTGCGCGGTTAGAATTTGGCTCAAGCTCAACTGCACCAAGTCCCGAAATCAACTTTTCCGTATTCCAAATCTTTCCTCCAATCCTTTGGGCAATTTCGATGCCCTCGCCTGTCGAACTTTCCGCCGCCGCCGTTATCAAACGCGGTTTCCAAGGATGCAGACGAGCATACATTTCGGGATTTCCGGCGTATCCGCCCGTGGCTAAAACTGTATTTTCGGCAAAGTATTTTTTACCATTGGCAACAACTCCAAGGACTTTTCCATCCTCGGTCAAAAGTGATTCAAGTTTATGATTCAACAGGACTTCGATATTTCCAGATTCAACGTAATTATTCCATACAGGCTCTAAAGCATTAAAAATCGAAAGCCCTTTATTGATTCCAAAATGAGTTCGCGGACGTTTATATGTGACGTGACCAAAGATAATTTTCGGCGTGGTTTCATCCCAATCGATGCCCAAATCATCGAGCCAATCAAGCGTATTCGGGGCTTCATCCACCGCGAGTCGAACCAATGATTCATCCGCCGTGTTGCGCGAAATTTCCATCACTTCGGCAAAATGATTTTCGGGTGAATCTTCAATGTTTCGTTGACTTTGCCGATGAGTTCCGCCGCCGCTCATTTGTCCGCCCGTCAGAAACAAAGTCCCACCGATTTGGTCTGTTTTTTCAATGACTAAAACCTTTGCGCCATTCTCGGCGGCGATGATTGCACAAGCCATTCCCGCTGTGCCTGCTCCGATGATGAGCATTTTAGGATTTTCGTTTTTTGCCTCTAGCGTTAAATTTGAGCTTTTCGCCATTTTTGCCATTTTTCGGGCATTGGACGACCGCCGTTATTTTCGCGGATTTCCAAGAGTTCGTAATAATGCCATTGCAACGCGGTTAATTGGCGCATCTTTTCCTCAACCGATAGCTTTCGCGTATATTCACGAAAAATTTGCTTCTGTTTTTTTAGTTGTTCGATTGATTTATTCATTGCTCATAAACCTCCACGATTCTTTGTTCCATTTTTCTCGCAAATTAAAACGATTCAAAATATCAAAAAGTTTTTCAAAATCAACTAAATCTGCTGAGATAAACATTTCGATTTTTGCATAATCCTTTCCGCGTCCAGCCAAAATCCACATTGCAACTAAATGCTCTCGTCCAATGACTTTGAATTTTACGTCATCCGTTTCAAAAACTACTGCATTTTCAATAGCTTCCAGCCACAGCGGACTATGACTTGATTCAACAAATTGCACTAGCCAACCGTAGATATTGATAAATTCAGCATCAAATTCAAACCCGTTTCGCGTGGCATAATCATAGATTTTATCGAGCGATAAAATTAAGCCCGTTTGCTTTTCCGAAAAGAAAAAGAAAATATCAAGGTCTATTGTTGAAATCGGTTCGTGATGCAAAATTGCCGCAACTGCTCCGCCGATTGCGTAATTATCAATAATGTTTTGCAACCGCAAATCGTCTAAAACTTTTATGACATCTGAAAGTTTTTTCTCTAACATTTTGGAATTATTCTGGCACAACTTTCGTCCATTCCCAAACCTTGTAATCGTAAATTCCGTGAACGCAAAATGGGTCTGCATCGGCGAGATTTCGAGCTTCTTCCTCAGTTTCAGCCGCAAAAACATAACAACCTGCACCGAGTTCGTTATCGGTTTGATCCGCGAATGGACCCGCCATTATGCAAATTCTCTGCTTGCCTAATTCTTTGAAATAAGCGGTGTGGGCGTGGAGAATCGGTAGAACTTCCTCCATTGTAAATTCATCACGTTTCGGTGTTTTTTGAATTGTAAAAAACCAATGTTTCATAGATTTATGCAGTTGCGAGTTTCGGTTTAACCAAAAAATTAAGAACCATAATTAACAGCAAAGAAATTCCGGTAGTCAAAATTAGTAACATAAAACCCTTCGAATAATCGCCGCCGTTTGCATCGGCAATCATTCCGGTTATTCGCGTTCCGGCTGCTCCGCCAATCGTTTCAATGACCGTAACCGCCCCTAAAATTGTTCCGAGATTTTTGAGACCGAAATAATCTGCCACTAAAAGTTGGAGCAAAACGAAGATTCCACCGTAGGTCAACCCAAATGGAATTGCGAATAATAAAACAGTTTCAGCCGATAAATTAAGTAAAACTAAGGTTGAGGCAAACATCAATGCCGCTCCAAAAAGCATTACGCGAGTCGCTTTAAATCTGTCGCTCAAAAATCCAAATAAAAATTTTCCGACAATACTTGCGAGAAACATTGCCGACTGTGCGTTTCCGGCTTGTTGAAGTGTGAAACCAACTTTTGGACTTTGCAGATAAAGATTTAACTGCTGGCTTACAACGAAAATTCCGTAAAAAATCAACGCCGCACAGATTGAAAATATCCAAAAAGTCGGTGTCGCAACTGCTTCCATCAAGGTCATTCCAGTCAGCTCAAATGATTTATTTTCGCCTTCAATCGTTGAAATTTTATCACCGTCAGGCAAAAGCCCAATATCGCTCGGACGACTTTTTACCAAAAAAATTGCCGCCGGAAGCAATATTAACCAAACTAATAAACTGACGGAAATCATCGCGGTTCGCCAGCCGTAATTGGTAATTAAAGGCGTGGCGATTTGTGGAATTAACGCACCGCCAAAACTTGTTCCGGTTAAAGCAATTCCCATTGCAAGTCCGCGATTTCGTCGAAACCAATTTGAAATTAATACGGTATTTACCAAAACTCCGACAAATCCGAGTGCAGTTCCGAGCAAACTATGTGCGAGATAAACAATGCCTGACGAATTCGCTTGCGAGTAAATAACCAACGCCCCGCCGAGAATCACACAACCGATGCACATCATTATTTTCGTGCTGATTTTTGTCAATAGATATCCTGCGATTGGTGCAAGAAATCCGGCGAATAAAAAAGTTAAACCTGCTGCACCGCCGACCAAAGATTGTGCTTTGTCTGCTTCAACTCCGCCGATTGCAATCATATCTGCAAGCATTGGTTTATAAAAAACAGGCAATCCGCCAATTGATAAACCATTACTCACAACCAACGCAAGTGTTGATATTGCAACAATTACCCACCCGTAGAAAAATCCGCTTTGTTTATTTTCGGTCATATTTTTTTCCTTCAATCGTTCAAACTGTAAATCACCGTCAAATTATCGTCCGCGTCCACCAATCCCAATTCTAATCCCGTCCGCCCGTCGTGGGTTTCAAATTCGATGGCTTCATAAACTAAAAAACCTACGTTTTTCGCTCGATTTGCTACCGTTTCGACATTCGGCACTTCCAAAACAATCGCGGCGCGGCGTGGATGCGGAATAGGTTCAGTTTTAATATTTGTAATTTCTGTCAAAGCCATCACACGCGGCTGATTCGGCGCAGATAAAACGGCAAACCTAATATTTGCATCACTTGGAATTTCAAACACGGGATACGAATACGAAGTTTTTTCCGAATCTTTGACGAAATCAAGCGTCAAGCCCAATACGCCAACGTAGAATTTCAACGCCCGTTCAAGGTTTGAAACAACATAATTTGCTCTTTGAAATCGAATATTTGGTTTATCCATATTTCCTCTTTAAACCGCACGGAGTCCACGCTTTAGCGTGATTTGCAGCAGCCTAAAGGCTGGACTCCAAACTTTCCGCCCTTACTTCACAACATTGCACCCCAATATTTTTGCCTTCGTAAAGTCGCGCAAGTGCTTCGGGCATTGCTTCAAAACCTTGCACAACATCTTGGACGGGTTTTAATTTGCCTTCTCGAATCCAATCGGCTAATTGATTCATTACTTCATCCCAACGGTGAACGTGGTTATAGACAAAAAAGCCGCCCATTTTTCCTTCGACTCCGCGCAGTCGGGCATAATTGGTTAAGCCGAAAGGGGTTTCGCGGGTATATTCTGAAATCGAACCGCACAAAATGATGCGAGCGTGCATTGCCAAACGGTCTAAACAGGCAGTCAAAATTTCGCCGCCAACATTGTCAAAATAAAAATCAATCCCATTTGGGCAGAGTTCCGAAAGTCGGTCTGGAACTGATTCCGATTTGTAATCAATCGTTTCATCACAGCCTAACTCTTTGATAAATTTGCATTTTTCTGCGCCACCCGCAATGCCAATAATTTTGGATGCGCCCGTGATTTTCGCCATTTGGACAACCATCGTGCCGACACCGCCCGCCGCACCCGAAATTACAACAACATCACCTTTTCGCGGTTCAAGCGTAAAAAACCACCCTGCATACGCCGAAAGTCCGTTCATTCCCAACACTCCCGCTGCCAACGAATACGGCAAATCGTGTTGATTGACTCGAAAGAATTTTTCTTGGGTCGTCATCGCGCTGGTGGCGTAAGTTTGCCAACCGATTGATCCCTGAA
Organism: Pyrinomonadaceae bacterium; assembly: GCA_963779235.1. GTDB lineage: Bacteria > Acidobacteriota > Blastocatellia > Pyrinomonadales > Pyrinomonadaceae > JAIBCC01. The sequence goes on from CAVZXI010000039.1 coordinate 48,811, forward strand.
CAATTTCGCCAACTTTCCAATCGGGGTGATTCGATTCGAGGATTTTTGCCACGCCACGCCCACGAATCACGTCACCAATTTGCTGATGTTTGTCGCCCGTGCGGTCGGTTCCCATCATATACATCCGCATCACGGGCGCGAGTCCGAGATACATTGTTTCGAGTAAAACTTCACCATCTTTCGGCGTTGGAATGGTTTCTTCGTGCCATTCAAAATCGCTTGGCTTGACATTACCAACTGGTCGCGCCGCAATTCGCCATTGACAATTTACGCCGTCACGGGGGTTGAATTTATTGGAGAATGTTTGCCAATCGGTCATAATAATTGTTAATTATCAATGGTTAATTGTTGATGAATTTATCCGAATGCTTGAATTAACAATTAATAATTAACCATTAACAATTGCTTCATTTACTTCGTAAAAATATCCGTCCAAATCGAAAAATGAGCAACCAATCATTTGTTTAACTTTGCCATCCGGCGCGGTAAAACTCCATTCGTAGGGTTCAGCGTAAATCTGGACACCACTGAAATTTGCTCGTTCATAAACGCCACGCACATCATCCGAAGAAACAACGAAAATTGGCGCGCCAAATGTGACTTTATTTGGAATCGGCGGAGTTTCTAAAGTTGGCTCAACCCATTGCAAAAGTCCAATCATTCCAATAATTGGGTCTTCACATTGCATAATTACTAAATGCGTTTTGTCGCCCGCTTCGCCAATCGCCAAGCCAACGCCCGACAACGTGAACGGCGTATCAAGCCAGCGTTTCATCCCGAAAACATCTGCATACCAATCCGCCGCTTTTTCTGCATCGCGGACGATTAAGGTGGTTCGTTTCAGAATGTTGCTCATCTTAAATTAGTGAAAATTAAGTCTTCGTAATTTCGCTGACAACTCTTTCCGCCGATTCTAGCGCACCTTCCATTCCGGGGGCTTTTTCGGCAGTATGTTCGCCCGCAAAATGGATTGCGCCGACTTGAGTTTTGATAAATGGTTGCAGTTCGGTAAATTGTCCGCGGGTGAAATGTGAATATGAGCCACGAACAAATTCGTCATTTGCCCAAGATTTGGTTTGAGTTCTTTCGATTGCGCCTTTCATCATCGGCAAAGCCTTTTCAAATTCACCTTTTGCCCAAATTTGACGCGCTTTGTCGTCCATTTTGTCAGCGAAATCTGCCCCTTCGCCGTCCATCCAAGTTGTAAAAATTCCGCGTTCATCTCCACGAGTTCCAGAAGCCATAAAAATTCTTTCGAGTGGAGTGTCCGTCCAAATACTTGAGCCAAAATTGCGTCTATCCCATTCAAAACGGCTTCCTTGAAAATAAACTTTCGTAATGTGCGTGTAAGCTAATTCGTTGATGGCTTTCATTTTAGCGTCAGGTAGGACAGGTGAGAATTGAATATTTCGTAAAACAGAGAACGGAATTGTGCAGACTAATTTTTCCGCTTCAATGGTTTGGATTTTCCCGCGTTTATTTGTAAATGAAACTTTGACCGAGTTTGCAGTATGCGAAATTTTCTTAATTTTTGAATCTAAAATAAATTTCACGCCCGCTTTTTTTGAGTTTGCGGCTAACGCTTTCGGAATTTCAAAATTTCCGCCGATAATTCGATTAGCTTTCGTTCCCGCGCCCAAACGCCGTTGCGATTCAAACATAATTCCGCCCGCCGAAACTGTTTCAATCGAGTTGTAATTGAGCGAAATGTTCATCAATTTGATGGCTTCGTTTGATGCGCCCTGTTTTCGCAAAGCGTCTGCCAACGAAAGTTTATCTAATTCGGCAATCTTTTGCGGATTTCCCGCAACTTCCCGCGCCATTTGTCGCAACATTTTCGAAAGCAAAGCAGGTGGAAGCATTTTCGATTCATCGCCTTTCAAATTGTATGGATGTGGGTCAAGTGTTGAGCCGATTGGATATAGCGTTTCCTTTAAGACTGCGGTGGTGCCAGTCCCACCTTGCAAACTTGCGACACTTCCGCTTGTTTCAATTTCAGACGGAACTTCTTCAAATGGAACATTAAACTTTTGGGCGTAGCCAAGCATTCGCTTGTAGCTATCGCCAAGCAGTTCGCCCCCAAGCTCGACAAATTGACCATCCACAAAAGGTTTTTTGAGCGTGAAAACCCGTCCGCCGATTCGGTCACGCCCTTCGATAACCGTCACTTGATAGCCAAGCCGTGAAAGTTCGTAAGCCGCCGACAATCCCGAAAGTCCTGCGCCTGCCACAATTACGCGAGGTTTATTTTGGGCAAAAATTGGACGCGATAAAATTGCGATGCTTGAAAGTGCTAAAAATTCTCGGCGATTAAATTTCATATAGATTTTGATCTTTGATTTTTGATTTTTGACCTTTGATAATTCTAATTTACGGTTTGAATTTACTTTTATGATTTTCTGTTTGAACGGAGATTATTACTAAGAAATCAATAAATATCAAAGATCAAAGATCAAAGATCAAAGATCAATCCTCATTTTTTCAATACAAAACTGCTTTGCATCCAACGCAAATTTAACCCGATTCTTTCGGCTTCGGGGTTTGTCCAAGTGTAAGAAATTGCTTTTCCGCTGGCGTTTTCGAGAACCTTAAAAGTCATTACCCAAAGACCGCTTCGATGTTGTAATTGGGCAAGTTGGACGGAATATTTATCGTTTATTTTGACTGTTCCACCTTGGTCGTGAATGACGAGTTTGGTTTTGCCGTCGTATTCTTCGCCCGTAAAATCTTTATTAACCATCGGAGTTTCGCCCGTTTTCAAAACCGCCGTCCAGCCTTCAAACCAGCGCACCCGTTTTAATTTGGCGTGAATATTGGATTTATTGCCGAAAACATACCCGCCTTGCTCGTCTTTGGCTTGGTCGTTGATCCAAATTTCGTCTTTAGTGAGAAATAAATCATCGGTGATAATGATGGTTTTTCCGCTTCGTTTGGAGACGACTTTGCAAGCGTCTTTTTTCATATAACCTTCAAATTTATCTTTCGTTTGATTCAATTTCCAATAAACTTCGCATCCTGCCGGAGTAGTCAGATTTGCCATCGTCAAACCGGTTAATTTGGTTGCGTCAAGATGGGATCACGATATTTTTTTTCATCATCAAAATTGTAAATCGTTAATTGCAAAGCCTTTTCCTTTCTTATTAATCGTAAAATTATACAGTCTTTGCCGATAAACTTTTGACTCGTCACCGTCCATATATTGTTGAACAAAAAACACATCTTTACCAATATTCGGCAAACTTACCCGTTTGAAAATCGAATGAATATGTTCGTGCAGATACTCAAATTTTGTTTCTTTATCGTTGTAATGTTGGGCGTAATTGTCGAAGCGACCGTCAAACCATTGGGAAAATAATTTCATATCATCTTCGAGTTTGCCTTTTGCCGATATTGTTAAAAATGAACCCAACATCATTAAACAGACGAAAAGTTTTTGTTTCATATTTTCCTTGAAAAATTTGCAGATTTGTTATAAGAATAATACCATTTTGACGTGAGAACTCAAAACCAATTTGTTCATCGAAAAGGAATAATTTTATGAAAATCAAACTATTTATCGCAATGTTTTTTGTCATTCTGTTTCAAATCGGATTTGTCACCGCGCAGACCGAAAAACCCAAAAAAGTGAATCCGAAAAAAGTTGCCAAAACGATGGAAGTCGGGATGAAAGCCTACAAACATTTCATCAAAGGCGTGCAAAAAGGCGATTGGCAACCTTTTTTTGAAATGTTGACGGATGATTTCATCATCTTTTTCCCGCGTGGCGAGTTTCAAGGCGAAAGCAAAGGCAAAGAACGGGCAATGCAATTTTTCAAATATGTCGGCGAAACTTTCAAAGGCGGATTTACAGTAGTTGAAGTATTGCGAATTACCGCCAGCGAAACCACGATTATTTTTGAACTCCGTGACGAGGCAATTTTGAACGGAAAGCCGTATAAAAATCGAGTCGCTCTCTCGTGGGATGTGCGCGGCGATAAAATCTCGGCGTATCGTGAATATTTTGGGAGTGATGGAAAATCGAATTGATAGATTGGTCTTTTTTTTTCCTAATCATACGAAATTAGTAAGTCCAAATTAGGAGGTCGTAGTTGGTCTTATGATCAGTATAGCGAATGATAGTGAGCAAGTTTAGCTAGATTAAACTTGAATAAAATTAGAGATGTTCGCTACTGCTCACGATACTGATTCAGTTTTCAGCCTTATCAAAAAAACATGCTGTAAAGAATTAGTTAAAGGAGAAAAAAACCTAACTTCTTTACAGCATGTTTTTTTGATAAATCAATTTATCGATTCAGCAAATTAAAGGCTTCGATGGTAAATCCAAAGACAAAACTTCTACCTGGAGCCGGAGCATTTTGGAAATGTTCCCAGTAAAGTTTGTCGTTAATATTGTCAATCCCAGCGTTGATTGCGAATTTATATTTATCATTTCTCCAATTGTAACCGCCTTTGATTGAATGTTTATCAATCGCATTGGTGCTGGCAAACGAGCCGTAGTTAATGAGTGCCGTGCCGGTAAATTGCGCCGGATCAGCGCGGGTGACACGATTCTGATGCCGCCAATTATATTCAGCAAAGATTCGTCCTTTTGAATCGAGATATTGCACTCCGCTGAAAATTCTAAACGGCGTGATACTTCCCAGCGGAAAATCAGCAGCCGAACCTGTCAATTTAATCGGCGTGTCGCTTCGATTATAAATCACGTTTAATTGAGTTAGTTGAACAGCGGTTGGAGAACCGTTAGTTCCGTGCAATGAACCTAATGAAAAGAATGGGTTAAGACTGCCGAGACTACCCAATGGAATAGCAACTTCTCCAGTTGATTCAAAACCTTTGATGGTATTTACGGCTTGGTTAATTCTGGCGTTGATAGAAACGCCAAGTTGTGGAACGCCTGCCACCGTTGGACATCCGCCAGCGAATCCTCCGGGCAAACCGACCGCCGCATTTGGCGCAACACAATAAGTTGGCGAGGTGCCGAAAACCAGCAAATCGGTAATTTCATTATTGAAATAGCCGAGTGAAAAATTGAAACGGCGTTGTGAAATTTTTATCCCAACGTCATAATTTTTTCCTTTTTCGGGTTTCAAATCAGTATTTGGAATAACCAAAGATGCCAATCCGCCCAGATTCGGGGTAAAGTTGCGGAGCAAATATCTGTCGGTAATTCCGGGCTCGCGGTAACTATTTGCCCATCGAAAATACGGATTGATTCCAAAGGGAAATCTGCCGACGATTCCGAAATTATAAGTGACTGCATTTCGATTAGTGTTCAACTCCGCGGTGCCTGACGCAATTCCGATAAAACTTGGTAACGCCGCCGCCACCGGTCCAAGTGGTCCGGGATTAGCTGTAAATTGCGCGGTTGCTAAATTCAGAGCCGTAAGTTCCGAGCCAAGCGGAAAACCATTGCCTGGTTGGGCATTCGTCACCCAATTATCAAACCGCATCCCAGCCGTCACCCGAAACCAGCGCACTTTATCAAATTCAGCTTGGGTATAAAAATTATTGTCCGTATAAGTCGTTAAGGGCGTGCTGGAACCAACTGTCGGAACTCCGGTGAATACTTTTAATCCACCTGAAATGGTTGCCGGAGTTGAAAAGAAATAATCTCTTGAAACATCTTTGGTTCTGCCGCCGCCAACTGTCACAATCAATCCGGTAAATGGAGCTAAAGATGCCTGAAAATCAATGCCTTGGGTTATAATCGTATTTCGATTATCTACAAACGAAGTCAGAATAAAAACAGATTGCAAGCCTGTCAAGACTCCCGCAGCATTGGCAGTTGTAAAACTTGCCAATGGGCTGACGATTGCCCCCGGCGTAGTTGATGACTGGGGAAGATTTTGGTAAGTATATTGATTTTGGGGAAACGACAATTTTTGATGAAAGAAGTTTGCCGAAACTCGTGGAATGTATTTATTCAGGTCTAACCCTTCATAACGAATACCAAATTTACTAAAGCCTCGATAGCTACCATATCGCTCTTGGGTTTCATACGGCGGACCTGAAAACGCATTTCCATTGTAGCCATCATCCCGATTCAAATATTTTCCGCGAAAACTGTGCTTTGAAGTTGGAAAAAACCAAAGGTCAATTTGCTTTCCGTTGCCATGTCCTTCGCCAATCGGAATTACTTGATGATTGGCAATCGAAAACATCGTGTAGTCGCGGGCAAGTGAGAAAGTTGTTCCGGTTGCATTAGTTGGAAATTGTCTGAAAAAATTACCGAATACTAGATTTTCAGCTAGTGAAACTGAACCGTTTCCCGAAGTGTAATTTTCGTTACGATAAAGATTTCCGCTCATCCGAAAAGCAACATTACTGCCAGAAAGATTGACCGTTCCATTCCCGCGACGAACCGCTCCATTACTGTTATAAGAGCCATCCAGCCGAACTCCCAAAATCACGCCTTTGTCTGAAAGAGTCGGGCGTTTGGTAATCAGATTGATTGTTCCGCCGATTGAATCAGAGCCGTAAAGACTTGAGCCGGAACCGGCTAAAACCTCAACAGATTCCAATTGCGAAGGATCAAGCACTTGAATCGGCTGACCGCTCGCCCCGACATCTGTTCGGGGATTATTTAATTTTTCGCCGTCAACCACCACTAGCAAACGATTTGATGAAAGCCCTCGCAGACGCGGACGTTCCCGCGCCGGATTGGTTTCGATGGAACCCATATTCGGGGCGCGTTCCATTACTTCAAAGGTTGAACGCGGAACTCTCTGTTCAATCTGGTCAGCAGAAGTGACGGTTACAGTTTGCGGAGTTTCAACCGCAAGTCGGTCAGAACCTTTTCCTGCCGTCACCGTAACCACATCCTTAATTCCGCCCGGAGAGATAGTAAAATCTTGACTTGTAGTTGCCCCATCCTCAAAAGCAAGGGTTTCTGCCGATTCAGCAAATCCTTGCGAGGTCGCAGTAATCCGATAAGTTCCGCCTCGCAATCCGGTAAATTCATATTTCCCTGATGAATCAGTAGTAGTCGTAATTTTTTGACTACTGGCAATGTTGAGAGCCGTCACCGTTGCGCCGATTACCGCCGCATCATTTGAATCTTTGACCGTTCCGCTAATTTTAGCCGAACCTTGGGCAAACGCACTCAGACCCGTCATAGCTAATATTGCAATGACGAGAAAAATTCTTTTGCTTAACATATTTTCTCCTATTGTTTTAGAACAAAGACAAATTTCTTTTTTAATATCTTGACGAAATTACAGATGTTTGGCAATGTATTTGTTATAGATTGCGAACAAATTTAATTTAACGCAACTTGCAATTTTTTGTCAACCGATTTGTAATAGATTTATGACCTTTGCACGAAAAACTTCAATCTCTTGGGTAGAGGCAGAAAAAATTAGTCTGCGAGGGCATTTCGATTGAGGATTTAATCGGAAATCGAAGCTACGGCGAAGTTCTTTATTTGCTACTTTTAGGCAAACTGCCGACCAAAGAACAAGCTAAAATGCTCGAAGCAATCGTTGTTTCGGTGATTGATCACGGCGTTAAACCGCCCTCGACCATTGCCACAGTCACGGTTGCCAACACGGGCGCGAGTCTCAATTCGGCAGTCGCGGCAGGGATTTTGTCCATCAATAAATATCACGGCGGAGCGATTGAAGACGCAATGAGCGGAATTTCGGAAGCGGTTAAACTACAAGAAACAGATGGATTAAGCCCGACCGAAGCGGCTGAAAAAGTTGTGATAAACTACAAAGAACGCGGGATGCGGATTTCAGGCTTCGGACATCGTTTTCACGCCGCTGATCCGCGCACCGTGAGACTTTTTGAATTGGCAAAAGAGTTGAAAGTCGCCGGAAAGTTTGTCGAACAAGCCGAAGTTTTAGAAAAAGTTTTATCGGAAAAATCGAGCAAAGCATTGCCGATAAACGCCGATGGAGCAATTGCGGCATTGCTTTGTGAAATGGATTTTCCGCCGAAAATTGCCAACGGAATTTTTATGATTGCGCGGACTGCCGGATTGGTCGCGCACGCGGTCGAAGAGCAAGAAAACAATCCTCCGATGCGAACGGTTGACGCGGAAAATTACGAGTTTGATGGGGAACTAGAAAGGAAATTGTCCACCGATGAAGACAGATAAACACAGATTTTTAGTATGTTTAGCTATTATTTTAATTTTTAGTTTGAGCAATTTCGCTCAAAGTCAAATTGTGTCTGAAACGGTTGAAAAGTTTTACAAGTTTCATCGAACCGGAAGCGGAATTGTCAGCACGCACGAATTGAATCTCCGAAAAACTTGGTTGACGGCTGAATTGACCCAACTTTTTCGCTATGAAATAAAACGCGAGGATGAATTTACGCGAAAATATCCGAATGACAAGCCATATTTTGGCGATGGTTTTCCCTTTCAACCTTTTGAGGAATGTGTGATTGACAACAAAATTATTTTGAACAGATTGGAAATCGGCAAAGTTGAAATCAACACAAATAAAGCAATCGTTGAGGTTAAGTTTTTTATTCCAAAAGAATGCGAAGATCAGGTTGAAAATAAATTATTGGATACTTACAAAATTGAATTAGTAAAAAGCAAAACTCGTTGGCTGATAAACGATTGGATTTATTCGGATAAAATGAAATTATCGAATATTTTGAAACGAGAAAAATATTGAATGAAATTGTTTGTCTTATTTTTCTTTGTATTCATTTTTACTTGCTCGCAAAATGTTAGAGCAAGAGATAAATACTGACAGTATTTTGCCAAAAGAGGAGATTCCTCAAACGGTTCAAAAGATGCAAAAATCATTTGAGGAATTGATTTCAAATATACCAAAAGCAAGTTGGGGAGAAACCCTCTTTTGAAATTATTGATGGAGCCAAATAAAAGAGGCAGAATAAAAGTTTAAGGAAAACCAATCTAAGTCAAGATGATTTTGAAATCAGAGTTTGGGAAGGATTTGGGATATTCATATTAGAAGGCTTTATTTTAAATCGAATCGGCAACAAATGGTCTGCCATCCATCTTGACGCAGATTTTATTAAAGAAAAATTTGTCAATAAAAACATAAAATTGAATGAGCCAAAAATAGGTTGGGAAAGTGCGCTTCAAAAACTGATTGATGAGGATATGTTAATTTTGCCTGATGCGGAATCCATCAATTGTAAAGCGACGTAACCGATGGAATTTCGTATGTTGTAGAAATAAAAAAAGGCAAAACTTATCGAACCTTTGCCTATGACAATCCTCATGTTAGTTACCAAAAATGCGTTGAGGCAAAAAAGATGGTAAGAATTCGTAAAATTCTAATGGAAGAGTTTGGTTTTGATAATTGGTTACAAGTGAGAAAGATAAATTATGGATGCAACAAAACTTGAAACGATGAGACAAGAAATTATAAAAATCTTACCGGAAATCGAACTGATAAAAGACACGGATTTGCGCGAAAAAACCTTGCAGGTTTGGGAAGACGCAATCGCCGACGGCGGTTGGACATTTGAGGCAATCGAGCGAATGCCGTTTTCGGTTCACGTTGAGAATTGCAACATCACATTCATCGAGCATGTCCGCACGGTTTGTAAAATGTGCGTTGCGGTGGCGGACGTTTTGCAGGAATCTTATGGGACTCGTTCAAACATAAATTACGATAATCTGATTTCCGGCGCACTTTTGGCAGATGTCGGCAAGCTCATCGAATACGAAGAAAAAGACGGCGAAATTACCAAAGCCGGACGCGGGCAACACTTGCGCCATCCGTTCACGGGCGTTGCAATGAGCCATTTTCGCGGCATTCCGGCGGAAGTCCAACACATTATCGCCACGCATTCAAAAGAAGGCGAAATGATGCATCGCTCAAACGAATCGGTGATTTTTCATCACGCAGATTTTATTGATTTTGATTTGGTCAGCAAGAAAAGACCTTTTTGAGTCGTTAGTCGTTAGTCGTTAGTCGTTAGTTGCTGAATCCTTCCTTTGCAACTAACTACTAACCACTAACAACGAACATTATGCAAAAAACCATTTCACAAATTTGGGCGGAATACGCCGTTAATTTAACTTTTGAAGATTTGTCGCCCGAAGCTATTGCGGCGGCAAAGATGTTTATTTATGACAGTTTCGGCTGTGCTTTCGGCGGCTCAAAAACCGAAGATTTTCATATTTTAGAAGAAGGTTTTTAGCGAAATTGGCGGTCGTGGCGAATGTTCGGTGATTGGCTCAAATTTGAAAACCGATGTCCGAAGCGCGAGTTTATCAATGGCTTGGCGATTCGCGGGCTTGATTACAATGATGTTTATTGGAAACAAGACCCATCGCATCCGTCGCGATTTTTGCCCGCCGCTTTTTGTGTGGGAGAGCGCGAAAAACGAAGCGGAAAAGATTTAATTTTGCAACGGTTATCGCCTACGAACTCGAAATGCGAATGATGGAAGCCGCTTTTCCGGGTGTCCGCGAATTGGGTTTGCATCACGCGACTTTGACGCAATTTGTTTCGCCGGTTGTCGCGGGAAAAATGCTCGGAATGAACGCCGAACAGATTACAAATGCGATTGGAATTTGCGGTTCGCACAATATAACTTTGGGCGCGGTTACGGCGGGAAAATTGACGATGATGAAAAATACGGTTGACCCGATGGCAACCGAAAGCGGAGTTTTTGCCGCACTTCTCGCGCAAAAAGGTTATCAAGGACCAACTCCGATTTTTGAAGGACGTGAAGGACTTTTTGAAGCTGTCGGTGAAGAGTGGAAACCCGAAGTTTTGACCGAAAATTTGGACAGTAAAAAATTCAAAATTACAGATTGTTCAATCAAACCTTTTCCGTGTGAAGCCTTGACTCACGCGCCAATTTCTGCGGTTTTGGATTTGGTATTTCGAAAATGATTTACGCCCGAAAGAATTGAAACGATTGAAATTTACACGCTCAAACGCGCGGCCGAAATTCTCGCGGACGAGAAAAAATACATCATTGATTCACGCGAAACTGCCGACCACCGTTTGCCGTATTGCATCGCCGCGGCAGTCGTCCGCAGAAAATTAACTCCGAACGAATTTAATCCCCGAATCATTGAAAGATGCACAGATTTTGGAAACTGTTCCAAAGGTCAAAGCCGTTCTCGAACCTTCATTTGAAACCCGATTTCCGGCTGAACAGCCGTGCAGAGTGGTGATCAAATCTGAAAAACGGCGAAAAATTAACGAAAGAACGCGCCTATCCGAAAGGCGACCCGCGCGACCAACTTTCAACTGCTGAATTAAAACAAAAATTCGACGTTTTAGCCGAAGATATTTTGTCCGACAGCCGTCAAGAAGAAGTTTTCCAAATGATTCAAAACCTCGACGAGGTGACGGACGTTGGCGAGTTGATGAGACTTTTAACCAAATTATAAAACGAAATTTCTTAAAAATTCCACTTTACAGAATAGACTTTTCTTTTTCAAATGTTATAAGATTAAGACAAATTTTAGATATTATTGTGGCGCAGTTACACGAATACAAAGCAAAACAAATTTTAGCCGAACACGGAATCGAAATTCCGCGCGGTGAAGTTGCGTTTGACGAAAAAAAGGCGAGAGAAATTGCTGAAAGATTAGGCGGTGAAGTTGTTATTAAAGTTGTTGGAGGAGGAGTGCGCATGCAGGTTCGACGTCTGTTTCACGGCGCGTCCATCGCCGTCCTGATCGTGGTGGCCGGAGGGCTCGTGAGCGGGAGGCAAGTTTCGGCCGGGGGCTTCCGAAGGTCCCCGCCACTGTCCGACTCGACGCGGCCGAGGCTGCTCGGCTGGCCCTGGGAGGTCCGCGCCGGGGCGAAGGTCGAACTTCCGCCTGGCCTCCAACTCACGCTCTGGGCTCCGCAGCAGTTGCTAATCGACCCGGTCGCGATCGACATCGACGCGCGCGGACGCGCCTACGTCACGAGCACCACGCGCAAGGACCTCCCCGCCGACATTCGTCCGCATCCGGACTGGACCACGACCGCGCACACGCTGAAGACCACGATCAGCTCCGGGGGTTCTACCTCAGCCAGATGGCGATTTACCGGAGCGCGGTCAACACCTGGATCGTGGACATGAACGGCGACGGCTCGCGCGACTACCGCGACCTCGAGGAGATGAAGGAGCGCGTCTACCGGATTCAGGACACCAACGGCGATGGACGCCGACTCTGGAACTGGTGATGGAGGGGTTCAACAAGGACCCTGTGTCGACATCGCCGGCGGCATCCTGTACCACGAGGGCGACCTCATCGTCGGCGTGCCGCCCGGCATCTACCGCCTGCACGATACGAACGGCGACGGCAAGACCGATTGGCAGACGACGATCAGCGAAGGCTTCTACACGCATCCGACCTATGGCGGGCATGGCATCTCAGGCGTGACGATCGGGCCCGACGGCCGGCTCTACTGGGAGGTCGGTGACATGGGGATGCATGTCGTCGATGCCGCCGGTCGTGCCTGGTCCTACCCGAATCAGGGCGTCGTCGTGCGATCCGAGCTGGATGGATCGGGGTTCGAGGTCTTCGCGTCCGGCATTCGGAACCTGCAGGAATTCTCGTTCGACGAGCACGCCAACCTGATCTCCGTAGATAACGACGGCGACCACCAGGGCGAGACCGAGCGGCTGGTCTACCTGACGTACGGCAGCGACACGGGCTGGCGCTCGAACTGGCAGTACGGCAATACACCGATCCCAAGAACAACCGCTACAACGTGTGGATGGCCGAGGGCCTGTTCAAGACGCGTCATGTCGGGCAGTCGTCGCATATCCTGCCGGCGCTCGCGCCATGGCATGCGGGACCGGCGGGGATGGCCTTCAATCCTGGAACCGCGCTGTCGGACGAGTGGCGCAAGCACTTCTTCGTCGCCAGCTTTCCGGGCGGCGCCGCCAACGCGCGGATCTACGGGTTCACCCTCGACGAGGACGGCGCGGGATTCTCGATGGGGCCCGAGCGGACGTTGCTTCGCGGCATCCTGACCGTGGGCATGAAGATCGGGCCTGATGGCGCGCTGTACCTGACGGACTTCATCTCGGGCTTCAACTCCAACAACAACGGCCGGCTGTGGAAGCTGGATACGCCGGCGACGGCCGGGTCGGCAGCGCGCAAGGAGGTCCAGGCGCTGCTCCTCGAGAACTTCGCGGACCGTCCGTCCACGGGTGTCGCCCCGTTGCTTCAGCACATCGACATGCGGATTCCGCCAGAAGGCGCAGTTCGATCTGGTGCGGCGGCGGGACGTCGGCGCGCTGCTGGCGGCCGCGAAGCAGACGACGCATCCGCTGGCGCGGCTGCATGGGTTGTGGGGCATTGGGCAGCTCGCGCGTCGGGACCCAGGGCAGGCCTCCTCGTTGACCGCATTTCTGACGGACAGCGACGCGGAGGTCCGCGCCCAGGCCGTGCGGATGATCGGCGATGTCCGGTATGCGGCGGCCAACGACCGCGTGGTGGCTCTGCTCGCGGACCCCGCGCCTCGCGTGCGGTATTTCGCGGCCGAGACGCTCGCGCGGACGGCCTACGCGGCGGCCACGCGTCCTCTCATCGAGATGCTGGCGCAGAATGACGGCAAGGACGTGCATCTGCAGCACGCGGCGACGCTGGCGCTGGCGTCCATCGGTGACAGTGCGGCTCTGGGCGCTCTGTCGAGTCATCCCTCGCGTGCGTTGCGGACGGCGGCAGTCATGGCCCTGCGCCGGATGAGGCATCCAGCCGTGGCGCGCCTCCTGGCGGACGCTGACGAGTGGGTCGCGACGGATGCGGCCAGAGCGATCAATGACGACGGGTCGATTCCGACCGCGGTGCCGCAGCTGGCCGGGATGCTCGGGCGATCGACGATCACGAACGAGCCGTTCGTCCGGCGTGCCATCAATGCGAACCTGCGCGTGGGCAGTGCGGAGGCCGTCGGCAGGTTGGGGGCGTTAGCCAACGACGGCACGCGCCCGATGGCGCTACGGCTCGAAGCCGTGGCGGCGCTCGGTGTCTGGACGTCGCCCTCGCCGCTCGATCGCGTCGATGGGTTTTATCTGGCGCCGTTCGGGCTGCCCGCGGCAGCAGGAGCGCAGGGCGCGGCCAGGGACGGTGCGGCTGCGGCCTCGGCCATCGCGCAGCTGATCGAATCCTCCGTCCGGGCGGGCACACCGGCGGCAACTGCCGAGATGAAGATTGCGCTGGCGGAGGCAGCCGGTCGGCTGAACGCTGGCGCGGCGGCTCCCGCGCTGCTCGGCCTGCTCCGCACCGATCCGTCTGCGCCTGTCCGCGTGGCGTCCCTTCAGGCGCTGCAGGTGCTCAGGGTCGGGAGCATGGATGAGCTGATGCAGGTGGCACTCGCCGACAGCGACGCGGGCGTTCGGCGTGCGGCGCTCTCGGTGCTGCCCTCACTGCCCATGTCGGCCGCGGCGAAGGTCCAGCACCTCACGGCCGTCGTCAGCAAGGGCTCACTCGTCGAGCAGCAGGGCGCGTTCGAGGTGCTCGGGGCGCTCAAGACCCCCGAGTCGCGCCGGCAGCTCGCGACGTACCTGGACGACCTGATCGCAGGTCGCACGGCGCCTGAGCTGCAGATCGACCTGGTCAGCGCGCTCGAGACGGACGGGGGCGCTGATCTCGCGCAGCGACTCGAGGCCCAGCGCAAGACCAAGGCGGCGGCGACCGTCGCGCTGGCGTTCCCTGACGGCCTGCTGCGAGGTGGCGATAGTCGGCGGGGGCGTTTGGTCTTCACGCAGAACGCGGCGGCTGAGTGCACGCGTTGCCACTCCGTGGGCGTCGGCGGAATCGGATGTGGGCCCGAATCTCAGGACCATCGGCACCACGCTCCTGCGCGAGCAACTGCTCGAAGCACTCGTGAACCCGAGCGCGAGGGTGGCGCCAGGCTTCGGCGTCGTCACGGTGACCCTCAAGAGCGGGGAGTCGGTATCCGGCACGCTTCGCGAGGAGACCGCCACGGAGATTGTCATGCTGTTGCCGGGCACGCCCGCCGTCGAGCGGCGCGTGTCCAAGGCACAGGTCGCCGAGAGGACGGACCCGGTCTCGGCGATGCCGCCGCTCGGCCTGGCGCTCAGCCCGCGCGACGTGCGCGACCTGGTCGAGGACCCGGCCACGCTGAAGTGAGGGAGACGATGCTGTTCCGGCCGCCAGCCAGCCATCGTCGCGTCGTCAGGGCCATCGTGCTGGCCGCGTCGGCGGTCGTCGTCGTCTGGGTGGGCGCCGCGCCGCCTCAGGGGAGCCCGCCACCCGTCAACGTGTACATGCCCCGGCCCACGGGGTTGTCTGGCGAGGACGTCGCCTCGCTCAAGGCGGACATGGCGAGGCTGGCCGATCGGGTTGCCGCGCTCAAGGCGCAGTATCCGACCGGCGCCATGCGCGATCGCGTCGCCGATGTCGAGGTGTTCTGGTCGGCACTCCACAACCAGATCGATCGGGATCTGCGGACCGACCTTGCCCGTGCGCGTCGCGCCGTGCAGACGGGCCTCGAGCGATCCGCGCAACTGGCGGCAGGGCAGACGCCCTGGATGCTGACGAACGGAGTCCGCGGGTTCTATTCGCGGATCGACGGCTCCGCACAGCCCTACATCCTCAACCTGCCCGTCGGGTTCGCGGTCAGCGACGCGCGTCGCTATCGCCTGGATGTCTTCCTCCACGGGCGCGACGACGGCGGCTTCGAGTTGAACTTCTTCAACAAGAGCACCACGACGTTCACCGGGATGCCGTTCAACCCTGGGCCTGATCGATTCATCCTGCAGCCCTACGGCCGCTACAGCAACGCGAGCCGATTCGCTGGCGAGACGGATGTGCTCGAGGCGATCGCCTCCGTGCAGCAGGCCTACGCGATTGACGAGAACCGGGTCGTCATTGGCGGGTTCTCCATGGGCGGGGCGTCGGCCTGGCATCTGGCGCTGCACCACGCCGACCGCTGGGCGGCCTCCTCGGCCGGCGCGGGCTTTGCCGAGACGGCGCAGTATCTGAAGCTCACGCCAGCGACAATGCCCCCCGACTATCAGCAGACGCTGTGGCGGATGTACGACGCAAAGGACTACGCGCTCAACGCCTTCAACTCGCCGACGGTCGCCTACTCGGGCGAGATTGACCCGCAGAAGCAGGCGGCCGACGTGATGGAAGTGGCAATGCGCGACGAGGGCCTCACGCTCGAGCGGATGATCGGGCCGGCGACGGGGCACTCGTATGAGCCGGCGACGCGGTTGGCGCTGATTGCGAGACTCGACGAATTGGCCGCGCGCGGCCGCAATCCGGCGCCGCAGGAGATTCGCTTCACGACCTGGATGCTGACGTACGACCGCATGTACCGGGTCGAGATCGACGGCATGGACCGCCAGTGGGAGCGCGCGCGGGTGCACGCGAAGGTGGATGGCACGCGCGTCGAGGTGACGTCGAGCAATGTCTCGGCGCTGCGGCTCAACTGGGCGCGTGGCCTGGCGCCGTTTGCCGCCGGCGCTCGCGCACAACTGGTCATTGACGGCTCTCGTCTGACGCTCCCGCCGGTCGCCGCGGACCGGTCGCTGCGTGTGGACCTCATCAGGCAAGGCGGGGAAAGCGGGGCAGCCGGTGACGGCGCGCGATGGCGCCTGGGCGCCTTCCCGGCGACCACCCTGCGCAAGAAGCCAGGACTCCAGGGGCCGATCGACGATGCGTTCATGGAGTCGTTCCTGATCGTGCGCCCGACGGGCACGGCGCGTCATGAGGCGATCGGGCGCTGGACCGAGGCGCAGCTCGCGTATGCGGTCAGCGAGTGGCAGGATGTCTTTCGGGGCGACCCACGCATCACGGACGACACGGCGATCACGGCTGCCGACATCGCCGCGCACAACCTGGTCATCTTCGGCGACCCTACGAGCAACGCCTTCTATCGGCGCATCGCCAGCCGATTGCCGATCAGCTGGACGGCGAACGAGGTCATCGTCGGCGCCAGGCGTTTTCCGGCCGCGATCCATGTGCCGGTTCTGATCTTCCCTAATCCGCTGAATCCCGCGAAGTACGTCGTCATCAACAGCGGCTTCACGTTTCACGATCCCTCGAGCAACAGCCGCCAGTCGCCCAAGCTGCCCGACTGGGCGGTCGTCAACGTCACCGAGCCGGGCACCCGAGCCTTGCCGATGTCGGTGACGCTCGCGGGGTTCTTCGACGAGCGGTGGCGGCTAGGTGGTGGTGCCGCGATAGCCCAGCGGTGAGGGCGGTCTACTTCTGCAGGTACTTCCTCACGTAAGCCATGCCATCGACCGCGCTCTGGAAGGGATCCACGGCGAAGTTGCCGCCCTGTTCAACGAAGAAGTGCTTCATGCCGGACATGGCCGTATCGGGCCAGATGCGGGTGTAGTCGATCGAGCCGTTGCCCAGTTCGGTGTAACGCCGATTCACCTTGTGCATGTCCTTGACGTGCCACATCTCGAAGCGGCCCGCCGCTTTCGTGAACCACTCACGCGGGGGCTGTGTGGTGTCGAAGGCGTGCCAGTACAGGTCGATTTGGAGCTTCACCCGCGCCGGATCGGTCTCCTTCAGGATGATGTCGTACGGGAATTGGCCGTTCTGCGCCACGAACTCGCCGCCGCCGTTGTGGTACGCCACGCGAAGGCCGGCCTTGGCCGCCTGCGCACCGATGGCGTTGAGCCGCTCGGCCACCCGCTTGTAGGTCTCGATCGTACGCGCGGCCGGCTCCACATACGGCCACACGACGTACTGCTGGCCGAGCAGCTTCGCGCCTTCGATCACCCGATCCACGTAGCGGGTCATCGCGTCGGGGCTCGCGCCGAGGAAGTTCTGAAAATCGTAGTGCCCGGTGGGCGCGGGCAGATTGTGATCGCGCAGGGCCCGCGCGAAGTCCGCGGCCGGCATCCCGTAGGACGTCAACGCGTCCGGGTTGATGCCGTCGTTTCGACTTCTTCGTACCCCATCGCCGCCACACGCTTGAGCGTGCCGAGAGGGTCGCGGTTCATCGCCGAATTGAGGGTGAAGAGCTGCAAGCCGATCTTGTAGCGTCGTGGCGTCTGCCAGGTCGGCAAGACGACGGCAGCCGACGCCAACAGACCCGCCTGGTGAATGAACGCACGACGGTCGATCATGGGAGTCCTCCAGAAAACACCCCACGCGATGCTCGCCGGCCACTGGCACGGGGTCGTACCTCGCTCGCCGAAAGGCAGGGTACGACCCCTTCTCACGCGCGTCGCGTGGGCGCCCCGTTTGGCCCCCGTTTGGCGTCACCCACAGCGAGGAGTTCTGAAACGCGCTCTTAGTCGTCGGCTCGGGCGCGGAAGGCGCCAGCGTAGCAGGTTCAGGCGTTCGGATGCGGACAGAGCTTGCGTGTGAGCTTCACCGGTGGTCGCCGACGAGTGGTGCGTGACGATCGGAACGCTGACGCGCAGAAGGTGCCGCGAGTCACCGGTGCGGCGGTGGCGGTCGCGCTAGTCAGTTGACTTAGTCATCAGACCTAGTCTAGTCTCCGCCGTCGGACGACAGCAGACGGGCATCGGCACACGGCCTACGGTCAACAGGCCACGGCCCACAGCGAACAGACGACAGCCCACGGACGACCAGCAGATGGACGGGCCGTCAACAGCACACGGCCCATAGCCGACAGGCCACGGACGACAGCAGACGGGAAGACTGCCAACGGCCCACCGCGGACGGCCGACGGGCTCCGGTCCACGGCCCACAGTCCACCGCGAACAGCCCCACGGCCCACAGCCCAAACCGACGGCCGACAGAGCAGAGCAGACGGGCAACGGTCACAGACGACGGACGAAGGACGGCAGACGCCTGCAGTCAATGGCCCCCAGCGAACACCGGAAGGGCTACCGACGGCGCTCTCGGGCGGCGCCTCTCCCGAGCGTGTAGGGCCGAACGGTTGGCGTCCCGTACAATGGCGGAGCGCGCCTGTAGCTCAGGGGATAGAGCATCGGCCTTCTAAGCCGAGGGTCGCAGGTTCGAGACCTGCCAGGCGCGCCAGTTTGCTGAGCAATTCGCAAATTCCCTGGCAATCCCAGGCCGTCTCTACCCGTCAGAAACCGTCGATTTCGGCATGGCACCCGGCATGGCACCCGTTTCAGGGGTGTTCAGGGGGTGTCGGCATGGCAGCTGGCATGGCAGAGGGGCCTCTCTGCAAGAACGCGGCTAGAGCTGAACAGGTAACTGTCACGCGGCGGCTGTCATTCGTGCGAGACGCTGGAGGTTGACGACCGTCGCCGTGCGTCGCAGGTCGAGGGTGTTCTTGCGGACGCCCTTGTAGCGGGCGCGCGGGCCTTGGATCTGTTGGATGCGAGCGAGCGTGTGCTCGACGGCGGTGCGGTCGCGCAAATGCGCGCGGCCTGCGGGTTGCCGCTGCGCGGCGGCGAGGGTCTGCAGCAAGGCTTCCTGCGGATGCAGCGAGACGGAGCGGCTGCGCGCCGTTGTGCAGGCCGCGCGGTGCGCGCAGGCCTGACAGACGGGGCGGCCGGAACTGCACGGTCGACGCGCCGGGGGCGATCGCCACCGTCTGGCCGGCGGGACAGGTCACGCGGCGCGCGGCGAGGTCGATCGTGAACGCCTGTTTCGGGAAACGGGTCGCCGTTGGGACTCCGCCAGGCTTTCGCGCGAATGGTCACGCCGCGGGCATGCAGCGGGCCGATGCGCGCACTGGCCAAGTAGCCGCGATGGATCGCGAGCTCGGCGAGCGGTGCGCGGCGTCAACTACTTTTGCCGGTTAGCGACAACTATTTCTGCCGGCGAAGGGTCAGCAAAGGAGTGTCGCCCACCACCAGGCGGCACTCGGTTGTTGTCGTCGGCCGGTCGGTGGCCGTGAGTCGACGTCAGCGCCGGAGCGCCGGCAGGCGCGTAGGCGCCCGCAGAGAACCTGGAGCGGTCAGGCCGGCGGCCACGCGTCGTCCACGGCGGCACCCGATTCATGGTGTCGGGTCTGCCGGTCGGACTAGTGGGCGCGGCCTTGCCGCGGCGTTTGGCGTGCTCGGTCCGGAAGCTGGGGACATCGAATTCCAGCAGGACCGAGTGATGCACCAGGCGATCGATCGCCGCGGCCGTCGCCATCTGATCGCGGAAGATCCGATCCCACTGCGCGAAGATCAGATTGCTCGTGATGAAGACCGAGCGGCGCTCGTAGCGTTCGGCGAGGAGCGTGAAGAGAATCTCGGCCTCCTCGGGGCTCTGCTGGATGTAGCCCACGTCGTCGAGGATCAGCACCGCGAAGTGATCGAGCTTGCGCAAGGCGCGCGGCAACTCGAGATTCCGCTTCGCCGCCAGGAGCTCCTGCACGAGGCTGTAGGTCGGCATGAAGAGCACGGCGTGGCCGCGGTCGACGAGCGCGTGGCCGACGGCGCACATCGCGTGGCTCTTGCCGACGCCCGGCAGGCCGAAGGCCAAGCACATTGGTCGCGTCGTCGAGGAAGTCGCCCTCGGCGAGCTCGTGGAGTCGACGCACCAGCGCCGGCGGCAAGCGGCCTTCATCGAGCGTGTCGAACGTTTTGCCCGGCGGCAGCTTCGACGCCCGGCGCAAGCGCGTGATGCGGCGCTCGTGTCGCTCCTGCGCTTCGAGCTCCAGGACCTCGAGCAGCAGCGGGCAGCGCCGGCTGCTGCTCCGCTTGGACGAACCGCGAGACCAACTCGCGCGCGGCGGTCGTGAGCGTGAACCCCGTGAGCAGGGTCGTGATCTGATCGCCGACGGTGCGGCGTCGTGGCGGCGCGGCTCATGCCGCCGCTCCGGCGCGGAGCGCATCATAGACGGCGAGGTCCGGCGCCGGAATGTGGATCACCGGCACCGTCAGCACCGGCGGCGCCACCTGCGCTTGCACCGTGACGTAGTCGAAGCCGCCGACCTGATCGAGCACGGCTGCGAGGACCGTCGACCACCCGCGCTTCGCCGGCGGTCGCGGCCAGGTGCAGGATCCGCAGGTACTCGACGTCGGCGCGCTCGCCGTGCGTCCGCACCAACGCGTCGTACGCGCGCCGGAACGTGACCGACGGATACAGGTCCTCGCGATAGCGGTACCGCGCAAACGCGCCGGGCTTGCGCACCAACCAGCCGATGACATGGCGGTAGTCGATGCGGTGCTCGTCCTCTTTGCGCAGCCGCGGCATCGTCTGCACGACCTGGTCGCGGTAGCGGACCTCGACGACATTGGGATGCACGCGGGCTTCGACCGTGTGGCCCATCAACTGCGCGGGCACGGAGTACGTGCGATGCGCCACGCGAATCGTGCTCCACCGCCGCACGACCGGGTAGTAGGTCGTGTAGCTGGGAATCGCGGCCGAGGGCAGGGCGCGGAGCGCCGGCCGCTCCTCGGCCAGGCGCGCCGCCGCCGGCCGATTGCGCCAGTACGCGACGACCTCCTGGACGAAGGCGCTCGTACGCGGCGAGGTCGTCGAAGGCCGCATGGCCCCGCACGAGCAGCGCCTGCGCGACCAGCGACTTCAGGCGGCGATGCGCTTGCTCGGCGACGCCGTTTTCATGCGCGCGGCCCGGCGTGATCCGGCTCGAGCGCATCCCGTAGTGCTCGAGCACGGCGCGAAAGCGCGGCGTCAGATCGCGCCCGCTACTGGCTTTCAGCTCGTGGGTCGCGGCCGACAGATTGTCGCTGCGCAGGACCGCCGGCACGCCGCCGAGCGCCCACAGCGCGCCTTGGACGCCGGCGGCGAGCGCCTCGAACGTCTCGCCGAACGCGACCGCCACCCACGTCCAGTGGCTGTAGCTGAGCACGAACTCGAACAGCAGGTGCGGAAACGGATCGCCGGCGATCGTCACGCCGAGGTCGGTCGCGTGCGTGAAGTCGATCGCCGCCTCGCGGCCCGGGCACGGCGACTTGCTCGAAGAACACCTCGGGCTCGACGCCGTGCCGCGCCCGCCAGTCGCGAAAGCGCCGCTGCAGCGTCCGCGCCTGCCCCGCGTGAAACTGCTCCGGGTAGCGCGTGCGCAACACCTCCAACACCAACTTCGCTTCGAGGACGCCCTTGACGTCGCTCCGCAACAGCGGCTCGACGTCCGTGAGCCACACCGCCGCAAACGGATCCGGACGGGTCCGCCAATCGCGGGGCTGTTTCGTCGCCGACGGCACCGGCCCGTGTCCCACTCCCGCGCGGTCCGAAGACTCATGCCGCTGGCGGCCGCCGCGGCCGCCTGGGTCTTGCCATCCATACGTTTCTGCCTCATGAGCCGAACCTGCGCATCCGTGACCATTGATCACAGGCTGACACAGGCCGGCCGGCCGACCCCAAGCGGCAGATCTAGTTGTCGCTATGCGGCAGATCTAATTGTCGCCGCGCAAGCGGGCCATACTGCGTGACGGCCGGCTCGAGCGCGGCCAGCGCGTGGTGCTCGGGCTCGTTCGCGGGGCGCACCACGGCCCCGACGATGAGGTCGGCGTCGACGAGTTTGATGACGTGGCGTTTGTAGCCGGTGAAGCGCTTCGTCCGCGTTTTGCGCCCATGCCGCATCTCCGGGTCGCCCAGGGAGGGCATGCGGTCGGCGGCGACGCCGCGCCGGATCCGCCGCTGTCCTTTTGTCGGTTCGGGCTCAAGGTCTTGCGCCAGCACGCGCCGCAGCGCGGTGAGCGCGGCCTGCACGGCCGGCGCGTCCGCGACCGGCACGTGGGCGGCCACCCACGCCTCGACCCGATCGACCTCGGCGAGCAATCGCGCGAGCGCGTCGGCCTGAGCGGCGGGATCGCCCCAATCGATGTCCAACGCCGCTTTGAGACCGGGACCCAGGAGCGTCACGCCCGCCCCCTGCAGGACCTGCTTCGCGCGGGACCTTCAACGTCGTGGCGGCGCACGTCACCACCGTCCGCAACGCGCGCCCCAGGAGATTCCACGTGTCTTCCACGCGGCCCGCGCCCACCAACGGCGACGAATCCAGCGCCGCGCGTAACGCCTGCCAGCCGAAGCGGCCTCACGTCTGCTTGGCCAGCGCCACCGTGCGATCGCAAGGGGAGTTTTGAATCCAGGTCGTGCGCGATCATCCGCGCACGAAATTTCACGAGCGCGCCCTGCGAAAACGGCGCGTCCGTCGTGCCCAGACACCAACCGAGCACCAATTGCCACCGCTGGTCCACGCGGGCGGTCATCACCGCTTCGGCATCGCCAACCTGGTCGTAGGCTTGGAGGATTGTCACCATCGCCAGCAGCGCTGCCGGTAACGGCGCCGTCCCGCGCGGCTGATACGCCGCGGCCAACTCCGCCTGGAACGCCTCGTCGAAGAGCTCCGCGCGGACGTCCGAAGAAACACGTAGAACTTCCCGATGCGGTGCACGCATGGCCGCGACTGCTCCTCCGCCTTCAGCGTCGGACCGTCCAGCGGATCGCTGTGGGCATGCGCCCATCAGATCACAGGACGATCGGCGAGTCGATCCCCCGCGCCCAAAAACCGGCGCGATTACGTGATCAGCTCTCTAGAAGCCCCGAAGAAGAGGCATTCACCCCACCATCCAATGGCTCCGGGCTTTAGGCGTTAACGCCTGAGTTGCGAAGTGGAGGAGCCAGCCAGGCGTTGAACGACTTCACGGGCCTGGCGGCGACTCCACTGCGGCGTTCCATGTGGGATCGGCGGCGAGCGCGTCAATCGCTCCGGCGACAGCTGACGTGAACCTGTGAGGAAAGATCAGGGGCAAGTATGGCAGTAGCTCCCTCCGTTGGAGGAGTAGTCCGGGCAAAAGAGTCTTATCTACCGTTCGGGCGCGAGCGAGCAACGCCTTCCAGCTTTCCGGCTCAGCGGCGAACCATCTGAGAAGCTTGCCGTCGTCACACTTCACTGCGAGGTAGCCCGCTGGATCATCAGGGCGAAACTCGAGGAACTCGATCCGAGTGATCGGCGCCCACAGCGCCGCAATGAACTGCCGCCACAGCCGACGGGTGAGCCACTCGATCGCGATATGCAAGGTGTAGGAGCGACCGTCGAACTCCTCATCGTCGGGAAAATCGCTGTCCCATGTTCAGCAGTCGTGAAATCACCTGCTCGGCATCGTGGTAAGGGTCGGGAAGCGCACGCCCAGAATGACGTTGGTTCAGGGAAACCAGCGTCGCGAGCAGGCTTCGCGCGAGTCGCTCGCCGGCCACTTTGTTCGCCGATCTGTTCCAAGGCGGCGCAGTACGCCAGGAGAGCCGGCACTTCGCTCTCACCGAGAATCTTGACGCGTCCGATCTCGCGGGTGAGCGCCGTTCGCACGTTCTCCAGGAGGTCGGCGTCGATGGGACAGAGAGTGCGCTCCGAAATCAGATAGGCGCTCAGGTAACCTCCGATGAGGAGCGCACGA
The DNA here is from genome assembly GCA_963779235.1 of Pyrinomonadaceae bacterium. GTDB lineage: Bacteria > Acidobacteriota > Blastocatellia > Pyrinomonadales > Pyrinomonadaceae > JAIBCC01. The sequence continues at coordinate 72,991 of CAVZXI010000039.1, forward strand.
GTGGAGTACACGACGCCTTCCGCGAGATGTGGCACGCCACAGTCCGGGGCGAGAGCGACTTCCTTCGAGAGTGATGCGAGTTTCGCGCGAGCGGCGTCGAATCCCAAATCGTACGAGTCCTGCCACAATTTCGGCGGTGCGCCCGTCTCGGAAGCGAACCTGAGGAGGCGTGATGCAGAAGGTTAGCCATGCCTGCGCGACACAGAGGCTGTTCCCGCTGCGCTGCCACCCAGCCGATGCGTACGCGGTCAAGAGCGCGGCGCTCGCCACCGCTCGGCGAATGTCTGCTTTCTTCGGGTCGCGCGGTGGAAAGGGCAGCAGCGAAGTCGAATAGCTCGCAAATCTCTTGATCGGGAAAGCGTAGTGGGGTCAGAGTAGTACAGCTCAATCAGGACTTGGATGTCCGGGAGTTCCTGGGGCATGTAAGCCCCATGCGCGAGAACGAACCGCTTGGTGAGCTGTTCCAGCTCGATGGGCTCAATCGGTGGCAGGCCGGTCGGCGTGTTGCCGAAGTTGAACTTCTCGATGCGATCCCGAACAGGTGGGGTCAGCTTCGCACTTGTGACGAGGAAGACGCGATCGGGCCGTCGCGGCGGCGCCACGGCGGGATGAGTAATGCCGGCCGCTGCCAGCGCCAGCAGCTGGGGCTGAATCTTCTCAAACTCATCGAGCGTGCGGAGGTCTGGCCCCTTCAGCTGGTAGGCATGCAGCTGACCCTCGGCCGAAACAGTCAGGATGTCCTTGCCGTGCTCGAACGGGTGATGAACGGGTCCCTGAAGAACGCTGTGGCCCTCGGCGGCCAAGAGCTGAGCGAACGCAACCTCGTACCCGCGCTCTCCCGCGTTAGTCAGCCAGTTTTCGACGAGCCTCTCGAGCACGCCATTCCTCGCGTTTCTGGTCGATGATGCGCCCGTGCTCGGCGTTGAAGTCGGGGTCGTTCTCCCACTCCTTCATTTTCGGGACCATCTTCGCTGCCATGTCGGGATGCATCACCAAGGTCAGACCCGGCTTCGGCTGCAGGGTGACGGGATCGAAATCCATATCGACCCGTCGGAACAAGTCGAGCATCTTCTCCGGGGAGGGCTCCTCGCCTCGCCCGTCAACGACATTGCCGACCTCGTCGGCGGCTTGCTTCACGACTTCGAACAGCCGCTTGCTCTGGTCGTTGCCGAAGTCCTCGGCGACCTTCATCAGCTTCTTCTGCATCGCCGGGACGTCGAACGTGCACGTCCTCGCGCGTGAGCGAAAACTGGGACTCTGAACGGCCATAGTCAATCGTGCTTTCCGATTGATCGACTCGCTTGAGTTGCCCGATTCGGCCTTCGTGCTGTCGGAACTTCGCGATGCCCTTGAGGAGCGGTGTGGCGATGGGAATCTGCGATTGCGCCCACTTTAGGAAGTCGCGCTGGACTCGCGCCTTAATCTTGCCGTAGTCGGGAAGCATGGGGTGTGGGGATCCTCGCCGGCTCTAAGTGTAGGGCGGACTAGATGGCGTCAGGCTGGCGGCGCGGTCACGGAACTGAAATAGCTAAGTTGCCGGTGTCCCGTCCAGGCGACGGCGTCCTCAGTTGTTCGCTATTTGTCCGAAAAATGACGTATACTTCGGACAAATGGCGACGTCACGAGGCTCCGCGCCTGGACCTGACTTCTCGGATGCTGAACCGGGGTCGCGGGGCAATCTGCCCAGGTGTGGACTCCCGTGGACTTCCTCGATCTGGGTCCTCGCGCAGCGGTCGATAAGGCTCTCCAGCGGTGGCGGCCAACGGCGATCCCCCGGGTGGATCGCGGCCTCTACGACAAGCCGCGGATGAGCGGCCTCACCAAGCGAGCCACGGCCCGACTCGCGCGCCGTCATCGATGCGGTAGCCCGGCGCGACCAGATCCGGTCGTCATCGATGGGCTCACGGCTGCGAACGACCTCGGCCTGACGACGGCGGTCCCTGCGCGCGTCGACGGTGCCTCACCGACGCGCGCCTCCGGCCAATTCACCTCGGGAATCAGGAGATCCGTTCAAGCGGCGGCCCCGAGTCGCCACTACTGGGCGCGTCGCCCCGCGATGCGCATCGTCCAGGCGCTCGACTGGTCGCACGATGTGCTTGGCTCGGGACGGACCACATCGACCGGAAGTGCAGGCGCTGCTAGCGGACAAAACCCACGGCTCGCGGCTCAGACGGACCTCAGGCAGGGACTTCAGACGCTTCCGATCTGGATGCAGTCACTCGTCCGCGAACTCCTCGGAGGCCCAGCCACGCGCCCCTCCGACGCTCGGCCGGAGCATCCGCATGATGGACCTCCGACTGCCGCCGAACGCAGGGCGGTTCCCAGCGGACGAGAGTGCCGTCGTGCATGCGGCCTACAGGCGTATCATCGCGGCGTCCGAAGGATCGGCGCGACCTCGTTCGTCGCAACCGCCCGGCGGCTCGGCACGACCGACCAGAACGTCGAGAAGGACTTCTGGGTGTGCTGGACGCTCGACGCCCTGTTCAATCGACTGCCCCGGCGGCCCGCGCCTGCTGTTCAAGGGCGGCACGTCGCTGTCGAAGGCTTCGGACTGATCGATCGTTTCTCCGAGGACATCGACATCACAGTGTTCCGCAACGACCTCGGTCAGCCGCGTCGATCGAAGACCTGGAGGAGCTCAGCGGTAAGAAGCGCCGCGCGCGCCTGGCCCGCAGGGGCAAGACCCATGGAAGGGTCGAGCAATCCCCGTGGG